>NZ_JBITJI010000003.1:177423-752971 GCF_044459885.1 Nocardia sp. NPDC050175
GCGTTGCCGCGTTGCCGCGTTGCCGCGTTGCCGCGTTGCCGCGTTGCCGCGTTGCCGCGTTGCCGCGTTGCCGCGTTGCCGCGTTGCCGCGTTGCCATCGTGGGTATGTGAACGACGACAGGTGACGTCAGCGCCGCGTTGCCGCCGCGATGAATAGCGGTACTGCTAAGAGGAGTCGGCCCGACCGGGCGCGCGCGGTCTGTTCGGCCACCCAGACTTCGGCGCGATCCTCGTCCAGGTTTGTGCTGGCGACTGCAGCTGCGGCCAAGCCGGTCAGCATCGGGAGCATCAGGTCGTCGGTGCAGATCGGCGTACGCGCTTCGACGGTGACGTCTTGGAAACCGCTGGCCAGCAACAGGTTCCGATAGGCCCGCGCGGAGCGAGGGCTGGTGATTGTGTCGGCGCGGGCGTGCACCACGGTGCGGGTGGTTTCCGGGTCGCCGGAGTCGATGATGATGGCATCCCAGTCCTGGCCGAGGAGGACGATGCGCCCGCCCGGCGCGAGCACCCGTCGAGCCTCGGCCAATGCCACTGCCGGGTCAGCGATTTCGTGGAAGACCTTGTCGGCACGGTAGCCGGACACCGATTCATCCGGCAGCGGAAGGGCTTCCGCTGTACCGAGGCGAAAGTCCAGTGTGGGCCAGCGAGTTCGCGCGACATCGATCATCTGCTCGCTCGGATCGATCCCGATCGGAACAGCACCTCGCCCGGCCAGTTCGGCGACGGCGCGGCCGGACCCGCAACCGACATCCACCACTCTGGCGGCGGGGTCCAGCAGGTCGTAGGAATGGGCGCGGAGTTCGGCGGCGCCCGGCGCGGCATCAACGGCGTCGAGGCGCTCGATCAGAGTGGACATGGCGACCATCGTGCGACTTAATGTCGACATGAAGTCAAGCCACGGGGCGAACAGCATCGGGGCGGTGGCCGCCCGATTCGGCCTGGCGACGCATGTCCTGCGACACTGGGAATCCGTGGGCCTGTTGACCCCGCAACGAGATTCGGCGGGTCGGCGGACCTACCGCGACGACGACATCTTCCGTGTCGCAGTGATCCTGCGCGCCAAGGAAGCCGGGTTCACCCTCGATGACATCCACACCATGCTCACCACCCCCGACCGCTCGACAGTGCTCAGCAGGCAGCGAAACGAATTGCGGGCGCGCATCGCCACCGCACAAGCCTCGCTGGACATGATCGAACACGCCATGGCCTGCGAACACACAGACTTCACCACCTGCCCACACTTCCGAGCGGCGGTGTCCGAGCGCCTGCTCCGGTCGAGCGCCTAGCCCGCGGCCCGGCGCCGTTGCGAGGCACGGACTTTGACCCGATTGCCGCACACGTTCATCGAGCACCAGGTGCGACCGTGGTTGCGGGACTGATCGTAGAAGGCCCAGCGGCAGCTCGGTTCCCGGCAGGCTTTGAGGCGCGGCCAGGTGCCGGCGGCGACGGCGGTCGCGACGTCGGCGAGCAGGATGGACAGTGCGTAATCGACGGGCTGGCGGGTCTGTGGGGCCAAGCGCGGTAGGCCGCCGGTCACGTCGAGGTGCAGGGGGAGCGCGGCGGTCAGCGTCGCGAGTTCTGTTCGCGCCGTGGGGTCGAGGCCGTCCGGGCGCGGGCTGGTGACGGGTTCGGCATTGTTCTCGGCGAGCAGCGCACGCAGCCCTTCACGCAGCCAGACGGCGCGCTCGCGGTCATCGCCGTTGGCCTGCGCGCAGACCGGGAGCAGGTCGTGCGTGTGCAGCCAGCTCGTCAACTGCTCGGACGTGCCGAGGCCGTCGCTGTCCGCACCACGCGTGTTGACGAAGTCCACGATGCGCTGCAATACCGCGGGCCCACCCGCGACGATTTCACCTGCCACGCCACCATCTTAACTATCTATTGACGATGGGTGGTTAGCTAACTATCGTTCAGCTCACGGTAGTTATCAAGGACCGGAAACCCACGCAAGGAGTCCCCTGATGGCATCGGTCAAGAAAGAGCTCATCATCGAGGTCCCCGCCGAGGACATCTGGGCGATCATCCGCGATTTCGCGGCGGGCCCGGTCCGGATGGCACCCGGTTACGCGATCGACAGCAAGCTCGTCGACCCGGACACTCGCGTGGTCGACTTCGCCGACGGCACGACACTGCGCGAACGGCTCGTCACGATCGACGACGACGAACAGCGCTTCGTCTACTCGATCATCGGCGGCAGCGTGACACCGGAGCACAACAACGCGACCATGCAGGTCTTCCCGCACGGCGACGGGCACAGCCGCTTCGTCTGGATCCACGACGTACTACCCGCCGAACTCGCGCAGGCTTTCGAGTCCGGGATGGACGAGGGACTGCGCACCTTCAAACAGGCGCAGGAAAGCGTGACGTCTTGAGCTACTCGGCGGGCTTCGGCGTCAGCGCCACGGTCAGCTGCGGCACGGCCAGCTCACGCTGCCAGGGCCTGGCACCGCCCGACTTCAGGAAGCCGTCGATGGCGGCGGCCAGGTCGTCGGGGGAGTCGGGGACACGGTCGTAATCCGGCAGTCCGTCCCAGCACAGGCGGCGGACCAGGTCGGGTGAGAGCAGGTTCTCGACCGGGATCGAATGCTCGGTGGACAGCTCACCCATCGCCGTGCGCGCGCGAGTCAACCGGGCCGCGGCGGCCGGGTCGCGGCGCTCCCAGCGGTTCACCGGGGGCGGGCCGTCGAACGGCTGGGTCAGCGGGGGTAGGTCGTTGTCCGGCATGGTGCGGCCGCGATCGACGGCCGCCAGCCACTCCCGGGAGTACCGACGCTGGCGGGGCCCGCCGTAAACCGGCAATGCGCGCAATTGCGCGATCGTCTTCGGGTCGGCGGTGACGGCCGCGATGATCGCGGCGTCCGGCAGGATGCGCGCGGGCGCGACATCGCGGGCGCGCGCCAGGGTGTCGCGGGTGGTCCAGAGTTCGCGGACCACGGCCAACTGCCTGGTCCGGCGCAGATTGTGGATGCCAGAGGTGCGCCGCCACCGGTCGGCCTTCGGCGCGGGCGGCTCGGTGGTCCGGACGTGCTCGAATTCCTGTGCCGCCCAATCGGTTTTGCCTTGCGACTCGAGGTCCTCGGCGACCGCGTCGCGCAACTCCAGCAGCAGTTCGACATCCAGCGCCGCGTAATTGAGCCATTCGTCGGGCAGCGGCCTGGTCGACCAATCGGCCGCGCCGTGCCCCTTGCGTAGAGCGTGGCCGAGCAGGTTCTCCACCATCGCGGCCAAGCCGACGCGCTCGAAACCGGCCAGCCTGCCGCCCAATTCGGTATCGAACAGACGCTGCGGGCGCAGACCGAGCTCGGCCAGACCCGGCAGATCCTGGTCCGCCGAATGCAATACCCATTCCAGCTCGTTGATCGCGTCGGCCAGCGGTGCGAGCGCGTCGGCGACCGGAATCGGATCGATGAGGAAGGTGCCCGCACCCTTGCGGCGGAGCTGAATCAGGTAGGCGCGCGCCGAATATCGGAAACCAGAGGCACGTTCGGCATCGACGGCGAGCGGGCCGGTGCCCGCGGCGAGACGAGCGGCGGCCGCAGCGATTTCAGCGGCGGTGTCCAGTACCGGAGGCACGCCTTCCACGGGCGCGAGCAAAGGTGGCGCGCCGGTGGGTTCGGATTCGTCGGGTACGGACATGTTGTTGAACTTTACGTGCAGTGCCGCAGCGGTCGTCGTCCTATCGGGCTTCCGTGTGTCGGGAAGGCGAACAACAGCGGAATCGATGGATGCTTTCCTTGGTGACAACGTCGCGTCGGCCGCTGGTCTTCCCGTGCCGCCGGGTCTACCGCTGATCGTTCGACAGGTCGGGTCGCATCTGCAACTCGGTGATACCGGCCGGTGGGAGACCGGCCGCGTAGGCGAGTACCTCGCAGAAACCTTCCACGTGCGGGCGCATGTCGTTGGTGATCGCGGTCCACGAGGCGCGCAGCTCGAGCTGATGGGCGCGCGGCGGGCCCGCGATATCGCCGTAGCGCACCGAACTGGTCGAGGTCACAGTCCCGCCCAATGCGGTGAACGGTTCCGAGCGCGACTCCAGCGCGTCGACCAGCCAGCTCCACGCCACCTCCGGCAGCAGCGGATCGTTGGCCAGCGCGGCATCGATGTCGGCCTGGATGTAGGCGACCAGCCGCAGCGTGCCATGCCAGGCCTCGTCACCGTCCGGGTCGTGCAGCAGGATCAGCCTGCCGAACGCGTCGCCTTCCGAATCGACCGGCACGACACCGGTTTCCGGGTGTTTTACCTCAGCACCGAGTGCGTAAGAGTAAGGAGCCAGACGTTGCGGCGGCCGGATCGGCGCCAGCTCGATCCGAGGGTGCACGGTAGCGGTGCCCATCGCATCGACCGCGGCGCGAAATTGAGCTGGCTCGCCATGGGGTCCCTCGGTCGCTGCGGCGCCGTCGCGGAAGTCGAGCGGTGTCACGAAGGGGACGGTAGACCTTGTGCACCCGGCACAGTCGGAGGCGCGCCGCTGTATTGCTGCGGCGTCCGCGGGCCATTCCGTGCTTCCGCGCGTTGCGCGCTTCGGCGTGTCGCGTTTGCGGGAGGTGTCCACCGGCATGCGCTCGGCCCGATCGCGGACCTTTACGATGGGGATCGATGAGCACTCATACTCGCCGCCGTCTGACCGATGCCCCGTTCCTGGCCGCCGCCACCGGGGCGACGCCGAGCAGGCGTCCGGTGTGGTTCATGCGGCAAGCCGGACGGTCGTTGCCCGAATACCGCGAGCTGCGCAAGGGCGTCGGCATGCTGGAATCCTGCTTCGATCCCGAGCTGGTGTGCGAGATCACCATGCAGCCGATCCGGAGGCACGGGGTGGACGCGGCGATCCTGTTCTCCGACATCGTCGTTCCGCTGAAGGCCGCCGGGATCGACCTCGATATCGTGCCCGGCGTCGGGCCGGTCGTCGCGTCGCCGGTGCGCACCGTCGACGATGTGCGCGCGCTGCCGCGGCTGCGGCCGGAGGAAGTGGGTGCGGTCGCGGATGGGGTGCGGCTGCTGGTCGACGCGCTCGGCGAGACGCCGCTGATCGGGTTCGCGGGTGCGCCGTTCACACTCGCGTCGTACCTGGTCGAGGGCGGGCCGAGCAAGAACCACGAGCGCACCAAGGCGATGATGTACGCCGACCCGCAGACCTGGCACGCGCTGCTCGGTGCGCTCACCGACATCACCATCGCGTTCCTGCAGGCCCAACTCGAGGCCGGCGTCGACGCGGTGCAGTTGTTCGACTCCTGGGCGGGTGCGCTCTCCCTCGCCGACTATCGGCGCTTCGTGCTGCCGCACTCCGAACGTGTCTTCGCCGAGGTCGCCGACGCGGGTGTGCCGCGGATTCACTTCGGTGTCGGCACCGGCGAACTGCTCGGCGTGATGGGAGAGGCGGGCGCCGATGTGGTCGGCGTCGACTGGCGGGTACCGCTCACCGACGCCGTGCGTCGGGTCGGACCCGGAAAAGCGTTGCAGGGCAACCTCGATCCGGCGGTGCTCTTCGCGGGCTCGGCCGCGGTCGAAACCGAAGCGCGGCGTATTGCCGCCGAGGCGGATGAGGCGATCACGTTGGGTGCCAAGGGGCACATCTTCAACCTCGGTCATGGTGTGCTGCCCGATACCGATCCCGGGGTGCTCACGGCGTTGGTCGAGTTGGTGCACGAGCTGTAGTGCTCGCGGAGATCGTCGCGCGCGTGGCTGCCAGCGAGCCCCGGCTCGGTTCGACCAGATTGATCGCGATCGACGGCCCGGGCGGAGCCGGAAAGTCAACGCTCGCCGCACAACTCGCGCGCGAGTTCAACGCACCTGTGGTGCCGACCGACAGCTTCGCCTCATGGGACAACACCTTGAATTGGTGGCCGCGCCTGGAAAGCCAAGTGCTCGAACCGCTCGGCCGCGACGCACTCACCCGATACCAGCGCTACGACTGGGATCGACGAGCGCTCGCCGAATGGCACGAGATCGCCCCAGGCGGCGTGGTCGTGCTCGAGGGTGTCTCCTCGTCCCGCGCCGCTGTCCGCCCTCGTCTGTCGCTTTCGATGTGGGTCGACGCCCCACGGCCCCTGCGCTTAGCCCGCGGCCTCGAACGCGACGGCTCCTCCGCCCTATCTCTCTGGGAACAGTGGATGGCCGACGAAGACGACCACTTCGCAGCCGACAACACCTGTGCCCACGCAGACATCATCGTGAACGGCACCGCATAACTCTGACTGCCGGCCCCGCGCCCGAGCTCGGGCGCGGTCGTCCACGACTGCACGCGATGCGTCTCACTTCACGAAAACTGGACAGATGATCATGAGGAACCCGAGTCGGCTGATGCCAGCACCAGTTCCCGATGATCTTGAACGTGACCGGTGTCGGTGATCATGAACGTTCGGCGGGGAGTGGACCGGCCGCGGGTGGGGTAGGGGTGGGGGATACCGTCGACGGCATGAGGATCGCGGTGGTCGGTGGTGGGATCAGCGGGCTGGTTGCTGCGTATCGGTTGCGGGTGTTGCTAGGGGGCGACGCTGACATCGTGGTACTCGATCGGGCCGAGCGAGTGGGAGGGATTCTCTATACCGGTGAAGTTGCCGGGGAGCCTTTGGATTTGGGGGCGGAGGCGTTTGTCGGGCGGCGCCCCGAGGTGCCGGAGTTGCTGCGAGAGGTGGGGCTGGAGACGCAGCTGGTGACGCCCGCTGGGTTGCGGCCGCTGGTGTGGTCGGGTGGGGTGGGGCATGCGTTGCCTGCTCGGACGTTGATGGGGATACCGGCGGATGCCGAGTCGATGCGAGGGCTGGTCGACGCGGAGACGGTCGAGCGGATTGCGGGGGAGTCGCGGCGGCCGTTGGCTTGGGAGCCTGGCGCGGATGTCGATGTGTATCGCTTGGTCGCCGAACGGTTCGGGGTGCAGGTTGCCGAGCGGAGTGTGGATCCGTTGCTCGGTGGGGTGTACGCGGGGAGTTCCCGTTCGATTGGGGTGCGTGCGTCGCTGCCCACCTTGGCTGCTGCGTTGGACGATGGTGCGCCCAGCCTTACCCATGCGGTGTCGGTCGCGCTGCCGCCGCCGTCGGACGCCCCGGTATTCGGTGGTCTTCGTGACGGATATCAGGTGTTGCTGGAGGCGTTGGCGGCGCGCTCGGGTGCGAAGTTCGTCACCGCGACACCGGCGACGCGGCTTGCTCGTGGGATGCGCGGCTGGGTCGTCGACCCGATCGGCGCGGTCGATGCGGTGGTACTTGCCACGCCCGCACCCGTGACCGCCCGCCTGCTCGGCACGGTCGCACCGAACGTCGCCGCGCCGCTGTCCGGTATCGAGTTGTCTTCGTCGGTCGTTGTCGCGCTTGCCCTGCCACGCGACACCGCGCTCCCACAGAATTCTGGCATCCTGGTCGCCACCGGTGAACCGTTGCGTGCCAAGGCCTTCACGTTGTCCAGCCGCAAATGGACCCACCTCGCCGAACGCGAAACCGCCTTGGTCCGAGCATCGTTCGGCAAGTTCGGCGACGACTCCACCCTGTCCTGGTCCGACGCCGACCTGATCACCGCCGCCGCAGAAGACTTGGCGACCGTCACCGGCGTCGCCATCGAGCCGACCTCCGCCGTCGTCCAACGTTGGCGCGGCGGCCTGGCCCAGTACGCCCCCGGCCACACCGACCGCATCGCCGCCATCGAATCAGCAGTTGCCCCGCTCGACGGCTTGGCCCTCGCAGGCGCTTACCTCCACGGCGTCGGCGTCCCAGCCTGCGTCGCCTCCGGCAACGCCGCCGCCCACCACATCGCCGCTGCCGCAACCTGATTCGCTCGCGCTATTGCAGGCGCGCCCTTCCGCAGTCGTCAACGGGGCCGACGCCGCCCGACGACGCCGTCGTCTGTCGAATCCGTCGCATCCCCGGTGGATGAGCGCGTGGTGCACACCACCCACACCGCGAAACGTTCATGTTCCCCCGAGTGGCACGATAGGTGGCATGGCGCGACTCGATTATCAGGAACTCAACTCGACTATTCGCTACCTGATGTTCTCCGTGTTCCAGGTGCAGCCGGGGGTGCTCGGTGATGAACGGGCGGCGGCGATCAAGGAGGCACGGGCGTTCTTCGAGGGGCTCGCGGATCGTGACGTGGTGGTTCGCGGTGTGTACGACGTGGCAGGGATGCGCGCCGATGCCGACTTCATGATCTGGACGCACGCCGAGCGCATCGAGGACCTGCAGTCCGCCTACGCGGACTTCCGTCGCACCACCGAGTTGGGTCGCGCGAGCGATCCGGTGTGGAGCAACGCGGCACTACATCGGCCCGCCGAGTTCAACAAGAGCCACCTTCCGGCTTTCTTGACCGGTGAAGAGCCGGGCAATTACATCTGCGTGTACCCGTTCGTCCGCTCCTACGAGTGGTACCTGCTGCCCGACGAGGAGCGTCGCAAGATGCTCGCCGACCACGGCAAGGCCGCCCGCGGCTACCCGGACGTGCGCGCCAACACGGTCAGCTCGTTCGCCCTCGGCGACTACGAGTGGATCCTCGCCTTCGAGGCCCCCGAACTGCACCGCATCGTCGACCTCATGCGCGACCTGCGCGCCACCGAGGCCCGCCTGCACGTCCGCGAAGAGGTCCCCTTCTTCACCGGGCCCCGGGTCGAGCTCGACAAGCTCATCAACGCCCTACCCTGAGCGCGGTGTCCTAGCTGGTAGAAACCTCTGCAGGGAGCAGGCGCAGGGAGATGGAAGTAGCGCTCGAACATCTGGGTCGATTTCAGTCCCAGGGTGGTCGGTGAATCCGGGCCGTTGCTGCGTGTCGACCCGCTGAGAACGCGGACGAATATTGAGTGTCCAGCGATGGATTGGCAATGAGCGTCAACTCTGGGGGCAAGCGTGCCCGTGGCGCGTCTCGCGAGTGGTCGAGCAGGCCGATTCAGCAACTCGCCGATGGCCTTCGGATGGTGCCAGTCGTCGGCCTCGGTCACCGCCTTGATCAGATCTGACGCTGGGCCGACTCCGGCGTGGATTCGCATGGCTGGTCCTTTCGGGGTGGTGCCGGGATGCCGGTGCCGTCCGGGGCGGATGTCGGTCCGCCCCGGACGGGAATGTCGATGGGTCAGGCGGCGGAGGCGGTGGAGATGAGATCGGCGATGGGGTGCGGGTGGCTGAGCGGGGAGGCGTGGCCGGCGTCGAGGTCGATGGTGATGGCGTCCATGCGCTCGGCCATGTTGCGTTGTCCGTCGGTGGGGATCATCTGGTCGCGGGTGGAGATGGCGAAGTAGCTGGGCAGCGTCTTCCAGGCCGGGGGCCCGGCGGGTTCGAGCATCGCGGCCAGCGCGAGCGGGCGTTGGGTGGCGGCGAGGACGGCCGCGGTCTCCGGGTCGGTGTCGGGGGCGAAGGCATCGCGGTAGTGGGCCGCGACGATGCTGAGTTCGATGTGCGGCGGGCCGTGCAGCGGTGCCGGGCCGGGCAGCGGTCGGGCCTGGGAGATCTGCTGGGCGCGGCCGCCGAACTTCTCGTCGAGCTGGCCGGCCGATTCGCCCTCGTCAGGGGCGAAGGCGGCGATGTAGACCAGCGCGCTGACCTGATCGACCCCGGTCGCCGCCTCGGTGATGACCGCGCCGCCGTAGGAGTGGCCGACCAGGGTGATCGGGCCGGGGATGGTGGCCAGGACGGCGCGCAGGTATTCGGCGTCGTGGTGCAGGCCGCGCAGCGGATTGGCGACGGCGACCACGGGATGACCGCGCTGGATGAGCACACCCGCGATGGTGTTCCAGGTGCTGGTGGCGTCGGCGAACGCGCCGTGGACCAGGACGACGGTGGACCTGTTCATGATGTTGACTCCTCGAACTGAATTGGGTTGTGGTGGTGTGGATCTGGTTGATGAGGGCGGGGCGTGGATCGTCGGTCAGTGGTGACGGTGTTCGCGGCGCAGCGCCCGTTCGGCGCGGTGCTGCTCGTGCCGCTGGTGGCGCTCGGATCGCTCGTCCTGGCGGGTCCGGAGCTGGTCCGGGCCGGTGATGAGCAGTCGGCCCCAGGTGACCTGGCCGGTGATCTTCAGCAGGGGCAGGCCGGGTTCGGCAGCGCCGCCCACGGTGACGTCGACGCCGGCGCCGTTGGCGGTCAACGCGCTGGTGTCGACACCCCATCCGTCGGGGACGACGAGGGTGATCCGTCCGGCTTGGCAGTTGACGTGCACGTCGACCTCGGCGTGCGGGCAGTCGGCTGCGGTGAAGTCCAGTAACACCGAGCCCATCGTCGAGGTCGCGTCGATCTGCGCGGGGACCTGCCAGCGGCCGGTCTTGGACACCGAGCCAAGCGCGCTGGTCAGGGCCAATGGTGTGGTCATGATGGTTCTCCTTGTGGCAGTGATGAATTCGAGTAATGAAGAAGGTCAGGCGGGTTGCCAGGAACGTTCGTGCGCGCTGACCCGCCCCCGGCCGGTGCGGTCGTAGAAGGCGGTGGCGCCGAGTCCAAAGGCGAGGCTGAATACCAGCCACAGCGAGACGGCGACCACCGCGCCGGTCAGGTGGAACGAGCTGGTCGGGAAGATCAGGTCACGGGCGGCGTCGGTGATGTGGCGCATCGGCAGCACGTCACCGAGCCAGCGGAACACCGCGGGTTGCAGTTCCGGCGGATAGGCCCCGCCCGAGGAGGGGACCCCGAACACCACAAGCACCACAGTCGCCACCAGCGCGCCGGGCGCGCCGATCACGGCCAGCAGCGCCAGCGGAACCACCCCGGCGGTGAACACCGCAAGCACGGAGAACAACCACAGCCCGAGCGGATGCGCGGCGGGCATCCCCAGCCCGAGGACCGCGAGTGCCTCGATCACCGTGGCCGCGATCACCGCGCACCCGGCCAGCACCCCGATCTTGACCAGCAGGGTGTGCACACGGTCGATCGGTAGCGGCGCCCGGGTCGAGCGCCGATGCAGGAACTCGCGCGGTGCGAAGCCCAACGCGCCGTCCACGCCGGAATGCAGCAGCTGGGCGAGCAGGAACCCGGTCAGGATCAACACCAGCGCGTAGTAGAACGCCGCCATCCCACCCGCGCTGTGCGTCGGCACCGAGGTCGCGGGGGTCACTACGACCTTCACCGGGTCGCTCAGCAGTCCCGGTGCGGAAGCGAGACCGGCCGGCGTCAGCCCAGCGCCCAGTTGCTGGGACAGCCGGCTCAATACGGCCGCGGCCACCCCGACGGCGGTGCCGCTGGCGGCCGGTCCGGCCAGCGGGTTGCTCAGCACCGTGACGGGTACCGGGGCGGCGTTCGCACCCGGCGTGGTCAACGCGGTGACCCGGGCGGTGAACTCCGGCGGGATCACCACCGCGGCGTAAGCCTCGTTCCGGGCCAGCAGCTCGCGTGCCGCGGCCTCGGTGTCGGCGCGGATCCAGCGCGCGGTGTGCTGCGCCGATCCGCTGAACACCTGCTCGTCGAGCTGCGCGCCGTCGCGTTGGGCGCCGACCCCGGTGTCGGCGTCGACCCAGGCGATCGGCACCCGCTGCGCCGGGGTGTCGGTATCGAGTACACCGCCCAGGTAACCCATGGTCAGCACCACGGCGATCACGACGCCATACACGGTGAACACCCAAATTTTCGGACTGCGTAACAACGCGGTCGCTCGCATAACCACCGAACTCCTTCCTGAGTTTCCCGACCCGGTTCGAACCGATCCGGTGAAGGTGAGGCCAACTCTGGCCAACCGGGATAAACGGTGGTTTCGGCGCTTCGGGCAGTCCGGCGTCACGGATATTTATCTGGCGTTTATCCGGGTTTGGGTGGCATTTATCTGGGGTTGGGGACCGCGAACGTATGCTGCGACCAGGATGATCACGTTCCAGGTGCTGGGCTCGGTCCAGGTGTGCGATGGCGAGACCAGCATCGAGCTCGGTGGTTCCCGGCATCGCGAGGTTTTGGCTCGACTGCTGCTGTCCCGCGGGCAAGCGGTGTCAGTGGAGCGGCTGGTGGACGACCTCTGGGGTGAGCAACCGCCGCGGCACGCGATCGCGACCGTGCGCACCCTCGTGTTCCATCTGCGCCAGGCCCTCGAACCCGGCCGGTTGCCGAGGACGCCAGCGAAAGTCCTGGTCACCGCCGCATCGGGCTACGTGCTGCGGGCCGAGTCGAACTCCGTCGACGCCGGGCGATTCGAAGCGTTCGCCGACGAGGCCACCGACCTGCTGGCCCGGGATCAGGCGGCGGACGCGCTGACCCAGTTCCGGCACGGCCTGCGACTGTGGCGGGGTCAGCCCTACGCTGAGTTCAGCGACACCGAATGGGCGCGCGCCGAAATCTCCCGGCTGACCGAACTCCAGCAGGTCGCGTTCGAGGGCAAGGCCACCGCCTTGCTCGAACTCGGTCGTCCCGCCGAGGCCCTGCCCGACCTGAGCACGTATGTGGCCGAGCACCCGCTGCGGGAGGAGGGCTGGCGACTGCTGGCGTTGGCGCTCTATCGATCCGGTCGCCAGGACGACGCGCTGGCCACGTTGCAGCGGGTCCGGACCGTGTTGCGCGAGGAGATCGGGCTCGATCCCGGCCCGCGGTTGCGGCAGCTCGAAGCCGACATCCTGAGTCAGTCGCCCCATCTCACCCCGCGGCAGAGCATGGTCGGCCTGCACGCCTCGAACGAACCCGCCGAGGCCGACCGATCGGTGGACGAGCCGTTGGTCGGCCGGTCCGTCGAGGTGGACCGGCTGTCCCGGCTGGCGGCCGCAGCCGGTGCGGGGCGCCGGCAACTGGTTCTGGTGGAGGGCCCGGCGGGCATCGGCAAAACCACCCTGGTCGAACATCTGGTGACCCGGTTGCGGGTCGATGGTTGGGCGATCGGCCTCGCCCGCTGTCCGGAGCTGGCCGGCGCGCCCGGCGGCTGGCCGTGGCGGGAGATCCTCGACCAGCTCGGCGCCCAGCATCCGCTCACTCCGGAACTGGCCGGATTGTTGGGCGAGGCTACTCCCGAAGCCCCGACGAGTGTGGACAACGCGACCGCAAACTTGTTCCGGTTCTGCCGCGCGCTGACCGAACACCTCGAATGCGTGGTGAATCGCGGGCCGCTGCTGCTCGTGGTGGAGGATCTGCACTTCGCCGATGCCGACACGTTGACCCCGTTGGCCGAGGTGGTCCGCCGGCTCGTCGAGCGTCCGCTGCTGGTGATCGGCACGCTGCGCCCTGGACCGCGACCCGAGCCGCTGGCGGACGCGCTGGGTCGGCTGGCCGCCCACCAGCCGGAACGATTCGAACTCGGTGGCCTGGCCGCCGGCGCCGTCGCCGCGCTGGTGCGGGTCACCGCCGCGCTCGAGGCGGACGAGGATCTCGCCGCCCGCATCACCCACCGCACCGGGGGCAATCCGTTCCTGGTGCGGGAGGTGGCCCGGCTACTCGCGACAGACGGACCGCAGGCAGCCGTGTCCCAGGTGCCCGGCGGGGTGCTGGATGTCCTCGGTCTGCGGCTGGCCGGGTTGCCGGAACCGGTGCGCATCCTGTTACGCAAGGCCGCAGTGCTCGGCGACCACGTCGATCTCGAACTGCTCGCCGCGCTCGGCGGGGACCGTGGCACGGGTGCCGAACCCGACTACGAGGCGGTGGTGGAGGGCACCGAGGTGGGACTGGGCGCGGGGATCCTCGACGACGGTGCGGTGGACGGCACCGTGCGCTTCACCCATGCCCTGATGCACGAGGCCGTCTACGCCGGCATCTCGACCCCGCGCCGGGTGCTGTGGCACCGGCAGGCAGCGGCCGCGCTGGAACGCTTGCAGCCCAACAACTTTGCCGCACTTGCCCGCCATCACCTGCACGCCCCGACTGCGGAATCCGCCGCGTCCGCGGTTCGCTACGCGCGGGCGGCAGCCGATCAGGCCGCCGCCCGATTCGCCTATACCGAGGCCGAACGCCTGCGCAACGCCGCCGTGACCCTGGTGGACCGATTCGGTGCCACGACCCACGAACGGCTGACCTTGATCGCGGAATTGATTGAGGCGCACGCCTATTTGGGCCACCGGGAGGCGATGCGGGAGTTGCAGGCCGAGGCGGTGGAACCGCTGGGGGCACTGGGTGATCCCGCGCTGACCGCCCGGATCATGGTGTCCGCCGACCCGGCCAACCCGCTGCTGGCCGAGCGGCGGGTCAATCCGCAGAATCGTGCGCACCTACAGCGGGTGGTCGAATTCCTGGAGCAGAACCTGCGCGCGTTACCCGAGGGCGACAGCGACTTACGCGCACTGTTGCTGACGAAACTCGCAGGCAAGTGCTATGGCGACCCGTCCGACCGTGGCAGGCAGGCCGCCGCGGCGGCGATGGCGATCGCCGAGCGCATCGAACTCTCCCCGGAAACCCGCGTCGAGGTGCTGATCGCGGCCCACACCCAGGCCTTCTGCGTGCCCGGCAAACTCGACGAGCGCGCCGCAGTGGCCGCCGAACTCGTCGAACTCGCCAGGGAACATCATCTCGTCGCGTCCGAACGGCTCGGCCTGCTGTGGCAGATCTACACCGCCGAGCGAGGCGGTGACCTGGCCGAAGTGGAATCGACGATCGCCGAGCTGGCCAGACATTCGGGGCGCTACGACCATCCGCCCAGCGCGGCCCGGGTGCTCTGGCATCGGGCGATGCTGCTCGAGCTGGCCGGCGCACCCGAGACCGAGGTGAGCGCTGCCTACCGGACCGGCGCGGTGAGCTTGGAGAAGGCCGGTGTTCAGCGCGCGGACAAGCTGATGGTGACCATCGATTGGTGCCGGGCCTATCGAGCGGGCCGGGCCGCGGAATTCCTGCCGGAGTTGGTCCGGGATTACCCCACCTGGCCTGCCTCGGCGCCGCGATTCGCGCTCACCCTGGCCCTGGCCGGAGAGCACGACCGCGCCCGGCACCTGTTGCGTACGGCGCCACCGCCTCCGCTGGACGCCACCTACGAACTCGACGTTGCCCTCAACGGGCTGGCCGCGGTGCACGTCGGTGAACGCGACGTAGCCGCCGACGCTTATCGAACCCTGCTCCCGGTGGCGCGTGAGATCATCGGCCCCGGCGCCTGCGTGTTCCTACCGGCCCAGCAGGTGCTCGACGAACTCGCCGCATTCCTCGACCACTCGCCCCCGAGCAATTCCATCACTGAGGGTGACCGGCAAACCGTGGGATGGGAGCGAGATTGCGACCGAGCCCCGGTGTTCTAGCTGGTGGAACCCTCCGCAGGCTGCAGGCGCAACGAGATGGAGTTGATGCAGTAGCGCTCGAACGTCTACAGGCTCTGGGGCGAGTATGTGGAGCTCTTTCGCTGGTGAAGACGTGTTTTTTCGGTTGGTCGAGCGGTGACTGAATCACGGGGCGTCCGAGCAGATCACGTAAGATCAGCCTGAATTCGTTCGCGAAAACATTCGCGACGATCGTGCAGCCTTCGGCGTGTCGGTGTGCGACGCGCCGGAGGGGTTCGCGGCATAGCAATCTGCTGGCAAATAGTTGTGCGGTCGGACATGTGCGCGGAAGCGGCATATTCATCGCGGGACGCCCCACGCAGGTAGGACCAAAGCTGTGCGATTTGGACAAGACCCTCAAGGTACGCCGATGCGGCAAGCGGGTCGATCTCAGTCCCAGGGTGGTCGGTGGATCCGGGCCGTTGCTGCGTGTCGACACGCTGAGAACGCGAACGAATATTGAGTGTCCAGCGATGGATGGCAATGAGCGGTCAACTCTGGGGCAAGCGTGCCCGTGGCGCATCTCGCGAGTGGCCGAGCAGGCCGACTCAGCAACTCGCCTATGGCCGGTCGGTTGGTGCCAGTCGTCGGCCTCAGCCAACGCCTTGATCAGATCTGACTCTGGACCGACTCGTACGGGTTACCCTGCTCGGCAAGAGGGGTCAGGTCCAAGAATTTCACATACCGTTGTCGGACAAGGTGACTAGTTGGGGAGGGCGTGCATGACTGAATCCCAAGGGTTGATCGAAAGTGTCGCTAAGTGGTTGCGAAGCCAGGGATATCCCCTGGAAATGCGCACAGCACGCGAGTTTCAGTCGAGGGATATCTGGGCGGTGCTGGGCTACTACTACGTGGATGTCGAAACAGGCCAGCAGCGTGAGACCGATGTACTGGTCAGGGCGCATCGAGATGGTGAAGATTCGCGTGGTGTGTCTGTAGCGTTGACAATTGAATGCAAGTCGGCACGCGATAAGCCTTGGATTCTATTCACTGGCGAAACGAATCGTCAGTCTACGAGGGCGATTCGGCGGTCTCTCCGGTTCGTTGCCCCGGACAGTGCATTGCACCTTCTTAGTGAGGGTCTTGATCCCGAAGATGATGTACCGCTTCTGGATGGCTACGAACCTTTTGGATACGCGCTCGTGCGTGCACATGGCGGCGGGAATGAGGATGTTGCCTTCGGTGCGATGATGTCGGCTGTGAAAGCCGCGGCGGGTGCTCGTCGAGAAATTGAGTCATTCGGTTTCGTCTTCCCCACGGTAGTGCTACCGATTGTGTTGATAGACGCGCCGCTCCTGCAGTGCCGCTTAGACGAGGACGGGGAGCCCCAGCTTTCTATGATCGAGCGGGGGACGGTTTCGTGGAACTATCGCATAAAAACAAGCACAATTCCGATGGGGACTGACATCACCGTGGTGACATCAGGGGCTGTTCCAGGGCTCGCTGATGACCTGATTACCACGACTGAGAGTCTCTTGGCTGCCGCATCAAGAGGAAGCCGTGAGTAAAGATCTTGAGTAGAAGCGGGCCGACCTCGGGGTGGGAGCGGATCCCTGGCGAATCACTCACTGTCACTACTGGTCTGCTTCGCAGATCGCGTAGGTGACGATCGTGGCTGTGTTGTTCACCCCTGATCCTTGCCATTGCGTCCCATTCGCGCAGGAGCGGGCTATTGGGATCGGGTTTGCGTCGTCGCGGCGGTGTCGGGGCGGAATTCCTGCCGGAGTTGGACCGGGAATACCCCACCTGGCCGGCCTCGGTGCCTGCGTGTTCTTAGCGGCGCAGCAGGTGCTCGACGAACTCGGCGCATTCCTCGACCGCTCGCCTCCGTGCAATTCCACACCCACGGGTGACCAGCAAGCCGTGGGATGAGAGCGAGATTGCGATTGCCCCGGAACCGGTGAAGGCTCGTGACGTGATGAAAGCCCGTGTTATCGAACTACGGGGGCCTTGAAAAGGGTGCGCCATCAGGGACTTCGACCCATTTTTCCCACCTACAGCCTGACTGTAGGTGTTCATGTGCAGCAGGTTAGCCCTCTGTGCGGTTGCGGGTCAAGAGCGGTAATTAGACCACATCGGCGACCAATATTTTACCTGGGTTCTCATTATTTTCTTCGGTGTCGTTGGACTCGAAAAGTAGAGGCTCGGTCCGGATTTACTTGGTTCACATTTGGTTCAGAGAATGACTCGGGACATTGTTGATGGCTGTGAGCGCTTCATCGCCAGACAGTGCGATCTTCTCGACCTAGAGCCAGTTCTACTCGATCTCTGCCCATGAGAATTGGACTCCAGGATTGCATGGAGCGAGGGTACGAGGATGACGCGGTCGCTTAGATGTCTGAGGTGGGTGTCGCGCGGTGCCTTCACGGGCATAAGCGCGGGATCGTGAAGACAGACTCAGCAAAGGCTGAACCCGGTACAGTCTGCCATCGGATGCACTACTAGCGAATCTTGTTGGCACTCCCAGCGTCCCGCTCTGCGCAGGTCCGCAACCCGCAGATTGCTTCGAACATCCGCATCTGGGTGGTAGTGCGGGTTGTGCCGCTCGAGGGACGTCACGGGCGGCATACCGCTGATTGTGAGTCGCCGCCGATCTGCCGAAACTGTCCTCGCGGTAATAGCACTCCGTACAGCGAGATGTCCAGTCGGCAGAGGTATCCGTTCGCGTAGCCACCTTCGGAGTTGAACCCGAGTGAGTACTGCACCCGCCGGGCCTGGCAGTAGTCAATGAACTCGTGGGTGCCGCCACCAGCGTCGGTGCGCACCAGCACCTTTCGGCCGATCCGCCACGACACTTGCCCCGGCAGCTGCTGCAACGCATCGGCGAGGACCGTTTTGTGGTCCGCGGCGGTGTTCCCGGCGCGCAGCGCGATCGCGGCGGGTTCACCGGTGCCGTCGCGACCGTGGTCGATGAACGCGCACAACGGGTGGAACCCGACCCCCTTTTTTGTGGGTCGGGGCGGCGTTCTCCTTCTCGGAGTGAGCATCGAGCAGCGTGGCGTCCAGATCGATGATCAATGGATTCGCGGCATCGATCCCGTGATCGGGGGCATGCTCACCGGCGCGTTTCCATGCTGCGGCCCGCGCGTCAGCGCGAGCTTTCGCGATGGCAGACAACGCTTTCGGCGCATCCGCTGCCAAAGTAGTGATCAGCCGCGACACCGTCGGATCCGAAGCAACGAGACCGAATATTCCCGGCTGGGTGCGTGGCAGCGACACATCAGCGGCAAAGTCACCACCGGCCGCGACGGCGATCGCCAAGTCCAGCACGATCTTGCCCGGATTGTGCGTCGACAGCGGTTTCCGCCACGGCGCCAACGCTTCCGACAAGCCTTTGACCAGGCCGATCTTCTCCGCGGTCCGCACCAGCAGCAGCGTCCCCGCCTGCGCGACCAAACCCGACCCGTCCCCGTCCGCGGCAAGCCGCGGGTACCACGTTAGAATCTCTCACCAGAAAGGTGTCCTTCACCTCGCGTAATTCAACTTTAGACAAGTCGAATTATCGCAGGTCAGGGCACCTTTCGCCATTTGAGGCAGACGAAAACTCAATCGCTATGAATGGCGCAGGCTAGAGGTGGGTGGGCGATCTGAACGAGTTGACTCATCGTTTGGCGCTGCCGAGCGCGTGATCGTGTTGCACAGCGATGGCATGGGAAATGTGGGTCGCGGGCAGCGTCAGCGGGAGGGCGGCCGGATGGGCAGGGCCCATGAGTAGCCGGGCGAGAGATGGGCGCCCGCTGCGGAGCGGATGCACGGGTCACCGCGGGCAGGTCGATGTGATGGGGGTGCCGGCGAACAGGTCGTCGATCCAGCGCAGCCACTGACCGGACACGTTGCCCGGGACGCCGTTGCCGCCCGGGAAGACAATGTCGCTGACTGGGACGCCGTGGCCGCCCGGGACGACCAGGTCGTGGACCGGGGTACCGAGGGCACACATCTTGGCGATCGCTTCGGTGGACCACGCGGTGTTCGCCAGGACGTCGGCATCGCCGCGGAGGATGTAGGTGGGCAGGGTGGTGGCTGACTTCGGCAAGTTGTTGCGGGATTCGAAGTCG
Organism: Nocardia sp. NPDC050175; assembly: GCF_044459885.1. Lineage (NCBI taxonomy): Bacteria > Bacillati > Actinomycetota > Actinomycetes > Mycobacteriales > Nocardiaceae > Nocardia > Nocardia sp. NPDC050175. Next base: position 196,582 of record NZ_JBITJI010000003.1, read on the forward strand.
GAGAAAGGTTGTGCGGCCGCGTCGTCGGCGAAACGAGCAGCATCGGGAGTGGCCGCCGTGCCGACGGCGACGTCGGCGGGGGTCGTGTCGTTGGTGCACTGCTTCTCCAGACGCGGTGCGGCGGCGAGCAGATCACCGTGCAGGACCCGGTCGTCGCCGTAGCCAGGGTTGTGGTACCGCACGGCCGCCATCAGATACGGCAGCATCAGGTATTGATCGGGGGCGTTGAGCGTACCGGCGCGGATACCGTCGGTGAATCGGAGTTCCAGCGCCGGGGACAACAGTACGACTCCACGGATGTTCAGTTCCGGCGCATAGGATTTCGTGGTTTCGGCGGCTGATTCCGCGGCGCGCCCGCCCTGGGAGCCGCCGACGATCACGGTGTCCTGGGCCAGCGGCTGGCCGGTGGCGCGTGCGGCGCGCACCGCGTTCAGCACGTCGTAGCCCGAGGATAGGGAGTCTATATACGGCGCGTTGCCCGGGCCGTCGAGACCCTGATAGTTGGTCATCACCACGGCGCGATGCCCGGCCAGTATCTGTGCCACCGCGGGACCGGAGTCGAGCATGGCGGGCAAACTGGTGGGCGCACACGCGTTGGCGACGCCGGTGGTGGCGTGTGCGAAGGCGATCAGCGGCCAGCCCCCGGCAGGGGCGTCACCGTTGGGCAGGAATACTGCACCCGACACCTCGATCGGTTTTCCGGCCGGGGAGGTCGATTGGTAGCGGATGTAGGTGGCCGAGGAGACGGCCGAGGACAGCTGGGGGTCGAGATTGCCCAAGGAACGCTTGGATATCAGCGTTCCGGGTGATTGCACCTTCGGCTCGGCCGTGTCGGTGGATGTGCCGCACGCTGCCACGACTATGGCTGCCAGTATCGGGAAAACAATTCGTGCTCGCATGTGACTCCTTCGGGTCGGATTCGATAACGGTCACCCTTGATTCGCTACAACTTATGTATTGGCCTCGATCTTTCTCGCGCTCAGCTCACAGGAGGTGACTAAACCGGCCCGATTTTCTTGCCGGGCTTCATGGTTGAGTCATCACCGGCTGGGATGGCTTTCCCACATTCAGGGGCCAACGACTCGATTGCCGTCAATAGTGCAGGCTGGACAGACTGACGTTCGACGAGACGAAGCACCTCGCTGTTGTGGACAAGGCCCGCCGTCGGCTCGCCCCGGATCAGGGCGAGCACTTGTACGGCGAGGTTGCGTGCCGGGATCGACAGATCCATCGAAACGGTAGACAGGGCCGGGACGACGAGGTTCGCGGCGGGGAGGTCGTCCACGCCGATGACGGCCAGGTCGTCGGGCACGGTGATGCCTTCGGTACGACACACGCCGAGAATGGCGATGGCGACGAGGTCGTTGAACGCTGCGACGGCGGTGATCGGAGCGTCGGACGCCCGCCAGGCCAGCACCGCGTCTCGTGCGATGGCGGGTGAGTAATCGACGACGGCCACGGCAGGCTCGGTCAATCCAAGCTCACGGCAGGCTTGTCGGGCCCCGGCGATGCGCGGCCGGCAGAACGGAGTCTCGCGCGGGTCGGCGATCGCGGCGAACCCGATGACGCGGTGGCCGCGCGACGCCAAGTGTTGGACCTGCAGATATCCGATCTCCCGCTGGTCCAGGCCCTCGAGCTGGGCACCGTCCGGTTGTAGGACGTCGTCGAGTACGGGGACGTCCGCGGACCGCAGTGCCTCGGCGTCGATATCCGACAGCGCGGCAAAGGATATGACCGCGGCCGGATCGATGTGCTTCCACACCGTGGACAGATCGCCGCCCGCGACGTTGGCCATCTCCAGGAAGACGCAGGTGTATCCGTCTCGGCCCATGGCCGCACTGAGTTGACGCTTCATGACTTCGAAGGCCTCACTCACCGGGAGGTCTGGCACCAGACACACCACCACCTCGCTCCGCCCCGCACGTAACGCCCGAGCTGCGGCTGATGGCACGTACCCGAGACGTCGGGCCATGTCGACCACATGCTGGCGAGTCTCATCGGAAATACCGTGCTCGTCGCGGCCGTTGAGCACGAAGCTCACTGTCGTCTGTGACACCCCGGCTGCGCGGGCGACGTCCTTGCTGGTGACTCGCGGCAACACGACTCCCGTCGAAAAGGTTGCTGTCGGCCTATTGCGTTGGTCACAATCGGCCGTTACTGTCCTACCAGGTACCTAATACGTATTAGTGAGCCTATCACAAGGTCGAGGACCACCTCATCGGTGGAGCGTGACGACGTTTATCGACCACGTCCCCGCGCTGCCACCTGTACTCCGTGGCGGTGGCTCCAGATATGACACGACCGAGGTGCCCGTGACCGAGTCCATGCCGCCTGACACCGCCGCTGCGGCGGCTACCGCCCCAATCGCCGATCCGGCGAACATGATCACGGCAGCGGATGCCGCCACCACCAGGCCAGTCGCTACCGGCAGCCACAACGTCGCGCTCGGGCGCCTGCTCACCATGGTGTTTCCGGCGACGACGGCGATGTACGCGCTGTTCAATGGTGTCTCGTCGGTGGTTCTCCCGGCGCAGGTCGAGGCGATGGACCCGGCCTCGAAGGTGGGCAATCTCGCCCTCGTCACAACGATCGCCGCGATCGCGTCGATGATCGCTATCCCCACCGGTGGCTCGGTCTCCGACCGGACTCGATCGCGCTTCGGGCGTCGTGCGCCGTGGATTGCCTTGTCCGCCATTGTCTCCGGCGTTCTTGCCGGGTGCATGGGGCTGGCTTCGAACCTGGTCGGACTGCTCGTTGCCGCTTTCGCGCTGTGGTTCGCGTTGAACTTCTACCAGGGCGCGATCACGGCGATGCTGCCCGACCGGGTACCCGTCGAACGCCGAGGGCTGGCCTCTGCTGTCATCGGGCTGGGGACTCCGGTCGGCATCGTCGTCGGGGTCAACCTGGCCAGCCGGGTGAGCCAGTTCGCGGCCTACGCCGTCTTCGGTGTCGCGGTGGTCGCGACCACGACCGTGTTCCTCCTCGGCGCACGGGAGCCGTCCTCACTCGAGATGGCGTCTGTCTCGAAGCAGCGGCGCAGCCTCTCCGAAGCACTCCGATACTTCCTTGCGGCCTTCGGCCACCGTGACTTCCGCCTGGCCTTCTTCAGCCGATTCGGGCTCTTTGCGGCCTATTTCACCGTCAACGGCTATCTGTACTACATACTGCAGGACTACATCGGGACGGCGAACATTCCCGGCGGAGACGCCGCGGCCGCCGTCAGTACTTTGCTGACCGTGACGATCATCGCGTGGATCGTTGTGGCGAGTATTGTCGGCTCACTGGCCGACCGCTTCGACCGTCGCAAGCTCTTCGTCGGCATCAGCGCGCTCGGCCTGGCGGCGTCGATGACCATCCCCGTCATCAGCCCGACCTGGACCGGGATGTTGATCTTTTCCGGGTCCATCGGGGCCGCGATCGGCACCTATGTCGCCATCGATCTCGCCGTAATGTCTCTGGTGCTGCCGCACGCTGACAGCGCGGGCCGCGATCTGGGGATCCTGCAAGTCGCCACCGGCCTTCCGCAGTTGCTGTCGGCCGCGGTCGCCAGCGCGATCATCACTTGGCTCGGTGGATACGTCACCCTCTATGCCTTCGGTGCCGTGTGCGCCGTTGTCTCCGGCATCCTCATGCTGCGCATCCGCAGCGTCCGCTGACGCAGCAACGTTCCCTACAACCAGGAGATCTGTCCGTGCCTACTGTGACGACGCCCCGTGGCGTCTCGATCCATTACGACGAGTTCGGCGAGCCCCACCATCCGGTGATGGTGCTGATCCAGGGGCACGGTGCCCATATGCTCGGTTGGCGTGCGGAATTCTGCCGGGCACTGGCCGAGGGCGGGTACCGCGTCGTGCGCTTCGACAACCGTGATGTCGGTCTGTCGCAGAAGTTCCCCGAGGGCGGGTACGACCTGTCCCAGATGGCCGACGATGCGGTCGGTCTGCTGCAGGCGCTCGGCACCGGAGCGGTCCATGTCGTCGGGCAGTCGATGGGCGGCATGATTGCCCAGCACCTGGCCGTGGACCACCCCGACTGGGTGCTCTCCCTTGCTCTCGTCTACACCGCGCCGAGCATCGACTACGCCGTCGGTATCGACATCATCCGAGAACGGCTTACCGCGTCGAGAAACCCGACCCGCGAAGACGCAGCCACGCTGTACGTGGAAAACGAGAAGCCCTGCGCTTCGACGGTTTATCCGCAGGACACCGTCTGGCTGCTCGAGCTCGGGCGGCAGATGTATGACCGCTGCTACCACCCGGCCGGGATCGACCGCCAGACGGCAGCATTCGAGAACTCGGCCGACCGCAGTGAGCTGCTGTCGACGATCACGGTGCCGACCACGATCATCCACGGTACGGCCGACCAGCTCGTCGACCCAGCCGGATCCAGAGCGCTGCACGCCCTCATCGAGCACTCCACCCTCTCGGTCTTCCCCGGCATGGGCCACGAGATCCCCAAGCCGCTCTGGGAAAAGATCATCGCCCAGATATGCGACAACGCCGACAACGCTGTGTTCACCGACCATGAGATCCCCGGTGGCCCGGCAACGATCACCGGGACGGCCACGACATGAACGACAACGGATTATTGAGCAGGCTCGTCGGACGTGCCGTCGACGCCATGCTGGGCCTGCCGTACGCGGCGACCACGGTGAAGGTGCGACGCGATATCGAAGTTCCCATGCCGGACGGGGTGTCTCTGCTCGGCGACCTCTATCGTCCCGTCGACGCGTCGGACCCTATGCCGGTCGTGCTCATTCGCCTGCCCTACGGCCGGGACCGGTTGAACGGACTGTTGTTCGGGGAGGCCACTTCCGCCCCTTCACCGCCGAACAATACGACGGTCTGACCACCCTCGCCTGGCTGCGGCAGCAGCCTTGGTGCGACGGCCGGGTGGCGATGACCGGAGGCAGTTACTTCGGCCATACCCAGTGGGCCATCGCGCCCTACGCCGAGCCCCACCCGCTCGCCAACCGCGACGGTGATTGGACGCAGTCAACCTAGAGTCGCTTCAGATAACGAGATCACTTGAAACATCTCGGAATGGGTTGCGCCAGTAAACTAGACACGACAAGCGCGAATGCGATCGAGAGGTCACCGGGCGGCGCTGCATCCGACTCGAATATGGCTGTTGCAGGGTCCGACAACACGATTCAGGCATTGTCCGCGATACGGACATCGCAGACCACGATTGACTAGCGTGTATGCCGCCCGGGATCTGCTCGGGGTTCGTCGCGCACCCTTACCTGAACGGTGGCGGCGAGAATCGCTACTGTTGTTCGGTTGGTGCCCGCGATCGACCCGTGATGGGTGACCAGCCCTACGCCACGCCATGAACACCTCCCTCTCCCGACGGGATGGCCTGTGAAATGAACGGCTAGTGCCGTTCGGTGAGTAGTGCGGCGATGGGGGCGACGACCCGGCCCGCGTAGCGGCGCAGGGTTTGTTCGTCGTCGAGGTCGATGCAGCTGTCGCGGTTGGTAACGAACGACATCGCAAGGCGTACAGCGGTTTCTGCTACTTCCTGCTGGATGTCGTAGTCGTCGGGTGAGATCGCTTCCCGCCGTAGTCGGTCGACAAGGAACGCGCGTGCGATGGCGATGATCGAGCCGCCCCTGATCGTGAGGTAGGGGAGTAGGTCGGAGTCGGTGAGTAGGAGTTCGCCGAGGATGGGGCTGGTTGTGGCGAAGCTGATCGTGAGTACGAAACCCTCGGCCGCGATGGTTGTCGGGTCGTGCGCGTCGGCGGTGGCGTGTTCGAACTCGCGCAGGAATCGTTGTAGTTCGCGCATGACGGCGGCTTCGATGAGGTCGTTCTTGCTGCGGAAGTAGCGATACACCCCTGAGCGGGCGAGTTTGGCTTCGCGGGCGACGTCATCCATCGATGTGCCTCGAATTCCCGCGCTGGCGAATCGAGTGAGTGCGGCGTCGAGGATGCGGTCGGCGGTGGCATCGGTGGAGGGGGAGACCGCGCTGCTCGCGGGAAGTGCGTCGACCTGGGCAGCCATGGGACTAGGATAGCGCCTCCGAATGGGCCGGAGCGACCGAAACAGGACAATGCTTCCTATTTTGTCCTATAGGACGTATCGTCAAATACTGTCCTATTGAGTAGGTTCGCACCTGCGCTCAACGATGAGGTAGTGCAATGACGACGGACGCGATGCCAAGTGGCAGCCCCGATCGAATCGCTGGCGGTCACAGCGATGACGGTGCGGATCATTCGGCCGCACGACAGGCGGCGTTCGCTCGGTTCCGCTGGTACAACGCCAGTGTGTTGAAGGGGTTGTTCGCCGCAGCGCTGTTCGACCAGACGATGTTGCCCACGGTGAGTGCGGGTGTGGAATCCACCGGCCGAATCCGCTTCACACCCTTCGAGCGAGCGTTCCGCACGGCCGCCGCCGACCAACTCGCCTTCTGGAGCGAAGATCCCGACCGGAGCGTGGAGTTCGAACGGCTCAAGCGACTGCATCGCGACGTAAAAGGAGTGGGGTACAACGGGATTCGGTACAGTGCGCTTAATCCGGAGTCGTGGAACTGGATCCTGTACAGCACCATCTTCATGATGCGCAACGCATACACGCCGATCACCGGCGAGGAGTTGAGCGAGCAGGACGATCAGTTCTTCTGGGAGTTCGTCACCGAAGCGTTCTCCGGCCTGGAATTGCCTGGGCGAGGGCGGCTTCCGGCCACCTACGTCGAGGCGCTGCACCACTACGACGAGATGGTGCGAACCAAGTTGCGGCGGACCAAGACGCTGGACAACGTCGTCGAGAGTTTGCTGAGTCCGCCTGTTCCGGAGTTTCTTCCGAGGGTGTCGCGGCCGATGTGGTCGATCGTGGGACCGGTCATCGGGCATATCGTTTTCATCTGTTCTTTCGGGATCATGCATCCCGATGTCAGGAAGATGGCGCCGGTGGAGTGGACGAGGTTGAACCGCTTCGAGTTCCAGGTCGCGGCCACACTGCTGCCGCTGGCCTACCGGTACCTGCCCAAGCGGCTGCAGTACTCACCGCTGGCCTACAACCGTTGGCGTTATGAGCAATTGGTAGCGAGGTACCAGGCGATGGGTTTGGATTCGTTCGCCCCGCCGCCGGGCGGTCTGGGATGCCCGTTCACCGCATGACCGTCGACGGCTGCGGTCGCATGTCCGATTGAGTTCTCGGCGTATTTATCACGGGATCTCCGACGAGGGGCGCGGCGATCGGTGCGCCAAGTTGGTGGCTGCGGTGTTCGACATCTCGGCCGATGACCAGCAGTCCGCCGTCGATCAGGAGATGCATCGACTCCGGCTCGGCGCGGGCCAGAAAATACACCGCCATTGGCGATCGCCGCTATGAAGTCGCTGCTGACGCGATGGCCCAGCGATCCGATGGCGATGCTGGAGCACGAGGTCGATGCCCAGGTCCGCCTGTTCGACACCGAAGATTTCGCCGAGGGAGTCTCGGCGTTCCAGGAGAAGAGAACCCCCGCGTTTCGCGGTAAGTAGATGGAAGCACGCACATGATATTTGCGGCAGAACGTAACCTCACCGAGTCCTATTGGGCGCGCGACGACAGTGTGCCACTGTCGGATCACACCGTCGGCTCGCTGCTGGCCGAGCGTGCCGAACACCATGGCGGCACCGTCGCCCTGGTCGGCACACCACATGGCACCACCGAACTACACCGATACACCTACGCGCAGCTGTACGACGAGGCGCTCCGCGTCGCATCCGCGCTGGCGGCCATCACCGCACCGGGTGACTTCGTGGCCCTGTGGGCGCCGAACGTCGTGGAGTGGCCGATCATCGAATTCGGTGCGGCACTGGCGGGGCGCGTGCTCGTGGCGATCAACCCGGCCTTGCGTCAGGGCGAGCTCGCATATGCGCTGATCCACTCCGGTGCGACAGTGTTGATACACGCCGATGAGAACAAGCGCTACGACATGGCCGACGTTGCGAAATCTGTTGTCGCCGAGGTGAGCTCCGTCGAGCATCGCATCAGCTTGTCGGAGCGCGGACGTTGGCAGGCGGCCGGCCAGACGACGATTGAATTCGGTGCGTGGGCGAGTGATCCCGATGCGCCGGTGATGTTGCAGTACACATCGGGCACCACGGGGAATCCGAAAGGTGTACTGCTGCGGCACCGCTCGCTGGTGAATGTCGCCAAGATGACGATGGAGGCCGCCGAGGTCGCCGCCGGATCGGTATTCCTCAACCCGCTGCCGATGTTTCACACCGCCGCATGTGTCATCGGCACTCTTGGTCCTGTCTGGAATGCGGGAACCGCGCTACTGGTCGAAACCTTCACCCCGGCAGCCATACTGGATTGGGCAAAGGCAGAGCATGCCGATGTGCTGCTCTTCGTACCGACGGTGCTGAGCGCCTTGCTGGAAACGGTGCGTGGAAACGAAGACCTCGCACCACAATTCACCAGCGTGATCGGCGGGGCCGCGAATGTCCCGCGTGTGCTGATAGAGGGGTCGGCACGAGTCTTCAGCGCCTCGGTACACAACCTGTTCGGACAGACCGAACTCGCACCGGTACTCACGCTGACGCGCAAGTCCGATTCGATCGAGGACCAGCTCGCGACCGTCGGCCGCCCGATCGCCCAGGTGGAGACCAAGATCGCGGATAGCGATGGCACCGGAGTGGCGCCGTTGGGGATCGAAGGCGAAATCTGCGCCCGCGGCTACCAGCAGATGATCGAGTACTACCGAGACCCAGCGGCGACCGTGAGCACCGTCGATGCCGATGGCTGGTTGCACACAGGCGATCTGGGGTCGATGGACAGTCGTGGTTTCCTCACGTTGACCGGCCGGCTCAAGGACATGATCATCAGCGGCGGTGAGAACATCGCGCCCGCTGAAGTGGAATCGCGACTGGTAGAGCACGATTCGGTGCAGCAGGCCGTGGTCGTCGGCGTACCTCACGAGAAATGGGGCGAGACGGTCGCTGCGGTTCTCGTCGTACGCGGCGAACAGCCCGAGGATCTGCTCGATTCGGTGAAGGCGCACCTGAGTACGCGGCTCGCGCCGTTCAAGACACCGCGCAGGTGGTTCGTCACCACCGAATTGCCGACGACACCGTCGGGTAAGGTCCAGAAGTTCAAACTGCGCGAGGCCATCCTCGACGAATCCATCGACGAGATCGGGTGACCGGCGTGCGCACCTGCGATCTCGATACTCGGCGGCAACGGCTGATCGAGCGATTCCCGAACTGGCGTCCCTACGCGCTGGGGGACTGGCTGGGCGCCTGTGCCGACGAGCACGGCGATCGTCCGCTCGTCATCACCGACGACCGCACTCTCACCTACCGCGAGACCGCCGATCAGGCCGCACGGCTGGCGGATGGTCTTGTCGCACTGGGTGTTCGGCCGGGTGAACACGTGGGCGTGCTGATGGCCAACTATCCGGAGTTCGTTCCGGTCAAATTCGCCATCGCGCTGGCGGGGGCGGTCGCGATCCCGTTGAACTTCCTCTACCGCACCGAGGAATTGGCGTATGTGCTCGCGCGTACCGTGACGAAGGCCAATTGGCCGGACTTCCCCTGCTTCACCGCCACCGCGGATACCTGCGACATTCGTTCGGCCGGTTGCCCGACCTCGAGCGGTCGGGCGATCTCTACTCGACCGCCCGCGAACATGCGGCGTCGGTCCGGAACCGGCGGTAGGAAACCGCGATTCGAGGGATGTCCAATAGCTCTCCAGTTCGGTCATGACTCCTCGATCTTCCTTGACCATGCTTGTTTCTTTAATTTGTATTGAATTCTAAACGGAGGTAGTGGGATTGATTGCGTACGACGTCGAGGACGGCATCGGGTTCGTCCGATTGGACCGGCCGGATGCCCGCAACGCCATGAACAAGGACATGGGCCTGGCGCTGCTGGAAGTGGCGACGACGATCGCCAACGACGACAGTCTGCGAGCGGTGCTGATTACCGGGAACGGACCGGTATTCAGCGTTGGCGGCGATATCAGAGCGTTCTCCGACGGCGCGGCCGACCTGCCCGACACCCTGACCAGGATGGCTCTGCTGAGTCACGAGGCCATCCGGATCCTGTCCCGCGTCGAGGTCCCGATCGTCACCGCGGTGCATGGGGCGTGCGCGGGCGCCGCACTCGGGTTGCTGTACGCGGCCGATATCACCCTCGCCGCCGCCGGAACCAAATTCGCTACCGGCTTCGGTCGCATCGGCATCACCGCCGACTCGGGGAACACCTGGTACCTGCCGAAGTTCATCGGGATCCGGCGGGCCGCAGAGATGCTGTTCGAAGACCGGGTCATCGATGCCGACACCGCCGCCGACTGGGGGCTGATCAACCGCGTGGTCCCCGCGGACGAATTGGCTGTCGAAGCCGAGGCGGTCGTGCGCCGCCTCGCCGCGGGCGCGACCCGCAGCTACGGCGAGATGCGCCGTTTGCTGCACAACTCCTGGACCACCACCGTCGATCAGGCACTCTCCGAAGAGACCGCCGCGCTGCGCCGCATAAGCCGGACAGCCGATGCCCCGGCCGCCATCGACAGCTTCCTTGCCAAACGGCAACCGTCCTTCACCGGAGAGTGAGCACATCGTGTCCGCATTCGTCGTCGATACCGACGAGCACAAACTGCTGCGCGAGAGCGCGGGCAAGATCGCGGCCAAATACGGTCAGGAGTACTTTCTCGAGCGGTCGCGTGCGGAGGGGAAAGTCGACGAGCTGGTCCGACTTCGGGCAGGCAGGACTGCACTGTGTGCAGCTGCCCGAGGAATACGGTGGGGGCGGCGTGGGTCTGTCCGAATTGCTGATCGTCATCGAAGAGCTTGCGGCGAAAGGGATTCCGCTACTGCTGACGGTGATTTCACCCGCGATTTGTGGTTCGATTCTCGCCGCACACGGTTCGGCGCAGATGAAGGCCGACTGGCTGCCAGGCATCGCCGACGGCACCAAGAAGATGGCCTTCGGGCTCACCGAGCCGGACGCAGGTTTTAACAGCCACAATGTGACCACCACCGCTCGACGGGACGGTGACGGCTGGGTGATCTCGGGCGGCAAGTACTTCATCTCGGCGATCGACGAGGCCGACGCGGTGCTCATCGTCGCGCGCGACCAGGACTTCGTGGGCAACTCGCGCTCGCCGCTGTCGATGTTCTGGTGCCCACCGATGCCCCCGGGCTGACTCTGTAGCCCTTGCCGACGGCGGTGGTCTCGCCGGACGGACAGTTCACGGTCTTCCTGGACGAGGTCCGAGTCAGGCCGGAGGCGCTGATGTTACCTCAGGCCGGACGAGTGCACTTGTGCTCGGCTATGCCGATCTCGGCGCCTCGCTCGGGCGTAGCCCCGATCTCGGGGCGTCCCGCTGGTTATATGCGCAAGTCGCTGTGCTGACCACGGCGCGCTCGGCCGGGCTCGTTGCGATCGATGGCCCACACCTCGGCGTCGCTGTGGACGACGGATTCGTTGCGGGTGTGGAACATGCGGTGGCCCTTGGTTTCGATGGCAAGTGGGTGATCCATCCCCGCCAGATCGACACCGTCATAGACGCTTCCACTCCGAGTGCGGCCGAAACCGCCAACGCGCAGATCGTGATCGACGCCCTGAGGGCGGCACATGAAACGAACCGCGGTGCGATCGCCGTAGATGGCCGAATGATCGACGAGGCACTCGCGGTTTCGGCCCGCCGACTGCTGGCCCGCGCTCACCGCGGCCAGACAGAGGGCCTCGACTAAACGAGATGGCGTGCTTGCGGTTTCGGTCCGCTGTCAATGCACATGGTTGGCAGATCGCCGGCGCGGGCGACTATTTCCTGAGTGCCGCGTCCAGCCCGCCGACTTCGGTGATCTTCCAGTCGGCGTTCTTGTCGACTGTGACGGTGTAGGTGACGGTGGTCTGGCTGCCTTGCGGTGTTTGCGCGCTGGTGGAGGTGACGTTGAGGAAGACGCTTACCTTGCGGACGCCGCCTGATTCCGAGGTGACCACTGCGGTGATCGGGGTTGCGTTCGATGTCCACTGCAGGGGTAGCAGGATCTGTTCGAGTTGCGGTGCGGTCGCGTCGAATTTGGCGGCTAGTTGCGGGGTGGTGCCGGTCCCGAGTCTGCCGAACCACGCTTTGAGGTTTTTGTTGTCGATGGTGGAGGCGCCGATCGCGTAGTCGGTGGCGATCTGCTCGGCGTGTTTGTCATCTGTGGCGTGTGCGTCGCGGTTGCGCAAATCACTGCGGGCCGAGAACCAGAGCGCGGCGAAGAGTGCGACTGTGGCGATCAGCACGGCGGCCGCCACCGCGGTGTAAACAGTGGAGAGCCGGACCTCTTTGGTGCTCTTCCGGTTCCGGCCCTCGGTGGTTGCCTCCGCAGGACTATCGGGTTCCCCGGAGCTGGTGGAGTTTTCGGTTTCCGTGTCGATGATGGTGCTGGTCATTGCGTACTCTCCGGTGTTTTATTTGACGTGGATTTGCAGCCGTACAGCGTTATTGGTGCCGACGGTGCTCAGTGCCTGGCTGAGTAGCGCGCCGAGGTCGAGTTGTGCGGCGCTGTCTCGGGCGCTGTCCAGCAGCGGGCGCAGCGCGGGCAGCTGAGCGGCGGTGCGGGGGCCGATCTTCTCCAGATAGGTGGTCAGGTCGTGCAGGAAAGCCACCAGGCCGTCCTGCTGCAGGTAGGCGGCTGGCTGGATGCCTTTGTCGAAACTGTGTGCGGTAACGGCGATCGCGTCCGCGAGTTGTCGGCCGAGGTCGGCCCATTCGGGACCGCCCGCGGCCAGCGACGGCCCGGTCCAGTTCATGTCGCTGCCGAGCGTTTGCAAATCGGTGAGCAGTTGGCGGATGGTACTGGTGCGGCTGAGCAGGGTGGCTGCCAGCAGCGTGGTGGAGCGTGCGAGGCGCGGAATCTCATTGTCAGTTCCGGTCAGCGCGACGTCCGCTGTACCGACCAGCTCGGCGATCGTTTTCGGGTCGAGTTGTTGCAGTACCTTCACGACGCGCTCCGACACTTCCGGAATGGTCATGGGCAGCTGGGCGGTTCCAGTGTCGATCGACTGGTTGTCGCGAATGTAGGGCCCGGTGTTTCGTTCGGCCTCGAACTCGATGTATGGCTCTCCGAGGGCGGAAAGGTTCTCGATGCGCACCGTGCTTGCGACTGGAATCGGCGGCGAATCCTGAAGGTGCAGCGTAATTTCCACGCCGGAGGCAATCTTGCGCACCGAGGTCACCTTGCCGGCCTCGAGTCCGGACAGTAGGACTGGTGAGCCGACCCCGATGCCGCCGGAGCCCGGCAGGGTCATGGTGGCGGTGATGTGTCCGGTGAGCGGATTCATCTGCAGCACAACGAATCCCAGATAGCCGATACCGCTGATAAGCACGAGAAGTATTGCGCCGAGCGAAAACACCGAACTCGTCTTCATCGCACCGCGCCGATCATGCGCAGCATGGCGATGATCTGATCGGTCTGCTCGGCAGGCGTCACGGCTACGCTCGAGACCTCGGCGGAGACGATATCCACCTTCGGTCCGTGCTGGACGAATGGAACAATCTTGGTCTGGATGAGGTCCACGAGCTTTCGAAGATTCGACGGCGAGGACAGATCCAGCGGCCGGGAGCCGAACAGGGCGGGTACGTAGGCGGTGGCGGTGGCGTCGAGTGAGCCGACCAGCGGCCCGAGCCAGGCCGCGGATCGGGCGACCGGCCCCAGATCGCTGAATACGAAGATCAGTTGCACCGCGGAATTCACTGTGGCGGTGACGTGTTCGACGCCGTAGTCGGTGAGCAGCCGGTCCAGGATGTCGCGATCGGCGTCGATCATCGTGGTGTTCGCCTGTAGCCCGTCGAGTAGGGCGTCGAGGGTGTGCAATCGGTCTGCGACGTCGATGAGATCGCCTCCGATGACGCCGAATACTCGGGCGGTTTCGGCGGGATTGTCGGTGAACACTTGATTGAGCTGCCGGACGATGTCCTGGACATTGGTGAGCGCACCACTGCCTGCGGTCGTCGCCAGCCCCGCGAGAGTGTCCTCGATCTGGGTCGCGGGTTTGGTGTTCCCGATCGGTATCGTCGCGTCGGGAGCCAGGTCGGTGGCGGTCCCGCCGGATGGTGTGGTGAGTGCGATGTGCACATCGCCGAGCGGGGTGGACTGGCGTAGTTGCGCGGTCGTTGTGGCAGGCAGCCGGACCGAATCCGATATCTGCACGGTGGCCAGGACATAGCCGTCGCGTGGACCGGTGGGGTCCGCCGCCGGCGTGACGATGTCCAAGCTGTCGAGATTGCCGACGAGTACTCCGTTCACGGTGACTTTCGCTCCCTGCGGTAGGTTGAGGACGTCCGCGAATTGGATGTGCAGTCGGTACTTTTCGCCCGCGGCCGTTGTGCCCGGAACCGGTATCGCGGCGGGATCGAGGCGGCATCCGCCGGCGAGCAGGGTCGCCGCGAGCGCGGCGGTGAGGGCGATCGCCCGGTGTGATCGGGCATGGTGTGTCATCGAGGTATCACCGATCCGAGGACGAGTTGGGTGATCTGTATATTCATGAGGCCGTCGGTGGTGTCGGTGCAGCGTCCCGGCGCGATCGCATTGATCGCGGCGCACACCTGGGGTGCGCTCGAATCCGGGATCGCCACCCGCGGCGGCGCGTAGTCGATTACGGCCCTGCCGTTCGCGGGATCGATGGAGTGTGTGAATGCCGCGGCGATCGAGGGGACCATTCGGATGAGATCCAGCAGTGAACCGATTCCGGCCCCGGCCAGCAGCAGTGTCGCATCAGCGGCGTCCAGCTGCCGCAGCAGCGGGCCGCCGAACATGAGCGTGAGGTCGTTGAGCATCGGCAATATATCGCCGATATCGGTGAGCACCTGGACGATTGGTGGCACGGCCATCGTATTGACGGCGTGCAGGGCGTCGGGCAGGCCGGTTACTGTGGATTCCACCTCGCCCCAGCCGCTGGCGGCGCTGCGGGCCAGCGATGCGAGTGCGTCGATCAGTTGCCCGAGATGGCCGATGGCGGCATCGGGTTCGTTCAGCGCGGAGCCGAGGGTGTGGATGAGGTCGTTGATCTGCTGTCCGCGGCCCACGGTGGCGTCGTTCATCGTGGTGAGGCCGGCCAGTAGCCGGTTCTGCTGGGCGGGATCGTTTGCGCCATCGAGTTCGTCGGCCAGTTTCGCCACCGCCGCGAATGTCTGGCTCAGGCTCTTCGGAGTCAGGGTTTTGGTGATGCATCGACCTGCCTCCCAGCCGGGGCCGTCGGGCCGGTTGCCGATGAGCGCCAACCGGCGGTTGGCGATAAGCGTGTCCGATACGGTCGTCGCGCCGACGTCAATCGGCAGCTTCTCGTCGGCCGGAATCTCGAACTCGACGCGAGTTCCCTTGTCCGCCGGTTCGATTCGCGTCACTCGACCGGACGGGATGCCGCGGATGGTGACATGGCTGTCGGTGAACAACCCGATGCTGTCAGGCATGAGCGCGCAGTAGCCGCGCATCTGCTGGCTCGGCTGTGCCAGCCGGATGCCGAGCGTAGCAACGGCGATGAGTATCGCGATCATGGCCACCGAGACGAACCCGCGGGATCCGAACAGACGTCGAAGCATCAGCAGGTTCTTCCCGGCACCGGAATGCACAGGGCGGGGGCGGTAATGGTGATGTCGGATTGATCTACGGCGACCCCGTCCTGGGCAGTGATCAGCGGCTGGAATCGCGCACCGAACGCGCGCAATCCCTCGAGCAGTTCGCCGAGCCGGGTGCTGATATCGCTCAGGCGTGGAATGAGATCCGCCAGCGGCTGCGCCATCGGCTTCAGCGTGGACTGCCAGGCTTGCCCGACGGGAACCACCCGCTCGACGACCGATGCCAGCAAGTCGAGTTGCTTTCCGACGTGCAGCTTATTGTTCTCGATCAGCGTGATGAGTATGCCGAGGGTGCGCACCATTCGTACCACCAGGCGCTTGTTGGTTTCGATCGCCGACACGTAATCCTCGGCCACTGTCAACGCGCGGGAGATGTCGGCGCTCTGCTTGTCCAGAATCCCGACGATTGTGGTCGCGGCCGTCAACGCCTGCCCGATCCCATTGGGGCTCTTGTCGATCGAGTCCGCCAGTGCCGCGAAGTTGCGGCGCAGCACGTCACCGTCCATGTTGCGAATTGGGGTGATCGCATCCTGGAAGGCCCGCGGCAGGCTGTAGGGCAGCGTGACGTGATCGGCGGGAATCGTCTTGCGCCCCAACGGTTGTGCACCGGCCGGTGTCAGCGCGACGTAGTGGCCGCCGACCACAGTGAGCATCCGGATATCGAGGGTGGTCTGCGCGCCGACAAAGATGGTGCGGTCGACGGTGAAGTCCAGGGCGACGCGATCGGATTTCAGAGTCAGCGATCGCACCTTCCCGACTGTGATGCCGGCGATGCGCACCGGATCGCCCGCTCGGACCGAGCCGGCGTCCGTGAGGTCGGCCGTGTAGGTCCGCACACCGAGGTCGGTGGTGTACACGATCCCGAGGGCTGCCAGCACGACCACCACGGCGACGATGCCCGTGGTGCCCCAGCGCAGGTCCGATCGTGCTGCGTCCCGGTCGTTTCTGGGCACCGTGTCGGTGCCAGCGATTTGTCCGAGCAGGCTGCGCACCCCGGTGCGGAGGCGCCGGATCATCCCTTGCACAGCGTGATCCGCTGGCCACCGATGAAGACCTGCAGCAGCTCGGGGGCTGGCGCGGGGCCGTTGGCGCACGACAGGTTTACATTCTGCGCCGATCGCGGGATGAGCGCACCCAGCGATTGCAATAGTGCGGGTAGCTGGTTGAGCATGTCGGCGGTGTCTTTCGGGTTGGGGAACAGGTTGCGCAGGGCGGTGTCGAAATCGGGGTTAGCGCGCGGGGTGAGGCCTAGGGTCGCGAGTAGGTGATCGGCCGGTTCCAAGACGGGCGGAATGGCCGCAGCGAAGTCGATCAGTCCGGTGATCCGCTGGGTGAGGGTTTCGAAGAGCAATGTGAGCTGTGACATCGAAGCGATGGCATGGCCCGATTTGCCGCCCAGCCGGTCCGAGACGACTCCCAGGTTGTGTACCAGGGTGGATATCATCGCCTGTCGGTCGGTGACGTAGCTGCTGAGTTTGTCGATTGCGCCCAGTGCTGGCCCGAGGCTGGTGGCGGTGCCGTCGACGACGGCCAGCAGGCTCGTGGCGAGCAGGTTCAGATCTTCCGGGGTCAGCTGCGCCAGCACCGGCTGTAGGCCATTGAAGAGGGTGGTGATATCGAAGGAGGGAATCGTGTGGTCGGTGCCGATATGGCTGCCCGTGGCCAGCCGTGCGCCGGGGTCGGCGGGTTGGCGAACGTCGAGATACCGCTGGCCGGTGAGGGATTCGAAACGGATGGCAAATGTGCCACCGCCGAACACCGGATACTTCTTTTGCACCGTGAAGGTGACGTTCGCATGGTTGCCGCGTAGTTCGACAGTGCGCACTTTGCCCACGGCGACGCCGTGTAACCGCACGTCGCTGTTCGCGAAAAGCCCATTGGCATCTGTGAATTCGGCGGAATAGGTCTCGGTGTCGCCGCCGACCGGCCGATTGACGGCGTGCAGGACCGCGGTGAGTGCGACGGCCATGGCCACGCCGAAGATCGCGAGCCGGATGATCAGTGCGGGTGCGGATTTCATCGTGTCCCCGCCGATGCCGCCGAGGGGAGTCCGTGCAGCAGCGGCTGCGCCAATCCAGGGACGCCGCTCAGGGCAAGATCCAGGCGTAGCACCGGACCGTCCGGGGTATCGGGCATGGCGGTGTTGAGGCCGTCGAGCAGGTCGCTGAGCTGCCGGTTGGTCCGGTCGGAGGGTGGGAGCGCGCGGGCGACCATGGTCAGGACGGGGGCCAGTGCGTGGGTGTAGCCATCGAAGTGATGCTGTGCGGTGGACAGTAGTGGCGGCAGCGCTGCAATGATGTTGTCGCGCACCAGGACAACGCTCGCGTCAAATCGTGTGCGATCCGTATCGTCCTTCAGTTCCGGACTGTTGTAGAGGGCATCGACCACACGGAGCAGGCCGTCCACGGTGGGAGGCAGCCCACTCAGTGCCGAGCCGTACTGTTCGAGCAGGAATGCGGACGGGAGCTGCTGCGTATCGGCGACCGTTGTCGCCAGCACCACGATCGCTTGCAGTAACGGGGTGAAAGCCTTTGCATCGGTAGCAATCTGGCTCAGCAGTGCGGTCAGCTTCGGGGTCAGCACCCCGTTGGCGAGTTGCCCGATCGACTGCAGCAACGTGGAGATCGTCGCATCGACGACCCGGCCCGCCCCGCTACCGGTGAGATCGACCTGTGCGTTGTCGGCGAGGATCGCACCGCCGGCGCCGGGCTTCAACACGAGTTCGCTGATGCCGAACAGGTTGCCCGGTGTGTAGGCGATGTCGAGGGTATCGGTGAGACCGAACAGCTGAGTCCGGTCGAGCCGCAATATCATTCGCTGTCGGTTGCCGTCCGTTGCGCTGATCGAATCGATGCGGCCTACCTTGACTCCGTCGAGGCGGACATCGATACCGGGTTCGACCCCGTCGCCGACCTTTTCGGTCAACAGCGTGACCGAGAGGGAGTCGGCGGCGCGCTCGACCGGCGCGACGCGCCACGCGAGGACCCCAGCGGTCGCGAGCACGGCGGCGATCATGCCGACGAGCCGTGCGCCGCGCGGGCTGACGGCGACTCCGGGCATTCCAAAGGCGGGCATCGTGGTCACCCCGTGAACGACAGGGGGGTGTTGAAGCCCCACAGCGCGATGGTCAGGATCATGTCGAGTGTGATGATGGCGATCAGGCTGGCGCGGATCGCGCGTCCGGAGGCGACACCGACGCCCTCCGGTCCGCCGGTCGCGAAAAACCCTTGGTAGCAGTGGATCACGATGATCGCGACCGCGAAGACGAGCACTTTGAGGGTGGCGGCGACGATATCCGCGGCGACCACGAATTGATCGAAGTAGTGCTCGTAGACGCCGGCCGGCTCCCCGTGCACGCCGGTGATGATCAGCGCGGTCGCCAGGTAGCTGACGATCAGCGCGATCAGGAACGTCGGCACAATGCAGACCACTCCGGCGATCACCCGCGTAGTGACCACGAACGGCACCGACCGCACCCCGAGCGATTCGATGGCGTCGATCTCCTCGGAGATGCGCATGGATCCGATCTCTGCGGTCATGCGGCACCCGGCCTGCGCGGCGAAGCCGATGCCCGCTGCCATCGGTGCCAGCTCACGGGTATTGGCGAATGCGGAGATGACACCGGTGATTTGACCGAGGCCCACCAGGTCCAGCGCGCTGTAGGCTTCGATGCCGGTCGATGCGCCGACCGCCGCACCCATCACCAGCATGACCGCCGCAGTGCCGCCGCCGACGATCACCGCGCCACGTCCCCAGGTCATGTCGGTGATGGTGACCATGGTTTGCGCGCGATAATGCTTGAGCGTCAATGGAATCGACGACAGTACCTGCCACACGAAGGCGAGCGTGAAGCCGAACCCGTCCAGCAGCGACCACGGTCGGATCCGACGGAGCAGCCGTGCTGCCCACCGCAGACCGACCGGCGTGAATGAACTGGCCGTCATCACACCACCCGCACCGGCAGAAACAGCGCCACGAGCTGGGTGATGACGACGTTCACCACGACAATCGCCACGACCGAGAGAATCACCGCCGCATTGACGCCGTCGGCGACGCCGCGCGGCCCGCCCTTCGCCTCGAGTCCACGCTGGCAGGCGATGACGACGACGAGATAGCCGAAGACGATCGACTTGGCGATCGACACCCACACGTCGGCGGCCGAGGCGAAAGCACCGAATGATTGCCAGTAGCTGCCGGGGGTCACATCCAAGGCTCCGATGGCCACGATGTACCCGGACAGCACTCCGACGAAGATGATCAGGATATTCAGCAACGGTGCCACGATCAGCATGGCCGCCAGGCGTGGAACCACCAGTCGCTGAACAGGGTTGATCCCCATCACGCGCAGCGCGTCGATCTCCTCGCGAATAGTGCGCGCGCCCAGGTCGGCGGCAATGGCGGCGGCCCCGGCCCCGCCCAGCAGCAAGCCGGTGGCCAGCGGAGCTCCCTGCTTGATCACACCGAGCCCGCCGGCCGCGCCTATGAGCGAGTTCGCGCCGAGCTGATGCACGACATTGCCGACCTGCGCGGAGACAACGACGCCGAACGGAACCGCCATCAGCACACCGGGAATCGCGGTGACCGTGATCAGAAACCAGGCCTGGGAAAGCATTTCGCGCCACTGAAACCGCTGCCGTCCCAGATCGGTCACCCCGACCACGGTCGCCTGCACGCCACTGCGCGTCGCCCGGCCGAAGGTGCCCACACTCGACAGCACTGTGATGGAGAAGGTGCCGTGCAGCGCCTTCAAGGCTGGGATCTGTTCCTTCGCAACGGATGTCGATGTCATGCCGGATGCCCGGCCCGCGCCTGCCCCCACGGTCAACGAACGGGTGCGTGGTCGGGGTGGCCGGCGACTGCGATCGGCAGACCCGGGGCCGGGCAGTTGTATTCGGTACCGGGACCGCACATGTCATTGACGAGGTAGCTCGGCACCTGCGCCGGCATGGTGTCGCCCGGGTACAGGCTCACCGCAACCGCGCATACGGCGTAGCCGAGCATCGCGGTCGACGTGTAACCGATGACGGCGAACGTTGCGAGAGCGGTACGGACACGCTCAGGGACATTGACGCGATCAACCCCGCGCTCGACGAAACTGCGCCCGTCCGGTGCGCGAAAATGGCGCAGCAGCGTGAGGGAGGCGAACATCGCGCCCCAGAACATGACGTCCGGAACGATCGGCAGCTGCCACCGCGTGCCCGCGAACACGGTCAGGTTGCGTTGCGGTGTCGTCCACATGGCCCAGCCCGAATGCTGCACCAGGACCTGGTGGATGATCACGACCGCCACCATCATGAACACCCAAATCGACACGACGAGACCGACTTTGCCGATAGCAGGCCACCGCTTCTCGATACTGCGCAGCACCCAGCAACCGACAACGGCGGACAGCGGCAGGGCCATGTATCCGGTGAACTCCACCAGGAGCGGATCCGGTAGCCGACCGGCGTTCGGGCTGATCCAGCCGGGGATGAACGGCGTCCACGATCCCCGATTGATGTAGTACGAGTTCATGAAGAACGAGATGCGTACCATGTTGCCGATCGGGTCGAGCCAGGTCAGCGCCATGGTTCCCAGCAAAAGCTTGGCGTCGAAGGTCATCCGGCGTTCACGGACGCACCCGCGCACGATCCATGCCACGGTGCCGAGCGCCGCGAGGGTGAAGGCACTCTGCTCGAGCCAGGCACAGATCTTCTCCCACTGCGGCACCGGATCTGCTCCGGTACCCACCGAACGGAAGTGGTCGGAGGTGATCCACCGGGTGTAGACGTAGGTCTGCAACACCATGGCCGCGATACCTATTGCCGCCCACCACAGCACCGGGCGAGCGCGATGGCGGGAGGTCGCGGTGTCGGCCTGCCGCAACTCGCTGTCGGAACTGATGCTCATCGCTGGTCCTCCGTTTTCGTGCGGCCGATTGCTCGGCCGATGATGTCGAGCATGATTTCGTCGGTGCCGGCCCCGATTCGGAACGTTCGCAGGTCCCGCCAGGCGCGCTCGACGCCGTACTCCGTCATGCACCCGGCCCCGCCGTGGATCTGCATCGCGCTGTCGGCGATGGTGCTGGCGCTGCGCGTGGCGAACAGCTTCGCGATGGCGATATCGCCTGCGCCGCAGGTGCCTTGGCCGACCTTCCACGCGGTGGAATAGACGAGCTGACGCGCGGCCTCGAGCTCCATCGCCATTTCGGCGAGCCGGTGCCGGATTGCCTGGTGCTCGGCAATGGGCTTGCCGAAGGCCCGGCGTTCTCGTGCGTAGCGCAGCGCCGTCTCGATGAGCCATTCCGCAGCACCGACGCAGTACGCGGCGGCGGTGAGCCGCTCGCCCTGTAGTTCCCACATAATGTGCTTGAAACCCTCACCAGCACTGCCGATTACCGCGGAAGCGGGCACGCGCACGGCATCGAAGGTGAGCACTGCGGTATCGGATGCCCGCAATCCGACCTTCGATAGCGGGCGCTCCCGGGTGATACCGGACAAGCTCATCGGTACCAGCAGCAGGGTGTATCCGTGTCCGGTGTCCGGCTCGCGCGTCAGCAGCACGATCGCATGGGCGCGAAGGCCGTTGGTGATGAACATCTTCGAGCCGGAGATGACGTAGTCGTCGCCGTCGCGGCGGGCGGTGGTCCGGATCGCCGCGACATCCGAGCCCGCCTCCGGTTCGGAGATGCCGAGGCACAGAATCGTCTCCCCGCGGATCGCGGGAACCAGCCATTCGCTCTTCTGCTGTTCCGAGCCGAACGCGAGGATGGGCGGCATCGCCATATCGGTGTGCACCGAGATACCCATGGCCACGCCCGCGCTGTTGACCCGGCCCAGCTCCTCGGCCAGGACCAGACCACTGACAGTGTCGATGCCCTGGCCGCCGTATTCGACCGGCTTGCCGAGGCCGAGCAGCCCGGCGTCTCCCAAGCATCGGAATACCGTGTCCGGGAAGGTTGTCTGCTCCCACTCCTCGACGTACGGAGTCACTTCGCGAGCCAGCAGACCACGCACACTGGCCCGCAGCGCATCGTGGTCGGCGGTGAAGATCGGATGATCGCTCATCGGCCGGCCGTCATTCGATCGCCGAACTGCTTTGCTGCACTGGCGAATTCGCTCGACGCGTAGCATTCGACCTGTTCCCGCTGCGCGGCCTGGCGCGCCTGCTCGAACGACAGTTCGGCACCGGCGACCAGAACCCGTTTGGCCGCACGGATTCCGGTGGCCGAGTGCGCCGCGATCTGCAGAGCGATTGCGGTGGCGGCCGATTCCAGATCGTCGTCGTCGACAACATACTCCGCCAACCCGATTCGGCCGGCTTCGCTCCCGTCGATCACGGCACCGGTGAGGATCAGCTCCCGTGCCTTGCCGAGCCCGACGAGCCGCGGCAACCAATAGGCGGTGCCGGTGTCGGGGATCAGCCCATAGTTGATACCGGCGGCTGCGAATCTGGCCGTTTTCGTCGTCACTCGCAGGTCGCACGCCACGGCGAGTTCGAAGCCCGCGCCGAGTGCGTGCCCGCGCACGGCCGCGATCGTCGCGAACGGTGCATTGCTCAGCCGTGCGAAACCTTCGGTCCATTCGAGTCCGGCCGCTCGCCGCTGCTCACGTGCCTCGGGTGTGTCGAGCGGGCCGGCCAGCGATGACATTGCATTCGCGTCGAAGCCCGCACTGAAAGAACCTCCTTCACCGCTGACTATCAGGCAGCGCAGGTCCTCGCCAGCCAGTCGGCGCAGCATCTCGTTCAGGTCCAGCCACATCTGCGGTGTCTGCGCATTGAGCGCCTCCGGGCGGTTCAGCTGCAACTGCCCCACGCCCTCGGCGCCGATCGTGCAATGCATGGTCTCGAGTCGAAGTGCGCTCATTGATCTCCACGTCCGGTTCTGCGATCGAACTAGAAGATACTATAGCGGTGACTATATTATCTAGAGTTGGATAACATTGTTCCAATGGAGCCATCGCCCTCCGCGCCGACTCGACAAGCGCGCCGCCCGCGCCGCCCGTCGGCCGACGGAACTCGCCGCGCGCTGCTCGACGCCGGACGAATTCGGTTCGCCCGCAAGGGGTATTCGCGTACCGCGATCCAGGACATCCTCGATGACGTCGGAGTGACCGTCCCGGTGCTCTACCACCACTTCGGCAGCAAGCACGGGCTCTTCGTCGCAGTCGCCGAAGACGTCTACGGCCGCTTCCTGGCCGACCTGCGGCAATCGGTCGAATCGACTACGGGGTTCGAGCAGGCGATCAACGCCGTGCTCGATGCCGCGCAGCGTATTCACGCCAGTGACCCGAGCCTGGCCTCGCTGACTCTCACGGTCCAGATCGAGGCTCGTCGCGATGAGGAATTGGCGCGTGAACTACGCATCGTTCTGCAATCATTCCGCGGTTTCACCGACGAACTCGCCGCCCGTGCGCCTGCAGAATTGATCGACAAGGTGGATGGGCGGCATCTCTACCGCGCACTAGCGGTCATCTTGAACGGCCTCAACAGCATCGCCGACAACACCGGTCCCGAGGATTTTGCCGCAACCGTTGATGTGGTGAGACATCTGCTCCTCGAGCCTCTGGCCGGAGGTGAATCCTAGCCTCGCTCGGTCCTGAACGGTCGAACACGCCGGGCCGCTACGCCCGCACAACTCCGGTATTTGCCCGCGCCCGCCGAGGTGTGAAACACGCTAGCAGCCAACATTTTTCAGTCACCTGCGACGTTCAGGCGGTGCCAAGGCAACGTCATGACCGGACCGTGCGTAGCCAGGTCAGGCTGCGGTGACCCGGTGCTCCGTGTGGGTTCGATGACTGGTGCGTCGTGTGCCTCGAGGTAGGTGGCTGGGTCGCTGCTGCCAGCCAGCGAGCATTCGTGTAGTCGCTGACGCGATGGCGGCAATGATCCGTGGACGGCTCGTCGAGTCCACTCGTCGACCGGGTGGGCGTCATCGGCTTCCGTGCGGCGGGTGGATGAAGGCGCGCATCACGTTGATCATTCCTACGTAATCCGCCGGGTTGTCGATGGTGACTGCGGCGCTGGTAAGGCCGCTGCACATGGTGACCAGAGCATGTGACAGATCGCGGCGGGTGCGCGCATCGGGTGCCAACTCTGCTGGGGCGAGCTCGGCGATCGAATCGAAGAAGGCGCGGAAACGCCGGAGCGTGGGGCGCAATTCGGCCGCAAGAGCCTCGTCGCGGTCGGTCTCGATCAGCACGGTGAGCACCATGGCGGTGAGGCGGCGGTCCATGCGGTAGAGGTCGCTGAAACCCCGCAGGACCCGGTCGACGGCCTCGGCGAACGAGGTCGCACCGGAAAGTCCGGCCTCGAGCTGGCGTAGGCCGCGTTCGTAGACGTCCTCGGCAACAGCGACGAACAGTCCTGCCTTGTTTCCGAAGCGCTGATAGATCACCGGGACACTGACCCCGGCGGCGCGGGCGATCTCGCCGACCGTCAGCCCCGCGTACCCACGGGCGGCGAACAGATCTAATGCGGTGCGCAGCAACACCTCTCGCGTATCGAGCCCGTGCGTAGCGGGCGGACGCCCGGGGGCTCGCTTGGCGACGACCGTGCCGTCGACGTCGCTGTTCGCGTTCATGGCCCTCCTGATGGCAATCCGCTCTTGCCGTCGACCCTAACACTATCTATATTAGCGCTAGTTAATTTAATGGAGGTGGGTGTGACGCCCGTTCTTTCTTCTCTGCTGCGCGACCTCGCCGAGGAAAGCGCCGACCTCGACGCCCTCGTCGCCGAAGTGCCGCCTGATCAATGGCAGACCCCGACTCCGGCTCCCGGCTGGACGATCGCGCACCAAATCGCCCATCTGGCTTGGACCGACGGCATCGCGCACACAGCGGCGGACGATCCGGCTGCGTTCACTGCTCAGGTGCGGGAGTTGCTGGCCGGGTCGGTCGACATCGCGAAGTACGTATCCGCGATAGCTGGGGACTGGGCCGAGACCGCACCGAGACAGCTACTCGAAGACTGGCGTGGAGGCAGGGCGCGACTGGCTGAGGCGCTGATGCGGGTTCCGGCCGGAGCGAAACTGCCGTGGCTGGGGCCACCGATGAGCGCTGCGTCCATGGTGACCGCGCGGCTGATGGAGACTTGGGCGCACGGTCAGGATATCGCGGATGCCGTAGGCGTGCAACGTATTCCGACGGTGCGACTGCGTCATGTCGCTTCTATCGGCGTGCGTACGAGGGGATTCGCCTTCGCCGTCAACAACCGGCAACTGCCTGGTAGTGACGTGCGGGTCGAATTGGTGGGCCCGGACGGTGAGCTGTGGACTTGGGGCGAGCTGGATGCGCCCGATCGGGTAACCGGACCTGCGCTGGACTTCTGCCTACGCGTCACCCAACGCTGCCACCGCGACGATCTTGCCCTGCTCGCCGAGGGGCCGATCGCTGACGAATGGCTCGACATCGCACAGGCTTTCGCCGGGCCGCCCGGCCCCGGCCGCCTACCAGGGAGGCAAGCATGACCGGCACGCCGACACCGTCGCCGATCCGGATCGGCAACGCCTCCGGCTTCTACGGTGACCGGTTGTCGGCGTTTCACGAGATGCTCACCGGCGGCGATCTCGATATTCTCACCGGTGACTACCTGGCTGAGCTGACCATGCTGATCCTCGGCAAGGATCTGATGCGCAACCCGGGGGCGGGATACGCCAAAACGTTTCTGCGCCAGCTGGAACAGTGCATGGCGCTGGCGGTCGACAAGGGCGTTCGCATCGTCACCAACGCTGGCGGACTCAATCCCGCAGGCCTGGCGCAGGAAATTACTACCCTCGCGCAGCGAATCGGCGTTTCCATCGAGGTTGCTTATGTCGCCGGTGACGACCTGCGTGATCGCGCAGGCGAACTCGGGCTCGGTATACCGCTGACTGCCAATGCGTATCTGGGTGCGTGGGGTATCGCCGAGGCGCTGCGGGCGGGTGCCGACATCGTCGTCACCGGCCGTGTCACCGACGCCTCGCTGGCTGTCGGACCGGCGGCGGCGCATTTCGGCTGGGCCCCTGATGATTTCGACACGCTGGCGGGCGCGGTGGTGGCCGGGCACATCATCGAGTGCGGCCCACAGGCCACCGGCGGCAACTATCCGTTCCTCGACGAGATCGACACCTCGCGCCCGTTCGGATTCCCGATCGCCGAAGTGCACGCGGACGGGTCGTCGATCATCACAAAACATCCCGGGACCGGCGGGCTGGTATCGGTCGGCACCGTCACCGCCCAGCTGCTCTACGAGATCGGCGGCCCGCGGTACCTCGGCCCCGATGTCACAACGAGATTCGACACAGTCGAGCTCGAGCAGGTCGGGCCCGACCGGGTCCGGGTGCACGGCACGCGCGGTGAAGCACCGCCATCCACGGCGAAGGTGTGCCTGAACCACATGGGCGGTTTCCGCAATCAGGTCACCTTCGTGCTGACCGGACTGCATATCGCGGCCAAGGCCGACCTGATCCGCACCCAGCTCACCGCCGCCTTGCTCACGCGGCCACAGGAACTCGTCTGGACCCTGGCCCACACCGATCGTCCGGATGCGACGACCCAAGAGCAGGCGAGCGCCCTGCTGCGGGTCTCGGTCAAGGATCCCGATCCGACAGTGGCCGGGCGGGCGTTCAGTCAGGCCGCGATCGGACTGGCACTGGCCAGCATCGCGGGGTTCACGGTGACCTCCCCGCCAGGAGACGCGTCACCGTTCGGGATCTACACACCCGCCTACGTGCCGGCCGAACAGATCGACCACGTGGTAGTCCTTTCCGACGGGACACGGCGGCCGATCCGGCCGGTCCCGAGTGATGTTGAGCCGCAATCGATTACCGATCAGCCGTTGCCGGAACCATTGTCGGCCGGGCCGGTTAGACGATTGCCGTTGGGCACGGTCGCGGGCGCGCGCAGCGGCGACAAAGGCGGCGACGCGAACGTTGGCGTATGGGCGCGTACCGATGCCGAATGGCGGTGGCTGGCCCGGTTTCTCACAGTGGACGAGTTCCGGCGGCTACTGCCGGAAACCGCCGAACTGCCGGTGCGCCGGTATGTGCTGGCGAATCTGCGAGCGCTCAATTTCGTGGTCGAAGGCTTGCTCGGGCAGGGCGTGGCCGCATCGACCCGTTTCGATCCCCAGGCCAAAGGCGTTGGCGAATGGCTGTGCTCGCGCCTGGTCGATATCCCGGAGGTCCTGCTGTGACAGACCCGTTCGACACCCCGGAACGGCGCGATCTAGGCGCCCTGGTCCGTGACTTCACCACCCGCGGGATCGTGCCGCATCTGGATACATGGGAGCGCGAGAACATGATTCCGCGCTCGATACACAAGGCGGCGGCTGCGGCGGGCCTGCTCGGTGTGGGTTATCCGGAGGCCGTCGGGGGATCCGGTGGCGACGCCCTCGACACCATAGTGCTGACCGAAGCGATGATCCTGGCAGGCGGCAGCGGCGGCCTGATGGCGGGGCTGTTCAACCACAACCTCGCCGTCCCGCACATGGTCGCCTCCGGCGATCGCCGCCTCATCGCCACCTACGTGCGCCCAACGCTGGCCGGGGAGAAGATCGGCTCACTGGGTGTCACCGAGCCCGACGGTGGCTCGGATGTGGCGAACTTGCGCACCCGCGCGGTGCGCGACGGTGACCACTATGTCGTCAACGGCGCGAAGACGTTCATCACCTCGGCGGTTCGCGGCGACTACGTAACCACCGCCGTGCGCACCGGTGCCCCTGGCTACCAAGGGATTTCGCTGCTGGTGATCGAAAACACGAGTCCCGGTTTCACGGTGAGTCGCCGGTTGGACAAGATGGGCTGGCACTGTTCGGATACCGCAGAGCTGTCGTTCGTCGATGTTCGGGTTCCGGTCGAGAACCGGATCGGCGGCGAGAACGAGGGCTTTGCCCACATCATGGGCCAGTTTCAGAATGAGCGCATCTGGCTTGCCGCCGTCGCCTACGCCACCGCGCAGCGCTGCCTGGATCTCACCGTCGAGTGGACGAAGATGCGCAACACCTTCGGTAAACCCTTGAGCAGTCGTCAGATCGTGCGGCATCAGCTGGTGGAGATGACCCAGCGGATCGAGTTGGCCCGCACCTACACCCGCAGCATCGCCGCGCAGATGGTCGCAGGGCACGACGTGGTCGCGCAGGTGTGCATGGCTAAAAACGCCGCCGTGGCGGCCTGCGATTTCGTCGTCGACCGAGCGGTACAGCTGCACGGCGGCCTCGGCTATCTGCGCGATTCGGAGGTCGAACGCCACTACCGCGACGCCAAGATCCTCGGGATCGGCGGCGGTGCCACCGAAGTCATGACCGACCTGGCCGCTAAACGATTGGGATACCAGTGACCGTACTGCGCAGCGCCGTAAACCCGGCGTCGGACGACGCCGCCGCCCTACGTTCGGCGATGCTGGCGAAGATCGCCGAGATCGATGCCGAGCACGCGAAAGTGATCGACGGCGGCGGGCCGAAGTATGTCGAGCGGCACCGACAACGCGGGAAACTGCTACCGCGCGAACGCATTCAGCTGCTACTCGACCCGGACACCCCATTCCTCGAGCTGTCGCCACTGGCCGCATGGGGGACCCAATTCCATGTGGGCGCCAGCGTGATCACCGGGATCGGGATCGTCGAAGGCGTCGAGTGCGCGATCATGTCGCACGAGCCGACAATCAAGGGCGGCACCCAGAATCCGTACTCGTTGAAAAAGACGTTGCGGCTCATGCAGATCGCCGCCGAGAACCGGCTACCCAGCATCAATCTCGTCGAGTCCGGCGGCGCCGACCTGCCGACCCAGGCCGAAATCTTTACCCCCGCCGGTGCCGGGTTCCGCAACATGACCAACGCATCGGCCGCGCGTCGGCCGGTGATCTCACTGGTGTTCGGGAACTCCACCGCAGGTGGCGCCTACATCCCCGGCATGAGCGATTACATCGTGATGGTCAAGCAGCGGGCAAAGGTGTTCCTCGCCGGTCCTCCGCTGGTGAAGATGGCCACCGGTGAGGAGTCCGACGACGAAACTCTCGGCGGCGCGGAAATGCACGCTCGCGTGTCCGGCCTCGCCGACTACATGGCCGCCGACGAGCTCGACGCCATCCGCCTCGGCCGTCAGATCGTGTCGAACCTCAACTGGCGCAAGCAAGGCCCGGGACCTTCGCGCACTGCCGAGGAACCACGCTACGACCCGGAGGAACTGCTCGGGCTGATCCCCACCGATCTCAAGCGCCCCTTCGATCCGCGCGAGGTGATCGCCCGCATCACCGACGGCTCACGGTTCGACGAGTTCAAGCCGCTCTACGGCAGCAGCCTCGTCACCGGCTGGGCCGCCGTCCACGGCTATCCGGTCGGCATCCTGGCCAACGCCCGCGGCATTCTGTTCAGTCAGGAGTCCCATAAGGCGACCCAGTTCATCCAGCTCTGCAACCAAACCGACACACCGATCGTCTTCCTGCAGAACACCACCGGCTACATGGTCGGCGCCGAATACGAGCGCGGCGGCATCATCAAGCACGGCGCGATGATGATCAACGCAGTCTCCAACAGCCGGGTACCGCACTTCACGATCAACATGGGCGCCTCCTACGGCGCGGGCAACTACGGCATGTGCGGGCGCTCCTACAACCCGCGCTTCCTGTTCAACTGGCCCAACGCCAAATCCGCGGTGATGGGCGGTGAACAACTTGCCGGCGTGTTGTCCATCGTCGCCCGCCAGGCCGCCGCCGCCCAGGGCCGCGAATTCGACGAGGCCGCCGATGCCCAGTTGCGGACGACCATCGAGGAGCAGATCGAGCGGGAATCACTGGCCCCGTACCTGTCCGCCCGGTTGTTCGACGACGGCATCATCGACCCCCGCGACACCCGCACGGTGCTCGGATTGTGCCTGTCCGTCGCCCACAACGCGCCCATTGCCGGAGTCAGCGACGGCTTCGGCGTCTTCCGAATGTGAGTAACCACAACATGATTCGCAGACTCCTCGTCGCCAATCGAGGCGAAATCGCCCGTCGCGTCTTTCGTACCTGCCGCAGCAGCGGTATCGGCACCGTCGCGGTGTACTCCGACGCCGACCGGACCGCCGCGCACGTCGGTGATGCCGATCGCGCGGTGCGGCTGCCCGGCAACTCCGCAGCCGACACCTATCTCAGAGCCGACCTGATCATCGCGGCCGCCCGGCGCGCGGGGGCCGACGCAATCCACCCGGGATACGGATTCCTTTCCGAGAACGCCGAATTCGCGCGAGCCGTGATCGATGCCGGGCTGACCTGGGTGGGCCCGTCTCCGGACGCCATCGCGGCCATGGGCTCGAAGATCCGCGCTAAGAAACTCATGGCCGACGCCGGTGTGCCCGTGCTCGATGAGCTCGAACCCGCCTCGGTCACCACAGATCAGCTGCCGGTCCTGGTGAAAGCATCTGCGGGCGGCGGTGGACGCGGGATGCGGGTGGCCCGCACACTGACTGAACTGCCCGACACCGTGACCGCCGCCTCGGCCGAAGCCGCCGCTGCGTTCGGCGACCCGACGGTGTTCTGCGAGCCCTACTTGGAACAGGGGCGCCACATCGAGGTGCAGATACTCGCCGACCGGCACGGCACCACCTGGGCGCTCGGAGAACGGGAATGCTCCATCCAGCGGCGCCACCAGAAGATCATCGAGGAAACACCCTCACCCATGGTCGATCCCGAGCTGCGCAAACGGCTCTGCGACGCCGCGGTCATCGCCGCCGAGGCCGTGGGCTACCACGGCGCAGGCACAGTAGAATTCCTCGCCGGCGCGGACGGCCGGTTCTACTTCCTCGAGATGAACACGCGCCTGCAGGTCGAGCATCCCGTCACCGAATGTGTGACCGGGTTGGATCTGGTTGCCTGGCAGCTGCGCATCGCAGCCGGTGCCGCCCTGCCCGCCGGCCCGCCGCCGGAGTTCGCGGGACATGCCATCGAGGCCCGGCTCTACGCCGAAGATCCGGCACAGGATTGGCAACCGACCGCAGGCACCCTGCAAAGCCTTGAATTCCCGAGCGCAGGAACCGAATTCCGCTGCCCGGACGATTACGGGCTGCGCATCGATTCGGGATACCGCAGCGGCGACACCGTCGGCACCCACTACGACGCGATGCTGGCCAAGGTCATCACCTGGGCACCCACCCGTGAGGAAGCCATCGCCCATCTCGCGGACACCCTGGAGCGCAGCCGCATCCACGGCCTTACCACCAACCGCGACCTGCTGGTACGACTGCTGCGGCACAACAGCTTCGGGACCGGTGACTTCGACACCTCGTTCTTCACCCGATACGGCCTCGACGAACTGTCTACGCCGCTGGCCGATCTCGAAGCCGTCCGTTGTTCGGCCCTTGCTGCCGCGCTCGCCGATGCGGCGCGCAACCGCACGAAGGTTGCCGACCTCACGGGGCTGCCGATCGCGTGGCGGAATGTGGCTGCGGTCTCCCAGCTCAAGTCCTATACGGCCGGCCCCGACACGATCGAGATCGGCTACCGATGGACCCGTGACGGCATCACACCCGACAGCTTCGATGACGTCCGCATCGGCGAATTCGACGAGAACCGAGTGGAACTCGACATCGATGGCGTCAGCTACACCTTCGACGTCACCACCTACCGAGACCGGGTCTGTATCGACTCCGCGGCCGGGCCGGTGGAGCTGACGCCGGTCGATCGGTTCCCCGATCCCGCCGACCAGCATGCGGCGGGCACGCTGCTGTCACCGATGCCGGGCTCGATTATCACGATCCACGTCGACGACGGTGCGACCGTAGCCAAAGGCGATCCGTTGATCACGCTCGAGGCCATGAAAATGCACCACACCATCACCGCGCCCGGCAGCGGCCTCGCCGCCATCGAAGTACGCGTGGGACAACAGGTCGACAGCGGCGCGGTGCTGGCCATCGTCTCGACCGAGGAGGACCCGTCATGACCGAACTCGTCCGGCTCGACATCGAGCATGAGATCGCCACCATCACCCTCGATTCCCCGAACAATCGCAACGCGCTGAGCCAGCGGCTCATCACCGAGCTTGCTACCCACCTGGCGGTCGCTACCGCCGACCCCGCTGTGCGGTTCATCGTGCTCACCCACACCGGCACCGTATTCTGTTCCGGGGCTGACCTTTCTGAGGCCGCGGACGGAACGGGCGCCGCAATCGGTGCGACCGCGGCGCTGACCCTGATGCGCCAGATCATCGACGCCCGCCAGCCCGTGGTAGCAGTCCTGCGCGGCCCGGCCCGAGCCGGTGGAACCGGCTTGGTCGCCGCCAGCGACATCGCACTCGTCGCCGATCACGTCGACTTCGCATTCGCCGAAGTGTCGATCGGCGTGGCACCGGCAATCATCTCGATCCCGTTGCTGGCCAAGCTCGCGCCTCGCGCGGCTGGGCAATACTTGCTGTCCGCAGCACGATTCGACTGCCACGAGGCCGCCCGCATCGGACTCGTCACCGAAGCCGTCCCCGAGGCCGAACTCGATGCTCGACTCGCCGATCTGCTCACTCAATTGCGGCGCACCGCCCCCGGCGCCGTCGCCGCGACCAAACACATCCTCACCCGCAGTCTGCGATACGACCTCGACGTGCACGGCCAGGACATGGTCGAGCTGTCCGCGGATCTGTTCAACGGCGCGGAAGCTCGAGCGGGGATGCAGGCATTCCTCACGAAGACGTCGCCGCCATGGGCGTCCATTGCGACGACAGACAAGGCGCAACTATGAAACTCGGCTACTGGATCGCCAACCCGATCGATCCCACTCTGCGCACGACCTTCGCCGAGTTGGAACGCCTCGGCGTCGACTCCGTCTGGTGTCCGGAAGCCTACGGCTCGGACTGCCTGACCCCACTGGCCTGGTGGGGTGCAACAACTTCGACCCTCCGGCTCGGCACCGGCATTGTGCAGATGGCCGCCCGCACCCCTACCGCGACCGCCATGGCCGCGCTCACCATGGACCACCTCACCGGCGGCCGATTCTTGCTCGGAATGGGTGCTTCCGGGCCCCAAGTCGTCGAAGGCTGGTACGGGCAGCCCTTTGCCCGCCTGAGCGGTGAACGCAGGCGGCGCTACTCTGGCGAGCCTCGCGCGCCCTGCACTGCTCCGAACCGGGGACCTGAATCTATAGCAGCTATGAAGCCACCACGCACATCGCTGAAGGGGTCATGTTCACTCCGCGTCCTCGTGACCTTCAACGGTGTGCAGCACTTACAGCGTTAGGTTGTTGCCGGCTAACCAATGTACGGGCTGCGCCGCGAGCGCTCTTTATGCTGCTTCATTGTGTGCTTAGCGGCTTCAGCCGGGGGAGGGTCTGGGTATGTGAGGAGTTGATGCAGTAGCGCTCGCAGAGCTACAGGCCGTTCGGCCTGGGTATGTAGGTATTTTGGCTGGTGAGTACCCGTCTTTGATGTTTGGAGGGCCCGTGTCACCGCCGCCCCCGACATCCGCGCCCAAGTCCACGCAGCCGCCGACGCCGCGCTCACCTCCATGACCGCCGATCCGCGCCGGGGCGCAATGCTGCTCGGTTCACACACCGAAGTTCTGCAACGCGCCCGTCTCACCGCCCAGCACACGATCGCCAATGCGATGGCGGCAATGACCCGCGAGCTACTCGCAGAATCCGCACCCACCCAACTTGACACCGAGATGGCAGCATTCACCCTCGTCAGCGGCACCATGGAACTGGTCGCGGCCTGGCTGCGCGGCGAGTTTCAGTCCAGGCGTGCACATCTCACCGACCTCATCGCTGCCATGCTGCTGACCGGAGTCGACATTGGCGGCGCATTGAACAGGGCCCCGAATGGTGGAGTGCGGCAGAGCAACCCATCGATGTGCTGCGCGTTCAGGTCAACTTCTCGGCAGCACCTACGACGGCTAGGAGGAGCTCGACGTTGTCGTGGATGAACTGCTCACGCGAGTACAGCAACAGTTGCTGAGACCAGCTGTCCAGGGTCCGGGTGAACGCACCGAGGAGAAACCAGGCGACAAGGTCGATCGCGCGGTCTCCTTGGCGCAGAGGAGAGCGATCCAGACCCGCATCCCTTATAAGAGCTGACGCGACCGTTTCTAACAGGTCCCGGCGTCGGGTCGCCGTGACCGGGACTCCGGACGACAACAACAACGTGCCCAGATTCGGCGACCCGATGAGGAGGTCGACTATGGCGGTGACAGTGGCCGTGATCGTCGACCGCAGGTCGCAACTGGTTTCCCGGATGGCCGCCTCGACCGTCGACACCATCTCACTCGCGGCTACGTCGAAAGCACCCCGCAACAAATCGTCGACGTCGGCGAAGCTCTCGTAGACATAGCGCGTGGACAGGCCGGCATTCGCAGCGACCTTCCGGACTGTCACCGCGTGGATCCCGTCAGTGGCCACTACATCGAACACCGCAGCCACCAACTTGCCGCGCCGATCATTGCGCCGTTGGTCAGCCGGGACCCCGCCGTACGCGCGCAGATCCTTCACCTGAACTCCTAACCGCAGATCTGGACGGGAGCTATAGTGCCAGGTCGCGGCCGATGATTTCTTTCATGATCTCGGTGGTTCCCGCGTAGATCGTTTGGATGCGGGTGTCGGTGTAGGCGCGGGCAACCGGATACTCGGACATGTAGCCGTATCCGCCGTGTAGTTGCAGGCAGCGGTCGACGATGCGTTTCTGGAGTTCGCTGGTGTACCACTTGCCTTTTGCCGCGTCGACGGGACTGAGCCGGCCTGCGTTGTAGGCAAGTACGGACTTGTCGACATAGGCTTCGGCAACGTCGAGTTCGGTTGCCATTTCGGCGAGTTCGAAGCGTATGTGTTGGTTGTCGCCGATCGGTTTGCCGAATGCTGTTCGGGTGAAACAGTATTCGCGAGTCAGGTCGAAAATTGCCCTGGATAGCGCTATTGCGCCCGCGCTGATGCCGAGCCGTTCGCGGGGGAGATGACTCATCAGGTTCGGTAGCCCGCGGCCGACGCCGCCGAGCACGTTAGCGCCGGGGATTCGCACGTTGTCGAAGAACAGTTCGGCGGTGTCCTGACCGGGTAGGCCGATTTTGGCGAGTTTGCGGCCGCGATGGAACCCGGGCATGTCGCGTTCGACGACGAACAGTGTGAGACCCTTTGTGCTGCCGGTGGGATCGGTGCGGGCGGCAACGATCACGACGTCGGCCATGATGCCGCTGGAGATGAAGGTCTTCTGCCCGTTGAGGATCCAGTCTTCGCCGTCTTGCCGGGCTTCGGTGCGGATGCCTTGCAGATCGCTGCCCGCGCCCGGTTCGGTCATGGCGAGAGCGCCGATGATTTCGCCGGTGGCGAAGCCGGGTAGCCAGCGCTGCTTCTGCTCGTCGGTGGTGAGGTCGAGCAAGTAGTGCAGTACCAGGTCGTCCTGAAGGCCCAGGCTGACCGCGAACGATCCCGCGTGCACGCGAGCGACTTCCTCGCACACGATCATCCGGTAGCGATAGTCGAGTTCGCCTGCGCCGCCGTAGCGTTGGGGGATCTGCAGTGCATAGATCCCGTTCTTCGCGGCGGCGGCAAACACGGCTCGGTCAATCCAGCGTGCCTCGTCCCAGCTTTCATGGTGGGGGACCACCTCACGGAGGAGGAACTCGCGCACGGTCGCGCGATAGAGCTCGTGGTCCTCGGTGTAGAAGTCGCGGTCCATTGCCTCAGAGCCGTTCGATGATCGTGACGTTGGCCTGCCCGCCGCCCTCGCACATGGTTTGCAGGCCGTAGCGGCCGCCGGTGCGTTCGAGTTCGTGTAGCAGGGTGATCATCAGGCGAGTTCCGCTGGCTCCCAGCGGGTGTCCGAGGGCGATCGCGCCGCCGTTGACGTTAACCTTGGCCGGGTCGGCCTTCAGGTCGTGCAGCCAGGCCAGTGCCACTGAGGCGAATGCTTCGTTGATCTCGACGAGGTCGATGTCGTCGATGGTCAGGCCGGTTTTGGCCAGTGCGCGCTGGGTGGCGGGGATGGGTGCGGTCAGCAGGTTTACCGGGTCGGCGCCGAGGACGGTCAGGTGGTGGATGCGGGCCCGTGGCGTGAACCCGTGCGCTTGCACCGCGGCCTCGGAAGCGATCAGCATCGCCGAGGATGCATCGGAGATTTGGCTGGCGACCGCGGCCGTGACGCGGCCGCCGGGCACCAGTGTGGGTAGCGCTGCCATTTTCTCCAGTGTCGTGTCAGGGCGCGGCCCTTCGTCCTGCGTGAGACCGTCGAACGGCGAGATCTCGCGGTCGAACCGCCCTTCGGTGCGAGCCGATACCGCGCGGGTGTGGCTCTGGAAGGCGAAGCGCTCCATGTCTTCGCGGGAGATGTTCCATTGCTCAGCGATCATCTCGGCGCTGCGGAACTGGGAGACCTCCGCGTTGCCGTAGCGCGCTTCCCAGCCCTTCGATCCGGTCCACGGGTCGGTCGCGCCGAACGGCTCGCCCGCGGCGAATGAGCTCAAGATCGGGAACTGGGTCATCTTCTGTACGCCACCGGCGATGATCAGGTCCGAGGTCCCGCTCATCACCGCCTGGGCCGCGAAATGCACGGCCTGCTGGGAGGAACCGCACTGTCGGTCGATGGTGACGCCGGGAACGGTCTCCGGCAACCCGGCGGCGAGTGCGGCGGTGCGCGCGATATCGCCTGCCTGCGAACCGATCTGGTCGAGGCAACCGTAGATCACATCATCGATCGCCGCGGGATCGAAGTCGCCACGATCGACGAGCGCGCGGATGACGTGTGCGCCGAGGTCGGCGGGGTGGGTGTCGGTGAAGCCGCCCTTGCGGCGGCCGACCGGGGTGCGGACGGCATCGACGATGTATGCCTCGAGCATGGCGTTCCTCCAGTAACGGTGTGGCAGGGGATCAGTGCGCGGCTAGGCCGGCACGGACGAACGATTGCGCCGTGCTGATCAGCACGGTGATGGATTGCCTTGCCGGACTCCACCATTCGGGCGCCCAGTTCAGCGCGCCGATGATCAGCATCCGTGCCGATCGTGGGTCGATATCGGTGCGAATCGAGCCGTCGGCCTGTCCGTCGGCGATCAGCGTGCGCCAGATCGCGTGGTAGTGCGCGCTTTCGTGTCCGACCCGCGTGCGGACATCCAAAGGCAGTTGACCGGCGTTGCGAGTGACCGCGGTGGCGAAATCGGACAGCTCCAGTTCGACCCGTAGATGGGCGTCGATGGCGGCACAGACCCGGTCGAGCGCGGGGGTGCCGGGCGACAGTCTGTCGAGCGCCTCGGTGACATGCTTGCGCACCCATTGCTGCCCGACGATCATCACCTCGGCGACCAGGGCCTCGCGGGAGGCGAAATAGTAGTAGACCGCAGGCGCGCGCAGCTCGGCGACATCGGCGATATCGGTGAGTCGTGTTGCCGAGTAACCTTTTTCGGACAAGACCGAGGCCGCTGCGGCGAGAATACGGTCACGACTCGCATTGCCGGGGTTCTTCGCTGATCGGGCCATGGCTAGGGCATCGTGTAGCCGCCACTGACCGAGAACACCTGTCCGGTGACTTGGCGAGCGGCGCTGTCGGAGGACATCCAGAGCACCGCATTCGCGATGTCCTCGGCCTCGGTGAGCCTGCGTAGGGGAATGTCTTTGCGCAGGAACCCGATCTGCTTGTCGTTGAACACCGCGTCCTGGCCGACGGCCCACAGGCTGCTCGGGCCGACCGCATCCGGGCCGTCGGGGATGACCAGACCTGGGCACACGACGTTGGACCGAATGCCGTGCCGCCCGTGTTCGCGAGCGGTGGTGCGCGCTAACGCGATCAGCCCCGCTTTGGTCGCGCCGTACACACCCTGGCGGATCTGCCCGAAGGCGGCATCGCTGGCAATGAAGACGATCGCACCACGGCCCGCCTCGCGCATGACCGGTATCGCGGACTGGGTGGCGGCGATGGCGGTGTAGAGGTTGATCTCAATGGTGCGTTGCCATTTCGCGCGGTCGGTGTCCTCGGCGATGAACCCGGGCACACTCCAGCCCGCGTTGTTCACCAGCACCTCGAGCCCGCCCCATCGTTGAACGGCGCGATCGACCGCGTCCTGAGCGACACCGTCGAGCGTGAGATCGCCCGTCACCACCTCGACCGCTGCGGCGCCGAGTTCGAGTGCCTCGGCACGCACCTTCTCGGCCTGTGCGCCGTCGATATCGCTGATCACGATCCGCGACCCTTCGCGGGCGAAGCCGTGCACGATGCCGCGGCCGATATTGGAGCCGCCGCCGGTCACGAGCACCCGAGCGTTGCGCAGCTGGAGATCCATGCGGACGTACCCCTTCGGTTGTGGACTACGGTTTAATTTAATCTATATTCAATTCAATAAGCAAGGTGGACGTTAGGAGGCTCGATGTCGGTGGAGGGCAGCGCAATCGTCGCGACAGACCCGACGGCCCGCGCCGCCGAGGTGGCGGGGTTTCCGAATCTAGGCCCGGAGGACCGATTCGGGATTCGTCAGACCGGCCATGGGCCCGATCGGATCTCCGTCGAACAGTGGCTGCCGACAGGGGCGGTGGGGGAGTTGCCGGTGGGATGGCTCGGCCCGCTCGCGGACTTCGTTACCGGCCGCGCGGTGCAATCGGCGCTGGTCTCCGACGTCGGAATTCGCACGCTGTCGCTGCACATGCAGATCGGTGCCCGCGGCCTGCATCGTGGGCGGCGGGTACTGGCGAGCGGAGAGGTTATCGAAATCGGCTCACGGTCGGTGCTTGCCGGCGGGCGCATCACCGACGAGATGGGGTCGCTCGTCGCGCAGGTGACCGGGCGGTTCGTGGTCGTGCCGGGTGTGGTTCGTCCTTCGTCAGCTGCGGGCTCGGAACTGACCGTGCCCGAATCGGATTCGCTGGCCGTGCAACTCGGCGCCGATGTGGTGGCACGCGAGGCGGGGCGGTCGAGGTTCGCGCTGCGCCCGGCCGAGTGGATGGCCAATCCTTACGGGATAGTGCACGGCGGCATTCCCGTCGCGTTGGTCGACCTCGCACTGACCGATGCCGCGACCGCAGAGGCTGGGCCGGTGCGCACTCTCGGCTTGGATGTCACCTTCCATCGACCGGCTCCGCTGAATGACGTCCCGCTCGAGGTGGAGGCCGTCGTCGAACGTGTGGGTGCGCGGGTAGTGGTGGCGAATGCGGTTGTCTACCAATGGACTCCGCATCAACCGATGGTGACCGCGGCGTGCACGATGCTGCGGATCACTCAGGACTGAGCCCACTACGGACGATGGCTTGGGCCGTCTGCACGACGGTGTCCAGTGACCCGCGGGCCGGTGTCCACCATTCCGCTGCCCAATTCAAAGCCCCAAGGACGAGCATCCGCGCGATAACCGGGTCCAGTTCGGGGCGCAGCTCGCCCGCTGCGGCGGCATCGTCGAACAGTGCCCGCCACCGTTTCCCGTATTTGGCCTCCTCGGCCAGTTGTCGAGTCCGGATCTTCTCCGGCACCTGACCGGCATTGCGAATAGAGGCGGTCGTGTAGTCGGAGATCTCGAGCTCGTGGCGCATGTGGGCCTCGACGGCGACAAGGATCCGATCGATCGGGCGCATGTCGGGCGGCAGCTGGTCCAGAATGCCGCCGACGTGGACGTTCATGTCGGCGATGCCTGCCCACATGACTTCCTCGACCAGATCGTCGCGGGAGGGGAAGTAGTAGTAGATGGCCGGGGCCTGCAGCTCGGCGATCTCAGCAACTTCCGAGAGCCTGGTTCCGGCATATCCCTTGCGGCTCAACACCTGTGCTGCCGCATCCAGAATCCGCTGCCGGGTGCGTGCCGACTTCGACTCGGCACCGCTGTCGGTGCTGTCGTCGGTCGGTGCTGGAGCTGATTTCCTGGCCACGGGTCGACTATAAGGCCAGGTCGGATCGGCGGCGGACAGGGCGGCCGTCTCTGTTGTCGCACTGTGGCGTTGACCACTCATATCTTCTAATCTATATTAGATTCAAATTCAGGCAGGAGTGATGACGTGCAGGTTTTCGCCAATATCCAGGAGTTCGCCGCAGCAGCGGGGACGTCGCTGGGTACCACCGAGTGGCTCGAGATCGACCAGAACCGCATCGATACATTCGCGGCGGCGACCGGGGATCACCAGTGGATCCACACCGATCCGGAGAAGGCCGCCGACGGGCCGTTCAAGTCCACCATCGCCCACGGCCTGCTGACCTTGTCGCTGCTTCCGGTGCTCAACCATCAGCTCTACCGCATCGAAAACCTTGCCATGGCAGTCAATTACGGCTTCGATAAGGTGCGCTTCATCTCCCCGGTTCCGGTCGGTTCGCGGGTGCGCGCCACGACAACGATCGAGTCCATCGCCGAGGTGCCTGGCGGCGTGCAAGCGAAGTTCAGCACCACCATCGAGATCGAAGGCGCGCCCAAACCCGCGTGCGTCGCCGAATCCATCGCCCGGTTCATCGCGTGATGAGCGGACTACTCGGCGGCAAGGTCGCGATCGTTACCGGAGCGGCCGGCGGAATCGGACTGGCGATCGCCCACCTCTTCCACGAACACGGCGGCTCGATAGTGCTGGCCGACGTCGATGAGCCCGGCGTGCGGCGCGCGGCCGAAGCCGTCGGGCCGCGCGCTATCGGCGTGGGTTGTGATGTGACCGAAGAGGATTCGGTGCAGTACGTGGTCGAGGAAGCGGTGCGCTGGTCTGGTCGCCTGGATGTCTTCGTGAACAACGCCGGGGTCACCCGCGACGCCTCGCTGCGCAAGATGACCGTCGCCGACTTCGACACCGTAATGGCGGTGCACCTGCGCGGCACCTGGCTCGGCGTGCGCGCCGCATCCGCGGTCATGCGCGAATCGGGTAGCGGCTCGATCATCAACATGTCCTCGCTGTCGGGAAAGTCCGGCAATCCAGGGCAGACCAACTACAGCGCGGCCAAGGCGGGCATCGTCGGGATGACCAAGGCTGCGGCGAAAGAGCTGGCGCACAAGGGTGTTCGCGTCAACGCCATTCAGCCGGGCCTGATCAGGACGCCGATGACCGAGGCCATGGCGGCGGAGGTGTTCCAGGCACGCGAAGCTGACATCCCGATGAAGCGGGCCGGGGAACCCGCCGAAGTGGCCGGCGCCGCACTGTTTCTCGCGTCCAGCCTGTCGAGCTACATGACGGGCGCGGTACTCGAGGTCGGCGGGGGACGATTGATGTGAGCGACGCACACCCCACCTCGCAAGCAGTCACCGATGTGGTTCTGACGACCGAGGACCGCGCCGTCGGCACTATTACGCTGAACCGGCCCGAGCAGATGAACGCCATCACTGTCGAATTGGGCGTCGCGCTCGAGCACGCACTGCGCGATCTGGCCGACCGATCCAGGGTGATCGTGATCCGGGGCAGCGGCGGAAACTTCTGTGTGGGTGGCGATTTCCACGAACTCGAACGGCTGCGCGCAGGGGGCGCCGCCGCGATGGCACCGCTGTTCAACAACTTTCGCAAGGCCTGCGACACGATCGCGACGCTGCCGGTGCCGGTCGTCTGCGCCGTGGAGGGGTATGCGATGGCAGGCGGCTTCGAACTGATGCAGGCCGCCGACATCGTGCTGGTGCACCAAAATGCCGTGATCGCTGATATCCATTCCCGATTCGGCCAGGTCCCCGGCGGCGGTAGCACCCAGCGGCTGCCCCGATTGGTGGGTCGGCAACGGGCGCTCGCGCACATCCTCACCGGCGATCGCTTATCCGCGGCGGAGGCAGTGGCGTGGGGGCTGGCGTACCGGCAGTTCGGTGCCCGCGAATTCGACGCGGCGGTAACGGGGTTCGCCACGAAACTAGCTGGCACGGACCCCGAGGCCCTCGCCAAGAGCAAGCACCTGATCTATGCCGGACTCCAACTTCCGCTCGAGGATGGCCTGGATCTGGAAGCGCGCACCGTGCTCGAGCACCTCTGCGGTGCATCGGCGGCCGCGGGCATCGAATCCTTCACCAAGCCCGACCAGCAAGGTGCTGCGCATGTCTGACGAGAATCCGATCCTGCTCGACGTCGACACCGACGGAATCGCCCGCCTGCGACTGAATCGACCTGCGGCGTCGAACGGCATGGACGTGCCGTTCCTGCAAGCGCTCCATGCCGCCGTGCTGCACTGCCACGGCAACCCGGCGGTACACGTCGTGCTTATCACCGGCGAGGGCAAGAACTTCTGCGCGGGCGGTGATGTGCGGGTGTTTGCCTCGAAGGGCGAGCAGCTGCCGGACTACCTGCGCGAGGCCACCGCCTGGTTGCAGATCACGGTCGCCGCTCTGCAGCAGCTGACCGTTCCGGTGATCGCGGCCGTACACGGATTCGCCGCGGGCGGAGGCGGATTCGGCCTCGTCT
Source organism: Nocardia sp. NPDC050175 (assembly GCF_044459885.1). Taxonomy (NCBI): domain Bacteria; kingdom Bacillati; phylum Actinomycetota; class Actinomycetes; order Mycobacteriales; family Nocardiaceae; genus Nocardia; species Nocardia sp. NPDC050175. The sequence goes on from NZ_JBITJI010000003.1 coordinate 239,352, forward strand.
GCGCGTCGGACTTCGTCATCGCCACCGAATCGGCGAGGTTCATGTCGGGCGCGGTCCGGGTGGGCATGGCGCCCGATGCCGGTGTGACTGTGACCTTGACCCAGTTGGTGGGTCTGCGCAAGGCCACCGAGATCCTGTTGACCAACCCCACTCTCACCGCCGCCGAGGCACTGGCGATCGGGCTGCTCACCAAGGTGGTACCCGACGACGCACTGGAAACCGAAGCGGTGGCCTATGCGCGCCAGTTCGTCGATGCTGCGCCGCAGGCGATCGGCGCGACCAAGCGACTGCTGTGGGGTGGCGTCGGTGCCACGGTCGCCGACCGACTCCCCGAGGAAGCACGCACGGTGTCCGAACTTTCCGGCACCGCCGACTCTCGCGAAGGCTTGGCCGCGGTCATCGAACGACGCGCCCCGAAGTTCACCGGAAAGTAGCAATCATCTTGTTCGACAACGAAGTCCAGCAGGTCGTCCTGGTCGAGGACCGGGACGCTGTCCGGGTGGTGACCCTGAACCGCCCGCACCGGCGCAACGCAATCGACCTACCCCTGCGATACGCACTGGCCGAACGACTCGAAGAGGCGATGACCGACCCCGCCATCCGAGTCGTCGTGCTGACCGGCGCGGGCCAGGGATTCTGCTCAGGCGGCGACATCTCCACCATGGCGAGACAGACCGAGGACAAGACCAGACCCCGCGCGCAGGCCGCGCAACGGGTGATCCGGGCGATCTGGCACGGGCCCAAGCCGGTCATCGCGGCCGTGGAGGGGACGGCCTTCGGCGCCGGCGTCTCGCTGGCCATGGCCTGCGACCGCGTCGTGGTCGCCGCCGACGCGGTCTTCAGCACGGCCTTCACTGGCGTCGGCCTGGCCGGGGACATGGGAATCTTCGCCTCCCTCCCGGCGAGAGTGGGCGTCGCCCATGCCAAGCAACTGATGTTATTGCCGCGCAAGCTCTCCGGCACCGAGGCCGGTGCGATCGGTATGGCCGAATCCGTCGTGGCATCGGGCACAGCACTCAGTAGCGCCATGACAGACGCCCAGGCAATGGCCAAAGCACCACCACTTGCAATGCGCGAGATGAAGGCACTCTTCGGTCGCTGGCCGAGCGATCCGATCGCCATGCTCGACCACGAGGTCGACGCCCAGGCGCGGCTGTTCGACACCGAAGACTTCGCCGAAGGTGTCGCCGCCTTCCAGGAGCGCCGAACCCCAATCTTTCGCGGCGCGTAGCGATGACGGATCTCGCAGGTCGCAGGCGGCGACTGATCGAACGGTTCCCGGCGTGGGAACCGGCATCATTGGGTGGTTGGTTGGACCGATGCGCTGCTGAGTACGGCGACCAGCCGCTGGTCATCACCGATGCCCGCACGCTCACATACGCTGAAACCGCCACCTGGGCAACCGCACTCGCCGACGGACTGGTCGCGCTCGGTGTGCATCCCGGCGAACACGTCGGCGTGGTGATGGCGAACTATCCCGAGTTCGTGCCGCTGAAATTCGCGATCGCCAAGGCGGGTGCTGTCGCGGTGCCGATGAACTTTCTCTATCGCGCAGAGGAACTCGGCTACGTGGTCGCGCAGTCACAGTGTCGAGTGCTGATCACGATGACTGGATTCGCCGGACTCGACTATCTCGGCATGCTCGATACGATCGCGCCCGGCTGGGAAACCGGGTGCGCTGACTCGTTGCCATTGCTGCGCAACGTCGTTCAGCTCTCCACCGATGGGCGCTCCCGCGACAGCGTGCTCACTCTCGATGGGCTGCGCGAGCTGGGTGTGCGCAATCATGGCGCGGCCGATGGCATCGAGGTGGATCCGGCAGACGTCGGCGACATCCTCTATACCTCCGGCACAACAGGCTCGCCCAAGGGCGTGCTGATCACCCACGATGCCGTACTGCGTACCGGTTATGCCTCGGCGTTGACCCGCGCGTTCGAGGACGGCAGGCGAATCCTGTTCTCGCTGCCCTGCTATCACATGTTCGGCTACGTCGAGGGCCTGATCGCGGCCACCATGGTCGGCGGTGCGGTGATCATGCAGACCTCGTTCAACCCCGCCGGATACCTCGCCGGGGTGCAACGACACCGCGCCAACGACATCCTGTGCGTGCCGACGATGACCGTCGCGATACTGGAGCACCCGGATCGGCACACCTACGACCTCTCGTCGCTGCGCGCGGTGCTCTCCGGTGCCGCACCCGGCCCGGTGTGGCTATGGGAACGGGTCCGCGACGAGCTCGGCGCCACCGAGATCGTCACCGGCTACGGCATGACCGAATGCGGTGGCGCGATGACGCTCTCACTGCCCGAGGATCCCTTCGAACTGACCGCTACGACCGTCGGCCGACCCAAAATGGCTGGCGCGGCAGGAGTTTCCGATCACGGCGGCGCGCTGACCGTGTATCGCACCGTAGATCCGGAAACGGGTGAACCACTGTCCGACGGGGAGACGGGCGAACTCGTCTCCCGAGGCCCGACCACCATGCTCGGCTTCTGGGCCAAGCCCGCGGAGACCGAACGCGGTCTGCGCGACGGCTGGGTGTTCTCCGGCGACCTCGGCCGAGTCCGTCCGGATGGCTACCTCGAGGTCACCGGCCGCAGCAAAGAGCTCTACAAGAGCGGCGGTGAACTGGTGATGCCCAAGGAGATCGAGGAACTGCTCACCGCACTGCCCGAGATCAGCCAGGCCTACCTCGTCGGCGTCCCGGATGAACGCTGGGGCGAGGCGGGCTGTGCGTGCATCGTCCGGGCACCGGGTTCGTCCATCGACGCGGCAACCGTCATCGCCGTCTGCAAGGACAACCTCGCCCGATTCAAGGTGCCCAGACACGTCGTCTTCCTCGACGCCGACGAGCTACCGACGACCCCCACGGGCAAGGTGCAGAAGTTCCGGCTCGTCGCCCACATCAAGCAACGATTGGAGCAGGACGCATGACCATCGCCACGGATTCGGCACCGCGGGTGGACTATTCGCGGTTGATCCAGCCGGAGCGAGTCCACGGATCCCTCTACACAGACCCCGCCGTCTTCGCCGACGAGCTCGAGCGAATCTGGTACGGCGGCTGGGTCTTCGTCGGGCACGCCAGCGAAGTGCCGCTGCCCAATGACTACGTACGCAAGAACATCGGGCCGCAAGACATCATCATGACCCGCGACCGCGAGGGCGAGGTGCATCTACTGGTGAACCGCTGCGCCCATCGAGGAAACCTGGTCTGCGACGAACCGGCCGGAAATTCGAGTTCGTTTCGCTGCCCGTATCACGGCTGGACCTACCGCAATACCGGCGAATTGCAGGGCTACCCGTACAAGAAAGGATATGGCAGCCAGGGCAAACTGGACCTGCGCCTCGCGAGCGTGGCGCGAGTCGGAATCTACCGCGGCTTCGTCTTCGGCAGCTTCAACCCTGACGTGGTCCCACTCGAAGAGCACCTCGGCGCGGCGGCCGGCGAGATCGACCGGCTGGCCCGGCTCTCACCAGCAGGTGAGGTCGAACTCGATGCGGGCTGGCTCAGGCATCGAACGCGCGCGAACTGGAAGCTGTTGGCGGAGAACGAAACTGACGGATACCACCCGCAATTCGTGCACGGTTCCATCTTCGCGGTTACCGGCTCCACCATCGGCCCGCTGTACAGCGACGCCTCCACTGCGGTCACCCGGGCGCTCGGCAACGGGCACAGCGAGAACGATCTGCGTCCGGAGTTCCGCAAATTCGCGGAGCCGATGCGCTGGTTCGGCACCACCGAGGACCGCGTGCCCGACTATGTCGCCAAGATGCGGGCCCTGCACGGCGAGGCGGCCGAGCAGATCATGATCGAGGGCGGACCGCACGTGATGATCTTCCCGAACCTGTTCATCGCCGAGATCCAAGTATTCAACATCCAGCCGATCTCCGCGAACGAATGCGTGCAGTACTCGACGGCCGTACAGCTCAGAGGCGCACCGGAATTGAACAAGCGGATGCTGTCGCAGTCCATCGGCTCGGTCGGCCCGGCCGGGATGCTGCTCGCCGACGACACCGAGATGTACGAACGCAACCAGCGCGGCGTCGAACAGCTGCGACCGGAGTGGCTCGACATTCGGCGCGGCGTCGAGCGAGAAACCCACGACGAGAACGGATTCCTGATCGGCGGCGCGACCGACGAGACGGCGATGCGGGCGTTCTGGCGCCACTACCTGAGCCTGATGGAGGCAAAGTGACCGTGGCAATAGATATTCGGGAGATCGAGCAGTTCATCTATCGTGAGGCACGGTTCGCCGATGAACACGACTACGACTCGTGGGAAGCGCTGTGGACCGACGACGCCTTGTATTGGGTTCCGGCAGGCGGCAATTCGCAGGTTGATCCACTCCATCACGTATCGGTGATCTACGACAACCGACGGCGGATCGCCACGCGGCTCAAACAACTGCGTACCGGCAAGCGCTATGCGCAGTCGCCGCCGTCGAATCTGCGTCGGACCATCTCCAATATCGAGATCCTCGACACCGACGGAGATACGGTCGTCGGCGCGAACTTCGTGCTGTACGAATCCAAGCCACGTGGCATCGAAACCTGGGCGGGCCGGATCACCTACCGACTGCGGTTCGTCGAGGGTGAGATCAAGCTCGCGGGCAAGACCGTGCTGCTCGTCAACAGTGCCGAAGCGCTGCCGACCCTCGGATTCTTGATCTAGGTGGCCGACATGGAGGTGGTGGCAAACGAGTTCGCGCAAGTGGCGATATCGATCGACACCGCAGCGCACAGCCCACGGCTGCGGCTGGAAGATCTACGCACTGGGCGGGTTCGCTTCCTGGACGCACTCGAGCTCGAGGCCATTGTCTGGCTCGGCGACGGCCATCTGCGACAGCTACTCGACCCGTCCGCCGATCGATGGCGCGAGGACGGCGGGACGAACGACGAGACGAGACAGACCTGATGGCGGCGACGATAGCCGCCGACGAACTGGACTTTCGTGACTATGTCCGGCCGGGGGACAACCTCACATGGGGACAGGCCACAGCAGAACCCGTGACGCTCACCGAGAACCTGCTTCGACAGCGCGAAAACCTCGGCGGGATAACGTGTTTCATCGGAATTACGGTGGCCGACACTGTGCGACCCGAGCATGCCGACCACATCAGGTTCGTGAGCTATTGCGGCACCGGAAGCAATCGCGCACTCATGCGGGCCGGGGCGCTCGATATCTATCCAGGCCACTACTCCAGCCTGCCGGGCTTGCTGACCCGCGGCGCGTTGGCGACCGACGTAGTGCTCGTGCAATGCTCACCCGCCGATGATCAAGGGCGTTATAGCCTCGGCATCGCCGCCGACTACTACGCCGCGGCTATTGATTCGGCACGCGTGGTGATCGCCGAGGTCAATGACCAAGTGCCGTTCACCTATGGGCAGCGCTATCTGACTGCCGCTGACGTGGATGTGGTCGTCCACTCCGCGCGACCGCCGGTGCAGCAGCAGGCAACGCCTATCGGAGCCCAAGTCCGACAGGTCGCCGCAAAGGCCGCCGAACTCATCGAGGACGGTTCGACGCTGCAGTTCGGCATCGGCGCGGTACCGGAGGCGGTGCTGGCGGCATTGGGCGACAAGCGTGATCTCGGCATTCACTCCGGCGTACTCAACGACGTTGCCGCCGACCTGATCGAACACGGGGTCGTCACCAACGCTCGCAAGTCGGTCGACCGAGGCGTTTCCGTCGGCGGGCTGCTGTTGGGAACTCGACGGCTGTTCGACTTCGCCCATCGAAACCCCGCCGTCGCCGTTCGCCCGACCAGCTACACCCATGATGCGAATCTGCTTGCTGCCCAGCACAACCTGGTGGCGATCAACTCGGCGATCGAGGTCGATCTGACCGGTCAGGTGAACGCGGAAGTCGCCGGTGGTACCTATGTGGGCGCGGTGGGCGGGGGAGCGGAATTCCTGCGGGGAGCGGCACGATCGCGCGGCGGCATCCCCATCGTCGCACTGCCTTCGACGGCGAGCGAGCGCAGCCGGATCGTGGCGGAGCTGTCCGGGCCGGTGAGCACGTCGCGCGCCGACGCCGGGGTGTTCGTCACCGAGTACGGCGTCGCCGACCTGCGCGGGCGAACACTCGCCGAACGACAGGCGCTGATGTTGACCATCGCGCACCCCGATCATCGAAAAACGTTGGAGGAGAAGCTATGCGGCGAGCCATGATCGTCAGCCCACTGCGCACGCCGGTGGGCACCTTCGGCGGGGCGTTGCGGCCGGTGCCCGCCGAGGATCTGGCCTCGACCGTCATCAAGGCGGTAGTCGACCGCTCGGGTATCGACCCGGCACGTATCGATGACGTCGCGTTCGCCCAGTCCTATGCCAACTCCGAGGCCCCGTGTATCGGCCGCTGGGCCGCACTGAACGCCGGCCTGCCCGTGCAGGTCGCCGGATTCCACACCGATCGGCGCTGCGGCGGCGGATTACAGGCGATCGTCACTGCGGCCATGATGGTGCAGACAGGGGCGGCCGACGTCGTGCTCGCCGGCGGTGTCGAGTCGATGAGCAATATCGAGTACTACACCCACAGCATGCGGTGGGGTTCGCGGGCGGGAAACGTCGGGCTCTACGACCGCCTCGACCGCGGCCGGGAACGTTCACAACCGCAATGGCGATTCGGCCCGATCAGTGGAATGGTCGAAACCGCAGAGAACCTGGCCAGGGAATACGGCATCACCCGTGAACAAGCCGATGAGTTCTCCGCGCGTAGCCACCGACGGGCGGCCGCCGCCTGGGAATCGGGGTTGTTCGCTGATGAGATTGTGCCGGTTGAGGTTCCGCAACGACGGGGCGAGCCGACCCGGTTCGACCGAGACGAAGGAATCCGGCCGGATTCCACCCCGGAAACACTCGGCGCGCTGCGCACCCTGCTGAAGGACGGCGTGGTGACCGCCGGAAACTCGAGCCAGCAGAACGACGCCGCCTCGGCCTGCCTGGTGGTCGGCGAGGACATGCTCGATACCCTCGAACTCGAACCCGTTGCCAGCCTGCGCGGTTGGGCGGCAGCAGGGTGTGAGCCGTCGATGATGGGCATCGGACCGGTGCCCGCGGTGGCCAAACTGTTCGACCGGACCGGACTCGGGTTCGACGACATGGACCTCGTCGAGCTGAACGAAGCCTTCGCCGTGCAGGTGCTCGCGGTGTTGAAGGTATGGGGTTTCGACGACTGGGACCGGTTGAACGTCAACGGATCCGGCATTTCTCTCGGCCACCCGATCGGGGCCACCGGCGTGCGGATCATGACGACGATGCTGCATGAACTGCGCCGCCGCAGCGGCCGGTACGGCCTCGAGTCGATGTGCATCGGCGGCGGGCAGGGCATGGCCGCGATTTTCGAGCTGTCATGAGCGGCAGCAGCGGAGACAAGGGCATCATCGCGTATGGGGCATACCTGCCGCGGCACCGCGTGCGGCTCAGCGATGTGTCTGCGGTACTGGGTATCTCGGCGGGCAAGGGTGTCCGGGTAGTCGCGTCGTTCGATGAGGACAGTACGACAATGGCCGTCGCGGCGGCGCAGGCCGCACTGGCGGGCGGCGCCGTACCGAAGGCGCTGTATCTGGCCACAACGTCACCGGCGTATGCCGACAAGGCGAATGCCACCGCGGTGCATGCCGCGCTGGATCTGCCGGACGAGGTGTTCGCGGCCGATGTCGCCGGGTCGGCCCGCAGCGCTATCGCGGCGCTGCGAGTCGCGGCTCGCACAGACGGTTTGGCGGCGCTCGCCGACGTCCGCACGGGTCGGCCCGGCTCGCCGGACGAGCGAGGTGGTGGTGACGGTGCCGCGGCATTCGTCTTCGGCGATGTCAGCGATGCCGTTGCCCTGCTGATCGCCGAATCTAGTTCCACCGCAGAGTTTCTGGACCGCTGGCGCGATCCCGCAGCACAGTCGGGCGGCCAGTGGGAGGAGCGTTTCGGGCTCGAGCAGTACCTGCCGTTGATCACCCGCGTCGCCGCAACCGCATTGCGGGACGCAGATATCGACTGCGCGGACCACGTGGTGCTGGTATCGCCGAACACCGGTGTCACGAAGCGCGCGGGCAAGGCACTCACGGGCAGATTATCGACCACAACGTCGCCGATAGGTCATGCCGGAGCCGCCGATGTCGGGCTGGCCCTCGCCGATGTGCTCGACCGCGCGGGAGCGGGAGAAACGGTGCTCGTGGTATCCGCCGCCGATGGGTGCGACGCCTTCGTGCTGCGCACCACCGACCGGATCAGTGAAGGCCGACAACCGGTTTCGGTCGCCGACCAGCTGGCAGCCGGGACGGAAGTCGGCTACGGCACCTATCTGAGCTGGCGCGGAATCCTCGATCGCGAGTCACCACGGCGCCCTGAACCCGACCGCGCCGCAGCGCCACCTTCGGCTCGTGCCACCCGTTGGAAGTTCGCGTTCACCGGAACACGCTGTACTCATTGCGCGTTCGTACATCTGCCGCCGGCTCCAGTATGCAAGCGCTGCCATGTCACCGACGGCATGACTGCCCTATCGATGGCGCACAGTAAGGGCACGGTCGCGACCTTCACCGTCGACCGGCTGGCCTACTCGCCCGGGCCACCGGTGGTCGCGGCCGTCATCGACTTCGACGGTGGCGGGCGCTACACCCTGGAGATCGCCGACACGGCCGCCGAGGGATTGGCCGTCGGCTCCCGTGTTCAGCCGACGTTCCGCAAGCTGAACACCGCTGGGGGAGTGCACAACTACTTCTGGAAGGCCCGCCTGCTGCCGAACGGAGAACAAGCATGAGCAGCAACGGTATTCGGGACAAGGTCGCGATCGTGGGTATGGGCTGCACTCGATTCGGGGAACGCTGGGATGCCTCGGCTGACGATCTGCTGGTCGAAGCGATGGCCGAATGCTTCGGCGCAAACCCGCGACTCGACCGCGACGATATCGATGCGTATTGGCTTGGAACGCTCGGCAGCGGGCAGAGCGGGTTGACCCTGAGCAAGCCGCTTGCCTTGGACTACAAGCCGGTCACCCGCGTCGAAAACTATTGCGCCAGTGGGTCGGAGGCATTTCGCAACGCCTGCTATGGAGTCGCATCCGGCGCCTACGACCGAGTTGTCGCGATCGGCGTCGAAAAGCTCAAAGACTCGGGGTTTTCCGGACTGCTGCGCGGCGATCCGCCCGGTGACGGCACGGCCGCCGAGCTGTCTTTCACCGCTCCCGCCGCCTTCTCGATGCTGGACCCGGCCTACTGTGCGCGCTTCGGTGTCGACCTGGCCGAGATGCGGGCCGCCATGACGCACGTGGCGTGGAAGAACCATCGCAACGGCGCACTGAACCCCAAGGCGCAGTTCCGCGCCGAAGTCGCCAAAGACAAGATCACCAACGCGCCCTTGGTCGCTGGACGCCTGGGCATCTTCGACTGCTCCGGTGTTTCCGACGGCGCCGCCTGCGCGGTGATCGTGCGCGCCGAGGACGCGCTGAACTACACCGATACTCCGATGTATGTGAAGGCACTCTCGCTCGCGGCGGGTCCCGGGCGGGCCTCGATGGATCCCGCCTATGACTACACGACCTTCCCCGAGGTCGTGCACACGGCACGAGATGCATACGCACAGGCCGGAATAATCAACCCACGCACCGAGATCTCCTTCGCCGAAGTGCACGACTGCTTCACCCCGACCGAGCTGATCCTGATGGAAGATCTGGGCTTCACCGATCCGGGGCAGGTGTGGAAAGACGTCGTGGCAGGAGATTTCGACCTGGACGGGCGGTTGCCGATCAACCCCGACGGTGGCTTGAAATCTTTCGGCCATCCGGTAGGTGCCAGCGGTCTGAGGATGCTGTACGAGGCGTGGCTCCAGTTCCAAGGCAAGGCGGACGGACGACAGCTTGATGATCCGCGCTTGGCGCTCACCCACAATCTCGGTGGAAGGCCTGGCGCCTGCGTGTCTTTCGTCTCACTCGTCGGACGAGACCGTACTGCGGGAGGTGGACGATGACCGCGCCGGGCAATGATCCACGCATTCGATCAGCAGCGGCGTTGTATGCCGCGTTAGCGAAAGGTGATGCGGGCCAACTGGATCGGCTACTGCATCCGGAATTCGAGGGGCGCACCACCGATGGTCTGCCGTTCGGCCTCGGCGGTACCTATCGCGGGATCCCCGCCATGCGTGACCAATTCTGGTGGCAGATCGGCAAGCACTACCTAGCTGGTGCGGAGCCCTCGGACTTCAGCCCCCTCGGTGTGGACGGGTTGCTGGTGCGCGGTCGCTACCACGGCGCCGCGCGGTCGACCGGCAAACTGCTGGATGCGGCCTTCATGCATGTGCTGCATTTCCGCGACGGCAGTATTGACATGCTCGAACAGTTGACGGACAGCGCACGGTGGTGGGAGGCGCTCGGGTAGCGAAACACCCGCACGCTCGCACCCATTGCCTGGTCTGCGGAGGGGCGTTGACTCTCGTCAGTTTCAAATCTATTTTAAATTCAGTTTTAGGAGAGGTGGTCACCGTGCCCGTCGTCGAATACGACGTCAAGGACGACATCGCCTATGTCCGGATGAACCGTCCGGACCGGGGCAACGGTTTCGATCAGGAGGTCGCTGACACCTTGCTGGAGGTGGTGACCAGGATCGCCAACGACGCCGGGCTGCGTGCGGTGTCGATCAGCGGAAACGGCAAGACGTTCAGCGTCGGCGGCGACATCAACGCATTCACCGCGGCGACGCCCGAGCAGCTGCCGGAGACGTTGACTCGGATGGCCGGGCCCTATCATGAGGCGCTGCGCATGCTGGCCCACCTGGACGTGCCGATCGTGACCGCAGTGCACGGTGCCTGCGCGGGCGGCGGTCTCGGCCTGCTGTATGTCGCCGACATCGCACTGGCAGCCGAGGGAACGAAGTTCGCGACCGGGTTCGGACTGATCGGCATTCCCGGCGACGGCGCCAACTCCTGGTATCTGCCCCGACTCGTCGGCGTGCGGCACGCGGCCGAGATGTACTTCGAGAACCGCGTGATCCACGCCGATACCGCCGCCGAGTGGGGGCTGGTTACCCGCGTGGTGTCGAAGGCCAAGATCTTCGATGAGGCCGACGCGGTTGTTCGCAAGCTCGCCGCGGGCCCGACCAAGTGTTACGGCGCGATGCGCACGCTGCTGCTCGACTCGTGGAGAAACACGGTCGGGGAACAGCTTTCGGCGGAAACCGATGCATTACGGCGGATCGCCGCGACCGCTGATGCTCCCGCCGCGATGGCGAGCTTTCTCGCCAAGCGCACGCCGACCTTCGAAGGGAAGTGATCACGATGCCAGGACTCGTCATCGATAGCGACGACCACAAGCTGCTCCGCGAGAGTGTCGGCAAGATCGCCGGGAAATACGGTGCCGCGTACTTTCTCGATCGCTCACGCAATCACCAAAAGGTCGACGAACTGTGGGCCGATCTCGGTGCGGCCGGGCTGCTCGGCGTGCACCTACCTGAAGAATACGGCGGTGGCGGAGCTGGGCTCTCCGAGCTGGTGATCGTCATCGAGGAACTGGCGGCGCACGGTATCCCGCTCCTTCTCACGGTCATCTCGCCGGCTATCTGTGGTTCCATCGTCGCCGCGCACGGATCCGCGACGATGAAAGCCGACTGGCTGCCCGGAATCGCCGACGGCACAAAGAAGATGGCGTTCGGGCTGACCGAGCCGGATGCCGGCTCCAACAGCCATGCCGTGACGACCACCGCCCGCAAGGATGCGGATGGGTGGACGATCTCCGGCGGCAAGTACTTCATTTCGGCGGCCGATGAGGCCGACGCTGTCCTGCTGGTGGCCCGGGACGCGGATGTCGAAGGCGGCAAACGCGCGCCGCTGTCGCTGTTCGTCGTTCCGACGGACTCGCCAGGACTGACCATGCAACCGCTCGACACCGCAGTCGTCTCACCCGATCACCAATTCACTCTCTTCCTCGACGACGTCCACGTGGGTCCGGAGGCATTGATCGGCCAGGCGGGCAAGGGGCTCTATCACGTCTTCGCCGGATTGAACCCCGAACGAATTCTGGCCTCCGCCATCAGCAACGGCATCGGCCGCTACGCATTGTCGAAAGCAGTGAGCTACGCCAAGGACCGCACCGTATGGTCGGTGCCGATCGGTGCGCACCAAGGAATTTCGCATCCACTCGCCGAGTCGTACGTTGCGGTGGAACTGGCGCGATTGGCCACCCAGCGGGCCGCCGAGCTGTTCGACCGCGGCGGTGACGCGGCCGAGGCCGCGAACATCGCGAAGTTCGCCGCCGCCGACGCCTCACTGAAGGCACTCGACCAATCCATCCAAACCCACGGCGGCAACGGCCTTTCGCGCGAATACGGTCTGGCCGACCTGTGGTTCGCCGCACGTCTTATGAAGACCGCCCCGGTCAGCCGGGAGATGGTGCTCAACTTCGTCGCCCAGACCAGCCTCGATCTGCCCAACTCGTACTGAGAGGAAGAACGAAATGCCAGGAGTTACCGATCGCGTCGTCGTTGTCACCGGAGCGGGTGGCGGTTTGGGGCGCGAATACGCGTTGCTGCTCGCCAGGGAAGGTGCGCTTGTGGTCGTGAACGATCTCGGCGGTGCCCGCGACGGCACCGGGGCGGGCAGCGCGATGGCCGACGGTGTGGTGGCCGAGATCCGCGAGTCCGGCGGTATCGCCGTAGCCAACTATGACAACATCGCCACCGAAGACGGTGCGGCCGCACTGATCAAGACCGCCGTCGACGAGTTCGGCACGGTGCACGGCGTCATCCACAACGCGGGCATCCTGCGCGACGGCGCCTTCCATAAGATGACCACCGAGAGCTGGGAAGCCGTTCAGCGCGTGCATCTTTGGGGCGGCTACCACGTCACCCGCGCCGCGTGGCCGCACTTCCGCGAACAGCACCACGGCCGAGTCGTGGTGGCGACTTCGACCAGTGGCATCTACGGCAACTTCGGCCAAGCCAACTACGGTGCCGCGAAACTCGGCCTGGTCGGACTGATCAACACCCTGGCGATCGAGGGCCGCAAATACGGCATCCTCGCCAACGCCGTTGCGCCCCTTGCCGCGACCAGGATGACCGAGGACATCGCGCCACCAGAAATGCTCGCCGCCCTGCCGCCCGCCCACGTGGCTCCGGTCGTCGGATACCTGGTCAGCGACGAATGCACCGACACCGCAACGGTTCTCATCGTCGGCGGCGGTCGGGTACAACGCGTGGCGCAGTTCGCGACGAAGGGCGTCACCTTCGCCACCCCACCCAGCATCGATGAACTCGCCGCGCAATGGGCCGAGATCACCGACCTGTCCGGTGCCGAACCCGGCACCAACCCACTCGGCTGAGGAACACCATGACAGACAACAAAACCTGGGACACCTTGGTCATCGGTGCCGGAGCCGGTGGACTGTTCACCGCGGCCCGGCTCTCGCACCTCGGCTACCGCACCCTCGTAGTAGAGCGCTTGGACAAGGTCGGCGGCCGCGCCTCGACCGATGAGATCGACGGCTTCAAGGTGAACAACGGCGCGATCGTGATCGAGACCGGCGGCATCACTGAGGAAACCTTCGACGAGGTCGGCGCCAAATTCGACCTCCGGTCGCCGCAACCGCCGATCCTGTACCGGATCGGTGACAAGGACGTCGACGTGACCGGCGGTGGCTGGGGGTTCCTGCTGTCGAAGCTGACTCGTCAAGGCGCGAAACTGGTTTCGGGTCTCGGTGCGGCACGCAACGACAGCGGGCTGCCCGAAGACGAACTGTCCACCGCGGACTGGGTCGCCAAATACACCAAGAACGAATCGGTGCACGGCATCTTCCGCAACATGTGCGGCTCGGTCTTCGCCGTCGGCTCGGAGGAACTGCCCGCGCGGGTGTTCCTCACCTACTTCACCCGCAAGAGCGCATTCAAGAAGTTCGGTTTCGCACCACAGGGCACCATCGGCATCTGGCAGGCACTCGCCGACGTGGTGCAGAGCAACGGCGGCCAGGTGTGGTTGTCCAGCGAGGTCACCTCGCTCGCTGTCACCGACGGCAAGGTCACCGGCGCCAGCATCCGGCGTGACGATGAATTGATCGACGTCACTTGTGGTTTCGCGGTCAGTGACATCGGGCCGTTCGCCACCCTCGATGTGGTCGGCCGAGACAACCTTCCGGCGGACTATGTCGAGATCGTCGATAAAGCGAACCGTCCGTGCGCGATGATCTCGGTGAACTTCGCCAGCCAGGAAAAGCTCATCAAGGCGCCGGGCATGCTGAGCTTCGCCACAACCCGGCGCCTGTGCTACGTCGCGAACTTCTCTGAGCTGTGCCCGGAGATGTCGCCCGCGGGCTGGAATCTGTATGTCGGTACCTCGGTGCCCAAGCCCGCCGTGGGCGATTTCGACGAGGTCGCCGAAACCGAACTACTGCTGCAGGATCTGCGCGACCAGATCGACGGTTTCGACGAAGCCCGCATCATCTCGATCAACGTCACCCGCGACGGCTGGCCGCCACAACGCGCGGTCGCCGGATACGACCTGCCAAACACAACCCCGATCGCGAACTTATGGAACGTCGGTGACGCCGTCAAGGAATACGCCAACGGCGGCACAACCGCCTGCGCGGAGACCGCCAAGATCGTTGTCGACAGAATCCGCGAAGTGCACCCGGTAGGGGAGCCGATCGGATGACCGGCTGGCGACCCGCGCCGAGGGGCGCGGGTCGCCACTGTCTCAGCGGCCGAGCCCGTTTCGATTCACCAACTGCGCGGCGATCACGTTGCGCTGGATCTCGTTGGTGCCCTCACCGACGATCATCAGCGGTGCGTCACGGAAATAGCGTTCCACGTCGTACTCGGTGGAGTAGCCATAACCACCGTGGATGCGGACCGCGTTCAGCGCGATCTCCATCGCCACCTCGGAGGCGTAGAGCTTGGCCATGCCCGCCTCCATATCGCAGCGTTCCCCGGAGTCGAACCGCTCGGCCGCGTAGAGCACGAGTTGTCTTGCCGCGGTGAGCTTTGTCGCCATATCCGCCAGATAGTTGCCGATCGACTGGTGCTGCCAGATCGGCTTGCCGAAGCTCTGTCTGTCTTGGGCGTAGCGCAGGGAATCGTCGAACGCGGCCTGGGCTACGCCGAGAGCGCGCGAGGCGACCTGGATACGGCCGGTCTCCAATCCCTTCATCATCTGCGCGAAACCCTTGCCTTCGACACCGCCGAGCACGGCGGATCGGGGCGCGCGGTAACCGTCGAAGGATAGCTCGCAGCTCTCGACGCCCTTGTAGCCGAGCTTGGGTAGATCGCGTGAAACCGTCAGTCCCGGACCATGTTCCAGCAGCAGGATGCTGATGCCCCGATGTCGCGGCTCGGCCTTCGGGTCCGTCTTGCACAGCAGCGCGATCAGCTGGGAGTGGCGTGCGTTGCTGATCCAGGTCTTGGCGCCGGTGATCACGTACTCGTCGCCGTCGATGGCGGCAACGGTGGCCATCGCCTGGAGATCCGAACCGCCGCCGGGCTCGGTCAGCGCCATGGTGGCGCGGATCTCGCCGGTCGCCATCCGCGGCAGGTAGTACTGCTTCTGCTGTTCGGTGCCGAAGGTCAGCAGCAGCTTCGAGACGACAGTGTGCCCGCCCATCGCCCCGGCCAGGCTCATCCAGCCGCGGGCGAGTTCCTCGGTGACCCCGACATAGCAGGGCATCGAAACCGGTGCCTCACCATAGGGTTCGGGAATGGCGAGGCCGAAGATGCCGAGCTGCTTCATCTGTTCGATGAGGGCCTCGGGGTAGGTGTTGTTCTTCTCCAGCTCGTGCACCACAGGCTTGACTTCGCGGTCGACGAAGTCGCGCACGGTCTTGACGACGATCTTCTCGTCGGCGGACAAAGGCATCTGTATCTATCTCCTACGCGAGGTGACCCTAGAGCGCCGTGCGCTGATATTTAGTTTAATATAGATTAAAATTTGTCGAGCGGGAAGTAAGGGTGGCGAATGGGGACATCGAGGTGGGGTGCGCAATGCCCAGGGGGATCGTGGTTGTCGGTGCCGGCCTCTCGCCCGAGCTTGATCGCCAAGGCTCTCGAGGCCGGATCCGACGGTGTGATCATCGATCTCGAAGACGCGGTCGCACCCGCGGAGAAGGCCACGGCCCGCGACGGCCTTGCCGCGAGTTGTGCGGGGGAGTTGCGGGACCTGTCCGTGGCGGTCAGCGTGCGGGTCAATGCGCCGCGTACCCCGTGGTGCCATTTGGATGTCCTGGCTTGCGTCGGGCTCGGGGTGGCGACGGTCATGCTGCCGAAGGTGGAGAGCGCCGCTGATATCGAGTTTATCGACCGGCTGCTCGAGGGTGCCGAAGCGGCTGCGGGACTACGGGAGCCGATTGTTGTCCAAGCCTTGATCGAAACCGCGAGCGGTGTAGCGAATGTGCGCGAGATCGCGGGGGCTGCACCGCGACTCGGTGCCCTGGTGCTGGGTTATGCCGATCTCGCGGCCTCGCTCGGGCGGACTGCGGTCTCGCCTGAATCTTGGCACTATGCGCAGGACTCGGTGCTGGTGGCGGCGCGCTCGGCCGGGCTTGCCGCGATCGACGGGCCGCACCTCGGTGTCGCGGTCGATGACGAATTCCTGGCAAGTGTGGACAGAGCGGTCGGGCTGGGGTTCGACGGCAAGTGGGTGATTCATCCGCGACATGTGTTGGCCGTTCAGGAAGCGTTCAAGCCGGGCGTCGACGAGGTCGACAAGGCGCGGCGGATTCTGGCGGCGCTGACGGAGAGCCATGGGCGGGGGATCGGGGCAGCGACGTTGGACGGCGCGATGATCGATGAGGCAGTCGCGGTCTGGGCACGCCGCGTGCTGTCCAGGACCCATGAAGGAGCGGCATGACAAATCCTGTTGTGCAGGTAGGGGATTCGGAGACTCTTGACGGGCCCTACTTCGACGATCTCACCATAGGTCAACGCTTCGACACCGCCCCGGCACTCACGTTGACCGAAGGTCGCGCAGCACTGCATCAGGCGATCCTCGGAGACCGGCTACGCCTAGCACTAGATGCTCAGCTGAGCCAACGTGTCACCGGCGGTGCACTGGCCCATCCCGCGCTGGTGTGGAACGTCGCGATCGGACAATCGACCGTGGCGACCCGCCACGTGAAGGCCAATCTCTTCTATCGCGGACTCACCTTCCGTCGCGCGCCGAGCATCGGTGACACCCTGACCACGACCACCACTGTGGTCGCGCTGCGCCAGAACCAGCGCAAACCCGGACGAGCCGCCACCGGACTCGCGGCGCTGTACATCGTTACCGACGATCAACACCGCCGACGAGTTCTGGATTTCTATCGCTGTGCGATGATCCCGCTGCGCGATGGTGATCGGGATACCGGTCACGCGGACGATCTCGCCACTGTCGGAGCGGATTCCGTCGTCGGCGCGGACGCCATCGAGGGCTGGTCACTCGACGCCGCCGCAGAAGCGTTGCCCGGCCCGCGATTTCACGAACTTGTTCCCGGCATGCGGTGGGATATCGTCGGTGCCGACGTGGTGACAAGTGCCCCCGAGCTCGCTCGGCTGACACTCAATATCGCTGAGGTGCACCATGATTCGGTTGTGGCCGGTGGTCGCCGATTAGTCTATGGCGGGCACACCATCGGGCTGGCGCTTGCGCAGGTTTCCCGTGCGCTGCCCGCAATGGTCACTGTGTTGGCGTGGCAGTCCTGTGAGCACACCGGGCCGGTATACGAGGGCGACACTTTGCGTAGCAAACTGACGGTCGGGCACCTCGCGCGCCTTCCTGGCGGTGGCGGAACAGCGCAGTTGCGGACGGTGGTGCATGCCGACGGCAGCGACGGACCCCGACCAGTGCTGGACTGGAGGTTCACCGCAGTTCTGGTATGACGACGGAATGCGCGGGAGGACTCTCAGAGGGCCCCATCATCCTTGGGCTGTCGGTGTCGGTTACCAGTCCAGGATGTTGAATCGCCTCGACGCATCGTCCTCGCTCGGCACACCGAACACGGCCCGGATGTCGCAGGCCCTTCGGCGAGACTTCCTCGGTCAGGACTCTGAGAATCTTGCTGGCGCCAGCCTCTCCAGCGCCTTGCTGCCACTGGTGGTACGGACCTTTATCGACGAATCGACAGCGTGTGTCGCTCGACGACCAGGCTTGCGGGTAGCCATCTTTCGAGTCGGTGCTGCGGATCGGTCCGGCACTTGGGGCTTTACTTCGACCTTGGTGCCGGACCGATCCCGGGGTGAGTCAGTGCCTCACAGTGCGAGGTTGACCAACTCCTGTGGTGCGGCGGTGTGCATCGAACCGTCTGCGGCATTTTGCCCGACCAGCGGAAGCGCGGGTTCGCGCGGTGTCGGCGCAGTGGCCTTCTCGGTGCGCGGTAGCGGAGCGAGCACCTGCTGGAGCGAGGCGATCAGCGCTGCGGTGGGCGTCGCCGGGGGAGGGCCGTCGAGGAGCTGGGTTCCCGTCCGCATGGCTCCGCCGGTGCAGTCGCGGTTCTCGCCGTGCTGGTCCTGCTCGGCGCGCAGGGCCGAAATGATGTACTCCACCACCGAGGTGTTGTTGATGGTGATCGGTACGACCACGATCAGCACGATCGGTATGACGAACACCAGCGGTACCACGACCACCGCGGGTAAACCCAGCACCATCAGCGCGATGGTGAGAGCGCCGACGATCGGTACCGCCACCGTGAGCAGCCCTGCCATCGCGACACCGCCGAGTGCGAGCGCCGCAACCCCGGCTGCCGCCGCACCCAAGGCGAACGCTCCGAACAGCGGAATGCCGATCATCGCGACCATAAGTGCCAGTGCGGCAAGCAGAATCGGAGCGCCGATCGCCAGTGCAGGTCCGCCGACGGCAATCGCGGTCACCACCAACGCGCCGATCGCGACCGCGGCGCCGACTACGGCAGCGCCGACAGCTAACGCGGCCAGCGCGGCCAGCGCGGCCAGGGCGAGCGCAGCCATGACCAGCAGGCCCAAAACGAGCGGCGCGGCGATGGCACCTAGTAGCACCGCTGCGCCGACCACTGCTGCGCCGACCACTGCTGCGCCGACCGCTAGAGCGCCGATTGCCAACGCGCCCAGCACAATCGGTGTGCCGATGACGACGGCCGCCACCGCGAGCGCGGCTAATATCGCCACGGCGATAGCGCCGAAGAGCAAGGTGCCCCCGACTGCCGCGGCAGCCGCCAGTGCGCCGAGCGCCAGTGTCCCCAGGATGATTGCTCCGCCGATCACAAAAGGCGCCGCGATGGCCAATGCGCCGAATAGCAGTGGGCCACCGATGACTACCGCAGCGATCGCGAGTGCGCCAAGAACCAGTAGTCCCAGGATGATTGACCCACCAACGAGGGCCGCGAGGGCGAGCACACTCAGAAGCAGCGGTGCGCCGATCACGACCGCTGCCAGGGTGATCGCGCCCAACGCCAGCAGCCCCAGCACAAATGGTGCGCCCAGAGCGATGGCTCCGATGGCAAGGGCGCCCAATGCGAGCAGCCCCAATACGATTGGTGCACCGATTGCCAGTGCGCCGATGGCGAGTGCGCCAAGCGCCAGCAGCCCGAGGACGATGGGTCCGCCAACGAGGACGGCGAGGGCGACCGCCCCCAGGAGAAGCGGTGCCCCGATGACGACAGCCGTCACGGCAAGGGCGCCCAATGCGAGCAGCCCCAGCACGATTGGTGCACCGATTACCAGTGCGCCGATGGCGAGTGCGCCAAGCGCCAACAGCCCCAGCACGATCGGTCCGCCAACGATAGCCGCGAGGGCCAGCGCGCCCAGGACGAGCGGTGCCCCGATCACGACCGCTGCCACGGCGAGCGCACCCAATGCCAGCAGCCCCAGCACGATTGGCGCGCCGAGAACGAGGGCTCCGACGGCGAGTGCGCCCAATGCGAGCAGCCCCAATACGATTGGTGCACCGATTACCAGTGCGCCGATGGCGAGTGCGCCAAGCGCCAACAGCCCCAGCACGATCGGTGCTGCGATGATCGCGCCGAGTGCCAGCAGTCCCAACAGGATCGGTGCGCCGATGACCAATACCGGTAGCACCGCGAGCAGGACCGGCGCGAGGACCATGGCTCCGGCGAGTGCTAGCAGGATGCCGATGCCGACCGCGAGGATGCCGCCCGCGAGTGCGGCGATGAGTTCGCCGAGGGTCGGGATGCCGATCAGCAGGATGGCGAGTGCCACGATGCCGACTCCGATGATGATCACACTTGCCGCACTGATCAGCAGGGTCGCCAGGCCGAGTATTGCGCCGAAGATCGGTGTCATCACCAGTCCCGCGACTATCGGTGCGAGTGGACCGAAGATCAGGAATGGCAGGCTGAGTACCGCCGCTGCGATCACCCCCGCTATCGCGAGTACACCGGTAGCGATGGCGAGCACCGGGAGAGATGCCACGGCGACGATCACGATGGCGAGTGCGGTGATGGCCCATGCGGCCAGGACGGTGCTGAAGATGGCGAAGATGCCGACGGCGATGACCCCGAAGATCAGTGCCGCGAGCGGGATGGTGAGTAGCCCCAGAGGTGGGAAGACCAGCATCGGCGCGAAGGCCAGTACGGCAGCGCCCAGCGCCGCCGCTACCAGTAGTCCTAGACCGGTGACGATGAGCGCGCCCGAGATTCCGCCGAGGAATAGCAGGCCCGCGATCGCGGAGCCGGCGACGTTGAAGAACATGGTCGCCAAGAACGCACCGAAGATCAGCGGTGACAACAGCAGTGCCAGTGGCGGATTCAGCAGAATGAGGCCGACCGTGTCGATGGCGAGAACCGCGAAGGCCACGAACGGCATGGCTACGCTGGCTGCCGCGATGGCTGTCGCGGTCAGGCCGGAGCAGGCCATGGTCAATGCGACGATTCCGGCGGTCCCGATGAAGGTGGCGACGACGACCGCGAGCGCGACCGCGGCGACCGCGAGACCGCCGCCGATGGCGATGATCAGGCCGAGCGGAATGGTGATCAGCGCCAGCGGTGGGAAAATGATCGTGACGACGACCAGTGCCGCGAGGACAGCGAAAAGCAGCGCGGCCCCGCCGACGATGATGATGCCCGCGCCGGTCACCGCGAGTAGTCCGCCGATCAGCGGTCCGGCGAACAGCATGGCCACGCCGATGAACATCGGCAGCGCTGTGGCCAGGGCGAAGGCTATTGGTGCCAGCAGCGGTCCGATTCCGGGGACGAGCAGGATCAGCGCCGCGGTGATCGCGAGACCGACCAGCGGTACGACGTGTTGCACGATCTCGACCGCTGCGTAGACCGCGGCGATGAATGCCGCGCCGATGGCCCAGGCGAAGACCGCCGCCGCCAGCACGAGTACGCCGCCGGCCAGCCCGAGCGCCGCCGCGCCGATGACGAACGGAGCGGCCAGGATGACCAGCGGAAGCGCGATCGGCAGCGTCAGGATGGTCAGCACGATGCCGATGACGAGCAATACCGGCAGCGCGATCAAGGCGGCCACGATGAGCACCGGGATCGCGAGCAGGATCAGGACGCCGATGATCGGCAGCGCGAGGATGGCCAGCGGCAGCAGTGCGAGGGCGGGCAGCATGAGCAGTCCGGTGTGGTTGAGCGCGAGGCCGACCACCTGTCGTAGGTCCGTGCGCACCGTCGACAGCAGGTTGGCGGCGGTCGGTCCGGTCAGCATGGACGCGAACTCTCGCAGCGGATCTGGGGCCCGCAGCACCGTGCCGAGCGAATCCAGCAGCGGCACAGCAACATCGATGAGTTCGGGCGAGATCGATCGGACGAATTCGCCGACCGGATTGGGCATGTCACCCACGCCGTGGGCGAACGAGGTCAGCAGATCCCGCAGGCCCGCGGCCGGATTGGGTCCGCTGATCGGGAATCCGAAAGCTTCGGCGGCCTGGCTGATCAGGTCGTCGATAGCGTCGACGCCATTGTTGCGGCGTCCCGCGCCGGCCATTTCGGTTGCCTCCGTGACGAATCCGAGCAGATCATTGATCGGCTGGCGCAGCGGTCCGTTCTGGAACGTGCTGTCGGCCCATGTCGCGATCTGACCCAGATCTATTCCGGTGCCCGCGATCTGGGCGACCGTGGCCGCGATATCGGATACCGGCTGCGACACCGGACCGAGCAGATCGGTGACGGCCGGTGCGGACGATGTTGGCATGGGCGCACCCACTGGAGTGTTGTCGGGCACCGGCGCGCTCGGTATCGGCGCGGTCATCGCGGCGCCCAGGCTGCGCCTGGCCATGCCCACCGCATTATCGATATCGGCGCCCCACGGGGTGACTCCCGCGGCGTTGCCGACCGCCGATAACCCTGAATCGATCATCGACCGCGTCTTCGGGTCGAGGTGCTCGCTGACCGTCGTGCCGAGGTTCGACAACACACCGTTGATATCGCCGATCCCGACCGGGTCGGGTGGGGCGTCGGCCGAGGCGTGTGCACCGGACATCATGACCGTGGCCAATCCGGCGAAGGCCGCGGCCGCGCTCAGTCCGCGCCGGTTACGGCTGGTCACCCGGCGGTGCTTTGCCTGGGCCTTGGTTGTTGTGATCTGACGTGTCTTCACCCGCATTGTCGAACACCTTTCGATCGATCCCGGCGAACCGGGCATGACTGGCTTCCGGACGGACGAAATGAAGATCGGACGGTAGAGCTATTGCGGACCGTTTTCGCCGGGACCGCATTCCGCCCGAGATACTCCACCGGTGTTTCCGATGGTGATTCCGATGTGACTGTGCAGAACGCCGATGGCGTCTCGGCAGCGGAGGAAGGCGTGCAGATCTTGCCCTGCTCCGGGCTGACAGGAGAGCGTCAGCATGTTCGGTGCCGAATTGTCGATGGCGCATCCGGGTGGCGGTGGATGAGCTGCTGCCATCCCGGCAAAGGGAATAGCAATCAGTGCGCCGACGGTGGCCGAGGTCAGAGTCGAACGAATTCGGCTACCACTGCGTACAGATGTGTATGCAGATCGGATGATGGATGGGTAATTTCGATAGTTCTTCACGGTGAATATGGTTCCGTTGATTGATTGAGAGAGTCAAAGTCTGAATTCGGACATATCGGTATGTGTGCAGGTAGGAGGGGGTGTTTAGATAATCGCCAGGCTATTTTCATTATTCAATAGTTATGGCATGGGGGTTGAAAAGTTTTGCGACGCATGTAGCAACGCAGTCCCCGAAATGTCGCCAGTGATGCTTTCGGCTGCGCAGGGTTTCAGATATTTCTGCACACACGCTGAGTGGCGTAGTCGGTGTTTCTGTCCGCATGCAGACGCGTATTTGTGCCAACGCTGTGGATGTCTGCCCAATGCGCACAATATGCTTACGGCGGGATCAATTGACGCTCGACAACCGCCTGAAACGGTTCATTGGAGGTATGTGATCAGCAGCCCTCGATGTCGCGGTGGGCGGGGCTGCCTACTGCCGAATTGCCGGTCGTGAATTTGTCGCCTCGCACTCAGAAACCCCGCATAGTAGTGCCCTCGTCGAGCGGGAAAGTCGGTCAGCGAGCCGTGGGCGTGATCCAACTGCTGCCGACGCTCAAAACGATCGTCGTGACCGCGCCCGAATGTGTGTTCGACAGCGCTGCGGTGGACTCGACGGCCAGCCGATCGGTACTGCGCCACAAGCGGAAGGCGTCGTCGCCGCATTGGTCGTGGCTGGTGGCGCGCTGGACGATAATCGCGCAGACCAGTGCGACCACCGCGACCGTGAGCAGGCCGATGGCACCGAGCACTAGCAGCCGCGTGCGTGTCCTACGCGCCTCCGCGCGTGCGGACTCGGCAATGAATTCACGCGCGAGGCGGTTCAGTGAATTCGTGCGCGCGTCGAGTTCTATCGCGTTGTCCAGGCGTCCTTTTCCGTAGAGCAGCGTCGCGGGGCGGCAGCCGGCCGACCAGGCGCGTGCGTCGTCCTCGATGCGTTGGCGGGCGGGGGCGAGTTCCCCTTCCTGCGTGAGCCAGGCCGTCATCCTGGGCCACGCCGTGAGCAGCGCATCGTGCAGCAGTTCGACCTCGCCGTCGTGTTGGACGAGCAGGCGCGCGGCCACGAACTTGCCGATGATCGTCGAGGCGCATTGTGGGTCGGTGGATTCGCCGACGAGGATGTCGATGCGAATCCGATTGCGGGTGATCATGTGCGGCCCGACGAGGGTCAGCGCGACGAGAACTCGTCTGGCGGTTTCGCGTTCGTTGTCGCCGAGCTCGGACCACACCCGTTCGGCTGTCGCGGCGATTGCGCCCGAGATGCCGCCCGCCACTTGGTACAGGTCCAGTGTGAGGGTTTTGCTCTTGCGCTTGGACCAGATCTCCCGCAGGACGTGCGATAGCAGTGGAAGGAGGGCGGCACGGCGATCGGGGGAAGTGGCGGTATGCACATCGGCGAGCAGGGCATCGACGAGGTGCTGGTCCACTCGTGCGCCGATCGCGGCGGCGGGGGCGGTGATCGCTTCGCGCAGTTCGTCATCGGTCATCGCGCTGAGCAGCATCGAACGCTCGCGCAGTGCGGTGGCGAGCCGATCGCAGCTCATGATGTCGGGGACATAGGTGATATCGAGGGCCAGCACGACCACGTCGGTTGCTGCCAGCTTGTGCACTACATCGAGGAAGGCATTGCGCGCCGCTTCGTCCGGGCACAGGGTGAACAGCTCTTCGCCCTGGTCGACCAGGATCAGTCGATCGCCGTTGCTGGAATCGGGGATGGTACGTAGCGCGGCGAGGGGATCGGCGCCTGGAGTGAGCAGGATCGGTGTGCGTGCTCCTGGGTGGGCCTGTAGCCCGGCGGTGAGCAGTGACGACTTGCCGGTGCCCGAACGGCCGAGCAGCAGCACCAGTGATTTGTCGCCGGCCGCGCAGGATTCGACCAGGTCGGTTAGTCGGCGTAGCGCCGATTCGCGGCCGAAGAATATGTCGGCATCCTCGGCGCGGAACGGGGCGAGGCCGCGGTATGGCTCCCGATCCGGGTCATAGGCAACGACGTGAGCATCCGATCGGGAAGCCTGCCAATCCGCACGCCAGTTCTTCAGATCGAGGAGCGAACGATCGAAACCGGGTATCGCGCCGCAGCGTTTGGTGGCCTCACCGATGAGCACCTCGAGTACCGGGCGCACCGCGTCGAAGGTGGCGGGCACCCGGTGAGCCCTGCGCCAGTTACTGATTCGCTGCTCGGTGACGGTCATCGCGCCGTTGGTTCGGGTATTGACCGCGCGGACAACAGATTTCGTCGGAGGTGTGCCCGCCGCTTGGAACAGCAGTGTCAGCCGTTCGCCGAAAAGGCCTTTGTTACGGTTCATTTCGCCGCCTTGAACTCGGCCGTATGCCGTATGCCGTGTTCGTCGTGGCCGGATGCGATCGGTGTCGCCGCGGTGTCGAGTGGTTCGGGAGTCTCGAACGGACTGGTGCCAAGCGGTGTATGACGTAAGTTGCACATCTTCGGAACTCCTTGGGTGTGCGTGGCAGCGGGCGCGGTCGCCGATCGTCGAGGATCAGGAGCGGGATCAGTACGGACTGGCTCGCCTACCCGGCGATCGCGGCTCCCATCAAGGGATTGCGTGCTCGCCCCGAACTCCTGGACAGTTCGGCACCGTATTCGGGCGATGCCGTACGCCACCCGGTGAACATTGCTGAATGTTTGCTCCAAGTCATGTGGCTCAGCCTGACCGACTGGTGAATGATCGTCAATGTAACTACCGTGTGATCTAGCATACTCCCAGGTAAAGTCAGATATTTTCTGATTTCGGCGGCCGACTTCTTCGGAATGGTCATCAACTTAAGTAGAGTTCGCCCGTCCTTCTCCGTTATCGAAGCAGCGTTCGGGCCGACCCGGCGGCGGGATCTGGATGTAGCTAACAGGGCGCACCTGACACTTGCGGTTACGTGAAAGGTGGATGGCGCATCAGCGGTGCGGTGCTGAGCCGGATGCTCACCACCGTGATCGACGGACTTATCCTCAACTGGCTGACCTACCGAGCCGGGCATAGGCCGTGCTGGATTCGTTCGCCACCCTCTTCGGCGGTCTGGCGGTCGAAACCAAGGAGTCAAAGGCCAAGCGCCGCACGGCAGCGGTGTAACCCCGGTATCGAAGCGCGTCAAGACGATCGTGTCCGAGCAACTCGGCGTTTCGGTGGAAAAAACAATATCCGAAGCCTCCTTTGTCAACGACCTCGGAGCTGACGATGTCAGCGTCGCTGCTCTCATGACGGCCTTGGGGGAAGAGTTCGGCATCGAGATCCCCGACGAAGTAGCTCCGAAAATCACCTCTGTTCAGCGCGCGATCGAGTACGTCCGCACGCACTCCTCGTAGACGCTGAGCGTGCGCAGGCTCCAGGAACAGTCTTCCGGCCCGCCTGCCTCGCTGTCGGCGGGGCAGAAGGCAGTGGGCCGGATCTGGTTGTCGGCCACACTGATCTTGCTCAACGACCCCTAGACCGTTCGGTCAGCGGCATGACGGTTGCATTCGGCCGAGGACCCAGATGGCCATGGTCCGTTGATCCTCGACCGATCTGCGCCGACCGGTTCGGTCGGCGCGGGAAGCAGCATTACAGGGCACTAGCTGACGCTACCCACGGCCAGACCGAAGCTCATGACTCTGGTGAGACGATGTCCGCGACATAGGCGCAGTCGTTGTTGGTCAGCCAGACGCGGTTTCCGTAAACGCCCCCGTCGTAGACAGCCGAATCGCCAGTGCGCCTTCCGATCCG
Organism: Nocardia sp. NPDC050175; assembly: GCF_044459885.1. Taxonomy (NCBI): domain Bacteria; kingdom Bacillati; phylum Actinomycetota; class Actinomycetes; order Mycobacteriales; family Nocardiaceae; genus Nocardia; species Nocardia sp. NPDC050175. The sequence goes on from NZ_JBITJI010000003.1 coordinate 265,957, forward strand.
CGCGATCTGGTTGGCTGCCAGCCGCTACGGCCAACGCGCGCGGAGGATGCACGGCATTCGGCTAATACCGGATGTTCCAGAGTCGTTGGTTGCCAACCGATCAGCGACTGGCCACCACCCGAAATCCCGTGCTTGCCGAGACAGTCCGAGATGTGACAGGGTCGTCGGCCGACGAATGCTGGCCGCAGCTCACAGACGGACGGCGCATCGCCGCGCAGCTCATATCTCTCTTTTGCTCGCGATCAGCATTTTGCGGGATAGTCAGGTAATCAGCGTTCCCGCGGAGTGATTCAGCGTGACCTACCCAGTGGGTTTGCCGAAGGTGCGTCGGTAAACCGCGGGGGTGGTTCCGACCAGGCGGCGGAAATGGGTGCGTAGGTTGGGGGCGGTGCCCAGGCCGACGCGGCGGGCGAGTTCGTCGATGCCGCAATCGTCTTGTTCGAGGATTTCGCAGGCGAGGTCGATGCGGGCGGCGATGAGCCAGCGTATCGGGGTGAGGCCTAGTTCGGCGATGAATCGGCGTACCAGTGTGCGTTCGGATATGCCTGCGCGGCGGGCCATTTCGCCGACGGTGAAGTGTTCGTGCAGGTTGTCGCGGGCCCAGGTGAGGGTGTCGGCGAAGGTGGAGCCGGGGCCGGGTAGGACGGGGCGTTGGATGTATTGGGCTTGGCCGCCGTCGCGGTGGGGTGGGGCCACGATCAGGCGGGCGAGCTGGTTGGCGGCCCCGATGCCGTGGTCGCGGCGGATGAGGTGCAGGCACAGGTCGATGCCGGCGGCGACTCCGGCGGAGGTCAGGATTGTTTCCTCGTCGATGTAGAGGACGTCATGCTCGACCTGCACGGTCGGGTAGGTGGTGGCCAGTTCGTCGGCGTGTTGCCAGTGGGTGGTGGCTCGGCGGCCGTCGAGTAGGCCGGCCGCGGCCAGGGCGAACGCTCCGGTGCAGATCGACAGCACGCGGGCGCCCCGGTCGTGCGCACGGGCCAGCGCGTCGGTGACCTGGTGGGGTGGGGGTTGGTCGTGGGGTTCGAAGCCGGGCACCATCACGGTGTCGGCGGTGTCGAGCATGTCCAGACCGTGCTGTATTTGGATCCGGTATCCGGCAGTGGTGGGGGCCAGGCCGGGCCGTTGGGCACAGAGTTCGACGTGGTAGGGCAGCCCGGAGCGTCGGCTGAACAGGTCGGCGACCATCGCCAGTTCCAAAGGCTCGACGGCATCCAGGACCAGCACGACTACCCGGTGGGGCTCCATGTGTCTGAATACTATCGGAAGATGTCTATTCAGCCACTGGGCATGCCGTCGTTCGCGGGTCAGACTTGGCCGTATGAACAACCGTGGACCTCTGACCAGCGCCGCAGCCTCCTCGGAGGCCGATGCCGGGGCCAGCACTGCGAGCGATGTCCTGGTGATTCCAGATAGTCCGCTCGCCCGGGATGTCCTCGACCTCGTCACGAGCACCGAAAGTGTCGCCGTCGCCAACCACAGCGTCCGCAGTTGGTTGTTCGCCCGCTTGCTCGCCCGCCATCGCGGTATCGACCTCGACCGGGAGCTGGCACCGGACCTGTTGTTCCATGCCTGCGTGCTGCACGATATCGGGCTGACCGAGCGGGGGGACAGGCACCAGCGTTTCGAGGTCGACGGCGCCGACGTTGCGGCGGAATTCCTCACCGGTAAGGGCATGGCGGCCAAGGACGTGGACGCGGTGTGGGATGCCATCGCGTTGCACACCAGCCTCGGCATCGCCGGACGCCGAGGCCTGCTCACCGAACTTACCCATCTCGGTAGCGGGATCGACTTCGACCTCAGCAGTGAGTGCATCACCGACGCGCAAGGAGCGGAAATCCACCGCGCCTACCCCCGCCACTCCACTGCGACAACCATCGCCGACGAGATCATCGCGCAAGCCCGTCGCCGCCCGGAGAAGGCACTGCCCTACACCCTGACCGCTGCCCAAATCCGGGAACGCGAGACCCCGCCTTACACAACCGCTTTGGAAGCCTCGGCCAACGCTGGCCGCTGGGGCAACTGAACACGAAAGCTTTCGTGGCCAGCACGTCTGGTCCCGCCGCGCGATATCCAGCCGAAGCACGGCCCACGTTCGACCAGCCCTATCCATCGGCTCACGTAAGGAGTTATGTGACATGACCTTCGTCGTTCACGGCGCCGCCGGTGCCCAAGGCGACCACCAGCTCCATTCGACTACTGGACACCAAATCCCACACTGTCGCGGCCTGGCTAGCTGAGCAGGACACCAACCTCGCCTGACGAGGTGCCCCATATCGCTACGTAAAGGAGTTCGACATGGTGGAAACCGCGGTTCGGTTGTTGGCTCCCAGCGAGGAGCTGTGGGCTCGTCTCGGGACGGTTGTCGGATGTTCGGTGCGGGTGCGCGGTCCGTTGGACTTGGCCGCTCTAGCCGATGCGTTCGAGGGTGTGCGGCGTAGGTACCCCGTGCTGGTCACGCATTTGGCGGTGGCCGACGGTGGCCACCTGGTCGTCGGACCGTCCGCACCGCTGCCGAGCCTGACCGTGTGCGAGGGGGATATCGACGATCCGCTGTGCGACCTGGACCCGGGTCGCGTCCTATCGGGTCTGCATGTTGTGCGCGACGGTGATCGCGCGACCGTCACATTGCTGACCCACCACAGCATCGCCGACGGGCAGTATGTACTGGCGGTGCTCGATGATCTGTGGTCGCTCTATACCGATATGGCACAAGGCAATACCGTGGTCACGGCCTCTCGTGGTTATCCAGAGTCGTTGGAGACGCTGTTCGCCGATCGAGGCATCGCCAAGCGCGGTTTCGATGACGCTGAACCTTCGACCCCGGTAGCGATTGATCCCGGCCCGGAACAATCGAGCGATACCGGTCAGCAGCCCGTGTCGAACCCGCCGGTGCGTTGCCGGCTCGACGCGGCGGCCACGACCGCGCTGGTCGAGTTCGGGCGCCGCCACCAGGTGACGGTCAACGGCTTGGTGACCGCGGCGATCCTGCGGACCGAAGCTGATGTCAAGAATGTCCCCCTCGCCGAGATCCCGTACTGCTACGTCGTGGACCTGCGGACCCGAATGACGCCGGCGGTGGCTCGACTCGAAGTGACAAATGCGTTGGGCTACGCCACATTCACGGCATCGAGTGACGCCACCGGGCTTGCCGATCTCGCGCGGGCCGTCAATGAAGAGTTGCGGTACGGGCTCGCCGAGGGCGCCGTCCACCGCTCGGCCCTGCAGTTTCCCGAGTCATTCCTGCAGTACCGGATGCCGGACACGATTCCCGACACCAACTGGGGCCGGATCCCTTCGCTGCGTTCGCCGGTCGGGGTCGAACTCGAGGACTTCCGCGGCATCATTCGGCACCATCCGCAGGCCGACCTCGCGGCTGCCATGGGGAAGATGCCCTACACACCCGCCTACATCATCACCACGTTCCGCGGGCGGTTGAGCATCGAACATGTGGGAATCGAACCCGGATACCGGGATTGGGCTCGAGGCAGAATCGTCGTCCTCGAATCGTATCTACGTTCTGTTGCCTGACTCGGCTGCCACGACACCAACCCCAGGGAGAACGACATGACGACAGCACTCAGCTCGACCATCGCGGTCGCCACCCGCAACTACACGCTGTATGACACCGGAGACGTGGCCGGAGTCGATGAGGTGTTCGCATCCGACCTGATCGATCACAACCCGGTGGCCGGGATCGCCTCGGGGATCGAGGGAAAGCGGTTCTTGATCGGCGAGGTGCGCGACGGGTTCACCGGCACCCGCCACGAGATCGTGTTCCAGCAGGAGCTGCCGGACGGTTGGGTGGTCAGCCACTGGCGGATGACCGCCACCCACACCGGAGACGCGTTCGGGCTGTCCGCCAGCGGCAGGCCGATTTCCCTGACCGGTACCGACATCGTGCGTGTCCTCGATGGCCGGATCACCGAGATCTATCACGTGGAAGACCTTCTGCAGCTCCAGTGGCAGCTCACCCGATAGGAGACGATATGAAAACTGATGTCTGCTCGGCCATCTCGATCGCCACCACTCACTACGCGCTCTATGACACCGGAGATGTCACCGGAGTCGACAAGGTATTCGCACCGGATCTGATCGATCACAATCCGGTTCCCGGCGCCCCTACTGGGATCGAGGGCATGCGGATGCTGATCGGTGAAGTTCGGATCGGGTTCACCGATACTCATCACGAGATTGTGTTCCAGCGGGAACTGCCCAACGGGTGGGTGGTCAGCCACTGGCGGATGACGGCCACCCACGCCGAAGACGCATTCGGTGCACCCGCCAGTGGGCGTCCGGTCTCGTTCAACGGCACCGACATCGTTCGGGTGGCTGACGGCCGGATCATCGAGATCTACCACGTGGCAGAACGTCTCCAGATGCAGGTACAGCTGACCGCATAGCGTCGGCCTCCTCAGCGCGCACGATGCCCGGTGACCGTATTGCCGACGTAAGGCGGTAAGTCGATGGCCGATATTCGTTCGACATATCGAGCCTGGTGGCATGACCGCGTCGATTACCCCTGGCTCGTCGAGACCTTGGAATCGCATTCGGCGCTGCGCCCGTTGAAGCTCATGGTCGGATCCGGGGGCATAATCATGGCTCTGATCACGGCACTGGTCTGGATGTCTCAGGCGGGCCAGGCCGGGCCGGTGGGGGATACACAGGCTGCGGTCACGATCGGCCTCGCGGGGGCGTGGACGGTGCGCTGGTGGTCATTGCCGTGGCCGCGGGAACTCGAATCGCTCGCGTGGATCGTGGGAGTCGACATCGCCATTACCGCAAACAACGTGATGGTGCGGGACCGGCTCTCCGGCGCGCTCGGCATCGTCCTACTGGTGACGACCGGCGGATACGCGACGATCTTCCACGGTCCACGAGTCCTGGCCGCGCATATCGGCTGGTCACTGCTCTCGATCGTGTCGTTGGCGATCATGTTGGTCATCGGTTGGCCTTGGGGCACCGGACACGGGAAGGGGGACGTCTTCCTCGGTGTCGGGTCCGTGCTGCTCAATCTCGTTGTGACCGTCGTCGTGCTGCCTACCGTGCAGTTCTGCCACTGGCTACTGCGGCTGGACGCGCTGTCGGACCCGCTGACCAAGCTGATGAACCGACGCGGCCTCGACTCGCACCTATCGCGATACATCGGACACCGCGGTCCCGATGGCGTGTACGTCGTCACACTCGACCTGGATAGGTTCAAATTTGTCAACGACACCTACGGTCACCCCTTCGGCGACGAGGTACTGGTGCGGACGGCCGAATGCCTGCACGCGACCGCGGCCCCCGGCGCCATCGTCGCCCGCACGGGCGGAGAGGAATTCGCGATCGTGGGTCATCTGGGCAACGAGGCCATCAGCGCCGTCGCCGAGCGGGCACGGCGCGCGGTCGAGACGATATCCGATCTGCCGATCACGATTACCGCCAGTGTCGGTGCTGCGGTATCCGAATCCGTAGGGGCCGATATGCAGCACCCTGGACGTCATCAGAAGTTGTTTCGCCGCGCGGATTCGGCCATGTATCAAGCAAAGCAATTGGGTGGCAACGCGGTCGTGATCGCTGAGCCCGACAACACAGCCAAACATTGTTGATGCCCTAACCGCTGCAACGGCTGAGCATGGATTTTCTCTTCGCTGCTGAGGTCGACCGGGCAGCTCGGACAGCCAGGGTTCGGAATCCGCACCCGTCGTGATGTGATGAAGTCATCGGCGGTCGCGGCTGTTCCAGCGCGCGGTGAGGTCGTCGAGGCCCGCGGCCAGCTCGGCAGCATCGGGTGTCACGGCGCTGGGCAGTCGCGAGGACAACGCGGCGCCGAACCCAGCCATGCGGATCGTCTGCTCGATCACCGCGTCGAGGTCCTGGGGCCAGGGGAATGACGGTTGGGCGATCACCAGGGATGCGCAGCCGTGGGCGGCAGACCACAGGCTCAGTGCCAGCGTCTGGGGATTGCCGTGCAGCACACCGGCTTCGACGCAGACCGAAACCGTATCGACAAAGTGCTGGACACAGACGGTCGCGGCGGCCTGTGTCTCCGGACCGGTGGCCGGGCGCATGATCAATATCCGGTACTGCACCGGATATTCGAGCGCGAACCGGATGTAAACCCGTGCGCACTGGCCGAGTGCGACGAACGGGTCGGGTGCTTCCTGGATCGCGGTGCACATCAGGTCGTCCAGTTTTTCCCATGCTCGCAGGCAGACCGCCTCGACCAGGGTTTCCCTGTCCGCGAAGTGCAGGTACACCGACGGCGTGCTGATCCCGGCTCGCTGCGCCACCGCGCGCACGGTGAGCGAGTCTTCGGTGCCGGTCTCGATGAGCAGCTGCTCGGCGGCCCGCAGGATCTCTTCACGCAACAGGGGACCCTCACCCCGCCGGGCACGTGCACGTTTCGTGGTCACTTCTCAAGTTGACACCGTCAGGTTAACGTTGTCAACTTAACCGCGTGAACCTGAAGCCGGGGCGCTTCCGGCGGCCTGACTGAAGACATCCGATCCCGCCGCACCGCCGGCCGGCTCGCCTTCGACCCGTCACCTTCAAACCCATTCGCAAATAAGGAGATTCCGCCATGTCCGATACCATGCTTGCCGCGCGCCTGAACACGCGCACGCTTACCTTCGCCGTCGAGGAAACGCCGGTCCCGCATCCCGGTCCCGGCCAGGTTCGGATCAAGGTCGCCGCAGCCGGGATCTGCCTGTCCGACGTGCACGCCATCGAGGGAAACCTGCCCGGGTTCTTCGCCTCCGGCGACAAGATCACCCTCGGCCACGAAGTCGCCGGAACCATCGATGTTGTGGGCGCCGAGGTGCCTGCGGTATGGGTCCGCGGCACACGTGTACTGCTGCAGGCCGGGGGCCGCAGTTTCGCCGGACAGGTGCGCATACGCGGCGTGCACTACGACGGCGGCATGGCTGAATACGCGCTGGCCGATCACGCCGATCTGGTTGCTATCCCCGACGATTTGCCCTTCGAACAAGCCGCGATCATCCCCGACGCGGTGTCCACCCCGTGGGCGGCAATCACCACCACCGCCGGAGTCCAACCTTCTCAGGCGGTGGGCGTATGGGGAGCGGGTGGACTCGGCGCACACACCATCCAACTCCTGCGCGCCATCGGCGCCGCTCCCATCATCGCTCTGGACCCCAACCAAGCAGCTCGCAGCCGCGCCCTGGACTTCGGTGCGGACTGCGCGTTCGACCCCACCGATGCGCACCTCGCCGAAGCGGTCCTGCACGCCACCGCCGGACACGGCCTCGACGCCGCCTTCGATATGGCCGGGGTACCCGCCGTCCACGATCAGGCGGTGTCCTGCCTCGCGCCGCACGGCAGCCTGACCCTGGTCGGCCTGACCCCTGCTCCCCTGACCATCACCAACAGCATCAGCTTCAGCAGCCAATTCCAGCGCATCCTCGGCCACTTCGGATCCGCACCTCAGGACGTCGTAGAAGTTCTCAACCTGCTACGCCACCACCGCCTCGACCTCGCCCGCTCCATCAGCGACGTACTGCCGCTGGCTGAGGCCGCCACCGGTGTCGAACGACTGCGCAGCAAGCAGGGCAACCCCATCCGACTGATCCTGCGACCCTGACGGCCTGCCCACCGTGCTGCACCCCGGGTGCCGACGAGCTCCCACGCCGACGCAAACGCAGCGCCGTAATTTGTTGCGGCAGTGGTGATCCCCATGGCCGCCTAGTTGGCCGAGACGGAACTCACTGATGGGGCGATCGTTTACTGCTGTTGCTTCGCGGTGACCCGCGCCTCGACCGCTAGGGCCAGGCCAATTCCTTGCTCAGCGCCGGTGATCAACCCCAAGCCCGCCGTAGGGCGGGTGGTCATCGTGGGACTACCGGTGCCGCTGGATGTGTCTGAAAACTATCGAAATACGTCTACTCAGACACTGGGCACGCCGCCATTCGATGATCAGACTGATCCGACGCCAACCTCGCCTGAGGCCGAGCGCGTGCAGATTCCGGTACACACCGATCGACGCCGAGACGATCAACAACCGCACTTCGGTGCTCTGCTCAGGAGGTAGACGTGGACATCTACATCGACCCGCCGGATGCGACCGAAGCGCAGGTGCCGTCGCCGAACATCGCGGGCGATCTGCCGTCCTCGGTGGACGTCGTGATTGTCGGAGCCGGGATCTCCGGGCTGGCCGCCGCGCGGGAGCTGGTGGCGGCCGGGCGTGAGGTGCTGGTGCTGGAAGCACGTGATCGTGTCGGTGGCCGGATCCTGAACCACCAGCTCTCCGACGGGACGGTGGTGGAAAAGGGCGCGGCGTTTATCGGTCCCGCGCAGCACCACATCAAGGGCTTATGCGACGAGCTCGGGGTGAAGACATTCCCCGAGTACATCGTCGGCGACTCGGTGATATACAGCGAGAAGCTCGGGCGGACTCAGCGCTACCCGGGGATCCTGCCGCCGGACGCCGACCTGCTGGCGGGCGCGGACGTGGTGCTGACGCAGGTTGATGAGATGGCCGCCACCATCGCGGTGGACGCGCCGTGGACCGCTGAGCATGCCGCCGAATGGGACTCCTTGACCGTTCACGAGTGGATCACGAACAACGGAGGCACGGAACAGACTCTGAGTGTCTTTCAGATGTACATGCAGCCGTCCTTCGGGGTCGATGCGCGTGAGGTGTCGCTGCTGTTCTTCCTGTGGTACATCGCGGCGGCCGGTGACGTGACAACCAAGGGAAACTTCACCCGAGCCTCATCGGTGGAGGGCGGGGCGCAGGAGCATCGCGTCGTCGGCGGTTCGCAAGTGATTCCGCTGGCAATGGCCGCGCAGCTGGGGACAAGGGTGGCGCTCAACGCCCCGGTACGCACGATCACCCAGACTTCCCATAGCGTTACGGTGGGCAGGGACCGTGGCGTGGTGACCGCGTCCAGGGTGATCGTCGCCGCGCCGCCGCCGATGGTGAGCGGGATCGAGTGGTCGCCGTTGTTGCCACCTCAACGCGCGCAGCTGATGCGTCGGATGACCATGGGTGCACTGATGAAGTGTGACGCGGTTTATGAGACGCCGTTTTGGCGGGCGAAGGGCCTCAGCGGTTTCGGGGCATCCGACAGCGGCGCGGTCCGGGTGATGTTCGACAACAGCGCACCAGAAGGCGACATCGGTGTGCTGCTGGTCTTCATCGGAGGTGGCGCCTGGCGGGAGTACGGCACACTGCCGCCAGCCGAGCGCCGACAGGCAGTGCTCGAAGGGCTGGCTCGACTCGTAGGCGAGGAAGCACTGCACCCGATCGAGTACGTCGAGCAGGACTGGACACACGAACGCTGGACGCAGGGCTCACCTACCGCCGCTATGGCCCCGGGCACGCTCACCGCCTATGGCTCGACCATCCGCGAGCCATTCGGACGCGTGCACTGGGCGGGCGCCGAAACCGCCACCTATTGGGCCGGATTCATGGACGGCGCCATCAGCGCAGGCATCAGAGCCGCCACCGAAATCCTCCAACAGGAGACGCACTGACAAACAATGAACTGGGTGCGGTCACACAACCTGATTGCACGCTGCCGGGCACCAACCCCATTACCGCTATGCCGGGACGATGACAGACCACGGGGCACCGACCGAACCGTTTGACACAAAACGTCTTACGCTGATGAGCGGATGTTCGTGAGCGCCTGTTGATGCGGCATTCCTACAGCATCAGCACCGAAAGTGGGCCCTAAGCTTTGGCTCTGCCAGGTGCGGCAAGTACTTGCCCCCTCATGATGTCCTCTCGCTTCACGCCGCGAAGCAATACACCGATCTGATCGCCGGCGCGGGCCTCGGTGAGCGACCCGCCCGCTTCGATGCCTATGCAGGTTGTTTCGATGATGTCGGTGGACCCGACCACGATCTGGAGTGGGTCGCCGATCTTGAGGATGCCGCGTTCGATCCGCCCCGTGACCACCGTGCCACGTCCGGCCATCGTGCGGATTTCCTCGATCGGCATGAGAAACGGTTGGTCGACAGCCGTGTCATCCATGGGAGCCCCTTCCTTCGCGAGAGACCGCGCTGTGACGAGCCGCTATCCCACATCCAATGGCCGACCGGATGGGTAACCACAAGGTCATCACTCTTGGGCTCGAAGTGTATCGACACCGTTGTCGCCCAACGGCCTTAATCGAAATGTCGACCGAGCTTCGACCGCAACCGCAGATAGAATGGGCCGTTCAGTTCAGGGGGCGTGTCAGGAGTGCGAGCAGTGGTTGGGCGTAGTCGCGCAGGCCGTGCTCGGTGCGTAGTTGCGGGGGTAAGTCGGGGGTGAGGGCCAACGATTGGACCAGTCGGACGATGGTGGCGGACAGTGTGTCGACGTGAGCGGGATCGATGGCGATGCCAGGGTGTGCGGTCGCGATTCGGTGGCCAGGAATGTGGTGCCGTAAGCGATCAGCACTGCGGGCTTCGATGGTGATGGAGAACCTCGAACGAGGGAAACTGACACCCGACCCTGGGGCGATCAGGCCCGCCCGGAACCGAAACCACTATTACTGCACCGGAACCCGAACACGGGCGCTCCATGAGGTCGACCCGGTAGCCCCACCGCACCAGACACTGATGGTGACGGTGGCCCGGCTCAATACGTGGGAGTTTGAACCACAAAAGGGCCCGTCGCCCACCGCCGTCAACCCATCGGCAGTGTTGCCAGCACGGCCGGTATCGGCGCTGAGAACGCTGTAGCGAAAATGCTTGCGCCGCAGGGACGCACCCATTGCCTGGTGCGGCGGATGGCTTAGCTGACCGGCGGGGGCTGGACGAAAACAACACTATCCGGAATAGGTGCTGCGACCTTCGGCGGGTTCCGCACAGGGGCAGGCGTCACCGGCGCCTCGGCTTCTGTGTTGGTTGCGGTATCGTCCTGGACCTCGTCGGGCGTTTCGTCTGCCATCGGGGTGTCCGTTCCTCGTTTGCCGCGCTGCGACAGGATGGTAGTTGTCTACAGAGCAGTTTCGTTGTTCCGAGCAGACGCGACATGACTTTTGGGCACTTTGGTGAGTGCGGGGACCAGCGCGAACAAGTCCCCACCAAGTGCGGACCGAGCACTGCCGCGCGGGCTGGGCCGGGCGGGCGCTGTGCCAGGTCCGCGATCTGGCATCAAGGGCGACAAACGATTTCGGAAAGACCTGAACATCTTCCATTGCGTCTTGAACCGGGCTTTCACGAAGGGTCTCGATGTTCGTGGCCTGGAGGCGTCGCGGCCTCCGGTTTCGGGCCCGGCGCTGGTTGCTGGACCGACTCATGGGCGTCGGGTTGACGGAGCACGGGCATTTGTGATCATGAACGGTTTCGGAGGCGCTGCTGCCCGTCGCCTGTTGGCGAGGTCCGGGGTGAGGCCGTGTGGAGCCGTTTACCCTCTGAGCCTCGTCACCAGGGTGAGGGTCGCGTCGTCCAAGATATTGTAGTCCGCCAGTGTCTTGGTGTCCTCGAGCTGCTTATCCCCAAAGATCAGACGCTGTTGGTTCGGAGCGATGCCTTCGAACTCTTGGATTTTCACCTTGATCACCTCGATGGGCGCGCCTGGATCAACGTCGAGCGTGAGCGTTTGACCGGTGAGCTTCTTCACGAAGATCTGCATGTTCCTCCGTCGCCATCAGCGATCACATCGAGCGAATCCCGCACCAAGCCTAGCCCGAAAGCTGAATCGTCGGGAGTGCAACGGGTTTGGTGCCCATCTTCTGCCTGGGGAAGCAACGGCAACGCTAGTTCGTTGTCCACCTTGCGGTGGCACACGCCGATTCCCTCGGGGGGCTCCACCAGCGACGGAAGAACTTGTCCATGAAACGTCGAAGTCGCCCGCGAGATCGCCTGGCGCACGTCATGATTGGTTCCATGACAGCTGAGCGCTCCAGCAATCTGATCACCGAAGACGAGTTCGCGGCGGCAGTGAAGGGCGCCGGTTATCGAACGCCGACGACTGCCCAGTACAAGGGGATGTGCGCCGCGCTCCCTGTCGGGAGCATTTCGACTCGCAGAGACCTCGCCCAGTTCCTCGCCCAGATCCTCTGGGAATCGGACGGCCTCGAATGCAAAGAAGAATATCTCGCCGTGAGCGACCCGGCAGCAACGGCGGCCGCGTACGCAAGCTCGGGCGACAACGGCAAGACCTTCCACGGGCGCGGCTACATTCAGCTGACCTGGTCTAGTAACTACCGGGCAGCGTCGCAGGGAATCTTCGGCGACGACCGTCTGTATCGCACGCCCGAGGTTGTCGCTAGCGACGAGTACATCGCATGGGCGGTGTCGTTCTGGTACTGGCACACGAGTGTGGCGAGTGCCCCCAACTACGGGCGGGGATTCGGTGTCACCACGAAAGCGATCAACGGCGTACTGGAATGCGCCGGCGGCGACAGCACCAAGGCGAAGAAGCGGTACGAGATCTACACCAAGGTGGCCGCGGCACTGGGCGAGACTCCCCTCGGGCCCGAAGGCTGCTACTCGTAAACCGCCTTGGGATACGGCACCACTGTTGCAGGCGAAATACCTGTAGTTCCGCATCGGTCTTGTTGCGCAGCTGGACAACTTTCTCCCTCGCCGCGCTCAACGCTCGCGCTCATCGGCATTACCGCTCACTTGCCCTAACTGTAGTTAGCTAGGGTGAATGTGATTGAGAATGTCCATCAAGATTCGCGGAGTATTTTGAGCCACAACGGTTCTCGTACGTTTATCCTTGTATTGTGGCCAGTTCGACCAATGCAATGTGCGGCGAGATCTCGGGTTGATCTGAATAACGCAGTAATGGTCATCCGGCGGGGTCGATCTGCGCCGATGATCTGCGGGATATGGCCCGGGGTTACGGCGCGACCGGCGGTAGCGGGATGCTGATTGGTGGGCAAGGGAAAGCGTCCATCAAGGCTTGCGGCCGGTCGTCGTTCGACATGCGCGTCCACTCAGCTCGAACTTGTAGCCATCGCAGTTGTCCCCTGAATCGGAGACGGAAGTTACGCATCGCCTGTCCTGTATCTAGGACTTGAGTTCGAGCACTGGCGAGCGCAGTGGTGTCGTCGGGATGTAGCTCCGGGCTCTGGTGGAGCCAGGAGTTCAACATTGGGTGATCGACGGTGATCCATTCGTGGATGAGCCAGGTATTGATGTCGACGATTCCGACTGCGTGTCCAGGTTTGGTCGGGACATGGCGCCAGGTCATGGAACCTAGATCGGCGGCGGGGGGAGGGGCGATGTCGGAGATGTCGCACACTATGCCGCGGATGATTCGTGCGGCGCCTTGATGCGAAGCGGTTCGAGCGGCGATGTAAAGGTGGCGTCGGCCTGTGTCAGTGAATCTTGTTGCGGCAGTTCCGGTCCAGCTGCCGACAGGGTGGGAAGGATCAAATAGCGCCAGCAAGTTGATTCGGTCGTCGCAGCGATCGAAGCGAGCCATCAGGTCGGGAAGAGTGCGTTCGGATACTCGCTTGGTCGCGGGTACGCCGAGCAGGTGCTCCAGTGCCAGAGATGTTCTGGCAGTGCCGGTATGGGCAGTCCACTCGATTGTGCCGATCGGCGGGATGGGTGGTGTTGCCTCGTGCATTGCCCCGGTCCAGAGTCCGACTCCGTACACGCGACCGTCTGGTCCGATTACCGGTACTGCCACGATTCGGAGGGCGGTTCCGGAGGGTAGTTGCACGATGTCGAGTTGGGATTGGCCGCTGATCGCACAATGGTCGACGACGGGTTGCAGGCGTCGGGCTACCGCCGCGCTGGTGGCGATGCTGACCCGGTTGACGTTAGCGAAGTGCCGCCGGTAGCTGCCGTCGACGATCACCGAAGGCCGCGTACCGGCGGACAGAGTCTCGACGACGACCCACTGCCTTCGCGCGGGGGAGATTCTCTGCTGCTGGTCGCGAACGTCGGATCGGTGACGCGGCATGTCGGCAGGGGAGGCGTTGGATTTTTGTGCGTGGCCGTGGACACTTTGGTGTCGTGCTCGAGGTGATGGCTGGGTGTGGGGTGGCTTGGGTCGGCGTGGATGGTGAGTCGGCATGTTGCCAGCAGAGGGCGACAGCGCATCGTCGGCGGTGGTCATAGCGAACCCCCTGCATATGACGTCCTGCGCGGAAGCGTGCCCGTTCTCGGCGCATTGAACGGCCGAGTCGGCAGAGGGGAAGTGGCCTGAAGTGGTTTGGTGTTGTCGACCGAGGTCCAGCTCGCTGACATCAACCATCTAGTGGACGAGCAGCGGGTGCACGCAGATGTGGCAGTCGGCATCGACGAGATGGCCGGTGTCGTGGTGATGGCGTGAATCGGAATGGTCATGAGCGCCGTCTCCTCGCGTGAACACGATGCTGGTTCTGGCTTCGCCTAGGCGAAAGCGCCACCAGGTGTCAGCGGGACGTGCGCTGCCGAGAGAAACAAGCAACTGCCGTCTCCAGCGAAGATTGATAGCTGGATGCTATACGGCAGAGTAGTAAGTTTGCCGGAAAATGTCCAGTGAAATTGGCAGTCGGGTTACGAACTATCCGCACGAACCTTGACCAGTGCCGCGGTAGGAGTCACGGTTTCGTCCAGGATGACTAGGGAAGCGACAATGTTTATCCGGATCCAGCCGCCATCGTTGCTGCGTACGCGGATATGGCCCTCGACCGGCGCTGTCCGCACCGCTTCCGCCAGTGCCTTCGCTGTGGCGACATCCTCAGGATGTATCGCTGGATCACGTTCGGGATGTCCGGTCATTTCGCATTGCACACTTGGCATCGGGGCGGATAGCCATCGGATCGCGGTCAGTGTTCGTAGGTCCACGAGTGCTGCGTGAGCGCCTGCTTGCGAAGCCATTTCGGCTTCCATGAGGCTGTCGGCGAAGGTCAGCGGGTCCGCGATCGCAGACGATCCCTCGGTGATGTCTTGGGTCACGCCATGAAGCCAGCGTTTGCCTTCGGCGTCGACGGACAATCGTGCGGCGAAGTGAAAGTCGCGCAGTACGTCGTCGTACCGCCATATCTTCCATACCTCGTGGACTTGGGTTCCGACCTGGCCGGCCATAACCCTGGCCAGCGCAACTTCCTGGTGCCGCGCTGCGGTCGTTACGCCGAACATCGACTGCACTCTGGAGATCTCGGTAAGGGCCTTCTCTGGTGGGATTCGGTACACCGCGTGAACGTCCGGACTGGCTAGGCATGTGCCTCGGTCGACATCCCACGCCCATGCGCCGGTAGGCAGGCGTTCGGGTGGCTCCGAGGACTCCGGCCCTGCCCACACTTGGACGGCGTTGACTATGCGTAGGGGAGATAGAAACGGTTCCGCGATGACTTGGACGCCTCTGGATCTGGCCTTGGCGCGGTAGGGCTCTTTTGATTCGTAGGCTCCAGCGATCGCATCGATGATTGCTTCGCGGTGGGCTCCGCGAAGCTCGTTTTCCAGCGGCCGCATCGGTCGAACGTGTCGCCCAACCGTGATCACGTGCGGCGGTCCGCCTCCAAGTGTTTCGACCAGAATCCAGCTGGCGACCATAGTCTCGACGATAGGTCAGGATGCGGTGTGCGTGGGCGATACGGACCATCGCATTGGATTGCACTTCGGCTACGTCCTGGCACGGCCAGGGTCGGATTCCCGCGACTTTCGAGGTGTCTGCTTGCCCGTCCGAGGGGGGTTGCCATGGCGGCACCGCTCATGGGTTGAACAGCCGGGCTGCCGCTCATGCGGGCTGTTTGACTTGGCCTGTCCTGCTGGCGATGGCTGTCAGGCTTTCGCGGGCAGATTGCGCGAAGGTTGCGGACGGACTGTGATGTGGGTTACATTCGAGATTGCCCTGATCTGAGGGGTTTCCCGGTAACCGCAGTGCGGAACCGGACGAGGGCTGGACGATTCTGACGCGAATCCCGCTGTCAACCCATACGGGTGGGGACTGCATTTATGCGAGACGAGCGCTTTCGGCCGGCATGACAGCTCTGCGCCCAACCAAGGGTTGAATTCGCTTCCTGCATAGGAAGTTTCGACTCCTGACACTGGGCGAAGGAGGTGGTCGCCATGAACAATTTCTCTCGGCAACCTGCCGCAGTGGTGGATGTCGGCACTTGGAATGCCGATGAATCAGCGACGCAACGTGATCGGCGGCGCCCCGAAGTCCTGCGAGACGCGGGACTCAGTGAGCGCCTCGAGCGGCTGTACGACGCGATGGTCGATGATGACCGGCGTTTGCGGAGGCTGGTTCAGGAACGTCGCCGACTGCAAGGTGGTAGGGAGCGTTCATGCGATTGCGGGCTGCGCCAGCATCGGATCGCAAATCCAAACGAAGTGTAGAGCTTTCGCGCAACCGGTAGGCCCGTAGACGGAGGTCGGGCTTGATGCGGTGGCGCGGTGGCTGGCGCCTGTCTCTCAAATAGTTGCGCTGACCAGGCTTGCGCGTTTGCGTGGGTTCGATCGGCGGCGGCTCGGCGCGCGAAAGACGCTGCGAGCCAAGGTTAGTGGAGGTGATTCATGGGTGATTGTGCTGCGGAAGGTGTGAATACTGCTCCGGTTGAGCGGATCCTACGGATTCGAGAGATCAGCGCACGAACGGGAGATACGCCAGATCGTATCCGTCATCTGCGCGTCGCCGGGCATGAATTGTACTCGCGGGCTTGGAAATCGGGACTTGCGAAGAACTCTCCGCTGAAGTTGGAGGCGTCGACTGTCGACGCTTGGGTGCAGGAGCGGAAACGGTCGACCAGTCGGGACGCGTCGTGAAATCGGGCCGGGGTGTCGGGAGATCGTTTCGTTGCTCAGTGCCAATGCGTCTGTTGGCCGGTGGGGCCGTATGCGTCATCGGATTCGGCGGTGCGATGACCGGCGCTGGAGTGGCTGTCGGAAGTCCATGGTCGGGTGGAGGGTTGGGCGGATCGGATTGCCCATCGGTGGCTGGCGTGTTCTTGCCCGGGACGTGGGAAACGAATGCTCGAGCGGATGAGACTCAAGCGGTCGGGCTGTTGGCGCCGGTGGCGACCCGTTTGGCGGAGCAGTTCGGTGACAAGTTCGTGTTCCGGTTCCCGGCGTATGCAGCTGCGGCGTTCAACGGCATGGCCTATGGAAACAGCAAAGCGACCGGCGTGTCAGCGGCACGACAGGTCATCGAGGAGTTCGGGCAGCGCTGTGGTGCAACGAAGTTCGTACTGGCGGGCTATTCGCAGGGTGCTGATGCGCTAGGGGACCTCGCTGCGTCGATCGGCTGCTCCGGCGACCCGGTCAGCGCGGATCGAGTCTTGGCGGTGGGATTGATCGCTGACCCCCGGCAGGGAACCAACGGCGGGAAGCTGGTTGGTCCGCAGGTCGAAGGTGAAGGCATCGCAGGCCCGCGCCCAGGCGGGTTCTGTGCCTTGTCGGCGGTGACGGCCGAAATTTGTGCACAGCAGGATAAATACTGCGCGACCAACGCCTCCACCAATCCCGTTCTGGCTGGGCTGGGTCGGATCCTGTCGCAACCTGTCGGCAGTGTGCCGGGTGCGACCGAGCAGGAAGTCGGCTCAGCGCCGCAACTGGTCGAGTCCTTGATCTCCGATGTCGGCAACATCGACCTGCCGGGTCTGCAGGCCGGTATCGAGAAGATCGTCGCGTCTGCGGGACAGGGACAGGTCGATGCCGACGATGTGTCGGCGGCCGTCCGCGAACTGCAGGCGTCGTTAGGGCCGCTCGGTGAGCTGGCTTCGTGGGCGAAGGCGGCGAACCCCGAGGCCGGGCCGGGATTGTCGAAGAGCGCTGCGGGGTCACCACAAAGGCTGGCAGGTGACGTGGTCGGGGGACTGGCACGGTCGGACCTGCCAGCTGCGCTGAATTCGTTGTCCGAACTTGCTGGATCGGCAGCGGGTACTCCGGCTGGTGATGAGCAGTCGGCTGCCGCGAGCCGGTTGGCTTCGGCGACTGCGCCATTGACCGAATCGATGGGCTCGTCCTCGCCGGAAGCATTATCACAAGCGTCGCGAGCGCTCGGCATTCTGAAGCCCTCGGTCGTGGTCGGGCAGGTGAGCAATGTCGCCACCAATGGGTTGGCGTTCGTAGCGAATGTGCCCGCGATCGTCGACACGGTCTCGCGGATCGGCGCGGCGATCATGGACACCACCGACGTCGCGGCCAAGGTGAGCGTCCTGCACGGGCTCTTCGGTGAATTGAACACCCTGTTCAGACCGCTGGTGGTGCTGGCCGATGGGGTTGATCTTCGGACGGTGTCACAGCTGGTCGCGATGATCCCGGACACCTCCGGTACCGCGCAGACCGCGTCGGTCCTCGTCGGATTGCTGGACAACCTGAACGTCGTCGCGCTGGCCCGCCAGGTCGGACGGTTGCAGGAGGACCTGTGGGGCATCGCCGAGGCGATCACCAAGGGCGGCAACCCGATTGAGGTCGGGACTCGACTGGTCGGACTGGTACCGACGATGCTCGGATTCGCGAGCTTGGCGGTGGACACCCTGACCGGCACAGTCAGCCACAGCTCCGAGCCCGGAGCGTCAGCGCCGAGCGGCGCCGGAGGGCTGGGTGCGGTGGCACAGCAGTTGAGCGACAGCCTCAGTGGGCAAGATGGGGACGCGCTTGCTCAGTTGACCTCTGACGGGGTGACGGCGGCGAACTTCTTCGCCTCCGGTGTTCATCGGGGCTACGAGCACTATCTCGTCGATGGGCAACGCAATGCCGTTGACTGGCTCACTGATTGGTTCTCTGCGCGGATCCGCAACGTGGCGGGGGTGGTGTGATGGCCGCCCCGTTGATCGGCTTGCTCGGTGTCGGTGGTCTGGCGATAGTTGCCGCGGTCGCGTTCCTACTCGGGTCAGGAGAGCGCAAACCGCCGAACCCGAACTGCCTGCCCGACATTCCCCGTACACACCAGCGAATGCCCACAAATGAGGTGGTGATGCCGCTGGCGGAAGGCACGTACGCGGTGTCGTCACCGTTCGGTTTGCGTGAGGGCGCGGTGCATCGCGGTGTCGATTTCGCCGCGGCATTGGGGACGCCGATTCAGGCTGCCACCGGCGGTCGAGTAGTCGCGGCAGGCCCCGCTGAGGGGTTCGGGCATTGGATCATCATCGACACCGTCTACAACGGTGCCCTGCTCTCGACCGTGTATGGGCACATGGACGCCGGCGGAGTGTTCGTCCGGACAGGCGACGAGGTCGGTGCTGGACAACCGATCGGCGCCGTGGGCAGTGACGGTGAATCCACCGGCCCTCACCTGCATTTCGAAGTCGTGCCCGGCGGCCGACTGCAGGGTAGGCAACAGATCGACCCGATGCCATGGCTCGAACAGGCGAGCAACTCCTCGACCGGTGTCCCGGTGACGAACGCGGGCAAGCCAGCTGGTTCTCGCCAGAGTTCGCGATCTCGGTGGCAGCTCGGATCGGCCACAGCGATGGTCGGGTGCAACCCGAGTTCTGCTGTCGTGGCAGGGGTTTCGTTGCGCGAGGGTTCGGTGCCCAGCGAGTACCAACCCTGGATCGGAAAGGCCGCAGCCACGTGCCCGGAGGTATCAGCGCCACTAGTGGCAGCGCAACTGCGGCAGGAATCGGGATTCAACCGATTCGCCGGCTCCCCGGCCGGTGCGCAGGGCCCAGCGCAATTCATGCCCGAGACGTGGGCTCGGCACGGGATCGACGGCGACGGCGACGGGCGCATCGACATTTACTCGATCCCCGACGCGGTGATGTCGCAGGCAGCCTATGACTGCTCACTCGCGCAGATCGCTAAAGATGCTGTGGCGCAAGGCAAGCTACGCGGCGAACTGACCGAGTTGTGGCTGAGCATGTACAACTGCGGACCCGAAGGCACCCTCTCCCAGGGTGGTGTGTGTCAGAACGCGGAGACCTTGGGCTACGTGAAAGCCATTCCCCGCATGGCCGCCGAGTACGCCGCCGCAGAAGGCGGGCGCCGATGAGCGGCCCGAACACCGAAAGCCAGAACCGTCGTGAGGGTACGGCTGTCGATCACCGGATCAAGGAGGCGGATATGGACGAAACCACTGTCCTCGCCGGAGATACCGAGGGCGAGTACACCGCCGAGCGGCCAGTGGATTTGCGGCGACAACGGCTTCGCCGACCAGCATCCACGGAAACCAAGGACGAAAGCCTCGAGGCACCGGCCGAGCAGGATCGCGACGCGCCGTCGGCACCGAATGATCCCTACGGCGTCGGGGAAACCAACCTGTCACCGACCGTGCCGTCAGCACATGACGTCGCGGCGGCGCAGGAAATCCGGTTGTCGATGCTGCTGCGACCGGCACGGAGAGCGGAAACCGATCCTGCCCAGTGGGGGTGGCGCGGCATCCTCAATGGTGCGGGGTTGCGGCTCAAGCCTGCCCGGTCGAGTCCGGAGGTGGCGTATCGGCATGCGGTGGAACGGATCCGCCGGCCCCTGCCCGGCACGTCGGTGGTCGTCGTGGCTAACCCGAAGGGTGGATCGGGAGTAACACCGGCGACGGTGGTGCTGTCGGCGTTGTTCGGACGGTTGCGGGGTGGACAGGTGGTGGCGTGGGACGCCAACGAATCCTGCGGCACCCTGGGTGCCCGCGCCGCGACCTGTAGCGGGCCGGAATCGGTGTGGGATGTGCTGGCGCACGCGCGAGAGTTGTGCTCTGTCAACGGCGATGCCTCCGCGCTGGGGCGGATGTTGCAGCGCCAGCCGAGCCTGGACGAAATACTGGCCTCCGACCAAACCCCTGGTGGCAGCATCAATGTCGGGCGCGAGGAATGCGCGGCGATCCTGGCCGTGCTGCGTCGCCACCGGTCGATGATCCTGATCGATTCCGGCAACAATGAACGCGCACCAGGGTTTCGCTGGAGCATCGAGAACGCCACCCAACTCGTGGTGCCGGTCACGGACCGCCGCGACGTCGTCGTAGCGGCCCTGCGGCTCCTCGACGGTATCGCCGATGCGGGGCACGAAACGTTGGCCGCCAACGCGATCATCGTGCTCGCCGAACACGGCGACACCCACCAGCAGACCGAGGTCACCGATGTCTTGGACCGTGCCTGCGCCGGGCGCGTAGTGCGCGTGCCTTACGACCCGGTGCTGGCCGGTGGGGAGCGGATCGTGGTGTCGAAGTTGCCCCGTCCGACGGTGCGGGCATGGACGCACGTCGCCGCCGCGGTCGCCGACGGTCTCGCGGAAACCCTTGCCACACAACACGCACCGATAGAAACAGTCTTCGTCCCAGATTCCCGGCAACTCGTAGACGGCGGCGAATCGCTGACCCACCGGCGTCTGCTGGCCTACGCCTTACACGAAAGTGCCGGGGCGCGGAGCAGCCGCTACCAGGCACCGGCCTGGACGCAACCTATTCCCGAACTGGCTGACGACTGGTGAGCGACGTCAGCGGTAGCGGAAGCAAGAAGGTCGACAAGCCCGACGAAACCAACCGAGCAGCGAATGAATATGTCGGCTGCTTCTGGGCAGGAGGTGAAGCGATGACAGGTAAAAAATCTGTGCCGCAACGGCTATCGAGGCGTTGGCGCAGCGTTTTCGTGGTGACGACGGGTGTGATTGTGATGGCGTTGGCTGGTGCGGTGCCGGCATCGGCGCAGGGCATCCAAAACCCGCTGGGTGGGGTGAGCCCGGACTTCGGATTGTTCGGCGGAGCTCTGGACGCGACGTGGAAACGGATCGTGGCGTTCGTGTGGGCTCTGGTGATCATCGGTGCCTCGGTGCGGGTGATCGTGGGTGCGTTCAAGGTCAAACGAGCCAAGAGCCGCGGCTATGCCAACGACCTGTCCGAAGGATCAGAAGAGCTGCAAGACGCGCTGATCTCGGTCGGACTCGTCGCAGCAGCCTCACCACTGGTGGCGACCATCCTGTTCGTCGTTGGCGGATGAGAACACGGGGACAGGAAATCAACGCCCGCGCAGAGCGAACAGGAGGTGAGGCACATGCGTTGGAGCACAACAAGATTCGCTGATCTGTCACCGGAATCGGCTGTTGCAACGGGGCCGGCACCACGGTCGAGCGAGATTGTCGAGCGAAAAGCGCGTCGTCGCTGGCCTCAAGTGCCCCGTGGGGTGGTGGTCGGTGGTGTCGTTGCGCTGTCGGTAGGTGTGGTCGGGCTCGTGGGCCTGGATTCTTGCGGTGGCAAGAGCGGGCCCGGGGCTGGATCGGGTGTGAGCGTACGAGTAGCGCACGGACCGACGGGCGTGCGCGATGGTGTCCCGGTTGGGTACGCCCGCGACCGGGAAGGTGCGGCGACCGCGGCGGTGAACACAGTGCAGGCGTTGACCCAGGCCGGGCAAGGCCGGATCACGATGGAGGCGGTGCAGGGCGCACTTCTTGCCCGAGATCCCGGCCCGCACCTGCGGGGCTCGATGCAGATCGGACGGGACCGTCCGGCTGGGCCTGAGGTGGTCAATCTTGTGCCAGCGGCGGTGAGTGTCACCGCGTTCGACTCGTCGTCGGCGCGGGTGATGGTGTGGACGGTCGCGGTGTCGCGGGGAGCGATCACCGAGGGTGCGCCGGTCTCGATCGTCACCGCCTGGGCGACGAACACGGTGGAGTTGGTGTGGGAGCGCGGGGATTGGAAGGCCAAGGACGCGATCGGGACGGTCGGCCCCTCCCCGGACCAAGTCGTCGCGCCCGGCACTGATTCCCCGCTGACCCAGCCGTTGCAAGCCGGCTATTACACCGTCTACGTCAACTAACCGGGGGTGAGCGCATGAACCGACACCAGCACCTGATCGCCGTGCTCGCCGCGGTCCTCGCCACCCTGGCAATGAGCCTCGCAACCGGCGCGGCGACAGCGGCCGCGCAACCCGGCGAGCCAGGGCCGGGAACGAAATCATTGCCGCACGGTTTTCCGGCCGAGCTACGGCAGTTCGTCGGCGGTACCGATGAATTCCGCGCCGGACCATGGTTTTCCGGAGCGTGCGCGGACCGTGGCGGTGATATCGGTCGCTACATCAACGAGGTCATGGCGGTCGAGGATCGGCTGGCGTATTGGTCGACCAGCGACGAGCAGAAGAAGACATTGCTCGGCGGCGCAAGTGCGGGTTCGGAGGTCGAACGCTGGGTGGCCGAGGGTGTAGAGCCGCCCAAAGAGCTTCTCCCCAAGGTATTTCCGGCCGGGGATTCCCGCTTCGGGCTGCTCATGCCGGTGTGTGCGGAGGATGTGAAGCGGTGGGCGAGCCCGGCGTGGAACGCATGGGGATTCGACTGGGCTAAGACCCCGGATCGGCAATCGATGCACGAGATCACCAAAGCCACCGGCGAGGACTTCTCCGCGGTGCCGGGGCAGGCGTGGACCGACCCCTGTGGCGTCCACCAGTCCTATTGTGCCCACGCCTTTTTCGCCGACTGCGCTCATGCCGATACCGTCAGCGGGGATCTGGTGCGGTGCTTGGACTGGAATCGCGCGGTGGGCAAGTTGTTCGTCGGGACCGCGCAGTGGCGTGACCGCAACACCAGTTTCGGAGACCGGTTCGGTAAAGCGATGTTCGGGGTTGCAGGCCAATCCGCTGGGGGAGCGTTCACCCAGGCATTCGCTTGGTTGTTGGACGCGACCGGGAAAGTCGTGCGGTTCGTGGATGATCCGCAGTCGGTGATCGATGACTGGGCCAATTCCTCCAAAGCCAGTGCCTCGGAGTTGAGCGCGAAGGTCCTCGACGGGCTGGCCGCGACCGGGCGCTTCGACCCTAACGCCGGGTGGTTTGTGCGCTGGTATGCCTTCAGCACGGGGATCGGGGTGATGGTGATGGGGGTGATGACCTTGATGGCGTTGTGGCGCACAACATCTCGCGGAGAAACTGTCAAAACCATCGCCGGGGACCTGTTTGGGTATATGCCCGCCGGGGTGTTGTTGATGTTGTTCGCGCCGATGCTCGCGGCGATGCTGGTGGAAGCGGCGAACCTGGCCTCGGAATCGGTTGCGAAGATGGTCGGCCCGGACATGGGCGAGATGATCGACCACCTCAAACGATTCACCGGCGAGCTGACCGCGACCGATATCGCCGGTGGTGTCTTGGTCGGGCTGTTTCTGTTTCTGCTGTTGATCGTGTGTGCGTTGTCGGTGTTCGCGGGGTTGTTGATGCATCAGGTGGCGTTGCCGTGTCTGGCGGTGGCCGCGGGGATCGGGTTCGGGATGTGGGTGCACCCGCAATGGCGCAAGAAAGCCTTACGGCCGGTGCTGGTGTTCATCGCGATCGTGGTGTCCAAACCCCTGCTGTTCCTGCTGCTGGCCACCCTGACTGGTGTCATCGACGCCGGTCTCACCGACACCGCCGAACAACAACCACTCGGCACGCTGGGGCAGCTGTGCCTGGTGGTAGTCGCCTTCGGAGTGGCGGGGTTGGCGCCGTGGTCATTGCTGCGCTACGCACCACTGCTGCCGTCACGCTCGGACGCGGCAGGGTTCGGCCAGTCGCCCTCGCTGATGGCCGGCGCGGTCGGTGGCGCGGGTACCGCGATGTGGTGGAGCAGCCGAGGCGCCGGAGGCAGAGGCCGCGGTGGGCGCGAGAGTGCACCCGCTGACACCAGCACCGGCGGTGGTGGCGGCAGCGATCCGGGGTGGCGCACCGCCGGCAGTAGCGACGGCCGATCAGCAACCGAATCCCGGTTCGGACAAACACTGGCACGCAACACCAGCGACCCAACGGGTTCGGGCGGTAGCAAGCGCGGCCTTGGTGAGGTCGGACGGACCGCGACCAAGCCGGTTCAGCGAGTTGGTTCGGCGGCGTTGTCGTTGGGAATGGTTGCTGCGCCGATTGCGGCGCAGGCGGCTAGCGGCGCCCTGGGTAAGGCACGCTCGACTGCGGAAGCAGCGCCCGGTGACGCCGAGTCGGAATCGTCATGAGTACCCAGGCGCGCACCTCGATCCTCGGCGGGGAGATCGCTCGCCGATCCTGGTTGGGCCTGTCACGACCAGTCCTGATCAGCTGGGCCGTCGCCCTCGCCGCCGCAGTCGCGATCTATGTGCTCGGCGGCGGCCAAGCCTGGGCGATCGCCACCGCGATCATCAAGCTGGTGGCAGTGTTCGCGGCCACCATGGAATGGCGCGACAAACCCTCCTGGGCTGCCCGCCGCTCCCACACCGCACGCACCCGGTTGCGGCGTCGACGCGGTGAGCACATCTACCGCCACCGAAGCGACCCCCACTACGGTGACCCGGAACTGGATCCAGGCTGGGCATTCCCACCACCATTGGGCAACACCGCACCGCTACCTGTGACAGGAACGGGTTTGGACGACATGTTCATCGTGCGGACCGCCAATCCAGGTGAACGCACAACATATTCGGTGATCGTCGCAGTGGAAGGAGTCGCGGACGGCTTACGCGGCGACAGCGCCTACGCCGCCTCGTCGGCCTCGTTCGGGACGTTCCTCGCGCAATTAGCGCGCGGCGGCTCTCACATCCGGGGCATCCAACTGCTGCACCGCAGCGTCCCGCACGACATGACCCGGCATACCCGATGGGCACACGCCCGGGTCACCCAGCTGACCGACCCACGGTTAGGGCCCGCGGTCGAATCCTATGGCGCACTGATCGACCTCACCGCACCCCTGGCCGAGGAGCACAGATCGTTTGTGGTGCTGCGGATTCCGCAGAGCGAAGCGTTCATGGCCGAGACCGCGCGGCTGGTTCGAACCAAACACGCCACTACCGTCGGGGCGATCGCGCAACTGGTTCGTGACGAAACCGAACGCGCCACAAGACTTCTCGCACTGGCGGGTATGGGACGCATCGACGTGCTCGGTGAACGCCGGGCATGCGCGATCATCCGCGCCTTCCTGGACCCCAGCTTCAAGATTGACCGCCACCGCGACGCCACCTGGACCAGCTGCTGGCCCACCTACATCGGCGGACCCGAGAGCGTCGCCGTGGGAACCACGGGCGCCTGGCGGACCAGGGTCGGCTACATCCGGCCCCGTTCCATCGAACCCGTGGAACTCGGGCCGTTGTGGTTGGCACCGCTGCTGACCGGAGTGGAAGCAGATCCCGGCGATGACGAGACCGCGCCGATGCCCACCATCCGCACCATCAGCGTCCGCCTGGACTTCGTGCCCGCCCACCGAGCCCGCGCAGCCGCACGCGGGGACTTCACGGCCGATCAAGCGCGCAAGACCAAGGAGGCCAAGCGCGGCAAGCTCGACGACGGGTCGACCGAGGTCTTGACCAATGCCTCCAGTCGACGCCGCCACGATCTGGTGCCCGGCTCCGGACACCACGGGGCGGTATATGCCGCGGCGATCGCAGTGACCGGTCGTGACCCCGATGACTTAGATCGCGCCTGCATGCGCGTCGAAGAAGCTGCCAACGACTCGGCCATCGCCGGAATCGACTGGGCCACTGACGATCACGACGTCGCGATGTTCACAACCCTGCCACTAGGCCGCGGCCTCGCCGCCACCCCCTACACACGATAAGGAGGCGAGCAACCATGCAAAGACACCCTCGCACCCGTATTCGGAAGCGCGACAGCGACGAATCCCGCTGGCATCGGCCCAGTTTCACGCACCTGAAACCTCCATCTCGCCAGCCTCACGCCCTGCGCGAAGAGGACGACGGCAGCAGACCAATCGCAGTGGAGGATCTCGCCGAGCGCGAGCTCGTGCGGTGCCCGGCGCCGAAGCGGCGCCGTGGCCTGGACCGGTACGGCTGGTACGAACCGCGGTTGGAAGGCGCGTGGACGACCACTCGGCAAGCCGAGGCCTGGAATCTGGCCACCAGCCGGCGCCGCTCGCGCCAAGACGGTGTGCTCGCCGGCCTGAACACCATCTCCCAAGAACTGGAAATCGTCGATGCCTTCGCCGCCTACGGCAGCGAAACCAGCGGCATCAACGTCGTCGTCATCGGTGACATCGGGCGCGGCAAAAGCTCCTGGATCAAAACCGTCTGCGTCCTACGGCAATTGGTCGCCAACCGCCAAGTCGTCATCCTGGACAAGAAACCCCAAGCCGGAGTCGGCGAATACACCCCACTGGCTCAGATGCTGGGGGCCGAGAGCATCCGATTCCGGGTCGGCGGCAACGGCGCGTGCCTGAACCTCCTGGATCCAGCCATCAGCGCCCGCGGCGACCATCGTGGCGGTATCGACGGCGTCGTCCCGGCCGGGTAAGAAGCACTCGTGATCGCAGTCCTGACCGACGCGATGGCCCGTGAGCTCGACGAGAAAGAAAAGGCAGCCGTCGGCGCCGCCTTATCGGCTGTCACCACCCAAGCCCGCCAAGCAGGCAGGGATCCCGTCATCCGAGACCTGGCCCTACGACTGCTGGATCCGAATCCTGATGACGGCAACGGATTCGGGCCCAGGTGGAGCGAGCGGGCCCTGGAGTGGGGACTCGAGCCAGGGCTGGCGCTGCTGCGCCTGGCCGAACGCGACCTACGCGGACTGGTCGATTCACCCACCAGCCCCGCCGTGCGGACCGCACTGGACAGCCATCCGCTGGTGCATTTCGATCTCAGCGCGCTACCGACCGAAGGCCCCGCGTTGCGGGTGGTGATGACCACCGCCAACACCTGGCTAGCCAATAAGCTGGCCGCACGCTCCTCTCGCTACCAGCAAACCATCCTGGTCGTGGAGGAAGGCTGGCACGTCGCGGCCGGATCGACCGGTGAAGTGTTCCGGGGCAACGTCAAACTCTCCCGCGGACTCGGCCTTTCGACCATCGCCGCGTTCCATCATCCCGCCGACCAACCTCCGGATTCTCCGGCGAGGGCGTTGATGAGTGAAGCGAGCATCGTGGTGCTGTTCGGGCAATCCCGCGCTGACGACGCGGCGGAGACTGTGCGTCTGTACCGGCTGCCCACCGGTACCGAGGACACCCTGATGCGGTTGGGGCGCGGGCAGTGCCTGGTCAAGATCGGTACCCGAGATCCGTTCCTGCTCAACCACATCCGCTCCCCACAAGAGATCCTGCTCACCGACACCGACGCCGCGATCACCGGACGACAAACACCAGATGACCCCACCGTGGTCGAGGAACCAGCATCATGACCGGGCGCCGACTACCGAACCCCGTTCGCGGCGAACCGGTCCTACCAGCCGGAGCCGTCCTGGCGATCTATGCCGTGACCACGATCGTGGCCGGTGTGTTTGGCGGCGGCGCAGTCGCAGCCGTGCTCGCCGGGCACGGGATCGGGTTGCTCGCACCCATGCAAATGATTCCGACGCTGGGGCGACTGGTGCGCAGTCCCGAGGACCCCGCTGCGGCGTGGCCCGGTGACCCGCGACCTGGGCCGGCCTGGCTGACCTGGACCTGCATCATCGTGGTCGGCACGATGTGGTGCGCGATCGCGGTCATCTGCAGTGATGAGATCGATAGCCGTCATCGTCATCGCCATCGGCTTGGCCTGGCAAACAGATCCGACCTGCGGCGCGTCGGTCTGAACCGGCGTGGTGCTCTCCAACGCGCTCGACACGAATTCCCCAGCCTGGTCCCGAGATCAGCGCTCAGGAGGTGGCGGCGATGAGGAGTCGGCACGTGCTATGCGCCCGCGGCACCGACCCCTCGCTGGCAGCAGTCGACCTCGGTGTCCTCGCTGACAGACCGAGCGAGCACGTTTATCTCCAGCACCGCGACGGAGTGATCGTGCACGGGCCGACTGGTGCGGGCAAGACCTGGCGCGTGGCCTACCAGAGGGTGTGTGACGCACCCGGATTCGCCCTCGTCACCACCACCAAAGCCGACCTGGTCGCCGCAACCATCACCCACCGTGCTCAACGAGGCAAAGTCGCGGTATTCGACCCCGAAGGGTTGACCGGCTGGCCCGCCGGGCTGCGCTGGTCATTCCTGGCCGGCTGCACCGACCCCGACACCGCGATCCGCCGCGCGGACGCCGCAGCACGCGCGATGCCCCTCGAAGGCACCCGCAACGGCGCCTACTTCGAGCAGAAAGCCGCCACGGTCCTGCGCTGCTGCCTACACGCCGCGGCCACAGCGAACTACTCGATCCGCGACGTCCGGGTGTGGATATCGGCACGCACCAACCGCACACCGGTCGACATCCTGAGCCAGACCCTGCCGGACTGGGCGAGTGAACTCGATCAGATTCTCGGATCGAGCAGTGAATCCACCGACGACGTCCTGGCTGCCGCCGCACGATTGCTCGAACCGCTGGCGTCACCGAAACTGCTGGCCGCCATCGACATTGAGCTGTCGGAGTCCTTCGATATCGAGCGGTTCGTGCTCTCCGGGGCGAACACCCTGTATCTGGTGTCGCGGGGCAGCAGCCGATCCATGGCACCGTTTGTTGCCGCGCTGGCCGCCGAAGTCCATCACGTCGCCGACCGTGCCTCCCAACGGATGCCGGGCAAACGCCTGGATCCGCCGGTCCGGCTGGTGCTCGACGAGACCAACAACGTGGCCCCGATTCCGGATCTGCCTCAGATCATGACCGACTCCGGCGGCAAAGGCATCTGTGTCTGGGCCTTCGCCCACAACCAGGACCAGAACGAATTGCGGTGGGGGACAGAGGGGGGACGGGTACTGGCGCAATCCGCGCCGGCCATGCTGATCCTGCCCGGCCTGCGCGGCACCGACGAACTCGCCGCCATCTCACGGCTGATCGGAGAACGTCGCAGCTGGGAAGCCAGCCTGCACCAAGGCGGACGCACCTACCAACTCCACGACGACACCGTGCTACGCGCCGATGAGATCCGCGAACTGCCCAGCGACCACGGCCTGCTGCTCTACCGCAACGCACCCGCCTGCCTGCTACGGCTACCCAGCGTGTGGGAGGTCCCACGCTGGCGCGAGCAAGCCCTCGCCTCCACGGCCTTGTTCGACCAGATCATCGCCACTGGAACAGTTCCCGACTATCTGTGCCCGACCGACGAACGCGGAGGCTCGCGATGAACACACCAGCAGCTCCGGGACCGAAACCGTCAGTGCCGCAGTACTACCCGTGCCGCTACAGCTGGCGCCACCTCGACCAGGACGAGGCCGCGGCGCTGTGGCAGGAACTGATCGACTGGGTTGACTGGCTGCGCCACACCTACCAACTCGGCTCCCGCATCCCCTCCTGCTGGTTCCAACACGACGGGGTCCGCGAGGAGCTGACCGCCCTGATGGCCGCACACACCGCGGCCTACTGGTGCGAGCAGGAAACCGCTGAGCTTCCGCGCGAAGACCCGAGTGCCTGGCACACCCAATGGTTATGGCCCACCGTCGAACGCCTCACCAAAATCTCGGACTTCTCCGCCTGCCAACCCAATCGCTGCCGCTACACCCGCCAACCTCAGCCCACACAGGCCAACCTCGCCGAATACATCGCCGCCGACCTCGACAACCACAGCGATACCACTCACCGCGGCGGGCAATGACCGCCGCCAGCGATGAACCAACAACAACACCGCCATGAACAGTGAAAGGAGCTGGCACACAACACATTTCGTGACCGAGAAGGAGGCGATTACATGGACTACGACAGGGAGGCTCGACCCCCGGAACACGAGTTCAGCGAATCCGGCATGCGTCGGGCGTACGAGGACCTGTACCAGCTCCGTCAACGCGCCATCGCCACCGAGTCCGCCACCGAATACCTAACGCTCAATACCGAAGCGACCCAGTTGGAACGGGCCTGGCTGACTGGTCCACCCCGATGGGCACTGCGGTGGCGCTACCTCGACGCCGCCGTCGAGGACTGGGCAAACGGCCCAGACTTGGCACGTCAGAACCTCGACGAAGCCGTCCACGGTTCCCTGCACAACCCTCCCAACCTCACCCCGACCGTGCGAGAGAGCCTGCAACAAGCGGCACGGCTGGTCCGCCGCGCCACGATGGCCGAACCCGTCGACACGAGCTCACTAGCTTACATCGCCACCTACACCCCCACCGCAAGCGCCACCGGCGACCTCGGCGCGCACACCAGCTGGTGGAAGGCCCGGGAATGGACACGCGAACACGCGATAACCGACGCCGACACACCGGTCGACCTGACCATCGCCGCCCATGACGTGATCAGTGGGAAAAGACGCCTGTTGACCACCGCTACCGCGATCCCCGCCGCGCAGGTGGTTGCCGAGCTCGACCGCCTGACGACAGTGCTTGGCGGTGCCCGCGAGCGCGACGGAAAACCCTTCGTCGACGACCTGCACTACGAGGTCTTGTGTGACGACTACCAGGCCGCGATGATCGCCGCCCGCCATCCCGGCGTAGGAACCCGCCGATTCGAACACAAGTTGTGCGCCGATGACCTGCGCGACCAAACCCTCGACTTCGCTACCAGTATCGGCAGACAGGACACTGTTGCCGAACTGGCAGGCATCGACCGCACCGCACGCCACGACGTCGCCTTCCTCCCGGCGCCGGGGACCAGCTGGCTCGATCAGATCACCGACCACGCCGAACAAGCCCACCAACAGCTGAGCTGGCAAGGCATCGAGGTCCACTACCCCCACGCCCACGACCCCACCCTGATCATCCAGGCCGGACACAGCCCCGTACAGGATCTCGACCCCTGGCACGGCCAACAACTCCGGCTGACACAACTCGGCGACGAACACACCGGCGAGCTACACCAGATCGGGCGATACCGCTCTTGCGAGGAACTCCTCACCGCACTGCAAAACCACACCAGCACAACAAATCCCACCCAGTCCGGGACAGTGCCCGCCGAGGTAGCGACACGGCTTCGCGAATACGACCAGCAACTGCGCGAACTCGACGCGAACCTGGTCACCAGCAGAACCATCCGGACTGCGATCCGATCCGGACAACCGGTCCAGTGGACGAGGTCCGGAAACCATTCGAACACAACAGAATTCACCTCACCGGGCCAGCGAGACCCGGCCCAAAGACTCATCGACCCGGCCACCACCGACAGCCAGCGCTACCACACCAGAAGTGACAGCACTCGAACGCCACGACCTGGGGACAGCCCAACCCGTGACGTCGCGAGGAAACGCCGCGAGCGAATAGCACGCCAACCCAACAGAACTCGGCCTCACCGCCGACACCCGTGACCCAGTGTTGAGGAGGTCTCTATGCCGCAACCCCACCACAACGACAGCGCGGCACAGGCCTCCACGGCCGCCGCCCGCGACGCGATCCAAGCCATCCGAGCCCTGGTAGATGCTCGCGACATCCGCGCCGCCAAACAACAACTCCGACGATCCCAAACCCACCTCGACGACCCCACCTGGGCCATGATCGGCGAAATCGCCAACACCCTGCGCTACAAAACCCACGACGTCGCCCTCACCAAACTCCGCAAACTCTGGCGAGACAACGAACAACACCGCGCACTCATCGAGGCATGCGTACCGAAAGCCGATCAACACCAGTACATTCCTGACGCCCAACCTGCTGCGGCAAGGCGAACTGACCCACCGTGGCGTCGGCCCGGCCGCGTCGCGCGCCGAGTCGATGAGACGAAGCGCACCGAACCACGCCTACGCACCGGAAGTGCGGGCGCGACGCGCCTGGATGCCTACGAAGACCAACTCACCACCGAGGAACGTAAAGAACCAGGGACACCCCGCCCCGAACTGATTGTTGATCGCCGTGACTACGACCGCGACGCCGCCGCCAAGGTGACCGAACCGCTGTGCGTGTCATGCCGACTCGAACGTGCCTGCATCGACCGCTGGACCGGCCAAATCGCAACGGGCCACGGCGACGACGGCCTGTGCGGAACCTGCCGCGAAGAACGACGCCCAGGCATCCCCGAACTCCCACTCGGGCACAGTCGTTCGCGAGCCATCCAGGCCCGTCTTGACACCATCGCCACGAACTTCGACAGCCACAATCCTGAGCTGTTCCGGCAAGAGTGGCGCTACGGGGACCGCCTGACCAAGTCCGTCACGGCGGCCTGGGTCAAACAGCACAACCCGAATGGGGTTGTAAGACAAACCGGGACAACCAAATCGGTCGACTTCAATGGCGAATGCACCGAATGCAGTGACTGGAGGCAACTGCGCGACGACTTGTGCGTGGACTGCCACAAAGGCTTGAACGGAGACGTAGTCATCGCCGGAACACTGGACCCCCTCACGATCAAAGGACTATTCACCAAGGACATCAATGACGATGCTGGGGTCGGAGAGCAGACGGTCGTGGATGGCGGTACCGGCCAAGCTGACAAAGCTGGCTACCTAGAAGAATTCATGCAACGACTCGAAGCCGGTGGACCTCATCAGGACAACTCCGCGGAAGGGAAGCCGACGGATCGTGGCTCTGCTGAAGGTAGTGCTGACCTTCAGACGGGGGAAGCGCCGACACCGCGATCGAACCGCGCAGACTCCGAAGCGTCGACACCGGATACAAAGCAGCGCAACGGAAGAGCCCTGGAGACACAGTCCAAGGCTGGGGCAAATGCAGCGCTCAAGCCGTCCAAAGAGGCGGCAGTACGACGACGTCAGCAACTCCGCAACCACGCGACTGCCGCGATGAACACCCGAGTTCGGCGGATGTGAGTGCCGCTGTCACATGCGGTTTCGGTCGCCCCACGCGTAGCTTCTACGCGCCCTTCGGTCGCAGCTAACGCTCGGGTTGGCGAATTTATGACGACGGTCTTCGGGTGGCTCATGTTCATGTCGCCGACTCCTTCGCGATCTTGTGGATGAGCGAACGACTGCGAGCCTCATCCAGCGCCGGGCGTTGCAGTTCGGCGTACGCCTCCTGATACCGCTGCACCTCGTCGACCTTGTCGAGATACAGCGTGTCGGTATAGCTCTCCAGACATACGACAGGCGGTTCAGTGAGACGTGCCGTTAGGTGCCTCGGGAACTCGAACAGCCCAAACGGGCCGACGTCGATACCTCCGTAAGCCTCGGCACTCAGCGGTATCAGCTGCACCGAGACATTGGGCAGCTCCCCAGCTGCCGCCAGGTAGTTCAGTTGGTCTGCCATCGCAGACCGTCCGCCGACGGCCCTGCGCAGCGCGGCCTCGTCGATGACAGCATGCAGCGACAAGGGTTTGGCGGGGTCGTAGAGATGAGCTTTCCGGCGGTTGAGCATCTCGATGCGCCGTTCGACCTCAGCGGCGGGCATCGTCGGTGTCCGCAGCCAGATCAGCGCTCGGTGGTATTGGTCGGTTTGCAGTAGTCCAGGCAGAAGCATCGTCTGATACGAAATGATCCGTTTTGCAGCGTCTTCCAGCCCGACCAGCAGTTCGAAGTGCTTAGGAAGCACGTTCCCAAATTTCCGCCACCATCCCCTCTGACGAGCTTCCTCCGTCAATTCGAGCAGCATGCTCGTCGTGGCCTCGGATGCCCCGTAGGTGTCGCATAGCCGCTCGATGAACAGTGGATTCAGCCGTGTGGGTTGTCCGGTTTCCATCCGCCACAGCGTTTGTTTGCCAACGTCTATCGCTTGGCGGGCGAGTTCTGCGCTGACGCCTGATTTCTCCCGAAGTTCGCGCAGCTGACGTGCCAGCATGCGGCGGGCGAGGGTGGGTCCGGTGTAGGTCATGGCGATTCCCTTTTCGTGCATCGGCGGAGTTTGTCGAGGCTTAGCTCCGTTCTCTTCTTTCAGACATTTCTTTGGAAAGTGCTTGCAGTGCAGGCACGTTGGCGGCGAGGGCTGTATACGCTCCGTACCTTGTCTGCTGGTCATGATGTTGTTGGAAATGGGATATGTTGTGCAGCAGCACTATTGATTACGGAATGGTGATTCCCGGAAGGCGGCGCGTTTCCTGCTTGAGCTCGTCAGCTAGGTCTTGGTAGGCGTCACCGAGCTCGGCGAGTTGCACAGAAGCCTCGTAGAATAAGGCATCCGGCGCGGCAGCCAGCGCGATATAGGTTTGGACGGTCGCCTGCGCGAGCCGGTCGATGACCTGACCCATCGTGTGGGTATGTACTCGTGCGCTCGGGAATGGAATCGGCGTCACCAACGTCACCCACTCATCGATGTCGCACATCAAACGAGCGCGATGCCAATTGGCTTCCTCAAGTGCGCAAAGTGGTGTGTGCTCACGCGTTTGGTGCAGCGCCGTGAGCTCGCCAGCCGCCTCCAACAGCACGACGTCCTCGATCGGCGGGAAACCCCTGCAGGCCGCCAAGACTGCGTCCTTGCCGGGGAGTCTCGTTCGACTATCCATCGGCCGATGCATGCCCATCTCTGATCATCGGCTGAGGTGGCTGCGTGCTCGATCGTCCCTCTCGTTCGGCCTCATCAGGGTTGTTTTGGTCGACGTCGGACAGTCGCCCTTTAATGAAGGCCATCGTTTCGACGAGCGCACGCTGATGCCCGTCCGCAGGGAGGGCGTCGTGCTCGATGTCCAACCTGTTGAGCACCTTCTCCACGTGCCGGTCGGCAAGTGCGCGGAACTCGATGTCGGTGTCTCGCGGCTTGCAGACGCCCAAGGGAAGCCGTGGGTCGAGAACGGTTCGTAGGGTCAGGTCGTAGTTGAAGCAGTGGTTCGCGACCAGGTCTTCGAGGTGCTCGATGCGATGCGGGTCAGCCGGTTGGCCGCGATATTCCAGTGCTGCTTCGTAGTAGGCAAGCGCGTCGGGCACGCTGCGGTCGATCAGGACGACGTCGGCGTTGGTCCATGCTTCGATTTCGTTGCTGATGCCGCGGGTGACGATCCACAGGGTCGACGCCCAGGTGTGGCGGTA
Source organism: Nocardia sp. NPDC050175 (assembly GCF_044459885.1). Taxonomy (NCBI): domain Bacteria; kingdom Bacillati; phylum Actinomycetota; class Actinomycetes; order Mycobacteriales; family Nocardiaceae; genus Nocardia; species Nocardia sp. NPDC050175. Next base: position 301,383 of record NZ_JBITJI010000003.1, read on the forward strand.
GAGGATCGGCAGCCCGATCTGTTGCGCTTGTAGGCCGAGGTCCGCGACCATGGCGACCTCGATTCGGTCACGGCGCAGCTCAGTTGCGAGGCGGTTGAGCCATGTTGTCTTGCCGGTCGAATGGGTGCCGGTCAGGGCGATCGTGACGGGGCGTACGACCTCGGGTCGGGTCTCGTTCACCACAGACCACCGTCCGGTTCCGCCTTGGGCACGAACTCTTTTGGCGCCGCTGTACTCACCAGTCCGGTCCAGTCCAGTCCGCCGTCCTCGACCAGCCTGCACAGCAGTTGCCATGCAGCCCACGCGTCGTAGCCCGCCCTGTGGTATCCCTGCTCGGTGACTGCCGAGGTGTCGAGCTGTGCGTGCTCGATGAGCTTGTCGAGGCTGTAGCTAGGCAGATCGCGCCACACCGCCTTCGCCAGGCGCAAGGTGTCCAGGACCATCGGAGGGTTCCAGTACGGCAGGTGCGACGCGAGTACTCGTTGCTCCACTCCAGCGTTGTGCGCCACCAGGGTTCGCCCGGCCAGGACCGCATCTACATCCGACGCGACCTCGGCCCACAGGGGACAGCTCTCGACGTCGGAGTTCTTGATGCCGTGCACCTTACGAGTGACGATCTGGGTGATCGGCTGCTGCGGTTTGATCAGCCACGACCGCATGTCATCGATGCTGACCGACTTGCCGGAGGCAGAGAGAATGGCGATCTCGATGATTTCTGGTGGCGTCTGACCGTTGCCTTCAACGTCGACAACAGCGATATCTTTGCCGCGCAGCGTGTTCGGAATATCGGTCACAACGTCTCCTTCGTGGTGGGCCAGCCGAGGTCTGCGCGGCCGTGCCGATGGGGGTGATGTGGTTTGCTCGCGTCGTGCACCTGGTAGCCCAGGCTGTGTTGCATTAGGTAGCGCGGCTGTTCGGATAGGCCGGCGACGACGATGGCACGGTCGTTGATCTCGACCAGGCCCCCGCCGAGCTTTGCGGCGAGCGCGGCAACCTGGTCGGTGTCGGGGCGGTGCCAGGTGTTCGCACAGCGCTTGATCTGTGCGGCAGGGCAGATGTCGCACAGTTCGCGGATACCGTAGTGGCCGTTGTAGTCGGCGACACCATGGGCGTATGTGACCGCGCAGCTCGTCTTGCGGAACAGGGGTGAGCCGGTCCCGTGTTCGGAGGCCGCGGTGAGGATTCGCTTTTCGAGGTCTTCGGGGAAGACCTTGCGTCGAGCGCCCTCGATGTACGGCTCGGGAAGCCCCTGCGCTTGGTAGTAGTCGCGGATCTGGTTCTTGTAGAACAAGCCGGTGAAGACTGTTGCGTGTGCGTGGTAGCTCAATTCGAATGCCCGCTGGAGGTGTTCGTCGGAGTCGTTGAGCACGGGCACGATCGGCCGCCAGTACAGGATGACTCGGTACCGCTCCGCGTGCTCGAAGGCGGTGCGCAATGAGGAGGCGGCGATGTTGGAGTCGACCGGCTCGATGCGGTCGTCATCAATACCGGAATGGGTGATCAGTACAGTGAGCCGAATGTTGTTGTAGCTGTTGAGGATCACGCAATCCTCCGGCTCGATGCGCCATCGGGTGATGACAAGGACATGGTTGGTCAGCCCTCGTTGGTCGAGTAGGCGCAGCATCTCGAACGTATGCGGCTTTACCGGCGGGAGCATCGGGTCGGTGGCCCGGTTGAACAGTTGGATCGGAGTGACGTGCGGCTGGAAGTAGCGATGCTCGAACAGCATCGTGGCAGCCTCCGCATCCTTCATAAGGGCGCGAGGCACTTTCACTCCGAAATTGTCGAACACATGTCGGATGCAGTAGCCGCAGTCGAGCGGGCAGCCGACGATGTGGTTCACGCTCAGACCGGACTTGCGGTACTCGATCACGTCGCGCAGTTCGGGTCGCAGCTCCTCCTGCTGTGCGACGGTGAGGATAGGCAGTTTTCGACCGGCGAGGGGTGGGGGCGCTAACTGCTCCTGATCGGCCATCCTGGCCACCTTTCAATTGGGGAAACTTCGGTCAGCGGTGTTTGGTCGGAGGAGTCCGATGTCGCGTTCGGCTTCTCGCCGCCGCCGCCGCCGCTGCGCAGCAAGCGTTCGGTTGATCGCGCGTTTCTTGTGGCACCGCGCGACGCTGCACTCGGTGTGTTCCGGCTCTTCGGCTATCGCCTGCTCGACGGTTAGTGGCCAGATCGGCTTCTCATGCGAGAGGCGTCGTTGAATGTCGGCGACGGTGAGCTTCTTCGATCGCCGTTCCAGCAAGTTGAGAACTGCCCATGCGAGCCCAAACAGGCTTGCCACCAACGCGATTCCACCCAAGAAGACCGCCAGGCCAACCAGCAGTGCAGACGCCATCGCTAATCCCCGCCATCCGGGATGCGGGGACGCCACGGGCCGGGGTTTTGGGCAACGAGATCGTTCCAGCGGCACGCCAAGTCGCCTACTCGTTGCCACACTGCATGGACCGCAGGAGCAGATACGTCCTTTGCTGCAAGGAGGCAGTACTCGGCAGCGACGTAAGCGGCCGCCACTGCGTCGACGGCCGCGCCGACCGAGTGCGCCGGTGAGCGTCTGTGGCTTGGTGCAATTACATAGAGTTCGGTCCAGTCGTCGATCAGGGTGGCGAGTTCCGCTCGTTGGCAGTCGATTTCGACAGCACGCTTCAAGAAGAGGTGGCGTTCCCGATGCAAGTTCGCGACGGCTTTCGCCCATTTGATGATTTGGTGGTCGCCCGGCGATCCTCCAACTTCCCCGCGGAACGCCGCTAGAAGCTGATGCCAATCAGGCAATGACTCCTGGCCCGAGCCGATCTCGGCAGGCACTGCGTCGCGTCGGAGTTCGTAGGCCATCATGTCGAACTCAGTCGGTCACACGAGAGAATGTGCTGTGTGCGGCGAGATACTGGCGACAGTTCGGCCCGTGCTCTGCGTGTTTGGCCCGGACGAACGCAGCCTCGTCTCGTGCCATCTCCCCGGGCTCAGCCCCGCAATCCCTGTGCTCGGTGTCCCACAGATCGTGGATATCCAGCTGTGTCGGCATGATGTGCTTCCCCTTGCGGCGGTAGGAACACCCGATGCCGGATCGGTCACGCGGAATCAACCCAGCCGATCTTCGGGTGCCGGATTTCGCATACCGAGATGAGGGAATCGCCAATACCCGGCACCGGGTGCTGTCTCACGATGGCTCGCACAGCCGGTCCACGACCGGTCCATAACCGGCCCGTTTCAGCTCATATTCGGCCCATTTCGTATCCGCACCTGCCACCGCGCGGTGAAATAGGCATACCGTTGGCCGTGGGTGGAGGTAGGCATGAACACACAACCGCGTACCCGCTTGGAACAGCTCGCGATACAGAACAGCCTTGGGCCGATTGACTTCGTCCGGGAGTTCAAGCGTCAGGCACATGCCCTGGGGCTCGACCTCGACGTGTCGCTAAGCGCGGCGAAACGATGGATGAAAGGCGATCCGGGTAAGCCGCGCGACGCTTCTCGACAAGTCCTAGAGGCGTGGTTCGGCGAGACGATCGCTGTTCTGGCCGGACCACCCCTGTACCAATCTCGACAAGTCACTGAACAGGAGCTCGCGGTGAACGCAGCACATGACTCGGTGAGCCACGCCATCGAAGCGGCCTCAGCGTTGGACCCCTCAGCACTAGAGCACCTGAACGCAGCGGCCGGGGCCGCTGCGCGGGCGTACTGCATTACACCGCCGTTAGAGATGCTGACGGACCTCGTCGCACTACGAGACACCATCTACGTCCAGCTCGATAGAACGCATAAGCCGCTACAGCAAGCTGAGCTGTATCTACTCGCAGGCCAGGTGTGCGGGCTCTTGTCGTCGGTCTCGTGGGACCTCGGTTTGCTCAATGCGGCGGAGGAACAGGCTCGCGCGGCGTATACCTACGGCAATATCATCGACCATCTGTCGTTGCAGGCATGGGCACGCGCGCTCCAAGTAACTGCCGCATTCTGGTCCGGTTATCCGCGGCGTGCCGCGAAGATCGCCGCAGCAGCGCTGGACCAAGCGCCGATGGGAACGGCGCGAGTGAGGTTGCACAGCGTGAACGCACGCGCGCTGGCACTCATAGGTGCTCGAGGGGAGGTCCGTCACGAACTCGATGCCGCGGCAACCGAACTCGACCGGGCGGGCAATGACCCCTTCTTGGACGAGATCGGCGGAGAGCTTGCCTTCGACCGAGCAAGGCGCGCCCTGTGCGCAGGCGCATCCTATGTAGCACTCGGAGACGGTGATCAAGCGCAGCAAGAAGCCGAGGCCGCAGTGGCGCTGTTCGCCTCTATCCCCGACGACCAGCGGTGGGAAGCTGGTGCACTCAGCGCGCAAGTTGACCTCGGCGCCGCACGCACCATTCGGGGCGACTTGGCGGGAGCGGCTGCCGCGCTCGAGCCAGTCTTTCGGCTCAAGCCTGCGCGTCGGACCGAGGCGATCGCGCAACGGCTCCTTACGCTGGCACAGGTGTTGGGTACCACCAGATATCGAGGTGCCAGTGAGGCGGTCGCACTTGGCGGGACGATCGAGGATTTCACGTCGATTTCGTTGTCGCGCACGTCAATGCGTGCTCTTCCGCCATCGTCGTAGGTGACGGCTATCCGGCTCCACAGTGGTCGAGCTGGGTGGCATCCCACAGGCCGAGGATGGCTTGCTCCCGTTCTGGGGGAATTCCAAGTTCGCTCGCCCTTTCGTGATCTATCGCAGCACCTCCGGTGGTGAGCCACGTCCAGGTGTCCGCCACTGTCTCGCGGACCGGGCGAGCGCTGAACCCCGCGTCACGGGCGTGCTGGGAGTCAACCTTCCACGCGCCCTTATAGGTGCGCCAGAGCGGTAGTTCGGTCCATTGCCGAACGCCTTGTGCGGCAAGCCATTCTTCATCGGTCACCCACTCCAATGCGGCCGTCGATCCGGTCACGGTATGACAGGCGTGCAGCAAGTCGCCCATCGTCTCGCGACCGGGCGCGGTCACGTTGAAGATCCCTGTCAGCTCGGGGCTGAGCGCAAATTTCGCGACGTCGCGCACGTCCACTGGCTGAATTGAACGTTCGGGACGCCCCGGAGCCAGAACTCGACCGCCCCGCTGCATTCGGCGCAGCCACCACTCCAACCGCCCCACGTACTCCATCGGCCCCAAGATGACGCCGGGCCGAAGGATCGTGGCACGGTCGTCTCCGAAGACCTCCAATACCGCCCGCTCGCACCCGGACTTGCTGAAACCGTAGGTCGATGGGCCAGGATCACCGTCGTATCCGTAGTCGGGACCTGCGTCTGAGGGGCATTCCAGCACGGCTGACGCCTCGGTCAGTGGCTCGACTGGCCAACCTTCGTACACGGAAACGGTTGATATCAACAGGTATCGGGCCGCGACCGGCTCCAGGACGCGTGCCAGTTGGAGTGTTTCGCGGGGGACAAAGCTCGACGTGTCGACGACGAGATCCCAGGCGCCGGCCTCGGCCAACCGAGTCAGGTCATCGAAGTTCGTACGGTCACCGCGGACGGTGGTCACACCGTCGACGTCCGAACCGCTTCGACCTCGTCTGAAGGTAGTAACCTCGTCGCCACGGCTCACCGCCTGCTCAGCGATCGTCCGGCCGAGAAACCAACTTCCGCCCAAGATGAGAACTCGCACCCTTGCCATTGTTACCACCGATCACTCGATAGGCGAGCGGTTCCCCAGTCGAGCCAGTAGCGCAGACAGCAACGCAGCGCGTTCGGGCATCGCGGTTACGTCGACGTGTTCGTTGCGAGCGTGAGGGTGTCCACCGATCGCGCCGAGTCCATCCAGCGTGGGGACGCCGATTGCCGCGGTGAGGTTGCCGTCCGAGCCACCGCCCGAGCGAACCGCAGTCACTCCGGGCAATCCCAATCCCTCGGCGGCCTCTACGACTTCAGCCACGAGTGACCGTGCCATCGGTTCCTCAAAGGGTGGCCTCTCGATACCGCCAGTCACGGTCACGACCGCCTCGGGGTGATGTGGCGACAGCGTTGACATGGCATGGTCGACCTCCTCCAAGGTGGCCGTCGTCCAGGAGCGAGCATCGACATGGCACACCGCATACTCCGGAACGGTGTTGACCGTCGTTCCCGCTGACAGCACAGTTGGTGTTACGGAGGTTTCGCCTGTCGTCAGGCTTGCGATGGCGATGATCTGATGGGCAAGCTCTACCCCCGCGTTGATTCCAAGCTCCGGTTCAAGTCCAGCGTGGGCGGCCTTGCCGGTGATTTCGATCCGGTAGTTGGCGATACCCTTTCGACTTGATTTCACCGCTCCGCCATCGGCACTGGGTTCGCAGACGAGGACCGCGCCCGCTTTGCGTGCTTGTTCCTCGATGAGCTTGCGCGATGTTGTCGAGCCGACCTCTTCGTCGCTGGTCAGCAGCACGCTGACGTGCGATGAATCGGTGAGAAGTTCGATCGCGGTGATGGCTTGTACGATTCCGGCCTTCATGTCGAATGTGCCGGGTCCGCTGGCGATACCGTTGGTGACCGTGAACGGCCATTCTGCAGTGGTCCCGACTGGCCAAACGGTGTCGAAGTGGCCCAGCACCAGTACCTTCGGGTGCTCAGCCTCAGACAGAAGGTGGACATTCTCGTCGACACGGACTTGATGGGCCGGCCGGCCAAGCGCCTCAGATAACCACGGTTGCAGTAACGACGCGCATACGTCCAGGTGAGCGGGAGAATTCGATGGCGATTCGCAGTTCACGAGCGTCTCGAGTCGTTCTTGCATCTTCGGAAGCTGGCGCGCAGCTGCTTCTAGCAGGTCACTGTTGATACCCATACGGCGATCTTCCTCGTCTGCGATTCGTTGCGGGTCATGCCATGCCCCGGGTTCGAGATCGTGCCCGATCCGAAGGCTCCGAGACGGCATGGGAAGGACGTCAGTTATGCGACTCGGCGCCCTTGCTCGCAGATCACCGTGAGGCCCAGGCGAACCGCGTCGAGGGCTACCTCGAGCCGGTCTGCCAACAACGGCTTCACCCTGCCGCGGGCCTCTTCTAACGTGTGGAAGTCCGCGGACAGGATCTCGGACTCGGCGAACTTCATCGCGGCAACATCGTCGTCGGTGAGCAATCCTCCGTCGAAGACGAAGATCACGCCTTCCGGGCGCGAATCCTGCGGGCGCACATAGTCGACCACCAAAAGTCGACCAAGAGGCTGATCAGAGCCGATCTCCTCACGCACCTCGCGTTGCGCCGCGGCCCACGGTGACTCATCCTCCTCGACTGCACCGCCAGGAATCTCGAAGTTCGGTTTGTAGGAGGGCTGCACCAACAACACCCGATTCGCACTGTCTCGAAACAACACCCCGGCGGCCATTCGCTTGCGCGCCAGCCCCGCCACATACTGCTCAACGGGCAATACAGCAGCGGCGGATCGAGACGAGGAGTTCGATGTCGTCACGAACCGCACCTTAGTCAGTCCAGGGGCAACTCTCATCAGAATCTCTCTGCGTAAGCGCGCATCGGGGTAGCCGGCTACGGGAGGGATTCGGCGTCACCGCCAAGGCGCTCAACGGTCTGACTCCGAGTCGTCGGTGGGGCAGGTCGTCGGTTAGCGCCTGCGCCGGATTCGGTTCGTCGGCGGTGGGGTCGGCCGGTGTCGGCGTCGCCGGTGTTGTATCGGAGTCGGCAGCCGGCTTGGTTCGGCTGCGGTGGGAGGCGCGGCAGTGCTGTGAGCCGCCAGTGTCGCTGACTCGGTAGTGAGGATGCGGAGCCGAAGTTGTTCGGCGTAGTTGGCGAGTTCGAGGTCCATTCCGGGATGGCGCGTAGGTACAGGCAGAGCTTTACCGCGGTGCGGGTCGTCGTGAAGAGCGCGGAATTTGAGGTGCGGCACCGCGAGGACGGGATCGGTGTTGATCCTGGCGAGGAGTACTGCTGATGTCTGCGGGGATAGGTCAGTGAGCGTGTCGAGCCCGGCTGTAGTCATCGCTGGCGGCGCGAACTGGCGATGGTTGTGGATCCAGATGTCGGCGCGGGAGCGCAGGACGGCGGCGGTGTCACGCGCGGTGACGAGGGATTGGCCGAGGTCTTGATAGTGGTTGGTCGCTATCGCGGCGACGAGCTCGCAAGTGTCGAGACCGTGGGCGTCGGCGTGAGCGATGGTGTCGAGTAGCTGCTGATATTCCGGTGATCGTGCGGCGTCGCGGGAGAGCACTACTGGTAGCGCGTGGTCGAGAAGATAGGCGCCGCGTGCGTCGGCGAGTAGCTGGTAGGCGTGGTTATAGGCGATGCGGGTTCGGCGGTCGGCGGCGGTTTGCTCGAGACGCATGACGTCAATGGCGGAGAGGTTGTCGTCTTCGCGGGCGAGGATGCGGGCAAACATCTGTTGGGGCTCAATCGGGTCGTCGGGTTGTTGGTTGCCGGTGGGGTCGATGAGGGTGTCGGTGGCGAGGAAGATGCGGTTGAGTTCCGATCCGCGGGTGAGCCCGACATAGGCCAGTGCACGTCCGAGGGTCTCGTTCATCAACACGTAGCCACGTCGGACGGTGACGCCTTCGGCGCGGTGCACGGTGGTGGCGTAGCCGAGTTCGACGTGGTGTCGGATGTAGTCGGCGGGGAGGTGGACGCTGCCGCGATGGTTGGTACCGACGACGGTGATCGTCCCGTCGTCATGGATTGTGTGGATTCGCCAGAGGTCGCCGTTGTCGATGTGGGTGGCGTGGCGGATTCCGCCGGCGATGCGCAGGCCGGGGTTGTTGAGGCGGGTGACGATGGTGTCGCCGACATAGCCGGTATGGCTGTCCGATAGGAGGACTTGGCCCTTTGTCGTATCGATGTGGCCGGTGAGGGCGTGGTGGGCTTGGGTGGCAGCGTTGAGTGCCGAGACATCGTTGAGGGTGGCGGCGATCATGATCGAGGAGATTCCGGCGGCGGTGTCGTCGAGGTGTTCGGCGAGGATGGCTGCCCGAAGTTGATCGCTTATCCCGGAGGTGATGCGGCCGTTGCTGCTGTAGAACTCCCATGCCTGTGCGAAGTTGCCGCCGCGGATGGCGAGGGTGGCGTCGGCTTCGTCGGGGTCGGTGAAGCGGACGACTTGGCGTAGTTGGGGTGCTCGCGTGTCGCGGGCGAGGGTGCGGAAGATGCCGCCGGCTTCGACGGCGGGGAGTTGTTCGGGATCACCGATTCCGCGCACGACCGCGCCTCGAGCGTGGGCTAGGGCGCGTATGGCGTCGAAGTCTGCGGTGGCGGCCATCGATGCTTCATCGATGAGAAGCATCGTGCCGGGGAAGATTCCGGTGGGGACGCCATAGGCGGCTTGGGTGAGCAGCCGGTCGATCGTGTGCGCCGGGATGCCGAGGTGGTCGGAGAGTTCACGTGCCGCCGATGCGGACGGCGCGAGAGCGATGACCTCACGGCCGGAGCTACGCCAGGCCGTGGCGACGGCGTTCATCGCGGTGGTTTTGCCGGTGCCAGCGGGCCCGACCGCGACCGCTAATTCGGTTGCGCAGCAGCACAAGTAGCGGGCGATCTCGCATTGTCCGTCGTTGAGGCTGAACCGATCTTGGTTCCTGATCTGCGTGATGGCAGCGTCGACGAGTTGGGGTGAGATTGCTTCGGGGCTGGGTGTTCGTGCGGATTCGAGTAGTCGGGTTTCGGCGTCGAGGACGGCGTGGGAGGTGTAGCGGGTGGCGCCGGTGACGGTGAACACGCTGTCGCCGTCGCGACGAGCGAGCGCGTGGGGGATGGGGTCAGGGTGGATGGCGAGTTGGATGCTGTGCTGGTCGCGGACGACAGCGGTGATGTGTTCGACGGCGGCGCGGTGGGCGATGTCGGTGGGGAACTCGATGACGGCGAGGCGATCTTCGACCGCAGAGCGAATGTTGGCTTCGGTCCACGTTGCTCGGCGGCGCGCGACCGTGTCGACAACGTCCTGCGCGATGCGGGTCGGTGCCCAGATCGCGCGCAGGCGCGCGGTGTGTGCGGCGTAAATGCGGTCCAGGAACGCAAGTTCGGGCTGCGGGGAGAGCAGTTTTCGGACGGCCTCAGCAGTTAGCGTCCGCGCGGCGGCCGTAGCGAAGGCAGCGCTATCTAGTTGGCGGTCGATGCAGTTGTCGAGTTGGTGGCGAGCGCAGTCGAGGAGACCTCTCGGGCCACCTAGGTCGACCCCGACCGCGATGGCGATCTGTTCTGGATCGGTAGCGCAGCGGGTATCCGGGTGGGTGTGAGCGTGAAGGAGGTTGCGCACGAATTGGGCTGCAGTGCGGCCGTCGCCGAGGAAGCGGTGGGTGCGGGTGTCCCATTCGGCGATCATGTCCCGCAAGGATTTCGGGAGTGGTTTCGCGTGGCGGGTCTGCAAGGTTGCTTGCTGGGCAAGCCGGTACTGGACGATGGTGCTGGGGTTGCGACCGTGTCGAGCCCGGTAGTCGGCGACGAGTTCTTCGGTGCGGGCGATGATGTCGGGAGTGCGGGAAAACTCCTCGATCATCTCCTCGGTGATGCCCACGACTTCGAGCACGGGTTGCTTGCCGCGGCCGCGGCTGCGTTCCTCGCAACGAAACCCGACCTGGCGCCGGACCTTGCCAACGATGACGGCGTTGTAGCGCGAGGAGAACGACACCGCCGAGGCATACAACGGCCGCGCATCCAGCGCAGACCAGTTGCCGTCCGAACCCAGAACCCGTCCAGACACGACTGCGTGAGTGTGCAGGTTCGGGTCGCCGGAGCGGTTGTCGAAGTGGTCGAACGCGGCGATCACGAACCCTTCGGCGTCGATCTGGCGGGTGCCGTTGTGGCCGCGCCGGGTCACCGCGCACCGGGATTCGGCCCACGCCAGGACTTCACGCACGGCCTCGGTGTGACACCGCCAGAGCGCACTCCGGAGCTCGTCATCGCCCAGGCCCCACAAGATCGAGATCGACTTCGGTGGAGTGAAGACCAGATCGAACCCAGCTACCGCCTTGCGGCTGCCCGACTTCTCCTGTGCCAGAGCAGCTTCGATCTCGGTGCGTTCAGGCTCGCGGCCGAGGGTGGCGGCGAGGTGCTCGCGGGCGGCATCGGTCCGCAGCACGGTGCGCTCGTCCCAGGTCGGGCGACGCCGATGGGCGCTGGTAAAGCTGCTGATGTTGCGGCCAAAGAGGTCAGTGATCGGCGAAGCTTCATTGGTGAATTCGTAGAAGCTGACACCGAGTTTAGTGGCCTCGATCGCTTGCTTGGCGGTCGTTCCGGCGGTGATTTCAGCGGCGATGATCGCATTCGCTTGCGGATGTAGACCTTCGCCGAATAAGGCTTGCATTTGCGCCTCGGAGACATTTCCGGATATCCCCAATCGAGCGGCGCCAGTGCCGAGCCATATACCGGGCGGGGTGCCATTCTCGAGGTAGTAATCGGTGAGGTCACGGGTTCTGTCCCGCAGGCGGTCGCCGCTGGCTACCTGGCTCGTAAGGTACTGGTAGCCATCGCCTGCATGGAGTCGATGGATCGTCATCACATATCGAAGATAGCGCGGAAATCGACGTCTACTAAAACATTACCGGCCAGTAGCATCGCGATGCAAGAGGTGTGGCAGTTTGAAGAAATAGAACCCATATGGGAGGTGAGTAGGAATGGTGGCGATGGTTGTATTGGTAACAATGCGATGAGATTATGGAATGGATAGAAAGATTGGTGAGAAGGAATCCCGTGCGCCTGCCGCTCGCAGCGCGGCGCGACGACGGGGAGTGAAAGGGAGGTGCGCGATGGGTGCACAGGAGGTGTCGGCGCGCAAGCGGGCGCGCAGCGCGATGGCGGGAGTGTTGGAGGCACAGATGCGGGCGGCGCGGGCTGCCGAGGCAGACCTGGTCGAGTACCACAAACACGCGGCCCGATTGCGGCGAGCCGCGCAGCGACGTGACGCGCTGATCGCAAGTGCGGTCACCCGATACGAGGCGATCGCGACCGAAACGGACGCGGCGCAGGCCGCGGCGTTGAGCAGGCTCGAAGAGCGTGGCATAGACGAGTCACAGCTACGGGAGCTGACCGGACTCGGTACGGCGGAACTGAAGAGGCTGCGCCGTGCCGGCGTTCCCACAGAGGCCGCGCGACGGAATTGTGGAGCGCCGCCGCGGACGGTACGACGCTCGACGTCGCGGTCGGAGCGGGGGTTAGTTGATCAGGACCGAGCGGGGAACCAGGTGCCGGAACCCGGGGAGCCGGAAGAACGCGCGAGCCAGTCGAGATCCCCACGCACCGTGCTTGGCGGCCCAGGCCCAGTTCCCGGCCAGCCACAGCAGGAAACCTCCGGCGAGCCAGGGCAGCCGGGCGGGTAAGGCATAGTCGGGAAACAACACGATCCCCAGTAACGCGTCGAGGACGATGAGGAATCCAAGGATGCGGGCGAGCATAGGGAACAGCCACCAGATCACGAGCAGTAGTAGAGCGAGGAGTGCTACGAGCCAGATCAGGGACATCAGTGGACCTCCGATCATGCCGAACATGTAGCGGGGAGTGTCATTTCATTGCAGCGCGATAACGACTGGTTTGCCAGAGGCGTGTGGAACTGATCTCGGCGGGCACGAGTCGTTCATGGTGCGGGCACAGGGCGTGGGCGGATTCGCGGTCGAGGGAATCGTCGAGCGCGACGGTGAGCTGGCGCAGGTGCGTCCGTAAGTGGCGATTGTCGGACACCAGAGCGCGGATGCGGGTCTCGAGTAGCGCGATCACCGCGAACAGAGCGGTGTTCGGGAACTCATGACATGAAGCTGATGCCGCGGCCAGCCCCGGTAGCGGGGCGGCGGCCGCGGGTGGTGCGGAGTGATCCGCAGATGCCACGGTGCGGCGCGGAGTCTCAGTGTTCACAGTCGGTCACCTCCACTCGGGTCGGTGAAGTTGCCATTCGAATGCGGCGGTGTCGCCGCAGGTATCTGCATAGGCGAAATCCGGATGGCTGGGCGGGTGGTGCCCCGCCCAGCCCCGGAGTGTTAGAACGGTGCTTCGTCGGTGCCAACGCCGGCCGCGGCGAGCTGATCCGCCGGATCGGGGGAAGATTCGGCGGCCGACCCTGCGACCGGCTCGCGAGGGTCGACGGCGTTGCGGTCGACCCGGGCGACCTTCGCGATCGCGTAGCGCAACGAGGGGGCGATCTCGTCGACGATGAGCTCGGTGACGTAGCGCTTCTCGCCGTCGCGAGTGTCGTAGCTGCGTTGCTTGAGCCGACCGGTGACGACGACACGCATCCCTTGCCGCAAGCTCTCTGCCGCATGCTCGGCCTGGAACTCCCAAATGTTGCAGCGCATGAAGACTGCATCGCCGTCCTTCCACTGCGCGGTCTCGCGGTCGAAGACGCGAGTGTTCTGGGCCACGGTTACGTTGGCCACCGGCGTGCCGGACTTGGTGAAACGTAGTTCGGGATCGGCGGTGAGGTTGCTTATCTGCACTAGTGACGCGAAGTGACGGGCGCGCTCTGGCCGGGCTTGCCCGGCCAGAGCGGAGAGTGTCAGCGATCAGAACGGCGGTTCTTCATCGGTAGCGCCCGCGCCGGCCAAGGCTGGCTCGCGAGGTTCAGCGGCAGCCCACGGATCGTCACCGCCGCTTGCGGTATTGCTGGCGCCGTTGGCGGGGTTGTTGTAGACCCGTGTGACTTTGGCGGTGGCAAACATCATCGAGGGGCCGATGTCATCGACGTCGAGCTCGACGATGGAGCGCTGCTCGCCATCGCGGGTTTCGTAGTTGCGCTGCTTGAGGCGCCCGGTTACGAGCACGCGCGAGCCGCGGTCGAGGCTCTCGGCGAGGTGCTCAGCGAGCATGCGCCAGGCGTTGCAACGCATGAACAGGGCTTCGCCGTCTTTCCAGTCATTGGATTGGCGGTCGAAGTAACGCGGGGTGGAAGCGACGGTGAAGTTCGCGACCGGAGTGCCTGCGGCTGTGAACCGGAGCTCGGGCGCGGCAACCAGGTTCCCCGAGACTGTGATGATCGGATCTGTAGCCATGATGAGGATCTCCTAACGGTTTAGGTGGTTGAGCAGATCGGCGGTGGCCGGTGGCCTTGGAACCCCACTCGCAAGTCCTGATCGCGTTGACCGGGATGTTGGTCGGGTGGTTGTCGATCTGGGGCATGCCCAGCAGGCCGTGGTGGGGCCCGGCAGGGGCGGCGGGGGTTCCGGGACGCCGGGTGGGATCGCCGTCAGGCGACCGAAGCGAAGCGCAGGCTTGTCCTCACCCGGTGGCCCGGGTTCATCGGCGCGAACCCCACCGCGGGCTGCTGCCCTGAGGCCAGATCGACCACCACCCGGACCCAGACATCCGAGGGTGCGTTGGATTGGCTCAGATGTGTTGGACCTGTTCGGATTCAGCGGTTGGTGGTCGGGATGACCAGTGCTGGGCCGGGTTGGGAGATGAGTTCGAGCAGGTTGTCTCGTTTGGCCTCGATGTGGGTGAGGGTGGTTTGGAGTTGGTCGATGTCGCCGAGCCATTGCTGGGTGCGGGCGGTGTCGATGCGTTTGGTGATGTCGGCTTGGATTTCGTCCAGGCGTGGCAGTTGGGTGGGTTCGATCTGCTGGAAGGGGCAGCGCAGGCAGGCATGTTCGTGGATGCAGGGTGTGCCGTAGGGGCGCACGCAGCTGCCGAGTTCGATGCGGCGTTTGCCGAAATGGGCGGCGAAGTCAGCGAGTTCGGCGGCGGTGGGGGCGCGGTATTCGTCGGTGGGTCGTTCGGCTCGGCGGCGTTGGATGAATTGCTGATAGCGAGCGAAGACCTCGTGTGGATAGATCGCGGTGTAGCCCATGGTGGTGTTGAGGTCTTGGTGTCCGAGTAGTTGTGCTGCGATGTGGACCGGTAGACCGTTGTTGACCGCGTCGGTGGTGAACAGGCGCCGGAAGTCGTGCGGGGTGATCTGTGCGGTGAGCCCGGCGTGTTCGACGGCGTGGCCGAGGTAGTCGCGCAGGGTGGCGGAGTTGAAGGTGCGTGGTCGTCCGGCGAGGCGGTATTGGAACAGGTAAGGCATCGGCTGGCTCCAGCATCGTTCGTGCTCGTCGCGGCGGCTGACCACCGGGATCGCGCCGTCGGCGTCGGCGACGCGGGCGATGATTTTCGCCAGCACGGAGGCGAGTTCGGGGCCGGCGGGGATGACCCGTTCGGTGTCGGTTTTCGACGGTGCGATCTGCAGCAGCGGGACGATGGTGCCGTTGGGTTGGCGGTAGGGCTGGATCGAGTGGTGGGTCAGCTCGAGCAGTTCCTCGATGCGGATGCCGGTGTGGCGCAACACCTCGATCATCGCCCAGGACCAGAACGCGTCGTGCTCGGCTGATTCCGGATGCATGATGGCGCCGTCGCCGGTCCGTATCCGCGGGCGGATGCTGGTGCCGTAAGCCGAAGTTGGTCGCGTGTAGGTGCGGCCGTCGAGCTGGAACTGTTGTCCGGGTGTGCTCGCGCGGGCCAGGCGCAGCAGTTCGGTTGCGGTGTCGTAATGCTGGCGGACGCCACGGACCAGTGTCGGCAACAGTGGCGCGAGTTCGCGGATGCGGGCGTGGATCCGGGCGGTTTCCGAGCGGCGTTCGCGCGGTATGACTCGGACGTCTTGACGGGTCACCGGCGAGGGCGCGGCCCATGGGGCCCATCGTTGGGGTTCGTCGTTGGCCCAGTGGTTGATATCGAGGTAGAAACATCGCACCGCCAGAAATATCTCCCCGGGCCGCTTGCGAGGCGTCCCGTCAGGCAGCGTCATCAGCCGTTGTTTCCAGGCTTCGATCTGGGCTCGACTCAGGTGATGGGTGTCGATGCCGCGATGGTGGGTTTCGATATCGGCCCAGAACAAGCGGCAAAGCCGATGGGCGAGTTGAGTGAACGAGATGTAGTCCATGTCCGGACGCCGCTCGCTGAGGTACTCGGTCAGCAGCCACCGCATCGACGCACTCGCGATCTGATACTGGGCGACGATCTCGACCGGTGTGCGTGGCTTGCGGGTGAGCAACGCACCGAACTCGGCAGGTCCGTCACCGAACAGGCCGATCGCCCGGCCGCAGTGGTAGGCCGTGGCGCAGGAGACCGTGTTGTTGGGGCCTTTGGCTTCGATGACCGCGGTGCGGTAGTCCAGCAGATCACCAATGGTCAACTCCGGCAGTGGTTTCCCGGTGCAAATCGACATGCGAGCGAAGTCGATCAATGTGGTGCCGGTCTTCGCAGGCCTGCGACCCAAGCCCTCGGAGGCCGCCACGAGTCCGGTGAACAGTTCGGTGTCGTGCTCCTCGCGCCATATCGACCACAACCGTTTGGTCCACAGGCTCAGCAGAAACGGATAACTCGGTCGGATCGCCCCGCAACACACCATCGCACTGAGCGCGGCACTGAACAGGTTGCGCTGGTGGTGATTGGAGGTGATGCCGTCGAGCCAGGCGCCTGCGTCGGCGTCAGCGCCGCTGGCCAGCCATCGGGCCTGATCGGTGTGGCCGGGGAACTGATCGAGCCAGTCGAACCAGTCCTGCAGCACCGGTGTGTAGTAGTTGACGGGATCCAGTCGCGCCAGGCTCGCGGGTATCCGGACGACGAGTATGCCCAGAGCGTGATCGAACAAGCGCCGGCGGTAGGCCGCAGTGACCGAGCGCTCGTAGAACCGGTGAGCAGCAGCGAGGTGAGCGCTAGTGGGTCCGGCTGCGGCCTCGACCCCTGTCACGGGAGCGCGGGTGTGAGTGGTGGAGTCGGTCATGTCAGACCCGGGAACAGCACCGACATCGCGGCCGGATCGTAGGAAGGATCAGGACTCGGATCGGCAGGTGCCGGGCGAGCGTAATGCTCGCGCATCTTGCGGACCAGATCGTCGATGCGGGCCCGCGCGTAGATTTGCGTGCTGGCCAGGGATCGGTGCCGCATCAACCGCTGGACGTCGGTGATCAACAGGTTCGGGTCGTCCATCAACCGCATCGCGTAGGTGTGACGCAGGTCGTGGAAAGTCACATTCGCGCCGAGGCGCTCGTTGGCGCGATTGAGGACTTGCCGCAACGCCCAATACGTCAGCGGACGTGTCGGGCGCCGCAACGTCCACCACAACCGCGTATCACCGACAGGACGCAAGTGCTCGGTCTCGGCGAGATAGGCAGCCAACCACAGAAACGAATCCGGCGGCGCGGGAACCCATTCCAGCTCGCGATGGCCCTTGCCCTCGAACGCGACCAGCTGGCGGCCGATATCGAGATCAGCCAACCCCATCCCCAACAACTCACTGGCCCGCGGACCACTGCCCACCGCGATCGACACGATCGCCCGATCCCGATTGCTCGGCAACGCGGCGAAGAAGTCATCGAACACCGCATCCGGCAACGCCCGCGGTGACTTGGTGCGGGCGCGCTGGCGATACGGCGCCCGACCGTTCGGCAGTGGCGCCTCGATCGGACTGCGATGCGATCCAGGCCGATCGCGACCGTTACCACGTTGCAGCGGAACAGGATTGACCACCGGGCCGAACCCGGTCAGCAGGTGATAGTCGTAGAACATCTTCACCGCTGAGAGCGAGTGGTTGATCGTCGAAGCCGCATAGCCTTCCGGCAACGTCGCCTTACCCGTCACCGGGTTCACTGATCCGGCCACGCTGCCATCGCGGCGACGGTGGCGCCGCTGCGGGTTCTTCGCGATCCGCAGCCACAACACGAAGTCCCGAACATCTTGGCGGGCAGCGTGATTCCACTTCACCTGCACCGCGGCGAGAAACCGGAACCAGCGCAACAGGCTCAGCAGATACGACCGGCACGAGTGCGGACTGTAGTCACACGCGACCAGATGGCGGACGAACTGACGCACATGCTCATCCACACGACCATCGACATCGATCAAGCGAGCTGGCTCCAGCGGATCAGTGGTGACCACCACCGAGCCAACCTGAACCACCACCAGTGAATGCACATCCCGGCTCTCGGCCAGGGTCCAACGATCAGCAGACATGATCGGAGAACCTGCCACACGGCGCGGACGTACGAATTACCCGGCCCCCCAACATGATTCGGCCGGAGTGGTTCAGTTAGTGCAGTCAACAAAACCGACCACTGTGACCATCAGATCTCCAGCCATGACAGATCTCCTTACGGGATAGAAGGATTCGGAAAATGGATGGACCGACAACCCCAACCTGGTCGGTGACCGGAGGGGCTGTCGATCTGCGGCCGTGGCCATCAGAGGTGGGGTCGGGCCCGCAGGGCCGGCGGGGGTTCCGCGCCCGTCGGTAGGGGATCGCCGGAGGCGACCTGAGCGCAGCGAAGGCTTGTCCGCTACCCGTTGCGGCGCGGGTTCATCGCCGGTTTACCCGCCCCGGCTCTGATCCCCTGTGGGGCTGATCGACAGCCACGTCGGACACCGATCAAAACGCGGAACGGAAATGCTGGACATCGGGTTCACAGCCAGGCATAAGGATCACTGCGGCGACATCGAATCGGACCTGCCACCACGGCCCTTCTTGCTCGGACAACCACAGCAAAGACAGCCGCCGCAGGCGTTGCTGTTTGGCGAAGCTGACCGCACCGGCCGGAACCTGAAAAGCCGATCCGATGCGTGTGTGCACGTAGACGAACACGGTGATGCCTGCGTCTTCGGCGATGAGACTGATTTCGCCGTAGGTGCAGCGCCAATTGCGAGCGAGGATCTCCATTCCCGCGTCGGTCAGGTATTGGGCAACGAGTTCGTCGGCGGGAATCTCCGGTGTCGGATCGGGTGTCATCTCGGGGTCCTTTCTGACCGAAGTGGGAGGTTGGAGGGGTGTTGTTGCAGGCGTGTGCTTGTTGGTGGTTCAGGGGTCGGGGATGAGGTGGCGAGGTCGGTGGGCGCCGTAGATGAGGCCGTTGGTGATCGCGCGGTCGAGTTCGTTGTGGGTGAACCCGTCGATGCCGACGTGTTTGACCGCGGCTGCGGTGAGTTCGGTGCGGACCCGTTGTTCGGTGAGTTCGCCGGCGGCGAAGAGTCGTCCCAGAACCAGGGCGGCGCGAAAGAGGGTGGCATTGCGGGTATGTGGTGCAGCGTCGGCGACACGTCTGGCCTCGTCGGTCACGATCGCGGCGAGGTAAGCACTTGGATATCCAGGTGAGGGATCCGCAGAAGGTTGGGTTCGGGGTGGAGGCGGAGCCAGTAACTCGACAAGTGCGGAGGGCAATTCGGCTATCGGGTGTGTCTCGATGAGCCGATAGGTTCCTGCTCGTGTGCGCGAACCGGTGGCGACGACGTATCCGCCGCGTCCTCGTGAATCGATCAGAGGCCCGATGCGCCCGACCGAGCAGCCGAGTTCTGGCACGGTCGGCGCGCGATAGTAGAAGTGCGCACCGCCTGACGGAGTCCGCACCGCGAAGGTGTGCATGGTGGACGGATCACCGGTGATAACCGCCAGTCGGGCCCATAGCTGCTGCGCTGTGGGCACGGCCGAGGCGGGGTCGGCCCGGCGGATGTCGATGTCGATGACCAGCAGGCCGCTGAGGCCGGTAGCGATGGCGATGTTGCGGCGCGGGTTGTCGTTCCACCAGTGCCGGATCTGGTCGGGGTCGGTGGTGGCATGGCCGGACCAGTCGCCTTCGAGTACTGGGGTTTTGGCGTTGGGACGCAGCGGGAAGACATGCCAGCCGCGTTCCGCGGCGCGCATCGCCGCTTCGCGCAACGGATTGGCCGCAGACACGAGAAGCCTCCTTGGAAAGTTTGGGTGCGATGAGAAGCAGCGGCGCACGTCCTGGTGGGCGTGCGCCGCTGCGACTGTGAGGGTGATGTGGGTCAGATTTCGATGGTGTCGGGATCTCGGTCGCCCACGGCGACTTGTTCGATGGGGGTGAGGGTGTGTCCGACCTCGGCGAGGAACCGCAGATAACGCTGGACTCTCGGATCGTTGAAGCGCCAAGCCTTCTTGCCGGTGCGCTGCTCATAGGCGGCGAGCACCAGCGCGAGAACCACGACCCGGCAACGCGGAGGCCGCGCGTTCTCAATGCTGTTCAGCAACTCTGAACGCCACCCTTGGATACCCAGCAGATCTATCGCGAGGACCGTCGCGTCGTGGCTGTCGAGTAAGCCGGGTTCGATGATGACGGACTTGACGACGAACGACGACGCTTGTTGGGGAGGATCGTTGTTGCGCGACAACAGCTTCTGGAGGAACTCGCGTCGCGCTTCCATCGCTGCTTTGCCGAGTTTGTCGAGCTCGGTCGCGCGCTGCTCGGCGAGTTCGCGTTGGCGTCGTTCTTCCTCGGCCCGGGCTCGCGCTTCGGCACGCTGCTGGGCGAGTGCCTCCGCGCGCGCCGCAGCACCGGGATCGTCCTCGTCGGCAGCTGGTGCGCCGATCGGGTCGATCTCCGCACGGTTGTCGAGATCGGTGACCGTGTCGGGTTCGACGATGTCGATGAGTTCGTGCAGCCCGGCAGCGTCGAGCTGGTCGATGGGCAGGTAGTAGTAGGCATCCCACAGGTCGTGTTGTTCGACCTCGCGAGCGTGACGCAGGCCCTCGGCGGGTGTGGCATCGGGATAGCGTGCGGTGGCCCAGTCCACCGTGTCGGGATCCACCGGTTCGCCGGTTTCGCGATCGAGGGTCGCGACGTCTTCGAGCAGATCGCAATAGACCGCCCACCGCTGCGGCTCGGCCTGAATCTGAGCCAAGCTGACGGGCTGATCCTCGGCGGTGAGCAAGCGTGCGGAATGAAGGAATTTGGGGTCGGCGTAATCGGGGTCGTGGGTAAGGATGGTGCACCCGGCTGCCGCGTAGGGCAGTGATGTCTGCAGTAGTTTGCGGCGTTCCTCGCGTTGGTTGGCGATGCGTCGTTCTTCGAAGGTGAACATGCTGCGTGGGGTGTTGCGCAGATGCTGGACAGCGTCGGTGTCTCCGACGAGCTCGTATTCGGCGATGATGGCGGCCTGTTCGAAGTCGAGTTGGTCCTCGTCCACGATCTGTCGGGCGGTTGGGGAGTGGCCGATCTTCGCGGCGAGTTTGACCTCTTCGCGGTCGGTTTGCAGTTCCCGGGCGACGCGGGTGACTGTCGCACCGAGGTCGAGCATCTGGGCGATGCCGGCGGCGCGGTCACCGTTGGTGAGTGGGATGCGGTGGTGGTTGACGGTGATCTGATCGCTGATGCGGGTGATGTCGGCTTCCGCGGTTCCGGGATCGAAGGCCGTGGTGATCCATACCGGTACCTGGGTGAGTCCGATTGTTAGGGCGATCAGGGTGCGTAGCTGGCCGTCGCGGACCTCGATGGTGCCGTCGGGCATCCGGTCGGCCCGGATCGGAGTCAGGACACCGTGCTCCGCGATCGATTCCGTGTATTTGGGATGGTCGTTGAGGTCGAAAGTGCGCCGGACGTTCTCGGCGATCACCAAGTCATTCGGATCCAGGAAAGCTGCTTCGGCTTGCGGGATCGGTTCGGTCGAATCGATGGTGTCGGCCCCGGTGCCTACCTGAGCGGCGTCGGTAGGCATGTCGGGGTTGTCACTGGGGTCGGTGCCCTTCGGGGTGTCGATGGTGGTGGTCATTGCGGAGTGCTCCTATCGTGAAAGAGGTAGGCACCGGGCAGTTACGACCTGTCCGGTGCCTACCTCAGGGGTTGGGATATTCAGATGGCGCGGCTGATGGCGAAACGTGGCTGGCGTCGTCGTCCGGCGACGAGGTCGGCAACGAGTTGGTCGTAGCCGAGCGCGAGATCGGCCAGTGCGGTGTCGAGCTCGTGGATTCCGCTAGGGCGATCGCTGGCGACCGCGAGGACGCTGTGGGTGATGGCCAGGGAGACCAGTCGGTCGATGACCATGGCCAGCGGTTCGGTATGCACCTTCACCCGGCGCCGACGGCGATGTGGAAGCCGATGGCGAATGCGACGATCGAGCTCGACCAGCAACGTGGTGTGGGTGAGCTCTGGATCGGTCGTCACGACATCTGCGTCGATCTGCGAACCCGGATAGTCGAAGTAGTGACTGTGCCAGCCAACAGCCGCCAAATCCTTTATCGAATGCAAGATTTCGGGATCGCCAGTGGTGATGGTGCTGAGCGCGTGGGAGCTCAAGGTGATTATCTGGGCGCCGCTGGGAAGGGCCGACCCGAGCGTCCGGCGTCGCGCACGCCGTCGCCGTGCTCGTTGCTCGCGTGCGAGCAAGTCCGGGCGGCGGCTCATCGTCGCGCCTTGGGACGGGCGGCGACGTTGACCGGCTGCACACGCAGCAATCGGTCATCGTCACCGACGGGAAAATATGACCAGTACTTGCCCTTCCAGTCCGGATACTGTTCGCGCCAGCGGGCCAGTTCCGCCTCATTGAGGACGGATGTGGTTCCGGCGTCACCGAAATGGGCTCGGCGATCGAATTCCTCGCGGGTGATGGTGTCGGTCATTGGTGTTACCTCCTGTGATGGTGATGGGTGATGAAAAATGTTGAGCCGCCATATGTTTCAGGCAAGGCTCATGGCGTGCAGTGCGAGATCGTCGAGGGTGTCGGCGCGGTCGGTGTCGGCGACGGTCTGGCTGTAGCTGGTGACCGCGTTGGCGATTCCGGCTGCGGTGAGTTGGCCGCCGGCGATGAAGTGCGACAAGATCCCGCTGCGTTCGGCCTCGGTGAACCCGAGCTTCTTGCCCAGGACCTCGATCGTCTTGTCCGGCTGGGTGACTGGGGCCCCAGCCTGCTGCTCGAGTTCCTCGACGCGGGCATTGAGGAACTCTGGAGACAACCATTCGCGGACTTTGTCGCGGGTTTTGGCGGTGATGACGGCGAGCTCTTTGCGGTAGGTGTCCTGAGACCAGCTGACGGCGCCGGTGCCGAGCTTTTCGCCGATGTGGTTCTTGCGGTAAGAGAACAAGGGCAGTGAAAGGCCGTTGCCGCAGATCTGGACGACCAGCTCGGGCTTCAAAGTGATGGCGTGATGGCCGGTTTCGGAGTTGGAGAACCGGAAACCCGCGGTGACGACCGGCTCGCTACCGGGGGCATAGCCCATGCCTTCGCGAGCGGCGATCGGTCGCCACCGATCCAGCTCACCGGCGACTCGGCGACGGTCGGCCTCGAGGTCGGCGTTGGCGAACGGGTTGCGGTAGTTGGCCAGGAAATGCGGCGCCAGCGCCGATACCTGCGGTGAGTAGACCTTGCACCGCATCGACGAATCGCTCAGGTCGCACGAGCGGATATCGACCTCGACATCGACTTGACGGATACCGTCCATGACCGCGGTCAGTAGATCGAGGTTGTCGACAATGCCGTAGCGATCCGATAAGAACGCGCGCAGCACCCCGGGTCGGTTCGGGTGCCCAGAAGTGAACAGCCGCAACAGATACGAGCTGTCATCCAGATCAGGTGCGACCTGAGTGCCGTGGGGGCCGTGGAGTAGGCCGTTGATGTTGGTGTCGTAGAGATCGAGCCGGTGTTCCTCGCGTAGCCAGCGCAGGTAGCTCACGGGGATCTTGAGTTTGGTGCCGATCTGGGAATCAGCCGCCAGGGTCGGGCGGTAGAGGCCGGCGACGTCGGTGACGCCGCGGTCATCGATGACGGGTGGAACACCGAGGAGTTCGAACATGCCGTCGCGGGCTCGTATCGATGACGCTGGTGCGACGAGATCGACTTTGCTGGCCTGCTGCTGTTGCAGCAGCGCGACCATGTCGCCGAAGTTGGCATGACGAACATAGACAGGGCTCGACATAGTAGGCCTTTCGATGAGGGATGTGACAAACGGCCAGGTGGTGCGGGTGCGTGGGAAGAGGGCTTGTTCGATTGGTGGGCAACGGAATTCCGGATGACCGGCCTGTCGATCAGGAGGGCGTCATTTCGAGCCCTGAGGCTTGTTCACGGCAACCGGCGGAAAGCCAGGCTGTGGCTTTACATGTCCCAGTGATGGGTACCTGCACACGGCAGTGCGCGTGTGCCGCGCAGCCAGGCCAGTACTGCGTTCAATGTCCGTGCGCCGAGGACGGTGATTCCGGTCGAGGCGCCGAACTCCGAGAGCTGAGCTCGTGGCACGACCGCATGCGTGAGTCCCAGCGGTGCGGCGGCATCGAAGGCAGCCCAGATTCCTTCGACAGAGCGCAGTGAGCCGTCGAGTCCGAGCTCGGCGACAAACATGATCTTGGCCAGCGGGATCGAACGAAATTCCCCTGACAGCGCCTGGACCGACACCGCCACTGCTAGATCAGCGATCCCCGCAGGCTGTGGCACTTCTGCGCTCGATAAGCGCACCCTGGTCTCTGGCCAGAGCTGACCGCTGTTGACCAGCGCGGCCCGTACGCGATCCCGGCACTCCGGCGCCAAATCCGTGTGGCCGATGCCGACAGGTGAGGCGCCATCGAGTGAAGCCGTAACCGGGAACGGCATCGCGACGTGATCTGCCAGCGTGACCGACCACGCCACCGCCCGGGTCACCGGACGCTCCGATCAACAGCCAAAGCCCCGGCATCCCCGGGTGGGGGAGTCGCGGTCGATGGCGAGGCGGCCACTGCGGCCAGGACGTCCTCGGCACACGTCGCTAAACGGGCACGGCCGTCAACGATCATCTGATGACAACCCGCCGAGGCCGCCGAAGTCACCGGGCCCGGCACCGCTAATGCCGGACGATGCAACCGATTGGCCCACCTGACGGTATTGGTGGTCCCGCTGCGCACCCCGGCTTCGACCGCGATCACCGCAGCCGAGAGCCCGGCGGTCAGCCGATTCCGCGCCAGAAACTGGTCCTTACAGGGCACCGCCCCGGGCGGGTATTCGCTCAGGATCAACCCTGACTCGGCGATCTGGGTAAGGAGCCGATCATGGGCGGCGGGATAGGCACGGTCGACCCCGCATGCGAGGACCGCGATGGTCGCTGTATCAGCGGCGAGAGCACCACGATGAGCGACGGCGTCGATACCGAAGGCGGCGCCGGAGACGATGGTCCAGCCGCGCGCCGCGAAGTCGCTGACGATGTCGCAGGTGACACGGTTTCCGTACTCGGTGCTTGCTCGAGCCCCGATGATCGCGATCGCACGGTCGGTCGCAATGCGCAATGACAGGGGTCCGCGAGCCCACAATGCCACCGGCACAGCGAATTCCGGGTCATCAGAGTCAGCGTCGAACGCGCGTAGAAGGTCGGTCGGCCACTCGTCATCGTCCGGAGTGATCAGACGGCCACCGAGACGATCCAGGCGCTCCAGATCCCGTGCCGCGGCGTCAAAGCTGCTGCCACGTTCGAGAACCCGACGGTCGAGGGCGATCGGCACATCACCGGCCACCAACGCGGCGGCGGCCTGCTCTACACCCAACTGTGTGATCAGGCTCTGCAACGGCTGGCATGGACCCGATGCTGCCCGCGACAACAGCGCCCAAGCCCGGCGACGTGCATCGGCGCTCATCGCCGCGCCTTGTCGCGCAACGAGAACCAGCCACGGTAGCGCTGCCTGGCACCGAAGTAGAGACCGATCCTGCGCCTGCCTCGGCGACGACTGGGTGAGGTGCGGTGGGTGATCGTGTGTGTCAGGCCGATTCGGCCTGTCGCCGAAAGGTGAACGAACAAAAGGTGATTCATGGCGTAGCTCCTTTGTGAAGTAGCCCGGCAGTGGGCGTGGCCGATAGGCAACGAAGCTGACGGCTTTTTGCGAGTGGAAGGACGTCGAACGCCTCTAGGTGGTGCGTGTACCGGACGCTGTATGTCCACTGCAGCGGCGATAGAGGAAAAGCGTTGATGTAGAAGCGAATTGGGCAATGTCCATCTGGGCATAGAGCAGGGTGGACGAAGCAGCTGCTGTGTGGGCCGGTGGGGCGGTGGGCGCGCTGCACCGACACCGGCGGCGCAGTAGCGGGGTCAAGCGAAGCTTGGCCCCGCGGCCGCCGGTGTAGAGTGCGCCCGCCCACCGCCCCAACCGGCCCACCAGCGAGAGACCAACATCAACCTCGCGAATTACATTGGAGTCGAACCAGTTCCGGGACCTCTGCCGGGCTTCTGAGGTGCTCGTTCGGTATAGGTGGGCAGGGAGGCGATGTCGAGGCCTGCTTGCCAGTTGCGCCACGCGCCATCGATCGAAGGGCGTGAGCTGTTGGAGGCGACCAAGACCGCGTAGGTACGGCCGAAATCGATGGCCTCACCGGAGCCGATGCCGGCGGCGTCGCAATAGCCTCGTGCGTAGCCGATCGCTTCGAAGCACATCAAGTGGGCCTGACGGTTTGTGATCGCCTGCAACCACTGTGCGTCGGTCGGTATCTGGTTCATGACGAGGCCTCGGGCAATTCGATCTCGATACCGAGTCCTTGCATGAGCTCGGCGCCAGATCGACCGATTCGACGCATGGTCAGTGGGTCCATGCCTATTTCCAGTGATGCCTCTAGCAAGAGCGCGAAGTGATGATAGGGCGCGGTATCCAGCGCTGTCTGCAGGGCGATCCCGGCGAGGGGGCCTTCGCCGCGAACGTAGGCGCTGTAGGCCAGCAGAGTCGCAGCCTCGGCGCGTTGGGGACTGGGCAGGGTACGGGTCAGATGTGACCACAACGCCTCGGCCGGACGCGCGTAGTTGCTCAGGGCAGTAGCAAACAATCCATCTCGGACACGGCGATCAGCCAGTATGGCGGCGAGTTCGGCGGTTCGATAAATCGTTGGTAGGCAACCGGAGTCGAGTGCGGCGATCACCTTGAGCGCCCGCTTGAGCGCCCATCGGGTGCCGCCATCGGGGTCTCCGTCAAGTAGTTTCGCTGCATAACGGCGCCGGACGGTGGCCCTGGCCGACGGTAACGACCGGCCGACCTGTTCGGCCTGCTCTTGATCTGGTTCGACCAAGGCGGCGAGCTCGGCGCGAGAAGCGTAGACCGGTTTGTCCGCGGCTTTCAGGGCCACTGTGACTGCCGAGATTGCCGGGTCCGGAATCGAACCCCGGTTAGGGGGCCCGAGCACACTCCACCACAGCTGCTCGGACTCGATCGCCGCGGTCGCCCAGGCGCCCTCCAGACCGATCCCAGCATCCGCAAGATGCTGGACGAGGGCAGCGATCAGCGCGTCATTTGCTTGGCGGACGGCCTTGAACCAGGGAGAGGGAGGGGCGGTGACGCGGTCATCGACAATGACGGCCAGGACCTCGGTGGAGTCGGAAGAACTGCAGATCCTGATGACGGCGTCGGCAATGATCTCAGCAAGATCGCCGGTGAATTCAGGGGGCAGTTCGAGGTCGAATCGCAGCACCGCAGACACGAGTGCTGCACCAACCTGGGGTTCACACGCCGAATCTGTCAGCACCACCATAAGCAGGGATCGCTCAGGAACAAAGCCGAGCATGGCCGGAACTGCGGCGACGAGATCACCGGGATCATCAATATAGGACACGGGAACTCCTTTGCTGGAGAACAGGATTGGAGCGAACAAACCGAATCCATCGGTTCGTCGCCGCTCGCAGACGGCGAGCGATCAACCCACCCCAGACCTCGCTACGAGTCGTTGGGTGGTGGGCGCACTCCAGCTACGCCGGTGGCCGCCCACGGGCGTCAAGGCGCATGCTCTTCGCGCCTTGACCCCGTCGCCACCGGCGTAGAGTGCGCCCGCCCGCCACCCAACGACTCGGACATAGACGCTGCGGAGATTGATGCCGTGCGAGCGGATCGAATTCTTTGCAGCACTGGGGAGCGTGATCTGTCGCAGACAGTGCGGCGCGTCGACCCAGGCGTAACCTACGTAATTAAAGGTGTCAGGATTCAGCAAGAACTGCCGCTTTGAGGCTCTGTATTAGGTGTAACCTCGATATCTATCCATTAATATAGAGAGAGCACTTCGGCTTGAAAGTAGTTGTCAGTCCGCAGCCAAGATGTGTAGCTGTGCTAAGTACAAACCAAACGTTGGTTTACCCCCCTGGAGGACTTGTCGGTGGGTAATTCGTTATAAATGAATGCGATACTTGGATCTGGCCCCATGGTCACATTTGATCGGGGTACCTTTTGTGAGGACTAGTGCCGGACGGAGCGGAGTAGGCGAGTTTTCCCGCCCTGGGCGTCGGAGGTACGTGAGCAAAGTTGTCGGTGATGTGTGGTAGCCCAGAGGTTCTTGGCGGGGGGTGCCGTAGCGGGAGGCTGAACGTTGTCCAGGATTGATGTGGAGAGGCTGCTCCGTCGGGGCGATCTCATCGAGGACCGTGAGGTTGTCGATATCGGGAGTGATCGCCTGTCCCATGCGCAGATCGCCAGACAGTTGGGTGAACTTGTTGGGACTATTCCTGCGCCGTCAAACGTTGCGCTCTACGGGCCGTGGGGTTCAGGTAAAAGCGGTATTGGAAACCTACTGCGTGAGGTGGTTGACGGGCGCAGCGGTACTAGATTCGCCCGCTTTGATGCGTTTAAGTATGCCGAGACGCCATTACGACGGAACTTTATTTCGGCCGTTGCGACGGAACTTCAAATATATGACAACGAGTTTCATGACGGGCTTTATTCTGGCCATACTCGAACGGATATCAAGGTCCCCGCAAGTAAGATAATTCAGATCTTAATGATTTTCGCTATATTGATGCTAGGTTTGTCGAGCGTGATCGTCGGTGTAGTCGCGTTGGTCGCCTTGCTTCAGAGTGGCCCCTATGGAACCAACTTCTCGAATCTGGCCAAATCGACAGTGACGGCGGGGCTTGTCCCGGCTGCATTATTGTCTGCGCTCATCACTTTCGCGAACAAAACGATGCAGGTGGACCGGAACTTTGGTATGCCGGACAGCGACGAACAATTCGAGAAGATCTTTAAAAAATTGGTCGGTAAATCGGGAGCCAAGCGACTTGTTATCTTCGTGGACGAATTGGATAGATGCGGGGCTGAAGAGGTAGTCGCTACTCTTGACGCTATACGCACATTTCTGGGTGTCGAGAAATGCGTATTTGTTATCGCAGCAGACCAGCAGGTTCTGGAGGAGAGCCTCACGCGCGAGGCGAAGCAAGAGACTCCTGCAGACGATATAAACCCGTATTACAGTACTGGGAGCGCATATTTAGATAAGGTGTTTCAGTATCAAGTCAGCCTGCCGCCGCTAATGTCTCAACGAATCACGCGGTTTGCTGCAGACTTGGTAAAGGGGCGAGATGGGCTGTGGTCGGAGCTGAAGAGTGATTACGTAGTCTCTGTTCTCGTGCCAACTCACGTAACCAGCCCACGCAGAGTTAAGCACCTCTTGAATACTTTCGCGCTGACCTATCGGATGGCGGAAGACCGGCATCGCCACGGTTTACTGGCGGAGGACCCTCACGAGAATGCGGCAGCGGTAGCCAAACTCGTGTGCTTACGGGTTGAGTTCCCGTTGTTCGCGCGAGACCTGGAAATCGATGCGCGCTTACCCGAGATGGTTCTGTCGGTTGTGGCGGATCCAGAGGTTGCATTCGACGGATCATGGCCCGCACAAGCCGTCGAACGTGCTACGGCATACGGGGCCGAGAATGCCCCGCCGGCCAGCATGATACGCGACGTTGAAGCGGGCGACGCAGACGGATCGCTGGATCGGACGGTTAAGCAGAGTAATAGGCAACTTCTCGACTATATTCGACGAACCAAGCCGGTCCGCGGCCCGTCACGAGATCTAGTGTTTATGCACAGCAGCGGCGCAGCATTCGGGCTTGATGGTCAAACTGCTCTCGCAATCGAAGCGGCCGCTGAGAATGCAGACATAGATACGGTTGCGGACCAGTTGAAGGGTGCAGATCAGCGTACGCGCGAGGGAGTTGTTGATCTACTCAACCATCTGATACGTACCGGCCTTGGCGTCGGGGGGCCGAACGCGGCTCGAACTCTTTTGCGGCTCTACGACATCGACGACACGTTACCGGTGTCGAGAATTGCGGATTCAGCAAGCGAGATGATTGCTGTGCACATCGGGGGTGACGCCGAGATTCTCGACCAGGACACGATCGAGGCGGCCTGGAACCTAGCTGGCAACGGATCCGAGGCTGGTTCGCTAGAACTGCGCTCTGCGATTCTCGCCCAGGCCGATCAGAGCGATGTGGATTTCGATGCTTCCTTCGTCTTACGTAACCCCGCTCCCGCCCTGGGTTTTAACGACGATCTTTTTGCACGATTGATTGCTCGCGAGATAGTCCGAGAGGGTGGAGAAGAATCGGTAGTACTTTTGCGTGAGCTCGCTGACGACACTGCCCTTCATCTCGTACACGCGGCGGCGTCTGCCATCAGCGACCGGATCCGTTCGGTACTGGATGCGCGAGAGGAATTCTTTGAAGCGCAGGACGCTGCTGCAGCTCCTAACGTCCCGGCAGGAAACGTAACTGGTGCGCAAGAAGCCTCTCCGATGGAGGAGCCATTTGATCCTCTGGAGGTCATTGACGGTCTCGTCGCATTCGCCCGCGACCGCGCGATCGCCAGCGCCGAAATCGCACACTCGGTGATGCTACTGCTCCTGCGTGTTGATAGGCAGGTGGGTAGGAACGCGGTGGAAGAGCTGGTTTGCGATGTAGCGCCTTCCAGAGATGTAGAGCTTGTCGACGCTCTGCTGACGACCGCTCAGAGGCGAGCGGTGGCTGGCTGGTCGAAATGGTTCGCTGGCATCGCGCAGGGAGGGATTGCTGCCAGCCAAGCGGCAAATGTTGGCCAACTCGGGAGGCTATTGTGGGTCGGTGTAAGAGATAACGAGGATTTGGCCGCTGTAGAGAGCGCTGTTGCAGTCTTCCTATCTGTGTCGGGCCAGTTACCGCCTGATCTTCGTCCGAACCTGACGGCCTATGTGGCCGACTATGTCGAAGAGCCTGTCACGGATGACGTGACAGCCGAGGCGCGTAGCCGCATGTACCGGAATATGGAGCCTTTTTTCGCGGCCGATTTTATGAACGCGGAAATTATCAGCCGCCAGGCGTTGTCAACAATTGCTGCAACCTTTGAAACAAGCATCGCTAGCCCGGTCTCTAGCGATAGCCCTCTCATCCATTACTTGCTACATGATGTGGTTGAAATCGTCAGACTTGGAACATTGGGTAACGATGACGCACCAGAGCAATTGAAAGAAGCGTTGAGCGGGATCAAAGTATGCGACTGGCTGCTGGAGCCACTCAACACAGAGCTCCTTCTGCTATTGATGGCCACATCAGGCCTGTCAGCAGAGGACCTCGAAAACGTGCCGAGTGTCGTCGAAATTTCAGCATTAGTAGAAGATTATGGCCTTACAGCCGAACGAGCAGTTCTGCTCTGGATATCTGAAGCGAAGCCTGACCGAGCAGCAGCGACAACTCTCTTTGCAGCACTTCGCGACAAGAGAGCGGTCACCGACGCCCTCGCTGTGGCTGTCGGAGCGATACGCAGTGAATGGAGTAAAGACGACCGACTTGCCTTCCTTCGGGCCCACGTTGAGGGGCAAGACTCGGGGGTTCCGACAGAAGCGGAAGCGCACTTCCTCGGCCTCGGTGACGCCGACGACCGCGATGTTGGGAACATCTTGATTGAGCGCAGTGCCCAGTGCAGCAATAACGGTCAGCGGAGGGCCGTTGTTGGGCTGTGGGCGCAGGCGGGAGTGATCGAGTCGGCCACTCAGAAGCGCTTGATCGAAGCGATCGTCCTTCCGTTCCTGAAGCCTTCCACTGGCGAGCCACAGGTCGGGATGACGGAGATTGCGCTCGCTGCTCTTGATCAGGTCGAGGGGCCCATACCGCGTGGTGTGAAGGGCGCCCTCGGTGAAGCCGTCAAGGCCGCAGTAGCCGGCAACGATGCGTTGGAAAAGAAGGCCGTGAATGTCCTCGGGAGACTTGGTTACCAGATCGAGAAGTCTGGTTTCTTCGGCCGCAAGAAGTCGGTGAGGTACACCGATGAGTCGACTTGAGCCGACTGTGATCCTGTCAGGGGTTCGCCGGTCCAGAGCCGGCCATGTTGGGCAAATTTCTGGTCGGGGGTAAGCGCCTGGTCGGCTTGTCGGTCGCCTGAGGATCACCGGTGTATCTGCGCGACAGCCCACAGATCAAGTACATCATCGTGTACGCCCGGTCCCGCGCGTTCCGCAGCTACATCGACGCCGCGGTCACCCAAGCGCCAGCTCGACCTCATGGGCGTGAAGTTGATCTCGGCTCGCGAGGACTTCGGCAAAGGTATCTACGCGGACATGATGGCCGCCATCACCGATATCTGGAACGACACCCGCGTTGTGCATTGCTCTCCTGAACTGACGCCGAACGACCCTAGACCTCGTCGAGCTCAACGAGACCGTCTTGAAACGCGCGTGCGACTAGAGCGGCCTTCGTGTTTGCGGGGCGGCCGACGGCTGCGTACTTGCTGCGGATCCGAGTCACATGCGTGTTGACGGTCCCTATGGACAGGTATAACTGTCTTCCCACTTGAGTTTTCGAATCCGAGTGCACCCATGCCACCAGTACCTCGCGCTCGCGAGCAGATAGGCCAGCATCTCTCCAGCCATACGGCGTAGGAGGTGCCGGAACGATCGTGCCGCTGGTGTCGGTCGATCGATCGGCAGGTTTTCGTGTCGGCTGTTCGGCCGACTTTTCCGGCAAACTGGCCGGGTCTACTGTCGAGTTCACTCTCGCGGAACCTTGCTGCTCAGCGACAGCACGCCGCCACAAATCTAGCGCTGTAGCAACAGCTTCTTCCGCGCCAAACCAGTGAGCGATCACGGTCGTGATCTGCTCACTTGGCATGTTCGGGCCGGTCAGGGCCTTGTAGACCGCTTGGTGCGAATAGCCGACTTGCTGTCCGAGTTTGACTGTCGGTGGATTGCCCGCCTCCCGGACCATGGCCTGCATAGCGTCGAAGAAATCACGTCTTGCCCCAGGCGGTAGCGCTGGTTTCTTCAGCGGTTTCTTTGGCATATGGACCCTCCGCCTCGGAGTGGGCGATCTCCGCGAGACTATATCAACATAATTTAAACTAGCCGATCAGGGGGTGGGTATGCCTTGAACTGCGCGTATCTGCCCGGCTGGAATCCATATCATCTACACAATTGACACCGGAACTACCGCTGTGGCGGCCGCTGCCACCTCTTCGTCCGGTCCGCTTTACCGAGGGCTGGGATGTTCGGGCTGGTCAGGGGCCTAAGTCCAGGCCCGAGGACCCAAGCGGGGGCGCTGGCCACGAAGCCGGGGACTTCGTACGTCAACAAGATCGCCGACGTAAACCTGTCTCAACGACCTATTTCACCATAATTTAAACAAACCCGATGAGGTGGCATCCGGGCATTGAGCTGCGGGTATCTAGCTGGCATGATGAGCGACCGTGTCATTCACATGAATGACACGGTCGACGCGGGATCGCTTGCCCCGGCAGGCTCCTCAACCCTCAGGTCACACGACCCACGCGCCGAGCCGCCAGCGAACCGGAAGGCGCAGCATGACAACCACCCCTGATCCGAGCTCGGTGCCCATTGTCCCCCCTGACGGGCGATCTGAGGAAGAGCAGCGCCGAAGCCTTCTGCCGGATCTGTTCGTCCTGGTGCTGATCACCGCGGCGGCAGTCGCGCTCGTCGTCGTCGGCAACGCCAGTGCCGCAGTGGTTACGGCAGTCGGTGGCCTGATCGTTGTCGTGTACGAGGTCTGGCGAAAAGGCCGACGCTGAGTCGGATTCCGGCCAGTCACTTAGGGCTGAACCGTACCGCGTCGAGGACCCCACTTTTGTCAGTTACTTCATCCGCAACTTCGATCAACTGCGGTCCGCGCTTACGTCGCTCGCGGATTACCTGAAGCGCGTTGACGGATACGGGCAAGTAAGCGGGCTCGGCGGAGGTGCTGAAATTCGATTCGACATCCCCCATATGGAGTGTTCTGGACCTTCTTGTGTAGTCAGTGGTTCTGCTGGAATCCTTGAACTACGTACTGCCGCGCAATATTTCGGCTGATCATAGAGCAGCGCTAGTTTCGTGACATTCAGCGAAGTCTGGCGGGAGAGGGCGTGCCGATGGATGTCGATGTGGAAGGCGTTGGCGCGAACTCACCGAGGAAACTTGGGGTCGAAGAAGAGATGGCTGCCCGAACGGATGTGTGCGAGTTGGCAACTCCTGCGGAGGCGGCCGGATTTCTTCGGACGACCGTAGCCAAGCTTGCCAACGACCGCTACATGGGTGTCGGCCCCGGCTATGTGAAGTACGGCCGCAGTGTGCTGTATCCGTGGAAATGCTTGCGAGCGTTCGTGGATGAGCATACGGTCCGCGGTCTGTAGACGGGCGTAGCGCGTCTGCTGGCAATTGTGTAGCTACGTCTGGCGTCTTCCGCTCATTCGACTGATTCCATACGCTCTCCGCCGCACGGCAAAAGCCGAGTGACAGTCCCGTCGCGACTGAGCGAACGGGCGGATGGAAGAGGGTGACGCGTATGCCTCGAAGAGCGTTGAAGCCGGGCGAACCGGGAGATCCGAGTGAGCCGGAGTGGAACGAAGATCGGCAGGTTTTTGAAACCCATTGCCGGATTGGTGAACCCAAGCCGTTCAAGCCGAGCCTGGTGCGGGCGTCGGGCAAGACCAAGCGCCAAGCTAAGGACGCCCTCAAGGTCCGTTGCGGCGAGTGGAAACCGAAAGTTACCTGGGCCGGTAGTTACGACGAGAAGTGCACGGTCGCCGAGGCGGCTCGCGCGTGGCTCGGGTCGTACGAGAAGCACCCAGGGAAGCGTCCGCAGAACGGCAAGTCGTACCGCAACGAGATCGAGCGATCGACGAGTGCTCGGGCCAAGAAGGACAAGTTCGTGATCGTCGGTTCGACGCTGGGGCGGATGAAAGCCGTGGACGTCAAGCCCTACCACATCCGGCTCCACCTCGAGCAATTGAACTGGAGCACAACGAAACAAGAGGTCCACAAGGCGCTGCTGCGCATGACGTTTCAGATGCTGGTGGAGGACGGGCTGCTGGATTTCAACCCGGTTGCCACGGTGAAAATCCATGGGCGGGCGGGGCATCGGCGGAAGGCAGGTCGGGCCGGCGCGGTCAACCCGTACTTCCCCGACGAGCCACAGCCGTTGACACCCGAGGAGATGTGCCGGTACTGGGAGCTCGAGGAGGCGCGATTCGCAGATCCTGCCCGTCGAACACCGAAACAGTACCGGGACTACACGATGCTGGCGTACGCGCTGGCAGCACGCCCGAGTGAAGCGGTGGCGGTGCGGTGGGACGATGTCGACTTCACGGACGCGACGGTGACGATCGCTGGAACGATCGTCGATTGCTCGCTGCGGGTCTGGCAGGTCCACAAGATCATCGAGCACTACGAGCTCGCTGAACACGAGATCGTTGTACGCGGCGACTGGCGCGAGCTCGACGATGAGGACGTGGTGACAGTGGCCTTTCGCCAACCGTTCACCAAGACGCGTGGCTCCATGCGGACGATCAAGGTCGACGCGGAATGTCTCGCCATGCTGCGCAAGCGGAAGATGGCAGCGACGCCAGGGCAGGCGCTGGTCTTTCCGAGCCGGGTCGGCAAGATCCTGCGCACGAACAAGATGTCGACGGTGTGGCACCGGATCGTCAAGGACACCGAACTGTCCTGGTCGACGCTCAAGACCCTGCGCAGCACCCGCGCCACCCGGGTCGCGGAGGTCCACGGGATCCCGGCGGCACGGCTGATCCTGGGCCACGAGGAGAACTCCGCTATCACCACGCAGGCGTATGTGAACCTGCAACGACCGGTGGTCGACTTTGCGGACGCCCGGTGAAAACGTTCGCAAAACGTTCACCCGGCGTCTGCGAGCGACTGAGCCCCGGCGTTCTAGCTGGTAGAACCCTCCGCAGGCTGCAACCGCAACGAGATGGAGTTGATGCAGTAGCGCTTGTCGGTGGGCGTGTTGTATCCCTCGCCCTCGAAGACGTGGCCGAGGTGGCTGTGGCAATTCGCGCACAGTACCTCGACCCGGTGCATGCCGAGGGTGTCGTCCGTCTTCAGGATTACCGCGTCGGACTTGGTCGGGTCGAAGAAGGACGGCCAGCCGCAGTGTGAGTCGAATTTCTCGGTGCTGCGGAACAATTCGGCGCCGCAGGCCCGGCATTCGTAGACGCCGTCGGTCTTGGTGTCGGTGTATTCGCCGACGAAGGGACGTTCGGTGGCGGCCTCGCGCAGCACCGCGTACTCCTCGGGGTTCAGCTTGGAGCGCCATTCCTGGGGCGTCAGCTGGATCCGCGGCGCGGGCAGGGACGTATCGGCTTCGGAACTCATCACTCCACGCTAATAGGTTTCGCCACCGTCGTCGCGGAACCGTTGGCCGACCTGGGCGAATCGGAGGTGGCGGCGGCGGGCACCGGCTTGATCCAGGTGGGGTCGATGCCGAACTGCAGCCTGCCCTCCCGCTTCGCGGCCAGATACCGGTCACCGAGCACGCAGAACACCACGATCAGCAGCAGTCCCCAGCCGAAGGTGATGCGCAGGTACTCGACGTCGCGCCCGATGTGCTGCCAACGATCCGACAACCACTTGTCGTAACTCATGAACCCGAAGACCGCCAACCACGCGGGCCAATTGCGCAGCACCGAATTGCGCAGCACCACCGTCATCAGGAACGGGAACAGCATCATCGAGTAGTACATCTGCCCCAGCGAGGGCAGCAGGAACATCGCGGTGAGCAGCACACCGGAGGCGGTACACACGAAGAACAGCTCGTCCTCGCGGTAGTAGCGCCACAGCAACCACAGCGAAATGGCGACCAGTACACACATGCCGAGCCGCATGAACCAGATCAACCACGGCGCCACCCCGTAGTACTCGCCGTTACCCGCGATCGCGCTGTTGAAGTAGTCGCGGGTCTCGAACAGATAGGGCGCGGTGTGGCTGAAGAACTTCTCCGGGTCCTTCGACAACGGCCAGGCGATCGCGGTCAGCACGATCGGCACACCGAGGGCGGTGATGAATACCTTCCACTGCCCACGGACCAGCGCGATCAAAAGTAGTGGTATCAGCGTCGGTTTCACCGCGAGACTCAACCCGAGCGCGACACCGGCCCACAGGTCTCGCCGCTTGAGCAGCAGATGCAGGAACAGCAGCTCGGCCAGCAGTATGCAGCCGTTGACGTTGGTGAAGACCAGCGTGTTGGTGACGGTCTCCGACATGAACATCGCGAACAGCAACACCGGCGCGACAACGGAATTCACCGTGAATCGGAACAGCCGGAGCAGCAGATACCAGGCGAGAATGATCGCGGCCGCGTTCAGCAGGATGAACAGCCAGCGCGCCTTCTCGTAGTCGTGCACCCAGGCCACCGGCGCGATGAGCAGCGTGCCACTCGGGTAGTACAGGTAATGCGGGTCGACCGAATCGAGGTTGGCCGTGTACACCGGTCGCCGGTTGAGAAAATCTAGCGACGCCTGGTAGACCGGCCGGAAGTCGTCGGTGATGAAACCGTTGACAGCCTTGATGAAAACCCGGTTCAGCACGGTCATGACCGCGAAGGGCCAGAGTGCGAACTTGATCACCTCGGCGGTGGTGCGAGCACTGCGGGGCTCGAGCTGTCGAAGTAACACTGGGGCACGGTACACCGGATCGGCTTCCGAAGGTTCTCCGGACCTCTTCGACGCGCCGCTAGAAGCGCTATTCGGGCCGCCGGGTCAGGCCGGGCAGGCGGTCCCGTCGGCGGGCAGTTTCGCGTCCTTCACATAGTCGACCACGGTGCGCTGCGCGCAAGTCGAGTGCGTGGACACCGGGTGACCCCAGCCCTGCCAGGTGACACCCGCTTGCCGCGCGCCCGCCGCACCGAGCGCACCGGCGACCGAGGCCTGTCCCGCGTTGCCGACCACCGGATCGGCGATACCGCCGAGCACCAGCACCGGAATGTTGAGCTTGTCCGGCATCGGGGGCGGGGCGGACACCGGCCAGGCCGCGCATTCCATCAGCCCGATCGCCATGTTCTTGCCGAACACCGGGTACTTGGTGCCCCAGGTGCCCATCAGTTCCTTGGCCTTGGTCGGCGTGGGCGGCTGCTGAGTGTCGGTGCAGCGGTTGACGAATTGGCCGTCGCCGCCGATCGCCGCGGACTCGCGCTGGATCAGAGTGGCGAGCGTCCCGCGGTCGCCGCGCCCCGCCGCCGACAGCGCGTCGGCGAGTTCGCGGACCCGATTGGCCTGGTCGGCGCGCGGGCTGCCGAGGAAACCGATGACCGCGGTGAGTAGCGCGTTGGCCGAGATGTCGCCGAGCCCACCGGAACCGGCCCGGTTCACCAGCTCGGTGATTGCCGCGCGCGGGTCCGCGCCGAGCGAACAGCTGATCCCGGTGCAGCGCTGGGCGAATGCGGTCAACGCCGCCTCCGCGCCCTCCAATTGCTGCTCGGCCCGGGTGATGGCGTCCGCGCCGACGGCCTCGGGGGAGTCGACGACGAGCCGGGCCAGATGATCGCCGTACTTGCGGGCGTAGCTGAGCGCGACCTTCGCGCCGTTGCCCGAGCCGAGCAGCGCGACGTGGTCGACCTGCCACTGCTTGCGCAGCTGTTCGATGTCGTCGGCGGCGTGCTGTGCGTCGAAGGCGCCCTCGTAGGGTTGCAGGAAATCGCGGCAGGCGATGGTGCCGTCCTGGCTGAACGTGGTCATCGCCTCGACGGGATCGTTTGCGCCAGGGCCGAATTGGGCGTTGTCGGCGAGGCCCTTGCGGACTTCGGGCGGCAGGCAGTCGATCGGCTGTGAGCTGCCGATGCCGCGCCGGTCCACCGCGACGATCGGGCGCGCGGCCAGCAGCGCGCTCGCCGGTCCGGCGGCCAGTCCGGCGAGGGTGGCGGTGGAGGAGCGGTCCGCGCCGGAGGTGAGGATCAGCGGGGCGGCGTCGGCCGGGGTCTGGGGCAGCCGGGCTCGGATCGCCGCGGCGCGGAAGTTGCCGAGCACGCCGCCGCTCGCGTCGATCGGGGTCGTGTATTCCGCGCATTCGAGCACCAGGCCCGCGGGGGCGGGACCGAGGCCGAGCAGATCCAGCGTCGGGGT
Source organism: Nocardia sp. NPDC050175 (assembly GCF_044459885.1). Taxonomy (NCBI): domain Bacteria; kingdom Bacillati; phylum Actinomycetota; class Actinomycetes; order Mycobacteriales; family Nocardiaceae; genus Nocardia; species Nocardia sp. NPDC050175. The sequence goes on from NZ_JBITJI010000003.1 coordinate 340,058, forward strand.
GGTGCAGTCTTTCCACGCCAGGTCGGTCTTCGGCAGCTCGGCGCTCGGCGGCGGAACCGGGATGACCGCGGGCGTGGCGACGCCACCGACCCGTTGGCGCTCGACGGCGACGCCGGGACGGTCGGAGGGTCCCGCCCCGCATCCGGCGATCATTGTCGAGAGTGTCGCGGCCAGCACGACGGCCCGAGTCCAGCGCATGCGCTACAGCCTGCCAGGTTCGGGCAGTTGTTTCATGCACGGGCCCATCGGGTCAGCATCGTGCCGTCGTTGTCGAGCAAGATATGCGCGCGGGACATGGGGTGGTGGAACTCGTGCGCGGACAGCGAAATTCGCCGGGCCGTGCCGCCGACCAGCACGGGTGCGGTGGTCAGGCAGAGCTCGTCGACCGCGTCGGCGGCCAGCAGCTCACCGAATAGGTGCGGGCCGCCCTCACACAGCACCCGGTGTAATCGGCGCTCGGCCAGCACGCGCAGCAGGGCCTTCGGGGTCACCGCGAGGTCGCCCGCCTCGATCACTTCCGCGCCCGCGTCGGTCAGTTGCTGCTTGCGGTCGGCGGGGGCGGTGGTCGTGGTGATGATCAAGGGCGGGACGGTCGTATCGGTGAGCAACCGGGCACCGAGGTCGATCGCCGCGCTCGCGGTGACCACCGCGATCGGCGGGGCCGCGCCGTCCGGATGACCGCCCATGCCGCGCTCGTGCAGCGCGCGACGGCGTTGCGGATCGGTCCTGGCGCCACCGTAATTCTCCGAGCGGACCGTGCCCGCGCCGACGAGCACCACATCGGCCAGTTCCCGCAGCATCAGGAACACCGCTTTGTCCGCCGGCGTGCCGAGGCCCTCGGATTGACCGTCGCTGGTCGCGGCGCCGTCGATGCTGGACACGAAATTCGCGCGGACCCAGGGTTCGCGAAGGTCGGCCGGGTACGCGTACAACTGCGCGAGCTCGTCCGGTCTCAGGTCTGTGAGCTGGATCGCATTGTGGATACGCTGCATAGAGGTAGATCTCACCACGTCATTAGGCTTCCGTCATGCAAGAACGCCTCGTCGACCGCCACCCTGAGGTTCCGGCCGACCAGCTCGTCGCCCAGATGGTGCCCCCGCCGATGTTCGACGACGTCAGCTTCGCCTCCTACATTCCGGACCCCAAGGAGCCGAGCCAGGCGGCGGCGGTGCGCAAGGCCGAGGAGTTCGCCGGCGAGGTCGCCAAGATCCATCAGGCGGTGAACAAGAAGAGCCTGTTCGGCAAGAAGAAGCAGGTGTCCGGGGCGGGGCTGTATCTGGACGGCGGGTTCGGCGTCGGCAAGACCCACCTGCTCGCCTCGATCTTCCACAGCGCGCCAGCGCCGAAGTCGTTCGGCACCTTCGGCGAGCTCACCAATCTCGTTGGCGCCCTTGGGTTCAGCAACGCGGTGGAGCGGCTGTCGGCGAACAGTGTGCTGTGCATCGACGAGTTCGAGCTCGACGATCCCGGCGACACCATGCTGGTCTCGCGGCTGCTGACCGAGCTGTCCGCGAAGGGCGTTTCGATCGCCGCGACGTCCAACACGCTGCCGGGTCAGCTGGGCGAAGGTCGTTTCGCCGCACAGGATTTCCTGCGGGAGATCAAGAAGCTCGGCTCGATCTTCGAGCCCGTTCGGGTCGACGGCCCGGACTACCGGCACCGCGATCTGCCGCCCGCACCGGAGCCGACCTCGTCGGCGCTGCTGACCGAACGGGCCGCTGCCACACCGGGTTCCACGCTCGACGACTTCGACGAGTTGCTGAAGCACCTGAGCACGCTGCACCCGTCGAAGTTCGGTGCGCTGATCGCGGGAGTGTCGGCGGTGTTCATCGCGAACGTGCATCCGGTCACCGATCAGGCCGTGGCGTTGCGCATCGTCGTGCTGGCCGACCGGCTCTACGACGCGAGCATCCCGGTCACGGTTTCGGGTGCCAAGCTGGATCAGATCTTCTCGCAGGAGATGCTCGACGGCGGGTACCGCAAGAAGTACCTGCGCGCGATTTCGCGGTTGCTCGCGCTGTCCCGGTTCGAGGTCACCGCGTAAACCCCCCTGGTTTGAACTGCTGATGTTTCATTTGGTTTGCTGGGGTCTCGGGGGAACCGATGATTGGAGCACTCGCATGACCCGCTCGCTTCGCACCCCGATCGCGCTGGCCGCCGGACTGGCCGTCGCCTTCGGGCCGGTGACCGGTGCCGCGCTCGCCGAGCCGCCCGCCGCCTCGGCCGCCGCGTTCGACCGTTCGCTGAACCTGCAGGGCGTGCAGAATGCTCGCGACATCGGCGGATACCGGACCGCCACCGGCAAGACCGTGCGCACCGGCCTCGTCTACCGCACCGGTCAGTTGAACAACGCGACCCCGGCCGACCTCGCCGAACTGTCCGGTCGCCAGGTCCGCGTCGTCGACGATCTGCGCACGGTCTACGAGCGCACGCTCGGCCCGGACAAGGTGCCCGCCGGCGCGACCGCGAACTGGGACGACGTGATCGGCCAGGCCCCGCCCGCGGTGCTGGCCAGCACCCTCACCGGCGGCGACAGCCTCTACCGCGCGTTCATCACCGCCCCCGGCGCCAACCAGGCCTTCGCCTCGGTGCTGCGCGACATCATCAACACCGACGGCTCGGTGCTGTTCCACTGCACTGCGGGCAAGGACCGCACCGGCTGGACCGCCGCCGTCCTGCTCACCGTCCTCGGCGTCGACCGCGACACCGTCAACCAGGACTACCTGCTGTCCAACCAGTACCGCAACGCCGCCCCGAACGACACGATCAACGGCGTCCAACAGCCGTGGCTCGACGCCGCTTTCGACCAGGCGAACCAGACCTACGGCAGCTTCGACAACTACGTCCGCGACGGACTGAAGCTGACCGACGGTGACATCGCGGCGCTGAAGGCCAAGCTGCTCGGCTGATTCAGTCAGGGCGGTGGCGGCTCGACCGCCGCTACGATCCGGTCATGACGAAGTTCAAGACGTGGGACGGCCTGGAGCTCAACTATCGGGTGTGGGAGGGCGAGGGCGTTCCCGTCGTGTTGCAGCACGGGGTGGTCGCGGATACCAATGCGAATTGGATGAGCGCGGGTGTGGTCGGCGCGCTGCAGGCGGCCGGGCGCACGGTGGTGTCGCTCGATGCGCGCGGGCACGGGCGCTCGGCGAAGCCGCACGATTCGGCGCAGTACTCGTGGGAGTTCATGGCCAAGGACGTGAGTGCCTTGTATGACGAGCTCGGGTTCGATCGTGTTGTGCAGGTGGGTTATTCGATGGGCGCGATCATCTCGCTGCTGGTTGCCGCCGCCGATGAGCGGGTCGAGCGGTTGGTCATCGGCGGGATCGGTTCGGGGGTGCTCGATTGCGGTGGTGTCGACCGGCGGGTTGTCGAGTTGACCGATCTGCAGACCGCGATGGGGGACGACAACGAGGGCGCGCCGTCCGCCGCGATGATGTTCCGGATTCTCGCGGACGCGGTGCATGCCGATCGGCAGGCGATTCAGGCGGTCGCGATCGGACTCGATTCTCGGCCGATCGACGGTCTGGCCGATGTCACCGTGCCGACGCTGGTGCTCGCGGGCGACAGCGATCCGTTCGCCGCCGAGCCGGAACGCCTTGCCGACGCGCTGCCCAACGGCAAGCTCACCGTGGTGCCGGGCGACCATCTGATGGCCGTGATCGCGCCGGAGTTCCACAGTGCGCTGGTGGATTTCGTGAAATGAACCCAGCGTGGAGTGAGTTAGAAGGCTAACCGCATCACGAAGTCATCGTGGCGTTGATTGCCGACGGTGTTGGTCTTGGTGCCGACCGAGCTGAATCCGTGCTTCTCGTAGAACCGCCGAGCCCGCGCATTCTCCTGGCTGACACCGAGCCACACCCCGGCAAACTCGCCCTCCCGTGCCCGCTCCAAACACGCGTGCATCAGCGCGGTCGACACCCCGCTGCCGTGATGGCCCGGCATCACATACATCTTGTTGATCTCCACGACGGGTCGCAGGTGCACCATCTCGGCCACCGCCGGATCCGCAGGCTCGCCCGCGATCAGCATCGCGTAGCCGACGATCTCATCGCCCGCGACGGCCTTGAGCACGATCCTGGCCGGATCACTCAGATACTCGCCGAACCGTTCCCCGGACAGCGCCTCGGTGATGAAGATGTCGATATCGTCGGCGGTCGCCTCGGGCGGACAGGCGAGGGGAAAGGTCGCGGCCGCAACGTCACTGAGTTCTTCGGCGTCCCACAGGCCGGCCCGGTCGACGGTGACTGGGATGTTGCTCATAGGTCCAGTAGAGCATGATCGCCGGGAGAGGTGGGATGTTTGTCTGCTTCAGGCCGCGCGTGGAACACCCGCGCCAACCCGATCAGCGCCGCCGCGAACACCAGCGGAATCACGAATCCGATCCGATGCCCGAAGCCCGCCGCGACCGCGCCGACCACCCCGCCACCCACCAAAGTGCCTGCGTAATTGAACAGATTCAGTCGGGCGATGAGCGCGTCCAGACCACGACCGCTGGTCAACTGCCCGGCCTCGCTGAAACAGAGCGGCGCGATCACCGGCATGCCGACGCCCGCGATCAGGAAGCCGACGATCGCGACGATCGGCCCGGGCGCGGCGATCACGGTCGCCAATCCGACCACACCGATGGCCGCCGCCGTGCGCACCACGCGCCGCGGTCCGAACCGGCGCACGAACAGATCGCCGGTGAGCCGCGCGACAAGTGACGTGCCTTGGTAAGCGGCCAGCCCCAAGGCCGCCGTCGCCGAACTGGCGAGCAGGTCATCGGTCAGGAACAGCGCCGACCAGTTACCGACGGCCAAATCGATGGCAAACACCAACGCCATCGCGATACCGAACATCCAATACGCGCGGAACGTGACCGGCGCGGGTTCCGCGACCTCCTCGGCCGGACCGGCTTCGGCCTCCTGGGGTCCCAGCAGCCGCGGTCCGAGCACCAACCCGATAACGAGCACGATGCCCGCCGCCCCGAGCAGCGACTCGCGCAGCGTCACCTCCAGGGCCTCGCACCCCGACACGAACAGCGCGCCGGTGATCGACCCCGCACTCCACGCCGCATAGAACGAGGACAGCACGAACTTCCCGTACCCGTGCTGAATGAACACCGCCTGCATATTGGTGCTCGCGTCGACGATGCCGACCGCGATCCCGTAGCAGCTCAGCCCGATCAGCAGCACCGCCGTGTTCGGCGCGAACGCGACCGCGGTACCGGTGATCGCGATGAGCAACAACCCGATCCGCACCGTCACCCGGCTGGACCAGCGCAGCGCCAACTGTTCCGCCGCCACGCTGCCACCGCCGGCGAGCAGCGACACCAGCACCACCGAGCCGACGATCAACCCGTCGGACAGCCCGAACTTGTCCTTCTGCTGCGGCAACTGGGTCAGCACCACGGCGAAGAAGAACCCCTGCAACCCGAACGCGAACGAGTTCGCGATCCGGGCGCCCCGCAGGATGGGCGCGATCGAACTCATCTGCGCAGGGTAGCGGGGTAACGGGGGTCGCGCGCGGCGAATCGAACCGCCCGTTCGCCGCGGATCGGGCCCCCTCTTGATGCGACGCACGCCTCTTGATTTCCGGCACCCGGAATCGCATGCGAATCCTGGTGCCGGGAATCAGAAAGCGTGCGGCCTTCTGTATGCGGCGGCGATCGGCAACCGCGATCGGCCGGACGATAGCGGCATCGGCACTCGCCACGAATGGTGGCGCGTGTCACGATCGAACGGCCGCAACGACACTCGCGAAACGTGGAGGCCAGCGTAGATGAGACAGCTGCCAGCGGACTTCTTTCGTACGCCGTATGCCTTCTACCGGCAGCTGCGCGCGGAGGGCCCCGTGCACCAGATCAGCCTGCGCAACGGCGTGCGCGCCTGGCTGGTCGTCGACTACGACGCGGCCAGAGAGGTGCTGCGGCATCCCGATATCCGCAAGGACCCGCACTCCGCGACCGGCGCGCAGGCCAGGCAGACCGCCGCGGGCAGCAGCGGTGTCACCGCGGCCAATCAGCGATTGAGCTATCACCTGCTCAACGCCGATCCGCCGCGCCACTCGCGGCTGCGCAAACTGGTCACCCCCGCGTTCGCGCCCGCCAGGATGGACGCGCTCGCGTCCCGGGTGGAGTCCATCGCCGACGAACTCCTCGACCGGATCGACCTCGCCGCGGGCCCGGTGGATCTGCTGGAGGAGTACGCCTTTCCGCTCCCCATCACAGTGATCTGTGAACTGCTCGGCGTGCCCGTCGAGGATCGCGAGGCGTTCCGCGAGTGGTCCGCCGCCGTGGTCGACACCTCGATGTCGACTCCCGAGGGCATGCGCAAGGCGACCGACGCCATCGTCGACTACTTCGACGGCCTGGTCGCCATGCGCCGCGAACACGGCCTCGGCGACGACCTGATCTCGCACCTGCTCACCGTCACCGACGACGGCGATCGGCTCAGCCACGACGAACTGATCTCGATGGCGTTCCTGATCCTGGTCGCCGGGCACGAGACGACGGTCAACCTGATCGGTAACACCGTGCTCACCCTGCTGACCGATCCGCCGCGCTACCGCGCACTGCGCGACGATCCGGACGCCGTCGCGCCGCTGATCGAGGAGGTGCTGCGGCACAACGGACCGGTGAACATCGCGACGCTGCGCTACACCACCGCCCCGATCGCCCTCGGCGGCACCGAAATCCCCGCGGGTGAACTGGTCATGGTGGCGCTCGGCTCCGCCAACCGTGACGAACGTCATTTCGCCGATCCGGCGGCCTTCGATCCGGACCGGCCGAGTAATCACATGGCCTTCGGCTACGGCATCCACTACTGCCTCGGCGCGGGCCTGGCCCGCATGGAAGCTCGTATCGCGCTGACCCGCCTGGTCGCGCGCTGCCCCGAGCTGCGCCTGGCCGTCGGCGACGAGGAACTGCGCTGGCGTGAGAGCATTCTGATCCGCGGCGTGCAGGATTTGCCGGTCGATCTGGCGGGTGCCCCGGTGGATTCGGCACTACTGTGAATCGCCGATCAGGGCAACCGACTTTGCTGTGCGCCGTAAGCGACGTAATCTCCTGCGCATGACGAGCGGAAACCGCATCGCGATCGTTGGTGCGGGTATCGCAGGTCTTGCCTGCGCGAAAGTGCTGATCCAGAAGGGTTTTCCGGTCGAGATCTTCGACCGTGCGCCCGATGTCGGTGGCGTGTGGAGTGCGACCCGCAGGTACCCGGGGCTGCGAACCCAGAATTCCAAGAACACCTATCACTTCTCCGACTTCCCGATGCCGTCGGATTACCCGAAGGTGCTCGACGGCGAACAGATGCAGGCGTATCTGGCCGCCTACGCCGACCACTTCGGTCTGCGCCCGCACCTTCGGCTCAGCACCGAGGTCGTCGCCGCGGATCCGGTGGACAGTGGCTGGCTGCTGGAGATCCGCGATCAGGCCGGTATACATCGGACCTCCTGCGATCACCTGGTCATCGCCAACGGGGTGTTCAGCGAGCCTGCGATCCCGGACTTCCGCGGTATCGAGCTGTTCCGTGCCGCGGGCGGCCAGATGGGGCACGTCTCGGAATTCCTGGATGTCGAAGCGGTGCGCGGTAAGTCCGTCGTTGTCGTCGGCTACGGCAAGTCGGCCTGCGACATCGCCGAAGCCGTCAGCGATGTCGCCGGTTCGACCACCGTGGTGGCGCGGCGGCTGCTGTGGAAGATGCCGCGCAAGATGGCGCGGGTGCTCGACTACGAGCGGCTGATGCTGACCCGCTTCGGCGAGGCGCACTTCCACCACCTGGAACCCGGTCGGATGGACCGCTACCTGGACGGCCCCGGCGTTTCGTTCCGGGTCGCCAATCTCGACCTGATCCAGGAGCTCGCCACCAAGCACATGAACCTGCGTGAGCTCGGGCTGCTGCCGGAGGGCCGGTTCGAAGAGATCGCCGAGAGCACCGTCAGCCTCGCCACCGAGAACTTCTACGAGCAGGTCGCCAACGGCCGGATCGTCGTGCAGCGCGACACCACCATTACCGAAATGCGTGGTGGCGGCGGCGAAGCGCCCGCGGTGCAGCTGGCGAACGGTCACCAGATCCCGGCCGACATCGTCGTCTGCGCCACCGGATTCCAGCAGCGGGTGCCGTTCCTGACCCCGTATGTGCAGCGCAGGCTCACCGACGAGCACGGCAACTTCCGCCTGCACCGGCAGATCCTGCCGCTCGACGTGCCGAATCTGACCTTCGCCGGCTACAACTCGTCGGTGATCAGCACCCTCAACGCCGAGGTCGGTGCGCACTGGACCGCCGCACTGCTGACCAATCAGCTCGACCTGCCGCCTCGCGACGCGCTCAGCGAACAGATCGATGCCCGGCTGCGCTGGATGGAGGAACGTACCCGCGGCCATCACGCGCACGGCACCGCGATCACGCCCTTCTCTATCCGCAACGTCGACGAGATGCTGGCCGACCTGAAGTTCCGGTTGCCGCTGCGAACCCGTGCGGCGCAATGGTTCCGCACGGTCCGGCCCGAGTCCTACCGCGGGCTGACCACCAGGCACGAGTCCGCGCCGCCGGCCTACCCGGTCGAGCACGCCGAGGTGGCCGCGCCCGGCCCGAGCCTCGGTGCGCCACGGACACCGGACCTCGGGGTGCCCAAGTCACATGACTTGAGCACCGGTCTGCCCGGGGAAAACGACCTGAGCGCCGGGTCGCATGATGTGCCGAGGACACACGGCCTGAGCACGGGCGTGCCCACCGACCTGCTGCACGGTTCGCAAGGCAAGTAAGCGGATTCAGCCCGCGGGGATGTAGGCGATTCCGTGCGCACCTTGGTCGCCTGACGTGTCGATCGCCAGGGTGGCCCGCACCGCGCAGCGGTCGAGATCGACCACGCTCACGGTGCCGGACATCAGGTTGCTCACGAAACCCGTTGCGCCGTCCGGGGTCGCACAGATGTTGAGCGGAGCCTTGCCGACCTCGGTGTGCCCGAGCGGCTCGTAGGTCGTGGCGTCGTAGATGGAGAGCAGACCGTCGTCGCCGCGCCACTGACCGACCAGCAGCTTGCCGGTGCTGGTGACATGCACCGCGCTCGGCGCATTCGCCGTCGGGAAGCTGTGCACCACCGTGTCGGTGCCGACATCGATCACCAGCATCGCGTACTCCGCCGCGGGATCCGGCGTCAGCGACAGTGCGGGCGTGGCAACGAACAACCGGGCACCGTCCGGCGACAGCGCCAGACCCTCGCTGCCCGACACCGCGATTCGTCGCGTCTCCCGTTCCCCGGTCGGGTCGAGGACCGACACGAACGGTGCCGTCTTGTTGGTGGTGTACGCCTTTTTCCCATCGGGGGTGAGCACCGCCCAATGCGGAACCGCCGCGTCCGCGCTGACGCGGTGTAGCGGGCGTCGAGTGCGCAGATCGATCGCCAGCAGCCCGCCGGGACCCGAGGGGCCCTCCTCGACGCTGGCGTACAGCACGTCGCCGTCGATGTGCATCCCGTGCGGCGCGTGCTCCGGCGAAATGTCGAGCACGTCGACGATTTCGTGCGAATCGACATCGACGACGGTGATCTCGTGGCTCTCGGCCGCGTGCGCGAGCCAGACGCCCGACCGGTAGGTGTGGCTCGCGTACAGCAGCCGGGTGCGTGGGTCGAAGCACAACTCGTGGCCCTCGGGCAGGACATCGAGCTGTGCGGTGCGAGTCTGGGTGGTGAGGTCGAAGAAGTTCAGCGTGCAGCCGCTCTGGCTGAGTACCGCGAGCTGAGCGCCCGGTTCGAACGTTGTGGACATGAGTTGTGCGTCCTTCCGACAAGGGTTTTGGTTCGGCAGGACGGCGCCGTCGAGATCAACGCTAAGACGCGCCGGGCGTTATCACCAGTGCAATGTTGGTAATCAGTCATTGCGCTGGTGATAATCCAATGATGGAGGCGCTGGACATGAATCTGCTGGTAGCGCTAGATGCGCTGCTGGAAACGAACAGTGTTACCCGGGCGGCGGAACGGCTGCACACCTCGGCTCCGGCGATGAGCCGGACGCTGGCCAGGCTGCGCCGGGTGCTCGACGATCCGCTGCTGGTGCGGGCCGGTCGCCACCTGGTGCCGACGCCGCGTGCGCTGGAATTACGTTACGAGGTCGGCACTCTGGTGGAGCAGGGGCGGGTGCTGCTGACGCCGCAGGGCGCGATCGATCCCGGTGCGTTGAAGCGGAACTTCGCGGTGCAGGCGGGGGACATGGTGCTCACCGAGCTCGCCGCGCCGCTGCTGGCCGCCGTGCGCGCGCAGGCGCCGGGGGTGACGCTGCGCTTCCTGCCCGACGCTCTCGAAGGCACTGCGGCACTGCGGGACGGCCGGGTCGACATCGAGGTGGGGGTGATCGACCACACCGATCCGGAGACGACGGTGCGGCGCGTGCTCGGCGATCGGATCATCGGGATCGCCGCCGCCGATCATCCGCTGGTCACCGAGCGGGTGACGGTCGCCCGGTTCGCGGCCGCCGCGCACCTGAGCATTTCGCGCAACGGTCACGCGCGCGGGCCGATCGACGACCGGTTGGCGCTACACGGTCGCACCCGCCGGGTGGTCGCCACGGTGGCGAATCTGACCACCGCGTTGTTCGCGGTGCACGGCAGCGATCTGATCTGCCACGGACCCGCGTTGCTGAGCAGGTCGGCGCTGCCCGCGCTCGGGTTGTGTGCGTTCGAGATTCCGCTGCCGCTGCCGGAGGTCTCGATCGGCATGGCCTGGCATCCACGCAATACCGCCGACAGCGGGCATCGCTGGCTGCGCGAGCTGATCGAGACGATCCTGACCAGGTCGGCCGAGGCTACTTAGGCGGGCTGGACAACCGGTAGTCGCGCGGCGTTTCGGTGCTGCGTTCGGGCTGGTAGCTGTTCGAATTCAGGTCTGTCGCAGGCGGTCCGAAGACATCGGAGCGGCCGAGCGGGGCGGCGGCGGTCTTCTTCAGTTCGTCCAGCATCGCCTGCAGCTTGTCGACGTGCGAGTTGTCGACCGGGATCAAGTCTTCGTCGGCGCGGTGCGCGCCGGTCAGCGCGGTGCCGTTCGTCTCCACCGCGGAGCCGTTCGTGCCGCGGCTGTAGTCGCTGCTGTCCGGCGACGAGGGGACCATGCTTTCATACGGGTTCTCGTGCGGGCTGGTGAAGTTCTGGTACGACGAGGTGGTCGGTTCGCGCGGCGTGGTGAAGCTCGACTGACGGACGGGCAGTGGTTCGCGCGGCGTCGGTGCGGTGAAGTTCGTCGAGGGGGCCGGGCTCGGCTCGCGCGGGGTGGGGGCGGTGAAGTTCGGTGCTGGCGCCGGGGTCGGCGCGGGTGCGCTGAAACTGCGCTGCGGCAGCGAGTTCGCCTCGTGCGCTGCGGAATCACGGCCCGTTGTCGTGTCGCGGGGGGAGCCCTCGTAGCGGCGCGAGACGCTTTCCCTGGTCGCGGTGGCGTTCTCGCGGGCCGCGGTGGTGTTATCGCGGGCGAGGTCGTGCGGGGTGCCGATGCTCTCCCGAATGGGAGTGGCGGTGGCGGCAACGGATTCGCGCTGCGGCGGGACGCTCTGCTCGACCGTCGCGGAGTTCCGGCGAGAGGCGGCGCGCGGTAGGGGACGCTCGGCGCGCTCGGTCTCCGGCGCGGCATGCGACGGGCCACTGCCGGATTCGACCTTCTCCAGTCGACCGTCGATGCCCGAAATGTCCTGCCCGGCACGGAAAGCCCACGCCTCGAGCTTGGCCAGTCGCGCCTCGACGCTGCGGTCAGCGGGTACCACGCTCGCAACACTGATCCCGTCGACACCGTCGACCCGGACCGCCACGGCGTCCAGTTTGTCGCTGACCTCACGGAGAACCGCCGCGATGCTCGACAGCATCGCGCCGATCGACTCGCCGGTCTCTTGACCGTGCTCCATCCAGTAACCCACTTCCCCGTATCGGCCCAGCTCGCACTCGGCTGGACGATTCTATCCGCCCGGCTATCTGATCGAAGCAGCGTAGGCGGGCCGCCCCACACCGGTGCAGGCGGAGGTCGACGCGATCCGGTTTGTCCGGAACAGATCTACTTACCTTCGGCAACCAGCCGAGGCACACCCCGACGTAGCCTAAGCGTTTCTCGCTCCGGTGGCAGACCGAAGAGCGTGCGACAGCGCACATGGGCGCGTGGCGTGGCGACGTCGCAGGATGGCGGTTACTGTCAATCCACCGACATATGCGTGTCGTTGGGGCCGCCTGCTGCGGCGAAATTCCTTGTGCCACAGCCTACACCAGGCGTTCCACCGGAAATCTGTCAGTGTGGCGCACCCGGGCGCGGGGTAAAGGGGACTGGCGGGGTTGGCGAGTCTGACGCACTCTTGATCTATGGCGTAGGTCGCCAGACCTGCGGTGGTTTGGGCAGGGGAGTGGTCGCGTGAGAACGAAGCAGCGGGCGGAGATCGCCTGCGGTCGCCAGGCGATGCTCGCCGAATTGGGTATAGCGGACGGTGCGGGCCGGGCCCGCAAGCTGTCCGGCGGATACGGCTGTAAGTGTCCGGAATGTGACGCCGCGCAATGGGATATGCGGCGATTGAAATACTGGGTATGCGGCCGGTTGCTGGCGTACGGCGCCGACGTGGCCGAGGTGGATCGACGGGTGGATGGGCTGCCCGTGGACATCTACTGGCGCAAGGGTGAGCGCGAGTTCGTCATCGAGGTGCGTAGCGGTGCGCTGGAACGCGCTCTCGCGCAGGAACATACGGATCGGTTGCGGGCCGCGGGCGTCGAGGACGTGCTGTGGCTGTGCCCACCCGGCTACTGGGTCGACCATCTGCACGCGCTCGGCGTCGCCGATTTCGCCCCGCCCGCATGCGATTACCAGACGGTGACCGGTGTGCTGGACACCGTGCACAGCGCGGTGGCCGCGCCGCGCAGAAACCCACTGGAGCTGCGCGACTTCATCGACGGCTGGGTCAGCGGCGACATCGTCTGGGGATATCGTGATGTGACGACAGGAGGTTGGGCGACCGTGGCCGACTGGGAGCACCACACGAAAACGCAGGCGATGATCATCGCCCGGCAGCGCCAGGAGCTGGTCAACCAGCGCACCACGCTCGCCCTGTCCCGGAAAACCGTGCGCGACAAGCAGAAACACCTGATGAAGCTGACCACCCGGTTGGAGCGGGCCGAGCAGGAAGCGCAGGAGCGGGCCGATTCACTCGCGCAGGCGCGACGCAAACTCGACGACCACCACCGGCTGGATACCTCGCTGCGCAACACCATCAAGCATCTGCAGCAGACCATCAATCACTGGCAGCTGGTGACCTGCTGCGCGATGATGCTGATCGTCACGTTCCTCGCGGGCGCGATGGTGGTGCGCTGAGCCGGAACGGGCCTCGGTCCCAACGCCATTCGTTGCGCAGCACCAGCGCGATGAAATCGAGCAGCTCCAGGCCGGTCTCATCGCGGACCTGCCGGATCGCCGACCACGGTGCCGGTCCGTGCTCGACCAGCTCGGTCAGCCGCGCCGCACTGCTCGCGTCGACCTTGCGGGCGAGCAGATCGGGGAGGCCGAGCAGGCTGCCGGTCCAGACGAGCCAGCCCCAGCCCTTGCCGTGCGCATAGGCGCGGCCCGCGGCGGACTTCGTTCGATTGACGTGGAAGGCAACGTGTCCGAGCGGTTGCACATCGATCAGCACGACCCGGCCGTCGGTGAGGCGGGCGGCGATGCTCGGGTAGCCGAGGTGCTCGGCGCCGTTCAGCTCGAAGCCGACGGCGGCCGGTTGTTCCTGGAATGAGTCGACGAGGTCGCTCGCGTTGAGGATCCACAGCAGCCGTGCCGCCAACCCGGAGTCGAACGGGACGTCGCGCCCGACCTTGTCGAGATAGAAGTGTCCGCGGCCGTCGTCGTCACTGTCGACGGTGCGGGCCGAGGTCACCGGCAGCGCGTCCGGGGTGCCCGACCCTGGCCAATCCACTTGCCCCAGCCACGGATTCAGCTGACTCGTCGCGCGCGGTTCCGCGTCGCGCAGTTTGGCCAGCCGGCGGTTGGTTTTCTTCTGCCAGGCCGCGATCCGTTGCGTCACGAATCCGGCGACCCGCTTGGCGTCCTCGGCGGCGTGCCCGGCCAGTCGCAACTTCAAGTAGGACAACTCGTTTGCCGCGATATCGGTGTCGGTCGCGTAGGTCTCCACCAGCAACGCGCGGACCAACTGCTGGTCGCGGGCGCCGACCGGATAGCGCTTGGCGAACACATTCGCCGCCCGATGGCCGCTCAATTGAGCGTTGCGGATCAGCTGGCCGACGGCCTTGGTGTGCAGCTGCCGGATCCGGTCGCGGGACAGGTCGTAGCGCGCGCCGATCTTGGCCAGCGTCTCGGGTTGCTCGCCGGTGACGCCGAGCCGGTAGGACAGCAGCTCGCCATCCTTGGCCTTGCGGTCGGCCTGCAGCGCGATCAACTCGGCGAGCAGCTCGTTGACTTCCTCGAGCTCGAACGAAATATCGTCCTGCAGGTCGAGTAGCTCGGGGTCCGTCCCCTCCGCCGCCTCGACCTCCCCGCTGACCGTCACGCTGCGACCCCCTGGCTCGGTGTGCTGTGTCGCTCAGCCTAATGCCGACCACCGACATTTCCGGCGCACCGACCTCCGCCAGGGGGTCGTCTCGTGTCAGACTCCCAGCTGCTCGGCGGCCAGTGCGGTGCCGTCGATGCGCGCCTTGATCTTGGCGAACGCGGTATCCCGCGACGTCGAGGTGTCGTCGGCGAACGGGGAGAACCCGCAGTCGTCGCAGGTGCCCAACCGGTCGACCGGCAGATGCCGGGCCGCGGCCAGCACTCGGTCGCGCACCTCCTTCGGCGTCTCGACCCGCGGATCGATCGGATCGATGACGCCGACGAAGACGCGCGCGTCCGCGGGCAGGTACTCGGCGATAACGGCAAGCACCTTGTCCGGCTCCGGCTCGCTGGCCAGCTGGACGTAGAAGTTGCCTGCCTTGAGCTGCAACAGCTTCGGCAGCAGCCCGGCGTAGTCGACATCGAGGCTGTGCGTCGAATCCTGGTCACCGCCGGGACATGTGTGCACTCCGATCCGCGCCCGCTCCTCGGGCGAGAAACGTTCGAGCACCAGGTTGTTCAGCTCGATGAACTGGTCGAGCAGCCCACCGCTCGGATCGAGTTTGAGCGACAGCCTGCCCTCGGTGAAATCGATCTGCACCACCGGCGCACCGGCGTCCAGGCAGTCGCGAATGTCGGCCTCGGCCTCGGCGATCAGGTCGGTGAGGAAGGCCTCTCGCGAATAGCCCTCGATCGGCTCGGCCGGATACAGCAGGCTGATCGCCGAGGCCGCGATCACCGCCTGCTTCACCGGCTTGGTCGCGTGCGCCTGCGCCGCCCGCAGGTAGTCGACCGCGTGGGCCTGATACCGGAACGGTCCGGCGGTGATCACCGGCAACTGCCGCTGATGCCCGTCGGCGAACGGAATCGCCACGCCCCCGGGCGCCAGCGTGCTCAGCCCGGCGATCGGATACGTGACAAAGCTCGGTTTGCTCTGCTCGCCGTCAGTGACGACCGGCGAGCCTATCTCTTCTAGTCGGTGGACAGTGTCACTGACAGCCCGCTGCTGAACTTCGGCCAGCGCGGCGTCATCGATCTTGCCTGCTGCGTGCGCCGCCATCGCGGCCTGCAGCTCTTCGGGGCGTGGAATGCTACCGATCGACTCTGTGGGGATGGTCACACTTGCGAGTGTAGTGAATTACACTTTTGGTAATCCTCAAATCGACTGCGCTGGTTCGAAATTCACGGGTCGGGGTTATCGGCGCTGAGCTGCGGCGATCGGGTCCTCGGCCTCGCTGCGTGCCGCCGCGAGCAGGGAATCGAGCAAGCCGGGGAAGCGGGCGTCGAGGTCCTCGCGGCGCAGCGACTGCAGGGTCTCGCGGCCGGACACGCGCTGCCAGATGATGCCCGCGTCGCGCAGTACCCGGTAGTGGTGAGTCAGGTTCGACTTCGGCACACCGTCCACGATGGAGCCGCAGGTGTGCTCGCATCCGTCGGCCAGTACCCGAACGATGCACAACCGCAGCGGATTTCCGACAGCGGAGAGCACGTTCGCCAACTGGATCTGCGCCCGCTCGGGATGTGCCGTCATCACGCGATCCAGAATAGCTCCATTGTTGACAAACAGTTGAACTGTACGTAAGTCTTTGAACAGTTCAACTGTCTTGAAAGGTCGCCCCCGATGCGCGCTAGCAGTTCCCGATTCGACGACAAGATCGCCCTCATCACCGGCGGCACCAGCGGCATGGGATCGGCGACCGCGCGTCGCCTGCTCGACGAGGGTGCGCGGGTGGTCATCACTGGTCGTGACAAAGGTCGGCTCGACGCTGCGGTCAAGGAGTTGGACGCGGGGGAGCGGGTGCTCGCGGTTGCCGGTGACGCCGCGAATCTCGCCGACCTCGATGCGCTGACGGCCGCGATCGAGGGCCGGTTCGGGCGGCTGGACGTGGTGTTCGCGAATGCGGGGATCGGTGCGTTTCAGCAGGTCGCCGACGTCACCGAGGATGAGTTCTATCGGGTTGTCGACATCAACTTCAAAGCGGCGTTCTTCACCATTCAGAAGACCCTGCCGTTGCTGGTCGACCATGGGGCGATCGTGATCAACGCGTCGTTCGCGCTGCATCGCGGCAGTCCCGGTGCTGCCCTCTACTCGGCGAGCAAGGCGGCCGTGCAGAATCTGGCGCGCACGTTGGCGGCCGAGTTGGCGCCCAGGCGAATTCGGGTCAACTCGGTGAGCCCTGGTTACACGGCGACTCCGGCGTTCGAGGCTGAGGCTTCGGATGAGGTGCGGGAGGCTGTCGTTGCCACCGTGGCCGCGGGGCGCATCGGGACGTCCGAGGAGGTTGCTGCTGCGGTTGCCTTCCTCGCTTCTGATGAGGGTGCCTACATCAACGGTCACGACCTGCTCATCGATGGAGGTCTGGTCTCTGCTACCCCTGCGGCCATGATCTAGGGCCGAATTCTCAACTGTCATCGGCACATTCGCCCCCTGCCTGCGATCCGCGTGATCGTCGGCATGGGGCGTTCGGCTTGTCAGGGCTGATGGAGCCTCCTGGGCCGGGCAGCTTGCGTGTAGTCCGTCAGTTGATACGTCATGTCTTGCGATTTTCGTGGGTTAGGCGGATTTCCCTCGTTTGACGTCTGGCGTGCCCGTGGAGCGTCTGGTAGCGAAGCTCGAATAGGGGGGATCGACTTGGTGGGTTTCAAAGGGTTTGCGATGACGCTGGACGTGTCGAATGGGCATCTCTGGACGATCTTTAGCTATGATGGAAAAGTAACTAGCGGCGAACCCTTCGGCGCGTAGCGCGCAGCACGCGCGAGGACCCGTACTTCTCAGCACCGTCACCCCTGGGCCTTTCCGTGTGCGTTTGCCGCTGCGTCGGAGATCAGCAAGAGGGAGGGCTACCGACCAGTGGCTGCCAAAGACTCCAGATCCAACGACTCGAGCAAGAAGCGGGCGGACGACTACGACGCCTCGTCCGTCACGGTCCTAGAGGGGCTAGAGGCGGTCCGCAAGCGTCCCAGCATGTACATCGGTTCCACCAGCGAGCGCGGGCTGCACCACCTGGTCCGGGAGATCGTCGACAACTCCGTCGACGAGGCGATGGCCGGATACGCCACGCGGATCGACGTCACGCTGCTGGCCGACGGCGGCGTCGAAGTGGCCGACGACGGCCGCGGAATCCCCGTCGAAATGCACGAAAAAGGCGTACCGACAGTCGAAGTCGTGATGACCCAACTGCACGCCGGCGGCAAGTTCGACTCCAACACCTACGCGGTGGCCGGTGGCCTGCACGGCGTGGGGCTGTCGGTCGTGAACGCGTTGTCGACCCGCGTCGAGTTGGAGATCGATCGCGACGGCTACCACTGGACGCAGAACTATCTGCGCGCCAAGCCGGAGGAACTGGTGCGCGGTGCGCCGACCAAGCGAACCGGCAACACCACGCGGTTCTGGCCGGATCCGGACATCTTCGAAACCATCACGTTCAACTTCGACACGGTCGCGCGGCGCATGCAGGAGATGGCGTTCCTGAACAAGGGGTTGACGATCGTCTTGACCGATGAGCGGGCCGCCGAGGAGGTGGTCGGTGAGATCGCCGAGCCGCCCAAGCAGGCCGAGGAAGTCCCGGTCGAGCAGACGAAAACACGCACCTACTACTACCCGGGCGGGCTGGAAGACTTTGTCCGCCACCTGAACCGGACCAAACAGCCGATCCACAACTCGGTCGTCTCGTTCACCGGCTCGGGTCCAGGCCACGAGCTCGAGGTCGCGATGCAGTGGAACTCCGGCTACTCCGAGTCGGTGCACAGCTTCGCCAACACCATCAACACCCACGAGGGCGGCACCCACGAAGAGGGCTTCCGCGCGGCGCTGACCACCGTGGTCAACAAGTACGCCAAGGACAAGAAGCTGCTCAAGGAGAAGGACAACAACCTCACAGGTGACGACATCCGCGAGGGTCTCACCGCTATCGTGAGCGTGCGTGTCGCCGAACCGCAGTTCGAGGCGCAGACCAAGATCAAACTCGGTAATACCGAGGTCAGATCGTTCGTCCAGCGCACCTGCAACGAGCATCTCACGCACTGGTTCGAAGCCAACCCCGCCGACGCCAAAACCATTGTCACCAAGGCTGTCTCGTCCGCCCAAGCGCGTACCGCCGCCCGCAAGGCCCGCGAACTCGTCCGCCGCAAGAGCGCCAACGACCTCGGTGGTTTGCCGGGCAAGCTGGCCGACTGCCGGTCCAAGGATCCGCGGAAATCCGAGATTTACATCGTCGAGGGCGACTCCGCCGGTGGTTCGGCCAAGTCCGGGCGCGACTCGATGTACCAGGCGATCCTGCCGTTACGCGGAAAGATCATCAACGTCGAGAAGGCGCGCATCGACCGGGTATTGAAGAACAACGAAGTCCAGTCGATCATCACCGCGTTCGGCACCGGCATCCACGACGAGTTCGATATCGCCAAGCTGCGCTATCACAAGATCGTGCTGATGGCCGACGCCGACGTCGACGGCCAGCACATCGCGACGCTGCTGTTGACGCTGCTGTTCCGCTTCATGCGCCCCCTCATCGAACAAGGCCACGTCTACCTGGCCCAGCCGCCGCTGTACAAACTCAAATGGCAGCGCAGCGATCCCGACTTCGCCTACTCCGACCGCGAACGCGACGCCCTGCTCGCCGAGGGGCTGGCCGCAGGCAAGAAGATCAACCGCGACGACGGCGTCCAGCGCTACAAGGGCCTCGGCGAAATGAACCCCAAAGAACTCTGGGAAACCACCATGGACCCCTCCGTCCGCGTCCTGCGCCAAGTAACGCTGGACGACGCCGCCGCGGCCGACGAACTCTTCAGCATCCTCATGGGTGAAGACGTAGAAGCCCGCCGCACCTTCATCACCCACAACGCCAAAGACGTCCGTTTCCTCGACTTCTAGCGCGTCAACCGCAACAGAACGGATCGTCGCAGGGCCGCCCGACTTCACTGCCGTAGGCCACGAGACCCTCGATGGGCGCCAATATCTCCTCGGCGATGCCGGACTCCAACGTCGGAGCGGACCGATCCAACGGCTGTCCCCAAGTCGACGGAACATCATCGATATCGAAGCGCACCACACCGTCGACGAACAACGTCCACAGCGCATGATCGGGAAAGCTGTTCATCCGCAACACCCACCACCGACCATCGACAAGCGCGGCAACCAGGAAGTGTGAGTTCCCGGTCCATCGCCACTCGGGTCGTGCATCCAGCTCAGGCGGTGCCATCCACCCAGTCTCCCCGATCCTGCCGCCCCCCGGCCGCGGGAACAGAAACCGCCGGCACGGCATCACATTCCCGCGGCACGCCGATCAGCTACCCAGCAGAACCCGTCCGCGGCGTGTTATCGACCACCGCACCGCGGTAATCGATCCACAGCGCCTTCTCCGAAACATCTCCGGGCTCCCCACAAAACACACTGATCGTGACCGTCGCATGCGGCCGAACCCGCTGCCGCACCGGCACATGCCGCGTGATCTCCCGCTCAGACCAATCCGTACACGAGGCGACCCCCTCAACCCGATACGTGTCATCAGTGTCATTCCGACACACAAACCCATCGCACGAAACCCCAGGCACCAACTCCTGCGCAACAGCCTGCGGCGCCAGTATCCCCACCACACTCGCGAACAAGGCAGCAACACCCAGGCCGAAGCCCAACTTGTGACGCATGTACAACTCTCCGATCAAGTGGCCCGACCCACCAGCCAACCTACGGACCACCCAGACCCCAAAGATCAGTTCCCGATCACCACCAGATCAGCCGAAACCCGTGTCCTCGCAACGCCATCGGCCCATCTCGGCCGGAGCAAGGGCGGCTCGACCACCACTTCCGGGCCGGTCAGTTCACGGATAGCCCACGAAACAAGAAAGGCCCCCTCGAAAGGGGGCCTGACCTGGTACTACGGTGGTGCGCGATACTGGGATTGAACCAGTGACCTCTTCCGTGTCAGGGAAGCGCTCTCCCGCTGAGCTAATCGCGCGAGGTGGAGACGGGAATCGAACCCGTGTGCACGGCTTTGCAGGCCGTTGCCTCACCACTCGGCCACTCCACCGTGCGAAGGGGGACGGCTAAACTATTGCCTGGCCCTACCTCTTCGAGCGGATGACGGGATTCGAACCCGCGACCCTCACCTTGGCAAGGTGATGCGCTACCACTGCGCTACATCCGCATTCTGCATCTCGGTGGCCGTTGTGGCCTCCGTGGTGCGAGACAGAACATTAGCGGACGCCCGGTGAAAGCTACAAATCCGCTGGTAGAACGGGGGAAATCGGCGAGGTTGCCAGTGTGGCGGAGGTGGCCGGTGTGGTTGGGGAGGATTCGCCGGCCCGATCGGTGGGGCCGGCAGGCCCGCACCCTGCCATCGAGACGGACTGCCGCCCAGCACGTTCCGCCCCTGTCCGGGTGGCGATTTGGTGAACCGCCGGTGCCGCATGCTAATGTTCCATCTCGTTCGGAAGGCGTCCCCCGCCCTCCGGCCCGCCACCATGTGGCATGAGTTCAGGTCCCATAGCTCAGCGGGAGAGCGTCCGCCTCACACGCGGAAGGTCGCTGGTTCGAAACCAGCTGGGACCACCATAGAGGGCTTATTCGAAACACCGTCCGTTCGTTGTTGGGCGGTGTTTCGTCGTTTCTGGGCCTGCTTCGACCTCGGCCTCGTTGGAGGTCGGTGGCAGGTTCGGGCCGTCTCGTGGAGATCGGCGAATACCTGGGTCTTCTCGTCCATGACGACGGGCGCCAGTACGTCTTCCAGGTCATCGATGTAGAAGCGTCGGTAGAACGTCTCGTTCAGCAGTCGACGCACCTCGTGGTTGGCATCGCGGTAGAGGGTGTGTGGATCGGCGATGAGGTCCAGCGCATGCCGGAGCACGCTAGTGCCGATAGCGAGTTCCTCAGATGTGTTGGCCAGCCCGGCTTCGAGGCGCTTGCGTTGGCTCTTGAGCTCGATCAGCTTCATGCGAACCTTCGCCTGGGGCATCGAACCGTCGGCGAGCAAGTCGATGAGTCTAGTTTCCTTCTGGTCGAGTTCCTTCAGCTGGCGATTGAGTCGCGCGTGCAGTTCACGCGTGGTGGCCTGCTCGTCCCTGACGGCTTGTTCCAGTAGGGAACGTGCTTCGGTAGCGAAGTCTCCGGGTAGCCGCAACGTGCGGTAGTGGTCGGCGATGGCGTCCTCGACGAGCGCGCACGGCAGGTGCGGAAGGTCGCACAGGTCCTGTTTGCTTGTGCCGCACACGAAATATGCGTACGGAACGCCGTTGCGGCCGGTGGACTGATTGAAGACGAGGCGGGAGCATTCCCCGTCCGCGCGGCACCGGGAGCAGAACAGGAAGCCCTTGAGGTAGTGGTTGTGCACCCGGTCTCGGTTGCCGTTAGCGCTGCGCTGTCGAAGGACGTCTTGTACGCGGTCGTACAGCTCGTGGCTTATGAGTGGCTCATGGCGCCCGGGATACATCTGCCTCTTTCCAGATGACGTACCCGACGTAGTACGGATCTCTGAGCATGTTGTGCAGGGTGGCTGCGGACACTGGCCGGCGTCCTGGACACCGGCTGGTGGGGCGCGAAGTAAGCCCGAGATCGGCCATCGCTGCCTCGAGTTCGTCAATCGTGTAGGTCCCGGTGGCGTAGAGCTCCCAGGCTCGCACGACCAACGGTGCCCGCTCCTCATCGATCTTGATAGTGTTGACTGGGCGGCCCTCAAAACTTATGCGGGCGTTGACATATCCGAGCTTAGCCCGGCTGCATGTGCCGCCGTTCATGGCTTTGTTCAGCATCTTGATACTGATGTCCTGGCCGGACAGCTTGTTCTGGGTGTCGTTGAAGATGTCGGTGATGGCGGCCATCATGTCGGCGTAGATGCCCTCGCCGAAATCCTCGCGGGCCGAGATCAGTTTCACGCCCATGTTGTCGAGCTGTCGTTTGGTGACCGCGGCGTCGATATAGTTGCGGAACGCGCGGGACCGGGCGTACACGATGACATACTTGATCCGCGGATTTTCCTGGAGGTACGCGATCATCTCCTGGAATGCGGGCCGCTTCTCAATGGTCTGCGCAGAGATGCCGGGCTCGACGAACTCCTTGACGATCGACGCCGGCAGTGAATCGGCGCGCTGTTCCACGACAGTGCGCTGGGTGGCGATCGAGTTACCGTCCGGGTCGATATCGACGGCTGTATTCAGTTGTTTCTTGTCCGAAACGCGCAGGTACGCGACTGCTGGTTCTGGGATGCCCGATTCTTTCACTTGGTCTCCTCCACCTCCTTCGACTCCTTGGCCAGCGCTATAACCGCTCGGCTCAACCGGCGTAGATCCGGCGGTTCGCGACGATCGCTCGTTACGGCCAGGCGATGGTCACGGGTTTCCCCGACGCGGACGCGCATCATGCGCTCCCGCACAGAGTGTTCTCCGATGTTGCTGCATGGGAATTGACTGTCGCTGGCATCACTGAACCTCCTCTACCTCAAAGCCGCACGCAAGCCTTCTGTTGGTAGCTGATCGGTAGCTCAGGCGGCCATGTTCGACCGCACTCGAGTTGACTCGCGTTGTTCTCGTGGCTTGCGGCGATATCTACGGCGACGCGGAGAATGCCGCTACCGTCTGCGGCAGCGAAAAGGTCGGATCGTTGCGAGATCGAAGACGCCCGACTGGGCGATACATCCGGCTCCGCAGCGGCGGGTACCGGGATAACCCGACGAATCGGGTGCTCTAGCAGGATAAACCCGACTCGGTGCCGTTGCAATAATTGGTGCGTCTGTCAGCCCGGTAGGGGGCGGGATTCGAGTTCGGCGAGATAGGTGGGAGCGGTATCGGCGTCGCGGACGACTGGTAGCTACCGCCGGAGCTGAAAGTGGTGCCAACCGGTTCGACTTCGCGCTCGTCCTGATGCCGGACTGCTCGGATTGCGGATCTTCGAGGCATGCAAGTCCGACGTCGAGGACATCGGTGAGGAACACGGCCACCGCGTGCTGCGCGTGATCGGAAAGACTCGAAACTCGCCCTGATCCCCACTACCGCCAGCGGTCGGACGCGCGATCGACCGCGCCACCGGCGACCGCGACTACGGGCGAATCGCCCGGATTTTTGGTGCCCAATCCTCGTGCGTGTTCGCCTGTCCGCTGCTGGCCGTCGGGACGATGGTGGGCGGAAATCAAGGTGACACGGTCGCGTTGAGGATCTATTACTTTCCGTATGTCGATCGGTGCGGAGTTGAGTGACCTGTGTGCGGACACGTGGGAGGACGTCGCTGAGCTGACCGTGGCGGATGATCAGAGTGGACTTGTTGCGACCAATCTGTATTCGATTGCCGAAAGTCGTTTCCTGCCTGGGTTTCTGACTCGGGCCGTGCGGGTGGCGGGTGAGGCGGTGGGGTTAGTGATGTATGGCACTGATCAGGATGATGGTCAGTTCTGGCTGTACCGGTTGATGATCGACAAAACGCGCAAGGCAACGGTTTCGGCGCTGCGGCTCTGCGCGCGGTGATCGCCCATGTTCGCGATGATCTGGCCGCGCCTCTGATCCGGCTCGGCGTCGGGCAGGGCAACGAGCGAGCGCGAGCTTTGTATATCAACGCCGGGTTCGTGCCCACCGGCGAGCATTTCGGTGCCGAAGAGATCATGGAACTGCGCCTGGACGCGTCAACGGCTTGGGGTTGAGCTGAATCATCCGGGTATCGTTCGCGGCTCGGAAGCCGCACGCACAGAAGGTGAGGTGCGTTGGCATGAAATGTACGGGTGTCGCCTACTCGAACATCGGAGGAACCCAATGTCCTCGATCGAACTCGTATCGGGCGGTGATGGCCGGGTCGTTCCGCTTGAGTGTCACAAACGGCCGTTTGTGGGGACGTGTCACGAGCTCGTCTTTTGCCTTGCCGTTGATGCGCATCTTCAGTAGAAGTCCCCACTGGACGCTTCGTTGTCCGGTGAAGGCCGCTACATGAAAGAGTTCGGATTCCCCAGGCTTCAACGACACTGCGAACAGCGAGATGGGAGCGGCCGGATTGTCCAGGTCGCGGATAACAACAGGGGCGTTGCCGAGGTCTCGATGGTCCAAGGTCTCGACATCGAGGTTGACCGACAGGTGTCGAAGATGCAGTGGCCCGCCCGAAGGGGGCGGCACGAGCGCGATCCCGGGCCGAGCTTCTATCTCTTGGACGATTGGTTTTGCGCCGATGACATCGACCGTTGCGTCTTTCGCGTGCAGGGTGAACTGAAAGTAGGTCGTCGCGATGTCGGCTCCGTCTTGAGCTTCGACCCACTGGTACGGCTTGCTGTACCGGGTGCGGTCTCCCATGTCAGTGAGCGACATGAGCTGTGAGGGATGGAGTACCGGGACGTAGACGTGATGGGGGCGGCTGTGAAATCCAAACGAGTCTGGATCTTCGTTCACGGCAATTCGGCCTGATCGAAATTTGAGTGGTCTACTGGCGAGAGCTCCCACCGCTGCGCTGATGGACCCTGTAATGATCTCCACAACCAATTCATAGCTACGAGCTATGAAGCCGTTACTTGATTTAGCTAAGCCACGACGTTGAGCGGCCGGGCGAGTGTGAGCCGGCTGACATGATAGTTCCGGTGTCGATACGCAAGGCGAAAGCTCTTGCCCGCTGATTACAGGTGCAGCGGGTATGACGGGTGGTCCACAATTGGTTCCACAGTGGACCTGGCGGACCGCGCTCTTGGTCCACGATTGGTCCACAGAATTTGCGGCACTTCAGCATTCGAAGGAGATTGTGGTCTGGCATGACCTGTTAGGTGGGGTTGCCGAAGGTGCGTCGGTAGGTCGCGGGTGTGGTTCCGACGAGGCGTCGGAAGTGCGTACGCAAATTGGGGGCCGTGCCCAGTCCGACGCGGCGGGCCAGTTCATCGATGCCACAGTCGTCTCGTTCGAGGATTTCGCAGGCGAGGTCGATGCGGGCGGCGATGAGCCAGCGGATCGGGGTGAGGCCTAGTTCGGCGATGAACCGGCGGACCAGTGTGCGTTCGGATATGCCTGCGCGGCGGGCCATTTCGCCGACGGTAAAGGTTTCGTGCAGGTTGTCGCGGGCCCAGGTGAGGGTGTCGGCGAAGGTGGAGCCGTGCCCGGGGAGGACGGGGCGTTGGATGTATTGGGCTTGGCCGCCGTCGCGGTGGGGTGCGGCCACGATCAGGCGAGCGACCTGGTTCGCGGCGCCGATGCCGTGGTCGCGGCGGATGAGGTGCAGGCACAGGTCGATGCCGGCGGCGACTCCGGCGGAGGTCAGGATTGTTTCCTCGTCGATGTAGAGGACGTCATGCTCGACCTGCACGGTCGGGTAGGTGGTGGCCAGTTCGTCGGCGTGTTGCCAGTGGGTGGTGGCTCGGCGGCCGTCGAGTAGGCCGGCCGCGGCCAGGGCGAACGCTCCGGTGCAGATCGACAGCACGCGGGCGCCCCGGTCGTGCGCGCGGGTCAGCGCGTCGGTGACCTGGCGGGGTAGGGGTTGGTCGTGGGGTTCGAAGCCGGGCACGATGACGGTGTCGGCGGTGTCGAGCATGTCCAGGCCGTGTTGTATTTCGACCCGGTATCCGGCAGTGGTAGGGACCAGGCCGGGCCGCTGGGCACACAGTTCGACGTGGTAGGGCAGCCCGGAGCGTCGGCTGAACAGGTCGGCGGCCATCGCCAGTTCCAGAGCTTCGACGGCATCCAGGACCAGCACGACTACCCGATGTGGCTCCATGTGTCTGAATACTATCGGAAGATGTCTATTCAGCCACTGGGCGCGCGGGCATTCGCTGATCAGACTTGGCCGTATGACCAACCACGGATCTCTGACCAGCACCGCAGCCCCGGCGAAGGCCGATGCCGAGGCCTGCACTGCGAGCGATGTCCTGGTGATTCCGGATAGTCCGCTCGCCCGGGATGTCCTCGACCTCGTCACGAGCACCGAAAGTGTCGCCGTCGCCAACCACAGCGTCCGCAGTTGGTTGTTCGCCCGCTTGCTCGCCCGCCATCGCGGTATCGACCTCGACCGGGAGCTGGCACCGGAGCTGTTGTTCCATGCCTGCGTGCTGCACGACATCGGGCTGACCGATAGCGGAGACCGGCACCAGCGTTTCGAGGTCGACGGCGCCGACCTCGCGGCGGAATTCCTCACCGGCAAGGGGATGGCCGCCAAGGATGTGGACGCGGTGTGGGAGGCGATCGCGCTGCACACCAGCGTCGGAATCGCCCAACGTCTCGGTCTGCTCACCGAGCTCACCCATCTCGGAAGCGGTATCGACTTCGACCTCGACAGTGCGTGCATCACCGACGCTCAGGCAGCCGAAATCCACCGCGCCTACCCTCGCCACTCCTCGACGACAGCCATGGCCGACGAAATCATCGCCCAAGCCCGTCGCCGCCCGGAGAAGTCGCTGCCCTACACCCTGGCCGCTGCCCAAATCCGGGAACGCGAGACCCCGCCTTACACAACCGCTTTGGAAGCCTCTGCCAACGCTGGCCGCTGGGGCAACTGAGCACGAAGGACTTGCCCGGCCCGCGCGTCCGGTCCCATCACGCGGGACCCGGCCGAAGAGTGGTCCACGCCCTACCCACCTCTGTCCATTGGTTCACGGAAGGAGCTATCGCCTGATGAGTAGTGAGGCAAATGCAGAACACGGACGTGCGCGGCGACCGGAGGATTTGGGTCGCCTGTTCGCAGAACGGCTCAACGCCGGTGATGTCGACGGCGTGGTGGCGCTCTACGAACCAGACGCGGCGCTGGCCATGCCGGGCGGGCGTGTCGTCACCGGGACCACAGAGATTCGCGCAGCATACGAGCAGCTGGTGGCGCAGCGGCCCACTTTCGCGCCTGGGCAGCAGCTACAGCCCACACTCCTCAGCACAGATTTGGCGCTCATCTCAGCTCGCCTGCCCGATGGTGCGATCTACGTCGAGGTCGCCCGCCGTCAATTCGACGAAACCTGGCTGTGGGTACTCGATCACGCGAACATCGTCGGCTCGGAAGCTGCAGCCACCGCAGGCACCTAAGGGCGCTGAGCTCCACCGCTCAACAAGAGCTCTCTGACAAATAGCTGTATCGCTAGGTAGAGGAGTTCGGCATGGTGGAAACCGCGGTTCGGTTGTTGGCTCCCAGTGAAGAGATGTGGGCTCGTCTCGGGACGGTTGTCGGATGTTCGGTGCGGGTGCGTGGCCCTTTGGATTTGGCGGCCCTATCCGATGCGTTCGAGGCTCTGCGACGTAGATACTGCGTGCTGGGTATGCATCTGGAGGCGGCCGAGGGTGGCCACATGATCGTTGGGCCGTCCGCGCCGCTGCCGGGCATGAGCGTATGCGAGGGAGATATCGGCGACCCACTGGACGGCGTTGATCTGGACCCGGGTCGTGTCCTGTCGGGTCTGCATGTGGTGCGCGACGGTGATCGCGCGAGTGTCACGTTGTTGACCTACCACAGCATCGCCGACGGGCAGTATGCACTGGCGGTGCTCGATGATCTGTGGTCGCTCTATACCGATATGGCACAAGGCAATACCGTGGAAGCGGTTTCTCACGGTTATCCCGAGTCGTTGGAGACGTTGTTCGCCGAGTCCGGTCTCGGCAACGCGGAACCTTCGACCCCGGTAGCGATCGATCCCGGGTCGGTGCGATCGAATGCTACTGAGCGACAACCCGTTTCGAACCCGGTAGTGCGATGCCTGCTCGACACGGTGGCCACGACCGCGCTTGTCGAGTTCGGGCGGCGTCAGCAGGTGACGGTCAACGGCTTGGTGACCGCGGCGATCCTTCGGACCGAAGCCGATATCAAGAATGTCCCCATCGCCGAGATTCCGTACTGCTACGTGGTGGACTTGCGTACCCGGGTGATACCGGCCGTGGCTCGCACCGAAGTAACAAATGCTTTGGGCTATGCCAACTTCACGGCCTCGCGCGCTACCACCGCCCTTGCCGATTTGGCACGTGCCGTCACTGCAGAGTTGCGGTCCGAGCTCGCAGCGGGTGTCGTTCACCAAGCAGCCCTACGTTTTCCCGAGTCATTCCTGAAAAACGGGAGGCCCGACACTGTTCCGGACACCAACTGGGGCAGGATTCCCTCGTTGCGGTCGCCGGCCGGTGTCGAATTCGAGGACTTTCGCGGCATCATTCATCACAATCCGCGACCCGACCTCGCGGCGGCGATGCGGGAAATGCCCTACACGCCCGCCTACATCATCACCACGTTCTGCGGGCGGTTGAGCATTGAACACGTAGAAACCGAACCCAGCAATCGTGAATCCGCTCGGCACAGAATCGCCGTCCTGGAATCGCATCTACGTTCTGTCGCCTGACGTGGCCAGCTCAATCGAGTGGACGCCTGTGAGCCTTTCGGGCGCTGTGACGGCCATCGATTCGGACGAGTTGCTCACCACCACCCGCGCGGTCCGGCGGCGGCTGGATCTCACCCGGCCGGTGGATCTGTCCGTTGTGGAGGATTGCCCCATACCGGCGGATAGCGCCTCCCTGGCCTTGCGGAAATGCTTCGGTGACAACGCAATACGGTCAGCACCGGCATCCGGGTGTGCTTGCATCACTCTGGACTCCGGGTTTGGTGCTCAGGGCAGGTAGTTGTGTATCGGTACCGCGGGCGCGAGTGTCAGGTCGGTGAGGATGTTGTTCGAAGTCGCTGTCGCTGTTGGCCTCCATCATTGGCGCACGACGACTACCCGTCCTGCTGTGGGCGGGGTGGATCGGACCCTCGATCCGGTACGGTGTGGAGCCCCGATCAAAGTTCGCCCGTCGCCTACCTCTGGTCCGGTGAAACCACACCGTTCTTGACCGCCGAGTCATAGACCTGTGCTTCGCTGATGTCCACGGCAAAGTCGCAGACCTCGATTTCGGGGTTGAAAACTATCCCAGGCGCGCACTGCCGGTGAGCCGGTTTGCCGTTCGGACATTGGTAGAACGAGCCTAGGTGCTGCGCTGGCTGGTTCGGTTAACGCTGTAGGCGGCAATCGCGGATGGTTCGGATCGCTTTGCCGAGTGCGGCGTTGGACAACCGAGATGCGCATCTGGGGCCGGGCCGGATGTCCACGAAACCGCACGGACGTTCGAAAAGTGTTGGTACAGTTGACGTTTCTGTGGATCGTCAACAGCTCCGATGTTGTCCGGAAAGAGGAACCGCCGTGGTATCAAAGAATCCCGTGGTCTACTTCGACATCAGCATCTCCCAGCAGCCCTACGGGCGGATCACGATCGAGTTGTTCGCGGACGTGGTTCCGAAGACTGCCGAGAACTTCCGGGCCTTGTGCACCGGGGAGAAGGGCCTCGGCCAGTCCGGCATCGCCCTGCACTACAAAGGCTCCAAGTTTCACCGCATCATCCCCCAACTCATGGCGCAGGGCGGCGACTTCACCAAGGGTAATGGCACTGGCGGGGAGAGTATCTACGGCGCAGAGTTCGAGGACGAGAACTTCAAACTCCAGCACAGCAAGGAGTTCCTGCTGTCGATGGCGAACAGCGGACCGAACACCAACGGCTCCCAGTTCCTCATCACCACCGTGCCGGCGCCCTGGCTCGACAACAAGCACGTCGTCTTCGGGCAGGTGCTCGAGGGGAAAGACATTGTCAAAAAGATCGAAACCCTGGGGCAATCGAACGGAACACCGAAAGCCAGTGTCACTATCGAGGACTGCGGCCAACTTGCGTAATCGAGTCTGAGGCGTGGCTGATCGGCTGGTTGCCGTCAGCGACCCGCGTGTGGCGTCGGGGCATCGAACCAGCGCCACACAACCAGATCGCCTCCATCGGATGCATTGTCGGACAGCCGATCAGTGGTCGCTGGCTTCTTCTCCGCCAACCAACCCACCCGCACCAGCTCCTGACAACACCCAACCCCCTTGCCGTCAAGCTCCACACCCCGACCAGTCCCCGGCGGGGTTGGATTTCGACGCGGGACACTAGCCACCCCCGGATGCGAACAGCCGCTCACCGCCGTTGCTGGCGAGCAGGAAAACGAAACGGCCCACCTCACCGGGGATCAATGCCAAGCAGGAGGGTGGCAGCCGAAGGAATCGGCGACGCCAAATCGCTTGTGCCCCAATAAGGACGACGCGCAGCAGTCGGCTACTTAGCGGCGCATTGAACCGGTATTCGAACGAGTGGGGCGGGTCGTGGGCGGTGATCTCCTCGCGGAACGACGCCAGGTCTGCGGTGATCTCATGGGAGTTCTTGTCCTGCGGGGGCCTTGATGAAACGTCGTCCGGTTCCGAACTGACACGGTCCATCTGGTCGGCGGCGGTGCTGATCGTGCGGGTTCAGTTCGCCGTCGTCCGCCAAGCGACGAAAGAACCTGTACAGCAACAGAACTGGGCTCCTGGCCGTGACAGACATTGCTAGTAGTCGGTAGATCATGCATTGTCGGCATCGAATGACCTGGGCGCGTTGATCTTCCGACTGTCCGCTCTGTGCGGTTCGAACCGCGCGCCCAGCGGCTACTCTCTGACCGGTTCGAACGGCGAGGGTATGCAGCTGTTCAGAAGTCGATGCGGCAAACGAGACCGTCGGCGATGCGTGGGTAGATGTTGTTGATCGCTGACTTGTCGCCCAACACCGCGTAGGCCGCGTTCGTGCCTGAGCCATCGCCCGGTTTTTGCACAAGCAGCAGCACCTTGTTGTCGCGCATCGCGTACGTGTACAGCAGGCCGCTGCCGCGACACACTGATGGTGGCAGATCGCTTGCCGAACAACATTGTTCAGGCCCCAGGTAAACCGTACGGACGATGGGGCCGCGGTGCGGCCCGATCGCACAGAAAATGCTCGATCAGCACCAGGCTCGCAACCTCGGCAGCGGCGGACGTTCCAGAGGCGTTGGTGGCCAACCGATCAGCGGCCCGCCCGCTGTCCGCTCGGAACGTGCGGGTCGCGGCTAGGACGTTCGGCCGAGAGGCGGACAGTACGTCGGACTGGCGATCAGCATCCGGCGAAGTCGGTGTCGGCCATGGTGAGAGCGGTGTGGAAGAAGTCCCGGCCGCGCGGCCAGGGTGAGCGTGCCGGTGTGGATCGACAGCACGCGGGCACCTCGGTCGTGGGCGTGGGCCAGGGGCGTCGGTCACCTGGTGGGGTAGGGGTTGGTCGTGGGGTTCGAAGCCTGGCACGACCACGGTGCCCGCGTGCCTGTCGAGCCGGTCCAGGCCGTGCGCCACCGTGACCTGGAACGTGGCGGTGGTGGGGATCGGGCCGGCCGGGCCGCTGAGTGCACAGTTCGACGTGGTGGGGCCGGCCGGAGCGCTGGGTGAACGGGTCGGCGGCCATCGCCAGTTCCAGCGCCTCTACCGCATCCAGAACCAGCACGGCTACCCGAGGGGGCTCCATGTGTCTGAATACTATCGGAAGATGTCTATTCAGCCACTGGGCGTGCGTCCCGATGACCGTCAGACTTGGCCGTATGGACAACGTGACTCTCTGACCAGCACAGCAGGCTTCTCGAGGAAAGGTTCCCATCATGAGTAAACCCACGGTCGTGCTGGTGCACGGCGCCTTCGCCGATGCCTCCGGCTGGGACACGGTGACCCGCATCCTGCAGCAGCGCGGTTTTCCCGTGATCGTCCCTGCGAACCCGCTGCGGGGTCTGCGGTATGACGCCGCGTACATCAGGTCCGTGCTCGACGGGGTTACCGGCCCGGTGGTCCTGGTCGGACATTCCTACGGCGGTGTGGTCATCGGCAACGCCACCACCGACGCCGTCACCGCACTGGTCTACATCTCAGCGTTCGCCCCGGACGAGGGCGAGTCGGCAGTGCAACTGGACAGCCAGTACGGCGGACCCGGCACCACGATCACCCAATCCCGACCGTTCCCCGCCCCGCCCGGCGCCCCGGAACCTGGACCGGACCAACCACCCAACGTCGAGCTGACCGTCGACCCGGCGAAGTACCACGAGATGATCGCCCCCGATGTCGACGCCACCACCGCGGCGGCGTTGGCCGTCGCCCAACGACCACTCGCGTTGGCCGCACTGCTGGAACCGGCCGGCCCACCGGCGTGGAAGTCACTGCCGACCTACTTCGTCCTCTCCACCAACGACCGGATGATCCCGGTCGCCGGCCAACGGGAGATGGCCGATCGCATGGGCGCGACCACCATCGAGGTCGCAGCCGGTCACGCGAGCATGTTCGGGCAACCCGACGCGATCGCCGACTTCATCACCATCGCCGCCAAGAACTGACCCACCGGTGGTGCGGGGACGGCGACGACTCCGCACCACCCGCGCGGTCCAGTCGACGAGGTCGGTATCCGTGCCAAGGCGGTCCCTGGCTGCGTTGGCATGGACGAACTCGAGATCTACAGCCGCCTCGCCCTCACCGACGCCGAGCACACCTACGACAACGTCATCGACCAGTTCCCCGTGTAACGACCCTCCACTTCCGACCACACACTCTCCCCGCCAGCGGAGACGAGCCTGGATGGCGGCCCATGCCAGAAGCCACCACGGAACGCCGAATCCGTGATGGGTCTGCCTCCGGAGCAGAAGGCTCGGTCATCGGCAGATCCGGACTTTCCAAAAGCGTTGGTGGCCAGCCAGTGCGAGCCTGCCACCATCCGCTCGGAACGCGCGGGTCGCGGCAATATCGGATGATGTCGAACCGATTCCGTCTTCCTCGACAGACAACCGGGCTCGTCATGGAACAATAAGGGCCTGTTGGCATTTCGCCGACCACAAGGGAGAAAAGCTGATGTCTGACGAGCCTGCTCGCCGTGTGGTCACCGACGTGAGTACGACCCAGGCAACCGACGCCGCCGATCAAGATGTGGTTCCGGCAAACGAAACCACCGATCTGGGCGCGATTGCGGCCACCGAGGTCAAGCCCGAAGCTACGTTGGCCCTGCACTACCGGGAAGGGGCCGCGATGCTCGTCGCGACCAGCGGCACCGCGATTCCCGCCCAACTCACGGTGACGGACGGAGACGGACAGACCATCGCGGTCTACACCGCAGGACCAGCCCTCAAAGTCCAAGCACGAGAACTCAATCCCAATCACCTCTGGGAAGTCCCGATCAGCTACTCGACCCGCCAATAATTCTTGCTGGCTCATAGTCCCGTGCGGCCGGACACGGTGGGAACACCAACTCCGGCCGCGTGGCCCCCGGGCCGAACTCGCCGCACCTAACTCCTGGTGCCCCGGCGCGGCCATGACGATTCAGCTAAATGCCATCGACACCCCGCTCGAGCTCATCAGCCATGCGAACTAGTGCCCAGAAGTCGGGTCAGGTGGTCAGCGGCGCGGGTGAGCCGGTCTGCGGGCCAGTCGCCGAGGTTTTCCACGAGTGTGAGCATGGTGCCGCGGGAGACGAGGTAGAGCAGATCCGCCGCGGCGTCTGGTTCGGCGACGTCGGCGGCGCGGACGACTTCGTCGAACCGGTGATGGAGAAGGTCGAGCTCGCGGTGGATGGTGGTCAGCCGCTGCGGGTCGATGGTCTTCTCGGCCAGGATCTGGATCAGCAACACCGCTACGGCCGGACCCGAGTCGGCGTGCCAGTCCACGGCCAAGGCGGCCGCGTCGCGCAGTTGTTGATCGGGTGGCCCGGTCAGCTGGGTTAGCTGGGTGTCCCATTGGTGGGCAAGGGTTTCCAGTGTCAGATCCAGCAGTTGGGTGCGGTTGCGGACGTAGTTGGTGACCAGGCTGGTCGATCCCCCCAGCGCCTCGGCGACCGCGCGCATCGTCAGCCCTGCGATTCCCTGCTCGCGCATGATTCGCACCCCGGCCTCACCGATCTGCTGACGGCGGTCGGCGCTGTTCACCTCGATAGGCATGTCACATTCCCTAACGCTTGCCTAACCCGCTTCCCTGGACAACAGTGTCATACAACAGCGTTGCATAACAACGTTGCCCAACATGGGAGGAGCTATCATCGTGCACCGCAAGATCCCGGCCGCTCTGGCCGCAGCGGTCACTGCCACGGCCATCGCCATGGCAGCCACTCCCGCCCACGCCGCTCCCTCCGACGTGCCGGGCATGGTCACCCAGGTCGGCGATATGGCCGACTATCAGCGGATTCCCGGTGCAGCGGTGGCGAAGAAGGTGGTGTATTGGACGCGGGACTCGTTGAATCGCCCGGCGCTGTCGAGTGGGGTGCTGCTCATTCCGGCGGGAACACCACCCGCGGGTGGGTGGCCGTTGGTGGCGTGGGAACACGGCACCACTGGCCGCTCCAACGCGTGCGCGCCGTCGGAGACCGGCTTCCCCGACGCCCGCGACTACATGCACTCCCTGCTTGTGCAGGGCTATGCCGTCGCGGCCAGTGACTACATCGGCCTGGGTACCGGCGGTGACCACGCCTATCTCGACGGTCGCGCCGCAGCTCAGGCGTCCGTGGATATGATCCGCGCCGCGCATACGATCAACGACTCGCTCACCCCCGCATGGGTCGCGGTCGGTCACTCCCAGGGCGGGAACACCACCCTGTTCACCGCGTCGCTGGCGACCAGCTACGCACCGGAACTGGACTATCGCGGCGCGGTGGCATTCGCGCCCGGCTCCAGCGTCACCGACACGATGCTGCTACTCGGTCGCCCCGGGATATCCGACGTCCTGCCGCCGGCCATGAAGGCCTACTTCATCTACGCCCTCGGCGGTTTGAAGGCAGCACGCCCCGAATTCGACCTCGACAGCTACCTCACTCCGCTGGGCCGCCAGGCCATGGCCGACGGTGCCCGACTGTGCAACTACCCCATGGCCGACGAGATGACGCATGTCCCGCTGGCCGACGTCTTCGCGAAACCTCTGACCGACGGTGATTTCGAGCGAACAGCCCGCCCGGTGTTCGACGTTCCCACCACCGGATACGACCGCCCGCTGATGGTCGTGCAGGGCACCAACGACCTCGACGTGCCCGCGCCAGCGGTGTGGAAGCAAGTCGCAGAACTGCAAGCCAACGGCGTCCGCGTGGACCTGCGCAACTACCCGGGTCTGGACCACGAGCAGATACTCGACGCGTCCGTACCCGAGGTCAACCCCTACCTACAGCACCTATTCCGGTGAGAAATGGCGTTGACGAGTCCTACGAGCGCAGCGAGATCGGTTTGCAATTGGGGCCTGCACAGCCAACAAGCTGGTTCTGGTCAATCGGCAGAGCGCGGGCCTTGGGGGGTGTTGCCGCCGGATCCACTGCGCGGGCGGTGTACTCGGCGACGACCTTGCCCGAACCGTCGACCACCGAGATGAGCGAGGGAACGATCGACCCGCCACTGACGAGCTGAGGCACGGTGCCGTTGTAGCGCACGCTGAACGTGCCGACATCCTCACGCTCGATCTCCCCGAGCGGCACGACGGTCAATCCTGCCGCCTCGGACTGGATCTCGGTCACCGTGATCTCGCCCAGGTCGGTCGATTCTGCACCGCCTGCGGTTCCTTCGATCGAACCGAGATCGGTACTCGGAGCTTCTGGCGTGATGTCGGACATAGCGCGCCTGCTCGCTAGGTCGACCCGCTGTCGGCCTGCCCCAAAAACGGTAGTCGGCTCAACCAAGCGACATATCCCGAATGCCTTAACCCGCACGGCAATTGGCGGCAGAGATGGCGCGTTCCCATGCTGTCAGCCAGCCAATTTGGACGGTCGGCCAGCGCCCGCCCGGCGGCGATACAGACGTTCGGCCGAGAGGCGGACGTTACGTCAGACTGGCGATCAGCATCCGGCCATTCAGGGATTCTCATCGAGAATCCCTGCGATACTTGATGGATTGGAACGGTCCGACCGAAACAAGGTGGCCCCATGATCGACAACCCCGGCGACGATCCCGAGCCGGTCGACGAAACCCAGTCCGCCATCGACAGCCCCGAACCCGAACAATCGACCGACGTCGAGCGCACACCACCGCCGCGGGTCGGTGCCATTCCTGACAGCGTGGTGTTCGTGCAACCCCCGCCGGTCACGTAGCCTGGCCTCCTCTGGCCTGGAAAGCCTTGCAGGACTCCAATTCCGGCAGGGATACGCTCGGCTGTCCTCCTCGCGATGTCGGTATCGGTTGGGTGCACGGCTCGTTCGTGGGCGCACAGCTCGCGCTGTGCCGGTCGTCTACCTCTGATCCGGTGCGACCCGGCCGTTCGTGACCGCCCAGTTGTAGATCTGCGCTTCGCTGATGTCCTTGGGCAAGACGCACACGCCGATTTCGGGGTTGAACACCGTCCCAGGTGCACACGGCGTGCGATGCGCGACGCCGTTCGAACATTCGTAGAACGATGCTCTGTCGGCTGGGTCGAGGTGATACTCGTCCTGGTCCCACGGCAGCACGCATGTCACCTGCCCGCCGTTGACCCAGTTCCAGGTCGACCTGTTGTTGACATCGAAGACCGCCATAGTGCTACCTCCGCTGCTGCTGCGCGAGAACCCATTTGGGTCCTTGATCATTGCCGCACCCGCCAGGGTGGGGCTTTCGGCCTCGACCAGATGCCCGGTACCGCAACGGGCGCACGATATTCGGCAATCTAGTGCGTTGAGTCCGGCTGAGATCATCTCCGTCAGTTGATCTTTCGAGCGTGCCGCATGGCGGCTTCGAACCGCGCGCCATGCGGCAAGAGTGGACGTTCAGCCACCCGTGCGTTTGGCGGCCCGAGACTCGGGATGGAACAGTGGTCCCGGAGACCAGGAGCATCGACCGGCTTGAGTGCAACGGTGTCAGCCTCAACGATGGCGACGACACCTCGTTGTCGAGATAAGGCGCTGGCGAGAACCTCGATCGACCACGCAGAAGGGCTCCGACTGGTGTCAATCAGCTGGAGCCCTTCTGAACTTCAGGACCACGATTGGACGTATCCCATAGACGTTGGGTCTACGTCAGTCCTCGTCATCCTGGGTCAAACGATGCGGTGCGCAGCTGGGGCATCGTGCGCGTTATCTGCCTCATCATGCGCGTCAGCTGTCTCAGTACGTTTACGAGCACGGATCGCAGATATCTAGTACACGCCCAATTCGCTTGAGTGTCAACGTCGTAGGTCTACATCATCTGTCTACGCGCTTGAAAACTGTGAGGTCACTTCAGAAACTGTCATGTGTCGGATAAATGGATGACCGTGCGTGGTGCTGGTTAGTCTGTGGTGCAATGTCTTTGAGCTCTAGCTGGACTTGTGTGACTGTCCCGTTATTTGCCGCGTACCGGTTGGTTTAAACCCCAAATCTGCACTGAGTCAGTCGCGGACCGCCCTGGTTTGCATGGTGGTCTCCGGTAGCGAGGATTTGGGGATCCGTGACAAATTGGATTGCTGCCTGATTGCTCGGGTGACGAAACTCGTCGATGTTTGGCGTGTCGACACGCCGACTGGGTGCGCCTATCGCGGGCCGTGGTGGCGGCCTCCGGCTGGTCGCATGGGCGTACCGCGTGTGCGCAGGGCGTCTCTGATGGTGCTGGCAGGGAACCCCGTGAGCTTGCTGCAGTTGGCGAGTGAGTGGCCCGCGAGGTAGAGCCGTTCGGCATGGTCGATGTCGTGGGTGGTCATCGACTGGTGGCGCCGGGGGACTTCGCGGTTGGTCAGCAGTGTGAGGACCGCGGTCTTGGATATCCCGTAGCGGGTGGTGAGCTGGGCGGTAGAAGCGCCGTCGTTGTATGCCTGGATCAGTTCTTCGACGGTCGTCGAGGTGAGTCGTCGCTCGATGTTGCGGGGCACGCGAGGTCGGGCGGCGGGTGGCTGTTTGCGTCGGCGGGGGAGCGCCGCGGGCCGCCCGGCCTCGATCTTGGCCCGTGCAGCTTCGAGTTTCTGCAGGTCAGCCCGTTTCGAATACCGTCCAGCCAGGTCCACAGCAAAGCGGCAGGTGAAAGCGTATTTTCGCGATTACATGCCGCTTTCGTGCAATATGCGTGCAATAGGGTGCCTATCATGGTCCCCGGCATCTGCTTCATCGCACCGGGCGCATGGCGCTGTCGATGTCTTCGATCGCGATGCGTATCTGGCCTCTGAACCGATACGCGTGCAGTTCGCCAGCGGCAATCATCCTGCGGATCGTGTCCTTGCTGACACTGGCGCGGTCGGCTGCACTGCCGATCGATACGTAACGGCTTGGGGTTGGAGTGGATTCGTGTCTACGCATGTTGGTCGCCTCCGTCTTCCTATCTCTGCAGATGTCAGCTAAGGCGCGTGCCTAGCTTGACCTTCCATCGTTGGACTCTCGAATTCGGTCCGGAGTTCGACATCTCAAACGCCGTGGGTGGCCGAGTTCTCAGCGAGCAGTGCTGGCGGAGTGCGGTCGTGAGATTGCCGCCATCGGAACGACACCGAACTCGGCCTCGGCGGTGCGAGCCAGATCGGGCTGAATTAGTGTCGAACGTTCGTTCGATGCACGGTATTGTCGGGCCATGTCTCAACTGTCACGCCGAGACTGGGCGACGATGAATCTTGAGCAGGTCCGCGACCAGCTGCTCGATGCGGCGGCCTTCGGGAAGTATCTGCCGCCCGAGCAGCTCGAGAACGCGGCCGGGAAGATCGGTGAGGGTCTTAGGGTGTTTCGTGTGCTGACGAATGATGGAGGCGAGCCCCAGGAGAACCATCATCCTGGCACTGCGAGGGACTGCCAGGGGCAGTCGTCGGTGCGAGGGGTTCGACGAGGAGGACCCCCGTTTGTTGATCGCTTGAGCGACCACTCGTTTAGGCCTGTGCTATGTACGGGGTTCACGCCCTCGCTTCTATGCGCCGATCACCGCCACAATCTTGTCCATACGAAGAGCCGTTCGGCAGTAGCGTCGGGTTGGTGCTTCGCGCTGAGCAAACCGATCAGGAAATCCTGATCTGAGACGAGAACAGGTAGGTCAAGAAGTGTGCTCCCCGCGCACGCGGGGATGATCCGCCCGAGCAGGGTGTCCTGGACGCTATCGATGAGTGCTCCCCGCGCACGCGCAGGGATGATCCCGATGTCTGGCGGCAATTCCAAGGTCGGCACTCGTGCGCCCCGCGCACGCGGGGATGACCCCGTCGTCGGGTCGGCATCGGGAGACGTTCGGTTGCCGCATGTGCCGCCGCCCGGCACTGCTCGAACACCTCGAGCAGTGCCGGCCAGTCGCGTCCCCAGTTGTTGTTCTCCAGTCGAGATGTCTGGCGTAGATGCAGTTCTCCGTGGTCCCATAATTTCGGCGGCGGGTGGTGTCAGCCATTCAAAAAGGGGGTTCCATCTGCTGGCTGATGAAATTCTCCTATGCGCCGCATTTTTCTGGGTCATACACGAACGGGGAGTTTCGATGGGCTGCCTAGGCAATATATCTTTAGGCAATCCGACTGGCCACAGTCAAATTCGCAGCGGTGAGACTATTCTCTTGGGCTAGTGGGGATTTCGAGGCAAAGAAATGAAACCTCTCGTGATGAGGGTGAAAAGGAGGGGCTATGAAATCCATTCAGCAACACCATGGTCGCTGTCGGCGGAGTACTCGCGTGTTCCGGGTCGCTGCCGTTCTCGCGACGATCATCACGCTCGCTCTCGACCCGGTCGGAGCGTCCGCGCGACCGCGCGACGTGTATCCCATTGGCGGCGCGATCAAGGTCGAATACGATGAGACCGGGGGACTCGACTTCTTCGGCAACGCGACCAACCCGGAATCCGACGCCGGCCGCGGCGGCCGCTGGCAGGCCTTCGAGAAGAACAGCTCCATCTACTGGCATCCGCGGGTCACCGACGGTCACGCGCATCAGATCGGCGGTAGTATTCGAGACAAATGGGGTGAACTCGGCTGGGAGAACGGGCCGTTGAAGTATCCGACGAGCAGGGAAGTGGCGGCCGGGAAGCCGGGACGGTTCAACAACTTCGAGGGCGGGGCGATTTACTGGTCAGGTAACACCGGAGCACACAGCATCTGGGGGGCGATTTTCGGCAAGTGGGGCAACTACGGCTGGGAGAACGGTCGGCTCGGCTTCCCGACCAGCGACGAGTTCGCCACCCGCGACAACGGCGCTGGCCAGCACATGGAAGGGGGCGAGATCTACTATTCCCCGCGCACTCAGACCCACGCGGTGTGGGGAGCGATCCGCGACCAGTGGGTGAAGGCCGGGTGGGAGAACGGACGATACGGGTACCCGACCACCGACGAAGTCAACGGCGGGGACGCGGCGGGCACGAGCGGGTACGAGGGAAAGTGTCAATCCTTCGAAAACGACGTGATCACCTGGAACTTCAAGAACCCGCTCTACGCCAAGTCGTTCTCGTCGGTCGCCCCGGGCCCGACACCCCAGCTGACCATCTTCAATCAGTCCAAATACAGGGCCGAATTCGACAATGCGGTCAATCAGTGGAACTCGAAGGGCCGTGTGAAAGTGGCGACGGTCGGTGACCGTGAACCTGTATTGATTGTGCAGGATGTGAACATCGGCGACGGCGAGTTCGTCGGAAACTATATCAGGGGCCTCGGGCTTAGGCTCAATACGTACTATATGGACCAACCCTATTACAGCGGCGACCGGAACCGCAACGTCCTTCTGCACGAGATGGGGCATGCTCTGGGGCTACACCACAGTTGCGAGGACAACATCATGCTCGCCCGTGTCACAGAGCGACTCCAATTCGGTCCTATCGATAACCGTTCCTACCAGGCGATGTGGGGAGCGTCCTGATATGCACTCAACCATCAAGTCAGCATCGGTACGAGTCGTTCTCCTGATTGCCACCTCGATTGTGGCAGCGGTCGTGGCAGGTTGCGGGCCCGCCTCGGAACCGCCCTTGCCACCGGTGAATATCGTCAACGTCACCAGCGATTTGGCTGTCGACCCCGCCGACCGCGAGGCAGTCGCCGGCTGGGCCGATGCAATCTTCGTCGGAACAGTCGAGCAGCTGCTACACACCGAGGCTTCGGAGTCCAGAATGCCCGGAGTACCAGAGACCCAGTTCCGTGTGTCGGTCGTGGGCCAGCTCAAGGGCGATTTGCCTGCTAAAGTGGTGGTCAATCAATTCGGCGGTACCGCACATAATGGCGACCTCATCGTCGTCAACAACATGCCATTGATTTCTACCGAGAAGACCTACCTGTTCATTGCGCGTTACTACGCCGAGAAAAAATGGCTCACCATAGCGACCGGGTTAGGCACCCAGGAACTCGTTGGTCCAGACGCCGCTGCCGCAAAGCGGGCCGACAACAATCCAGCCAATCGTGACGCTGAACCGGAGTCGGTCAAACGCATGCGGAACGCCATCGCCCATGAAAAACCGTTCGGCGACGAGGGCACACGACCAAAACTGCCTGATCCGGCAAGCCTCCCGTCGGAGGTGCCCGATGCCCCAGCCCAGCCGACGACCCCGACTGCTAGACCGACTCCGACACCGACCAGGAGCGTTACCCCGGCCCCAAGTCGGCCATCAACCACCCCAACCCGATAGTCACCCACAGTGAACAGATACCTCGACCAGCGGTGAGGACCGCTGTCCGCACCTTCTGAAAACATCACTCACGAGCGACTAGATCGCGCGAAACCCTCGCCCTCCGTTGGTCTATCACGGACCAACGGAGGGCTGCGCTAACTTGTGGTCCGTGGTCGGCATCGAGTTCTTTGACCGCGTTCCACCACGGCCTGCGCGCTTAGCCTCGATCCAGTGCTCCAGGTTTCGGGTTGGTCTGCGCGCCGGGGGGCACGTGGAGCGGCTGTCGAGTCCCGAGGTTGGGTGTGTGGTGACGCCAAGGAGAGCGTCAGGTTGAGGTGTCGTTCGCGTCATTCTGATGCAGTTCGGCTGGACTCTTAATCTTCTGATCCGTAGTCACAACAAGACTTTCGGTGCCGAGTGCGGCACCGTCAGAACAAGCCTTCACCACGTGGGCCTGGTCCAGGCCTATGTAATAGTCGACACTGACTCCGGTAAGGGCGTGACCTCTTCGCGGTGCAGCCCTTCGAACCGAGCCGACTCTGACCACTTATAACCTATGTTTCCGGGGGTCAGACTGGGTCAGGCAGCGTCCCGCCGAGGTCGCGCCAGTGCTGTGCCAAATCTCCCGCAGGAGGCTTCGAAAGCTCTTCGGCGAGCTCCTCCTCGGCTCGTTCGATGGTGTCGATCATCGACTTCGCAACGCGTTCATCCAGTTGAGCAACTCCGCGTGGAGGATCGGGCGAACGCTTCCGGCTCTGAAAGCGGGAACGGAATTGTCCGTACAGGCTCCGATAGCGGGAGCACGGCCGCCATCGCAAGGAGAACGGCCGAGCCAAGATCTGAAGTGGCCCTCCGGAAGACGTAGCTGAGCATGCGTCGTTTCTTGCGTGGATGATCACGCGCCTCCGGTTGGCGACGGAAGCCGGCTCTAAGTGCGACCCGTCGGCTGGGCAGGTTCCTGGAGGCGATTCCGCATCGGAACTCGATGACGTTGCAGACCTCCGGAGCATCGATCGCTGCATGCAGCATGCTCGTACCGATCCCCTTGCTGTGCTGGCCAGGAGCTACGAAATACAACAGTTTCGCGTAAAACGGAGCTCCAACCATCCAGCCGTCGGTGCCGATGCTGCCGACTCCGTACACTTCTGCCGAAATGAAACCAAGGGGTGGCTCGTCGGCGCAGCTGGCTTCGCGAACCACCCACTTATGTGTGCGAGCTAGATAGCCGCTTCCGATCGGGTCACTGACCGTGGTAGTGGGATCCCGCATGTCTCTGATCGGATAGCCGTCCAGCCATCGACGGATGCTGCGATTGCACAGCCAGGGCTCAATCACATCAAGGTCGGCGTCGGTTGCCGGTGACAGGTGTGCCTCTCGTCTCACTACGTGGATTATCTCCCCACTATTGGCCTCACGAACCGGCGCTTGCCGCGCGGCTGGCTGTGCATCGAGTGGATTGTCGACCGCGACCAGGAACTATGTCACCGAAATCAACGCACGACGTAGCGGCACCATGCGCCACATCGCACCACTGAGCCTGTCCGGGGCGAAGCAACAGCACACTGATCGCTGGACGATTGCCGGTGCGGTGAAACTCGCTGATTTCCGGCGCGTCGACACGCCGGAGTAGGCGACATCACGGGCCGCGGTGGCGTCCTCCGGCCGGTCGCATGGGTGTGCCGCGTTTGCGGAAGGCGTCTCTGATGGTGCTCGCGGGGAAGCCGGTGTGCCTGGCGCAGCTGGTGAGTGAGTGGCCGGCGAGGTAGAGGCGTTCGGCGTGGTCGACGTCGGTTGTGGTCATCGACTGGCGCCGTCGGGCTACGCCGCGTTTGGGGAGAAGTGCGAGGACTGCGGTTTTGGATATCTCGTATCGGGTGGCGAGTTGCGCGGTGGAGACGCCGTCGCGGTAGACCTGGATCAGTTCTTCGACTGTCGTGCTGGCCAGTCGTCGCTCGACGTTCCGTGGCGTGCGAGGTTGAGATGTGGCTGTCTTCCGTGCGCGTGGGGCTCCTGATGGGCGTCCGGCGTCGATCTTGGCCCGTGCCGTTTCGAGTTTCTGCAGGTCAGCGCGTTTCGAATATCGTCCAGTCAGGTCCACCACAAGAAACAGCCCCTGACCTGGCCGCGAGGCGAAGGTCAGGGGCTTTCTCGTATCTGCGGGTCACCATCGGCAGCGCCTGGATCAACCGGGATCAGTCTGCGGCAGCCTACAACTATCGTCCCCGCATATGTCGGTGGATTTCTTCGACGTCAACCAGCCCTGAAGCTCAGCCGGGGATCTGCGCGCCGAGCGCGCTACCCGCCGCGGCGCCTGCGGTGGCGCCGATCACTCCACCTGCGATACCACCGGCGACAACACCGACGACCGCGGAGACGGGGCACACGGGAAGGGTGACGATGCAGGCGAACGTCCCGCCGGCGACCGCACCGACCCCGACACCGACGACGGTTCCGACAACCGTCCCGACCTGGCCTCCGACGATGGCCTGCGTTTGTCCTGCGGCGACCGGCTGAACAGCAGGCTGTTGCGTCGGGGTTTCGGCCTGCGCGATGCCCGTACCTGCACCGACGAGCGCGGCGGTGAGGACTGTAGCGGCGGCTATCTTGCGAATCATGCTGTTCTCCTGGATGTTTCATGCGTGAACCACGCGCGTGGTTCGATAACGCGGCAGCCGAGATAAGGTGCTTATCGGGGGATTGTGGCCTTTTGGTCAGACGGCTTCAACGGACTGGTCGGCCGGTGAAAACTCGGGGTCACGCCAGGATCGTTGCGTGTAGAGGGCGT
Source organism: Nocardia sp. NPDC050175 (assembly GCF_044459885.1). NCBI lineage: Bacteria > Bacillati > Actinomycetota > Actinomycetes > Mycobacteriales > Nocardiaceae > Nocardia > Nocardia sp. NPDC050175. The sequence continues at coordinate 384,600 of NZ_JBITJI010000003.1, forward strand.
CGTCCTCGATATACATTCCGCCGCAACGTGGTCGGCGAAGGCGTTTCCAAAAACCCATACTGGTTTCGTCTCTCGGCTGGATCTGTGTGGGTAACGCTACGCCGCGGCGGCCGAGGCCACGCCGTAGTCGTCGATCCTCTGGGTCTTCGAACCAGCTGGGACCACAAAGATCCCCTCGACTTCACACCCGGTCGGGGGGATTTCTTGTGTCGGGTTCCGTGGGATCATGGGGAGCGAGCGACTCGGGTTCTGCCGAAAACCGTTCGGAGTAAGTCGAATTCGAGAATGTGGGGCGGGACTCCTTGTTAGGATCGGCGGATGTATCGAGCGTGGGGGTTTGCGTACGTCCACGGCGGCGGCTTCCGCGAGCCGTGCTGCTGAGGGAAGCGCCGCGATGATCGTTGTCAGGAGTACTGCGGAGCTACGGCGTGCCCTGGCGGAACCTCGTGCGCAGGGTAAGAGCATCGGTTATGTGCCCACGATGGGTGCGCTGCATGAGGGACACTTGGCGCTGGTTCGCGAGGCCAAGGTGCGCGATGACGTGGTGGTGGCGTCGATCTTCGTGAATCCGCTGCAGTTCGGGCCGGACGAGGACTTCGACACCTACCCGCGGGACGAAGAGCGGGATCTGGCTCTCTGCGAGAAGGTGGAGGCCGATATCGCGTGGTTGCCGACGGCGGATGAGCTGTTCCCGCCCGGTTTCGGGTTGACGGTCGCGGTGCCGCGGCTGTCGGGCGTGCTGTGTGGCGAGGGGCGGCCGACCCATTTCGCCGGCGTCACCACCGAGATGTCGAAGATTTTGATTCTGCTCGCGCCGACGGCGGTGTATCTCGGGGAGAAGGATTTTCAGCAGTTGGTGGTGCTGCGGGCGGTGGTCCGTGACCTGGGGTTGCCGCTCGAGGTGCGGGCGGTGCCCACGGTGCGGGAGCCGGACGGCTTGGCGCTCTCGTCCAGAAATGCCTACCTTGCCGAGGCTGAGCGGCCGATCGCGGCCGCGCTGTTCCGGGTCTTGTCGGAGCTCGCGCCGAAGCTGCGGGCCGACACCGGGGCGGTTGCCGCTGTGCTCGCCGAGGGACGTGCGGCCTTGACGGAGGCGGGTGTGCGGCGGATCGACTACCTGGAGCTGGTCGACGGCGAGACGCTCGACCCGGTCCGCGTGGTCGGCCCCGGTAACCGGCTGGTGGCGGCGATCTGGGTCGGGAATACCCGCCTGATCGACAACGTGGCGGTATAGGCGTCCTGGCAGGTAAGTGGGGCGTCCGGGGGCGCGGGAGGCGACTATGGACATGATGACGGAGCTGCTGGAGGCCGTATCGGCCGATGTCGCAGCGCGCCGGATACCGGGCGCGGTCCTCGCGGTCACGGAGAACGGGTCGCTGATCGACTTCCAGGCCGTCGGCACCCTCGATCCGGACAGCGCGCGACCGATGCCGGGCGACGCCATTTTTCGCATCTACTCGATGACGAAGGTCTTCACCGCGCTGGCGACGTTGCTGATGGTGGCCGAAGACCGGCTGCGATTGTCGGATCCGGTCGCCGAGTGGCTGCCGTATTTCACCGACACCCGCGTCGAGGAGGCAGGCGCATTGCGACCGCCGCTTCGCCCGCTGCTGGTCGAGGACTTGATGCGACAGACGGCGGGCATCGGCGGCGGCTACCACACCTCGGCGAACATCAAGCCGTACTACGAGCAGTCTGAGCTGCAGAAATACGACCACCGGTCCGAGCTACCGACCCTCGACGACGTCGTGCGCACAATGGCGCGACAGCCGCTTGCCGCCGATCCCGGGACGGTGTGGGAGTACGGCATGGCCATGGATGTCCTCGGCCGCATCCTCGAAGTAGCCGACAACCGGCCACTCGACGAGATCATCGATCAGCGGGTCTGCCGCCCACTTGGCTTGCGCGACACGGGATTCAGTGTCCGGGCAGCGGATCTTGACCGTGTCGCGCAGCCGTTCGTCACACCACCCGGGCTCGTGACGCACCAGGAACGACCGGCCTGGTTGTCGGCCGGGTCGGGCGGCTATTCCACCGCCATCGACTTCGCAAAGCTGTTGTGCGCGTTGGCTCCTGACGACAACGGCCAACTTGCCATCCCGGCACTGGGCCCCATCACTCGGCAACTCTTCGTCGATCAGATCGGACCGCTGGCCGGCGGCGGTCCCGACTACATCCCGGGTCCGGGCTACGGCTTCGCCTACGGCCTGCACGTACCGAGCAGCGATCCGACCTGGGCCGCGCTGGACCCGCACGCGCAAACCGTAGGTTGGCTTGGCCGCGCCGCCACCAGCTTCGTGCACCACATCCCCAGCGGCGTGGGCGCGGTCCTGATGACCCAGTGTTACGGGCGAGCCGTCCACTATCGAGATCTGGTCCGCTCGATCGTGACGCGACATCAGGCCACGTCATGGACGTAGCCGACGAACCGGTTGTCCGAGTAGCGGGCTTACGCAAGACGTACGGCTCGGTAGTCGCGCTGAACAACGTCGACATAGCGATCGGGCGCGGCGAGATCTTCGGCCTCCTCGGCCGCAATGGTGCAGGAAAATCGACTGCTCTGGACATCATCTGCGGCCTGGTCAAGCCGACGGCGGGCCGGGTGGAGGTATTCGATACCGACGTGCGCAGGCACGGCCGGCGGCTGCGTCGCCGCATCGGCTATGTCCCGCAAGACAATACGGTCTACCTGGCGATGACGGTATGGCAGAACCTGCATTTCGCGGCGGTCGTGCGCGGGATGCCACGCGCCACCGCGCAGCGCAGCGCGGCCGAGGTGATGGAGCGTCTCGGCCTCGGCCCGATCGCGAATCGTGGTGGCGCGCACCTGTCCGGCGGCGAGCGTCGCCGACTGACGATCGGCATGGGCATCGTGCATTCGCCGCCGCTGATGGTGCTGGACGAACCGAGCACCGGCGTCGACATCGATTCTCGCCACGCCATCCACCACCTGCTCAGAGAACTACGCGGCGAAGGCTCGACCATCCTCTACACGACCCACCATCTGGACGAAGCCGAAATCCTTTGCGACAGAATCGGTGTGCTCAATGCCGGTTCCATCCTGGTCACGGCCGACGTGAAAAGCTTTGTCGCGGAACATGCCAGCCCGTACTGCGAGATCGTCAGCGACGAGGCGGTTGCCGTGGCGGCTCTCCTGCGCGATGCACTACCTGAGAGTGGTATTACGTTGCACGGCAGGCGCGTTCGGGTCGCAACGCAGCAAGCCGACCTGCTCCCCACGATTGTCCGGCTGCTCGACGAGAGCAACCTTCCCATCAAGGACGTGCGAGCGGTTCCTGTCTCCCTGGAGAACGCGTTCCTGCAGGTCATCGAGCGTCAGCTATGACGATCACCTGGGCTTTCCTCCGAAAAGAGCTGGCGACATGGCGTCAGGACCCCACCCTGTTCGTCTTCCTCTTCGCCGCCCCGCTCCTGATGCAGGCCCTGCTCAGCGACGCCTTCGCCGGAATCACCGGCAGCGCGGGGGCGAACCAGACGGTCCCCGGCTTCACGATCATGTTCGGCTTCTACGTCATGATGTTCATGGGCACCTCGCACTACCGCGAACACGCCTCTGGGGCATGGAGTTTGGTACGAACCAGCGGCCTGTCCAGAGGAATGATGGCGATTCAGCTCGCGATCCCTTACTTCATCCTCTCGATCGTGCAGATGGTCCTGTTGATCGTCACCGGACGAATCCTGTTCGGCGGCACCATCAACGGATCGCTACTCGCCCTGGTCGTCCTCATCCTGACCATCGCCTGGACCGCCATCGCCCTCGGCCTGGTGCTGATCTCGCTCACCCGCAACGTCTCGGCCATGCAAAACCTTTGCCAGCTGGTCGTTCTCGGCATGGGTGTCGTCGGTGGCGCCGTGGTGCCGGTTCGGCTGATGCCCGCGTGGAATCGCCCGCTCGCCCCGCTGACCCCGCAGTACTGGGCGGTGGACGGCATGAAAAGTGTGCTCGCACAGCACGGCGGCCTCGCGAGCATCGCGCCGAACCTGCTCGTGCTCAGCGGGTGGGCGAGCGTCCTATCGATCATCGCGACGTTCGCTTTCGACCCGGGAAGTCAGCGTCGCGTCGCCATTCGCTGAGTCGGAATCGCCGCAGTACCAATGTAATCGGAGGTGTCTCACATGGGAGAGTCCAGAGGACGGGTTATCCAGTCGTGGTCGCGGCAGGGTGTGGAACCGCCACCGAGGATCGTCGGCGGCGACGGCTGCCGCTTCTTCGACGCCGCCGGACGGTCCTACCTCGACTTCGGCTCACAACTCGTCAACGCCAACCTGGGACACAGCCGCACCGAGGTCCAGGAGGCCGTGCAGAAGCAGGTGGCCACCGCGGCGACACTGGGTCGCCCGTGGGATATCGAGGTGGTCGACGAGTTGGCGGATCGCCTCGCCGAGGTCACCCCTGGTGACCTCAACTCATTCTTCTTCGCCTGCAGCGGAACCGAGGCGAACGAGGCCGCGATCCGGCTGGCCCGGGCCTACACCGGCCGCAGCAAAGTCATCGCGCGCTACCGCTCGTATCACGGCAGCACGGCGGGTGCCCTCACGCTGACCGGTGAGCCGCGCCGGTGGGTCGGCGAACCCGGAATGCCTGGCGTAGTACGGATGCTCGACCCGTACACCTATCGCTGCCCGGCAGGCCATCCCACGCCGTGCCCGGTGTGCTCGGGCGCGCCGCACCTCAGGGAACTGCTCCAGTACGAGGGCGCGGAGAACGTGGCGGCGGTGATCATCGAGCCGGTCACCGGCATCAACGGCGTGATCGTCCCGCCCGACGGTTACCTGCAGGCGATCCGTGAGGTGTGCACCGAACACGGGATCATGCTGATCTTCGACGAGGTGATGACCGGATTCGGCCGCACCGGAAGCTGGTTCGCCTGCGACCGCTGGGACGTCGTCCCCGATATCATCACCTGCGCCAAGGGGCTGACCGCTGGTTATCTGCCCCTCGCGGCCGTCGCCGTGAGCGACCGACTGTCCGGCTGGCTCCAGGACTCGGTCTTCCCCTACGGCCTGACCCACAGTGCCCATCCTGTCGCTTGCGCGGCAGCGGTAGCCGCGTTGGGCGTCTATCACAAAGAACGGCTCATCGAGCGCGCGGACCGGCTGGGACCGCTGATCGAGGCGGAACTGCGCAAACTGGCCGAACGGCATCCATCGATCGGCGACATCCGCGGTAGCGGCTGTTTCTGGGGCCTCGAGTTGGTCGTCAACCGCGAGACCAAGGAACCGCTCGTCCCGTTCAACCCCGACAGTGCGGCCGCCGAACCGATGACGCGGCTGACCGCCGAGGCCTTCCGCAAGGGCCTGTACCTGCTCACCCACTGGAACCTCATCCTGGTGTGCCCGCCGCTGATCATCGATGAAGCGGAGATCCGGGAAGGCATGGCGTTGTTGGATGATGCCTTGCGCATTGCCGACGAATACGTCGTCAGCAACGGATGATGAGGTATGGCAGGCAAGGTTTCGATCGGTGAGCTCGTCGCGAAGACGGCGGCGGACCGGCCGCTGGACTGCGCCGTAAGAGTCCGCGGCTTCACCGCTGCCACCAGCGATGAGATCACCTGGTGCGCACTCGCGACGAGAATGCACGAGCGGGCCGACGTCTACCGCGAGAGTGGCCTGCGCGCGGGAGACGTTGCCGCGGTAGCACTTCCGCCGGGCATCGGTCACGTTGTGGCAACGCTGGCGTTGTGGGAGATAGGCGTCGCCGTGCTCCCGGTGGACCACCGATGGTCGGATGCGGCGAAGCGCGACATCGTCGATCGGTATCCCCGGGGCTGGGTGGTCGAAGGTAGCGATCTGGACCTGATTTCCTATCATCAACGCGGAGAACCGATTTCGGCCCTCCCGACAGATGGACTGCCGAGGTCGGTGTCGCTGTCCGGCGGCACCACCGGCGTGCCCAAACTCATCATCAGAAACCGTCCATGGGCGTACCCCGAGGTGGGACCGCTCAGCAGCAAGGAGCGCGACCGGGGAATGGCCTACGATCAGACCCAGATCGTCGGACTCCCGCTCTACCACGCGGGTTTCGGCGCGCTCTACCACGGACTCGCGCTGGGCCACCGCATCATCATCCCGGGCAACGCTTCGCCCAAGCTGTTCCTAGAGCTGCTCAAATCCGAACGGGTAGGAGTCTTTCGGACCGTACCCGCGCAGATGGGCACGCTCATCGAAGCCTCCGGCATGGACAGCAGCTGGTTCTCCTCGCTCCGACTGGTCGTACACACCGCCGCGCGGTGCCCGGAGTCGGTGAAACGCCGCTGGCTGGAACTGGTCGAGCCGACCAAGGTGTACGAGGAATACGGCAGCGTCGAACGGATCGGCGTCCTCAGCATCCGCGGCGACGAGTGGCTGGCGCATCCCGGCTCCGTCGGACGCCCGATCCACTGTTCGATTCGAATCTTGGACGAGTTCCGGCAGGAGGTGCCGGTAGGTACCACCGGCGAGCTGTTCATGTCCGACGAGAATGCCGGTCAGCCAACATATCTCGGCACGGGACCGAAACTGGCGGAGTCGGCCGGGCATTTCAGCGTCGGCGACCTCGCGTGGCAGGATGCCGAAGGCTACGTGACCTTCGTCGGACGTAAGGACGACGCCATCAACGTCGGCGGCGTCAAGGTCTTTCCCCGCGACATCGAGCGAGTCCTGGAGCGCAACGCCGCCGTCCGCGACGTCCGCGTCCGCGCGATGCCCGATCCCGCGCTCGGCGAGGTCGTGTATGCCGAGGTCAGCCTGAATAGTGGTGACGCAGAACAGGTCTCGGCCGAGCTATGGCACAGTTGCCGCGCGGAGCTGACCAGAGCCCAGACGCCCCGAACGATCGAGATCGTCGACAACGTGCACCGGACCCCGTCCGGCAAACTGCGGCGAAAGGACTGAGCATGCAGGACCGAATATGGATCGTCGTCGGCCGCGTCTGCGGCACCGGCTACACCGAACCGACCGCTAACTTCTACGAACTCGGCGGCGACTCACTACTCGCCGGTGAGCTGATGTCCGCGCTGCGTGCGGAATTCGCCACCGAGCTCCCGATGAACCTCTTGTTCGAGGCATCCGACATGGGCACCTTCGTCAAAGACGCGGTGCTGCTTGTCGATTCGCTGGCTTAGCGCGGCGGCTCGTAGCGGCCGTCGATGGCGGTCCAGCCGCCGTCGACGTACAGCATCGTCCCGGTGACGAAGCTGGACGCGTCCGCCGCCAAAAAGGCGACCGCCCCGGCGATTTCGCTCGGCTGCGCCCACCGGCCGAGCGCACTCTTCGACGCGTACGCCTCCTGCCACTCCGGCACCGAGAAGATCGGGTCGGTCAGCGGGGTGCGCACCACCCCGGGCGCGACCGCGTTCACCCGAACTCCGGCCGGACCGAACTCCGCGGCCGCCCCGCGAATCAGCTGGAGCAGCGCCGCTTTCGTCGCCGCGTACACGGCCTGCCCGGGTTCCACGGTGATCGCCCGGATAGATGACATACCGATGATCGACCCGCCCCCGCGCGCGACCATGCCCCTACCGAACGCCCGAAGAATGTGGAAGGCGCCGCGCAGGTTCAGGTCGACGACGGAGTCGAACTCCTCCACCGCGTAATCGAGCAGCCGCTTGCGGACGTTGCGCCCGGTGGTGAAGACGAGCACGTCCAACTCCGGCAGCGTTGCGGCGGCCGCTTCGACGGCCTCCGCATCCCGCACATCCAACTGGATGGCGGTGGCAAGGCCGCCCAGCTTCGCGGTCTCCTCGGCCCGCTCGAGGTCGATATCGGCACACACTACTTCCGCGCCGAGCGCCCCGAGCGCGAGCGCCGATTCGCGGCCGATGCCGCTGCCCGCGCCGATCACGAGGGCCCGTTTCCCTTCGAGCCGAAACAGCGTTTGATAGTTGGGATTGGCTTCCGGTTCCGCGGTCATCGGTTCGTCCTAACCTTGTTGTAGTGGGTAGGGGAGCGTGACGGTCTTGATGGTGCTCATCTCCCGGATCGAATAGGGGATGCCCTCGCGGCCGATACCGCTGGACTTTACGCCGCCGAACGGGATGTGCGGCGAATCGAAATGCGGTCCCGCATTGAGGTTTACGGCACCGACCCGGAGCGCCTCGGCGATCTTGGTGAACTGGCCGACGTCGGCGGTGATCACGCCGGCCTGCAACCCGTACCGCGTCCCGTTGGCGACCCGGATCGCTTCCGCCGTGTCGGCCACCCGGATGACCGGTGCCACCGGACCGAAGGTCTCCTCGACCACCAACTCGGCGTCGGCGGGCACCTGATCGAGCACGGCGGGCGTGATGAGCGAACCGCGCCGATCCCCGCCGTACAGCAGTTTCGCGTTCGCGGCGACCGCGTCGGCGATCCGTCGCTCGACGGTCAACGCCGCGTCCTCGCTGATGAGCGGCCCGACATCGGTCGCCGGATCGAGCGGGTCGCCCGCCCGCTTGCGCCGAGCCTCTTCGACCAGCCCGGCAACGAGATCGTCGGCCACGTCGCCCACGACGATCACCCGCTTGATCCCGCGACAGGACTGTCCGGCCGTGGCGAAGGCACCTTGGCCCGCCAACTGCACCGCGAGCCCGAGATCGGCGTCGGGCAGCACGATCAGCGGATCGTTGCCACCCAGTTCCAGCAGGACCTTCTTGCCCGCGGCGGCCCTCGACACCGTCAACCCCGTGCTCACCGAACCGGTGAAGGTGACCATGTCGACATCCGGGTGACTGGCGAGCGCCGAACCGATGACACCGGGCTCACCCGTTGTGACAACCAGGTTTTCGGGTGGGAACCCGGCCTCGAGCAGGATCTCGGCGAAGGCCAGCGCGGTAAGTGGTGTCTTCTCTGAGGGTTTCAGCACGACAGCGCAGCCTGCGGCCACAGCCGGTGCCACCTTCACGACGACCTGATTGAGCGGCCGGTTGAACGGCGTGATCGCCGCGACGATCCCGATCGGCTCGAAGAGGGTGAGCGCCAACCGATCCTGGCCAGGCACCGGGATGCTCTCGCCACGCAGCCGCTCGGTCTCGGTCGCGGCGACGACAAGATTGGCCGCGGCCCGCTCAGTCTCCTTGCGCGTCTCGGCAATACACACGCCGGATTCGCGAGAGATCAGTTCGGCCAGCTCATCGGATCGCGCTCGGATCAGATCGGCTGTCGCACTGAGGATCGCAGCCCGACGGTCCGCTCGCAGTGGTCGCCAGGCGGCGCGCAGGTTCCTTACCGCCTCGTCCATCTGGGTAACGGTGTCGCGCGCGACCACCCCGACGCTCTCCCCGGTCCAGGGGTTACGCACGGTGAGCTGATCGAATACGGGCTGTAATGCGCCGTCACGAAACATGATTCACGTCCTCGAGGTTCGTGTTCACGAAATCCCGGAACCGCCTCGCCACCTCCGCCGGGCCAACCGAGGGTCGGCCCAGCTTGGCGATCGATCCCGGTCGGATCATCAGATAGATGAACGTCGGCCCGCGCTCGATCTGCGCGGCTTTGACGGCGTCGGCGAATTCGGCAAGGTCGGCACAGTCGTACACGCGGGCATATCCGCAGTCCCGTGCCAAGGCGGGGAAGTCGACCTGACCGGCCAGGCTCAGCTGACCACCTGTGGAGTCGTGAACTCTGTTGTCCAGCAATACATGTACCAGGTTGGGGCCACCGTGCGCACCGACGGTTGCCAGCGTGCCCAGCCGCATGAGTGCCGCACCGTCTCCATCGATCACGATCACGGGTCGGGGAGTGTGCCGCGCAACGCCGAGCCCAACCGCACTCGCCGATCCCATGGCACCTACCAGATAGAAATGCTGCGGCCGGTCGGCCAGTACATACAGCTCACGACTGGTTTTACCGGTGGTGGACACCACGGCAGCCGAATCGACAAGCGATCCGAGCAGGCACTCCAGCGCAGCCATCCGGGCAGGCGCATCCCGGTCCTTGCGCGAAGGGCTGACCGTCGCAACCACAGGAGCATGCAGCGGCGGCTCCTCCAGCTGCTCTGAGTTCAGCACACCATCGCGCAGTATGAACGCGAAAGGCTGTTGCTCCCGGTCCATTTCGGCCCAACCGGCATCCAGACACGCACCGAGTTCAGCGGCCTCATCCGGTACCACCGCATGACCGACCCGCAGGAGATCCAACAACCCGGGCATGATCGTCCCCATCAGCTCGTGCTGCGGCTCGTCCGGGTGTCCCGGCTCCCCGCGCCAACTGACGATCAACGGAACCGGAATGCGCCCAGGGTAATTGAGCGACGTCAACGGATTGACCATGTTGCCGAGCCCCGAATTCTGCGCGATGACACACGCGGTGGCCCCGGCCAGCCAGCAGCCCGCGGCGATCGCCACCGCCTCACCCTCCTGCGTCACCGGCAGGTACCGCGCGGCAGACCCGGACGCCACCCGGTTGATCAGCGGGGTCAGATACGAGCACGGCACGCCGACAACATCGACCACACCCCGCCCGACGAGCCCGCCGAGCAGTTCGTCGGCGTCGATCACGAATCCACCCACTTCTTCGCCAACGCCGTGTAGTGCGCCTCATCGACCTCCAGGTCCTGATAACCCATGAGCGCGAACACTTCCGCCAGCGAGGCGATACCCGGCTCCACCGCGGCGGCCCCGTCGACGAGCAGCGCCCGGCACACTTCCCGCATCGCCGCCACTGCCGCCCGCATGGCCTGGTTGGCCCAGATCACCGCGCCGATGCCCAGTTCGGCGAACGTCTCCCTGGGGACGGTGTGATAGGTGGTCGGCGCGATCACCAACGGCAGCCGAGCATCCCATTCCCTGGTGAATTCGGCGATCTCGTCGATGGTTCGTTGCCGCGAGTGGATGAAGATGGCGTCGGCACCTGCTTGCCGATATGCCTCCGCACGCCGCAGCGCCTCGGCCAATCCCGCTCCCGCGATCAGTGCTTCGGTCCGCGCGACGAGCACGAACTCGGCGTCCACCTTGTCCCGGCAGGCCGCGATCTTGGTGCACATCTCACCGATCGGCGCCAGCGGATGGCTGTCGCCGAAGTAGGAGTTCATCTTGGGAAAGACCTTGTCCTCCATGCAGATCCCCGCCGCGCCGATCTGCTGGGCCCGCGCGGCGACCCGCCGCGCGGTGTTGAAATTGCCGTACCCGGTGTCGGCATCGACGAGCACCGGCACCCCGCCGCCCTCGACCACCCGCGCGGCGAGATCGAGCAGTTCGCCCCAGGACACCTCGTCGCTGTCCCGGGCGCCTAGCGTGGTCGACATGCACAAGCCGGACGCCCATATCCCGGTGAACCCGGCCTCTGCCGCGATGCGGGCGCTGAGGCCGTCGTGCGCCCCCATGAGGTAGCACGGCTCGGGTTCGGCAAGAAGCTTGCGCAACCGCAGACCGGCCGCGAACTCCGCCGGTGATCCTGTCTGAACAGGGAAGTTCTCTATCACGCGCACTGCCTCTCGGATCAGGTCACTCTGCCTTCGGCGGGCGGTGGCCCGCCGGCCAGAACGTTGGCAACTCCCTCGGCGATCCGGCGTCGGCAACTGCGCTCGGATTCCACCGAGAGAAACGCGCGGTGTGATGACACCACCACGTCGTCCCGGGTCAGCAGCTTGCGGGCGGTCGGATCGTCGTTGGGATCCTCGGGCGTGAAGACGTCCGAGGCGAAACCGCCGAGCCGACCCGAGTCGAGTGCCGCGAGCACGGCGGCCGGGTCGACCAGCCGACCTCTGGCGGTGTTGACGAGGAAGGCGCCGGGCCGGACGTCGGCCAGTGCCGTGGCATCGATGAGCCGGTCGGTCTCCTCGGTCAGGGCCGCGTGTATCACGACAGCGTCTGCGGCGGAGAACAATTCGGCCAGATCGGTGGCGGCGGTGACGCCGTATCCAGCCATCAGATCGGCCGACACGTAGGGGTCGTAGGCGATGATCTTCGTGTAGAACGCCTGCAGTTTTCGAGCGGTCGCGCGGCCGATGCGGCCGAACCCGATGATGCCTGCGGTGCGCGTCCCCACCCGCCGCGGCACGCCGCCCGCGTGGATGTTCCACTGGCCGGACTTGACCAGGCGGTCCTGCGTGCAGACGCTGCGTTCCAGCGCGAGCAGCAGGGCGAGGGTGTGGGTGCTGACCTCGTCGACGCAGTAGTCGGGCACGTTGAACGACACGATGCCGGTACCGGCCAGCAGCGGGGCGTTCAGGTTGTCGATGCCGACTCCGCTGCGCGCGATGACCCGACAGGTCGGCCCGACCGCTTCCAGGAGCTCCGGGGTGACCTGGCAGCGGTAGATCACCAGGGCGTCGGCACCACGCACGTGATCGTGAAAGTCCCGGCCAGCCACCAGATATCGACCGTCGAACAGCCCTAAGCGCAGGTCGATCTCGCTGCCGAAGACCGCTCGTTCGATATCGGCCCGTGTGAGATCCGGCCGACCCGAATCATCAAGGGCCCAGGCAGGATCGGTATAGACGACGCGCAATCTTTGCTCCCCTGGTGACGCGAACTGGATCTAAGAGTCGTAACCCCAGCCGCGGTTGTCCCGGCGGCCGCGCCGCAAAGTGGACACCGCGGCATAGGTATTGGTCAGCTCGTACAGGTCGAGGTAACCGAGATGTCGTCCGGAACCCAGCTTGATCAGCGCACCGTCGCCGGACCATCGATGGGACACGAAGGGGGCCACCCAGGCCGACGCGTCGACCTCCAGCTCGGCGTGTTCTTCGCGCCCGTCGGCACCGGTCCAGTGCAGCGTCGGCGATCCGGCGGTCACGAGGTAATGCGACTCGGCTGGCTCGGACAGGCCCGTGCCGCTGTCACCGGCAACGCGTAGGAAGAGTCCGGTGAGGTCGGGCAAGTGCGGGGCGGAAGCCATCGAAGTGACCTGATAGCCCTGGAAGTTTCGTGTCTCCGCGCGACACTCTTCGATGTCCTTGAACGTCTTGCCTACCGCATCGTGCCTGCTCGCGGGTCGGATCAGCAGCCGGTAGTCGAACCCGAGCGTTGTCCCGAGCGCACGCAACAACCCGGCTGCGCCCTCGTCGAGCGCCGCGACCAGATCGGTTTCGCGCACCCCCAGCTTTGTCGCGGCCGACTCTATGGTGTGCCCGCGACGAGCAAGCAGCAGGGTGGCCACCTTGTGCGGTGTCAGGGTTTCGTCCAGCCAGCCGAGCATGGTCTTCGCGGCCGGATCGGACCAGTCGTTGACGTCCTCCATGAGCCCGGCCAGCGCGGATTGGCCTGTGTAGGAAACGATTCGGGCCGGGACGTCGGAGGCCAGCGAGTAGCTGTGTGGACAGTAGGACGGCTCCACGTAGGAGTCGCCGACGATCCACTCGTCGGACTCGGCGTTGGCATGGATCACCTGCCAGGTCGCCTCGGTCAGCTCCTCGCCCCATCGCCCGTGAATATCGCCGGGACCGAGATTGATGGTGATCGCGGGTTCCAGATGCCCATTGTTCAGGGCGGGCACGCGATCGGCGGGGCACAGAATGTCGAGAATGACCGGCGCGACCGCGCCTTGGGGCGCCGCCATTGTGTAGTAGTTGTAGAAATGAATGCCGTCGCGCTGAATGGCCCGCCGGGTGTCGCGCAGTTCCCGCGCGGTGCAGACCAGCACGGTCAGCTCGGATCGGCCGCTGGCGATCAGCTGTTCGGGCGTGATCTGCAGGGCGCGCGCCAGCGCGTCGGCGATCTCGTCGGGCCACTCGTCGGTGTCGGCCAGCAACTTCTCCAGTTGCGTGTGGTCGATGCCGACGGTTTCGGCTACCTGTCCGGTGGTCACCTTCCTGGTGTTGAGCCAGTGCATGACCTTGTAATTGTCAACGCGCATAATCCCTCTCCGCGGTCCCGGCCAACAGGCGCGTCAGGGCCGCCACATCCACGCGGCGGGGGTTGTTGCCCGCGCGATCGTAAGCGAGTGCTTCGGTGGCGATCCGGGTTGCGTCGTGGCGAATGTCGGGGGCCGGTGGCAGCGCGGGTGAGCGTGCCAGTTCGTCGATCTTGCGGGCCAGCGCCTCGACGCTGTCCGTGCCCGCCGCCTGCACCACTCGCGTGATGGCGCCGCGCACGCGTGGGGCGCCGCGCGGGTCGGTGCAGTCGTCGTCGACGAGTGCGTTGTATCGCAGCACCGAACCCAGCGTGAGTCCGCACGCGTGGCCGTGGCTGAGCCCGTGGCGCAGGGTCAACGAGTACGACATCGCATGGCACACAGTGGTTCCCGCGATGGCGATCGCGCGTCCGGCGAGATGTCCGGCGAGCAGCGCGGCATGGCGTTCCGTCGAGCCCAGGTCGTCGTGCGGCCGGTCGAGCAGTTCGGCCGACAGGGCCCACGCGGTGGCGCCCAGCCATTCGGATTGTTCGTCGGCGCGGATCGACCACGCGCCCTCCAGGCCCTGCGCGAGGGTGTCCAGCAGGCAGCTGACGAAATGTGCTTCGGGAAGGCCGATCAGGAGATCCGGGTCGAGCACGGCCGTCAGCGGCAGCAGGGCGGACCCGCGGAGGGAGAGCTTGCGGCCCTCATCCCGGTGCCAGATGGTGGCGAACGGTGTCGCCTCGGCTCCGGTTCCCGGAGTCGTCGGTAGCGCGATGACCGGTGGAACGCCCTCGGCGTGCGCCTCTTCCGCGCAGGCCCGCACCACCGACTCGGGGGTGGGATCACGCGTGATCGACAGCGCCGCAGCGGCTTTGCCCGCATCCATCACGCTGCCACCGCCCACCGTGACGACCACGTCGGCGCGATGTGCCCGCACCTGGCGAGCCAGTTCCGCCACGGATTCCGGTGTCGGCAAACCCGATTGGATGACCAGACGCAGCGGAAACGCCCGCAGTGCCGCCAGCAGCGGTTCGGACCAGCTGCGGACCGCGAAACCGCTACCCGCGATGACGATTACGCGCGGGGTCGTCGTCCCCGCCGCGGCGGTCACCACTTCGGTGGCGACCTCGGCGGCCTGCACCCCGACCATCGTGCGAGGCGAGTCCAGCAGCACGGTGCTGCGCCGAACATCGGCGGCATCCATCGACCACCTGCCTCCATCGAGATCCCAGTGACTACCGCATGGCACCTCGATACGGACGCCGGCAGCACGTCGGGCAACCTTCCGCCGGCCGGCGTACCGGCCCACGAAACAGGCCGTCCCGATGATCTCCCCCCGGAGCTCGGACGCGGTGTTTTGCGTGAATACACGGTACCGTAGGCCCGGTGAATATCGGCGAATATCAGAGTTCGTCGTCTCCCCGGACCCCGGGATCACAGCAACACGCACGGCGCCGAAGGTGTGACAGATGACTGATGGCTACCGCGCGCAGGTGTCCCGAAACCAGTTGAGGTTCGGGACGATTGCGCAGTCATATGCGAGCGGACAGGCGCGGCGCCTCGACGGGGAACTGCTGGCCGAGATGCTCCGCCCGCTGGCTTTCGAGCGGGTCCTCGATGTGGCCACCGGAACCGGTGCCGCGGCCGCCGTAGCGGCGAAAGTCGGTGTGCGCGCGACGATCGTCGGCGTCGACTCGTCGGTCGAGATGCTGCGGCAGGCGCGCGCCGATGACAGTGGGAGCCAGGCGAATCTGGTCGTCGCCCTCATCGAGGAACTGCCTTTCCCGGACGGCACATTCGATCTCGTGATGTGCACGCGGGCACTGCACCACGTCGAACGACCCGACATCGTCGTCGCCGAAATGGCGCGGGTGGTGCGACCGGGCGGCCAGGTCATCGTCGCGGACAATGTGACCGGGCTTTCCGGTGCGGCGCACGACCGGTTCGAGGAGATCCAGCGGGTCCGAGACCCGGGGCACGCCACGACGCTCTCCGAGAGCCAGATCATCGAACTGTTGCGCGCCGACGCCTTGGACGTGGTCGAAGGCCACCGCACCACCAGTTTCCGGCCGCTGGACGAATGGCTCGACGACGGCGGCGCCGGGGCGGCCGAAGCGGTCGAGATCCGGCGACAGTTGTTGGCACTCGGGCAGATTGACGACGGCGACACCTTCGGGACGAGCGTCGTCACGGCGGACGGCGAGGTCCGCGGACTCCGCCAGGCCATGTCGTGGATCAGGGCGGAACGAAGCGGCGCGATATAGCACGGGACACCAGCGGGCGTCGTAGCATGGACAGACTTGACGCCTGGGGGTCACACAGTGGACATCTCTTCGCTGGATGCCGGAATAGACGAGCGGGAACTCATCGAGTTCACCCAGCAGCTCGTGCGGACCCACACGCTGCACGAGGAGGGCAGAGGCGAGCGCGCCGTCGCGGCCTTCCTGCTCGACAAGATCAGCGACTGGGGCTGGAACGCCGAGCTTTTCGACGCCGGTGGCCGCCCGAATATCGTGGTGACCCTGACCGGCGGCGGTGGGGACGGCCCGACGCTGGCCTTCGAGGGGCATATGGACGTGGTGGCCGAGGGCGAGCTCGACCAGTGGACCGTCGACCCCTACGGCGGTGAGATCCGCGACGGGAAGCTCTACGGGCGAGGTTCCGCCGACATGAAGTCGGGTGTCGCGGCAATGCTGTACGGGACAAGGGCATTGCAGCTGGCCGGTCCGTTCCCCGGTCGAGTTCGGCTGTTCCTGTTGGCCGACGAAGAGGGGATGATGACGGGGGCCAAGACCGCGGTGGCCAACGGATTCGTCCGGGACGTCGACGGCGTGATCTGCTGCGAGCCCGAAGGCGACGAGGTGTGCCCGATCTCGAAGGGCGCGATCCGGCTCCGCGTGGATTTCACGGGCGTGATGAGTCACGGCGCGATGCCGTGGCAGGGCCGGAACACGTTGCCCGCCTTGGCCCGGGTGCTGCTCGGCCTGGAGGCGCTCGAAAGCACGTTGATCCAGGAAGTGGGCAACCGACCGCCGCTCGGCGCTCCCTCCATCACGCCCACGGTGGTGCGGGCGGGGACCGCGGACCAGATGAACACGATCACCGGGACGAGCGCGCTCTACCTGGATGTGCGCACCGTGCCCGGCGTGGACCATGAGACGTTGCTGAAGCGGATCGGCGAGTGCGTCGATACCGCGGCGCGCGATTGCGAGATCGGCTCGGCGGTCACGGTGATCGATGATCGCCCGTGGGTCGAAACAGGCTCGGACACACCGCTTGTCACCGCTCTGCTCCGAGCGCATGAGGTCGTCAACGGTGTCCGGCCCAGCCTGGGCGGCGTGCCCGGTACCACCGACGGCACCATCCTGACGCATTTCGGCGGAGTCCCGAGTGTGGTGTACGGGCCAGGCGGAAAGTGGATCGCGCACATGGCCGACGAGTGGGTGGCGGTGCGCGACTTGAAGCGGTACGCGTTGACGTATGCCGTTGCGGCACATGACTTCCTGCATCAAGGTTCGCGATGACGAGCCTGCCCGGGGAGACCGGACTGCCCTTGACGCCTGGTCAGCATCTGCTGGATTTCCTGGAATCGATTCGGCCCGGTGGCGCGGCGGAGGCGTTCAATATCTCGTTCCGCCTGACGATCGACGGGCCGCTCGATCGGAATCGGCTGTTCGACGCCATCACCCAGTGCGTCGAGCGACATGAGGCGCTGCGCACCGCGATAGTCCGCGGCCGGGGTATGGCCGAGCAGGTCATCGGTTCCGCCGTCGAACCCGAGCTGACCGTGACAGCTACCTCCGCACGGACCTGGGACGAGCCTGAAATCGAAAGGGTGCTGGTCGAATACAACAACGCCCCCTTCGACCTCGCGCATCCGCCGTTGCTGCGGGTGCTGCTGCTGGAGAACGCAGCGGCGGAGCGGCGGCTGCTCCAGGTGACGGTGCACCACAGCGTGTCCGACGCCTGGTCGCTGGAGGTGCTGAAACGCGATATCGGGCGGTTCTACCGCGCGGCCGCCGGGCTGGAACCGAAACCCGCGCCGCCCGAGGTGAACTATCGGCAGATCGTCGTCGACGAGCTGGCCGCACTGGAAACCCCCGAGGCGGATGCGGCCCGCGCGTTTTGGCCGGAATACGTTGGCTCCCTGGAGATATTGCAGATATCCGGAGCAGTCGAGGCGCAGGATCATCAGGCGATCACGTCCCGTGGCGATCGTGGCTTGACGCCACCGGAAATCGCCGCGGTACGCGCGCTGTCCGGCAAGCTTCGGGTGACGCCGTTCATGGTGATCGCCGCGGCCTACGGGCTCACCCTGGGCCACCTCGGTAGCTGCGATGCGTATTTGATGCCCACCTTCAGCCACGGCAGGCGGGATCCGCGGTTCCACCAGTCGGTGGCGATGCTTTTCAATCCGTTCATGCTCGAGTTCCGGTGGTCGCCGGAGATGGCGTTCGCCGAACTCGTCGCGTCGTTCAAGCAGAGCTGCTTGAAGGCCTACCAATTCCAGTGGTATCCCTTCATCGAGGTGCTCGAGGTCTGTCCGGAACTGTCCGTCGCGATGATCGATCCGAACAGCGCGCTTTTTCCGGTGCAGATGCTGAATGTCCCGAAGACCGAGGTCGGTGCGGCACTGTTCGGACCCGATTGCGTGGCAGCGGATTACGCGCTGCACCGGACGTCGGTGGGGAATGTGCTCCCGATCGACGGCCTGCTCACGATCAAGGCAACCCAGGAGGCGATGGCGATGACTTTCAATGCGGCACAGCGGTTATGGAACGACGAACTGGCCGCCGCCATGTGCGCGACGATCATCGACTTATGCCTCGAGGCCGCGCAGGATCCCGGTATTCCCCTTCGGCAGCTGACCGGCACCATTGACCGCCGCTTCGACAGCAACGTGTGGAGCCTCTGATGGGCTCGCGAGTGGCCGTCGTCGACGGCGCGAACGGATACGTCGCCAGTAACACGATCTGCGAGATGCTCAAACGCGGTATCCGGGTGAAAGCCCTTGCCAGAGGGGCGCGGACCCGAGTTCCCGAGGCGCTCGACTCGGCCACTGTCAACGAGGGGGAGACGCCACCCGACCTCACGAATCTCGAGACCTACGACTGCGAACTGACCCAGGAGTATCTGGGCATCGATGACTTCGAAGCAGCCACGATCTTCTCGGAGCCCTGCGATTTCTGGCATTTCGCCGCCGCGGTCGATCTCTCGCCGAACCGGCCTGCCCTACTCCAGGACGTGAATACCAAAGGAACCGAGCGGGCACTGCGGCTGTTCGTCAAACACTCCCGGCCGGGCTCCCGATTCTTTCTGATCAGCACCGCCTACGTCGGCGGCGTCTCGGATAGACCCACCGAGGAGAACTGGCTGCCGCTTACCGGCGACACCCAGTTCCGGACGGTATACGAGGCAACCAAACGCGGCGGAGAATTGGTCTTTCGCGATTTCGTGCAGGAGTACGGCGTCACCGGTGCGGTATTCCGGCTCGGGCAGGTCGTCGGCTCATCCAAAACCGCCCACACCACCTCGGATTTCGGCATCTACAACTTCATGTCGAACATGCGACGGGTAGCCCGACGCTTCCCCGGTGGAGATGCCGCAGTCCAAATCGGCGACGACGCGACACTCAACCTCGTCCCGATCGACACAACCGTGGAATGGCTGCTAGCCCTGTCCGAGGTCGACGACCTACCGCGAATCGTCAACCTGACCGACCGCATCGGCGTCCCGGCGGCGGAAACGATCGAAATGATCGGCACCGGCCTCGGCATGAGGCTGCGCCCCATTTCCCCACAGAATTGGGACGACGGCACCCTCACGGTCCTCGATAGAGCGGTCGCCACCCGCATGGCATACACCGGAAAATATCTGCTCGAACGCATCGAGTTCGACCGCCGCAACCTGGAATCGGCCATTCAGGTCCCAGACGCGGTCTGCGATCTCGGCCTCGTCGAACGGCTGATCACCTGGTACCTGAAGTAAGCGGGTTGTCGGACGATTCGCGGTTCGTGCATACTGTGCCCATGACAAGTGGAAAGGGCGTCCCGCGCCCGGGCTGTTGAGCCCCTCGCCGGTCCTCGAACCGGCCTCCGTTGTATTGAATCATGTTGAGTCCCTGCCGTATTCGCAGCGCATGCGTGCGCTGGCGCAGCACGCTCGAGCACACGCGGAACATCGCGGCTTCGCCGCATTCCTCACCGAAATGGCCGGTCAAGGTCACTATGGGCGTCGCATCGCGCTGCATCTGGCGATGGCGGCGCGCGACCTGACCTACATCACCCAGGTCCTCGCCGGGCCCGATCCCGAACTGCGCCGAGCGGCATTGCGTGCCGTGCGCACCTTGCCCGTCTCCGATGAAGCAATCCCGCCCGCACTACACGAGGCGTCGACCGAACTGCGGATCGCGGTGTACCGCAGCATCGTTCATGCCCGCCGGACCGAACTCGCCGACACGCTGCTGGTCGAGGTCAACGAGCGCTGGGGTGCGAAGGAAGCAGGCCTGCTGCTCGCGGCGTGCTCGCCGTCGATCGTCGCCGAGTGGCTGCCGTCGCTCGCCCACGCCGTCACCGCGTGGAAAACCTTGACTCGGCGGTACCCGAAACTCGTATTGCGTTGCCTCGACGACGAATTTGCGACGACGCGGCGACTCGCCCTGCGGCGGGCGGTCGCGCTGCGAGAAGCCGCGCGGGTAGAACCCGCGCTCGTCCTCGATCTGCTCGAACGGCACGACCTCGGGAGCTGGGCCGAATACCTGCCCGGTAACGTCCTCGGCCCGCTGTTCCGCGCCGACCTGCACCGCACCGCGCGCCTGCTGCCCAAGCAACGGTGGATGTCGTACGAGTCGAAATCCGCACTGCTCAAACGCTGCGCGGAGTTCTCCGACGACGAACTGCTGACGTTGGTCTCGACCCGCAGCCAGGCGGACGTGCTTCGGGCGCTGCCGATACCGCGGCGCGGCGCGATCTACGCCCGGATGGAACACGGTGAGATCGCCGCACTGCATCTGCTGCGCTTGCTCCCGAATGCGCTGGCGGTCAGCGAGGCCAGGCGGCTGCGCGAATGGCATTCCTCGGTCTGGCATTCGTCGCGAGCGCACCTGGACGACCCGAAGATCATCCTGCGGATCACCGCGTTCCTCCCGTTCGCGGAGGCCGAACCCGAACTGCGGGCCGCGGCTTTCACCGGCGATCCGCGCCGCCGCGACATCGCGCGCACGCTCCTGCTCGGTGCCGCGCAGCGCAGCGGCGACCGGGCAAAGGCCGCGGCGGTGCTCGGCGAACTCGTCGACCGAATTCGCAACGAGCGCGACCCTTCTCGCGCCGCCCTCCTGGAAGGCCTTGCCGGACTACGCCTCGACCCGCGCTGGGCCGAGCACCTCGACCGGCTGGCCGATGCCGCCATCCATGCCCGCGACACCTCGGAACGCACGCGGGAGGCCGTGCGCAAGCTGGCCGACCGCGCCTTGAATTCCGAACCAGCGCTTGCTAGTTGGGCGCTGCGAAGCTATGCCCGGCTGATCGACCGCTTCGGCGCCGACGCGCTGACCCGCCCCGGCCCCGGCGCGGTCGACCGCCGGCATCGCCGACTATCGGCTCGAATATCGAGCCGACCCACGCTCGGCCGGGTGCTGCGCCGAGGTCAGGAACACGAACTGCTCGCCTTGCTGGCGCGTCCCCGGGATCACGAACTGACGGTCGCCCTGGCCCGGTCCCTCGGCACCCGGTTGCGCGCGCTGCCAGAACTACGGCGAGACCTGCGGCAGGCCGTGTTGGACGGTCCCGACGAGGTGGCAGGCGAGGCCGCCGAGCTGATGCTGCGCCGCATTCAGGACAAGGACACTCAGGTCGCGGCCTTGCTGGCCGACGATCCCCGCGCGATTCGTTTCGCGCCGGTCTGGCACAACGTCGCCACCCGGCGCACCGATCTGCTCCCCGCCGATCCGCGAGAAGTACTGGTGCAGCACGATATTGAGCCGGGTATGCCCGGACGATGGACAGATCGTCAGCGCGACACCATCGGCGCGACACTGGCGGCGATCGTCGACGACCGGGATGCCCTGGTCGAGGATCGTGTCCGCGCGTTGCGTGGCCTGGGCCGGATTCCCGTGCACGCCAAGTTGATCGAACACGCGCTCGGTGGTGAACCGGTGATCGCCGAAGCGGCGATCGAGGCGTGCGGCGGGTACCCGGAAGCCTTGCCGCAGCTGCTATTGCGGATTCCTGGCCCGGTTGCCCTCGCCGCCGCGGCGAAACTGTGCCGGGTCAGGACGCCATCGCGGCTGCGTGATGCCTTGGCGCAGGCGCTTTTCGAGGGCAGGGTCGGCGCAAGGAAGCTGGCCGCCCGCCAGCTGGTCGCCCAGCGCGTGCCCGGTGCGACCGACCTGCTGCTGCGCGCCTGGGCCGAGCCGGAACTCCATCCGGATGTGCGCATCGCGGTGGCCGTCGCGCTGCAGCGGCTGCCCGAGGACGAACGCGCTCGCTCGGCGCTCGCCGAGGTGCCGGGTCGATACGCGTCGGAGTTGATGATCAGGACCCTGCTGCAGGCGATACCCGAGGCGTACGCACCCGATCACCGTGTGGCCCTTGCTGATCTGGTGCGTGGCCTGATGGCGGCGGCGGAGGGGCCAGGCGTTCAGTTCCGTGCCGCGAAGGCGTTCGCGATCTGGGTGCCCTGGTATCGGGGTGGCACCGACGCGATCATCGAGGGGGCCGTCACCGGCGACGACATCGATATGACGGTGTTCCTGTCGCTGGTCCGCAGCGGGGTTATCCGCGAGGAGGTGCTGACGGTACTGCGCCGCCTGCTCGCCGCGGAAAACCATGCCAGAGTGCGGGAGGTGGCCAAGACGCTCAACGCCACCGTCCGCGACGAGGAATGGAAGCAGGACCGGGCACGGGCGGCCGCCGAGTTGCTGTTGGAGCATCCGCTGCACCTGCTCGAGGCAGCGAGCATGCTGATCTACCTGCTGCCGCTTTACGTACCGTCGACCGACGACGTCGCCGCGCAGGCCTGGGTGCGTGAGCTCAGCTTCCTCGCCGATCGGCTGACCCCGGTACTGGCGACCAGGATCATCTCGACCCACACCATGCATTTCGGCTGGAACAGATCGAGCGAGCTGATGCTGCCCGCGGTCAATGCGCTGATCGCGCGGGGTGACCTGACCGCAGGCGTGTTGGCACTCGGTCTCCTCAACGGCAGCTCCCGCTCGCCCGAGCGAACGGAGGCGATCGAGCAACTGCGGTCCTCGCCGCATCTCGATCTACGCAGACTGGCCTGGGAGATCGAGCAGTGATCTGGATCACAATTCGGTGACGATGGGGCCGATTCCACCTGAAAGCTTTCCAAACGCTTTGCGAAGTCTTTACTATTAGTCAGACCTTCGCGTCAACCGGGTCGCCGCTCTCGAGCGGCTGAGTCACGCCCGCCGCTCGCTTTCGATGCCAGTACATGTTCCACCGATGAACCGGGACGGTCCACGTCCGCCCGGCGAAGGAGAAATATGTCCACCGACACCGATTCCGCACCCCGGACGTCGTCGCGCAAGCCCGCCTTCAGTCTGGCCGCCATCGGCCGCCACGACCTACCCGCCTCCATCGTGGTTTTCCTTGTCGCGCTACCGCTTTCCCTCGGCGTCGCGGTCGCCTCCGGCGCACCCGTCGCCGCGGGCTTGATCGCGGCGGTGGTCGGCGGGGTGGTCGCGGGGCTGGTCGGTGGTTCGGCGGTGCAGGTGACCGGGCCGACCGCCAGCCTCACCGTGATCGTCGCCGCGAGCGTGCACCAATTCGGCTGGGCCGCGACGTGTTTCATCACCGTCGGGGCGGGGGCATTGCAGATCCTGTTCGGGCTGAGCCGGATCGCGCGCGGCGCGTTGGCGATCGCGCCGGTGGTGGTGCATGCGATGCTGGCCGGCATCGGTGTGATCATCGCGCTGCAGCAGGTGCATGTGCTGCTCGGCGGCACGTCGCTGAGCTCGTCGTTCGACAGTCTCGTTCAGCTGCCGCATCAGCTGATGTCGGTGCATCGCGGCGACCTGCTGATCGGTGTGGTGGTGATCGTCATCCTGATCGCCTGGAAGTTCGTGCCGCGCCAGATTCGGGTGGTGCCAGGGCCTTTGGTCGCCGTGGTGATCGCGACGCTGCTGTCGCTGGTGCTGCCGACCCACGTCGAACGGCTGGTGCTGAACGGCTCGCTGTTCGACTCGATCGGCCTGCCGTCGATGCCCTCGGGCAGCTGGACCGCGATCGCGATCACCGTGGTGACCGTCGCGCTCATCGGCAGCGTGGAGACGCTGCTTTCGGCCGTCGCGGTGGACAAGATGCGCCCGGGCACCTCGACCGATCTCGATCGTGAGCTGATCGGGCAGGGCTCGGCCAACATGGTGTCCGGCCTGCTCGGCGGGCTGCCGGTGGCGGCGGTGATCGTGCGCAGCATCACCAACGCGCAGGCGGGCGCGCAGTCCAGGGCGGCGACGGTGCTGCACGGCGTCTGGGTGTTGCTGTTCGCGGTGGCGCTGGCCGGGTTGGTGCAGCAGATCCCGAAGGCGGCGCTGGCGGGACTGCTCATTCTGATCGGCGTGCAACTGGTGAAGTTGGCGCACATCCGCCTCGCTCGGCGGACCGGAAATCTCTACGTGTACATCGCGACGGTACTGAGCGTGGTGTTCCTGAACCTGTTGGTGGGCATGGTGATCGGGCTCGCGCTGTCGTTCGCGCTGCTGCTGTGGCGGGTGGTCCGGGTGACCATCATCGCCGAACCGGTGGCGAGCGCGCGGCGCTGGGTGGTCACCATCGACGGCACCTGCACCTTCCTCGCGCTGCCGAAGCTGTCCGCGGAACTCGCCAAAGTGCCTGCGGGCGTGGAGGTCACGGTGGAGATGACGGTCGACTTCCTCGATCACGCCTCCTCCGAGCGGATCACCGAATGGGCCACGCATCACGAATCCGACGGCGGCACGGTCGAATTCGTGGAGATGGGCAGTGCTCGCATGGCGGGTGCGATGGCGGGCCCACCCGAACGCGGGAACTCCAGGCAGGTCATCGATCAAGCGATCAGCCCGTGGCGGCGCACCGGTATCCGCGAGGATCCGATCGTGGCAGGGATCGCCGCCTATCACCGCGGCCACGCGCATCTGATGCGCCCGCACCTGGACGGCCTGCGGCACCGACCCGACGCCGATTCGTTCTTCCTCACCTGCGCCGACGCCCGCATCGTCCCGAACGTCATCACCAACAGCGGCCCCGGCGACCTGTTCACCGTCCGCAATGTCGGCAATCTGGTTCCCACCGCGGGCAGTGACGTCTCGGTCGAGGCCGCGCTGATCTACGCGCTGGAGAAGCTTGACGTGCGCGCGGTCGTCGTGTGCGGCCATTCCGGCTGCGGTGCGATGGAGGCGCTGTATCGCGAGGTCCAGACCGGCTCGGGCCTTGGCGACTGGCTGGCCCACGCCCGCCCCAGCCTCGACCGTTTCCGCCTCGGGCACCCGGTCGCCGAGGCCGCCGCGCTGGCGGGATTCGGCGAGGTGGACCAGCTGGGCATGGTGAATGTGGCGCTGCAATTGGAGACGCTGCACGCGCACCCGGCCGTCCGGCAGGGGATCGAGGAGCGCGGCGTCGCGGTGTCGGGGCTGTTCTTCGATATCGCCACCGCACGGGTCATCGAGGTGACCGTGGACGGAATCGCGGAATTCGACGATGAGGGCCGCCGTGTTGCCGCGGAGCCGGTTTAACCGCCGCGACGGTCCGGGCGCCCGCTGAGGGCGGGCCCTAGCGCGGTGTTAACGCGCAATTAGCATCGTTCTCAGGCTTTGCTAAGTCTTTACTCATAGCCTTGCTTCGGTTTACAAACTCGACCCACTGGTGCGTCGAGTACTGCTTCACCGCGAGATGCCGGTTCGCGGTCGTGTGCCCTGCTGGACATGTTGATCGTCAACCGACCTCGGCCCTCGTGCCGAGTTCGGCGAAGGAGATAGTCATGGCTGTCGAGAACGATTTGGCCCCACCGATAACACCCCCTGTCCCGGCGGACTCGGGTCGCGGTTCCAGACCCCTGTCCGATCGTCTGCAATCGATCCTCCGCCACGATGTGCCCGCTTCCATCGTGGTCTTTCTAGTCGCGTTGCCGCTGTCCCTCGGTATCGCCGTCGCCTCCGGCGCGCCCGTCGCCGCCGGTCTCATCGCCGCCGTGGTGGGTGGCATCGTCGCCGGTCTGTTAGGCGGCTCCATTCTTCAGGTGAGTGGCCCCGCCGCGGGACTCACCGTCGTCGTTGCCGAGTCCATCAACCAATTCGGTTGGAAAACAACCTGTTTCATCGCCGCCGCGGCCGGTGTGCTACAGATCCTGTTCGGGCTGAGCCGGATTGCGCGAGCCGCGCTGGCCGTCGCGCCGGTGGTCGTGCACGCGATGCTTGCCGGTATCGGCATCACTATTGCACTGCAACAGATTCACGTGCTGCTCGGCGGTTCGTCGCACAGCTCGGCGTGGAAGAACCTCACCCAGCTACCCGACCAGCTGATGTCGCTGCACGGCGGCGACGCGTTCATCGGCGCGGTGGTGATCGCCATCATGTTGGGCTGGAAGTACGTGCCCGCCAGGCTGCGCGTGATCCCCGGCCCGCTGGTCGCGGTGTTCGCGGGCACCGTGCTGGCCATGGTGCTGCCCACCGGTGCCGAGCGAATCGTGTTGAACGGCTCGCTGTTCGACGCGATCGGCCTGCCGGAGCTGCCGAGCGGTGACTGGTCGGCGGTGGTCCTGATGATCATCACCATCGCGTTGATCGCCAGCGTGGAAAGCCTGCTCTCCGCGGTGGCGGTGGACAAGATGCACTCGGGTCAGCGCACCAATTTCGATCGCGAGCTGATCGGTCAGGGTTCGGCCAACGTGCTGTCCGGCCTGATCGGTGGCCTGCCGGTCACCGGTGTGATCGTGCGCAGCGCCACCAACGTGCAGGCGGGCGCGCGCAGTCGCGCGTCGGCGGTGCTGCACGGCGTCTGGATCCTGGTGTTCTCGGTGGCGTTGGCCGCTGTGGTGCAACAGATTCCGAAGGCGGCCCTAGCAGGTCTGCTGATCGTCATCGGCATGCAGCTGGTGAAGCTCGCGCACATCCGGCTGGCTCGGCGCACCGGTGATCTGCTCGTCTATGCCGTCACCGTGGTGTCGGTGGTGTTCCTGAATCTGCTGGAAGGCGTGCTGATCGGTCTGGCGCTGGCCTTCGGCCTGCTGCTGTGGCGGGTGGTGCGAGTTGCCATCAGCGCCAGGCAGATTCCCGGTTCGCAGCGGTGGATGATCACCATCGACGGCTCCTGCACGTTCCTCGCGTTGCCGAAGCTCTCGACGGAATTCGCGAAGGTGCCCACGGACGCCGACGTCACCGTCGAGATGACCGTCGACTTCCTCGACCACGCCGCCTTCGAAGCCATCGAAGACTGGGTGCGGCAGCAGGAAAGCAACGGCGGCAGCGTCGATTTCGTGGAAATCGGCAGCGCCAGAATGGCGTTCGCGACGGCAGGCCCGCCGTCGCGCAGCTTCGGGCGGGCGGTGTGGACCGACATCCTCGGACCGTGGCGGCGCGACGAACACGCCGACCCGATCGCGGCAGGCGTGGCCGCCTACCACCGCAGTCACGCGCACGTGGTGCGGCCGCACCTGGACGAGCTGCGCGACAGTCAGGATCCGGATTCGTTCTTCCTCACCTGTGCGGACTCGCGAATCGTGCCGAACATGATCACCAACAGCGGGCCGGGTGATCTGTTCACCGTGCGCAATGTGGGCAACCTGGTGCCCGCCGTCGGGGATCCGTCGGTGGACGCGGCGCTCGTGTTCGCCTTGGAAGAGCTGAACGTCCGATCCATCGTGGTCTGCGGTCACTCGTCCTGCGGGGCGATGAAGGCCTTGCACTCGGGCGCGCAGGCCGGTCCGGAGATCGACAAGTGGCTCGCGCACGCCCGCCCGAGCCTGGACCGGGTCCGACGCGGACACCCGGTGGCGATCGCCGCCGCCCGGGCCGGATTCGGCGAGGTCGACCAGCTGAGCATGGTGAACGTGGCCGTACAGCTGGAAAACCTGCAGCGGCACCCCGCGGTGCGGGCGGCCGTCGCCGAGCGCGGTGTGACGGTGTCGGGGCTGTTCTTCGATATCGCCAGCGCGCGCGTCATCGAGGTCACCGAGGACGGCCTCGCGCACATCGAGGACGAGGCGGGGCATCGGGTCACACCCGAGCTGGTCTGATGTACGACCGTAGCGCCCGCCCGAACCGTTTTCGGGTGGGCGCTACGTCTGCGACCTGGGCAGGACCGGTCGGTCTCGTACGCTGGACCAGGTGACGGCCGAGCTGGAAACAAGATCGCCCCAAGCGGGCTGGCGCGCCTTCCGGGCCCGCATTGCCGCGCGACCTACGCTGAACCTCGCCTATCGGGGTCGCAATGGTCGGCAGCCGGGCACGTTCGGGATGGTCGGCAGCTGGATCGGAGTCGAGTGGCAATGGTTACGCAGTCCCCTGAAATGGTGAACACGGTTCCCGGGCGCACGTTGACGCAGCCGGAATGGCTGGCGGCACGGATCGCCGAGATGGGGCATTCGTGGGGGACCACGTCACCGCGTATCGCGGGCACGTTGTGGTGGTGCATGGTCGCCTCCGCGCTGGTCGAGCAGATCGCGCGGGCGTATGCGCACGATGAGCGGGCCGTTGAACCGGTGCTCGACCACTTCGACTGCGAGGTCCGTCCCGACGGTGGCGTGGAACGCATTCACGTGCTGGCCGAGCCCGATGAGGCTACTGAGCCGGGTGCGGCATTGCGGGAAACCCTTGCGGCCGTGATCGGTCCGGTCGCCGAGGTCTCCGGCGCCGGCGTGCCATCGCTGTGGGCGATCGTCGCCGACGCCGTCGGTAACCGAGCCCTCGATGCGGGGTCCCCAGAGGCGGGCACGCAACTGGCGACGCAGATCGGCGGCAAGCTCCCGATACCCCGCTTCGTCGAGATCGGCGGCCGCACGTTCGTCAAACGGATCTCCTGCTGCCTGGTCTACGAGGTGCCCAGCTGCGAGATGTGCACGAGCTGCCCGAAACGCCCAGCCGCCGAACGCGAAGAAATGCTGGGAAAGCTGGCAGCGGACAACTGACCAACGACCGTATCTTTCGCAACGCAACAACTGATTTCGCAAGAACATGGGTAACTCACCGGGCACCGGCTGACTTACCCACCCTCCCACCGCCAGTCGCCAACGTCACTCCGCACGCACCCGAGTCTGGCCTAAATACTCGGGGAGGCGGGTAAGCGCGTGCACGTTGGTTGGTCCGTGCCGATAGCATGGTCGCGCCGGGGCACTTGCTTGTCCTGGCCATGATCCGCGGGGTTGTCCCCGCACCCGAGAAACTCCAAGGAGAGCACAGCCGTGACCACCTCAGCCCGCACCACCTCTGCCGTCCTCGTCCGGGTGCCGGCCGGGACGACGGCGGGTGCCGCGGTGCGCGAGGCCGGACTGCCGACCAAGGGACCGGACACCATCGTCGTCGTGCGCGACGCTGAGGGCCTCAAAGACCTGTCCTGGATCCCGGACACCGACGTCGAGGTGGAGGCGGTCGCCGCCGACACCGAGGACGGCCGCAGTGTCATCCGGCATTCCGCCGCGCACGTGCTGGCCCAGGCGGTGCAGCAGGAGTTCCCGGAGGCCAAGCTCGGCATCGGCCCGCCGATCAAGGATGGCTTCTACTACGACTTCCAGGTCGACAAGCCGTTCACCCCGGAGGATCTGGCCAAGCTGGAATCCAGGATGAAGAAGATCGTCAAAGGCGCGCAACGCTTTTCGCGGCGCGTGGTCGAGGTCGAGGACGCCCGCGTCGAACTGGCCAAGGAGCCGTTCAAGCTGGAGCTGATCAGCGACAAGTCCGGCATCGACGATCCCGAGGTGATGGAGGTCGGCGGCAAAGAGCTGACCATCTACGACAACCTCGATCCGCGCACCGGCGAACGCCTCTGGGGCGATCTGTGTCGCGGCCCGCACATCCCGACCACCAAGTTCATTCCCGCGTTCAAGCTGACCCGCAGCTCGGCCGCCTACTGGCGCGGCGATCAGAACCGCGAGGACCTGCAGCGCATCTACGGCACCGCCTGGGAATCCACCGAGGCGCTGGAAGAGCACCTGCACCTGCTCGCCGAGGCCGAGCGCCGTGACCACCGCAAGCTCGGGCTGGAACTGGACCTGTTCAGCTTCCCCGACGAGCTCGGCTCCGGCCTGCCGGTGTTCCACCCCAAGGGCGGCATCATCCGCAAGGAGATGGAGGAGTACTCGCGGCGCAGGCATATCGCCGCGGGCTACGAGTTCGTCAACACCCCGCACATCACCAAGGGGCATCTGTTCGAGGTCTCCGGCCACCTGGACTGGTACCGCGACGGCATGTTCCCGGCGATGCACCTGGACGCGGAACTGAACGAGGACGGCACCGTCCGCAAGCCCGGCCAGGACTACTACGTCAAGCCGATGAACTGCCCGATGCACAACCTGATCTTCCGGGCCCGCGGCCGGTCGTATCGGGAACTGCCGTTGCGGCTGTTCGAGTTCGGCTCGGTGTACCGCTACGAGAAGTCCGGCGTGATCCACGGACTCACCCGGGTGCGCGGCATGACCCAGGACGACGCGCACATCTACTGCACCAAAGAGCAGATGCACGCCGAGCTCACCAGCACCCTGCAGTTCGTGCTCGCGCTGCTGAAGGACTACGGCCTCGACGACTTCTACCTCGAGCTGTCCACCAAGGACCCGGTCAAGTTCGTCGGCACCGACGACATGTGGGAGGAAGCCACCGAGACCCTGGCCAAGGTGGCCTCGGCCTCCGGGCTCGAGCTGGTCCCTGATCCGGGCGGCGCCGCGTTCTACGGCCCGAAGATCTCCGTGCAGGCCAAGGACGCGCTCGGCCGGACCTGGCAGATGTCGACCATCCAGCTGGACTTCAACCTGCCGGAACGGTTCAACCTGGAATACACCGCCAACGACGGCACCAAGCAGCGGCCGGTGATGATCCACCGCGCGCTGTTCGGTTCCATCGAACGGTTCTTCGGCGTGCTCACCGAGCACTACGCCGGCGCCTTCCCGGCCTGGCTGTCGCCGGTGCAGGCGGTCGGCATCCCGGTCGCGGAAGCCTTTGCGCCGCACCTGGATCGGGTGATCGAGCGACTGCGGGACGCGGGCGTGCGCGCACAGGTGGACCGCAGCGACGACCGGATGCAGAAGAAGATCTTCAACAACACCGCGCAGAAGGTGCCGTTCATGCTGCTCGCGGGCGAGCGGGACGTGGCCGCCGACGCGGTGAGCTTCCGGTTCCGCGACGGCACGCAGGTGAACGGCGTGCCGGTCGCCGACGCGGTGGCCACCATTGTGCAATGGATCGCGAATCGGGAGAACGCTTCGCCGACCGCGGAGGGCTTCGAGATCAAGGGTGCGGAATGACTGAGCGCGCGGCGCCGGATGGACTTACCGAGCTGAACGACGCCGCGGAACAGGGCAGCATCGTCGACCGCGGCGCGGGCGAACCCGATCGGCTGCAACGACTGTGGACGCCGTACCGGATGTCCTACATCGCCGAGGCCGCCTCGACCGATCCCACCTCGACCGGGCATCCGTTCACCGACATCCCGAAGATGTCCGACGAGGACGGGCTGGTCATCGCCCGCGGCGAACTGGTGTACGCGGTGCTGAACCTGTACCCGTACAACCCCGGCCACATGATGGTGGTGCCCTACCGCAGGGTCGCCAACCTCGAGGACCTCACGGTGGCCGAGGGCGCGGAGCTGATGGCGTTCACCCAGCAGGCCATCCGGGTGATGAAGCGGGTGTCGCAGCCGCACGGTTTCAACGTCGGCCTGAATCTCGGTGGCGTGGCGGGTGGTTCGCTCGCCGATCACCTGCATCAGCACATCGTCCCGCGCTGGGGTGGCGACGCGAACTTCATCACCGTCGTCGGCGGCGCGAAGGTCATGCCACAGCTGCTGCGCGAGACGAGGGCGCTGCTGTCGGCAGCCTGGAAGGAAGTCGACTAGAAGTGCTGAGCTTCTTCGGCCGCGATACGTTTGCCAAAGCGACTGCGCCGCTGGGCAAAGCGCTGGTGAGCACCGGGCTCACCCCGGACGCGGTGACGGTCATCGGCACCACCGCGTCGATCGCCGCCGCGGTCACCCTGTTCCCGACCGGACACCTGTTCTGGGGGACCATGGTGATCTGGTTGTTCGTCATGTTCGACATGCTCGACGGCGCGATGGCCAGGGCGCGCGGCGGCGGCACGAAATACGGTGCGGTGCTCGACGCCACCTGCGACCGGATGGCCGACGGAGCGATCTTCGGTGGGTTGGCGTGGTGGGCGGTGTTCCACGCGCACCACAAGCCGCTGTTCGCCGCGACCCTGGTGGTATTGGTTACCTCGCAGGTGATTTCGTACGCCAAGGCGCGCGCCGAGGCCAGCGGGCTGTCCGCCGACGGCGGGATCATCGAGCGGCCGGATCGACTGATCATCGTGCTGGTCGGGGCCGGGCTCACCGGGATCGGCGGGTACCTGGGCATTCACTGGCTCACCTACGCGGTGCACGTCGCGATGTGGATCCTCGCGGTGCTCAGCATCGTCACGGTGTTCCAGCGGGTGCTCGCGGTGCGCAGTTCGCCGGGCGCGCGCGACGTGCTGCCGCTGAACAAGCCGACGGCGCGGGCGCAGCCCGAAAACCCCACGGCGGGACCGGCGAACGCGACGGAGCTGCCAACGTGAGACCGCCATATCGTGGCGGTGTGGTGCAGGAAACGGGGCAATGGTCATGAGTATCGGGGAGCGGTTGAGCGACGTCGGATACGCGGCGGGCTGGCGGCTCGTGCGGGCACTGCCCGAGTCGACAGCGCGGCGACTGTTCGACTTCGGCGCCGATCGCGTCGCGCGCAAGGCTAATCGCGCCTTCCGTGCCGGTGGCGAGCCGAATCAGTTGCGGCGCAACCTCGCTCGCGTGGTTGGCGGGACGCCTGCGGAGGTGCCGGATGAGCTTGTTCAGGCGAGTGTTCGCTCCTACGCGCGGTACTGGCGCGAGGCGTTCCGGCTGCCGTCGATGGATCACGCGGCGATCGGTAGTGAGCTTGTGCTGGAAGGGAAGTCGCACCTGGAAGCAGCGCTGGCCGCAGGGCGTGGGGCGATCCTTGTGCTGCCGCATTCGGGGAACTGGGACATTGCCGGGGTGTGGCTGGTGCAGAATCACGGCACCTTCGCGACCGTCAACGAACGGTTGAAGCCGGAGTCGCTGTACAAGCGTTTCCTCGCCTATCGGGAGAGCCTTGGGTTCGAGGTGTTCCCGCTGACCGGCGGCGAACAGCCCCCGTTCATCCAGCTCGCGAACCGATTGCGCGAGAACAAAGCGATCTGCCTGCTGGGGGAGCGCGACCTCACCGGTCGTGGCGTCCCGGTCACCTTCTTCGGCGAGCGCACCTGGCTGCCCGCAGGTCCCGCCAAGCTGGCCATCGAGACCGGGGCGGTGCTGCTGCCGGTGCACACCTGGTTCACCGACGACGGTGCGGAGGGCTGGGGCATGCGGGTCGAACCGCCGGTGGACGTTTCGGGCGGCGTCGCGGCGGCCACCCAGGCCCTGGCGGATCACTTCGCGGCGAATATCGCTGCGCACCCGGCGGATTGGCACATGCTGCAACCTCAGTGGGAAAGTGACCTGTCCGAGGCACGGTTGGCTCGGATCGCCGCCGCGCAGCCACACCGTGACGAGCCCAGCGCGGCGGCGGGCTCGAACGGTACGGTAAACGTTGACACGACGGCCCATTCGGATGGCGCTCCATGAAGATCGGCATGGTCTGTCCCTACTCGTTCGACGTTCCCGGCGGTGTGCAGGCCCATGTGGTCGAGCTGGCTCGGGTTTTCATCGAACGCGGACACCGGGTGAGCGTGCTCGCGCCCGCCTCGGAGGACACACCGCTGCCCGATTTCGTGGTGTCGGCCGGTCGCGCGGTCGCGATTCCCTACAACGGCTCGGTGGCGCGACTTTCCTTCGGGCCTATGGCTTACACCAGGATTCGTCGCTGGATCGACGGCAATGATTTCGATGTGCTGCATATCCATGAGCCGAATGCGCCGAGCCTGTCGATGCTGGCGTTGAAGATCGCGGAGGGGCCGATCGTCGCCACCTTCCACACCTCGACCACGAAGTCGTTGGTGCTCAGTACTTTTCAGAGTGTGTTGCGGCCGTACCACGAGAAGATCAGCGGGCGGATCGCCGTCTCGGAGCTGGCCAGGCGCTGGCAGGTGGAGGCGCTCGGCTCGGATGCGGTGGAGATTCCGAACGGAGTCGACGTGCCCGCGTTCGCGCGGGCGCCGATGCTGCCCGGGTATCCGCGACCAGGTCGGACCGTGCTGTTCCTCGGCCGTTACGACGAACCACGCAAGGGGATGGACGTGCTGCTCGGCGCGCTGCCCGAGCTGGTGCGCAAGCACAAGGAGCTGGAGATTCTCATCGTCGGGCGCGGTGACGAGGAGCGGCTGCGGCGCGAGGCGGGACCGCTCGCCGGGCACCTGCGCTTCCTCGGTCAGGTGTCGGACGCGGAGAAGGCCTCGGCGATGCGCAGCGCGGACGTCTACGTCGCGCCCAACCTCGGCGGCGAGAGCTTCGGCATCATCCTGATCGAGGCGATGGCCGCCGGAACCGCCGTGGTGGCAAGTGAATTGGATGCCTTCCGCCGGGTGCTGCGCGACGGTGCGGCGGGTGCGCTTGTGCCGGTGGGTGATTCGGCGGCGCTCGCGAAGGCGATCGACCGAGTGCTCACCGACGACGGCCGCCGGGCGGATTTGGTGAACACCGCGACCCAGGTGGTCGGCGAGTACGACTGGCCGGTGGTGGCCGAACAGATCCTGCGGGTGTACGAGACGGTGACCGTCGGCGACACCAGGGTGCGGGCCGCCGGATGATCACCTTCTCCGCGACAACGGTTCTCGTCCTCGCGCTGATCGCGGCGGTCATCGTCGCGATCGGCATCTGGGCCTACTCCACCGCCAACCGGCTCGACCGGCTGCACGTGCGCTCCGACCAGTCCTGGCAGGCCCTGGACGCGGCGCTGGCCCGCCGGGCGGTGGTGGCCAGGTCGGTCGCGATGGCGATCGCCGATCCGGTCGCCGATCCCGCGCTGGCCGATCAGGGCAAAGTTCTTGCGCTGCTGGCCGATCGGGCCGAACGCGTCGCGCGGGCCGATCGCGAGACCGTGGAAAACCAACTCTCCGGGGCACTTTCGACGATCGACATCGAGAAGTTGCGCCCGCAGATGGTGGCCGAGCTGGCCGACGCCGAGGCACGCGTCCTCATCGCGCGCCGCTTCCACAACGACGCCGTCCGCGACACCCTCGCGCTGCGCACCCGCCGCTCGGTGCGCATCCTGCACCTCGGCGGTACCGCGCCGCTGCCCACCTACTTCGAGATCACCGAGCGCGCCACCCCGGCCGCGTCCACCGGACTCACCGTCGACACCACCCGCACCACCGCGCGCATCGTGCTGTTCGACGAACAGGACCGCACCCTGCTGATGCGCGGCAACGACCCCACCACCCCCGACGTCTCCTTCTGGTTCACTGTCGGCGGCGGCGTCGACCCGGGCGAGACGCTGCGCGACGCCGCCGTCCGCGAGCTCTACGAGGAGACCGGGCACAAGGCCGACCCGGACAGCCTGCGCGGCCCGATCTGGCGCCGCGTCGCCGTGTTCCCCTTCGACGGCGACCTCATCCGCTCCGAAGAACTCTTCTTCGCCCTGCGCGTGCGTGGCTACGAACCGCAGGCCACCAACCTCACCACCATCGAACGCCGCTCCATCTCCGGCAACAAATGGTGCACCGTCGAAGACATCGTCCAGTTGGACCGCTCCGGCGAAACCGTCTACCCCTACAACCTCGACCAACTGCTTCCCGAAGCCGCCGCGGCCGCCTCGGGCGTCGCCCATCCCGAGGTCAGATCCATCCGCTGAGCGGGTGTGATGTGTTTCATCATCGTGCTACGGTCGCGACTGGATCGACGCGGGCTGGGTAGTGCTTTTCGCAAGGCACTCGAATTCGGTGCCGCGGCCCTCGCCGGTGGTGGGGGGAAATGCTCGGTGTGCGGAGGTACGTAGTACATGTCCTACCTGTTGTTCGATTTCCTGATGCCGCTCGTCGGTCCGGCCGCCGCCGAGTACTGGGCACAGTTGCTCGTCGTCGGCCCGCTCTGAGCCGCCGCCGGAAGTTAGCGGGGTGGGTGAAACCGCCCCGCTGCCCGGCGAATCCGTTCCCCTGGCCCGGCCGACCGGTCCAGTGCGTCGCGGCGGCGGACAGAACCGCTGGTAGGTGACAAGGCCAGTCATCTCCGACTGGCTATCAAGTGGCCTGGGTGGCACGCCTAGAATTGGGTCGATTCAATCCCTTGCGACCTGATTGGCGCAGATGACCCAGGAGTTTGCCGTGACGACGCCCGACACCACCCAGACCATCGGCACCGCCCGCGTGAAGCGCGGCATGGCCGAGATGCTCAAGGGCGGGGTGATCATGGACGTCGTCACCCCCGACCAGGCCAAGATCGCCGAAGACGCCGGCGCGGTCGCGGTGATGGCGCTGGAGCGGGTGCCCGCCGACATCCGCGCGCAGGGCGGCGTGTCCCGGATGAGCGACCCCGACATGATCGACGGCATCATCGCCGCCGTCTCCATCCCGGTCATGGCGAAGGCCCGCATCGGCCACTTCGTGGAGGCGCAGATCCTGCAGAGCCTCGGCGTCGACTACATCGACGAGTCCGAGGTGCTCACCCCCGCCGACTACGCCAACCACATCGAGAAGTGGAACTTCACCATTCCGTTCGTGTGTGGCGCCACCAACCTGGGTGAGGCGCTGCGCCGAATCACCGAGGGCGCGGCCATGATTCGCTCGAAGGGCGAGGCGGGCACCGGCGACGTCTCCAACGCCACCACGCACATGCGCAAGATCCGCGGCGAGATCCGCAGGCTGTCCTCGCTGCCCGCCGACGAGCTGTTCGTCGCCGCCAAGGAGCTGCAGGCCCCCTACGAGCTGGTCCGCGAGGTCGCCGAGACCGGCAAGCTGCCCGTCGTCCTGTTCACCGCGGGCGGCATCGCCACCCCCGCCGACGCCGCGATGATGATGCAGCTCGGCGCCGAAGGCGTCTTCGTCGGCTCCGGCATCTTCAAGTCCGGCAACCCGGCCGAGCGGGCCGCCGCCATCGTCAAGGCGACCACGTTCTACGACGACCCGGACGTGCTCGCCAAGGTGTCCCGTGGACTCGGCGAGGCCATGGTCGGCATCAACGTCGAAGAGCTCCCGGTCGACCACCGCCTGGCCGAACGCGGCTGGTGACCCCGCGCCCCACGCGGGCGTATGACCTGAACAGGCAGGGACTCACCCGAGTCCCTGCCTGCGTGCTTCGCGACGGTATGCGCAAGATCTGCACTCTGTCTCGGGATCTGCACTGGCTCTAGGGCCCTATTCCGAGTGCAGGTCCCGAGAGAGAGTGCAGATCCTGACGCGGTCGGGTCGGCCGTGACGGTGGATGGATGTGGGCGATCGTGGAATTGCGGCAGTTGCGGTACTTCGTGGTACTGGCGGAGGAGTTGCATTTTCGGCGGGCGGCGGAGCGGTTGTTTATTTCGGCGCCGACGCTCAGTCAGCAGATCAAGGTGTTGGAGCGGGAGATGGGTGGGGCGCTGCTCAGCCGGGATCCTCGGGTCGAGTTGACCGCGGCGGGGGAGGTGTTGTTCCGGACCGGCAAAGAGGTGTTGCGGTCGGTTGATTCGGCGGTGCGGGAGACGCGGCGTGCGTCGGCGGCGGGGGCGCCGGTGGTTCGGTTCGGGTTGCTCAACGGTGTACCGCCTTGGCTCCCTTCACGAATCGAGGAACTGCTGCCGTCCGGCACTCGGATGGTGCTCACCGGTGGCACCACCGCTGATCAGGTTCGGTTGCTCGATGACGATGAGGTCGATCTCGCGTTGGTGCGTGCGCCGGTCGCGCTGCCGGACCGCTTCGCCCAGCGGCCGGTCGCCCGCGACGAACTCGGCGTGCTGATGTCCGCGGCGCATCCACTGGCGAATTCCGATGAGGTCGAACCGGCCGAGCTCACCGATCAGGAGCTCATCCTGTTCGCCAGAGAATCCGCCGCTGGACTCCATGACGAATTGCTGCGTGCGCTGCGGGAACGAGGCGCCCAGGTGCAGGTCAGCGAAAGCGCGATGGGCCACGCCCAAATGCTTACGGTGTTGCCCTTACGGCCGGACCTGATCGGCCTCAGCTCCTCGCGCGCCGCCGACCGCCCTGGCCTCGTCTGGCGTCCACTTCGCGGTGGACCACTGGAGGTCACCTACGCCGCGATCTGGCGTGTGCCTATCCGGAATCCGGCCGTGCGGGCAATGGTCGATGTGCTGGCCGCCGACCCACAATGGCGCGCGACCGCCGATTGAATCTGACTACGCTGCTCGCATGTTCAGGATCGAGATTTCGCGGAAATTCGCTGTGTGGCAGGGGCTTCCGTCGCCTGTGCGGCGCGCTCACGGAGTTCCGACGAGGTCTCCCGGCGAGCCATTCGCGGCCGAGTTGCGGGTCGGTTTCACCTTCGAGGACGATCAGCTCGGTGATCGCGGCTGGTTCATCGACACCGATGAGCTCGACAGCGTGGTCGACGGAGTGGTTGCCGAGTTGACGGCCGATACCTGGACCGAGACGTTCTCGTTTCGTCCGACTTTCGAGTTGGTCAGTCGATGGGCTTATGAACAGCTGACAACCTCGATACCGCAGCTTTCTCATGTCGAGCTGACAAACCTTTCCCTCGGCGTCGCGACCCGATACAGCCGTATCTGACCGACTCTTCTCCGTACCTCACCATCGTCTTACTGTTCTCACAATTGCGCTGGGTAGCTTCATATTTCGATGCCTGTCGACCATCGCGTCGGTAGCGCGTGCCGCATCACCGTCGATGTATCAGCCGAACGCAAAGGACGAGCAGTTGAAGCTTCGTAAGACCGGACGTATCGCGATCGCAGGCTTGGCCGTGGTTGCCGCGCTGGGCCTGACGGCTTGTGGGAGCGATGACAAGAAGGATCCGCCGAAGACCTCCAGCGTCACGACCAGCGCGACTGCCAACCCGAACCAGCCTGCGCCGCCGACCGTCGACGAGTTGAACGCGCTGCTGCAGAAGGCGCTGGATCCGTCGGTGCCCAGCTCGGAGAAGCTGGACCTGGTGCAGGGGATCGAGGCCGACCCGGAGCTGCCCAACCGTCTCGCTGCGGCATACAAGCAGGCGAACGCTCAAGTGACCATCACCGGCGTGACCGTTTTCGGCGACTCCGTCAGTGCCCAAGGGAAAATCGCGATCAACGGTACCGAGAACGTGGTCGACGTGCCGTTCGTGCTCGACGGCGGCAAGTGGAAGGTCCAGAAGGCCTGGGCCTGTGGCGCCCTCACCAATCTCAACATCCAGTCCCCGGCCTGCACCGGCTGACCTGCTGCGTTAGTTCGACGCTAACGCGAATTCGTTAGCGCGACATGGACACTCGATCGGCGCGGTGGTCGAGTGGAGGCATGACAGAGAACGCAACAACAGAACGGGTCGTCATCGTCGGCGGTAGCTCCGGCATGGGATTGGCGTTGGCGAACGCGTTGGTGACGGAAGGCGGGGAGGTCATCATCGCCAGCCGCTCCACCGAGCGGCTCGCCGCCGCGGAACGCACCTTGTCCGATGGGCCGGGCAAGGTGCGTTCGATCGTCGTCGACATCACCGATGAGGCCGATGTCGAGCGGCTGTTCACCGAGGTGGGTCCGGTCGATCACGTGGTGACCACCGCGGTCGACGTCGAGGGTGTGTATCAGCCCATCGCCTCGTTCGATGTCGGACTGGCGCGAAAGACCTTGGACGCCAAGCTGATCGGGCCCGCGCTGCTCGCCAAGCACGCTCGGATCGTCCCGGGCGGCTCGCTCACCTTCACCTCTGGCATCGCCGCCTACCGCCCGGGCCCTGGCTCTTCGATCGTCGCCGCCGCCAACGGCGCCCTCGAATCCCTCGCCTACGCCCTGGCCGTCGAACTCGGCCCTGTCCGCGTCAACGTCGTCTCCCCGGGCTGGATCGACACCCCGATCTGGGACACCATCGCGGGCGACGCCAAAACCGAACGCCACCAACAACTTGCGGCCCGCCTGCCGGTCGGCCGCATCGGTAAGCCCGCCGAAGTTGCCCAGGCCATGCTCGCCGCGATGCGCAACCCCTTCATCACCGGCACCGTCCTGCACGTCGACGGCGGCCACCGCCTCGTCTAGATCCTCGGTGAGTGGCACACGGTGGCGGCCGGTGTGCCATTCATGGGCGAGTGGGGGAGAAGTGGGTCGATAGGCGGTCGGAGAGAGCGAAGAGTTCGTCGGTGTTGATGCGAGGGGATTCTGGCCAGGAGTCGACGTCAGTCCAGGGAATCGTCGCCGGAGTGCCGACGGGGCGGGCGAAGACGTGCTGGTGGAAGTGGGCAACGGAGCGGCCGGTGATTGCGGAGAAGACGAATTCCGGTGCTAGTTCTTGTTGTAGGGCGTGGGCCGCTCGGGTGACTGCCACGCCGATGGCTGCGGCCTCAGGGTCGGTCAGGGTCGACACGGTTGGTGTGTGACGGCGCGTTTCCACGAACAGGTAGCCGGGGATGGGGGAGCCCTGGTCGAGAGGGCGATGCGTCACGATGACCAGTTCGTTCTCGAAGAGCACCGGGCCTACCAGTGGTCCGACGCCCCGATGCTTCGCGCAGATAGCGCATTCCCTCCCCATTCGGTCACTTTAACGATGGTCAACGGGACCTCGCTGTGCAGAATCGAGAGGAGCGGAAATACATCTAGATACACGGATATGCGCATTTATCTATTAGCAAGTGAAACGACGCTCCAGAAGAGAAGCAAAGGACGGGCCGGGGGGCGAACTGATGCAGGTACCACCTCTGGATGGGATCAGTCCGGTACTCGGGTATCGCAAGACGGCGTGCCAGTTGGCTCTCGAGGGTGAGGTGTGTCCGGGTGGCGCTGCCTAGCGTTGGTCCTGACGATCCGTGGAGGACGAAATGCGTAGGTACAACCTTATTTTCGGCGCTGTTTGCGCCACTGCCGCGCTGACGCTGTGTGCGTGCGGGACGGGGGATAATGCGGGTGCCGCGCCCCCGCCCAGCTATACCGATGTACAGAACATTCTGCAGCGGTTGACCACTACCGACGGTGCGCCGGGCGTCTTGCTCGAAGTGAACGATGGGCACGGTCGGACGGTGTTGACGAGCGGTGTTGCGAACATCGGGACTCAGGCACCGATGGTGGGGGACAGTCGGTTTCGCATCGGCAGCATGACGAAGATGTTCGTGTCCACTGCGGTGCTGCAACTCGTGGCTGAGCATCGGGTGGCACTCGACGCGCCGGTGGAGCAGTACCTGCCCGGCGTGGTCCGGGGCAATGGCAATGACGGACAGGTCATTACGGTGCGGCAGTTGCTGCAGCACACCAGCGGCGTGCCTGACTACCTGGCTTCGCTGAGTCAGGAGGAGATCCTGAAAAATACTCTCGTGCACCATGATCCGCTGGAATTGGTGCAACTTGCGCTGGGCAATCCGTCGCTGTTTCCGCCGGGAACCGGCTGGTCGTACTCCAACACGAATTACCTGCTGGCGGGCATGATCATCGAGAAGGTCACCGGTCGGCCGTATGGGATGGAGATCGGCCAGCGCATCATCGGTCCGCTCGGCCTGCGCGACACTTCTGTTCCCGGAGACGAGTCGAGCATCCCGGGCGTGCACCCGCAGGGTTACGCCAAGCCGGGCGACGCCGGTCCTATCGACCTCTCCGAGTTCAATCCGTCGATCGCGGGGGCCGCCGGGTCGATGGTCTCCAGCGCTGCGGATCTGAACCAATTCCTCGGTGCCCTCATGAACGGTCGCCTCCTGAACCCGCCCGAACTCCAGGCGATGATGACGACCCGGCCGACCGGCGATTCGTTCAATGATGCCTACGGGCTGGGGTTTCAGAGCACGCCGCTGCCGTGCGGTGGCTTGTATTGGGGACACGACGGCGGCATCTTGGGCTTCGAGACGTTGGGCGCGACCACGACCGACGGTCGCACCGCAACGATGATGGTCAATCTCGACCCCGGCCAGAGTGCGGCGCAGGACGCGGATATCCGGGCTGCTCTTGCGACGGCGTTGTGTGCGAGCAGTCCCTCGAAACCCAAGCCCTGAACGCGACGATGCCCGGGCCGTCCCGTCATCGACACAGAACCTAGTCGACGCGTAGGGCGGGGCGGTCGGGGTGGTCCCAGCGGGCGAAGAACGTTGGTGTGGTGTGGTTTTCGTGACTATCGAGGAGGGCGGGGATGGTCCAGTGGTCCTCGGGCGGGGTTGTTCGGCGCAGGGCTTGTTCCGACATGTCGAGGCGGACGGTCAGGTCGAATTGGAGGTAGTGGTCGAGCAGCATGGGGCCCGCGATGAGCAGGACGGTGTCGGCGGGAGCGGGGCGAATGGTGGCGCGGGCCGAGCGGTCGGTGGCCTCGTCCCACAGGGCGGGCAGCCAGCGGCCGTCGGTGTGCAGCGCGTCGATGACCTCGCGGCGCAGCGCGTCGTAGTCGAACCAGGCGGTGCGATAGGAGATGTCGTCGCGGCCGAACTCCACGCGCAGGGAGGCCGGACGGACGTAATCGTGCAGCGAGACCACGTCCGCGGGTCTGCCGGTGTCGCGCAATGCGGCGGCTACTCGATCGGCGAGATCGACCGGGCGGGCGGCGTCGGCGCCGTCGATCGCGATCACCCGGTGGCCGGGCAGGGCGCGCAGGCGCTCGACGAGACGTTCGATGAGGACGTCCTGGGTGATCGGCACGAACTGTGGCACCGGTCCATCAGAGCAAACCGCCCGACCCGCCTTCGTCGGCGGTATGTGATCTTGGCTTCCGCGGCAGGCCGGTGGCTGGGACCGGAGGCGCATTGCTGGCCGATCACCTGACGGCCGAGGAGCAGGCAGGCGGCGTGGCGAGTTAATCTCAGCCCATGGCGACAATCGAAGAGGCGCTGGAGATAGAGCGGCTCGAGCGCGACATCTTCCGTGGGGCGTCCACGAAGACTCAGCTTCCGCGCACGTTCGGCGGACAGGTTGCCGGCCAGGCGCTGGTGTCGGCGGTGCGCACGGTCGAACCGCGGTATCAGGTGCATTCGCTGCACGGATACTTCCTGCGGCCGGGCAACCCGGACCAGCCGACGGTGTATCTCGTCGAGCGGATCCGGGACGGCCGCTCGTTCTGCACCCGCCGGGTCACCGGCGTGCAGGACGGTCAGGCGATATTCACCATGTCGGCGTCGTTCCACATCGGTGACGAGGGCCCGGAGCATCAGGATGTGATGCCGCCGGTGCAGCCGCCCGACGAACTCCCGGACGCCAGCATCTCGATGAGCCCGGAACGCCTGTGGGCGATGCGCGAATGGGAGCACTGGGACATCCGCACAGTGCCGCAGGACCAGGTGGCTCGCCGCGAGGGCGTCGTCTCCCAGCAGCAGGTGTGGTTCCGCTACCGCCACCCGCTGCCCGACGACCCGCTGTTCCACGTCTGCACCCTCGCCTACATGAGCGATATGACCCTGCTCGGCTCCTCGAAGGTGATCCACCCCGACGAGCAAACCCAGAACGCGTCCCTGGACCACGCCATGTGGTTCCTACGCCCCTTCCGCGCCGACGACTGGCTCCTCTACGACCAGGCGTCGCCGTCAGCAGGCTTCGGCCGCGCCCTCA
This sequence comes from Nocardia sp. NPDC050175, assembly GCF_044459885.1. Taxonomy (NCBI): domain Bacteria; kingdom Bacillati; phylum Actinomycetota; class Actinomycetes; order Mycobacteriales; family Nocardiaceae; genus Nocardia; species Nocardia sp. NPDC050175. The sequence goes on from NZ_JBITJI010000003.1 coordinate 428,125, forward strand.
CCGGCGGCAAGATCTTCAACCGCGAAGGTCAACTCGTCGCCGCGGTCGTCCAGGAAGGCCTCATCCGCAACCTCCGCGACTGATCGCCACCGACGCCGCGCACATCGTGGTGCGCGGCGCGTGAAATCGTCAGCGAATCGGTGCGCAGCAGGAGAATTGGTGCGCGGCGACCTGGGCCGTGCCGTGAACGCGAGTTGCGACCTGGCGCGCGCCACGAATCCTCGCCGCTACTCCGGCGGTCCGGGCCAAGTCGAGGACTGACGGCAGCCTCGCCACGCATCGACAATCGCCGCGCACATCGTGGTGCGCAGCGCGCGAATTCGTCAGCGAATCGGTGCGCTGCAGGAGAATTGGTGCGCGGCGACCTGGCTCGCACGTGGGCAGGCAAGGGAGTTGTTGCGCGGGAAGGGGATTCGTGCGCGGGGAGTTGTCGACTGCGGTGGTGTGCGTGTGGCCGACGCACACCACCGCGGCCGCCTGAATTCGATCAGGTTTTTCAACCCACCTGGACGCGCAGGTGGCAGACTACTGTGTCGGTCATACGGCGCAGCACGCGTTCTAGTTCATCGCTGCGGTGGCTGGGCAGCACGCGGTTCCAGCCGACCGGGGGGTCGACCTCGGCGATGACGACGACCTTGCGGCGGCCTTCGAAGTTCTCGCTGACGTAGCGTGCCACCGGGCCGCCGACTGTCGCGTCGCTGTCCTCGAGGAGTACCAGTCGCACGTCCGGGTGCCAGGCCTCCCACGCCTTGGTGAAGGCCTTGACCGATTCGCCGGGTAGGCAAACATGCACTGCGACAACATCTTTGCCGATCGAGAGCGCGGCGGACAGTGCCTCGCAGCTCAAGTCGGAAACCTCGGACACCGGCACCACGATGACGGCGTCGCGCGGCCGCGGCGGGGGAGGTACCTCATCGGACCGGCGGAACGCGCCGATCCTGCCGTAGGTGTCGCGAATTCGTTCCATCCCGACCACCAACACGGGCAGGATCAGCACGATCAACCAGGCGCCCTCGGTGAATTTCATTGCGGTGGTGACGATCGCGGCGATGAAGGTGAGCAGCGCGCCGAAGCCGTTGAGCGCCATCCGCCACTGCCAGCCGCCGGTCCTGGCCAGCAGCCAGTGCCGCACCATGCCGACCTGCGCGATGGTGAATCCGACGAATACCCCGATCGCGAATAGCGGGACCAGCGCGTTCATATTGCCGTTCGCGCCGATCAGCAGCACGCCGGCGGCGACGGCGAGGGTCAGCACGCCGTACCGATAGACCTGTCGCGGCGAGCTGACCGCGAACCGGTGCGGCAGGCAGTTGTCGTCGGCGAGGATCTTGGTCAGCGTCGGCAGCCCACCGTAGGAGGTGTTGGCGGCCAGTGCCAGCAGGATCACCGTCGCGAATTGGACTACGTAGTAACCGATTCCGTGCCCGAGCGCGGCCTCGGTCAACTGCGAGAGCACCGTGGTGCCGTCGATCGGGTGCACTTCGAACTTCTCGATCAGCAGGGCGAGCCCGACCAGCATGATGCCGAGCAGCGCGCCCAGCGCGACCTCGGCCCGTTGCGCGCGAACGACTTTCGGCGCCTCGAAGCTGGGCACCGCGTTCGCGATCGCCTCGACGCCGGTCAACGCGGCACAGCCGCTGGAGAAGGCCTTGAGTAGCAACAGCACTCCGACCGTGTGCATGTCGAGCGCGGTCGCGGCGCCTTCGCTGACACTCGCGGGCTCCGAACGCAGCAGTCCCGCGATGATCACCGTGAAAATGCCGACCACGAAGACGACGGTCGGCACCATGAACGCGCGGGCGCTCTCGGTGATACCCAGCAGATTGAGTGCGGTGATGCCGACCAGGATCGCCAGGCAGATCCACAACGTGTACGGCAGCAACGCGGGAAATGCCGAGGTGAGTGCGGCGACACCGGCGGCGATCGATACCGCCACGTTCAACACGTAGTCGATGATCAGCGAGGCCGCCGCGGTCAGGCTCGTGCGATGCCCCAGATGCGCCTTGGCCACCGCGTACGCGCCACCGCCGTTCGGGAACGCCGCGATCACCTGACGGTAGGAAGCGACCAGCACGGCGAGCAGCGCCGCGATCGCCAGCGTCACCGGCAGGGTCAGGCCGAGGCCCGCGCCACCCGCGGTGGCCAGCACCAGCACAATGGCTTCCGGACCGTAGGACACCGACGCCATCGCATCGAGGGAAAGGCCGGCCAAACCGGTCGGGACGGTGAGTCCGCGGCGGGGCCTGGCAGTATTCGCATCTCCGCCCGGTGCAGGGACCTTGCGCGGCAACACAGCTATCACTTCGATAGTGTCGGCCTGTCGCGGCCGGATTACTCCGGCGTTGACGGAACCCTGACGGCGACCGTGAGCAGGCGCACACCGCGACGGCTCGTAAACTTTCCGACGTGAACGCTTCCCCGGTCGCCGCACCCGCCGCCGACCTCGCCCGGACCGGCCCCACCATCGGCGTGCTGGCCTTGCAAGGTGACGTGCGCGAGCACATCGCGGCCCTCGCCCACTGTGGTGCCGAACCCGTGCTGGTGCGCCGCGAGTCCGAGCTGGCCGCGGTGGACGCGCTGGTCCTGCCGGGCGGCGAATCGACCGCCATCAGCAAGCTGCTGGAGGTCTTCGAACTGCTCGAGCCGCTGCGCGCGCGCCTGCGAGATGGCATGCCCGCCTTCGGTTCCTGCGCGGGCATGATCCTGCTCGCGAACGAGGTGCTCGACACCAGGCCCGACGCGCAGCACCTGTCCGGCATCGATATGACGGTGCGCCGCAACGCCTTCGGCCGTCAGGTCGATTCGTTCGAGGTCGATCTGGATTTCACCGGACTCGACGACGGCCCGATGCGCGCGGTCTTCATCCGGGCGCCCTGGGTGGAGCGCGTCGGTGACGGCGTCGAAGTGCTGGCGACGGTGCCCGACGGACCGTTCGCGGGACGCATTGTGGCAGTGCGGCAAGGCAACGTCCTCGCGACGTCGTTCCACCCGGAGGTAACCGGCGATCTGCGGGTGCACCGGATGTTCGTGGACCTGGTTCGGGACGCGTAGTTCACGCGCCGTTCAGACCGCGATGACCGGCCGAGTAGGCTGGAGAAGTTGTTCGTCCGGCCGGGCCGGTACGGTACACACCACCAAACGTGCCATCGACCTGAAGGAAGTAGGGAATGAGCGGCCACTCCAAATGGGCCACCACCAAGCACAAGAAGGCGGGGATCGACGCCAAGCGTGGCAAGCTCTTCGCCAAGTTGATCAAGAACATCGAGGTGGCGGCCCGCACGGGTGGCAGTGACCCCGGAGGCAATCCGACGCTCTACGACGCCATTCAGAAGGCGAAGAAGTCGTCGGTGCCCAACGACAACATCGAACGTGCCCGCAAGCGCGGCGGCGGTGAAGAAGCCGGCGGCGCCGACTGGCAGACCATCATGTACGAGGGCTACGGCCCCAATGGTGTCGCGGTGCTGATCGAGTGCCTCACCGACAACCGCAACCGCGCCGCGGGCGAGGTGCGTGTCGCGATGACCCGCAACGGCGGCAACATGGCCGACCCGGGTTCGGTGTCCTACCTGTTCCACCGCAAGGGCGTCGTCACGCTGGAGAAGAACGGCCTGTCCGAGGACGACGTCCTGATGGCCGTGCTCGACGCGGGTGCCGAGGAGGTCAACGACCTCGGTGACTCCTTCGAGATCATCAGCGACCCGAGCGACCTGATCCCGGTGCGCAAGGCGTTGCAGGCCGCCGAAATCGACTACGACTCCGCCGAATCCGGCTTCCAGCCGTCGGTGTCGGTCGAGGTCGATGCCGACGGTGCCCGCAAGGTGATCAAGTTGGTCGACGCACTCGAAGACAGCGACGACGTGCAGAACGTGTACACGAACGTCGATATCTCCGACGAGATCCTGGCTCAGCTCGACGAGTGATGTGCAGAACGCGGCTGCATCCGATGGTCGATATCTCGGACGAGATTTTGGCTCAGCTGGACGAGTGATGTGCAGAACGCGGCTGCATCCGATGGTCGATATCTCGGACGAGATCCTGGCGCAGCTGGACGACTAGTCCAGCAGCGCTTCGTAGTACTGCTTCATCGAGGGGTAGTAATCCTCCCACTCGGGGCGGTCCGCATCATCGCGGGCCGCCCCGAGTACGTCGAGGTAGTACTCCCAGCCGGGACCGACTTCGGCGATCGGCGCGTCGGGCTCCAAGTGATGAGTGAAGACGAGTTCGGTGACGCCGTCGGTCTCCGTGAGGACCGCCTCGAGCCGCCAGCTGCCGTAGCTGTCCTTGGTGGTGATCGAAAGTCGCTGTGGTGGTTCGCACGCGTCGATGTGTGCGTTGCACCAGGGCGCGCCCTCTTCGTGCACCAGCTGGATCTTGATGTTTTGTCCGGTGCCCGCCTCGCCCTCCCACGGCCCGAACCAGCGTGCGGTGCGGTCGGATTCGGTGACGCTGGCCCACACGTCCTCGATCGGCGCGCGATAGGTTCTGGTCAGGATCAGATCGCGCTTACCGCCGCTGCGGTCGAGGCGTCCGGTGGGTCGGGTGGTCATCCGGTGTGCTCCTTCGGGTTCCGGTCGGCCGGTGCCGCGCGGTGCTCGCGACGCGTCCGGTAGACCTCGGTGTCGAGTGCGTCGAGCCGGTGCTCCCACGCGGTGGACGTGTCGAAGCGGGCGATCCAGTCGGCGAGTTCGGTGAGCGGCGCCGGATCGAGCACGTAGTAGCGCTGCCTGCCGATGAGTTCGTCGCGGACCAGGCCGCTTTCGCGCAGGACCCGCAGGTGCCTGCTGATCGCGGGCCTGCTGATCGTGAACTGTCCGGCGATCTCACCGGCGGTGCGCCGGGCGCCGCGCAGCAACGTCAGGATCTCCCGCCGCACCGGATCGGCGATGGCGCTCGCCACTTCATCCACGCGGGAAGCGTAACCAATTGGTTACGCGTTTGTCCATGGGTTGCCCACTGTTCCCTGGGTGGACCAGGAGAAGGCGGCCGGTCGATGATCCGACCGGCCGCACAGGACGATTATTCGCGCGTCACTTCGGGAGTTCGGTCCGGCTGGACCACTCGTAAACACGCAACCGCCCCTCCGGGGTGTCCTTCTCCTTGCGGGTCACCTTGAAGTGTTCGTAACCACCCTTGAACGGGACTTTCAACTCGATTCCCGGCGGGGTGATGGGAACGATTCGCGCGGGCATGTCTTTCGGCCCGCCCTCGAGGACAGCCTTCACAACAGTGCTCATCATCGGATGGTAGAAGCGTGACCGCCCCGATTTCGCGGATTCACCGAAGCGCCGCGCGGAAAAAGTTTCGGTGTCAGGGCACAGTGACAACCAGTTTGCCGACGGTACGGCCGGTGTCGCCCAACGCATGCGCCTTCGCGGTGTCCGCCAACGGGAAGGTGCCCGCGATCGTCGGCCGCAACGTGCCGGACTCGACGAGTCCGGCCAGCGCGACCATGCCCGCCTGGTCGTCCTCCACCAGCATGCGCAGCGCGCGCACGCCGAGCTTGCTCGCCTCGCCCGCCAGATCGACCTCGCCGGTCGGGCGCAGCGTGACCAGCAGGCCACCCGGCCGCAAGGTGTGCAGCGACTGGACGCTGTTGTCGTCACTGATCGAATCCAGCACCACGTCGATCTCGCGGACCGCCTCGGCGACATCGGTGGTGCGGTAGTCGATCACCTCGTCCGCGCCGAGACCGCGCAGGAATTCGTGATTGGGCGCGCTGGCCGTGCCGATGACGTAGGCACCGCGGGCCTTGGCGATCTGGACGGCGAAGTGCCCGACGCCGCCCGCCGCCGCATGGATCAACACCCGCTGGCCTGCCTGCAAGTCGGCGAGGTCGACCAGGGCCTGCCAGGCGGTGAGTGCGGCCAGCGGGATCGCGGCGGCTTGCACGTGATCGAGGCTCGCGGGTTTGCGGGTGAAGGCGCGGGCCGGGCCGACGACGTACTCGGCCGTCGCGCCGTGGCCGTTCGGGTACGGGAGCATGCCGAAGACCTCGTCGCCTGGTTGCCATAGGGCCACGCCGATGCCGGTTTCGGCGACCTCGCCGGACACGTCCCAGCCGAGCACGAAGGGCGGCGGGGGCAGGAAAGCGTTCGCGTTGGCCCGGTGTTTCCAGTCGGTCGGGTTGAGCCCGGCGGCACGTACCCGCACCAGAATCTCGCCAGGACCGGGCACCGGCCGGGGGAGTTGCACCTCGGTGAGGACCTCGGGGCCGCCGAGAGTGTCCTGGCTGATCGCACGCATATTTTCGCTCATTGCACTGAGTTTGCCGCTTCGGTCTCGGCCAGGAAATGGCATGATTGCCATTCTTCGATATGATCGTGCCATGACGTCTTCGGTTCATCGGGTCGCGGTGCTGGCGCTCGACGGGGTCTACCCGTTCGAGCTCGGCATCCCGAACCGGGTATTCGGCAGTGCGGGCGGCCGCTACGAGGTGCGTACCTGTTCGCTCGACGGTCAGCCGGTGCGCACCGTCGCGGATTACTCGATTTCCGTCGCGCACGACAGCAGCATCATCGACACCGCCGACACCGTGATCCTGCCCGCGTGCGACATCGCGATGACCCTCGGCGGCGACCTGCCCCAGCCGGTGCGCGACGCGCTCGCCCGGATCCGGCCCGAGGCCCGGCTCGTCGCGATCTGCACCGGCGCGTTCGTCGCGGCCGCCGCCGGACTGCTCGACGGGCGCCCGGCGACCACGCACTGGTACGAGGCCGACCTCTTCCGTCAGACGTTCCCGCGCGTTCGCCTCGATCCCGATGTCCTGTACGTCGACGACGATGACATCCTCACCTCTGCGGGGGCGGCGGCCGGTATCGACGTCTGCCTGCACCTCGTGCGCCGCGACCACGGCAGCGCCGTCGCCAACGCCGTGGCCAGGCGCTGCGTCATGCCGCCGTGGCGCGACGGCGGCCAAGCCCAGTACATCGAGCAGCCCGTGCCGCCGTCCACCTCGGCGGGCACTGCCGCCGCCCGGCAGTGGGCGTTGGAAAACCTGCACCTGCCACTCACTGTCGACGAGCTCGCCGTCCACGCGCGCATGAGCAAACGCACCTTCGCGCGGCGGTTCAGCGAGGAGGTCGGGATGAGCCCGGGCCGCTGGCTGATTCAGCAACGCCTGTTCCGGGCGCGGCATCTGCTCGAATCGACCGACATGACGGTGGACCGCATCGCAGGCGAGGTCGGGTTCGCCACCGGCACCTCGTTGCGCCAGCACTTGCACGAGGCAATCGGCGTCTCACCTCAGGCTTACCGCCGCACCTTCACCCGAACTCTCTCGCCAGCTTGACGATGATCTCGAATCACGCTGTCCGGTCGCATAATCCGCCTAGGCAAAGGGCCGCTTCAGGTGGTGCAGTGGCGATCGGCGGCCCAGCTCGAATCACGTTGTCGGCTTAGAACTGCTGGCCGGACGGATCACACTGCACGCGGCCGCTCGCTGGCACCGTCGGCCATCCACGGTCGGCGGCAGGCCGAGTCAGGCCATGCCCAACGGGACATGGTGGCGGCGAAGTGCGAGTGGGGCCGCCGTCATGTCCCGTTATCGGCGGAGCCGGTCAGGTGGCGTTGGGGGTGGGGAGGCCGAGGCGGGCGGATATCCACGGCAGGGACGAGGTGAACGCCGCTGAGGCGAATTGCCAGGTGTGGCCGCCCTGGGTGGTGTGGATGGTGCAGTCGATGCCGACCTCGTGGCCCTGGTTGCACAGCTTTTCGGCCGCGCCGACCTCACCGGTGTCCATGACGCCGTCGTGGCCGCCCATTCCGGGGTTGTCGTCGTCCATGGGAGGACGGGGCCCGCGGGGTGCGCCGTTGCCGGTGGGGTAGTGGCGCTGCGGTGGGGTCAGGTCGTCGAAAAGGCCTGCCAGACCGGTATATTGGCCGTGTTCGGCCATTACGGTGAGCGGGTCGAAGGCGGCCCACAGGTCGGCGTTGCCGCCGTAGAGGCGGGCGATGGTTTGGTCTTTGTTGCCGGAGACGGGACCGATGTCACCCGCGATGTCGACGAAGGTGTGGATCAGTTCCGGGTGCATGACGGCCAGGTCGACGGCGCAGGTGCCGCCCATGGACCAGCCGACCACCGCCCACTGCGCGGGATCGGCGGCGGCGCCGAAGCGGGATTCGAGGTAGCTCGGCACATCTCGGGTCAGGTGGTCGGCGGCGTCGCCGCGCGGGCCGTTCACACACTCGGTGTCGTTGTTGAAGCTGCCGCTGGAATCGACGAACACGAGGATCGGTGCGAGACCGCCGTTGGCGGTGGTGAATTGGTCGACGGCGGGCATGATCTGTCCGCTGCGGATCCAGTCGGCGGGAGTGTTGAATTCGCCGCCGATCATCATCACCACGGGCAGTGTGGGCGGAGTCGGCCCGGCGAACCAGGCGGGCGGCAGGTACACGTACTCGGTGCGATGCGGAAAGTTGCTGCCCGAGTCGGGAATTCGGACCGGCACGATCTTGCCGGTCGACACGTTGGTGTCGCGCAATCCGGCCAGCGCGTCGAGGTCGGTCTGGTTCGGCAGCGGACCGGCGGTGAGCGCGCCCCACGCGGACTGCGCGGTGGGGTAGTAGCCGACCCACTGGTTGAGCACCAGTCCGGTACTGAGCAGGGCCAACGGAATGGCAAGCACCGCAACCCCGCGTCGCCACCACCCCGCACCCCGCCAGCCGAGCACCGCGACGGCCAGCGCACCCGCCGTCCCACCGACGCAGGCCCACAGCAACGCGGGCGCGGGATCCGACGCCAGTCCTTGATTCGACACATACCACCGCGCGACCAACGCACCGAGCACGCCGATCAGCACACACACCGGCACCTGGATCGCCCACCACCGCCGCGACCTGCGCGCGACGGCGACGAGCAGAAATACCACCGCGACGATCTCCACGGTCAACGGCAGCCACCCGTGCAACAGGGAGATCCCATGATGAAAGGTGTTCTGATAGTTGGGATTCAGATTCGCCGACGGCAACTGCGGGGCCGGTGGTGGCACCGGGATCGCGGGCGCGGCAAACGGCACTCCAAGGGCAGACACCTACGGCATTGTCGACACCGTTCCTCGAGAGACGCTGTGAATCTGCTCCAGCCAACCTGGGTGGTTCCGGGTCGGCCGAACTTGTCGGTGGGTGCTGGCATAGTCGGGCTCGTGACGTTCAGTACTCGCTTAGAAGTCCGTGTGTCCGACCTGGATCCGCAGTTGCACGTCACCGGCGCTGCGTATCACCAGTACGCCGACCACTCGCGATTCGCGTGCGTGCAGGCGGCCGGGATTTCCGTGGACGAATTGATCGCCGACGGGTTCGGGCCGGTCAATCTCGAGACGACGATCAAATTCCATCGAGAGCTACGCGGCGGCGACACGGTCGACGTGTCGTGCGCGTGGTTGTGGGGGACCGGCAAGACGTATCGGGTCGAACAGATCCTGACCCGCGCGGACGGTGAGATGGCCGCCACGGTCATCAACGTCAGCGGATTGCTCGATCTCAAAGCGCGTCGTCTCGTCGTCGATCCGGCGCGCGAGTGGGCGGCGCGCGCCAGTGAACCGGAGCTACTCGGCTTCCCCGCAGCGTCGTAAATCACTCGGGCGGGCGGCCTGGCGCACCCCGTGTCGCTGGACCGTGAAAGACCCTGCCTCCGCTAGACTCTCGAACAGTTGTTCGTGTCTGCGAGAGGGGATTTCGTGCGGGTGATGGGCGTCGACCCCGGGCTCACCCGGTGCGGCCTCAGCATTGTCGAGGGCGGTATCGGCCGGAAGGTCACCGCGATCGCCGTCGATGTGGTCCGCACCCCGCCCGACATGGACCTCGCGCACCGCCTACTCGAGGTCGCCGACGCCGCCGAATTATGGCTGGACACGCACAAACCGGGGGCCGTCGCGATCGAACGCGTCTTCGCCCAGCACAATGTCCGTACCGCGATGGGCACCGCGCAGGCGGGCGGCGTGATCGCGCTCGCGGCCGCGCGCCGCGGCATCCCGGTCGCGTTCCACACGCCCAGCGAGGTGAAGGCCGCGGTCACCGGCAACGGCACCGCGGACAAGGCACAGGTCACGGCCATGGTCACCCGAATACTCGGCCTGCAGGTCGCGCCGAAACCGGCCGACGCGGCGGATGCGCTCGCGCTGGCCATCTGCCATTGTTGGCGGGCGCCGCTGATGGAGCGGATGGCCAAGGCCGAAGCCCAAGCGGCCGAGGCACAACGCAAGTACGCGGAACGGCTTGCCGAACAACGGAAGGCGGTACAGAGGTGATCGCGTCGGTACGCGGTGAGGTGCTGGAAATCGCCCTCGACCACACGGTGATCGAGGCGGCGGGCATCGGTTACCGGCTCAACGTCACCCCCGCGACGCTGGCCACGCTGACCCGCGGCGAAGAAACCCGGCTGTACACCGCGATGATCGTTCGCGAGGACTCGATGACGCTGTTCGGCTTCGCCGACACCGAGGCGCGCGACCTGTTCGGTCTGCTGCAAACGGTGTCCGGCGTCGGCCCCCGCCTGGCCATGGCGGTGCTCGCGGTGCTCGAACCCGAGGCGCTGCGCAAGGCGCTCGCCGAAAGCAATGTCGCCGCGCTCACCCGGGTGCCCGGCATCGGCAAGCGCGGGGCCGAACGCATGGTGGTCGAACTGCGCGACAAGGTGAATCTCGTTCCGGTGCAATCCGGTCCGCCCGGTGCCGCCACCCCGGTGATCACGCCGGTGCGCGACCAGGTGGTCGAGGCGCTCACCGGCCTCGGCTTCCCGCTCAAGCAGGCCGAGCAGGCCATCGACTCCGTCCTCGCCGAACAGCCCGCCGCCGACACCTCTGTTGGGCTGCGCGCCGCGCTCAACCTGCTCGGCAAGAATCGGTAGTACCGCATGGATTACGAAGAAGAACCGGACGAATCCCAGGTCACGCCAAGCTATTTGAAGTCCGACGGTGAGATCGAGGCCAGCCTGCGGCCGAAGTCGCTCGACGACTTCATCGGCCAGCCCCGCGTGCGCGAACAGCTGGCGCTGGTGTTGCGCGGCGCCAAACAGCGCGGCGGCACACCGGATCACGTGCTGCTGTCCGGACCGCCCGGACTCGGCAAGACCAGCATGGCGATGATCATCGCGACCGAACTCGGCACCGCGCTGCGCATCACCTCCGGCCCTGCCCTGGAACGCGCGGGCGATCTCGCGGCCATGCTCAGCAACTTGGTCGACGGAGACGTGCTGTTCATCGACGAGATCCACCGCATCGCCCGCCCCGCCGAGGAAATGCTGTACCTGGCGATGGAGGACTTCCGCGTCGACGTGGTCGTCGGCAAAGGGCCGGGCGCCACCTCGATTCCGCTCGATATCGCCCCGTTCACCCTGGTCGGCGCGACGACCAGGTCCGGTGCGCTCACCGGCCCGCTGCGCGACCGCTTCGGTTTCACCGGGCACATGGACTTCTACGACCCCGCCGAACTGCTGCTCATCATCCTGCGCTCGGCCCAGATCCTCGGCGTGCAGATCGACCGCGAGGCCGCCGCCGAGATCGCCGGCCGCTCCCGCGGCACGCCCCGCATCGCGAACCGCCTGCTCCGCCGCGTCCGCGACTACGCCGAGGTCCGCGCCGACGGAATAATCACCCTGCCCATCGCCCGCGCCGCCCTCGAGGTGTACGACGTCGACGTCCTCGGCCTCGACCGCCTCGACCGCGCCGTCCTCACCGCCCTGGTCCGCAGTTTCGGCGGCGGCCCCGTCGGCGTCTCCACCCTCGCCGTCGCCGTAGGCGAGGAAGCCGCCACCGTCGAAGAGGTCTGCGAGCCCTTCCTCGTCCGCGCAGGCATGATCGCCCGCACCCCCCGCGGCCGAGTCGCCACCGCCGCCGCCTGGGAACACCTAGGCCTCGTCCCACCCCCCGACCTCGTCTTCGGCTCCATCGAAGTCCGAGGCCGCGACCCCCAACCCACCCCCGACCTGCCCGAGTAATCATCGAGTCGAGTCATATGGTCGCCATCAAAGATCAACTAGCGACCATATGACTCGCGTCGATGACTGCGGATAGCCTAACCGCGCAGCTCACCGTCCAGGTGCGCGCTGCTCGCCCGCCGAAATCGTCTGCCGCGCACGTATTTTGCTGCCGCGCACGAGACTGCTGGCAGTTTCATGCGCGCGGCGCGAACCGGTGCGCGTGGGCAGAGCTCAGTGCGCCTGGCGCGCGCGAACCGTGCTGCCGCGCACGAGTCTGCTGGCGATATCGTGTGCGCCGGACGAATCGGTGCGCGGCGAGTGGTGGCGTTCGGCGAGCCGTCGAGCTGACCGCCTGCTGCGCGCATGTTGTGTTGGTGCGCACGAGATTGCTGGCGGTTTCGTGCGCACCGAGCGAGTTGGTGCGCGGGACGAACCTGTCGCCTTCGGGACGAACTGGTGCCCGGCGTGAGGTTCAGCAGCGTCGAGCTGACTGCCTGCTGCGCACGGATGGCGTTGCTGCGCACGGAATCGTCCGGCGCGCACGAGATTGCTGGTAGTTTCGTGCGCGCGAGGCGAGTTGGTGCGCGGGGCGAAGCAGGTGCGCGGCGAGAAGAGTGGTGCGACGCGGGGTTCGGCGGCGGGTTATTCGCCGACGTCGCGGTGCAGGGTCCAGCGGTGGTGTTGGTGTTCGGCGTGTTGTAGGGCCGTGACTACCAGGTCCATGAAGGCGTCGACCTCGTCGCCTTGGTAGCCGCGGGTTCCCAACCGGGCACCGCTGAATCGCACCGAACGCACGTCCGCGACGGTCAGGCTGCCGGGGCCGCCGTGGGCGAGGGTGGCGGCGACCAGGTCGAGGAAGGCGTCGACCTCGTCTTCGTGGTATCCGCGACGGCCGACCGGCGCGTAGGTGAATCGCATGCGCTGCACGTCATCTGGAGTGAGGATCGAGTGCCCGTTGCCCGCCGGTGTCGGCCGGGTGCCGCGCTGGCGGGCCTCGAGTTCGACGCGGACCTGATCCAGGTATTCGTCGACCTGATCCGCGCGATATCCGCGACCACCGGGGCGCGGCGCGGCGAAGGCGACGTGGCGCAGATCGTCGGCGGCGAGGGCGCCCTGACCTGCCATGGTCGCGGCGACGAGGTCGAGGAAGGCGTCCACCTCGTCCGCGTGGTAACCACGCTGCCCGAATGGTGGTGTGGCAAAGCTGATCCGGCTTACATCCTCGGGGGTCACGGGCGACATTCTGTCAGGCCCGACCCGCCGGGCCGGTGGAATGTTCGGTTTTCGTACTCCCTGGTCTCTTGCGACCACGAGCGCCCCCTGGCGGACACGTCGGAACTGTTCCCACACCTTAACGCCGTCGGCGCCGTCAGGGGGCTTATCGATTTGCTCAATCCTTGCGGACGCCGTCGATCAGCAGCCGCCGAATGGCCTCGTTGAGACCTTGAATGGACCCGGCGTCGGTGTCGCGCAGGCCGTGCACGATGCCGGCCAGCAGCATGCCGGTGACCGCCCGCGCCGTGTTGACCGTGTCCAAATCCGCTCGCAGATAACCGAGTTCGACGCCGTGGTCGAGATAACCCGCGGTGAGCGCGTCGGCCATGTCGAGCAGGCCGTAGAGGCGCGCGGTCAGCTCCTCGTCGATGCCGGGCGCGTGCACGAGCAGCAGCTGGGCCACCCGGCGGTCATCCATCAGGATGTGCGTCAGCGCCTGGCCGATCCGGTCGGTCTGCGCGCGGTATTCGTCCAGCGTGTTGGCGGCGTCGGGCGCGTTCTCGGTGCCGAGGGTGTCGATGATCTTGGCGGACAGGTCATCGATGACGTGGTCGATGATGTCGCGCTTGTTGCTGAAGTAGCGGTAGAAGGTGCCGTGCCCGATGCCGAGGTGACCGGCGATATCGGCGATTCCGGTGCCGTGATAGCCCTTCTCCGAGAAGCAGACGAACGCGGTGTCGATGATTTCCTGGCGGAGTTCGGCTTTGCGCCGCTCGGCCCGCGTCAATGGCTTCGTCACGCCACCGATGATACAGTCGTCACAAACGGAATGATGTGTCATTCTGTGATAAACGGTTCACATATCTGGAGGTTCGGAGTGGCGCCTCAGTACGACGCGATCGTGGTCGGTGCGGGATTCGGTGGCATGGGTGCGGGCATCGAGCTCGATCGACTCGGCCTGAGCAACTACGTCATCCTCGAACGCGAGGACGATCTCGGCGGCACCTGGCACGTCAACCATTACCCCGGCCTGGCGGTCGACATCGCCTCGGTCACCTACTCGTACTCCTTCGAGCCCAACCCGTATTGGACGCGCCTGTTCGCGCCCGGCGCGGAGCTCAAGAAGTACGCCGGGCACATCGCGGACAAGTACGGCCTGCGCCGCCGCATGCGCTTCGGCACGGTGGTCGACGGCGCCCGCTGGGACGAGGAGCACCAGCACTGGGTGGTGTCGGTCGCGGGCGGTGAAACCCTCACGGGCCGTTACCTGCTCACCGCGACAGGCTTCCTGTCCCAGCCCTACACCCCGCCGTTCCCCGGCATCGATTCGTTCGCGGGCAAGATCATCCATACCACCGCCTGGGAGGACGATTTCGACCTCACCGATCGCAAGGCGGCGATCATCGGCACCGGCGCCACCGCCGTGCAGCTGGTGCCCGAGGTGGCCAAGAAGGCGAAGGCGCTCACCGTCTTCCAGCGCACCCCGATCTGGGTGGTGCCCAAGGTCGACACCGCCATCCCGGCGCCGGTGCAGAAGCTGTTCAACCGCGTGCCCGCCACCCAGAAGGCCGCGCGCCTGTTCAACACCAGCCTGCTCGAGGCGCTCATGGTGGTCGGCGTGCTGCACTACACCCAGGCCAAGCCGCTGAACAAGGCCGCGGGCATCCTGGCCAAGGCGCATCTGCGTACTTCGGTGAAGGACAAGGAAACCCGCAAGCAGCTCACCCCGCACTACGACTTCGGCTGCAAGCGCCCCACCTTCTCCAACACCTACTTCCGCAGCTTCAACAAGCCGAACGTGCGCCTGGAGACCAACTCGATCGATCACCTCGAGGCCGACGGCATCGTCACCGCCGACGGGCACAAGACCGAGATCGACACGCTGATCCTGGCCACCGGCTTCAACCTGTGGGACGTGAACTTCCCGGCCATCGAGATCATCGGCCGCGACGGCGTCAACCTCGGAAAGTTCTGGCGGGACAACCGTTTCCAGGCCTACGAGGGCATCACCGTGCCGAAGTTCCCGAACTTCCTCAGCCTCAACAGCCCGTACTCCTACAGCGGCCTGTCCTACTTCACCACCATCGAGGCGCAGATGAAGCACATGGGACGGCTCTTCGCCGAGCTGTTCCGCCGCGGCGAGAACACCTTCGAGGTGACAGAGCAGGCCAACGCGGGCTTCCTCGACAAGGTCACCGACAAGCTCGGCACCTCGGTCTTCTACGGCGGCAACTGCTCCACCGCGCGCAGCTACTACTTCAACCCGCACGGCGAGGCCGCGCTGCTGCGCCCGACCAGCACCCTCAACGCGCACCGCGAGGCGGTCAGCTTCCCGCTCGACGACTACGTCTACGGCAAGTCCGCCTGAGTCAGGACGCCCCGTTGCGCAAGCCCCGCCGGATCGGTTCCGGCGGGGCTCGCCGCGCTACTTGGCGATCTTGCGCAGCACCCATTCCGCGAGCATCGGTGTCACCATCGAGTGCTCGGTATTGGTTGCGTTGCAACAGAACTCGGTGAGCGCCGTGTGCTCGGCGGTCACCTTGCGCAGATCCTTGTCGAGGTCGACCTCCCAGGTCATCGGGTCGAAGTCCAGCGCGATCGCGCTGACCGACGGGACGAAGCAACTCCAGCGCTTCGCCTCTTCCATGTCGATGCCGAGCGTGCTGGCGACCTGGCCGAACGAATCCAGCATGCCGCCGGGTGCGCCGTCGAACGGCGCCACCTCGGTGGTAGTCGACGTGCGCGCGGTCAAACCCAGGTGCATGCCGCCGATCGGCTGCTTGTCACCGAAGGCGGGCTGATACCGCGCGGTGGCACTGCCGACCAGGCCGCCGAGGAACTTCTTGTCGAACACGATCTCCCCGGCGGGCAGCGCGGGTCCCTGTCCGTCGCCGCGCCCGTTCGCGACACCGAGCCGCACCGGCCGCTGCGGGAAACCACCCAAATCGGCCAGCTCCTGGACGAATTGGGCCCGCAACGGCGACGCGGTGGCGACCGGACCGGACGACCGCGCGTCCGCCACCCAGGCCCACAGCAACTGTTGCGCCGCGGGGCTGCGGATCAGACTGGCCTTGCTCGCTTTGCCGGGCGCGGTCGCCTCGAAGGACTCGAAGAAGTACGCCATCTGCTGCAGGATCAGCGGAATCCACGCGCCGTTGTGCGGCGAATCCCAGGACAGATAGGTCCCGGTCCGATGGTCCTCGTCGGCGCGTTCCATCGCGGCGAGCGCGTGCCGGGTGATCAGGCCGCCCATGCTCACGCCGCCGGTGATCAGCGGCGTATTGCCCTGCTGTTCGGCGATGACCTTCCCGATGCAGGCCCGCGCCACACCCGAATTGACCTGAATGTAGTCGTGCCGGGTGTCGAAACCGAGCAACACGATGTCGATTCCGGCGGCCAATAACTGATCGAACAGTCGCTCACCCGCGTCCGAGTAGGGATGGTTGAACCACTGCCACAGCCCGTCGAGGTCGCTGGGACCGTAGTTGAAACCGTCGGCGAAGATCATCGGATTGACCAGCCGCTCGTGCCCGTTCCCCAGATGCACCGCCGCCGTGCCCTTGCCGTATTTCCCTAGATAGGGATGTTCGGAAACGAGCGGCCACTCGTAGTCCGGGCGCCGCGCGGGCTCGCCGTTCCTGGCCTCCGGTGTACCGAACCACGGTCCGGCTTCGGCGCTCCGGGCCAGGTCGTACAGCTCCGGCGCGGCCAGATCCCCTGCGGCTTTCTGCAGTAGCGTTTTTACGTCGATTCTGGCTTCTTTGGCCATCATCGTCCCCTTTGTGAAGGCACAGAAGGTCCCGGGACACGGCTCGAAGAGCGATGAGTTCGTGCGTAGATCAGGCTCCCCGGCCACGCCGTCGGGACGTCCTGCGCTGATGAATTCCCTGCGATTTCAACTGTAGGGCAACGGAATTCGTTACGAGCATGTTTCCGGCCGAAGAATTTACGGGCAAACCGACCGGGCTATTCGGGCTCCGGTGGTGGCCGCGGATTCGCTGTGCGATATGGCCGATCGGCACATCCGCGCTCCCCAGCAGGTGTGCCGGTGTGGCGACGGAGACACGAACTGGCAGACTGTCGGGGTACATACCCATCCCACCCACAAGACTAGGGACTGACTTCGACGATGGAACTTCTGTTTCCGCTGCTGCTGGTAGCCCTGCTCGTGCCGATGTTCCTCGGCGTCCGCCGCCAGAAGCGGGAAGCCGCCAAGGTCACGGAGATGCAGGACACCCTCAAGGCGGGCGACCAGGTCATCACCACGTCGGGGCTGTACGGCACCGTCGTCGATCTCGACGACACCACGGTTGATCTCGAGATCGCCGAGGAGGTCGTCACGACGTGGCTGCGCGCGGCCATCCGCGAGGTGCGCGTCGAGACCGAGCCGGTTGCCGACGAGGCCGACGCCGACACGATCGCCGTCGAGCCGGCCGCGGCCGACACCAACGGCGCGCACGTGGCCGACGCTGTCGAGGAATCCGCCGCGCAGACCGAGACCCGGCTCACCAAGGACTGAGGTCCTTCGGCGTGCCCGCGCGCCGGATGCTGCCGCGACCATGGCCTGCGGGCCGCAGCCGCGGCGGCGTCCGATCCGCGGGCCCCGTCGCCTACGCCACTACTGTCCGCACCCGGCGTCGCTGGTGTGTGCCTGCCTGTTCCATTCTCGACTTCCCGCCTAGGAGATGACGTACTGTGCCACCTTCCCAGGGATCGGCGCATCCGCTCCGGCTGCTCGGCGTCTACGCCGCGCTGCTGGCCGTGATCTATGCGCTGGTGTTCTTCACCGGTGACAAATCCTCGACCCCACGGCTCGGCATCGACCTCCAGGGTGGTACCCGGGTCACGCTGACCGCCCGAACGCCGGACGGCGGTAGGCCGAACCAGGACAGCCTGAAAAAGGCGCAGGACATCATCGAGAACCGGGTCAACGGTCTCGGTGTGGCCGGGTCCGAGGTCGTCATCGACGGCGACAACCTGGTGATCACGGTGCCCGGCGACGACGGGCAGCAGGCGCGTGCGCTGGCGACCACCGCCAAGCTGTACATCCGTCCCGTGCTGAATGCCGTGCCCGCCGCCCAGCGCGGCCAAGCGCAGCAACCGGCACCGGGCGCGGTGCCACCGGGCGCACCAGGCGCACCGGGTGAACTGGCGCCCCCGGCCGCGGGTGGGGAGGCCCCGCCTGCCGCACCGACCGACGCACCTTCCGTCGGCGCGCCCGCCTCGGGCGGCGCACCCGTCGAACCGGCCCCGCAACAGCGGGTGTTCCCGGCGCAGGGACCGACACAGCCGCCCGCCGATCCGAACCTGTCGCCGCAGGAACAGGCGACCAAGGACATCCAGGACGCCAAGACCATCCGGCAGAGCGCCGACCCGACCATCCAGCAGGCCGCGATGGCCACGCTGGACTGCAGCAAGCCGGACCCGTTGCAGGGCAACGACGATCCGAACCTGCCGCTGGTCGCCTGCTCCACCGACGGCCAGGAGATCCTGCTGCTCGACAAGAGCCGGATCGACGGCCAGGAGATCAAGACCGCGAGCTCGGGCCTGAACACCCAGCAGGCGCGGCACGAGGTGTACCTCGAGTTCAAGTCCGCGGGTAGCGACGCGTGGGCCCAGCTCACCGGCGAATACGTCTACAAGCGGGTCGCCTTCGTGCTCGACACCAAGGTGGTCAGCGCGCCGACCGTGCAGCAGGGACCGCAGCAGGGTGGCCGCACCCAGATCTCGGGTAACTTCACTGCGGCCTCGGCCAAGGAACTGGCGAATACGCTGAAGTACGGTTCGCTGCCGCTGTCGTTCCAGACCTCCGAGGCCGAGACGGTGTCGGCGACGCTGGGGCTGTCCTCGCTGAAGGCGGGTCTGCTCGCCGGTGCGATCGGCTTGGCCGTGGTGTTGCTCTACTGCCTCGCCTACTACCGGATGCTCGGGTTCGTCACCGGATTGTCGCTGGTGGCTTCGGGTCTCGCGGTCTACGGCATCATGGTGCTGCTCGGCAGATGGATCGGGTTCACCCTCGACCTCGCCGGTATCGCCGGTCTGATCATCGGTATCGGTATGACCGCCGACTCGTTCGTGGTGTTCTTCGAACGCATCAAGGACGAGATGCGTGAGGGCCGCAGCTTCCGCTCGGCCGCGCCGCGCGGCTGGCAGCGCGCCCGCCGCACGATCCTGTCGGGTAACGCGGTCAGCTTCATCGCCGCCGCGGTGCTCTACATCCTCGCGGTCGGCCAGGTGAAGGGCTTCGCGTTCACCCTCGGTCTCACCACCATCCTCGACGTCGTCGTGGTGTTCCTGGTGACCTCGCCGCTGGTGTTGCTCGCCTCCCGCACGAACTACTGGGCCAAGCCGTCGGTCAACGGGCTCGGTGCGATCCAGCAGGTCGCGCGTGAGCGGAAGGCGGCCGAGGCCGCACTCGGGAAGGCGTGAACGAGATGACGAACCACACCAGCACGTCACGTACCCCGAACCCGGCCGAGACCACGGACGTCTTCGCCGCGGTGACCGACCAGCCCAAGCACGGCTTCTTCAACCGGCTCTACACCGGCACCGGTGCCATCGACGTCATCGGCAAGCGGCGCAACTGGTACCTGATCACCGCCGCCATCATCCTGATCTCGTTGGGCAGCATCATCTTCCGCGGCTTCAACTTCGGGATCGACTTCGAGGGTGGCTCGCGGGTCCAGTTCCCGGCCCAGGGTGCGAGCACCAGCCAGGTCGAGGAGGTATACCGCTCCGCGATCGGCACCGATCCGGTCTCAGTGCAGACCGTCGGCAGCGGCGGCAACGCCACCATCCTGATCCGTTCCGAGGCGCTCAACAAGGATCAGGTGGACGCGCTGAACAGCGCGCTGTTCACCAAGTTCCAGCCCAAGGGCAAGGACGGCACGCCCAGCCGCGCCGCGATCAGCGCCTCGGACGTCAGCGAGACCTGGGGCAGCCAGATCACCCGCAAGGCGCTCATCGCGCTGGCGGTGTTCCTGGTACTGGTCGCCGCCTACATCGCCATCCGCTTCGAACCGCACATGGCGATCGCCGCGCTGGCCGCGCTGGTCTTCGACGTCACCGTCACGGCGGGCGTGTACTCGCTCGTCGGCTTCGAGGTGAGCCCGGCGACCGTGATCGGCATCCTGACCATCCTCGGCTTCTCGCTGTACGACTCGGTGGTGGTGTTCGACAAGGTCGAGGAAAACACCAGGGGCATCCTGCATTTGAGCCGCCGCACCTACGGCGAGCAGGCCAACCTCGCGGTGAACCAGACGCTGATGCGCTCCATCAACACCGCCCTCATCGGCATCCTGCCGATCGTCGGCCTGATGGTGATCGCGGTCTGGATGCTCGGCGTCGGCACGCTCAAGGACCTGGCGCTGGTCCAGCTGGTGGGTCTGCTGGTCGGCACCTACTCCTCGATCTTCTTCGCGACGCCGCTGCTGGTGTCGATCAAGGAGCGGTGGGGCCCGGTGGCACGGCACACCGACAAGATCAAGGCCAAGCGAGCCGGCGCTGCCAGTGCGCGGGCGGGTGTCGAGGCGGAGCGTCGCGTCACCGCGGCGACCGGTCGCGGCTACGACGACGAACCGCGCAGGCCGAGGGAACCGGGGCAAGCGCCCCGACCGGGCGCGCGCCCGAGCGGAAAACGGCAGAAGCGGCGGCACTGACACAGGCAGGGGTTTCATGCGAAAGCCAGGTAGCCGAGCAGTACGCCTGATCGCGGTGCTGGCCGCGGGTGCCATGGCCGCCGGGCTGGCGGTCGGGTGCTCGAGCAAGAACCAGGTGCCGTCCATCGGCTATGCCGTCGACGCCACCATCGCCAGCTACAACGGCGGCAGCACACTCGGCGCGAGCACCGGATCGACCTCGGTGTTCGGCCGGGTGGTCACCGGGTTCTTCTACACCGGACCGGACGGCCAGCAGGTCGCCGACACCGACTTCGGCACCGCCAAGGAGGTGCCCGGCGACGTACAGACCATCCAGTACCGGCTCAACCCCGACGGCGTGTACTCCGACGGCGTGCCGACCTCCTGCGACGATCTGGTGCTGGCCTGGGCCGCGCGCAGCGGGCGATTCACCAAACCCGGTGACCGAGGCCAGGTTCCGCTGTTCGACGCGGCGAGCACCGCGGGCTACGCCGACATCGAGCGGGTCGACTGCCAGCCCGGTTCGCGCGACGCCACCGTGGTGTTCCGGCCGGACCGGCACTATTCGGCGTGGCGCAACCTGTTCACCGCGGGCGAGCTGATGCCCGCCCATGTCGCGGCGCGGGTGGCCAACGTGCCGAATGTGGTGTCCGCCTTGCAAACCGGTGATCCGAGCGGGCTCGGGCGGATCGCCGAATTCTGGAACACCGGCTGGAACTTCGGTTCCGGCAGCCTCGACCTGACCAAGTTTCCGTCGTCCGGGCCGTATCGGATCGAATCCTTCAGTGACAAGGACGGTTTGGTACTGGTCGCGAACGAGCGGTGGTGGGGCAACAAGCCCGCGACCGGTCGGATCCTGGTGTGGCCCAAGAACATCGATGTGAAGTCCAAGGTCGGTGACAGCGCCATGGGCGTCATCGATATCGGCAGCGGATCGGTGAAAGACCTGAACCTGGACGGTTTCCGGGTGCAGAACGTGCCGGGCCGCGGCGTCGAGCAGCTGGTGCTGGCGACCGGGGGAGTGTTCGGCTCGGTCGACATGCGCCGGGCGTTGGCGCTGTGCACGCCGCGCCAGGCACTGTTCGACAAGCTCGGCAAGATGCCGGACGCGCCCAAGGCGGGGCTCGGTTCGGGGCCGCTGAACGCGCATATCGTGCAACAGGATTCGCTGTTCTACCCGTCGGTCATCGGTGCGGCGGGCAAGTTCAACGGCGGCGATGTGCAAGGCGCGACCCAGGCGGTCGCCGCGTCGCGGGCCAACAATCCGACCATTCGCATCGGCTACCTGCGTCCCGATGACCGGCGCGCGCAGACCGTGGCGATGATCACGGAGGCCTGTAAACCGGCGGGTATCACCATCGTCGACGCCGGCGCGCCCGATTTCACGCCGTCCCAGCTCAGCGAGGGCAAAGTCGACGCCATCCTGGGCAGCACCGCGTCCGCGGCCGGTCCGGCCGGATCGCTGTCCGGGGTCGCGGCGACCGGTGCGTTGCGCACCGGTAGCGGGCTCAATTTCGGTCGATTCGGTAACGGCCGTTACGATGCGATCACCGATCAGCTTGCGGCCGACGACAACTCGACCACACAGCTGAATCTGCTCACCGAAGCCGAGAACCTGCTGTGGGCGGAGTTGCCGAGCATCCCCCTGTTCGCCACCCCGCGCACCATCGCGTTCGGCGCCGGTCTGCAGAACGGGATAGCCGCACCCAACCAAGCGGGATCCGGGTGGAATATGGACCGCTGGGTGCTGAAAAGGTGACAGGTGCTGTGGGTGTTGTGATGATGGAGGTGTGTCGATGAGTAAGCATGCGGCGATCGAGTCCGATGAGCTAGCCGCCGATCGGACCGGCCGGGCCGCCGAAGCGGTCGAACGTCTCACCCGCTGGCGCGACGACTTCCCCACTCCCGGAGTCCGTTTCGCCGACCTCACCCCCGTCTTCGCCGATGCCGAAGGCTTCCGCACCGTCGTAGACTGCCTCGCCTCCTGCGCGCCCGACGCCGACCTCGTCGCCGGCATCGACGCCCGCGGCTTCCTGATCGGCGCGGCCGTCGCCGCCAGCCTCGGCACCGGCGTCCTCGCCGTCCGCAAGGCAGGCAAACTCCCGCCGCCCGTCCTCACCCGCGAATACCACCTCGAATACGGCACCGCCGCGCTCGAAATCCCCGCCGACGGCGTCCCCCTCGTCGGCAAGCGCATCCTGCTCCTCGACGACGTCCTGGCCACCGGCGGCACCCTCGCCGCCGCGGCTGACCTCTTCGCCCAAGCGGGCGCTGAAGTCATCGCGGCCGCAGTGGTCCTGGAACTGACCTTTCTGAACGGCCGTGCGCGCCAAGGGAATTACCCTTTGACCTCCATCGTCAAGATCTAACCTGCGCGACTCAGGCTATCCGCGCGCACGAACTGCCGAGGTTGGCGCCATCGCCCACGACCTGGACCGGGACGGCGCGGCCGCTGGCGAGGCCGCCGGGTTCGAGTTCGATGGCGGCGATCATATGTTCGCCTTTCCAGGTCGGCGTCCAGGCAATCGTCGCGGTGCCGGTGTCGGGGTGATATTCGACAAGGCCTGGAATCGGCGCTGCATGGTCATAGAACGTCACTGCCGCGGGCTGTGACGGCGGTGTCGTGAGGTCCGCCGAGACGACATAGCTGCACCCGGTCAGCAGCCCGTCCGGGATATGCAGGCTGATCAGCTCGGCATTGGCTGTCGGAGCTGCAATGGCCGATACGACGGTCCGTCACGCCACGTCCACTCGCCCCTTCCTTCCCGACCTGCTCGCCGAGCGTCCGATTCATGTTCCGACGGAACTTGCCCATCGGGCTGCTTCGGTCGAACGGACTGTTCGGCGGCTCAGCTGTAGTCCCTGCGCTCGCGATCTCGAAGGGATCTCGCGGTTCCTGCTGCGTTCTGAGGCAATCGCCAGTTCCATGATCGAAGGAATCGCACCTTCGCCACAGCAGGTGGCACTGGCTGAACTCGGTCAGGAAGAAGACATCCGTGGATTCGGGGAACAGGCACGGCTGGTGGCGAACAACATCACCGTGCTGCGCCACGCGTCGACGGAGCTCGTTGATGCCGATGCGGTCACTGTCGACGACATCGTCGGGCTCCATCAGGGGCTATTGCCGAAAGAGCAGCATCACGGCCTGCGTCCGGTACAGAACTGGATCGGTGGGTCGCACTGGAATCCGCTCGACGCGGAATTCGTTCCGCCGCCACCAGACCGAGTGCCGGAGCTCATGGACGACCTCGTCGCCTACCTGAACGGCTCGACCCACGGACCACTGTTGCAGGCGGCGCTGGTACACGCACAGTTCGAAACCATCCACCCCTTCACCGACGGAAACGGTCGTGTCGGCCGCGCGCTGATCCACACCGTCCTTGCGCGACGGGGTATCGCCCCGCGTGCGCTGCTGCCGGTCAGCCTGGTTCTCGCCACACTCAGTGACCGCTATATAGCGGGACTGACCGCCTATCGATACGCTGGCGAACCGCTCTCGGATCCTGCACGTACGGGGACCGCGATGTGGCTGACAACCTTCATCGAAGCGGCCGCTACTGCCGCCGATCAGGCCGAACACATTGCGACACAGATCGATACATTGCGCCACGATTGGGCCGAACGTCTCGGCAGCTGGCGTGCAGGCAACGGCCTGCGGGCCGAACCGCGTGCTGGTTCGGCCAGTGCGCGGATCATTGGCATGCTCCCAGAAGTCCCAGTGCTGACGGCCCGCACAGTGCAGCGCATCCTGAGTATCTCCTTTCCCTCCGCCCGAGACGCGTTGGAAGAGTTGGCCGAATCAGCGATTCTGACCCGCAAGACCCTCGACCGAGGAACCACCGGATATCTTGCCCGCGAGGTACTGGACCTCATCGGCCTGGCCGAACGTCGGCTCGCCAGTACGCGATTCGACACGCGGGCAAGTCCGCCGAACCGTGGGGTCCCCGCGAATCCGCGCTGAAACTCGCTGTCGCTCTGCCGGAAAATCGGTTCGTTCCGCATTGAATTGTTCGTATTGTGGGCGGATGGGCTCGGTAGCGGTCAGGCTGATGTGTGCGGGTGACTTGCCCGGTGCCGAGCGAAGTTCTGACGAAGTGTTCCTCGATAGCGATCGGCGTGATCGGCGCGTTCGTGAGCCGGAGCCGGAACCTCGGTCGGAAGCGGGGGCCAAGCGGTGGATTGATCGCATGCGCTATTTCCTCGAGGTTGACCCGGAAGGGTGCTGGGTCGCGGCTGACGAGGGGCGGATCGTTGGATTCGCGATCTCGCAGAATCGAGATCGGCTGTGGTACTTGGCAACCTACGGTGTCTTGCCGGGGCAGCAGGGTAAGGGGATTGGGAAGCGGTTGCTCGATGCTGTGCTGGCGCATGCCGATGGGCGTCAGGGGATGTTCTCCTCGAGCGTGCATCCCGGGGCTACGCGGCGGTATCGGTTGGCTGGGTTCTCGTTGCATCCGCAGATGCGAATGGTTGGCACTGTCGATCGGGCTCGCCTTCCGGCGGTGACCGGACTATCCGAAGGGGCAGCCGACGATTTCGACTGGATGGACCGGCTGGATCAGGAGGTTCGCGGGGCTGGTCACGGTTCGGATCACCAGTATCTGCTGAACAATCACCGCTTGGTCGTGTCGCGTGGCGCGGGGTATGTGTACATCGACGATCGCGGACGTCCGATTCTCCTAGCGGCCGTTGATCGCCGAATCGCGGCGGACCTGCTGTGGGAAGCACTGGCCTCTTCGCAGGCAGACACTCTCGTCAACTGCATCACCACCGCCAACGAGTGGGCGGTGGATGTCGGGTTGGCGGCGGGGCTCGATCTCGGCCAAGAGGGGTATCTCGCCGTCCGCAGCATGCCGACTCCCGCGCCCTACCTTGCCAGCGGGCAGTTCCTCTGAGACGCATCTGGTGTCGGCCGAGCAGCGCGCGGGTAGATCAGGCTCCGGGGCGTGCGGAACCTGGGCCGCGCTGGCGTTCACCTTCGGTCACGGTGGTGGTGGGTGATACGCGGTGGCCGAGGGTGGGGTACACGACGACGAGGCCGTCGGTGTCGATCTGCAGGTCGCTGGTGAAAGATCCTGCGGCGTAGCGGACTTGGGCCCCGTCCTCGGTGGTGGTGAGATGGGTGTAGGTCTGCTTGGACGGGATCACCCGCATGCTCGGGACCTCGACGAAGGCCATCAGAAAATCGGCGATGCCGGGGTGTTGGTGCAGGCCGGTGCGGATGATCGGCATGGTGTTGGTCAGCGGGGAGCAGGCGAGGTCGCAGTCGCGGGCGTCGGCGAGGTCGGGGCGGGGGACACCGTCGACGGACCAGGTGTCGCCGTCGCGGCGCAGGTCCAGGGTGCGGTGGTCCGTTGCGGTGACCGAGGTGACCTGCAGGCGGGTGGTGACGGCGTGTTCGTCGGTGTCCAGGGTGTAGGTCACCCAATAGGGTTCGGGGAGTTGGCCGACGGACCGACCTTCGGCGTGCAGGCGCAGGCCGTCGAGGTCGATCCAGGACGACTCGAAGCCTGCGGTTTCGTCGACCTGCCAGAGGATCTGGCGGCCCTTCGGCACTTCCGACTTATCGATCATGCGACTGGATCGTATTGCCCGCGCGCCGATTCGGCGTCACAAGCCGAGTAGCCAGTCCATGGTGGCCGCACATGCGTGCAGGACGGAGACGTGGCCGTCGTCCGGTCGACTCCACAATTGCGCCTTGGGAAGTCGTCGCTGCAACCAGGCGGCGTGGGCGGGCGGGACAACGCGATCCTGTTCGCCCTGGACGAGCAGGACCGGGGCGGTGATCGCACTCAGGTCGACGCCCCATGGCGTCACGAAGGCGACATCATCGTCGACGAGCCCGTCGCTACCCGCCTCCCCGGCCCGCTGCGCGTCCGCGCCGAGACTGGACCACTGCCCGGAGAGCGCATCCCAATCGGCGGAAGTGAAACTGGCCGTATCGAATTCGGCCGTCTCCGCGAATAGCACGCGGGCAGCGCGCCCGGCCATGGCGGACCGCAGACCACCCGGCGACACCATGCCAGCGAACCAATCGAACTCGTCGGTGAAGGGCGCGAGTCCGGCCAGCGAGACCACCCCGGTGACCCGGTCCGGTAGCTCGGCCGCGCAGGCCAGCGCATGCGGTCCGCCGCCCGACGCGCCCATCACCGCGAATCGCTCGATACCGAACGCATCGGCGATCTGCTCGACATCGCGCGCCGCCGACGCGACAGTGCGCCCGGCCAGCCGGGTGGAACCCCCGTAACCGGGCCGACCATAGGACACGAGCCGGATCCCACGCTCGCTCGCCGCCGCCAGCAATGGCTCCAGCAGCGCCCCGGTCTGCGGCGAACCATGGTGCCACACAAGCACTCCCGCGCGCCCGCCCTGCTCACTGTCGTAAGCGCGAACGACCCGCCCATCCTGCAGCTGCACATCCCGCGACGCGACCATGCGGCCACGTTATCGCTACCCACCGACAAGTCCACCGGTATCTCGCGAGCCGCTCGGTCCGTTTCGCCGCCGCCCCGACCGAGCAGATCGCGGGCACCCGCCATGACGCGACCAGCCTCACCTTCACCAACGGCTGAGCCGCGGCTCGGGCTGATTCCGGAGCGTCGTCCCGATAGGGCCAATCGCGTTGGCGTTCGGCGGTCGGACTGCAAGGATCTGCGCGTGAGTGTTGCGCCGCCGATGCGGCAGGTCAGAGCTGACTACGACACGGCGACCGTGGTTGTCTATCAGGCATATCCGGCGGACATCGCCGAGGCGGCCGTCGCCGCGGGGACTTTCGTCGACCCGTTCAAGCGGGACCGGATGACGTGGATCAAGCCGTCTTTCCTATGGATGATGTATCGCTGCGGATGGGCGACCAAGCCGGGGCAGGAGCGGGTGCTCGCGGTGTCGATCACCCGCGCCGGATTCGAGTGGGCGCTGTGGCAATCCTGCCTGAGTCACTATGTGCCGGAGATGTATTCGGATCGGCGGGTGTGGATGGAGCGGTTGCGGGTGAGTCCTGTTCGCATCCAATGGGATCCGGAACGCGACCTGCATCACCGGCCGCTGGCGCATCGGTCGCTGCAGGTCGGGCTCGGCGGTCCGGCGGTGGGGCTGTATGTCGATCGGTGGGTCACGGGTATTCGCGATGTCACCGCTCAGGCGCAGCGGATCGGGCAGCTGGTGGCCGACGGGAAACTCGACGCGGCAGCGCGGGCGCTGCCGGTCGAGCGGCCCTATCCGCTCACCCCCGAGATCGCTGGCGTGATCGGCGCCGGGTAGCCCGAAAAGTGGCCGTGAACGGGTGTGATTCAAATATCACTGGCATTCGCCGCGAAAGTGTGGTTAATCTAGATGGGTCTTGTTCCCGTTGATCGGAGTCATGCAGTTGAACTCATGAGGTAGCCACTCGGGCGGTCCGCAGTCGCGCGCCGCGTACCCGTTGGGAACCTCTGGAGTCACCATGGCAATTCTGTCATTTTCCGATCTCACTTTCGCCTGGCCGGACGGCACACCTGTGTTCGAAGGGCTCGACGGCGGCCTCGGCCCCGGGCATATCGGCCTGGTCGGCAGCAACGGCGCGGGCAAATCCACCCTGCTGCGGCTGATCGTCGGCGAGCTCACTCCCGCCCGCGGCTCGGTCACGGTCACCGGCCATCTCGGCTACCTGCGGCAGGACCTCGGTCTCGCCGCGGGGCAGCGAGTCGACGCGGTGCTCGGCATCGCGGAAATCCGGAAAGCCTTGCACCGCATCGAATCCGGCAGCGCCGCGGAGTCCGACTTCGATATCGTCGGCAATCGCTGGGATGTCGAGGAACGGGCGATCGCGCTGCTCGGGCGGCTCGGCCTGCACTACGTGGCCGACTCGGCCGAACAGCTGGATCGCCGACTGGAGACCCTCTCCGGCGGCGAGACGACGCTGCTCGGACTGGTCGCCGAACTGCTGGCCGAACCAGAGATCCTGCTGCTGGACGAGCCGACGAACAACCTGGATCAGCTTGCCCGCGAACGGCTTTACGAGGTGGTCGCGCAATTCTCCGGCACCGTACTCACGGTCAGTCACGACCGTGAACTGCTGGAGCGAATGAGCACCATCGCGGAGCTGCGCCAGGGCGAACTGCGCATGTTCGGCGGCAATTTCAGTGAGTACGAGCGGATCATCGAGGCCGAGCAGGAAGCGGCACGGGCGGCGATCCGGGACGCGCGCAGCGATGTGAAGAAGCAGGCGCGCGAACTCGTCGACACGCGGATCAAGCTGGATCGCCGGATGCGCTACGGGCAGAAGATGTGGGACACCAGGCGTGAGCCGAAAATCATTATGGCCGAACGCAAACGGCAGGCGCAGGTGTCGGCGGGTAAGTTGCGCAACCAGCACATCGGCAAGCTGGAGACGGCCAAGGACCAGCTCCAGCAGACCCAGGAGTTGTTGCGTGACGATCGGGAGATCCGCGTGGATCTGCCCGATACCCGGCTCTATCCCGGCCAGGACGTGATCGAACTGGACGAGGTCGAGTTGGCTTGTGGGCCAACGGTTTCGCTGCGGGTCAGTGGCCCGGAGCGGATCGCGTTGACCGGACGCAACGGCGTCGGCAAAACCACGCTGCTGAAACGGATCTCGGCCGCGCGCCCGAGGGTGCCGTGGCGGATGCTGCCGCAACGCCTCGACATCTTCGACGAGCAACGGTCGGTGTTCGAGAACGTGGCCTCGACGGCGCCGCACGCGTCGCCGGAACAGATCCGAGCTCAGTTGGCCCGCTTCCTGTTTCGCGGCAGCGACGCCGATATCGCGGTCGCGGCGCTGTCCGGCGGCGAACGGCTCAGGGCCGCACTGGCCATGCTGCTGCTCGCCGACCCCGCCCCGAAGTTGTTGCTGCTCGACGAGCCGACCAACAACCTCGACCTGCCCAGCCTCGAGCACCTCACCCAGGCGCTGGCCAGTTTCGAGGGCGCGCTGATCGTGGTCAGCCACGATCCGCGCTTCCTCGACGACATCGGTCTGACGAGGCGGGTCGAGCTCACGCCCGATGGGCTGAGTGAGGTCGTGGACCCGTAGTGGGTTGCGAAAAGCCGCACACCCTTTGATCTTCCGCATCAGCGATTGTGGTGCGTCTGATCAGAGGGTGTGCGATAGCAATTTATTCCTGGCGGACGCACGGTGAGGTTCGATACGCTGCGCAAATGGTGCCCCTGTCGCATGCCGCAGCGTTCGCCGTTGCGGCCCTTGTCATCATCGTGATTCCCGGCCCGAATGTCCTGTTCGCGATCGGTCGCGCCCTGGCGCACGGCCGCCGTGCGGCGGTGGTGTCGGTGCTCGGCTCGATGGCGGGTACCGCCGTTCCGGTGATCGGTGTGGCGGTCGGCCTCGGCGCGATTCTCGCCGCCTCCGCGATCCTGATGACGATCGTCAAGATCGTCGGCGCGGGTTATCTGATCTACTTGGGGGCCATGGCGATTCGGGATCGGAAGAAGCTGACGCTCGCGCTTCGATCGGCCGACGCCGAGCCTTCGACGGGACGCATGGTCCGGCAGGGTTTCGTCGTCGGCGCGACCAACCCCAAGACCATCGTGTTCTTCGCCGCCGTGCTGCCGCAGTTCGCGGTGCCGGAAGCCGGTGCGCTACCCGCGCAGTTCCTTACCCTCGGTGCGATTGCCATTACCATCCAACTGGTTTCGGACACCGCGTGGGCGATGGCCGCGGGCACCGCGCGGAGCTGGTTCGCGCGCTCACCGCGTCGGCTGGAGGCGATCGGCGGCACCGGCGGGCTGATGATCATGGGCGTCGGTGCGAGCGTGGCGTTCAGCGGGAGCAACTGACCGTCAGTCGAGTTCGGCCACCAGCTTTTTCGGGGCAACCTTGCGGTAGGCGTCGTGGATGATCTCGGCGAACTCGGTCCAGTCGGGGTCGACGTCCAGTCGAACGCCGATCCAACCGCTGTGGCCGACGTACGGCGGTATGAAGAATCGTTCGGGTTCGGAGTCGACCAGTTCGGCCTGCACGCCCTCGGGGGCGGGGCACCAGATGGTCGGGCCCGGCTCGTCGTAACCGCCGTCGATGTATTTGACGAACGAGGTCTTCGAGCGCACGAAGAAGGTCGGGCAGCCGTGGCTGAGCCGTTCGCTGCACTCCGGTAGGTCCAGGCAGATCGCGCGGATCCGCGTCAACGGGTCCATGCGCGCAGTCTACGGTGCGGGCGTGCGGCGCATCGCCCTTCGCAGTACGCCGGGGTGCCTGATCAGGCCGGGAGCAAGCCACACCGCGAGCGCCGTGAGGGTCAGCCACGGTCGCAGGTGCGGGTTCAGCTTGCGGATACGGCCGTCGTCGGCGAGTTCGAGCACGAGCGCCTCGGTGAGCGGGAATGGTCCGACGGCCGCCTCGGCCAGCAGCACCTGTCGGGTTCCGTCGCCGATTCGTTCGGTCCATCGCAGGTCGGAGAGTCCGCCGTAGGCGGCGGTCAGTAGCACTCGCAGGTCGTCTTTGCCGCGGAACACCAGCCGTCCGGACAGGGGCGAGGCGAGCGTGGCGTCGGGGGTCAGCGTTTCCATCATCGCGTCGAAATCGGCGGCCTTGGTAGCCGCGCAGAACCTGGCCACTGCGTCGGTCGCGGTCGCCCCTTCGTCGGTTGCCGTGTGCATGGCACCGAACCTAACCGGAGTCACTTGCAAAAAGCAATGGACTAGGATGGCCGGATGCCCAAGGCCGCTCTGTCCGACATCGTCTGCTCGATCGCGCGCACGCTGGACGCGATCGGGGAGCGGTGGACGCCGCTGATCCTGCGCGATCTGTTCGTCGGGTTGACGCGGTTCGAGGACATCCGGCGCGATCTCGGCATCGCGTCCAATGTGCTCGCCGCGCGGCTGGACGCGCTGCAGGCGCACGGCATTGTGGAAACCCGTGTGTACCAGACGAATCCGGTTCGGCACGAGTATCTGCTCACCGCCAAGGGGCGCGATCTGTATCCGGTGCTGACCATGCTGGTGGCCTGGGGGGACACCTGGCTCGCCGGGCCTGATGGGCCGCCTGCGTTGGTCGTGCACGACGACTGCGGGAAAGTCACTGCGGGAGTGGTGGTTTGCCGGGAGTGCGGATCAGAGATGACTGCGGACAATGTGAGGTTCCATCAAGGTCCTGGCGGGCACCGTGGTCCGGGGACCATGCTCGTCGGCGACCACATGGTGGCGCCGACCTGAGAGTTCTCCGCTGGTTGATTGTTGGTCGCGCGGTCAGTTGACCGAGACGGCCTCGGCGCCAGTGGCTGCGACCAGTTCTTGGAATGTGGTCGGGAAGACCGTGTGTGGGTGCCCGGCCGCGGCCCAAATCTCCGCCTGATCGGCCAGCGTTTCGTCGATCAGTGTCCTGATCGGCACGGGATGACCCAGCGGAGCGACGCCGCCGATCGCCTGGCCGGTGTGTGCACGGACGAATTCTGCACTGGCACGGGACAGTTCGGCGATGCCGAGGTGTGCGGCGACCTTGCCAGTGTCCACCCGGTGCGCGCCGCTGGTGAGTACCAGCAGCGGCGCGCCCGCGGCGTCGAAGATGAGGCTGTTGGCGATCGCGGCGACGGAGCAGCCGAGCTGTTCGGCCGCGGCGGCCGCGGTCGGGGCGGTCTCCGGGAGTACCCGTACCCGCGGCGTCGCGCAGGCCGCGCGCAGGGCGGCCTCGACGGCGCGCACGGTCGGCTTCCTGGCGATGTCGTCCATGGCGGCGATCCTAAACCGCCGTGACTTCCGGGAGCCTGCGATTTTCTGGGGGAGCTCACCCCGCGGCGACGACCTCGACTTCGACCAGCCAGTCGTTGTCGAGGGTCTGCACCACGATCGCCGTCGTCGGCACGGCCCGTCCGCCCAGTGCCGCGACCCGGGCGGCGGCGTTCGCCTCGGCGTCGGAGGCATCGCGCAGGTAGCTGGTGAGGCGGACGATGTTGTCGACGGTCATGTCGGCCGAGGCGAGGATGGCGCGCAGGTTCGACCAGATCAGTTCGAGTTGCTCGGTGAGCGTCTCGGCTGGCTTGCCGTCTGGATCGAGACCCATTGTGCCAGAGACGAATAGCAGTCGTTGGGCGCCTCGGACCTCCATGGCGTGCACGTAGTCGTCGGCGGCGGCGTAGATATCTTCGGTCGGATTGTGCTGTAGGAGATCCACCCTCCCGATCTTGCCAGGGAACCGGGTTTACCGAGGGGATTCCTTGACGTCCGTAGTTTTAGTCGCTTACACTAAAACCAGCTTCACGAGAGGAAGTGATCACATGGGATACGGAAACTGGGACGACACCGCCTACCGGGCGGCCAAGACCTTTCGCGCCAGCCGTGGCCTCGACGACTTCGGATACACCGCCGAAATGCGGTCTGTGCCATACCTGGACTGGCAGGCGCACCCGACCCTCGACCCGCTCGGCGTCACCGTGCGGGAATGCCGCGATTCGGCCGATCACGGAAACTCGCTGCCCATCGCGGTGTTGTTCGACGTCACCGGGTCGATGGGGCGGGTGCCGCGGATCATGCAGAGCAAGCTCGGCAAGCTGCACGGACTGTTGCAGCGCAAGGGCTACGCGGACGATCCGCAGATCCTGTTCGGTGCCATCGGCGATGCCGACACCGACCGAGTTCCGTTGCAGGTGGGGCAGTTCGAGTCCGACAACCGGATGGACGAGCAGTTGCGCGCGATCCTGCTGGAGGGCGGGGGCGGCGGGCAGAAGTCCGAAAGTTATGAACTGGCCGGATATTTCATGGCCACCCACATCGTTACCGACGCGTGGGAGAAGCGGGGCAAGAAAGGCTACCTGTTCCTGATCGGCGACGAGCTGAACAAGTCGAAGCTGGCCTCACGGCACATCCGCAGCGTCATCGGTGACAGTGTGCGGCGCGATGTTTCGGTGGAATCCATCTACCGCGAGCTCGCCGAGCGCTGGCACATCTACTACATCCTGCCGAATCAGTCGAGCTACTACGACGATCCGGAGATCGCCGACCACTGGCGCGGACTGCTCGGTCAGAGCTTCCTGAAGCTCGACGATCCGGCTGCGGTGTGTGAACTCATCGCGCTGACAATCGGATTGGAGGAGGGGCGGGTCGACGTGGATGCCGGACTCGCGGATCTGCGCGATGTGGGATCGGCGGCCGAGGCTGCCGCTGTCGGTAAGGCGTTGGGGGCCAAGGGGCCGCGGATGCGGGCGTTGCCCAGTGGTCGTAGCTGACAGCAAGGAGTGCACCATGTTTCGGTCTCACCTAGTGGTGGTCGACCTCGGCTTCGGTGATGCCGGGAAAGGAGCGACGGTCGATTGGCTGTGTTCCGCTGAGGCGGGGCTCGGGGTTTCGGCCGTGGTGCGGTTCAACGGGGGAGCGCAGGCTGCGCACAATGTGATCGCCGAGGGGCGGCATCACACGTTCGCACAGTTCGGTTCCGGGACCTTCTCGGGTGTGCCGACGTTGCTGTCGCAACATGTGCTGGTCGAGCCGATCGCACTGGCCGGGGAGGCCCGCCAATTGGCCGCGCTCGGCGTCCCGGATCCGTTGGCGCTGTTACACATCGACGGCCGGGCACTGCTCACCACGCCGATCCACATCGCCGCCAACCGTGCCCGCGAGGACGCGAGGGGTTCCTCGCGGCACGGTTCGTGCGGACGGGGGATCGGTGAGACCGCGGCCTACGCACTGGACCGCGATGCGCCGACCGTCTCGGATTGCTTGCGCCCCAGGGTTCTTCGCGACAAACTCCAGGCGCTCGCCGCGCACTACGGCGCGCTGATCGCCCCGAGCGAACATCGCTACGAACCGATCGACACCCTGGCCGACATGTATCAGGAGTTCGCCGCCGCCGTCCGCATCGTCGGCGGCGAGCAACTCGCCCGCTTCGCCCGACGCGGCCGACTGGTGTTCGAAGGTGCGCAAGGTGTGCTGCTCGATGAATGGCGCGGCTTCCATCCACACACCACCTGGTCCACCGTGGAACCACGCAACGCTCGCGCCATGCTCGCCGAAATCGGCACCGCCGGTTACGTTCTCGGCGTCACCCGCACCTACATGACCCGCCACGGCGCAGGCCCACTCCCCACCGAAGACCGCACGCTCGACTTCCCCGAGCCACACAACGCCACCGGCCGCTACCAAGGCGAATTCCGCCTCGGCCACCTCGACCCGATCCTGCTCCGCTACGCCATCGCGGTATCCGGCGGCATCGACGGCCTCGCCCTGACCCACCTGGACACCCAGGGAACCCATTACGCGGCAACGGAATACGCCACCGCCGACGGCCCGATCACCCACCTCCCGCCAGGCACCTGGCAAGACCTCACCCACCAGCAACACCTCACCGCCCTCCTGACCACCGCCCACCCGGTCCTCACCGAAATACCGGACGACGTGGTGCCCTGGCTGGCACAGACCCTCGACGTCCCCGTCGCCCTGACCTCGAACGGCCCCACCCGAACCCACCGCACCCCCACCCCCGCAACCGTCATCGCGGCATGACCCCCGCCCCACCCGCCACGCAGAATCTGCACTCTCTCTCGGGATCGGCACCGCCTCTAGGGCCCTATTCCGAGTGCCGATCCCGAGAGACAGTGCAGATCTCTGGCGGGACCGACCGAAACCGCCCAGCGGGTGCCGGTAGGCGGGAGTGGTGGTCGGGTGCGGCAGGATTGGCAGCCGTGGAGCAGTCCGTTGTTTCGGTGGATGTGGTGGCGTTGCGGTTCTGGGCCGACGACGCCGGGGTGAGCGTGGGGATCGCGCCGCGCGCGATGGCGCCGTTCACCGGGCAGTTGGCGCTACCCGGTGTGTTGCTCGGTCGCGGCGAGCGACTGGCCGGAGCCGCGCGACGCGCGGTGCACACGAAACTCGGAGTCCCCGAAGCCGCAATCGGTGCGGTCGGACAGCTCGTGACCTTCGACGAACCCAACCGCGACCCACGCGGCCCGACCCTGTCCATCGCCATGTGGGCAGTGGTCGGCCCACACGAGGGCCCCGCACAATGGATCGACTTCGACGAGGTCCCCGAACTCGCCTTCGACCACAACCGCATCATCGACGCATCCCGCAGCCTGCTGACCGGCCTCCTCTGGAAGGACCTGCCCTTCACCCAGGCCCTCCTCGGCAACGAATTCCCCGCCACTAGAGCAGTAGCAGCCACCACCGCCCTATCCGGCACCCGCCCCGACCCCGGCAACCTCAACCGAACCCTCGCCGCCCTCCCCGGCCTGGCCCGCACCACCGAGCGCCGCCGCGTGAAGGCAACTGGCCGCCCCGCCGCAGTATGGGCCTTCGGAGCCGACGACTAGCTGGAAGATGCTGCGCTGCAACAGAACCCAGTGGCTGTCAGCCGGGTCGCGACGCGCAGTCCGAAAGCCACCGGCAGACCCGCCGCGGTGTGGGCATTCGGCGCGATGACTAGGCCGTGTCTCCCGATCGGATCATCTGGTCCACCCGAACCGCGCCAATGTGGTGTCGACCTCATCGTCGCTGGCCTGCCACGACCAGCCCCGCAATTCGACCAGCTTTATTAGGCCGAGCAGCGCCACCGGATCATCCGCGACATAGGTGTCGGTTCCATCCGTGGCTACCAGCAACGTGCCCTGTTCGGTTATCCGGAAGCCCCCGGCCTCGATGGCGAGTATTGCAGGGATCAAGGTGTTTCCGCCGTGGGCGATCTTGTGCTGCACGTCCTCCATGGTGCACACGAGCCGACGCGCCTATCGACACTGGTCCACCCACGAAGTGGGCGGCCGCCGGACCACCGCAGCACAATGCTGGAAACATTGGGGGACACGGCCTAGCCGGAAAGTGTTGCGTTGCGACCACATCCCGCCGCACCCTTCTTGATTTCCGGCACCGGGAATCGCATGCGAGTTTCGGTGCCGGAAATCAAGAGGCGTGCGTCTTCCTAGCTGGAAAGCGTTGCGCAGCAAGGGGCCCCGTGGGGGCATCGTTGTTGCGGATCGCCAGGGCGGCTCTCAACGGTGCGCCACTCACGGGGGCTGGGTCAGCGGGTCAGCAGGGATTGGATGGCGCCGAAGTCGATGGCGTTTTCGAGGGTTGAGTAGGTGCCGTGCTCGAGGAGTTCGGCGGTTGCGGTTTCGGCCAGCTTGTAGGCGGCCTGGGCTACTGCGGAGCCGACGCTTACTCGGCGTACGCCTGTTGCTGCGAGGTCGGCGATAGAAGGTGCTCCGGCGCCGGCCATTACGTTGATCGGCAGCGGGGACTTGGCGACCAGGTCGGTCAGGGTCGGCAGGTCGAGCAGGCCGGGGACGAAGAAGCTGTCGGCGCCGGCTGCGGCGTAGGCGGCGGCCCTGGTGAGGACCTCGTCGAAGCGGGTTTCCGGGGCGCCGATGCCGAACAGGTAGACGTCGGTTCGGGCGTTGATCACCAGTTCCGGCAGGCCGGCCTGCTTGGCGGCGTCGCGGGCCGCGCGCAGTCGGTCGGACTGGGCGGCGGTGTCGAACAGTGGGCCGCCGGGGGCCGTGGAATCCTCCAGGTTCACGCCGACGGCACCGGCGGCAATGGTGGCGATGACGGTGGTCGCGACATCCTCGGGTGTGGGGCCGTAGCCTCCTTCGATGTCAGCCGTCACCGGGACGTCGACGACGGCGGCGATCCGGCGGATGACGCCGATCGCGTCGTCCCTGGTGAGTCGCTGACCGTCGCCGGTGCCGAGCGACCAGGCAACGGCCGCACTGGTCGTCGCGATCGCCGGCGCGCCCGCTGCCGCGATCACCGCGGCGCTGCCCGCATCCCAGGCGTTCGGCAGCACGAATAGTCCTTGCTCGTGCAGCGCCCGGAAGGCAGCCGCCGCGTTGCGCTGGGTGTCGGTGATCTGGATGTCCTGTGCCACGGTGGCTCCTCGCGAGATGGTATCGATGACCGGTCGCCTGTAGGTAACACCGGAAACCGCGCGAGCCATCCCGATTTCGTGCGCCGAAACCGATGTGGCAGAACATGTCCGCCAGCCGGTCAGTGCCGCGGCGCGTACATGATGATGGCGACCCCGACGAGGCAGATAGCCGCCCCGAGGTAGTCCCAGCGGTCTGGGTGAAACTTGTCGACGAGCATGCCCCAAGCAAGCGACCCCGCCACGAACACACCACCGTACGCAGCGAGGATCCGGCCAAAATTGGGATCGGGTTGAAACGTCGCGACAAACCCATAAGCCCCCAGCGCAACAACCCCCGCCGCAATCCAGAGAACCCCGCGCTGCTCCCGCCATCCCTGCCACACCAACCACGCCCCACCGATCTCAGCAACAGCAGCCAACGCGAACAGCAGCAGCGAGCGGACGACGGTCATGAGGTGAAGATACCGACCTGATTCGGGCGGACAGCTGGTCGCCGCCAATAGCATCGGTTCGGGCTCACGTCGGTTCAGGCTGACCGAGCTTGCGCCTGCGCGACGTCGTAGACGGCGTATGGGCGGCCGATCACTGGGTACGACACGTTGCGGACGGGGACTCCGCCTGCGGTGCAACCGATTTCGGTGCCGCTGTGGGCGTGTCCGTGTAGGGCGAGGGTTGCGTGGCCCACATCGATGGCTTCGGCGAGGGCGTGGCAGCCGAGGCCGGGGTAGATCTTGGGTGGTTCGCCGATGAGGGTGTCGATGGTGGGGGAGAAGTGCATCAGGGCTATGCGGATGTCGGTGGTCAGGGTGTCGAGGGCTTGTTGCAGGAGCAGGGCGTCGCGGGGGCCGCGGCGCATGCGGGTTTGGTGTTCTTCGGTGCCTTCGTCGGGGGTGCCGGGGTAGTCGGGGAAGCCGCCGCTGCCGCCCATCACGCCCGCGATGCCGACCTGAATTCCGTTCAGCTCCAGCGTGATCGTGGTTCCCTCGAGCAGGTGTACGCCGATGTCGGTGAGCTGGGCGGAGATTCGGAAGCCGAGTTTGTGGTCGTGGTCGTGGTTGCCGAGGACGGCGACGACCGGCACTGGGAGGTCGGCGATTTCGGCGCAGAGCAGGTCGGCTTCGGCGAGCGTGCCGCCCTCGGTGAGGTCGCCTGCCAGCAGCAGCGCGTCGGCGTGCTCGGCCAGACGCAGGAAGTCGGGCCGGAATCGGCCGGCGACGGCTGGGCGCAGGTGGGTATCGGCGACGGCCGCGATCCGGATACCCCGCTGCGCGGAATCGGCTGGCATGGCGTCAGCCAGCCACATCGTCGGCGCGGTGTCAACCGCAATCTGACGTTCACCCGCGCGCCACCCGCCCGCGAGCTGGGGGCATAGCTTGTGGCTATCGAGAGTTCAGTCGGTGTTCAGCGAGGCAACGCGCGGTGGCGAGACCGATGAAACGTCAATGAACAGTGCCGCGGCAGGCTATCCACCGGGTCGCTTCGCCCCGCATGGTTCGGACTATGAGCGAGCGCGGCAAGCGAGCGAATCCTCGGCCCGGCGGATGTATCGGATGGCAGCGCGATGAGGGCGTTGCCGACCGACCGGACCGGACCGAAGGGCCGCGAGCATGAGCGGGCTCTGGGCGAAAGCGCTTGCCGTGCTGGCTGTTACCGTCCTGCCCATGACGATGGCCGCAGGTGGGGCGCAGGCCGGCGCGCCCGTCGACAAGGTGGTCCTGATCGGGCTCGACGGGCTGATGTACGACAAGGTCTTGCAGGTGCGCGCGCCGAACCTGTTGCGGCTCAGCGCCGAAGGCCTGCTCAGCCGCTCCTCGATCGCGCCGCACATCACCATCTCCGGCCCGTCCTGGGCCACCGTGCTGACCGGCGTGTGGGATCGCAAGCACGGCATCAAGGACAACAACTTCACCGCCGCGCCGTTCGCGCGGTATCCGACCGTCTTCACCCAGCTCGAGCGCGCCAACCCGGCCCTCAAGACGCACTCGATCGCCACCTGGGATCAGATCGCCACCATGTCGGGCAGCGGCAATCCCCGCGCCGACGTGGTCGTCTCCACCGCGCCGGTCCCCGACGACCCCGATGAGGCCAAGACCGACGCGGCCACCGCCACCGACGTGGTCAACGCGATCACGAAGTTCGCTCCCGACTTCCTCTTCACCCACCTCGACCAGGTCGATCACGCGGGTCACAGCGACGGCGCCGCCTCCGACGAATACCTCGACGCCGTCCGCCGCATCGACGAACAGGTCGGCCGCATCGCCGCCGCCGTGGACGCCCGCGCCAAGGCCAACCCCGCCGAACGCTGGACCATCCTGGTCACCGCCGATCACGGCCACCGGCCCAAGGGCGGCCACGGCGGCCAATCCCCGGACGAGACAACCAATTTCGTCATCGCCCGCGGCCCCGACTTCACTGCGGGCGACACCACCTCCCGCTACACCCTCGTCGACATCACGCCCACCGTCGTCGACCTCCTGCGCGTCCCGGCCAGCCCCGACTTCGACGGCCAGTCCATGATCAACCGGGAGCCCGCCAGCCCGTCCACGATCCGGTAGGCCCCACCGCCCAGGGCGCGACGCCACCACCGCGACGCCTGATATGTCACGTTCCGGTACGCCTCGCCAAGGCCAGCGAACCCAGCGCCATCCCGGCATGAGAACCCGCATCGCGCCTGCGGCAACCACGTGCCGGACGCCAGTGCGCGGCCGGGACTAAAGTTGGTGTTGCACCGGTCGGATAGGGTGGTTTCGATCGAGGCACGCGGCGCGAACGTCAGGCCCGGAGGCGGCAGCCGGCGTACCCACGGAGGGACCGTGAGCGCCGCAAGCGGGCACTGAGAGGTGGTGGCATGACTCAGCACGTGGGCGAGGCGAATGTCGAGCAATCGGCGGACGCCCCGCAGCCGAATGGTGCCGCCAA
This sequence comes from Nocardia sp. NPDC050175, assembly GCF_044459885.1. Taxonomy (NCBI): domain Bacteria; kingdom Bacillati; phylum Actinomycetota; class Actinomycetes; order Mycobacteriales; family Nocardiaceae; genus Nocardia; species Nocardia sp. NPDC050175. The sequence goes on from NZ_JBITJI010000003.1 coordinate 468,611, forward strand.
CGGGGGAGAGCAGCCGAACACGCCGCCCAGCACGCCGACCGGCAGTGCTACGCCGCCGCGTCAGCCGGGCACCTCCGCCGCCGTGCCGACCTCGGCGTCACGCCGCGTGCGCGCCCGCCTCGCCCGCCGGATGACCGGTCAGCGCGGCATCGCCGCGGTCAAGCCGGTGCTCGAGCCGCTGGCCAGCGTGCACCGCGAGCTGTATCCGAAGGCGAACCTGACGCTGCTGCAGCGCGCGTTCGACGTGGCCGACGAACGGCACAAGCACCAGTTCCGCAAGTCCGGCGACCCGTACATCACCCACCCGCTCGCCGTGGCCAACATCCTGGCCGAGCTCGGCATGGACACCACCACGCTGGTGGCCGCGCTGCTGCACGACACCGTCGAGGACACCGGCTACTCGCTCGAGCAGCTCACCCTCGACTTCGGCCCCGAGGTCGCGCATCTGGTCGACGGCGTCACCAAGCTGGACAAGGTCAATCTCGGCGCGGCCGCCGAGGCGGAGACCATCCGCAAGATGATCATCGCGATGGCGCGCGACCCGCGGGTGCTGGTGATCAAGGTCGCCGACCGGCTGCACAACATGCGCACCATGCGCTTCCTGCCGCCGGAGAAGCAGGCGAAGAAGGCCAAGGAAACCCTCGAAGTCATTGCGCCCCTTGCCCATCGGCTCGGCATGGCGACGGTCAAGTGGGAGCTGGAGGACCTCGCGTTCGCGATCCTGCACCCGAAGAAGTACGACGAGATCGTGCGGCTGGTGGCCGACCGGGCGCCGTCGCGCGACACGTACCTGGCGAAGGTGCGCGCGGAAATCGTGAATACCCTTGCGGCGTCGCGGATCAACGCGATCGTCGAGGGTCGGCCGAAGCACTACTGGTCGATCTACCAGAAGATGATCGTCAAGGGTAAGGACTTCGACGACATCCACGATCTGGTCGGCATCCGCATCCTCTGCGACGAGGTGCGCGACTGCTACGCGGCCGTCGGCGTGGTGCACTCGCTGTGGCAGCCGATGGCGGGCCGGTTCAAGGACTACATCGCCCAGCCGCGCTACGGCGTCTACCAGTCGCTGCACACGACGGTCGTCGGCCCGGACGGCAAGCCACTGGAAGTGCAGATCCGCACCCAGGACATGCACCGCACCGCCGAGTTCGGTATCGCCGCGCACTGGCGCTACAAGGAGACCCGCGGCAAGCACTCGAACGACTCCACCGAGGTCGACGACATGGCGTGGATGCGCCAGCTGCTCGACTGGCAGCGGGAGGCGGCCGACCCGGCCGAGTTCCTGGAATCGCTGCGCTTCGACCTGAAGTCGCCGGAGATCTTCGTGTTCACCCCGAAGGGTGACGTGATCACGCTGCCGCAGAAGTCGACCCCGGTCGACTTCGCCTACGCCGTGCACACCGAGGTCGGTCACAAGTGCATCGGCGCCCGGGTGAACGGTCGCCTGGTCGCGCTGGAACGTCAGCTGGAGAACGGTGAGGTCGTCGAGGTGTTCACCTCGAAGGCGCAGAACGCCGGACCAAGCCGCGACTGGCAGAACTTCGTCGTCTCGCCGCGCGCCAAGGCCAAGATCCGCCAGTGGTTCGCCAAGGAGCGCCGCGAGGAAGCCCTCGAGAACGGCAAGGAGCAGATCTCCAAGGAGGTCCGCCGCGTCGGCCTGCCGTTGCAGCGGTTGATGAGCGTCGACGCGATGACCGCCGTCGCGCACGAACTGCACTACACCGACATCTCCACCCTCTACACCGCGGTCGGCGAACACCAGGTCTCCGCGCACCACGTGGTGCAGCGCCTGATGGCGCAGCTCGGCGGCATCGGTGACGTGGAGAACGAGCTCGCCGAGCGGTCCACCCCGTCCACCACGCCGAACCGGCAGCGCACCACCGGCGATGCGGGCGTGCTGATCCCCGGCGCTTCCGGCACGGTCGCCAAGCTGGCCAAGTGCTGCACCCCGGTGCCCGGTGACGAGATCATGGGCTTCGTGACCCGCGGTGGCGCGGTCAGCGTGCACCGCACCGACTGCACCAACGCCGGGTCGCTGCGGGATCAGGCCGAACGCATCATCGAGGTGTCCTGGGCGCCGTCACCGTCCTCGGTGTTCCTGGTCGCGATCCAGATCGAGGCGCTCGATCGCACCCGGTTGCTGTCCGACGTGACGAAGGTGCTGGCCGACGAGAAGGTGAACATCCTGTCCGCGTCGGTCGCCACCCACGGCGATCGAGTTGCGATCAGCAAGTTCACCTTCGAGATGGGCGACCCGAAGCACCTGGGCCATCTGTTGAATGTGGTCCGGAATGTAGAAGGCGTCTACGACGTGTACCGCGTCACCTCCGCCGCCTAGCGCACTTATATGCGCGAATGCGCGCGGCCGCCTGAAATTCTCCACTGCGGGCCAGTCCCCTTGACGTGTCAATTGTTGTGCCCTTAGCAACCTCTCGGCGAACGGGCAGCGACGGTCGAGGTATCTGCATGAATGCCGAAGCTATCGGGCGAACGGAAGATGGAGTCCCGCTGCGGAATTCGGCTGACCGGCGGGTCGCCAGGCGGTTGCTCTCGTTTTCGGGCCATCGGAAAGTTGCCGGGCGATGTTGCTCGGCACGCGGGAATGTGTGAAACCCGTTTCGGCAGTTCATGGAAAGTTTTCGGCGATGCCCCAGCAATAGTCGGAATCTGTTACGGTCTATTGCGTTTCATGGCGTTGAGGGTAACTGCGGCAACACGGATTGATTGCGGATCGCTATGACTAATTATTCGGCAAGAGTCGCGGGGGTGCTGACAGCACTCACCGTGACCGTGGCTACGGCGGGTACCGCCGCGGCCGGTCCGCCGAATCCCGCAGGCCCCTCGACCAACATCGCGCTCAGCGCGTGTCCGGCACTGTACGCCTTGGGAATTCAGGGCACCGGCGAATCGTCACCGGATGCCGCGCCGTCCACCGACACCGGCATGCTGTCCACCGTCTTCCGGCCGATGCTGGCCAAGGCCACCGCGCCCGGACTGGTCGACCGGGCCTATGTGCCCTACGAATCCGGCTTCGGCGGCGCGACTCCGGGTGGTGCGGTGCCGTACTCCGAATCGGTAACCGGCGGGCTGGCCAGGTTGCGGACGATGGCCAAGGCCGTCGCCGATCGCTGCGCGGACACCCGGTTCGCGGTGGTCGGTTATTCGCAGGGCGCACACGTTGCCTCGATGTTCGCGCAGGAGGTCGGGCAAGGGCGGGGCGTGCTCCCGGCCGACAAGGTCGCTGCGGTAGCGCTGTTCGCCGACCCGACCCGCAACCCCGGTGCGCCACTGTTTCCCGGCTCGCCGGGCAAAGCGTCCCCGGATCCGGCCCCCGGTACCCAGGGCGACGAACTCGCCGCCATCGCCGCGCTACCGCAGGTGCCCGCCACCGGCGGCGGCATCGGCCCGGATCGCGACCTGGCCGCCAACTTCGGCGCCCTCACCGGCCGCGTGGCCAGTTTCTGCGCGGCGGGCGACCTCGCCTGCGACGCACCGCAGGGCGCGCCGATCCTCAAGGCCGTCACCAACGTTGTCGGCCAGTCCAAGCTGAGCGGCGGCGACCCGATCGCCTCGCTGACCTCCATCGCCCAGGCGCTCGCCTACACCTCGATCAAGACCGCCACCAAGATCGCCAACGAGGATGTGCAGGGCAACTCGCTCGCGACACTGGCCATCTCGCCCAAGAAGTCGATCTCCCAGCGCCTCGCCGACGCCGCCGACCCGCGCACCCCACTCGACCTCCCCGCCGCGCTACAGGCGCTGCTGAAGGTCGGCATGATCGGTCTGAACGCGGTCGTCACCGTCGTCAAGACGGTCATCAACCCGGCGACCATCGCCGACCTGGCCACCGCGGGATTGTCGAACCCGCCCGCCGCATTGCTCTCGCTCGGCACCGAGTTGGCCGGCGCCGTCGCCCAACTCGTGCCGCCGACCACCGGCGCCCGCTTGGTCACCCAGGCGTTCGACGCGGTCGTACAAAACATCACCGACAACAGCGAACTGCTCAATACCGCCACCTGGGTGCGGTATTGGGACACCGTCCAGCGGCACGGCGCGTACAACACCGCGACGGTCGCCGCCAACGGCGACGCGCCGACCACCTTCGTCGCCGACTGGTTCGCCGCGGTAGCCCACGATATCGCCGGAAAATTCGGTGCGAATGCCAGGCCGCAGGGTGGTGCGGACAAGCCGCCGACGGGATTCTTCGGTCCGCAATCCGGCGCGCCTGCTACGCCGAATGTGTCCGGTACGGGACAATTTCCGTTCGGGACAGGAGCCGACGGCGCCTCATCCGGCGGCGCGACGTCGATTCCGCCCACCGATCGACCCGGCACACCCAACACCTACCCGTTCTCCACGAACTGATCGCCGAGAGGGTCCGACGATGAGCTATGTGCCTCGCGCAGCGGGAATGGGGGAATGTTGAAGTCGTACAAAGAACTGTCCCGGTGGTATGCCGCGTTGGAGCCGGAGACGGCCCCGGTGCCGCCCGCCGCGAATTCGGTGCACGTGGACGAAGACGGCCCGGCCCGGTATCCGCACTACATTCGCGACGAGCCGCAGCCCGAGGTCCCCGCGGACCTATCGGCGCAGCGCAGCGAATTCACCGGCGGCTGGTCGGACTGGGTGGGCCGGGCTCCCGGCCCCGACGACGAGTACACCCCGCGCGACGCCGACCTGGTGCGTTTCCCCTGGCCCGACGACGAGGACTACGACGACCCGCTGGACGAGCCGCGACCGCGCTCGTCCAGCGCCTTGCGTCTGGAGGCGCGCGCCCGGCGTTCCCGGCGCGGGCGGGTGTTCGTCGTGCTGGTCATCGCGGTGCTGCTGCTCGGCGCCGCGGCCGCGGGCGTGCTGTTCCTGCTGCACTCCTCGAACAGTCGCGCCGCGTCGCCGCGCCTGCCCGCCTCCTCGGCCTCGGTGCAGTTCACCGCGGGCAGCCTGCAGGCGGGCGTGAGCACCGACAGCCTGCGCGGCAAGTCGCAGGCCGGGGTCACCACGCCGCGCGCGTCCGGCGCCTGCCCGACCGAGCGCACCGCGTCGATCGTGCGCGGCGCCGAAATGGGCAGCACCACAACGGGTCCCGACGCCATCCTGGCGTTCCAGTACGCGTACTACGTGGAGCGCTCCGGCGAGCAGGTCCGGCAGGTCGTCGCACCGGACGCCACCGTCTCGCCCGCACCGACCATCCAGCGCGGCATCGACACCATCCCCGTGGGCACCACGCACTGCGTGCGGATCGTGACCCTCTCGGACAATCGGTACTCGGTGGAGGTCACCGAGTACCGCCCCGGCGGCGTGCCCGCCACGTACAACAAGCAGACGGTCACCACCGCGGTGGTCGACGGTCGCACCCTGATCACGGGTATCGCGGCCGGATAGAGGAGAGCAGGAAGCGATGGGAGAGGACTGGAGCCGCTGGCTCGACGAGGCACCCGATCAGGGTGAATCGTCGAGCCGGCCCGTGCGCTCCAAGGCTCCGGTGGTGCGGTTGCGGCGCGGCAAGGGCGGCGGTTCCGGTGCGGAACAACCTTTGCAGCGACCCATCCTGGTGGTCGGCGGCTGCGGTGGGGCGGGCACCACCACGACTGCACTGGGTATCGCGGGCGAGCTCGGCATGGCAGGCACCCCGACGGTGGCGGTGGACGCGACCGCGGCGGGCAGCGACCTCGCGCTGCGCGGCGCGGACGAACACCTGCACCCGATCAGCCTGCAATCGTGGCTGTACGGGCGCGGCGACGACGAACCGGCACCGCTGAAGGAATGCCTGTCGCGCGCGACCTCCGGAATCGGTTTACTGTGGCGCGATTCCGCGCCGCTGCGCAGGCGTGCGACCTATCTCACGGTGGCCCGCGCGGTGTACGACTCCGGCTTCACCGCGGTCTACGACGGCGGCAGCCCGATTGCCGGACGGCAGCTGCGCCCGCTGCTCGACGACGCGGATGTTGCTCTGGTACTTGCCATTCCGGCGCGCGCCGACGCCGCGAACCGGCTGCGTGTCACCCTGGAATGGCTCGACGACCAGTTCGGCGACTCGACCGAGGGGCAGGGCGGCGGCATCGTCGGCGACACCACAATCGTTGTCTCGCACCAGCATCCGGGCACCGAGTCGGGCGTAGCCGAGCATTTGCGCGAGCACCTGTCCGGCTGGGTCCGCGATATTCGAGAGATTCCCTACGACCCGCACCTGGCCAGGGGCGAACTGGTTCGACACGCGTCACTGTCCCTCGATACGCGCCGGGCTTATGGGCGCCTGCTGGCCGGGGTGGCATCATGACGGCCGCTATGAAGTTTCGACGTCAAACAGAATCCGCACCCGCAGGCGTGGTCGCACCGCCGGAGTCGCGCCGCGCGCCGATCTGGGACCGTCCGGTGCCCGGGGTCGGCCGGGCCCCGCTGGTGTGGATCATGGGCGTGCACGGCGGTGCCGGAGCCAGTAGCCTCGCGCATGTGCTTGCGCCCGCGGCGGATTCGGGCCGCCGCTGGCCCGGCGTCTTCGACCGCGAGTCCCCCTTCGTCGTGCTGGTGGCCAGAGAGACCATCGCGGGCCTCACGCGCGCGCATGACCTACTGCGCCAACATCATTCGGGCTTCGCCGGGTCCTGCGAGGTGCTCGGGCTGATCACCGTCGCCGCGCGACCCGGTCGGCTGCCCGCCGAGATCCGCCGCTACCGCGACGTGGTCGGCTCGCTGGCGGGCCAGACGTGGCAGGTCCCGTGGTATGAGGAATGGACGCTGGTAGAACCGGAGAAGCTGCCGGTATGGGCGCCCGGTGACGCACTGCCACCGAAGAAACGCAAGATCGACCCCTTGGAGGAGGTACCGCTCGATGTCAGGGAGCTCGGCGCCGACATTGTCGCGGCGGCTCGAACGGCACTGGAGGAGGGCCAACTCGACGATCCGGCGCAGGACCGGGCCAGTAGAAAGCCACCCGATCAGTGAACGTACGCATCGAATCGGCGACGACTCAACTACTTTCGAGAAAGGCACCCGATGAGCATGATTCTCCTCGCCGTGCAGGACACGTACGGCACCGTACTCGCGCAGGTCGGTAACCCGACGCCCGAGGCGCCGCCCGGCTCGGAGAAGATCCTGCAGCTGGTGCGCTACCTCACCTGGTTCGTGCTGCTGTCCGGCATCTGCGGAATCACCTACGCGGGCGGCAAGTTCGCGTGGGAGAAGTGGACGGGTGGTGGACTCGAGTCGCCGAAGATGGTGGCCGGGGCCATGATCGGCGGCGTCGTCGCGACCAGCGCCGGCACCATCATGAACGCCGTTATTGGAACCTGATGTCCGACATATCTACCGTGCGCGCGTCGGCAGCCGAGCTGCTGGCCTACAAACAGATGCCCGCCGAGGTACTCGAACCGCTGATGCAGCTGCTCAACTGGCTGCTGTGGTTCGTGCTGCTGGTGTGTCTGGCGTGGATGATCGTCTCCGCGGGCAAGCTGTGGATCGCCTTCCGCAGCGACCTCGCGATGAACGACGCCTCGCACGGGGTGCTGATGAGCCTGCTCGGGGCGATAGTGGCGAGCACAGCGTCGGGAATCGCGCTGGCTTTCTTGCCGACATGATCGATCACCGGGGGACAGCGGGGGCGTTCGGCGCGGTGTTGCTGATCGCGGCGGTCGGCTGCGGCGGTGGCGACGACCGCTCCGGACCCGACCTGTCGGCGACGCCGACCGGTCTGCGGTGGCAGCCGTTCCAAGGCGTGCCGCTGCCGCATACCGACCAGGGCCCGAAGTCGGAGGCCGACGGCGCCGCAACGGGTTTCGAGCATTCGCCGCGCGGTGCCGGCGTCGCCGCGATCACCCATGCGGTGCGCTTGGCGGTGGCCTCCGACAGCCAATGGGCGAAAGTCGCCGCGCGGGAAGTGGTTCCGGGCACCGCGAAGGACGAGTGGGCGGTGAATCGGATCCAGCTGTCCATCACCGGACCGGCTACGCCCGACTATGCGCCGCGCGTGCTCGGCTACAAGGTCACCGGATACACCGACCAGCGCAGCACCATCGACGTACACACCGAGTACTCGGACAGTTCAAAGGCGGTGAACCACACCACCGTCGAGTGGTTCGGCCAGGACTGGCGGTTACGGCTGCCCGATCCGGGCTCTACCGCCAGACCGATCGAATCGATAGACGTACTACCTGATGACACTGTGAAATTGGAGGCGCCGAAGTGAGGGAGCGCAGCGAGCGAACCATGTCGCAGTGTGCTTCGCGCATGACGGAGCCGAGCGCTAGCGAGGCGGAGTCATGAGTGAGAAGGAGTCTTACGCGCGTGATCGCGTCTCCTTCGGTGCCGTCGCGTCCGCAGCAGTGCTGGCGCTCATCGTGATCGTCGGAATCGTCGTCTACATCACCCGTGACGACGGCAGCTCCGCGGCCAGTGCGCCCGCCCCCGCCGGCTCGGCTGGTGGCACCGGCTTCGCCAGCCCCGAGGTCGACATCCTCGGCAGGCGCGTCGACGTGCCGAACAATGCTGCCGGACAACCACTTCCGCAGGATCCGTCGCGGCAGCGCAAGGCCTCCGACGGCGACTGGCTGACCGCGGCGCCCGAGGGCACCACCGCGCCGCACGGCTGGCAGCGGGTCTACGGCGCCTCGGTGCCGTTCTCCACCTCGGACGGGCCGGCGCGCATCGAAGATGGTCTGGCCGTTGGCTATTCACACACGCCGCAGGGCGCGGTGCTGGCCGCGGCGCAGATCACCTACCGGCTCAACGCCCGGCCCGCCGACCGCGACCTGTACGTGACGCAGGTGCGCGTCTCGGCCCAGCAGATCGCCGCGTACGACAAGGCGCTGTCAGGTAACAAGCTGCCCGAGCAGCAGCCGGAGAAGGTCACCAAATACTTCGTCGCCTCGGACGCGTTCAAGGTCGACGATTACGCCGACGACCTGGCCATCGTCCGGCTCGCCTCGCGCGGCCAGGTGGTCGACGGCAAGCAATCCTGGGCGGCGATCCGCCTGGTCATGGTCTGGGATGCGGGCGACTGGCGGCTCAAGCCCTCGACGTCCAATACCGCACAAACCGAGTACATCGAATCGTTGGGCGGGTGGACGAAATGGTGAGCACGATCGGAAGGGCACGAGCACAAGTTGAGGGCCGACCTGCGGAGCAGCGAGGGGTGCAGATAATGGTGAGGCGACTACTCACGATCTTCGCCGTCATCTTCACGGTGATGATGGCGACGCCGACCATCGCCTATGGACAGCAGTACGGCTTCGACGAGACGTGCAACGAGATCCACGACACGCTCGACAATGTCGGCCTGCCCGGCATTTCCCTCGGCGATGCGGCCTCGGCCGCGTGCAAGGCGGGCAATGCCGCCTCGCATCCGGGGCAGGCGGCCACCGCAGTCAAGGACAAGGCGTGGGACTCGACCTTCGGCAAGGTGGTCGACTCGCTGATGAACGGCCTCGGCGAGGCCATCATCCTGGCGCTGACCTTCTGGATGAAGGTGCCCAACGAGGCGGCCAGCGACTCGGGTTCGCTGTTCACGAAGATCAACGAATACACCTATCAGGCCCAGATATTGCTCTTGATAGCCTCGGTGATCCTGTCCGGCGCGCGCCTGGCCGAGGCCAGACGCGGGGCCACGATGAACGAGGCCGCCGAATCGTTCCGGATGTTCGCCAGGGTGGTGTTCAGTTCCTGGATGCTCGGCGCGGTGATCGTCGCTGGCACCCAGGCCTCGGATCGCTTCTCCGAGTGGATCATCAACGACTCGACCAACGGCAACGCCAAGGACCTGGCCGAGCTGATGGTGAAAACCAGTAAGCTGCAGGCGTTTTCGCCGGGCCTGGTGTTGATCATCGCGATCGTCGGGTTGCTCGGCGCGCTCGCGCAGATCGTGCTCGCCATCGTCCGGCAGGGGCTGCTGATCATCGCGGCCGGCGTGCTGCCGCTGGCGGCGGCCGCGTCCGGGATGAACGTCGGAAAACAGTCCTACCAGAAGCTGATCGGCTGGATCATCGCGTTCATGCTCTGGAAACCGGTGGCCGCGATCGTCTACATGATCGCGTTCACCACTGCGGGCCATGTGGATTCGCTGACCTCCACCAACGGCCTGCCGGATGGTGAACAGGCGCAACGCATGCTGGTCGCCATCGTGCTGCTGTGCAGCGTCGCGTTCGTGCTGCCCGCGCTGATGCGGTTGGTCACGCCCGCGGTCGCCATCGTCGGCAGCGGCGGTTCCGGTCTCACCGCGACCGGTGGCACCCTGCTCGCCGTCGCGGGCCTGGGCGCCATGGGCACCAAGGCCGTTGGCGTCAAAGGCACTGCGGCGTCGGGCTCGCCGGGCTACGTCGGCGGCAGCGGCGCGGGTCCGCGCCCGCCGGGCGGCGCGGGCGGACGCGGCAGCGGCGCACCACGCCCGACCCCGCCGCGCGGTGGCGGCGGACCGGCCGGTGGTGCGGCACCGCGCGCCTCCGGGCCCGGCGGCGCGGCGGGAGTACCGTCCGGTGCGGCACGGGCGGCGGGGCGGATCGGCGCGGCCCGCGCCGCGACGAGCAGCCTGAACCGTGCGGACCAGGCAATGGGTGATGTGGCCGGTGACCGTTGGGCGAATCGCTCGCCCGACCTCGGGAGGAGCACCATTCCGCGATGACGATGACGACGAACGATACCTACGAGCGTCGCTCGTACGGGCTGTGGCAAAAGCCCCGCAGCGCAGGCCTTTTCGGGTTGCGCTGGGAAGAGACCGTGATCGGCTTCGTGGTGGTGATCACGGCGTTGATCACCGCGATGGTCGGCGGTTTCAAATGGGGTCTGATCGTCGGAGTCACCGGCGTCGTGATCATGGTTCCACTGGTGTGGCGGACGGGCGGCCGATCGGGCTACGAGACGGGATTGATGATGTTCAACTGGATGCGCTCGCGCAAGAACGGCGAGCACGTGTACCGGGGTGGCCGGTTCTCCCGGATCCCGGGCGGCGTCACCCGGCTGCCGGGCCTGCTCGCGCCGTCGAAGCTCTACGAGGGCATCGACGCGGGCGGTTACAGCTTCGGCATGATCCACCTGCCGCAGTTCGCCCAGTACACGGTGGTGCTGCGGGCGTGGCCGCAAGGTCACGAGGCGGTGGATCAGCCGGTGATCGATCGCTGGGTGTCGGCGTGGGGCACCTTCCTCGCCTCGGTCGGCCAGACCAGTGACATCGTCGCGGTCGTGCCGGTGATCGACACCGTGCCGGAGACCGGAAACCGTTTGCTCACCGAGGTTTCCACGATCACCCGGCCGGAGGCGCCGGAGCTGGCGCAGCAGGTGATGTACGAGCTCGCCACCGAGCTGCCGCAGGAACGGGTGCAGCTGCTGCCGCGGGTGGCGATCACCTTCAAGGCCACCACCGCCGAGCGGCGCAAGAACCCCGCCGAGGAGGCCGTCGAGATCGGCCGCCGCCTGCCGGGTATCTGCGCGGCGCTGGCCGAGGCGGGCGTGCGCGCCCAGCCGATGTCGGCGGACGAGGTCATCTCGTTCATCCGGCGCAGCTACGACCCGGCCTCGCAGGCGGACCTGGAAGTCGCGTCGAGCGAACCCGAGGGCCACGGCCTGGATTGGGCGGACGCGGGCCCGGTTTCGCACGACGAGAAGTGGGATCACTTCGTGCACGACGGTGGCCGCTCGGTCACCTGGGAGATGGACGCCGCCCCCGAGGGCGCGGTGGACGAGCGGGTGCTGCAACGGCTGCTCGCGCCCAATCCCGAAGTGCCACGCAAGCGCATCGCCATCGTGTACCGGCCGCACTCGGCCGCCGACGCCGCCGAGATCGTCGACGACGACTTCAAGAACGCGCTGGTGGCCCAGCAGAGCGAACGCGGTGTGGTGTCCGCTGCGGCGACGCTGCGGGTGGGCGCCACCCAGCAGGCTCGTGAGGAGCAAGCCCGGGGTCACGGTGTGACCCGCTTCGGGGCGTTGGTGACCATCACCGAGCCCCTGCGCGGCGACCTGCCGCGGATCGAAGCCATCACGCGCGACCTGTCCACGCAGGCGCGGTTGAAGATTCGGCGGTGTTACCGCTACCAGGCGGCGGCCTTCGCGGCTTCGCTCGGTTGCGGGGTGATCCTGCCGGAGCACGCGACAATTCCGAAGGCACTGGCGGGGTGAATGATTCATGGCACGTGACAACGAGCCACCCGTACGGGACCGCGACGAGCCGGCGGCTCGGCGTGGTAGGCGGCGCGACGAAGACGAGTGGGGCGAGCGCCCGGCGGCCGAGCGCGGTCGCCGCGGCGTGCGGGAACGCTCCGGCATCGAGGAGATGCCGGACCGCCCACGGCGATTCGGCAGGGGCGCGGCGCGGGATGAGCGAGCGCAGCGAGCGAACAATGACACAGCGCGCTCGCCGCATGACGGAGCCGAGCGTCAGCGAGGCGCAGTCATAAGCGGCGACGACCGGTCGGGAATCGAGGAGATGTCCGAGCGGGAGCGCGCGCGGGAGGCGGCCGAGCGACGGGCGCGGTCCGAGGGCGCGCGCGCCGACGGGTCGCGCGGCGAGCGGTCACGTGCCGAAAACGGCAGGGGCGAGCGCAGTTCGGACCGGGCGCGCGGCGACGCGGCCAGGACCGCGCGGGCTCGCGACGGCGCCAACTCGGCGCGCGGCGAGCGTCCGGCCCGATCGCAGCAGCCGGATCCGCGGGCCGCGCGCGCGGCCCGCAACGGCAAGTCCGAGCGCGGCGTGCAGGACCGCAACGGGTCGCGGGCCGCCCGTAACCCGCAGCGTCCCACCAAGACCGACTACACCGCCGACCGGGCCATGGGCACGCCGGTGATGGACAAGGCGGCGCTGCGCGCGAAGGCCAAGGCCGACCGGCGCAAGACCTCCGGCCCGCCGCTGCTCGACGAGCCGACCAGGGCCAAGCTGGAGATGATCGTCCGCGAGCAGACCGGCCTGCGGGCGGCGTTCGCGCAGTTCCGGATTCGCACCGACGACATCCGCCGCCGCAACTACGCCGCGCGCGCCGAACAGGTCTTCGAGGACGGATTCGACCGCAGCACCGCCCAACTCACCGATCGCGGCTACGCGGGGGAGGGCGGCGGCCGGATGAACGTGGTCGGCCGTCCCGTCGAATACCGTGCCACGACAGCGCAGGTCGCGGGTTTGTGGCCGTGGTCGGTCGGTGCCGGCGCGCCGCTGATCGGCACCCCGCTCGGCTCGCATCTGCACACCGGCGCGCCGGTCTGCTTCGACCCGATGAACTGGTTCATGCGCGGCAGCTTCATCACCGCGCCGAGCCTTTTCGTGCTCGGCCTCAATGGTTTCGGTAAGTCGTCGCTGGTGCGCCGGATCGTGCTCGGCGGCATCGCCCAGGGCATCACGCCGCTCATCCTGGCCGACGTCAAGCCGGACTATCGCCGGATGGTGGAGCTGGTCGGCGGCCAGGTGATCGATCTCGGTTACGGCCACGGCAAGCTCAACCCGCTCGCCGCCGGTGTGCTCGGCGCCGTGGTGCCGATGCTGGATGACCATCCGGCCCTGCAGATTCAGGTGCTGCAGGATCTGCGGGCGCGCCAGGTGACGCTGATCGCGGGTCTGGTCGAACTGGTCCGCGGCGCGCGGGTGCGCGACTACGAAGAGACGCTCATCGCCACCGCCTTGCGCATCCTCTATCAGCCGGCCGAGGGGACGGCAGCCGACGGAGTCGGCGGGGTGGGTAAGCACTGCGGCTACACCCCGGACCAGCCGCCGATCATGGAGAACCTGCTCGACGTGATCGTCGCGGGCGGTGAGGAATTGATGCTCGACGCGGGCGCCGACGACGTCGACGAGTACAACAACGCGATCAAGAACCTGCGTCGCTCGCTGCGCGCGCTCACCCAGGGCCCGTTCGGCGCGATCTTCAACGGGCAGACCTCGGTGCCGATCGACACCGGCGCGGTCGCGGTCTGCATCGATGTCTCACACATCCCGACCGGCGACAAGAAGCTCAAAGCCGCTGTGATGCTTGCCTGTTGGGCGGACGGGTTCGCCTCGGTCGAGGCCGCGCACGTGCTCTCCGACGCGGACCTCGGCCCGCAGCGCTACTTCCAGGTGGTGATGGACGAGCTGTGGCAGGTGCTCGGCCTCGGCGACTTCATGATCGACCGCGTCGACGAGCTCACCCGCCTGCAGCGCGGCATCGCCACCTCGCTGATCATGATCAGCCACACCATCAAGGACCTGCAGGCGCTCGGCTCCGAAGCCGCCATCGCCAAGGCGCTCGGCTTCCTGGAACGCGCGCGCGCCAAGATCTTCGGCGCGTTGCCCGGCGAGGAGGTCAAGCGGCTCGACAGCATCGTGCCGTTCACCTCCGCCGAGGAGCAGATGGTGACCGGCTGGTCCGCACCGCAGGCGCTGACCGGTGAGGCGCTCAAGCCGGGTCAGCAGCGGCCGTCGCCGCCGGGCACCGGCAAGTTCCTGCTGAAGATCGGTGAGGATCGGCGGCCAGGGATTCCGTTCCACATGGAGTTCACGCTCTCGGAGAAGGAGAGCGGCATTCACGACACCAACCAGCGGTTCAGCGAGTTCACCGAATCGACTGGCCGAGGGACGGATTCGCCGAGCGGGAGCGCCGCATGAGAAATCAGCCGAGACGCCGGTTATCGAGGTGCCGCCGTGCGGGGAGGTGCGTCGGATGATGCCGCACCGCTCCTACCGCCGGGTGTCGCCCGAGGTGCGCCAGGCCGCCGTGCAGCAGGTCGTCGCGCTCACCGCTCAGATGAGCAGTGAGTCGGAGGCCTGCCGGGTGGTCGCCGAACAGATCGGCGTGCACACCAACTCGGTGCGCAACTGGGTGCGCGCGGCCGAGGGCCCCAGCCTGGAGCGGATGGATGCCTCCGCCCTACGCCGCAAAGTAGCTCTGCTGCAACAACAATTGGCCGCCGCAGCCGAAATGAACCGCACCCTCGCCGACACCCTCAACGAATCCCGGCGCGGCCAGTGACCCCCAACCCGACCCAAGGCGCCCTTCACCCTGTCTACCGGACCGAGGGTGCCCTTCGGTCGCCTCGGCCTGTCCGGATGGCGGGCGCCTTGGGGCGGTCTGACCGACTGAAGGGCGCCTTCGGTCGGGTGTGGGGCGGGGGGCCGGGGGCGGCGGGGGTGCGGTGACCGGGAAGGCGCTGTTGTGGGGGGCGCTGGGGGCGGTGCTTGCGTTGATGACGCTGGTGGTGGTGATTGTGCTGCCGTCGGTGGATGATCCGTGTGAGGGCTCGTCGCTATTCGCCACCCCATCGAACTTGCCGCCGCTCGGCGGTTACCCGCCGGGTGATCCGCGCGCGAATCCGTCAGGGACACCGGCGAATCCGACCAGTGCCGCGTATCCGTTCGGCACCACGGCGAGTCCGGCCGCAGCGGCACCGTCGGGGCCGCAGGCGAATCCGACCAGTGCCGGTGCGCCGTCGCTGGCCGCGGGTGCCGGACCGATCCGCCGCACCATGCCGCTGGCCAAGGGCACCTTCACGGTGTCGGACGTGTTCGGCGCGCGCGGCGGCACCCACCTCGGCGTCGACCTGGCCGCCGCCGACGGCACCACCATCTACTCGGTGTCCGACGGCCGAGTGGTAGCCGCCGGTCCCGCATCGGGTTTCGGCAACTGGGTCGTCGTCGACTCGGTGGACACCAACGGCCGCGCCTACTCCGCCGTCTACGGCCACATGTGGGACACCGGGGTGCACGTGCGCGTCGGCGACACGGTGACCGCGGGTCAGCCCATCGCCCAGGTCGGCTCCGCAGGCGAATCCAGCGGCCCGCACCTGCATTTCGAGATCGTCCCCGGCGGCCGGTTCACCGGCGGACGCCAGATCGACCCGCTGCCTTGGCTGGACGGTGCGCCGACGCCGGATGTCGGTGGCGCGCAAGCCTATTCCAGCGATCCGCGGTGCAGTCGTGGCTTCGGTAGCGCGGGTGGCGCGCTCGCTGCGGGCAAGGTGCCGCCGGAACTCGAAATCTGGTATCGCCGTGCGGGTTCCCTCTGCCCGCAGATCACCCCCTCGTTGCTCGCCGCGCAGGGCAAGCAGGAATCCGGCTTCCGCCGCGGCGCCACCTCGCCCGCGGGCGCGCAGGGGCTGGCGCAGTTCCTGCCGAGCACCGCGGTCAGCGTCGACCCGGATGACGGTCAGCCCTACGTGATCGACGCCGACGGCAACGGCACCGCCAGCCTCTGGGACGACGGTGACGCGATCATCGGGCAGGGCCGCTACATGTGCGCCATCGCGCACAAGATCGTGCAGTGGGAGGCCGACGGCAAGGTGCGCGGCGACGTCACCGCGTTGACCCTGGCCGCCTACAACGCCGGCGAGGGCGCGGTGCTCGCGTCCGGCGGCATGCCGAATCAGGTGGCGGCGCACCTGTCCGAGACCCAGCCCTACGTGGCGAACATCCTCGCGATGGAGGCGCAGTTCCGCGCGCCCGGTGCGCTCGGCCGGTTCGATCCGAAGGAGGGCGGCGGCGGCAATCAGATCGTCGAGGCCGCGCACGACTGGCTCGGACAGCCTTACGTGTGGGGCGGCGGCGGGCCGGAGGGGCCCAGCGGCGGCGGTATGGACGGGCCCGGCCTGACCTCGGCCGCGGTGTTCGCGGCCTCGTCCGGCTCGGTGACGTTGCCGCGCACCGCCGAACAGCAGTGGGAGGCCGGGGTCGAGGTGCCGATGGGCAAGATTCAGGAGGGGGATCTGGTGTTCAGCGCGTTCGGGCCGCGCGGACCCGCGCAGGTCGGCATCTACTCCGGCAACGGACGGATGATTCAGGCCGTGCCCGGAATTCGTGGTGGCGGTGGGGTCGGTGAGGTGCAAGTGCCGGGAGACAGCCGGGCGAGGAGGGTGTTGTGAGCTCCCGATCCGAACACGCGACGTCGGGACTGCCGAAGTGTCGGTCCATGCGGCTAGCCTGGAATGACGGCGGCGCGAACGACGGGCCCGGAGGCGGTAGCTTGCGTAACCACGCAGGGCCCCGAGAGCGCCGCCCATCAAATACAGCACAGGTACGCGCGAAACTGGTGGTGATGCTGGTGGTGAGCGTCGCGATGCTGGGTGCGGCCTGTAGTAGCGGAGACGGCGGCGACGCGGGATCCGGTGGGGCGCACCCGGCCACGTCAACGACCCGGCTGCTCGAGGGTGTGCCCGCACCCGACCCGGTCACGCCCGACGGTGTCGCGGTGGCCGCGTTGAAGGAGATCTACACCTGGCAGCCTGCCACCGAGACCCAGGGCGCGTCGCTGGCGCGTGCTCGGAAGTGGTTGGGCCCCAGCCTGATTCGCGTGCTGGACGGCACGCCGACCGGGCTGGAGACCCCCAAGGCGACGCTGCAGTGGGCGGATTGGGCCACCGCGAAGGCGACCGTCGAGGCGTTCACCTTCGCCTCCGGCGAGAAGGCGCCGAGCGGTGGCGATCCGAACCTGCAGCAGTTCAAGATCGGGATCGAGCAGACCGTCGTCTACCCGAACGGCCGCAAGGAACCGTTGCCGCCCGCGACGGTGATCGCCACCGTGGTGCGCACCCCCGACGGCTGGCGGCTCGACGCGTTCCGCTGAACACCAAGACATTTCCCGTACCGAAATTAGGAGGCAGCCATGGCGAAGAAGGTGGTGAAGGATCCGGCCGCGGTCGGGCCGGACACGACCATGATCATGCTGTACGCCGGCATCGCCGTGGTGGCCACGCTCTGGATCGCGCTGCACCTCGGCAACATGCTCGCGGTGACCCCGCAGTCCATCCCGATCAACCCGATCGCCATCGTCGCGGATCTGGTCAGGGGCAAACTGCATTGGCCGCGCGCGTCCACGGTGATCGTGCTGCTCGTGGTGGTGGCGCTGGTGGCATGGGTGGTCGTCCGCAAGCGGCTGGCGAAGCGCAAGACGATCGGCGTGCTCCCGGTGGACGAGAAGGCCGACGTGATGGGTCAGGGCAGCGCGATCGCCCACCTCACCGCGAAGGGCGTGCGGGAGAAGGCGAAGCAGCTCGGGGTGCGACTCGGTAGCGAGGACGTGCCCGGCGTGCCGATCGGCATCGGGATCGCCGACAACGAGATGCTGTACGGCTCCTACGAGGATCTGCACCTGGACATCTGGGGCCCGCGCCAGGGCAAGTCGACCTCGCGGGTGATCCCGGCGATCCTCACCGCGATCGGCCCGGTGCTGGCCACCTCGAACAAGCGCGACGTGGTGGACGCGACGCGAGATGTGCGGGAGGCCAAGGGCAGTCCCACGTTCGTCTTCGACCCGCAGGGCGTCGCAGGCGAGGAGCCGAGCTGGTTCTGGGATCCGCTGGCCTGGGTGGACGCGCGCCGTGAGGGGTGCGAGATGCGCGCGGCGCGGCTGGCCGGGCACTTCGCCGACGGCGACGACGGCTCCGACGCGAAGACCGACGCGTTCTTCGATCCGGAGGCCGAGGATCTGCTGGCCGGTCTGTTCCTGGCCGCGGCCGTCGGCGACCGCAACGGCAGCAGGCCGATCGTGCAGGTGTGGGAATGGGTGACCAACCCCGGCGACACCGAGCCCATCGAGCTGTTGCGCGCGGCCCGGCACCACTACACGGCCTCGGGTCTGGCGTCCCAGTACAACGCCGACTTGCGCACGCGCAGTGGCATTTTCGGCACCGCGAAGAAGATGATCCGCTGCCTCAAACTGTCCAACGTGCACCCGTGGATCACCAGGGGCGGCGACCGTCGCGAGTTCGACGAGCTGGAGTTCATCGAACGCAACGGCACCCTGTACAGCCTGTCGCTGGAGGGCCGCGGGTCGGCGGCGCCGCTGGTGAGCGCGCTCACCGAGGCCGTGATCGACGTGGCCATGCGCAAGGCCTCGCAGTCCCTCGGCGGTCGGCTGCCCATCCCGCTGCTCGCGGTGCTGGACGAGGCCGCGAACGTGGTGCGCTGGAAGGATCTGCCCAAGCAGTACAGCCACTTCGGCTCGCGCGGCATCGTCGTGATGACCGTGCTGCAGTCGTGGGCGCAGGGCGTGCGCTGCTGGGGCGAGCCCGGCATGAACGCGCTGTGGGCCGCCGCGAACATCAAGGTGCTCGGCAGTGGGGTTGACGACACCAACTTCCTGCGCGAGCGGTCCGAGGCGATCGGCGACTACGAGGTGGTCTCGGCCTCGGTGTCGGAATCCTCTGGCGGCAAGAGCTATTCGCGTTCGCTCGGCTCGTCGAAGACGTTCAGCGTGCAGGCGCTTGCCCAGTTGCCGCGCGGTCGCGTGATCGTCTTCCCGTCCGGCGCGCCGCCGGTGTTGGTTCGCACCGTTCCCTGGTGGGAGGGCGAGTACGCTGCCGAGGTGACGAAGTCCATCTCGCACCATGATCCGCAGCGCAAGACGGAGATCGGTGACCTGATGCCGGGCACGCCTTCGCTGAGCAAGGGCACCCCGCCGCCGGAATACGGGAAGATCGAGGAGGTCAGGCCACTGTGAGTGGGCGCAGCGAGCGAGCCTCGGACGCAGCACTATTGGTCGTGACGGGGTCGAGCGCCAGTGAGGCGCGGTCATGACCGAACAGCAGCAGCAACCGATGATCTACGCCAGTGTGGTGGAGTTCGTCGAGAACTATCTGAGCCTGGTGTACCGGCGCCAGGTCACCGATCTCAGCGACACGGTGTGGTGCCCGGAGTGGTGGCAGCACGCCGAGGCGATCGCCCGCCTGGACGCGATGTGGCGGGCCTGGGAGCACTTCCGGCTCGACGGGGCAACGGGATTGAGCGTGTGGTTCCTCGATCACGCCGACCCGCACATGGCCAAGCTGTTCGATCCCAAGGGGCCGTTCAAGTACTGCAGCGTGCGCAACGGGCACAAGGACATGCTCAGCCCGCTGCCGTTGAAGTCGCCGCAGCACGGGATGTTCGGTGACCCGACCATCGGTGACTTCCGGATGTAGCTCGCGGCACGAAAAGCAAACGCCCGCTTGATAAGCGGGCGTTTTCCTTTGCGTCTGCTAGCGGGTGCGTTCCAAGCCGCGGGACTCTTGCTCGCGTGCCCTGGTGACCGCCGGTGCCTCTTCGGGCCGGGTACGCACCGCCTCGATCGGCGGCTGCGCCTGGCCTACTTCGATCAACATCCGTACCGCGGCGAGTTCCGGCGCGACACCCATTTTCGCCAGATGCGCGGCGATCGCCATGCGACGTTCGGGGGAGTCGTACTGCAGCACCGGCGGCTTGGCGTGTGCCGCGGCGGCGATGCCCGCCATGCGGGTCGCCTCGGCCTGGGCCGTGAAACGGTCCTTCTCCAGCGACACACCGCGTTCCGGGATCGGCTTCTCGATCATCCGGGCCAGTTCGGTGTTGCGCGGGTCCTTGGCCTTCGAGTCGCGGGCCTCGCGGATCTGCATCTCGCGGGCCTCTTTCATGCGGGCCTCGGTGACCTTGACGCGCGCTTCGGCTTCTTTTTGACCACGCTCGCGGGTCCGCAGCGCGACCAGGGTCGCAAGCTGCAACATAGTCCTCATCATGGCCGCTGTCTCGCGGCCGATGTCGTCCAGTTCCTCGGACATGGCTGCTCCCCGATGCTGCAGTGATCACTATGGATGTTGTGGTGCTTCGTCTGGACACCGCCAGGGGACTGTAGTCCGTCCGACGATGCCCCGGCTGCAAACGTGGACACCGGGAGAACTCGTGTCGCCGCATTCCCTTGCTCGGGGGTCGCCCGTTTGAGGGGTTGCCACGCTACGCGAACTCCGTGTTTCGAGGTTACCCGAGAAAGCACTGTCGCAACCGTACGGCCGTGCCGCTTATCAGCATATATCGCACAATTCCGACAGTCTTGGTAACTCGCCGGACGAAATCCGGTCTCAGCCAACCCTTACCGAAGGATTAGGGTGCCCTTCATCGGCGCGACACGTGTCGGGCCCCGCACCGACGAATCAGCGCGGGGCCCGAACGGTTTTCGCGGTCTCAGTCGATCCGGACCGACTGGATGTCGACCGGCTGGCTCGGCTTGCCGTCGCCGGGGCCGTTGGAGTTGTCCTGGCCCGCCTTCGCGATCTTGTCCAGGGTGCCCATGCTGTTGTCGTCGACCGTGCCGAAGATGGTGTAGTTCGGCGGCAGCTGGGAATCGCCGTAGACGATGAAGAACTGGCTGCCATTGGTGCCTGGACCCGCGTTCGCCATGGCGAGCGTGCCGCGCTTGTACGCGATGGGCTGCTGGGCGGCCGTCGGATTGTTGGCGTCGAGCTGATCGGTCGGGTACTCGTTGTCGAACTCGTAGCCCGGTCCGCCCATGCCGCTCGCGGTCGGGTCACCGCACTGCAGCACCTTCAGGCCGTCGCTCGCGGTCATCCGGTGGCAGCTGGTGCCGTCGAAGAACTTCTGCGAGGCCAGGCTGACGAAACTGTTCACCGTGCATGGTGATTCGGCGTTGTTCAAGGTCAGGCCGATGGGACCCTGATTGGTCTCCATGCTGATGCTGACCTTGGCGTCGTTGCCGGTGGTGGGGATGCCGTCGGCCTTCACCGGCTTGGTGGCCGGCTTGTCGGCGGGCTTCTGGCTGTCCTTGTAGACGCAGTTGACCATCGCCGGCTTGGCCGCCGCCGCGGGCGGTGCCGCCGCGGACGGTGCGCTGTTCGACTGGGTCGCGTCCTTGGCGTCGGAGCTGTCGTCGCCCTTGGTCAGGAAATACACGCCGGATATCGCCGCGACCAAAACGACAACACCGAGCACCGACCCGGCGATCGTGAGTTGCTTGCGCCTGCGTGCGCGCTCGGCCCGGTTGGCGAGCTGGCGCTCCAACTTGCGTTTCGCCGCTGCTCGCCGCTGTTCGTTGCTCGGCACTACCACGTTCCTCCCGTGTCCGGTTGTTACGGCATGAGAGTCTGCCATTTATTCCTGAGACTGCCCGACACTTCCTGAGAGCGGTGCGCCTCACACCCGGTAGGAAGCGCGCATAACGGACAACGACGGGCCAAGGGCATAACCGGTTGGACTTGACAGGGCGTGGTGGTGAAAACTGGACCATCGTGACCAAGACCAGCAGCTTTTCCGCCCCGAAGGGGGTCCCGGACTACGTGCCGCCCGGCTCGGCCGAATTCGTCGCGGTACGCGACGGACTGATTCGCGCCGCCCGACTGGCCGGGTACGGACATATCGAGCTGCCGGTTTTCGAAGACACCGGGCTGTTCGCCCGCGGCGTCGGCGAGTCGACCGACGTGGTCAGCAAGGAGATGTACACCTTCCCCGATCGTGGCGATCGCAGCGTGACGCTGCGCCCCGAGGGGACCGCGGGTGTGATGCGGGCCGTAATCGAGCACGGGCTCGATCGCGGGCAGCTTCCGGTGAAGTTGGTCTACAACGGGCCGTTCTTCCGTTACGAGCGCCCTCAGGCCGGTAGGTACCGGCAGCTACAGCAGGTCGGCATCGAGGCGATCGGCGTGGACGACCCCGCGCTGGACGCCGAGGTGATCGCGATCGCCGACGCGGGCTTCCGCGGGCTCGGGCTCGAAGGTTTCCGGCTGGAGCTCACCTCGCTCGGCGACGAGACCTGCCGTCCGCAGTATCGGGAACTGTTGCAGGAGTTCCTGTTCGGGCTGCCGCTCGACGAGGAGACCAAGCGGCGGGCCGAGCTCAATCCGCTGCGGGTGCTCGACGACAAGCGGCCCGAGGTCCGCGAGATGACCGCGGACGCGCCGTTGATGATCGATCACCTCTCCGAATCCGCCAAGACGCACTTCGATCAGGTGCTCGGGTACCTGGACGCGCTGGCGGTGCCGTACGTGGTGAACCCGCGGATGGTGCGTGGGCTCGACTACTACACCAAGACCACGTTCGAGTTCGTGCACGACGGGCTCGGGGCGCAGTCGGGGATCGGTGGCGGCGGGCGTTACGACGGGCTGATGGCTCAGCTCGGCGGACAACCGTTGTCCGGCATCGGATTCGGGCTCGGCGTCGATCGGACCGTGCTCGCATTGCAGGCCGAAGGCAAGACCGCGGGCGAGGCCGCGCGTTGCGAGGTGTTCGGGGTGCCGCTGGGCGATGCCGCCAAGCAGCGACTGGTGGTGCTTGCCGCGCAACTGCGTTCGGCGGGGATCAGTGTCGATTTGGCCTACGGCGGGCGTGGCGTGAAGGGCGCGATGAAAGCGGCCGACCGGTCCGGTGCGAAGTTCACCCTGGTGCTCGGGGATCGCGATCTTACCGAGGAGACAATCGGATTGAAGGATATGGCAACCGGGGAACAGCGCCAGATCCCGATCGACGAGGCGATCGTCGCGATTCGCGAGGCGCTCGACGTTTCGTCCTAGGTCGAGGAACCGGGGGCAGCGGTGTCGTCCAAACAGGGGGGCTCGGTTCGGCTTTCGTCGTCGCACGGGTCACCGGGGCGCCGTCGTCGGAATGATCCTCAGGGACAACGTCCCAGAAGGGCGCACTCGACCGGCGGTACGGGGGTAACGTAACTGCGCGCGCGACGTGGCGCCGTAGTCACGGAGAGGTGGGCCTGTGTCGTCGAATGCTGGTGAGCAGCACACGGATCCACCCGTCGGGCTCGACCTCGTCGCGCCCGAGATGTACGCGCCGATGCTCCGTCGGCTGGCGCTGGCCGCCGCGGGCATCGGTATCGGCGCCGCGCTGCTGGCCGCGACCGTGGTCAGCTGGCCGATCGCGGTGGCCATCGGATTGGTCGTCGGCGCGCCAACCGTCGGCTATGCGGTTGCCCTGCGCCGGCGTCGAATGTGGATGGCGGGCACCGTGATCCACGCCCGCCGCGTCTTCGGTGAGCGTCAGGTCGAGGTGTCCGCCGCCACCGGCGTCGAGGTCCTGATCTTCCCCGCCCGGCTCAGCCGCATCGTGCTCCGCGTCACCGCAGGCGAAATCTCCCAGATCATTCCCCTGGCCATGTACACCGACGCGGGCAGCGGCCGCGAAATGCACCTACTCGGCCTCCGCCGCCTGGCCGACGCCCTGGCCACCAGCCAACTGGCCGCCGCCGTAGCCGTCTCGTCCCTCCTGGTCCATCAACTGCGCGCCGAAGCCCGCGACGCCGGCCTCCCCGAACGGCCTCTCTACCGCGCCGTCCAAATGGCCCGCACCAAAGACGCCGTCTCCCCGGTAGTCCTCACCGATGGCGAGGTCGCCGCCCTCACCTGATCTTCGCCGCGCACATCGTCGCCCGCCGCGCACGTAATCGCTGGCAACTCGGTGCGCGCGACGCGAATACGTGCGCAGCACGAGCCGATCGGCTTGCCACTGATAGTCGTGGAGTCGACGCACACGTCGGCGTCCGCGCGCCTGTTTTCGCCCTACGCGTACGAAATTGCGGGCAATTCTGTGCGCACGAGGCCAGTTCGCGAGCGGCGCTGACACCGGCGGATGGTCGCGCCGTCGCCGGAGGTGCCGCCCTGCTGCGCATGGTGTCGCTTGCCGCGCGCGGTTTCGCGGGTCGCGCATGTCTTTGCTGGCGAATTCGTGCGCGGGAGGAGAAGGTGTGCGCGGCGGGTGGGGTGGGGTGTTCGGGAGTGACTGTCGTGTTGCTCACCGTCTAGTTTCGAGGGTGGAGAGAGTCGATAGGGTGAGATTCGAGAGTCCGCCTATCGCTAGGAGTTTTGTCGTGAACACCGCAGCTCGGACCGCGCCTGTGACCGTTGCCGTGACCGGAGGGGCCGGGCAGATCGCCTACGGGCTGCTGTTCCGGATCGCGTCCGGGGCGATGCTCGGTGCGGATACTCCGGTGCGGTTGCGGTTGCTGGAGATTCCGGCCGCGGTGTCGTCGCTGGAGGGGGTGGCGATGGAGTTGGAGGACGGGGCGTTTCCGCTGTTGGAGTCCATCGACATCAGTGACGATCCGTGGGTGGGGTTCTCCGGTGCGAACGTCGCGGTGCTGGTGGGTGCCCGGCCGCGGACGGCGGGGATGGAACGGTCGGATCTGCTGGCCGCCAACGGGACGATCTTCACCGAGCAGGGCGCCGCGATCAACGCGAGTGCCGCCGATGATGTGAAGGTGCTCGTGGTCGGTAATCCCGCGAACACGAACGCGTTCATCGCGATGAACAACGCACCCGACGTTCCGGCCGAGCGGTTCACCGCGATGACCCGCCTCGACCACAATCGCGCGATCGCGCAGCTGGCCAAGAAGACCGGCGCACCCGCGGCCGACATCGCGCGAGTTGCCATCTGGGGCAACCACTCCGCGACCCAGTTCCCGGACATCGCGCACGCCACCATCGACGGCCGCCCGGCCCTCGACCGCATCGGCGACCAGGCGTGGCTGACCGATGACTTCATCCCCACCGTGCAGCAGCGCGGCACCGCGATCATCCAGGCCCGCGGCGCTTCCTCGGCCGCCAGCGCGGCCAGCGCCGCCCTCGACCACATCCACGACTGGGTCCGCGGCACCGCGCCCGGCGATTGGGTCTCGATGGCCGTCCCGTCCGACGGTTCCTACGGCGTCCCTGAGGGCCTGATCAGCTCGTTCCCTGTCACCTGCGCCGACGGCACCTACACGATCGTCCCCGACCTGCCGATCGACGACTTCGCCCGCACCCGCATCGACGCCAGCGTCGCCGAACTCACCCAGGAGCGCGACGCCGTCATCGACCTCGGCTTCGCCAAGCGCGCCTGAACTTTTCGCTAGTCGATGGTCCAGGTTTCCTGGCCGGAGAGCAGGGACTGCAGTGAGTCCTGCTCGACTGGCTTGCGTTCCCGCGCCATCGTCGTCTGCGCGCGCACGCCGTCGTCGTACGTCGGTCGGCTGACGCTGCGGAAGATGCCGGTAACGACGTGGTCCAGGCCCTGGTCGGAGAGTCGGGAGAGGGCGTAGGCGTACTCGGGGTTGTCGGTGTAGGCGTCGTGCACGACTATGTCGGATTCGGCGACGGTGTCGGTGCTGACCATCTGGAGGCCGAAACCGCTTTGTACGACGGCGAATTCGCCCTCGGCACCGAAACGGATCGGCGCACCGTGGTGCAGCGGGACGAGGTGGGTGGCGGCGTTCTCGCGGCGCAGAGCGTCGAACGCGCCGTCGTTGAAAATCGGGCAGTCCTGCAGGATTTCGACGAACGAGGTGCCGCGGTGTTCGGCGGCGGCGCGCAGCACCTCGGTCAGGCCCGCGCGGTCGGAGTCCAAAGCCCTTGCGGCGAAGGTGGCTTCGGCGCCGAGCGCGATGGACAGCGTGTTGAACGGGTGGTCCACCGAACCCATCGGGGTCGACTTGGTGACCTTGCCCTCTTCCGAGGTCGGTGAGTACTGGCCCTTGGTGAGCCCGTAGATCCGGTTGTTGAACAACAGGATCGTCATGTTGACGTTGCGGCGCAGCGCGTGCACCAGGTGGTTGCCGCCGATGGACAGCGCGTCGCCGTCGCCGGTCACCACCCAGACCGACAGGTCGGGGCGGGTCACCGCGAGCCCGGTGGCGATGGCGGGCGCGCGGCCGTGGATGGAGTGGATGCCGTACGCCTCGAGGTAGTACGGGAAGCGGCTGGAGCAGCCGATCCCGGAGACGAACATCAGGTTCTCCCTGCGCAATCCGAGCTCGGCGA
Organism: Nocardia sp. NPDC050175; assembly: GCF_044459885.1. Taxonomy (NCBI): domain Bacteria; kingdom Bacillati; phylum Actinomycetota; class Actinomycetes; order Mycobacteriales; family Nocardiaceae; genus Nocardia; species Nocardia sp. NPDC050175. The sequence goes on from NZ_JBITJI010000003.1 coordinate 495,035, forward strand.
GGAAGCCGCGCACGGTCGCCAGGATCACGTAGTCACCGCAACCGGGGCACCAGCGCACCTCCTGGTCGGTGGTGAAGTCCTTCACCTTCTGCGGGCCCGGTGCGGTCGGCACGCCGGACAGTCCGGTCAGGCCCAGATCCGTGCCGACAAGCGAGGTTTCCACGATGGTCATTCGGTACCCCCGGTCGTGACGTAGGTGGCCCGCGCTCGGGCGGCGAAGGCCTTGTCCTGTTCCAGCTCCTCGAGCGAGCCGTCCAATGCGGCGTCGATGACCCCGACGAGTTCCTGCGCGGAGAACGCGGTGCCCGCGATCTTGGTCCACGGCCGCACATCGACCAGGTACTTCCCGCGCAACAGCAGCGCGAGCTGGCCGCCGTTCATTTCCGGCGCGACCACCGTGCGATAGCTCCGCAATACTGCACCGAGGTTGGCGGGCAACGGATTCAGATGCCGCAGGTGCGCCTGCGCGACCGGCACGCCACGGCGGCGCGCACGGCGACAGGCCTCGCCGATCGGCCCGTACGAGCTGCCCCAGCCGATGATGAGCAGTTCGGCCCGTCCGTCCGGGTCGTCGACCTCGAGATCGGGCACGCTGATGCCGTCGATCTTGGCCTGCCGCAACCGAACCATCAGTTCATGATTGGCCGGTTCGTAGGAGATGTTGCCGCTGCCGTCGGCCTTCTCCAGGCCGCCGATCCGGTGCGCGCGGCCCTTGGTTCCGGGCACGGCGAGCGGCCTGGCCAGGGTTTCCGGGTCGCGGGCGTAGGGCTGGAACGGATCCGCGTCGTCGCCGTCGGGCTCGAACGCCGGATCGATCGGCGCGAGGTCGGCGACCCGCGGAATCGACCACGGCTCCGAACCATTCGCGATCGAACCGTCGGACAGCAGCAGCACCGGTGTGCGATAGGTGAGCGCGATCCGGGCCGCCTCGACCGCGGTGGCGAAACAGTCGGCGGGGGAGCGCGGCGCGAGCACGGCGACCGGCGATTCGCCGTTGCGCCCGTACAGCGCCTGCAGCAGATCGGCCTGCTCGGTCTTTGTCGGCAGCCCGGTGGATGGTCCGCCGCGCTGCACATCGATCACCAGCAGTGGCAGTTCCGTCATCACCGCGAGACCGATGGTTTCGCTCTTGAGCGCGAGCCCCGGTCCGGAGGTGCTGGTGACGCCGAGCGCGCCGCCGAGCGAAGCACCAAGTGCCGCACCGATTCCCGCGATCTCGTCCTCGGCCTGGAAGGTGGTGACGCCGAAGTTCTTGTGTTTGCTCAGCTCGTGCAGGATGTCCGAGGCCGGGGTGATCGGATAGGTGCCGAGGAAAACCGGCAGGCCTGCCAGCTGACCCGCCGCGACCAGTCCGTACGCGAGCGCGGTATTGCCGGTGATCTGCCGATAGGTGCCTGGCGGCAGTTTCGCGGGTGCGATGTGGTATGTGGTGGCGAAACTTTCGGTGGTCTCGCCGTAGTTCCAGCCCGCCCGGAACGCCAGCACATTGGCCTCGGCGATGTCCGGTTTCGCGGCGAACTTCTCCCGCATGAACTTCTCGGTGCCGCCGATCGGCCGCCCGTACATCCAGGACAGCAGGCCGAGCGCGAACATGTTCTTCGCGCGCTGGCCGTCCTTCTTGCCGACGCCGGTGGACTCGGTGGCGCCGAGGGTGAGCGAGGTCATCTGGACGCGGTGCAGCACGAAGTCCGAGAGGGTGCCGTCGTCGAGCGGGTCGGCGGCGTAGCCGACCTTGGTGAGGTTGCGCTTGGTGAACTCGTCGGTGTTCACGATCACCGTGGCGCCGCGCGGCAGATCCTCCAGGTTGGCCTTCAGCGCGGCCGGATTCATCGCGACGAGCACGTCCGGCTGGTCGCCCGCGGTGAGGATGTCGTAGTCGGCGATCTGGATCTGGAACGACGAAACGCCAGGTAACGTGCCCTGTGGTGCCCTGATCTCGGCGGGGAAGTTGGGCTGGGTGGCGAGGTCGTTGCCGAACGCGGCCGCTTCGTGCGTGAAACGATCACCGGTCAGCTGCATGCCGTCGCCGGAGTCACCGGCGAACCGGATGACCACCTTTTCCAATTTCGCTGCGTCGGCAGTGTTTTGGGCTGTGCCGACCTCGTTGTGATGCGAAACCATCTGCCTGCTTCACTTCCTCGCTCATGAGAGGGGTGCCATCGCCAACGTACTCCGCACCGGGCGGTGCGTCCGCCCGATATGTGAGGTTCACTGGTAATGCGTGAAGTTCACCGGCGGCCGGTGCTCGAGGCGTCAGCCGAACAATGCCAGCTGCGGGTCGGCGGCGTGCGGACTTTCCGGTGGTGTCACCGGTTCCGCCGGTATTTCCCGCTGCAAGGCGTGTCGTTGCAGGAGTGGATCCAGTCGGCCGCGTAGCCAGGTCGCGTACTCGGGCGTCACATAAGCGCCACGGCCGTAGAGCTGACGGTAGCGGCGGACCAGCGCCGGATGCTGCTCGGCGAGCCAGCCGAGGAACCAGCCCCGGGTGGCGCCGCGCAGGTGCATCGGGAAGGCGACGGCCGATTGCGCACCGGCGTCGGCGATCGCGCCGAACAGTCCGTCCAGGTGGTCCTTGCTGTCGGTGAGGTACGGAATCACCGGCGCCACCATGACATTCACGTCGAAACCGGCGTCGGTGAGTGCACGCACCATCTCCAGGCGGGCCTTCGGTGACGGGGTGCCGGTTTCCAGGCTGCGATGCAGGTCCAGATCGAAGATCGCGATCGATACCGCCACGCTGACCCGCACCTCGCGCGCGGCCAGGGTGAGCAGCGGCAGATCGCGGCGCAGCAGGGTGCCCTTGGTGAGGATGGAGAACGGCGTGCCCGAATCGGTGAGGGCGCGAATGATGCCCGGCATCAACCGGTATCGGCCCTCGGCCCGCTGATAGGGGTCGGTATTGGTGCCGAGCGCGACCGGTTCCTGATGCCAGGAGCGCCGGTTGAGTTCCTTGCGCAGCACCGCGGCGATATTCGTCTTCACCACGATCTGTGAGTCGAAATCCTTGCCCGCGTCCAGATCCAGGTACTCGTGGCTCGGGCGGGCGAAGCAGTAGCGGCAGGCGTGTGAGCAGCCGCGCATCGGATTGATCGTCCAGCCGAACGGCAGGCCCGAGCTCTCCGGCATCTTGTTCAGCGCGCTCTTGCACAGCACCTCGTGGAAGGTGATGCCCTCGAACTCGGGCGTTTGCACGGTGCGCGTCAAACCCGCCCGGGTGAGCCCGGGCAGCGCGCCGTCGTCGGCGTTGAGGGTTTGGCTTTGCCACCGCACCGATCCAGTCGAACATATGTTCGGCTGATGTGCAATCTTCTGCGAGTTACCGGCCCAGCGCGCGGTCGGCGAGAGTCAGGCGAGTCGGTAGCGGGCTCTGGTGCGGAGGCGCTTGCCTCGAGGGCCGAGGATGCTGAGGAATTCCACCGGCTCGGTGTCGGCGTTGCCGAACCAGTGCGGCAGTTCGGTGTCGAATTCGGCGACTTCGCCTGCGTTGAGGACGAGGTCTTGGTCGCCGAGTACGGCGCGTAGTCGTCCGCTGACGACATAGAGCCAGTGGTATCCGTCGTGGGAACGCGGTTCGGGTTGGACGTCGTTCGGGCCGCCCGGCAGGACCTGCTTGAACACCTGTAGCCCACCGGGATTGCGCGCCAACGGGATAACGGTCATCCCGTTGCGGAGGAACGGCTGCGGGTACACCCGTGGATCGCCGCTGGCCGGAGCGCCGACGAGTTCATCGAGTGGCATCCGATAGGCCTTCGCCAGCCGCAACAGTAGCCCGAGGCCGGGGTTGCGCTGCCCGGACTCGAGCCGCGACAGCGTGCTGATCGGAATGGCGGTACTCGCCGACAATGCGGTCAATGTGGTCCCCCTGCCGCGGCGTAACCGGCGCAACCGCGGCCCGACCGCAGCCAGTACGGCCTCGAATTCGTCACTCATACGGTCACTGTGCCCAGGGTTTGCCGGTTCCGCAAAGTTAGTTTGCCGATCGTCAAGACGCGGGTTTGTCGTCGGCCATGTCGAACGCGCCTGCCTCGAGGCGGCGGAGTAGGCGGAGGGTCCATTCGGCGCGGGTGTCCGCGGTGTGCAGCCATAGGCCGAGGACTTCGCCGACTGGGCCCCAGGTGTCGAGGTCGGTGCCGGGTGGTAGTTCGCCGGTGACGCTTGCTCGCCACTGTTCCATCGCGTCGGCACGTTGCCGGAGTAGGTCGATGGCCTCGGCGCGGGGGAGGTCATCGATGAGGCCGACGGCGGCGGCGAGCATGTCCATGCGTGGGTCGCGTTGGGAGAGGGCGGTGCGGAGCAGGGCGAAGTACGCCTGGTCGCCCGCGTCGGTGGTCTCGTATTCGATGCGTGGCGGTCCGCCGGTGGTGCTCGGGGTGGTTTCGTGGGCGAGCAGAAGTTCCTCGGCGGTCATGGCTTTGAGTGCGTGGTAGATAGAGCCGGACTTCAGGCTCGCCCACTCGTGGGCGCCCCAGGACTCCAGGTCCGCGCGTACCTGGTAGCCGTGGGCGCGGTCACGGCGTCGGATGGCGCCGAGTACGAGGAGGCGAACCGCGGACATGGGGTCCTTTCAGTCGGTGGAAATTCGTTGTAGTTCATCGGCATTGGCTAGGGCGTCGGCGAGGGTTGCGCGGTCGGCCTCGGTCAGCGGGACTGCTCGAATTCGGGCGAGTAATTGGTGGGCGAGTTCGGGGTCGTTCATGCGTACGGCCAGTTCGGCGCGGAAGGTCAGGGCTTCGACGAGGTCGATCGTCGTCGCACTGTGCGACTCGCGCGCCAGGGCGCCATCGAGAATCTTGGCACCCTGGGCGTTGTCGCCTTTCGAATCCGCCAACACGACCGCGTTGTCGAAGGACTTGCGGAGCCTGCTGTGGTCCGGTTCTTCCTCGGTCGGCGCCGGGGTCAGCGGGAAGAATCGAATCCAGTTGCCGCCGGGGTCGATCACCACGAAGCCGGACAGGTTGTCGGCGTTCTTTCGCTTGCGCGGCCGGGTGATCCGGGGCGTGCCCGTGACCAGTAGCTTGCCGTGCACCGCGCGCATTCCCTCGGCGAACGAGGCGAAGAGCGCGCCGGTATCGGGGACGGCCACTATGCACGTTCCGTAGGAGTTGGCCGGGTCGAACCCCGGGATCCCACAGAATTGCAGGTTGATGTCCTCGCGGCGCATCGCCACACAGGGGTTGGGGCGCACCTGGTAGTAGGTCTGTTCGAATCCCAGCATCCGATAGAACTCGGCGATCTCATCGATCGAATTGCACGGCAATATCGGCGTCGTCACTTCGCCTGCCATCTTGCCCAGCCTCTCATTCACAGCTAGCCAAATTTGGCTAGCTGCTCAAAAATAACACCCGGTGGGCGACTAGACAAACTTGACTAGCCGCTCCGGGTGTCGCTCGAGAGGTCAGGCGATCTGCCGAGTATCCGGGGTGGCAGGGGTGGGATCGGCGAAGAAGGCGACCAGGTCGCGCACGGTTTCGTCGGTGGGTCGCGGGAGGTAGCCGAGTTCGCGCTCGGCCTTGCGGTGATCCACGACCGGAGCCGAAATCAGTGCTCCCAGTGCGGCTTTGGAGACGATGTCGGACTTGAGCAGCTTGCCGATCGGCGCGAGCACGGGGATCACGCCGGCGACGAGCTTGGGGGAGATGGAGAAGCGCGGGCCGCGCTTGCCGCTGTGATTGGCAGCAAGTCGGCAGAGGTCGAGCATCGAGATCATCTCGCCGCCGAGCAGATAGTTCTCGCCGGTCCGGCCGCGTTCGCCAGCCAGGATCAGGCCCTGGGCGACGTCGCGCACGTCGACCAGGTCGAAGCCGCCGCCGATCATCGCCGGAATGCGGCCTTGCGCGGCGTCTTTCAACGTGCGGTTGATGCGGGACAGCGGCTTGCTGTAGTCGAGGGGGCCGAACACGCCGGTCGGGTTGCACAGCACCGCGTCCAGGCCCTGGTCGATCACCTTGCGCAGCTCGATCTCGCCTGCCCACTTGGAGCGGTCGTAGACGGGGAGCGCGGAATCGGTCGAGCGCGGGGCGCTCTCGTCGATGTTGCCGCCGCAGGTGTACTGGTTGAACGCGTGGATCGAGCTGGCGTGCACCATGCGCCGCGCGCCGACCTCGAGCGCGGCCTCGGCGACCACCCGGACGCCTTCGGTGTTCACCTTCCAGGCCAGGTCGTGCTTTTCGGCGAGGGTGATCAGCGCGACCAGGTGATACACGATCTCGGCACCGTCGAGCGCGGCGCGCATCGACGCCGGATCGAGCACGTTTCCGCTCACCCAGGTGACGTTCGGCTCCTCGGCCGTCGGTGGCACCACTCGATCTATAGCCGTGACTTCGTGGCCGCGCGCGACGAGCAGGCGGAGCAGATTCGTGCCAAGGTAGCCGGCTGCGCCGGTCACTGCGACCTTCATGGCATCGAGAATATAGAACTTGTTCTAATTTGCAACACGTTCCAGTTCCTTTCCATTCCCACTGCCAACCTCGGCATTCCCTCTGTGAACGTCGCGATGGGCTCGAAAGTTGCCGGTACCGTCCGCTATATTGGGCCCATCCGTAGCGGTCATGCCGTTCGGCAATGGGCAGACGGTGACGACGAAGAAGTTCACGACACTGATGTGCACGACGATTTGGGGGGCAACTCGATGAGTGATCTCTCGGTAGAGACCGACGCGGTCCGGGCGTTCGCCGCCACGAACGCGGGCATCGCCGGTGATCTTGCGGGGGCAGGTAATTTCGACGCGGTCAAGAACGTCTCGGCACTCGTGCCGGTGTTCGGCTTGATCGGGGCGGATTACCTGGCGATGTTCGCCGCGGCACAGGTGCTGCAGGCGAAGGACATCAACGATCTTTCGGCCAAGTACAACAAGCTCTCGGAGTCCGCGTTCAGCGCCGCCGCGGCGTACGACGCGACCGACTGGTCCGGCGCGGGCGCGCTGAATGCCATCGGCAACCAGATCGGCGGCGCCGTATGAAGCCACTCGACAGCGGGGTGATCGCGCCCGAAGAACTCGCGATGGCGCACTCCGCCGACCAGCACGTGGCCATCGCCCAGCAGGCCGTGCTCGACGCGACGCACAACTCGGCGGCCCAGGCCATCCTCGATGTGCCGCTCGGCCAGGTGCCCGACGATATGCCGCCGTTCGAGCCGCCGGAGTTCGTGCTGTCCAAGCGGCTCAGCGAAGACCAGCACAACGCGCTCGGCATGCCGGGCGGTCTGCCGGGACTCAACGGCAATCAGACGCCGGACGCGCAGGGCATCTCCGGTGTCCCGTCCGATGTTTCGGCCCTGCTCGGTGACACGCACAACGCGCTGCAGCACGTCGCCGCTCCGGTGAACCAGGCACTCGACCAGGCCACCGGCGTCCTGAACGGTGCCGTCGGCTCCGCGCCGAGCACGGTCGCTGCCGCGATCAGCCAGGCCACCGCCGCCATCCCGACCTCGCTGCCCGCCCTGCCCGCCGACCCGGTCGCCGCGCTCATGCAGGGCATCTCGGTGCCCGCGCTGCCCGGCGTCGACATGCTGATCAAGCCGATCCTCGATCTGCTCAGCAGCTTCGGCTCCGGCGTCATCGGCGCGCTCGACCCGACCGCGATCCTGAGTCAGTCCTCCAAGGTCATCGACATGGCCATGCAGGTCGGCAAGGGCAGCATGACCACCGTCGAACAGCTGTGGCAGAGCCAGGCCGCGCGCAACGCGCAGGCCACCAGCCAGCAGAACAATGTCGAAGGCCAGGAAACCAGCAAGCGCGGCATCGACATCTCCGACCTCACCCAGAAGGCCGCCGCGGTGGTGCAGCAGGGGAACGGGCAATTGCTCACCGTCGCTTCGTCGTTCGCCACCCAGGCGGCCGCGATGGCGCCGGTGATCCTGACCCCGCCCGCCCAGGCCGCGCTGATGGCCTCGGCCACCGAGCACCTCGGTCAGGCCGTCGGCATCGTCAACGCCACCCGTGGCGATCTGGCGGGCAAGACGGGCGAGCTGAGCGGCATGGTGCAGCAGCTGGTCGCGCCCGGCGGCGGGCCCGCCCCGCAGGAGGTCGCGCAGGCGCTGGCGCAGAACGTCGGCCAGCCGATCCTGGAGCAGGCGCAGTCGACCGCGTCGGACACCGCGACCCAGGCCGCCGGCCTCAATTCGCCTACCGGCACGCCGAATTCGACCACGACCGCGTCGGTGACCAGCCCGAGCAGCCCGAGCACCACCAGCCACGGCGTCCCGACCGGCGTGCCGGGCAGCCCGAGCCGGACCGGCGCGGGCAGCCCGAGCAGTCGCCCCAGCACGCCCGGCATTCCGTCGATGCCCAAGGTCGCCGCCCTCCCCGGCACCAGCATGTCGCCGATCCGCCCGATCAGCGGCATCCCCGGCAGTACCGGCTTTGGCCCCGGTGCGACCGGTGCCCCGAGCACCAGCGCCGCAGGCACCGGCGCGGGCAACAGCTTCATGGGCGGCGGCGCCGGTGCCGCGGGCGGCCAGCGCGGCGAGGACGAACACTCCCGCACCGTGCAGCCCTACCAAAGCGCCACCGGCAACGACGATCTCACCGGCCCCCTCGGCGAATCCACCCCGGACGTCATCGGCGCCACCCACTCCGACGAGATCGTCACGTCGGACTACGAACAGGACCAGTTCTAACGAATCGTCCAGCACAGCCCGGCCCGAGCGAAAGTTCGCTCGAGCCGGGCTGTTCGGCGTCCGGGGTAGCGCGCGGCTCGGCCACCGCGCAACGAATCTGCACTCTCTCTCGGGATCTGCACTGGCTCTAGGGCCCTATTTCGAGTGCAGATCCCGAGAGAGAGTGCAGATTTCGACGAGCGCGCCATCCCGCGTGCGAAACCGCACCTTCCGGACTGCCTGGCCTGAAAGAACGCTCGAGAACGGTGCCACAGCCAGGCCTCCCGTCGAATCCTCACCTCCGCCAACCCGTCCCGTTGATCGTGTACCCACCCCCACACCCTTCTGTCAGGCGAACACCGTTTCTATGACCGCACCACCCGGTACAGCGGGTGTTCGGGTCACAGAAACGGTGAGCGGCCAGAACAAAGGGTGCGCATCGGAGCCCCAGCGACCCCGAAAACGTCCACACGACACGCTTATTCCTTCGAAAGCGCTCGAGAACAGCACCACAGCCAGATGACCACGCTGGAACGCGACATCACGCACCTGACCGGTAACTAAGGTCGGGGACCCCACCTCACGTGCCCAGCACTACTCCGGTCATCCGATGAACCAGTCGAAAACCTCGGGGACAGCACACCACCGGAGATCTCTCGGTACACCAACGCGGACCAGTACACCCAGAGACCCTCGGAAAGGTGGACCTTTCCGGGCAAGTGCTTCTTAGGACTCCGCAGGTGGGGCAGTTCATAGAAGCTGAAGACCTGTCCACGTTTTCCCGTGAGTAGTGTGGTCGCGTCGCCTGCCGTACCCGGCTTTAGGTGTGCGTCAGGTGCGCGATGTCGCGTTGCTGAGGTGGTCATCTGGCTGTGGTGGCGTTTCGAGAGCCCAATAATCAGCGAAATCTCGGCTTCCGAGGTGGTGAAGCTACCGCCGTACACCCGCTGTGTCGGCCCCACACTCAGTACAGGCGGTGTGGGGCTGACACAGTGGGTGTACGGATGGGTTCTCACGTCGCGATCGGGTTGCGTCCCAAGCGCTTTGGCCAAGCACGAAGTAGTCAGCGGGTCGGCCCGTCGAGTGATCCGGTGGTGGTCGCTGCGCATGAATTGTGCAGCCGCGCACGAAATTGCCAGCAATACCGTGCGCGGCTGCATAACTCGTGCGCGGGAGGGCGTCATCGCTGTTGGCAGCGTAGATCTGCACTCGGTCTCGGGATCCGCACTCGCTCTCGGGCCCTAAAGCCAGTGCCGATCCCGAGAGAGAGTGCGGCTGTTGGCGACAACTGTTCGGGGGTAGTGACCGTTGCTGTGCTGGTCGCGAATTCTTGCGCTGCGCACGGATTAGCGCGCCGCGCATGAGATTGCCGGGGATTTCGTGCGCGGCGGGCGAATGGGTGCGCGGTGGGTGGGGTTAGGCGTCTTGGACGAAGGCGTCCAGGAGTTTGCGGTAGAGGTCGGTGAACCGCTTTCGGGCGGCTTGTTGTTCGGGGGCCAGGCCCTCGGTGAATTCGGGGGCGTAGACGACCAGGTGGGCGTCTTCTTCGGGGGCTTGGGGCATCAGGTCGATGATCTGACTGCCCTGGTCGGTGATGTTGGGCATGCCGAAGTCGACGGTGGCCAGGGCTCGGGTTTCGGTGAGGGCGGCGGCGAGCACGTCGGGTGGGATGTGGCCGCTGAGTTTTTGCGGCAGGTTGTCCGGATTGCGGTCCGAGGCAACGGCATCGGGGATCTTTACGGCTCGTCCGTCGCTGGACACCTCCAGCTGCGGGCGCAGGTCGACCCGGGTCTGCCAGCCGTTCGGGATCTTGGTGAGGGTGAGCAGGGCCATCGGCGCCGAGATCGGCCCGTGCACGCTCGGCTGATCGGCCGGCTCGGCGGTGGCGGTGCCTGCGCCGAGCGCGAGCGCCAGCATGGCAACCAGCAGTGCGGCTTTCGTTCGTCGCATGGATCGCAACCTCCCTGTCAATGAAAACGCTCCGCTGACATCGCACAGGGATGTCAGCGGAGCGTCAAATCCGCGCGTGGCGAATGTCAGCGAGTCGCGGTCGGCGCAGTCGTGTTGTCCGCCAACCAGATCGGCGAGCGGCCGGTTCAGCGCAGGCCGGGCGGATTCGTCAGGTCGCGTGCCGAGTACGTATCGCAGGCCTTGACCTGTCCGGTCCGGTATCCGGTGAGGAACCAATTCTTCCGCTGCTCGGAATTGCCGTGGGTGAACTTCTCCGGGTTCACCCGGCCCTGCGCGGCGCGCTGGATCCGGTCGTCGCCGACCGACGCGGCCGCGGACAGTGCGTCGTTGATGTCGTTGTCGGACAGCGGGTTCAGGAACGGCGGGCCACCGCCGACGCCGGGCGTCTTGTCGGCGAAGTGTGCCCACAGGCCCGCGTAGCAGTCTGCTTGGAGTTCCGTGCGCACCGCGCCGGAATTCGCGCCCTGCGGATCGCGCTGGGCGCGGTTGATATCGCCGAGCTGGTTCTGGATGTGGTGACCGAACTCGTGCGCGACCACGTACTCCTGGGCGAGCGGGCCGCCGCTCGAACCGAAGCGATCCACCAGCTCCTGGAAGAAGCTGACGTCGAAGTAGGCGGTCCGGTCGGGCGGGCAGTAGAAGGGGCCGACGTCGCTGGTCGCGTTGCCGCAGCCGGTGGCCGTCGCGCCGGAGAACAGGTGCAGATTCGGTTGCACATACTGCGTGCGCGTCTGCTTCGGCAGCTGATCGGTCCACACCACGTCCAGGCTCTGTGCGGTCGCGATCACCCGGCAGTCGACGTACTTGTTCGCGTCCTCGCCGGTCTTGCAGTGCGCCGGCGTGCCCGCGCCGGGCTGGGATTGCTGCTGGTCTTCGGCACCGGTGAACTGGCCGAGGATCGAACCGGGGTCACCGCCGAGCAGCAGGGTGAGCACCAGCACGATGAGGCCGCCCGCGCCGCCGCCAAGTGCGATCTTGCCGCCCATCCCCGGCCCGCCGGAGGACGCCCGATTGGGATCGATCTGCATGCCCTCGTTGAACGTCATCGTCGTCGCTTTCTCGTTGTCGCCACGGCTCGGACATACCCAGCCGATACAGCTTCGCACGGGTGTGGCGACATCGGTTTCCACTCGACGGATGTGTCTCACTACGATGGGACCGCACCTGGTCATATCGTGCCGGTGCCGGAGTCGTCGAAAGGAACCTTGTGCTGCGCACCCACTTGGCTGGTTCGCTGCGAAGCGAGCATGCCGGTCAGACCGTGACCCTCACCGGATGGGTGGCCAGGCGGCGTGACCACGGTGGCGTGATCTTCATCGATCTGCGCGACGCGTCGGGAGTGTCGCAGGCGGTGTTCCGCGAGGGCGAGCCCGCCGAGCAGGCGCACCGGCTGCGCGCGGAGTACTGCGTGCGGGTCACCGGCGTGGTGGAGCTGCGTCCGGACGGCAACGAGAACCCGGACCTGCCGACCGGCAGCATCGAGGTGAACGTCACCGAGCTCGAGGTGCTCAACGAGAGCGCGCCGCTGCCGTTCCAGCTCGACGAGCAGCCCGGCGAAGAGGCGCGGCTGAAGTATCGCTACCTGGATCTGCGCCGCGAAGGCCCGGCGCATGCGATCCGGCTGCGGTCCAAGGCGAACGCCGCCGCCCGCGCGGTGCTGGCCGACCACGAGTTCGTCGAGGTGGAGACGCCGACGCTGACCCGCTCGACCCCGGAGGGCGCCCGCGACTTCCTGGTGCCCGCGCGCCTGCAGCCCGGCAGCTTCTACGCGCTGCCGCAGAGCCCGCAGCTGTTCAAGCAGCTGCTGATGGTCGGCGGCATCGAGCGCTACTACCAGATCGCGCGCTGCTACCGCGACGAGGACTTCCGCGCCGACCGCCAGCCCGAGTTCACTCAGCTCGACATCGAGATGGGCTTCGTGCGCCAAGACGATGTGATCCTGCTCGCCGAGCAGATCCTGGCCGGGCTGTGGAAGCTGATCGGCTACGAGATCCCGACCCCGATTCCGCATATGACCTACGCGGAAGCCATGCGCCGCTTCGGTTCCGACAAGCCGGACCTGCGGTTCGGCATCGAGATCACCGAGTGCGCCGAGTACTTCAAGGACACCCCGTTCCGGGTGTTCCAGGCCGACTACGTCGGTGCGGTCGTCATGCCCGGCGGCGCGAGCCAGCCGCGGCGCCAGCTCGACGCCTGGCAGGAGTGGGCCAAGCAGCGCGGCGCCAAGGGGCTGGCGTATGTGCTGATCCAAGAGGACGGCACGCTCGGCGGCCCGGTCGCCAAGAACCTGAGCGACGCCGAGCGCGACGGGCTGGCCAAGCACGTCGGCGCGGTGCCGGGCGACTGCGTGTTCTTCGCGGCCGGTCCGGCCAAGGCGCAGCGCGGGCTGCTCGGGGCCGCGCGCGCCGAGATCGCCCGCAAGGTCGGCCTGATCGACGAGAACGCGTGGGCGTTCGTGTGGATCGTGGACGCGCCGATGTTCGAGCCCGCCGCCGAGGCCACCGCGAGTGGCGATGTGGCGCTTGGGCATTCGGCGTGGACGGCGGTGCACCACGCGTTCACCTCGCCGAAGCCGGAGTCGGTCGACACGTTCGACACCGACCCGGGCTCCGCGCTCGCCTACGCCTACGACATCGTCTGCAACGGCAACGAGATCGGCGGCGGCAGCATCCGTATCCATCGCCGCGATGTGCAGGAACGCGTCTTCAAGGTGATGGGGATCAGCCTGGAGGAGGCGCAGGAGAAGTTCGGATTCCTGTTGGACGCCTTCGCATTCGGCGCACCGCCGCACGGCGGCATCGCGTTCGGCTGGGACCGGATCGTCGCCCTGCTCGCCGGGCTCGACTCGATCCGCGAGGTGATCGCGTTCCCGAAGACCGGCGGCGGCGTCGACCCGCTGACCGACGCGCCCGCCCCGATCACCGAGCAGCAGCGCAAGGAGGCGGGTTTGGACGCCAAGCCCGCGCCGAAGGGCGACAAGGCCGACGCGAAAGGCGACAAGGCCGACGCGAAGGCGGACAAGCCGGCCGAATAGCCGGACGAACGGTACCTTTCGGACAGTTCCGACCCGTCGACCCGCGCCGGGCGGCACTGACCACGAGGGGATCCGTTGCTGCATCTGCGCATGATCAGCCCGTCGGAGACGACCGACGAGGTGCTGGCCGTGCTCGCCGCGAATCCAGGTGCCACGCATGTGACCCTGGCTCGCGGCGTCGCGGTCGAACCCGCCGGTGATCTGATTCAGGCCGACGTCGCGCGCGAAGCGGCGAACGAGGTGCTGGCCGAGCTGACCGAGCTCGGCATCTGCAAAACAGGCGGCATCACGCTCGGGCCGGTGGAGACCGTGCTGTCCGAGGCGGGGGACCGAGCGGTCGAAGCGGCGCCCGGCGATCCGACCGACGCGGTGGTGTGGGACGAACTGCTCGCACAGGTACACGAGGAGTCGACGCTCAACTCGACCTTCCTCGCGTTCCTCGCCATCGCGTGCCTGCTGGCCGCGATCGGTGTTGCCACCGATTCGCCGGTGACCATCGTCGGCGCGATGGTGGTCGGTCCGGAGTTCGGACCGCTCGCGGCGTTCGCGGTCGGGTTGGTGCGCCGGGACTTTCGGCTCGCGCGCCGGTCGGCGATCGCGCTCGCGGTCGGGTTCCCGGTGGCCATGCTGGTCACCCTGGCCGCGACGCTGGTGTGGGAGCAGTTCGGCTGGATCACGTTGAACGGTGTGGAAAGCGTCAAGAACGTCGACTTCATCTATGAGGTGGGGCCGTTCTCGTTGGTCGTCGCGCTGCTGGCGGGCGCGGCGGGCATGCTCTCGCTGGTGACCGCGAAGTCGGCGGCACTGATCGGTGTGTTCATCTCGGTGACGACCGTGCCCGCGGCCGGATTCGCGGTTGTCGCGGCGACGGTGGGGCAGTGGCACATCGCGTTCATGTCCGCAGGTCAGCTCGCGGTGAACCTGGCGGGGATCATCACGGCCGGAGTGATCGTGCTCGAACTCCGGCCTCGCGCGGGGAGCGAGGCCGGGCCGGTGGCGCGGTTTCAGCGGTGGATCGGAATGCGTGCGCTAACAGACAAATCCGACATTTCAGATCGGTGAGACGGGGCCGCCGGTCAGTGTGCGGTAGGCGTAGGTCACCGCCATGACCGCGACGGGTCCCGCGACCAGCAGGCCGAGTCCGCACAGCAGTGCGCCGACGAAGGTCACGAATAGGACAGCGAGCGCGAGCAGCAGCACCGGCCACACATTGGTGACCACCAGGGTCGCGCTGGACTTGATCGCCTCGAACGGACCCTCGTTCTGATCTATCACGAAGTGCAGCGAGAACATGCACAGCACGCCGACGACCAGTCCGGGCAGGATGCAGATCGCCGCTCCGATGAAGCTCAGGATGAACGACAGCAGGGCGGTGATCAGCACATTGCCCGCATTCAGGAAACGGAAGTACGACCCGAAATGGGGTTTGTTGCCGTCGGTTTCATACAGCGCGCCGCGCACCATCGCGGCCTGTAGCAACCACACAGCAGCCAGCACGGCGAGGAAGATCAGCAGCAGCGGGAGCATCGTCGTCGGGTCGGTGAGCTGCACGACGAGCACGAAACCGAGATAGATGACGAGCCCGGCCGCGATGACGCCCATCCACGGTCCGGGATTCGAGCGGAACTTCTCCCAGCCGTAACTGAGCGCTTGACCGACATCGAGGGTGCCGGGGGCGGAGGCGCCCTGCTGGTAACCGTAGGTCGGTTGCTGTCCGGTCCCCGGGTCCTGCGGCATCATGCCTGGTTGCATGTCGTACGGCTGGTTCCCTTGTGGCGGCATCGATCCCGGTGGCATCGAGCCCGGTGGTGGCATCGCACCTGGCGGCATAGTGCCAGGTGGCGGCGTGCCGGGACCGGTACCCGGCGGACCGTAATTGGGTGGTGACGCGTAACCGGGCTGGCCGGTGGAACCCGGCTGG
The DNA here is from genome assembly GCF_044459885.1 of Nocardia sp. NPDC050175. NCBI lineage: Bacteria > Bacillati > Actinomycetota > Actinomycetes > Mycobacteriales > Nocardiaceae > Nocardia > Nocardia sp. NPDC050175. The sequence goes on from NZ_JBITJI010000003.1 coordinate 510,556, forward strand.
GTCGAGTAACTGGGCGGGGGTGCGGAACCGGGTTGCGGCGAGTAACCAGGCGGGGGCGCGGAACCGGGTTGCGGCGAGTAACCAGGCGGGACCGCGGCACCGGGCTGGGCCGGATGACCAGGCTGGGCAGCATAACCCGGCTGCGCCGACTGCTGCGGAGACGCCACCGGCGGCGGTGGCTCGACGGGTTCGTTGCCGTACTGCGCCGCGCCCGGACCTTCGAACTGCGGGTATCCGGCCGGCCCAGCCATCTCGTGGCGACCCTGCCCGGCGCCGGTGTCCGGTGTTTGTGGAGTGTGACTCTCGTGTTGCCCTGGCCGTGCCGCGTAGCGTTCGTCGTCTCCGTGGTCGGGAGCGTCGCCAGCTGATTCGTGGGGCGGGGGAGGCGGTGTGCCGGTCATGCCATAGACCTTTCCACTCAACTGGTTTGCGGTGTGGCGCAGAGCAGTTGACGATGAGAAAACCTGACGAGTGCAATCGTGTCAAGCAACCCGCGCTCGTCCCGTAACCTCGAGGGAGACACGCCGAACGACGCGGAAAGGTTGTGTATCCGCTCGCTAGAAGTGACCTGATGCGAGTAACTTGAAGGGCGATGACCGCACTATTGGCCGAACGCGCCGCCGAAGTCGTGTCCGCAGCGCAACAGTTGCTCACAAAGCGAATGGGTGCTCCGGTAAAGCTGAGCGATCCGATCGAACTCAGCGGTAGTGGTAGAACGACGGTTCTCCGTGTGCGTGTTGCGGAAAACGCCTTCTCGTTACCGCGGACCCTGATCGTGAAACAAGTTCGCGGACACTCGCATGACCGCACCACGGGCGGTCTCGCACCCGGAGTCGCCAGCATCGACTCCGCGTTCCTGCGTGAAGCGGTGTCGTATCAGTTCACCACCGCGTTGAGCCGCGAACAGCGGCCCGGTGCGTACCTGATCGCACACAGCCTGCCCGAGCGGTTGCTGATCCTCAGCGATCTCGGCGAGAACTCGCTGCTCACCCAGATGCTGCAGTCCGGCGCCGAGCCGGCCACCAGGAACGGGCTGATGGCGTTCGCACAGGCGCTCGGCCGGATGCATGCGGCGACCGTCGGTCGCGAGGCCGATTTCGTTGCGCTGCTGCGTCGTGTCGATGTGGTCCATCGGGTCGATGGCATTGCTCAGCAGGCCGAATCCGCGATCGCCGAGGTGCCGGGACTGCTGCAGCGGGAGTTGGGCATCGAGGTGCCCGGCGAGATCGCCGAACGGATCGTGCGCGGTAACCGGCTGTTCTCCGCCGGGCGATTCCGGGCGTTCAGTCCGTCGGATCTGTGCCCCGACAACGTCATTCTCAACGAGGAGGGCGCGCGGTTCCTCGACTACGAGTGGGGTGGGTTCCGCGACGCCACGCTCGACATCGCCTATGCGCTGGTGTCGTTCCCGGGTTGCCTCTGCGACTTCGAACTGTCCAGGGAACGTGCCGGGCAGATGATCGAGGCGTGGCGCTCCGAGGTGGTCGGGGTGTGGCCCGCGCTCGCCGATGACGAGATCATGTCCGAGCGGATCCTCGAGGCCCGGCTGATCTGGGTGTGGTTGTCCACCTACTGGTTCCTGCCTGCGGACCATGCGCGGATCGCGGCGGCGCGGGAGCACGGGTTGTCGGTGCCTCGGTCGGAGGCGTTGATCAATCGCTGGGCCGCGTTGGCCGAGGATGCGCGGTGCACCGGGGACGATATCGTCGGCGACTTCGCCGAGGATGTCTCGGCGATGCTGGAAGAGCGCTGGTCCGAATAGAATTCGCGGGAATTCTTTCCCTTGCCGTTGTCTGAAAGTTTTTGTCTGCCGCTGTGTTCGTAGTGAACGGATAATGCGGGAAATCCGATTTCAGTCAGGCTGAAGGTAATTGAGGCGGGCTTGATGCACGCCTTTTGATTTCCCGCACGCTGACTCGCCGCACTGACACGCGTGCGGATGTCGGAAGTCGTGCGGCTGCGCCGGAAAAACATCGGAGACCCTGTAATCGGGGGCGGTGGTTGTCCGTCGGTGGCAGTACGCTGGGGTGTTCTAGACCACGGGGTTCGAGAGGGGTGGTCACAGTGAACACTGTGCTGTTGGTAGTCGTCGTGGCGATTGTCGTCGCCGTCTTGCTGGCGGTGATCGTGAGTCGGCGGAGACGCCTTCGGCTGGCCGAAGACTTCGACCAGTTGACCCGCGCCCAGCAGTCCGGCACCGCGCTGAGCTCGCAGATCGCCAGTCCGCGAACCCGGCGTCGTCGCAGGCGGGGGTCCGCAGGCGGTGGTGACGGCAGCAGCTGGGCCCTGGGCGGTATCGGGTTGTTCGGCGGCAGCGATGGCGGTCACGGACACGGCGGTCACGGCCACGGTTGTGGTGGTGGCCACGGCGGCGGCTGCGGCGGTGGCGGCGGTTGCGGCGGTGGTGGTGGTTGCGGTGGCGGGTCGTAGCGAACGCTCAGTCAGCTGACCGGACGCCTCGTCAGCTCACCGGTGCCGGGCGTGGTTCCAGTCGGCCGCCGGAGCGGACGGCGAGTGAAGTGGCGTGGCGGACACCGGAATTCGGGTCTGTCACGTCGGTGAGGTAGAACCAGTCCATCTGGGTCTGGTCCGGGGTTACCTCGAGTACGCCGTAGCCGTGGGAGTCGAGTTCGACGTAGCGCATGTGGCGGTTGATGCCCTTGATCGACTCCGCGATCGGTGCCGAGTTGAGTTTCAGCATGTCGCCGATGCTGGTCGAGGTGATCGATGGGACGACGAACTCGGCGCCGACCGTGTTGCCCGCGGGGTAGTTGGCGGTGTCGGCGGGGAGGTCGGCGGCCCAGGAGGAATGGATGTCGCCGGTGAGGAAGACCACGTCGGAGACCTGCTGTTCGGTGATCGCGCGGAACAGACGCTGACGGTCGGCGGTGTAGCCGTCCCACTGGTCGCCGTTCACCGTCAGGCCGGACTGTGGGATGCCGAGGGTGCTGGTGATGGCCGCGGTGGTGGCGGGTTCGAGCGGCGGGAAGACCAGTGGGGCGATCATCACCGAGTTGCCGACCAGCTTCCAGCGGACCGGCGCGGACGCCAATCCTGCGGTGAGCCAATCCATTTGGGCCTTGCCGGTGATGGTGCGCGCCGGGTTGTCCGCCTCGCGCCAGCCCGCGCCGGGCTTCGCCTCCTGATCGCGGTAGCTGCGCAGGTCGAGCATGGACAGTTCGGCCAGCGTGCCGAAGCGGAGCCTGCGGTAGATCTGCACATCCGCGCCGGAGCCCTGCGCGCGCACCGGCATCCATTCCAGGTAGGCCTGCGCGGAGGCGGCCCGGCGGTCCCGCCAGTTGCCCTCGGTGACCGGGTCGTGGTTGTTCGCGCCGCCGGACCAGGAGTTGTCGGCGGATTCGTGATCGTCCCAGGTGCAGATGAACGGCTGGCGGGCATGCAAATCCAGCAGATCGGGGTCGGTCTTGTACTGCGCGTGGCGAATTCGATAGTCGGCCAGGCTGACGGTCTCGTTCGCCGGATCATGCGGGCGCACAGTGCCATTGCGGCCGCCGTACTTGCCGCGACCGTACTCGTAGATGTAGTCGCCCAGGTGCACGATGGCGTCGAGGTCGGTCCGCGCGGCCAGGTGGCGGTAGGCGCCGAAGTACCCGGCCTCCCAGTTCGCGCAGGACACGATGCCGAAGCGGAGGCGCTCGGGTGCGTCGGAAATCGCGGGCGCAGTTCGCGTGCGGCCGATCGCCGACGTCTCACCGAGCGCGGTGAACCGGTAGAAGTAGACGGTGCCCGGCGCGAGCCCGGACACATCGACCTTCACCGTGTGGTCGGAAGACGCTGCGGCCGTGACATTTCCGGACGCCGCGAGCACACCGAACCGCTCATCCTCAGCGACTTCCCAACGCACGCTTGCCGATTCGCCCACACCCGAACCAGGCGCCGCGTCATCGGACACGGTCACGCGGGTCCAGAGGATGACACCGTTCGGCAGCGGATCGCCGGACGCGACCCCGTGCCGGAACACCACACCCGCCGCCTGCGCAGGCGCGGCCGTCAGCAGCGCCGTCGCAGTGGCAACCGCCCCACCTTTCAGCAGCGTGCGCCGCGCGAACGGTCCGAACGGAGAATCTGAAACGGTCACGTTTTCAGCCACGGGTACTGATCCCATCCGATGTCCGCCCGCCACGCAAATCGGCCCGCCGAACCCAGCCCAGAGTCATCGAACGGGATCTGACGGCGGCCCGCTCGGCGTGTCCCCGCCACCACGTCCCTTTCGGTGCCTGCGCGGCCGCGGCCCGGGCCGTCGAACGGGCTTGTCGGTGGGCGTCGGTAACGTTGCGCGGTGTGACCGATGGCTTGTTCGACGTGCCCGGCGACGGGGTGCCCGCAGAGCACAGCATCGACAATGTGGTGCGGCGGGATTCCGGCGCGCCGCTTGCGGTGCGGATGCGGCCTGCGTCGTTGGACGAGGTGGTCGGGCAGCAGCATCTGCTCGGGCCGGGGTCGCCGTTGCGGCGGCTGGTCGAGGGGGCGGGGGCGGCGTCGGTGCTGCTGTACGGGCCGCCCGGCACGGGTAAGACGACGCTCGCTTCGCTGATCTCGCATTCGACGGGGCGGCGGTTCGAGGCGCTGTCGGCCTTGTCGGCGGGCGTGAAGGAAGTGCGCGCGGTCATCGATGTGGCGCGGCGCAGGCTGTCGAACGGCGAGCAGACCGTGCTGTTCATCGACGAGGTGCACCGGTTCTCCAAGACGCAGCAGGACGCGTTGCTCGCCGCGGTGGAGAACCGGATCGTGCTGCTGGTCGGCGCGACCACCGAGAATCCGTCGTTCTCCGTGGTGTCGCCGCTGCTGTCGCGCTCGCTGGTGCTGCAACTGCAATCGCTCACCGAGGACGACATCCGTCAGGTCCTGCAGCGCGCGATCCACGACCGGCGCGGGCTGGACGACCAGTACACGGTGTCCGACGAGGCACTGGACCACATCATCCGGATCGCGGGCGGTGACGCTCGCCGCGCACTCACCGCGTTGGAGGCCTCGGCCGAATCCTCCCTGGATGGCACCGTCGGTGTCGAACTGGTCGAGGCCAGCGTGGACAAGGCCGCCGTCCGCTACGACCGGGCAGGCGACCAGCACTACGACGTGATCAGCGCCTTCATCAAGTCCATCCGCGGCTCCGACGTCGACGCCTCGCTGCACTACCTGGCCAGGATGCTCACCGCGGGGGAGGACCCGCGTTTCATCGCACGCAGGCTGATGATCCACGCCAGCGAAGACATCGGGATGGCCGATCCCACCGCCCTGCAAACCGCCACCGCGGCCGCGCAGGTCGTCCAGCTGGTCGGTCTGCCGGAGGCTCGTCTCGCGTTGGCGCAGGCCACCATTCATCTCGCGAGCGCCCCGAAGTCGGGCGCCGTGATCGCCGCGCTCGGCGCCGCGATGGCCGATGTCGCGGCGGGCAAGGCGGGCGCGGTGCCGCCGCACCTGCGCGACGGCCACTACGCGGGCGCGGCCAAGCTCGGCAACGCCCAGGGCTACAAGTACCCGCACGACAACAAGGACGGCGTGCTCGCCCAGCAGTATCCGCCGGACCAGCTGGTCGGTGTGAACTACTACCAACCCACCGATCACGGCAACGAACGTGAAGTCGGCCCCAGGGTGGACAAATTGCGCCGGATAATCCGCGGAAAGTAGGGGCGTACCTGGCCCTTTGCTCCGGCCAGCTGACGCCGCGAACGCAGGGTCGGCTCGCGCAGGAACAGTCGACTGTGAAGGTGGGCTTATCTCAGCGTCCACGCCGCCCATACGCCCTCTGAACGGACTACGCTGACTGCGCGCCCGCTAGACAAACGACCGACGCAGCGGGCAGGTCGCCGCAAAATAGCCCGGTGGCCAAGACCACCCGAGTCGATGAAAAACCATGTGCACCGCACCGGTAGGCTGGATATCTGTGCAGACCCACGAGATTCGACGGCGCTTCCTGGACCATTTCGTCCGTGCCGGGCATACCGAGGTACCGAGTGCCTCGTTGATCCTGGCCGACCCGAACCTGCTGTTCGTGAACGCAGGCATGGTCCAGTTCGTGCCGTTCTTCCTCGGTCAGCAGACCCCGCCGTATGCGACCGCGACCAGTGTGCAGAAGTGCGTGCGCACCGGTGACATCGAGAACGTCGGCATCACCACCCGGCACAACACCTTCTTCCAGATGGCGGGCAACTTCAGCTTCGGCGACTACTTCAAGCGCGAGGCGATCACCTTCGCCTGGTCGCTGCTGACCAACAGCGTCGAGGACGGCGGCTACGGCTTCGATCCGCAACGGCTCTGGGCCACCGTCTACCTCGATGACGATGAGGCCGAGCAGATCTGGCTGTCGATGGGCGTGCCCGCCGAGCGCATCCAGCGCCGCGGCATGGCCGACAACTACTGGTCGATGGGCATCCCCGGCCCGTGTGGCCCGTGCTCGGAGATCTACTACGACCGCGGACCCGAATACGGCATCGAGGGCGGCCCGGAGGCCGACGAGGATCGCTACATCGAGATCTGGAATCTCGTGTTCATGCAGAACGAGCGTGGCGCGGGCATCAGCAAGGACGACTTCGAGATCCTCGGCCCGCTGCCGAAGAAGAACATCGACACCGGCATGGGCGTCGAGCGCGTCGCGTTCCTGCTGCAGGGCGTCGACAACGTCTACGAGACCGATCTGCTGCGCCCGATCATCGACAAGGCCGAGGAGCTGACCGGCCGGTCCTACGGCGTCACGCACGAGGACGACGTGCGGTTCCGGGTGATCGCCGACCATGCGCGCACCGGCGCCATGCTGATCGCCGACGGCGTCAACCCCGGCAACGACGGCCGCGGCTACGTGCTGCGCCGCCTGCTGCGCCGGATCGTGCGTTCGGCCCGCCTGCTCGGCGCGGAGAAGCCGGTGATGGGCGAGTTCATGAAGGTCGTCAGCGACCTGATGTCGCCCTCGTACCCGGAACTCGCCACCGATTTCCGGCGCATCGAGACGGTCGCGGTCGGTGAGGAGACGGCGTTCCTCAAGACGTTGAACACCGGCTCGACGCTGTTCGACAACACCGCCGCCGCGGTAAAGGCCAAGGGCAGCAACACGATTGCGGGCACCGACGCCTTCACCCTGCACGACACCTATGGCTTCCCGATCGACCTCACGCTGGAAATGGCTGCTGAGGCGGGTCTTTCGGTGGACGAGGACGGCTTCCGGTCGTTGATGGCCGAGCAGCGTAAGCGGGCCAAGGATGACGCGCAGGCCCGCAAGCATGCGCACGCTGATCTGACTGTTTACAAGGAACTGGTCGACCGTGGCGCTACCGAGTTCACCGGTTTCGACGAGCTGACCTCCGAGGCCCACGTGCTGGCGCTGATCGCTGATGGCGTGCGGGTTCCCGTCGCCACGGTCGGCCAGGACGTCGAGGTGATCCTGGATCGCAGCCCGCTCTACGCGGAGTCCGGCGGCCAGATCGCCGACCGTGGTTCGATCACCGCCGCCGGGGTGAAGCTGCGCGTCAACGACGTGCAGAAGATCGCCAAGAAGGTGTGGGTGCACAAGTCCACCGTCGAGCAGGGACAGCTCACCGAGGGCGATGTCGTTCTCGCGCAAGCGGATCCGGCCTGGCGTCGCGGCGCCACCCAGGGCCACTCCGGCACGCACATGGTGCATGCCGCGTTGCGTCAGATCCTCGGCCCGAACGCGGTGCAGGCCGGTTCGCTGAACAAGCCGGGCTACCTGCGTTTCGACTTCAACTGGCAGGGCCAGCTTTCCGAGCAGCAGAAGTCCGAGATCGAGGCTGTGTCCAACGACGCGGTGAGCGCGGACTTCCCGGTGAACACCTTCGTCACCGACTTGGCCAAGGCCAAGGAGATGGGCGCGATGGCGTTGTTCGGTGAGAACTACGGCGACGAAGTGCGTGTGGTGGAGATCGGTGGTCCGTTCTCGATGGAGCTGTGCGGTGGTACGCACGTGCAGCATTCCTCGCAGATCGGCCCGATCACCGTGCTCGGTGAGTCGTCGGTCGGTTCCGGTATCCGTCGGGTGGAGGCCTTCGTCGGTCTCGACTCGTACCAGTACCTGGCCAAGGAGCGTGCGCTGCTGGCCGGTGTCGCGTCCTCACTGAAGGTGCCCTCCGACGAGGTGCCCGCGCGGGTCGAGCAATTGGTCGAGCGGCTCAAGGTTGCTGAGAAGGAACTCGAGCGCACCAAGATGGCTGCGGTCTTGTCCTCGGCGGGCAAGTTCGTCGAGGAGGCCGAGCGCATCGGTAGCGTGCTGCTGGTCGCTGTCGCCGCGCCCGAGGGCGTGCCTGCGGGCGATCTGCGCACCCTTGCCACCGATATTCGTGGCCGGTTCGGCACAAATCCTGCCGTGGTGGTGTTGCTGGGCAACGCTGACGGCAAGGTGCCGTTCGTGGTGACCGTGAACAAGGGCGCCCAGGACCTCGGCTTCAAGGCCGGCGATCTGGTCGCGGCGTTCGGTCCGAGCATCGCCGGACGCGGTGGCGGCAAGCCGGAAATGGCGCAGGGCGCCGGTTCCGATCCGTCGGGCATCCCGACAGGTCTTGCTGCGGTCCGCGCTCGGGTGGCCGAACTGGCCGGGTGATGGCGGACCCCGATAGTCCCGAGAGGTCGGCGCCGCACGGTGCCGACCGGCCGAACTCTGATAGTTCCGCGAAGTCGCCGCACGGTGCCGACCGGCCCAACTCCGACAGTTCCGGAAGGTCGGCGTCGCACAGTGCCGACCGGCCCCACCCTGACTCAGATCCGGGGCGCGGCAGGCGAATTGCCGTCGATGTCGGCAGTGTCCGGATCGGTGTCGCGTCCAGCGACCCCGACGGCGTCCTCGCCACGCCCGTGGAAACCGTGCCGCGCGCGAAGCCGAACAAGCGCTCGGTCGGGCCCGCGCCCGATATCGCAAGAATTGCTGAAATTGTGCGGGAGTACGAGGCAGTCGAGGTGATCGTCGGCCTGCCGCGAACATTGCGCGGGGAGAAGGGCGCTGCCGCTACCATTGCCACCGCATTCGCCGAGCAGTTGCGGGTCGCCGTGTCGCCGGTGCCTATACGACTTTCCGACGAACGTTTGACTACGGTGTCAGCTGCACGTGCATTGCGGGACAGTGGAGTTCGCGCGCGTGGCCAGCGGCAAGTGATCGATCAGGCGGCGGCCGTCTCGATCCTGCAAGGATGGTTGGACGAACGGAGTGCGGTGTTGAGGTCGGTTGAAGCGGTGCGTCATGCGTCGTCCGAGGACGACGCATGACGGATCGATGGGCGCGGGCCGAGGAACGGTACCGACAGCGCGAAGCTGATCGGCGTTACCGGCGTGACGACCGAGCCTGGGGTGGGCAGAACAGCAGAGACAACCGGGGCAAGACGAACCGCGTGGTCGGCCGGGAGCAGGACGACTGGGACGACTACGACGACGACACCACCGTCATCCCGCGCTACACCGACGAGATGGACGACCAGCCGCCGCCTGCGCCGGCCCCCCGCCCGCGTGAGCGACGCGACGCACCGCGCCCGCGCGTCGGCCGCCGGGAAGCGGTAGCGCGCGACGATGACGAGCCCGAAGAGCGGCGCCGGTCGAAGGGCCCGCAGCGCGGCAGGCGCTCCAGGGCCGCCTCGCGTAAAGCCAAAGAGCGCAAGCGTCGTCGCCGTACCCTGTGGCTCGTCGCGGGTGTCTTCGTGCTGTTGTTCGCCGGTGCCGCGGTGTTCGCGGGCATGAAGCTGATCAAGTCGCTCGGCAGTCCCGAGGATTTCGCCACCGGATCGCCGGGACCGCTCGTCGTGGTGCAGGTGCACGACGGGGACGCCTCGGAGCAGATCGCCGCGACGATGAAGGAACGTGGCGTCGTCGCGAGCACGGGCGCGTTCTTCCAAGCGGCCGTGCGGAATTCGAACATGAACACGGTGCAGCCGGGCTTCTACGCGCTGCCGAGCCACATTCCCGCCGCGCAGGCGGTAACCGGATTGCTCGGCAAGCAGGCCCGCGTCGGAAACCTGGTCATTCCCGAGGGGAAGCTGCTGCACGACCAGACCGAGGTGGGCACCAGCAGGCGCACCGACGGCATCTACCGCATGATGGCGGCGGCCAGCTGCGTCGGCACCGGCCCGAACCAGAAGTGCGCGACCTACGAACAACTCGATGCCGCGGGCGCGAGCCTCGATCTGGCCGCGCTCGGTGTGCCCGCCTGGGCCGCGCAGGGCGTGAAGGACTGCCCGGACCGGACCAGGCAGCTGGAGGGCCTGATCGCCGCGGGCACTATCGATTTCGACCCGAGCGGCACGCCGGAGCAGATGCTGCGGCAGGTCGTCACGGCCAGCGCCAAGAGCTATGAATCCACCGGGTTGTTACAGTCCGGCGGCGAGACCAAGCTGACGCCGTACCAGACGCTGATCGCCGCGTCGCTCGTCGAACGCGAGGCCAAGCCGCAGGACATGGGCAAGGTCGCGCGAGTGATCGTGAACCGGCTCCGGGTCCCGCAGATGCTGCAGTTCGACTCGACGGTGAACTACGCGCTGGACCGCACCGAGGTGCAGACCACCGACGCCGACCGCGCCGCGGAGACGCCGTGGAACACCTACGCGAAAATCGGCCTGCCCGCGACACCGATCGCCGCACCGTCGCTGAACGCGTTGCGCGCCATGGAGAATCCGGAACCGGGGTCGTGGTTGTACTTCGTGACCGTCGACAAGCAGGGCACGACGCTGTTCACCGACGACTACAAGCAGCACCAGCGCTACATCCAGCAGGCCCAGGCGAGCGGAATCCTGGACAGTGGCCGCTGAACGCAAAGCGGCGGTGCTTGGCAAGCCGATCGCGCACTCCCGCTCGCCACAGCTGCACCTGGCCGCCTATCGCGCGCTCGGGCTCGACTGGAGCTACGAGCGCATCGAATGCACGGCCGAGCAGCTGCCCGGGCTGGTCCACGGGCTCGGACCGGAATGGGTCGGGCTGTCGGTGACCATGCCGGGCAAGGAGGCCGCGCTGGCGTACGCGGCTGAACGCACCGAGCGGGCGGTGCTGGTCGGCTCGGCCAACACGCTCGTCCGGCGTGACGGCGGCTGGCTGGCCGACTGCACCGACGTGGACGGGGTGCTCGGCGCGCTGCGCGGCGGTGGAGTCGTCGACCTCGACGAGGCCGTCGTGCTCGGTGCCGGTGGGACCGCGCGGCCCGCGTTGCTCGCGTTGTCCGAACTCGGTGCGAAGACGGTCACCGTGATCGCCCGGGATGCCGGACGGGCAAGCAGCGCTTTGGATCTCGCCGAGCGGCTCGGCATGAACGCGGCGGTGACCAGCTTCGACCCGGCCGCACTCGCCGGACTCTGCGAGCGGGCGGGTGCCGTGGTCAGCACGATTCCGGCCGAGGCCGCCGCGGTGGTCGCCGACGCGGTCGCGACGGCCCCCGTGGTGCTCGACGCGATCTACAACCCGTGGCCGACGCCGCTGGCCGAGGCGGTGTCGGGCGCTGGGCACACGGTGATCAGTGGTCTGCAGATGTTGCTGAACCAGGCGTATGGGCAAGTCGAACTGTTCACCGGCCGCCCGGCGCCGCGCACGGAAATGGCGGCGGCGCTGGATGAAGCTCGTCAGTCCGGAAACTGATACCGGTTCTAGTTTGGTTCGGCGATGCGCAGGGTTATGGTGGTGCGCATGAATGCTTGGGTGTTGCGGGCGATCGTGCTCGGCGCGCTGGTCGTGCTGCTGCGTGCCGTGCTCGGGTTCGCCATGGTGAACTGGCCGACCCACGGGGTCTGGATGCGGATGTTCTGCCTGGTCGTCCTCGTGGTCGCCGTCCTGTACTGGGGCGTGCTGGACGGACGCAAGGACCGCTCGGCCCAACCCGACCCGGAACGCGGCACCGACCTGACCCTGCTGTGGCTCGAGGCCGCGGCGGCAGGCGGCCTCGGCAGCGGCCTCGGCGCCTGGATCATCGACTGGCTGCCCAAGTTCGACCTCGGCGACAACGGCCTCCTCTTCGAACTCACCGCAGGCGCCGCGTTCATAGTCCTGCTGATCTTCATCCCCGCCCTCGTGGGCGTCGGCGTCGGCCGGATCCTGGCCGACCGCACCCACAACAAGCAGTCGACACCGGTACACACCCCGGCCTGACGCATAAGAAACGGCGCACTCCGCTCATGGAGTGCGCCGTTTGCGGTCTGCTCCCGAACCCTTCCGCCGCGCTGCGATCCACCAGTCCGCGCACGAATCCGCGTCCCGCGCATGAAATTGTCAGCAAATTCGTGCGCGGCCAGCGAGTTCGTGCGCGGCCCAAAAAGCGGCCGAGCTGCGCACGACCTGACGCACCGCGCATGATCTGGCGTGCTGCGCACGGATCCGCGTGCTGCGCATGAAATCGTCAGCGATGTTGTGCGCAGCGGGCGAATCGGTGCGCGGGGTGGTTACAGCAGGATGCCGGTGCTCGGGGTGCCTTCGCGGAGGATGGCGGAGTAGGCAGCGGCGAGGAGGGTGGGGTCGGGGCCCTCCAGGCGGCCGGGTTTGGCGAGGCCGTCGAGGACGACGAAGCGTAGGACGCCGGAGCGGGTTTTCTTGTCGGTTTGCATGGTGTCGAGGAGTTGGGGGAGGGCGTCGGCGTCGTAAGTTGTTGGCAGGCCGACGCTTTCCAGGATGGCGCGGTGGCGGTCGGCGGTGGTGTCGTCGAGGCGGCCGGCCAGGCGGCCGAGTTCGGCGGCGAAGACGAGGCCGACGGAGACAGCCGCGCCGTGGCGCCAGCGGTAGCGCTCGCGGCGCTCGATCGCGTGGCCGAGGGTGTGGCCGTAGTTGAGGATCTCGCGGAGGCTGGCCTCCTTGAGATCGGCGGCGACCACGTCGGCCTTCACCTGGATCGCGCGCCGGATCAGCTCGGGCAGCACGTCGCCGGTGGGGTCGAGGGCGGCCTGCGGGTCGCGTTCGACCAGGTCGAGGATCACCGGGTCGGCGATGAAACCGGCCTTGATGATCTCGGCCATGCCCGCCACGATCTCGTTGCGCGGCACGGTTTCCAGCGTGGCCAGGTCGACGAGCACGGCGGCCGGCTCGTGGAAGCAGCCGACCAGGTTCTTGCCCGCCTCGGTGTTGATGCCGGTCTTGCCGCCGACGGCCGCGTCGACCATGGCCAGCAGCGTGGTCGGCACGTGCACGATCTGCACGCCGCGCATCCAGGTGGCGGCCACGAAACCGGCCAGGTCGGTGGCGGCGCCGCCACCGAGGCTCACCACAACGTCGTTGCGGGTCAAGCCGATTCGGCCGAGTACCTCCCAGCAGAAGCCGGCGACGGCGAGTTCTTTGCCCGCCTCGGCATCGGGGATCTCGATGCGGTGGGCGTCGAGTCCGCTGTCGGCCAACGCCTTCCGCACCGCCTCGGCGGTCTCGGCGAGCGGTGGCTGGTGGAAGATCGCGACCGAGCGCACGCCGCTCGTGGCGCCGTTGACCGCCTCGACGAGCTCACCGAGCAAACCGCGACCGATGATCACCGGATACGGATTTGCGGTACGAACTTCGAGACGATTCGGCTCTGTCACGACGGCTGCTCCGATTCTGTTGATGCTTCTTGGTTTTTGCGAGCGCGTACGCGGGCACGGCGGGCACGGGCACGCCTGGCCCGGCCGCTGGATCGCGAACTCTTGCTTGGTTCTTCCGTGCCGTCCGGCTGGGCTGTTCCGTCGGCCTCGCCCTGTGCGGCCGCTTCCTGTGCGGCCGCGCGACGAGCGCGCCAGCTCCGGCCGGTCGAGCTCGAACCGTCAGCGGACTTCGCCGCAGTTCCGTCGGCCGCAGACTCGTCGGCTGTTGAGCCGTCAGCCGAGGGCTTGTCGGTGTGGGCTGCCTCGGCACGACGTGCGCGCCAGCTTCGCCCACTCGCATTCGCGGCGGCCTTCCCCGCCGGAATCGACTCGCCGGATGCTTCGGCCGATTCCTGCGCGGCCGCCGCTCGGCGCGCGGCGGCACGTGCCCGCGCCCGACGCCGGGCCCGAGATCGGCTGCTGCCCTGTGGTGTTCCGCCGTTCTCACTCGCGGTGGTCGTCGGCTGAGTGGTCTCGGGCAGATCCGTGCAGTCGACGTCTGTTCCGTTGCCGGGATCACTGGGTTCGACGCCGAGTTTGGCCAGCACCATTTTGACGACGCGGCCGGGACTGCGACCGTCGGTGCGCACCCGGACCGAGGCGACCTCGCGGTACAGCGGGCGACGCTTGCGCATCAGCTCGCGGTACTTGGCGGCCGGATCGGCGCCGTTGAGCAGCGGCCGGTTGGTGCTCGCCCCGGTGCGACGGAGTCCTTCGCCCACACTGATTTCCAGGTAGACGACAGTGCGGTTGCGCAGCAGCGCCCTGGTGTCCTGGGACAGCACGGCACCGCCGCCGAGCGAGACGACGCCGCGCTCGGCGAGGATCGCGCGGCGCACCACCCGCTCTTCGATCTTGCGGAATTCGGGTTCGCCGTCGGTGGCGAAGATTTCGGGAATGGTGCGACCGGTCTCGCGCTCGATGCCCGCGTCGGTGTCGTAGAGCTCGACGCCGAGTTCCTTGGCGAGCTTGCGGCCGATCGTCGTTTTCCCCGCGCCCGGCGGTCCGACCAGCACCACGCGCGGCGCGCGCGGATCGGTCTGCACGATCATGGCGTGCTGGCGTCAGCGGGCGCGTTGTGCGGGCGGTCGCTGATCCGCTTGACGTAGCTGGTGATGTTGCCCAGGGTCTCGCCGAGCGAGTCGCCACCGAACTTCTCCAGCGCGGCCTGCGCGACGACCAGCGCGACCATGGACTCGGCGACCACGCCCGCGGCGGGCACGGCACACACGTCCGAACGCTGGTGGATGGCGACGGCTTCCTCGCCGGTGGTCATGTCGACGGTCGCGAGTGCGCGCGGCACCGTCGAGATCGGCTTCATCGCGGCGCGCACCCGCAGCGCTTCGCCGTTGGTCATGCCGCCCTCCAGGCCGCCGGCCCGGTTGGTGGAACGCAGCACGCCGTCGGTGCCGGGCTTCATCTCGTCGTGCGCCTGGCTGCCGCGGCGGCGCGCGGTCTCGAAACCGTCACCGACCTCGACGCCCTTGATGGCCTGAATGCCCATGAGCGCACCCGCGAGTCGCGAATCGAGCCGGTTCTCGCCGCTGGTGAACGAGCCGAGCCCGACCGGAAGTCCGTCGATGACCACCTCGACGACGCCGCCGAGGGTGTCGCCGTCCTTCTTGGCGGCTTCGATCTCGGCGATCATCGCGGCCTCGGCGTCCTTGTCGAACGAACGCACCGGGCTCTCATCGATGGCGGCCAGGTCTGCGGCGGTCGGCACCACACCCGTGATGTTCTGCGCGGTGCCGATCGACACGACGTGCGAGATCACCTCGACGCCGAACGCCTGCCGCAGGAAGTTCCGTGCCACGGTGCCCGCCGCGACGCGTGCCGCGGTCTCCCTGGCGCTGGCGCGCTCGAGCACGTTGCGGGCGTCGTCGAAGCCGTACTTGAGCATGCCGGAGTAGTCGGCGTGCCCGGGGCGCGGCCGGGTGAGCGGGGCGTTGCGGGCCAGTTCGGCGAGCTCGTCCGGGTCGACCGGGTCGGCGGACATGACCGTCGTCCACTTCGGCCACTCGGAGTTGGCGATCTCGATGGCGACCGGGCCGCCCATGGTGCGGCCGTGCCGGACACCGCCGACGACGGTCACCTTGTCGGCCTCGAACTTCATCCTGGCGCCGCGGCCGTACCCTAGCCTGCGGCGCGCCAACTGCGCGGAGATCTCGTCGGACGTGACCTCGACACCGGCCACCATCCCCTCGAGGATGGTGACGAGAGCGGGACCGTGGGATTCTCCGGCAGTTATCCAGCGCAACACGTCGTCCATCTTCCCATGTCGGCGCGGCTGCTCCGGCATGCGGCCCGCAGTGATGGCGGGCACGTTCGACGCGCCACCGCCCGCGCGCACCCGCTCGTGTACCGCGCGTAGCCCACGACGATGGCCGAACGCGCGCCACATCGGACCCTCCGCAGGCTGCGCCTCGCCCGCGACGACGGCACCCGCGCGACTCATCCAGCACCCGCACTGGCCAGTGCGCATACCGTCGCAAGACACATCGCAGGCCCATGCGGCACCGCGATTCGCCGGGACGCGTCGGGCGAGTCAGACGGCGCGCGGATTCGATGTAGCCCGAGCACGGCAACTCCGGCGCACGCCGTGAGCAACGGCGCGGCCAGTGCTGACCACACCCAGGCCGGTCCACCGCCGAGCGCTGCCGCCGCGCCCAAGCCGACGGCGAGCTTCACATCTCCGGCACCGAAGGTGGCGGGAAGGACCAGGTGTACCAGCAGATATGGCACTGCGAGTAGGACGGAACCGACAAAAGCGGCTGTGTATTGAGCTGTGGACAAGGCGTATGCGAACACCGCGAGCGCACCCCATCCGGTGAGTGAATTCGGCAACCGGCGCTGCCGAAAATCGATGACGCTCAACACAACACACCACGCGAGGAGGGCGGCGAAGGCAACTTTCGGCATGCCGTCCACTCTTGTCCGATCGTGGCGCGAGACAACCCCGCTTCACCCGAATGTGGATAGCTTCCCGAGATGTGAACAACCGCTCTCCGCATGCCGTCCGGTACGGAAAACGGCCAGCGCCAACGGCATTCCGCCGCAGTCGCCAAGATCACCACCGCGAGGTCGGCGTAGTGGCAGCGGCCAGTACACGTGTTGTATGCGGAGATACGGCGTGTCGGCGGTAGCTTTGAACCATGTGTGCTGATCACGCGGGCCATAGACCCGACTACGCCGCGCGGCGTGGCGCGCTGCGGAGTCTGCTGGTGGAAAACGGGGTAGACGCCCTGCTGGTCACCGACCTGGTGAATCTCAGGTACCTGACCGGATTCACCGGATCCAACGCGGCGCTACTCGTGCATTCCTGGGACATGCGCAGCGCCGAGGACCGCACGGTCATCTGCACCGACGGCCGCTACCAGACCCAGGTCGCCGAGCAGGTCCCGGACCTGCGGGCCGAGATCGCCAAGGCCACCGCCCGCCGGATCATCGAACTGGCCGGCGAATGGCAGCTCGGCCGGATCGGCTACGAGAGCCACATCGTCACCGTCGACCAGCACCGCGGCTTCATCGAGCAGTGCACCGGACTCGAGTTCGTCGCCACCCCCGGCCTGGTCGAGCAGCTCCGCATGGTCAAGGACGCCTACGAGATCGCCCAGCTCACGGCCGCCTGCGCGGCGGGCGACGCCGGTCTCGCCACCCTGCTCGAGCGCGGGCTGCTGCGCCCGGGCCGCACCGAAAAGCAGGTCGCCAGAGACCTGGAATGGGCCATGTTCGAACACGGCGCCGACGCGGTGTCCTTCGATACCATCGTCGCCGCAGGCGTGAATTCGGCTGTCCCACATCATCGGCCGACCGACGCCGTGCTCGCCACAGGCGATTTCGTGAAACTCGACTTCGGCGCGCTGATCGGCGGCTACCACTCGGACATGACCCGCACCCTCGTGCTCGGCAAGCCCAGCGACTGGCAACGTGAGGTATACGCGCTGGTCGAGGCCTCGCAGCGGGCCGGACGCGAGGCACTGCGACCCGGCGTCAAGGTCGACGAAGTGGACGCGGCCTCGCGGTCGGTAATCGAGGCCGCCGGACACGGCAAACTGTTCGTGCACGGCCTCGGACACGGGGTAGGACTGCAGATCCACGAAGCGCCGGGCATCGCCAAAAACGGAACCGGTACACTTCTTGCTGGCGTGGCGGTGACCGTCGAACCCGGTGTGTACTTTCCCGGCCGCGGCGGGGTCCGGATCGAGGACACGCTCGTGGTGCGCGAAGGGGGCCCGGAGTTGCTCACCAACACCAGCAAAGACCTGACCGTCGTCGAATGACGTCGGTTCACCAACATGTTGTTTACGAACTAGGAGATCCGAGGACAGTGGCGGACACCAGCGACTTCAAGAACGGCCTTGTGCTGAAAATCGACAATCAGCTGCAGCAGATTATCGAATTCCAGCACGTCAAGCCGGGCAAGGGTCCCGCGTTCGTGCGGACCAAGCTGAAGAACGTGCTGTCCGGCAAGGTCGTCGACAAGACGTTCAACGCGGGCGTCAAGGTGGAGACCGCGACGGTCGACCGCCGCGACATGACCTACCTGTACCACGACGGCTCGGACTTCGTCTTCATGGACGGCGCCACCTTCGACCAGATCTCCATCTCCGAGGCGACCATCGGCCCCAGCGCGCGCTTCCTGCTGGAGAACATGACCGCGCAGGTCGCCACGCACGAGGGCGCGCCGCTCTACGTCGAGCTCCCGGTCACCGTCGAGCTCGAGGTGCAGCACACCGACATCGGCCTGCAGGGCGACCGCTCCACCGGCGGCACCAAGCCGGCCACCCTGGAGACCGGCGCCGAGGTGCAGGTCCCGCTGTTCATCAACACCGGCGACAAGCTGCGCATCGATTCGCGTGACGGCAGCTACCTCGGCCGAGTCAACGCCTGATCGCCCTGCCTCGACTGAGATAATGGTGACTGTGGCTGAACAGCCGGTAGACAAGAAGTCCTTCAAGAAGCTCGGCACGCGGCACAAAGCCCGCCGCCGGGCCGTCGACCTGCTCTTCGAAGCGGAAGCCCGCGACGTGGACCCGGCCGACCTGCTCGACGAGCGGGTCGAGCTGGCCACCCGTGATCAGGCCGTCGCGCCGGTGCACGCCTACACCCACACGCTGGTCGAGGGTGTCGCCGACGACCTCGATCGGGTGGACGGCACCATCGAGTCCTACCTCAAGGACTGGGAGCTGTCCCGGCTGCCCGCCGTCGACCGCGCCATCCTGCGCATCGCGGTGTGGGAGTTGTTCCACGCCAACGATGTTCCGCCGGTCGTCGCGGTGGACGAGGCGGTGGAGCTGGCCAAGGAGCTGTCCACCGACGACTCCCCGTCGTTCGTGAACGGCGTGCTCGGTCAGGTGGTGCTGATCGCGCCGCAGGTCCGCGCCGCCGCGGCCGCCACCCGCGTGTCGCGCCCGGAGGCCGACGCGTGAAGAAGTACCTGGTGCTGGCGATGCGCACACCGCGCTTCGATACCGCCGTGCTCCAGCCGCACAAGGATTTCCTGCAGCAGCTGAGCGAGCGCGGTCAACTGGTGGAGAGTGCGCGTTTCACCGACGGCACCGGCGGGGCGTACTTCATCGCCGCCGAAAACCTGGATGCCGCACGGGAACTCGCGTTCGCCGATCCGGTGCACACCACCGGCTCGTCGGAAGTCACCGTCTACGAGTGGGAATCCACCACCCCGAACTGAGCTCAACCCAGCCGCCCACCTTCTGACGTCAGAAGGTGGGCGGCTGTTTCGTCGTGATTCCGCAGGCGAGGCACACGCACGCTTTCTGATTTCCGGCACCGAGATTCGCATGCGATTTCCGGTGCGGGAAATCAAGAACCGTGCGGCGGGGGCCCTTTGCGCTCCCGCCGGGGGTGTACGGGACCGGCGGGAGCGGGATGCCGAGGCATCCGGGCTTGCTGCCGCCGAGGGGTGCTCGACGACCGGTTCCCATCGTGGTTCCTGAACCGCACTCGAGGTCAAGCGCGTGAAGTGTGGGCTGGACCACGGTCGCGAGCAGGGCGGCCGCACTGCCAAGCGTTCCGACCGGACTCGTGCATTCGCACCCGCAAGCACGTCAAGCCGTTGGCGCGCACGACTTCTGGTTTCCTTCGCTTCCGCCGTCCGGCTGCCTCTATCCTGGGGAGAACAGAGGGGAGGGCTGCATGGCGCGGTTGCTGATCTGGTTGCGTAACAACGTCGATGGTTTCGTCGCGCTGGTGCTCGCCGTGACCGTCGGTCTGCTCACGGTCATGGACGTGATCCCCGTCGACAACGTGAACGCGGCGGTGCTGCTCGTCCTCGCGTTGCTCGCGACCACGCTGCTGCGCGACCGGCATCTGTCGGCCAAGGCGATGCGCGACGCGAATTCGGTGCAGCTGCTGTACGGGCCCGAGATCGGCCACGCGCACACCGTCGCCCGACGCGGCACCGAGCAGTGGATCTTCAAGGGCGGCACCGGAACTTACATCCGGGCGGTGACGCTGCGCGAATGCGTGGAGAACGCGCGACGCGAACAGCGCCCGCTGCGCATGCAGCTGGAGATCCTCGACCCGGCCAACGAAGTGCTGTGCAAGACCTACGCCCAGTTCCGTTCCTCGCTCTCGCCCGAGGCCGATCGCACCGGCGAGCTGTGGACCACCGAACGCACCCGCAAGGAAGCGTTCGCCACCGTGTTGGCCGCCTGCTGGTACCGGCAGCGGTTCACCTTCCTGACCATCGACGTCGGTTTGTCGACGGTGATGACGACGTTCCGCTGGGACCTGTCGTCCAGTTGCGTCATTGTCACGCAGGACAATCCGAACACCCCGGCGCTGATGTTCGAGCGGGGCAAGCCGTATTACCGCGATTTCAACCGTGAACTGGTCGCCAGCTTCAAGCAGACTCGTCAGGTCCCGTTGAGCCGCAGCGAGGAGCTGCCGCTGTCCGACGAGCCGACCGTAGACCAGGTGCGTAGCCTGTTCCAGCTGCTCTCGCTGGAGCTACCGGCCGCGTTCACCGATCGCGACGTCGCGGATATCGTGCGTCGCGCGCTCCAACCGAGGAACCCGTATTAGTGAATGAATACGCTCGCCTGCGCACGCTGATCGGCTCCGATAACACCGGGGCCGCGGTGCGAAGGTGGGCCCGCGACGTGCTCGCGGGTGTCGTCGACGGAAGTTCGGACCTGCTCGCGGTCCGACATCCGTTGGGCTTCTTGTGTTTTCCCGCTTGGCGCGGTGACGGTTTCGGCATCTGCGTGCATGTCTGGACCGAAGGAGTGCGCGCCGAACCGACTACGTCCAAGATGCACGCGCACAGCTGGGACCTGCTCAGTACCGTGCTGTACGGCACCGTCGGCAACGAGATCATCGAAATCCTCAGCGCCCCAGCGCAGCCCACCCATCGCCTGTTCGAGATCCAGAGTGCGGCGGACGGCGACCTGGTGCACGCGACGCAACGCCTGGTCACCTACCGGACTCGCTCCCGCGAGGACTTCCACACGGGCGAGGTGTATACGCTGCCCCACGGTGCGTTCCACGTGTCCGACGTGCACTGCGAGGCGGCGACCGTCGTCCTCGGCGAGGACAACCGTGGCCGCCCCGATCTCTCGCTCGGCACGCTCGCCACCACCGATCACTGGGTGCACCGAACGGTGTGCACCGCCAACGAAACCCGACGTGCGGCGCACACCGTGCTCGCCAATCTGCAGGACCAACCCCTGCCGAAGCAACTGGAGAACCGATGCGAGCGGGCGACGTGATGAACCAGGTCCTGCCGGACACGCTGCTCGACCTGGCGGCCGGTGTCGCCGTCGCCGCGGCCGTCGAGGCGGGCCACGCGATCCGCTCCGGGCTGCTCGAGGCGCTGACCATCAGCACCAAGGACCCGACCGGTGACGTGGTCACCGACCTGGACTTGCTGGCCGAAGAGATCATCCTGCGCCACATTCGCCGCGCCTTCCCCGAGCACGGCATCCTCGCCGAGGAATCCGGTGTCGTCGACAACGCCGACGACGCCTGGTGCTGGGTGATCGACCCGCTCGACGGCACCAACAATATCGCCATCGGCCTGCCGGTCTGCACCGTCGGTATCGCGCTGTGCCACAACGGAACACCCGTCCTCGGCGTCGTACACGAACCGATCGCCGACCGCACCTGGACCGCCATCCGCGGCCGCGGCGCGCACGGCCCGAACGGGCCGCTGTGGCATCCGGCGCACCGCCCCGCCGCTTCCGCTCCCGTCCTCGCCTGGCTGCAGGGCTACCCGGTCACCCGCGCCGATCCCACGGCCCGCGCCCTGCGCCTCACCCTCGAATCGGCCTCGCGCCGGCTGATCCAACTCTGGTCGCCCCTGCTGTGCTGGGTCATGCTGAGCAACGGCGACATCGACGGCTTCGTCGGCTACCGAGCAGGCCTGATCGATCTCCCCGCGGGCGCGCTCCTTGCCCGCGAATCCGGCATGCACATCACCGACTTCCACGGCACCACCCTCGATGAGCGCCTCGAATTACCCACCGGCGAAGTGGATTTCATCGCAGGCAGCTCCGAGATGATGTCCGACCTCACGCTATTGGTGAAGTCCGCCGCGGAAGTGACCGTCACCGGTCTACCCGGCTGACTGCGGGGTTCGTCGAATCGTTCAGCGGGGCTGACTATCTCGGAGAGATTCCAGCAACGTCTCAGCGATGTTGTCCGGATCCAAGCCCAGCTTGCGCAGGTGCTGGGTCGGCACCGCGTCCGGGTCGGACAGGATGGCGAGCATCAGGTGTTCGACGCCGACGTAGTCGTGGCCTTGTGCTCTGGCGATGTCGGGGGCGGCATCGAGGATCCGCACTAGGCGCGGGGTTCGGGTGAGTCCGTCGTCGGGGCGCTGATCGGTCAGGTGCTGGTCGATGTGAAGACGGTCGGCCTCGTTGGCGGGTACGACCAGTACGTGTTCGTCGGGTTCGCGGCCGCCGTGAAATTCCAAGCCCGCCACGGTTATTCGTGCGCCGGTGACCGAGTCGTACAGGACGTCGCCCGCCTCGATGACGCCGGCGGCCAGGCGGCCCGCCACCATCACTACGCCGCGTCCGCTGATGTCGAACACGTTTGTCACGGTGAAGTCGACGTTGACCATTGGTGATTCCCCCTCCGAAACTGCTGCTATCCGATGATAAGCAGCGCCGCGACCGCGCCGGTAGTGCCGATCACGGCGAGTCCGAGACCGGTCAGGACGAAGCGGAGCATGGGCACGCGGACGTTGTGGGTGCGGCAGAACTCCAGGCAGAGCAGGGTGGCGAGGGAGGCCCACGGCGTGACGATCGGGGCGATATTGGTGCCGATGAGCAAGGCCAGTAGCTGGTTGTGGTTTTCAGGCGGCACGACCGCCTCGCCCGCGGTGTAGGCGGGGAGATTGTTGGCGATATTGGACAGGGTCGCGCCCGCGCCTGCCGCGCGGAAGGCACCCGCCGCGCCGGAGTCGGATCCGATCAACGTGTGCATCAGATCGGAGAGTCCGAGGCGGCCGAGCGTGGGGACCACCAGGAACAGTCCGACGACGAAAACCAAGAGCCGCCAGGGGATCAGCGAAAACCGCAGCGACGCACGGTCGACGACGGCGAAGGCGGCCACCGCGATGGCGGCGGCGATGGTCGCCGCGATGCCGATGCTGTTGCCGACGAACGGAATCGCGACGATGAACAGCAGGCAGGCGGCCGCCGTGGTGTACAGCAGCACCCGTTCCTTCGCGTTCGCCGGCCGGACCGGCTCCGGCGGCAGGTAGCGGTCGGTATCGCGGCGCCCGCGCCGCCAATACCAGAGCCACAGGCACAGCATCGTCGCGGTCACCGAAACGAGCTGGGGCGCCCACATTTTCGCGGCGAACCCGGTCGCCGTCAGCGCGACCCGGTTCGCGGCAAGCAGATTGGTGAGATTGGAGACCGGGAGCAGCAGGCTGGCGGTATTGGCCAGCCAGACGGTGGTCATGGCCAGCGGCAGCGGCGGGATGCGCGCCGGTATCGCCAGCGCGAGCATCACCGGGGTGATCAGCACGGCCGTGGTGTCGAGGTTCAACAGGATCGTGGTGGCCGACGCGAACAGCACGCACAGCACGAACAGCGCCGGGTAGTAACCCCGCCCGAGGATGGCGAGCCGGTGCGCGATCACGTCGAACACCTTGGCCTGGCGGGTGAGTTCGGCCAGCACGATCACGCTGCCGAGGAACAGCAGCAGCGGGCCGATGCGGCGCATGTTGTCGGCCGCCTCGTGCCGCGGCAATAGCCCGGTGAGCACGCACAACAGTCCGGCGAGCAGCAGCCCGATCCGGACCCAGTCCAGCACGCTCAAGCCCCAGCGCGGGCGTGACGGCGCCGCCGTGGCGTTTCGTTCGGAGGAGTCGACCTGTTCGGGCACGCCTGCCATGCTATTGGCCTAGGCCATACTGGGGGCGTGACACAGCAGGGCGGGCGGGCGCGGGACTTCTTCATCAGTTACTCCCCAGCGGATGAGCGGTGGGCCACCTGGCTGGCCTGGCAACTGGAAAGCGCCGGCTATCGCACCCTGATCCAGGCCTGGGACTTCGTGCCCGGCACCAACTTCATCGACTTCATGGATCGCGGCGTGCGCGATTCGGCGGTCGTGCTCGCGGTGCTCTCCGACAACTATCTCCAATCGCGTTACGGGACAATGGAATGGCAGGCCGCGTTCCGCACCGATCCCGGCAAGCTGCTGCCGATCCGTATCGCGGACTGTGCGCTGGAGGGCCTGCTCGCTACTCTTACCTACATCGATCTGGTCGATGTGCCGACCGATGAGCAGGCTCGTCGCATCCTGATGGAGCGGGTCCGGCACCTCCTCGCGGGCCGGGGGAAACCGCAGCACGAACCCCGGTTCCCGAACGAACTCGGCACCGCCGCGTTACCGGACCGCTACACCGCCGAGGACGACGCGGGCCCGGTCGAGTCCCCGCTGAACCGGCGCACTCCCGTTGCGGCCCCGGCCTTTCCGGGCGGCGTGCACCGCGACGAGCACCGCTCCGGCGTCAGCGTGCTGCACGTGGCCGGTCCCCGCTTCGGCCGCGGTCTGTTCGCGCAGGACG
The DNA here is from genome assembly GCF_044459885.1 of Nocardia sp. NPDC050175. Lineage (NCBI taxonomy): Bacteria > Bacillati > Actinomycetota > Actinomycetes > Mycobacteriales > Nocardiaceae > Nocardia > Nocardia sp. NPDC050175. The sequence goes on from NZ_JBITJI010000003.1 coordinate 535,132, forward strand.
AGCCGAGCACCGGCCGCGAACTGCAGTCGCGCATCTACGCGAACGTCACCCAGCTGGTCGACCAGGGCGTGCCGAAACCCGACATGATCGTGGTGACCGGCGATCTCACCGAATCCGGTCGCCCGCGCGAGGTCGACGAGGCGCTCACCTTCCTGACCGGGTTGCGCGTGCTGCTCGGACTCGAACCGGACCGGCTGATCGTGGTGCCTGGCAACCATGACGTCTCCAAGGTCGCCTGTCACGCCTATTTCCTGAATTGTGAAGCGCGCGAACGCAAGCCACAGCCGCCGTACTTCCCGAAGCTCGAGCAGTACGCGCGGTTGTTCGCCGAGTTGTACCAGGGCCTCGACCATCTCGTGTTCGACGTCGGCCAGCCGTGGACGCTGTTCCCGATCCCCGAATTGCGGGTGGTGGTAGCGGGTTTGAACTCGACCATGGCCGCGAGCCACCTGCCCGACGACGACTACGGCCGGATCGGCGAACCCCAGGCGGCCTGGTTCGCCGAGCGTCTGCGCCCGTTCGAGGAGAACGGCTGGCTGCGGCTGGGGGTGGTCCGGCACGACCCGCTGCCCGGTCCGGCCGCCTCGCCTCGCGATCCGGCGCTGCTGCGTGACGCGGACACGCTGTCGCGGCTGCTCGGCGGTCGGCTGAACCTGCTGCTGCACGGCCCGGGTCCCGGTGGGCCGCACCTGGATCGGCTGGACGGCAGGCTGCCCGTCATCCCCGCGGGGGCGGCGGGGCGCGACGAGATCATCCACCTGACCACCGAGGGGCTCGCCCGATATTCGGCCACCGCAACACATCCCGCGGATCCCACCGCGCGTCTGGCGTCGCCATGGGCCAATGCCGTTGCGGCACTTGCCTCGAACACGATGCCGGAGCTCACCGGCCCCGACGAGCCCATCACGGAAACCCCGGCCATCGTCGACCCGCACGGCCGTCTGCTCGAGCGCGTCGCCGAGGTGTGTGAAACCCGCTACCCGGAAGCCAAGATTCGGCGCGTCGAGACCGATCCGCCGCACCTGTTCATCACCCACCAGCGCGACGATGTGACCGCGCAGTGGCGGGTCGGCGTGCACGTCGGCGACATGACCAGGCAGGTGGTCGAGGAATTCCTCGGCAACGACCCGGAATACGGCTCCGAGCTCGTCTATCGCGGTGCGCCGCCGCCGCGTTCGCTGCGCGACGAGGCCGCGAGCCACGGCCTGCGGGTGCGCAGCTTCACCGAATTCCAGGGCCTGCTCGACCTGGACGACTACCTCGCCCAGCAGGTCGAGCGGCTGCGCACCGACCGTCGATACCCGCCTGATCTCTATGTGCCGCAACGTTTCCGGACGCTCGAACACGGCGATCAGCTGGTCCACGACGATCTCGTCGCCGAGCTGCTGCGCCTGGTCGCGGCGGATCACGGCCGATTCGTGCTGGTGCTCGGCGATTTCGGGCGCGGCAAGACCTTCGCGCTGCACGAATTGGCCCGCCGCATCACCGAAACCATGCCCGTGCTCATCCCGATCCTGATCGACCTGCGCACGCTGGACAAGACGCATTCGGTGGACGCCCTGGTCGCCGCCCACCTGGCCAACCACGGCGAGGACCGGATCGATCTGAAGGCGTTGCGCTACATGCTCCGTGAGGGTCGCGTGGTGCTGTTGTTCGACGGTTTCGACGAGCTCGTCACCCGGATCAGCTACGAGTTCGCCGCCGACCACCTGGAAACCCTGCTGCAGGCGGCGGTCGGCAAGGCGAAGATCATAGTCGCAAGCCGCACACAGCATTTCGAGTCGCGCGCGCAGGTGCTGACCGCGCTGGGGGAGCGGGTCGGGCTGCTGCAGGACCGGCAGATCCTCAATATCGAGGATTTCGCGCCCGCGCAGGTGCACGCCTTCCTCACCAACCGCTATGACGGCGACGTGCCGCGCGCGGACGCCAGGATGCGGCTGATCACCGGCATCGAGGACCTGCTCGGGCTGGCCCAGAATCCGCGCATGCTCAGCTTCATCGCCGATCTGGACGAGCGGCGGCTGCGGGCCGCGGCGGGCGCGCAGCAGGCCGTCGGCGCGGCCGGGCTGTATCGGGAGATCCTCGAATCCTGGCTGTCCTACGAGACGGGCCGGACCGCGGCGACCGCGGGCTCGCTGCCAGGCCTCGGCCTGAACGAATTGTGGCTTGCGGTCACCGAATTCGCGTTGCGCATCTGGGAGACCGGCGAGCCGTATCTGCGGTTGGCCGAATTGACCGAGGTGGCACAGAGTCTCGTGGAGATGACCGGCGCCAACCGGATGTCGGTGCAGCAGTCCGCGCACGCCATCGGGTCCGGCAGTCTGCTGGTGCGCACCGAGGACAATCTGTTCGGCTTCATCCACTCCTCGGTGCCGGAATGGCTTGTCGCGAACCACATTGCCGAGCAGTTCGCGGCCGGCGTCGCCGTACCGCCGCAGCTCTCGCATGCCCAGCTGTCGCAGCTGTCCATCGACTTCCTGTGTGACCTCGCCGATATCCGGGTCGCGCGTACCTGGGCCGACAGGGTGCTCGATGATCCGGTCGCCGACGAGGTCTCCCGTACCAACGCGATTCGGCTGACCACCCGCCTGCGGACCGCGCCGACCGCCGACCTGCGCGGCGCGATCCTGGTGGGTGAGGACCTGTCCTATCGCGACATGCAGCAGGTCGATCTGACCGGCGCGGATCTGACCGGCGCCCGCCTGGTCGGGGTGAACCTGGACCGGGCGATCCTGCGCGGCGCGCGGCTCGTCGGCGCCCGGCTGGACGAGGCGAGCCTGGTCGGCGCGGACCTGACCGAGGCCGATTTCACCAGGGCGCGGCTGGCCCGCACGGACCTGACCGGGTCGCTGGGAACCGGCAGCCGCTGGAACCGAGCGGCGCTGCTCGACGTCACCGGCACCCCGGCCGACACCGATCTGCTTGGCGCGGCGTGGGTGCCGGGTTCGGTGGCCAGGACCGAATTCGCCCCTGCCGCAATCGGCGTCAGGCACGGGTTCCACGCCAGGCACGGCCGGTTGCCGCAGCCGCTGGCCTACAGCCCTGACGGTGACACCCTGGCCATCGGCAGCGACGACGGCGGAGTGCTGATCTGCGACACCGAGACCGGGCTGCCGCTGCGCACCCTGCAGGGGCATCGCAACCGCTCGTTCGCGGTCGCCTACACCGATACCGTGCTGGTCAGCGGGTCCAGCGACGGCACCGTCGGCATCTGGGACGTGACGACCGGCGAGCTACGCCGAATCCTGCACGGGCACAGTGAATGGCCGTGGCCGGTGATGCTGAACCGCGCGGGTGATCTGCTGGCCACCGGCGACGCCGAGGGGATGCTGCGGCTCTGGTCGCTGCCCGACGGCGAGCTGCGGCACGAGTGCGCGCCCGCGGACGGCAGCCGGGAGCTGATCTTCAGCCTGGCTTTTCACGACGGCGTGGTCGCCGCTGCCTACCGCGACGGCAAGGTTCGGTTGTGGGATGTCGAAACCGGGCGCGAGCGTGGTGAATTCGTCGGTGCGACGGGCGCGGTGTTCCGTATCGCGTTCAATCCGGCGGGTGATCTGCTCGCGGTCGGCGATGTGCGCGGCATGGTCACGCTGTGGGATCCGGTGCGCTGCGAGGTGATTCGCCGGCTGCCCGGCCACACCGGGCGGGTGTACACGCTCGCCTTCCATCCGCGGCTGCCGCTGCTGGCCAGCGGCGATACCGATGGGGGACTGCGCATCTGGGATGTCGAGACCGGGCAGTCGACGCACGCGCCGTCCGATCACAACGCCGCCATCTACTGGGTGACCTTCGATCCGAGCGGCGATCTGCTCGCCTCCGGTGACAGCGCTGGTCTGCTCTGCCTGCGCGACAGCGCGACCGCCGAACTGCGGCATCGGATCACCGCGCACACCGGGTCGATCTGGCCGTTCGCCTTCCGGCCGGACGGAGGGCAGCTCGCCGTCACCGACGACCAATTCACCACGCGGCTCTGGGATCCCGTGTCCGGCGCAAGTAGGCACGTGCTCACCGGGCATGGCCGGCAGGTCAGGTCGGTGACATTCAATACCGATGGCACGCTGCTGGCGACCGGTGGCAACGACGGTGTCGTGCGGCTCTGGGATCCGGTGACGGTCAAGCAGATTCGGCGGCTGGTGGGTAGTGAAGACCGGCTGGTGACCTTCGAATCGGCGCTGTTCAGTCGCAAGCAGCCGCAACAGCTCGGGGTGGTCGGCAACGACGGCAGGCTCAGCTTGCTCAACCTCGACACCGGCCTGTTCCAGCGGCACATCAATGTCGAGGCCGCGCCCGTCTGGGCGATCGCCTTCGACCCGAGCGACCAGTACGTGGCCACCGCGAACGATGACGACACGGTGATCATCTGGTCACGGACCACCGGGGCACTGCACATGGTGTGCGCGGAGCATCACGGGCGGGTGCGGTCGATCGCGTTCGACGCCGACGGCACGTTGATGGCCACCGGCTGCGACGATTCCGTGGTGCGGCTGTGGGATGTCGAATCCGGCAGGTTGTTGCGTGAGCTGAAGGGCCACAGTGACCGGGTGTACGGGGTGGTTTTTCACGGAGACCGGCTGGCCAGCGTCTCGTGGGACATGACGGTGCGCATCTGGGACGTGAACTCCGGTGCCGGCCTGCACGAGCTGACCAGGCACACCGGGCGGCTGTGGGCGGCAGCGGTCGATCCGCAGAGCGGTTTGTTGGCCACCGGTGGCGAGGATCTGGTGGTTCGCCTGTGGGACATGGCAACTGGGCGTCATCTGCACACGATGGAGGGACACAAGCGGCAGGTGTGGTCGCTGGCGTTCCATCCGTCCGGACGGTTACTGGCCAGCGGTGGCGACGATGGGAATGCGATCCTGTGGGCCGTGCCCGGTGGTGATTACCCGGACACGGAGACCGCGCCGACCATTCGCGCGGAACTGCTCGGGCTGTCGGAGGGGTGGGCGGCGCTCGCGCCGGACGGGCGATACAAGTTCGAAGGCAATACCGCGGGACAGTTCTGGCATGTGATCGGCATGTCGCGGTTCGAGTCCGGTGAGCTGGATCCGTATCTGCCGGAGGTGCGGCAGCTGCCGTTGGACGCGGCCTTCTGAGTGCGGCCAGCCGGGCCGGTGGCGGCTATGACAGAGCGATAGTGTCATTGGTGCAACGTTGCCGTAGTGAGGAGACCGGACATGGCCGAGACGAAGGGGACGGGAGCAGCCGAATTGGCGGCGCTTCGAGCCCACCGCTGCACCGCTGAGCAGGCGTTGGCGTTGTTCGACAGCCTGCCTGCGGTCCCGTTCGCCGAGATCACCACCGGGCGCTGGCGCGGCGATGAGCTCGATACCGGGCACGCGCTGGCCGGTGTGCTGGTCGCGTCGGGGTGGTACGGCAAGCAGTTCGATGACGCGGACACCGTGCATCCGCTGTTGTTCGCGGCCGACGGCGTCGTCTTTCCGGTCGATCCGCGCCGGGTGCCGCTCGGGCTGGCCGGACGGATACCGATGGCGGGGGTGCGGGCGAGTAAGAAGGCGCTCGGGTACCTTCGCTTCGCGTTCCAAACTCACAGGCCGACAGCGCGTTTGCGGAATGTGGAGTATCGCGGCGTGGTCAGTGCCGCGATGATCTACGACCACTTGCCGATCGTCGATCACTTCCGGCGGGTCGATGAGCGGACCCTGCTCGGCGTGATGGATATGCGTGGGATGAGCGAGCCGTATTTCTTCATCCTGCAGCAGGACGTCGCCGCCTGATCAAGAGCACTTGACGGCGGGATTCGCGCCGTCGATCGTGGTCCGCCCTGGATTGCGCACCGTGACAACCCATCTCGGCATTCGATCCATCCCGCAAAGAATTCACCAAGCGTAGAATTTGTGCAGCAGGCGTTACCTTGCGGCGATGCGATGACCGAGGAGGGAAAGTCGATGGAACAGACGACATGCCTAGTGGTCGGGGGCGGCCCAGCCGGGATGATCCTCGGACTGTTGCTGGCCCGAGCCGGCGTCGACGTGACCGTCCTGGAGAAACACAAGGACTTCCTGCGCGACTTCCGCGGTGACACCGTCCATCCCACCACCCTCGACCTGCTCGACGAGCTCGGGCTCGGTGCGGAATTCGCGAAACTGCCTGCGCGCAAACTGGATCAGATACAACTGGCGACCGCCAACGGGCTACAGACCTTCGCCTCGCTGCAACACCTGCCGGGCAAGCACAAGTACATCGCCATGGTGCCGCAGTGGGACCTGCTCGACCTGCTGGCGCGGGCCGCCGACGCGGAGCCCGGCTTCCACCTGCGGATGAATACCGAAGCGACCGACCTGGTTCGGACCGACGGCACGGTCACCGGCGTCAGCTATCGGACCGTCGACGGTAGTACCGGGGAGATCCGCGCCGACCTCACCGTCGCCTGCGACGGACGTGATTCGGTGCTGCGCGCCGCGGCGGGCCTCGCGTCGCAGAGCTGGCCGACGCCGATGGACGTGTGGTGGTTCCGCTTGCCGCGCACCGAGATCGACCCCGCGGGCGCCGTCCCGGTCGTCACGCCGCATCGGGCCGCGGTGCTCCTCGACCGCGGCGACTACTGGCAATGCGCCACCCTCATCGGCAAGGGCACCGACGAGGTGGCCCGGCGCGGTCCGGTCGACGACATCATGCGCACCATGTCCGACTCGGTGCCCTGGCTGAAGGACCGTGTCGACGCGCTCACCAGCTGGGACGAGGTCAAACTCCTCGACGTCCAGCTCGACCGCCTGAACACCTGGCACACCGACGGACTGCTGTGTATCGGCGACGCCGCGCACGCCATGTCTCCCGTCGGCGGCGTCGGCATCAACCTCGCCGTCCAAGACGCCGTCGCGGCCGCGAGAATCCTTGCCGCGCCGTTGCTTTCGAAGACCGTCAGCACCCGCGACCTGGCCAAGGTCCAACGTCGCCGCACCCTGCCGACCGTGGTAACTCAAGGCATGCAACGCTTCCTGCACGCCCGGGTGATCCGCCCTGCCCTCGACGGCGGCATCAACATCGCCGGCTCACCCCGGGCACCGCTCCCGGTCCGCATCCTCCGCAAAATCCCCGTAATCCGCAGCATCCCACCCTTCCTGGTCGCCCGAGGCATCCGCCCCGAACACGCCCCAGGCTTCGCCCGCCGCACCACCCCCACCTAACTCACCGCGCACCAGTTCCCCTGCCGCGCACGATTCAGCTGGCAATTTCGTGCGCGGCTCGAGATTCGTTGCGCGGCACCACGTTTGCCCGCGCTGTCGCTGCTGCGCTCCTGATCGGTGCCGCCGCGCCCGTGGTGTTGGTGCGCCGCGCACATGTCGTCGTGCTGCGCACGATTCAGTCGGCGATTTCGTGCGCAGCCCGCGAATTGTCGCGCGGCACTGTGTCTGCACCGGGGCCGCGCCGCGCAGGGCCGCGCCGCGCCGTGCAGTGCCGGGCTGGCACTGTGTTCTGACTCCGCGGGCGTACTCGGGAGCTGGCGCGCATTGGTTGTCTCGCTGCGCACGATTCAGTCGGCGATTTCGTGCGCGGCGCGCGAATTGTCGCGCGGCACTGTGTCTGCGCCAGGGCTGAGCTGGGCCGTGTTGTGCTGGGCTGAGCAGGGACGGCGCTGTGTTCTGGCTCTGCGGCCGTACTCGGGAGCTGGCGCGCATTGGTTGTCTCGCTGCGCATGAATCAGTCGGCGATTTCGTGCGCGGCGCGCGAATTGTCGCGCGGCACTGTGTCTGCGCCAGGGCTGAGCTGGGCCGGGCTGGCGCTGTGTTCTGGCTCTGTGGCGTACTCGGGAGCTGGCGCGCACTTGTTGTCTCGCTGCGCACGAATCAGTCGGCGAATTCGTGCTCGGCGCGACAATCGGTGCGCGGCGGCGTTATGTGCCGACTAGGCCTGCGCAATTTTCCGCTTGCCCGCAGTGAATGCGACCGCGCCGGGCCGTCGCGCGCGTCTTGTGTTGCTGCGTGCGTTTCAGTTGGCAATTTTGTGCGCTCGATGAGAATTTGCGCGCGGCGACGTGTCCGGCCGGGTGTTGGTGCGGCTACGACGCAGGGTGCGGCTGGAGGATGTACTTGCCCAACGGCGCGCGGTTTTCGATGAGGTGGTGGGCGTGGGCGGCTTGGTCGAGGGGGAGGACTGCTTCGATCAGTGGGGCTAAGCCTCCGGTGGCGGCGCGGTGCAGGGTTGTGGTGCGGGCGTTGGCTACTCGGGACAGCCAGTCGGGGCCTGCGCAGCCGGTGAGGGTTAGGCCTCGGGTGATCAGGTCGGTGGCGGTCAGTTGGGCGGGGGTGCCGGAAAGCCAGCCGTAGCTGAGCATTCGGCCGCGCAGCGGTGTCATGGTGTCGAGGAGGTCGAGGGCGGCGGGGCCGCCGATGGAGTCGAAGACTACGTCCAGGGTTGTGCCGCTGAGGGTTTCGCGTAGGCGGGTGGGCCATTCGGGGTCGTTGTGGTCGATTACTTCGTCGGCGCCGAGCTTGCGTGCCTGTTCGGCCTTGGTGGGGCCGCCCGCTGTGGCGATGATGCGGGCCGCGCCGTACTCCTTGGCGAGTTGGGTGAGGTAGCTGCCGATACCTGTTGCGGCGGCTTCGATCAGCACTGTTTCGGTGCTGGCGAGGGCGGCGGTTTCCAATAGGGGGAGGGCCACCGAGCCGCTCATCAGGACCGCGGCCGCATCGACCGAGGACAAGCTATCCGGGATCAGGGTCACGGAATTGGCTGGTGCGCTGACGAATTCGGCGTAGGAGCCGAAACCCATGGTGGCCACTGTCACTCGGCGGCCGATCAGTGCGGGATCCACATCCGCGCCCACCTCGATCACCACACCGGCAGCTTGGAAACCGAAGACCAGCGGCGGCTCGACACCGAGCGGGAACTCGCCGGAGCGCAGCTTGGTTTCCGGGAACAGGACCGGGATCGCCTCGGCTCGGATCACGACGTCACCGGGGCCTGCCTGCGGCGTCGGGACCTCCTGGAGGACCAGCACCTCAGGGCCGCCGGTTCCCGTCATTACGATTGCCTTCACCATGAACTCCATAAATTGACTATTGGTCCATTTGCTTTCGCAACGATATGGACCAACGGTCAAGTTGTCAACGAAAGTGGGTGCGATGTCCGACGGGCGTCCGAAGGAACGGGCCGATGCCGCGCGTAACCGGCGCGCGATTCTCGACGCGACCACCGCGCTGCTCGCCGAACACGGGGCCGAGGCGATCACCATGGACCGGGTCGCGGCCGCGGCCGGGGTGGGAAAGGGGACCATCTTTCATCGCTTCGGCAGTCGCGCCGGGCTGCTGCACGAGATGGTTGCGGAGAGCGCGCTCACGTTGATGGATGCGATCACCAGTGGACCGCCACCGTTGGGCCCCGGCGCACCGGCCGATGCGCGGCTGCTCGCCTATTTCGATGCGATGACGCGGTTGGTGATCGACAACTCGGAGCTCATGGCCGCCTACCGCACCGAACCGCCGCATCCGCGCACCGGGGAGTTCCACGCGTTCTGGGACAACCACATCACCGCGCTGCTGCGCGAAGCGCGGCCCGATCTCGACGCCGAGGTGGTGGGCAGGCTGTTACTCGCCGCGATCGGCAGCGAATTGGTGCAAGTCATGGTCCGTTCCGGCGAGACCGACCGGCTGCTCGCCGCTGTTCGGGAACTGATCGAGTCGGTGCTGCGCACGCCCTGAAATCTCTTGTGCCATCACCACATTGCGGCAAGCATCGGGATGGGCAGGTTGATGATGCCGTGAACAAGGAAGAGCAGCCAGGGATTTCGGTACCGAGACCACAGGTAGCCGAGGAAAATGCCGTATCCGCCGATGTGCACGAAGGCGCTGGCGAGGTCGACGCCGAAACCGTTGCCGCCGTGGATCACCGCGTGCCAGGAGGCGAACACCAACGAGGTGACCACGATCGCGGGCCAGCGCCCCAGGCTGATCTCCAGTCGGGTTTGCAGCCAGACCCGGTAGAAGATCTCCTCCAGCATCGCATTCAGGACGAACACGCACAGCACGGCGATCAGGTCCGGTCGCGCGCCGGTGTAACCATGGCCGAACAGCGTGAACAGGGCAAGGAAGGTGAGTACCGCTGGTGCGGGTCGAAGCCAACGGCCACGAGTGTCGACCCGGTACCACTCGCGCCAGGACGCCAATCGGAACAGCAACGGAATGGCAAGCAGTAGTGGCAGTTTCAGGGCGAGCAGCCAGCCGTTGCCGCCAGGGGAGAGGGCGAAGCTGATGGTGAAGGCGAGTGCGAGGGCGAAGAGCCACCAGCCCTGACGCATGGTGCGCGGATCATCCGGCAGCACTGCGTTGTCGCGTGGTTTCGGCGGCACCAGCCAGGCGGCCGCGACCCCACCGAACGCCGTCAGGATAGGTATCCACAGGGGCAACGTGTCGTCGTTGTCGGCCGAGTAGCGCAGTGCGGTGTGGCCCGTCCCAACGAGCGTCAGCACCGAGGCGATGAACGTCAGAAGTCCCGCTGCCAGCAGGAAGCCGCTCGCCCCTCGAAGTCGCATGCGCCTCACGATGCCATCGGTGCCGCGCCGGTCGGTCCCGGCGGGCCGGATATCGGCCGGATGTCATCCGAAAGGACGACCGGCGATCAATCGCCCGCCAGGATGGCCTCGAATCGTTGGTCCGCACTGTCGAGTTGGTCGAGGATGTGCTGTTTCACGTCGTCGGCGAGGGGTGTGTCGGGGCGGGTGACGAGGTCGCGGTAGATCGCGGTGAGCGGGCGGTATTTGGTGGCGAGCCGGTGCATGGCCGTGCCGGTCGCGTACAGGATGCCGACACCGTTGTCGGTGAAGTCGGACAGCTTGATGATCCTGGCCCACGGGGAACGATCGAGGTTCGCGGCGACGTGCTCGCGATATTGCAGGTGCCGATCAATCGACGGGTCCGGCTCGGGGTTGGTGACAGCCGCGACCAACTCGGCCACCCGCTCGCCGAATCGATCCGCGAGTTCGGCGAGGGCGGCCGCGGTGGGCGGCCCCGGTCGATCACCGGCCAACTCCGCCGGATGATCCTCGACCGAATCGTGCAGCAGACCCGCGACCACCAGTTCGCCGTCCGCGACCTTGTAATGGCTGATGATCCGAATCGCCACTCGCAGTAGATGATTGAGATACGGCTCACGGCCGTAACGATCATCTCGATGCAATTCCGTGGCCAGGTCGAGCGCCCCGACGACCCGATCGGCATCCGGCAACTCCGCGATCTCCAACAATAATCGTTCACGCAGACCGGCCTCGCCATAAACCTCACTGATCGTATGCAGCGGCATCACAGCCAGGACTCCCGCCCCAGGATTGCTCATGCAGTCAATCTAACGGCGACCCACCCCCCGCGTCGCAGCGAAATTCCGCCTCCGCCCACCACCCGCCAAGAACACCCCCCTACCAACGAAATCCGCACCCCAACTCGGGATCCGCACCGACTCTAGGGCCCTATTCCGAGTGCCGATCCCGAGACAGAGTGCAGATCTTGGCCATATCGGCTGGAGAGGTCGCATCGCAGGTTGACTGATCCCCCGAAGTCGCACACCCCTGCAAAGGATGTGCCGCCCACACAGACGGTGTGCGCCCCCAACGCGCCACGCCGACAGCAGAATCCGCACCTTCACTCGGGATCGGCACTGACTCTAGGGCCCTATTCCGAGTGCAGATCCCGAGTGAGGGTGCAGATCTTGGGGATACCGGCTCGGGGAGCGACCGGCGGGTCTGATCGGCTACCGGAACTGCCGCCGATCACGCGAGAACCCATCCGTACACCCGCTGTGTCAGCCTCACACCGCCTGTGCCGGGTGTGCGGGTTACAGAAGCGGTGAGCGGCTGATCGGCCCTCCGGCGCAGCGCCGCACCCCTCGGTGTTGTTGCGGCGCTGCGTCGTTGGGTGGAGCGGTCATTCGGCTTTGGGGATCAAGGTGTTCTGTCTGGCCGCTGTCCACCAGCGGCCGTTTTCTTTGACCAGGACGTAGAGGGCGATCATTGCGTGATCGATGTCGATCAGTTCGCCTTCGGCGGTGGTGGCCCGGGCGACCTTGTGGGCGAAGGCGACGTCGGGGCGGAGGAAGGTGATGTCGGTGACCTCGTAGCGGACGTACTCGTTCTTCAGGAAGCCGGACAGTCCACGGCGGTTCGCTTCGAGTAGTGCGTCGCGACCGGTCATCAGGGCGCCGACCGCGTTGACGACGGCGGCGTTCGCGGTGAAGTCGGCGGTCATCAGTTCGGGGTCGTTGGTGTTGTATGCGGTTTCGACGTTGGTGATGATCTGCTTGATGGCCGCGACGTCGGCGGTGTGGTCGACGGTCGTGTCGCCGGCCACTGGCGGCTCAAAAGTCTTTGCGCTCATGCCGTTCAGCATTCAACCTCAATAATGATTGAGGTCAAGACCGGTATTGCTTTGCTCACAGTCAGCGCACGCCGCGCGGACGGAATTGGATGCTGATCCGCGGTCCAGTCGGCCTTCGTGTCTTCGGCACCGCGTGCTCCCAGGTGCGCTGGCACGAGCCGCCCATCACCAGTAGATCGCCGTGGCCCACCGGGAATCGAAGGCTCTCGCCGCCGCCGCGCGGTCGCAACAGCAATGCCCTTGGCGCGCCGATGGACACGATCGCGACCATCGTGTCCTGGGTCGCGCCGCGACCGAAAGTGTCGCCGTGCCAGGCGACGCTGTCTTGTCCGTCGCGGTAGTAGCAGAGTCCGGCGGTGCGGAACGACTCGCCGAGTTCGCGGCGGTAGTGCTCGCTCAAGGCTTCGCGCGCGTCGGCCAGCACCTGGTCGGGCAGCGGCTCGTGCTCTTCGTAGAACTTCAACAGCCGGGGCACGTTCACCACACGGTCGTACATCGGCCGCCGCTCGGCCTTCCACGGCACATCGTCGACCAGTCGATCGAACAGCGCGTCGGCGCCCGACAACCAGCCGGGCAGCACATCCACCCAGGCCCCGCGATCGAGCACCGTGCGCCGCGCGGCACGAAGCGACCCGAATTCGGTATCACCGAACCCGTCGAGCAGTGAACCCTGCAGCGGTGTCGACATGCGAGCGAATCTACCCGCAATCGAACGTATGTGCTAGCAGTAATCGGACGCGGCGGTCAATTCCTGGCGAGGATGTCGCGCGCGATGTCGACCGAGGCCGCGTAGCACTCGTCGTCGCTCAGCGGCAGATCGCCCATCATTGCGGTGCTCCAACTGATGGCCAGCAGCGCTTGCCTGGCATGAAAAACCGCGCGCGGCGCCTGCTCGGGTTCGGTCATCAGGTCGGCGAGCACCCGGAACTGATAGCGCAGGCTCACGCCGAAGCCGAGTTCCCGGAAGGCGGGCTGGTTTTCGGCCATGAAGCGCACCATGTCGCGGCCGATGCCGTGCAGCAGGGCCCCGTAGCGGTCGAGAATCTCTTGCGCGCGTTCAGGTCCCGTCGGTGCGGTCGCGGCCCACGAGACGATGTCGTCGATGCCGCGCCGCAGGTCGTCGGACAGGCTCGCGACGATGTCCTCTTTGGTGCGGAAGTGGTAGTAGAGCGCGGCTTTGGTCACGTCGAGTCGCTCGGCGATCTCGCGCAGCGAGGTCTTCTCGTAGCCGCGCTCGGAGAACAACTCCATCGCCACCGCGCGGATTCGTTCCCGCATGTCGCTGCGACGGCGATCCATGGTGCTCCTTTTGCTTGACGACCGGCTAGTTGGAGCCTAGCGTGACGGCTGCGGCGAGATACCTAGCCGGTCGACAAGTTAATTTGGAGGGATCATGACCGAAGCGCAGCCAGCGGCACCGATGGCGGGTGTGGCGATGACGGCGATCGGGGTTGCGGTGATTCGGGCGCGGGAATCGGCCAGGCCCGACCGGCTGTATGACGACCCGTTGGCGCGACACTTCGCCGATGCCGCGCGGCGCAGCTTCGAGGCGACGCCGGAGGGGGAGCGGCGATGGGCGCGACTGGAAGCGTTGGCGGACACGTTCTTCGAGGGGCGCAGCGTCGGCGTCCGGTTGGTCGACGATCGGATGGTGGAGGCGGTGCAAGACGGTTGCCGTCAAATCGTCATCCTCGGCGCGGGATTGGATACCCGAGCGTTCCGGTTGACGCTGCCCGCGGACGTTCGGTTCTTCGAGATCGATCTGCCGGAACTGTTCGCGTTCAAGGAGCCGGCGCTGGCGGCGCGGCGCCACGGTACGACCGCAACGTCATCGCCAGCGATCTCCGGGGGGACTGGCCGGAGCTGCTGCGCGCCAACGGCTTTCGCGCCGACGCGCCGACCTGCTGGGTAGACGAAGGATCGCTCGGATATCTGAGCCGCGACGACGCACTTCGGGTCGCCGGAACCCTCACCGAACTCTCCGCTCCAGGAAGCCAATTCGGCGCCGGCCGCTTCCACGTCGACCGAAATCTGCCGCGCTACACCGAACTCGGACGGCTGGTCGGCGGCGAGCACAGTGACGAAGGTCGCGACCTGAGCGGCCTCGGGCCGGACGCCGAGGCCTGGCTCACCGCGCACGGCTGGCGCACCAGCTTCCGCAGGTGGGACGACCTCGTCGCGCCGCTCAACCGTCCTGCCGCCATCCGCGACGCCGACGTCGGCCTGATCCTCGCCGTCCGCGAGTAACCGGGACGACCGCCGATGTGGCCGGGGCCACGTCCCGCTCGTGGCCCCGCTCACACCGCACTACACCTGGTGAAAGCCCGGCTCCGACCGCTGTTACGCTGCTTGCCGTAAGACATCCTTTAACGGACCGTCCGGTGAGGCGGGGAAGGAGGTCGGCATGGCCGTGCCCGAACGGGCCGCCAAGTCCGGCGCTGCCGAAACATCGCAGCGACACACCCCAGAGGGGGTGGAGGCGGGGCGGGAGCTGTTGTCGGCTTCCGATGTCAGTCGGACCATCGCGCGTATCGCGCACCAGATCATCGAGAAGACCGCGCTCGACGCGGGCGAGCCCGGCGCGCCACGCGTGGTGCTCATCGGCATTCCCACCCGCGGCACCTCGCTTGCCGCGCGGCTCGCGGACAAGATCGAGGAGTTCTCCGGCGTTCGCCCGGCCCTCGGCTCGCTCGACATCACCCTCTACCGCGACGACCTGCGCACCCGGCCGCACCGGCCGCTCGAGCGCACCTCGGTTCCCGAGGGCGGCATCGAAGACGCGCTCGTCGTGCTGATCGACGACGTCCTCTTCTCCGGTCGCACCGTGCGCTCCGCCCTGGACGGGCTGCGCGACCTCGGCCGCCCGCGCGCCGTGCAGCTCGCGGTGCTGATCGACCGCGGCCACCGCGAACTCCCGATCCGGGCCGACTACGTGGGCAAGAACGTCCCCACCTCGCGCGCCGAAGACATCTCGGTCCTGCTCACCGAACACGACGGCCGCGACGGCGTTTACCTGCGCCAGGAGGCTGAAGCGTGAGCGAGCGTAGCGAGCGAACCAACAACACAGCGGCCCCGTGCCGAACGACGGAGCCGAGCGTTAGCGAGGTGGAGTCGTGAGGCACTTGCTGACAGTTAGTGATCTTGATCGCGCGACTGCGACGGAGTTGCTGGACGAGGCCGAACGATTCGAGCAGGCCCTGCTCGGCCGCGAAGTCCACAAGCTGCCGACCCTGCGCGGACGCACCGTGATGACGGTGTTCTACGAGAACTCCACCCGCACTCGCGTCTCGTTCGAGGTTGCGGGCAAGTGGATGAGCGCCGACGTCATCAACGTCAGCGCCAGCAGCTCCTCGGTCTCCAAGGGCGAATCCCTGCGCGACACCGCGCTCACCCTGCACGCCGCGGGCGCCGACGCGTTGATCGTGCGACACCCGGCTTCCGGTGCGGCACACCAGATCGCGCGCTGGATGGACGCCTGGGCCCTCTCGTCCGGCAGCTCCGGCCCGGCCATCATCAACGCGGGCGACGGCACGCACGAGCACCCCACTCAGGCTCTGCTCGACGCGCTCACCCTGCGCCAACGGCTCGGCGATATCGAGGGCAAGCGGGTCGTCATCGTCGGCGACATCCTGCACAGCCGGGTGGCCCGCTCCAATGTCTTCCTGCTGGACACCCTCGGTGCGGAAGTAGTGCTCGTCGCCCCGCGCACCCTGCTGCCGGTGGGCGTCGACGCCTGGCCCGCCCGGATCGCGCACTCGCTGGACGCCGAATTGCCCGGCGCCGACGCGGTTCTCATGCTGCGCGTGCAGGCCGAGCGGATGAACGGCGGCTTCTTCCCGTCGGCCCGCGAATACTCGATCAATTACGGACTGTCCGAACGCAGGCTCGCCCTGCTGGCCGAACACGCGACGGTGCTGCATCCCGGCCCGATGCTGCGCGGCATGGAAATCGCCTCGCCGGTAGCCGATTCCGCGCAGGCCGCGATCTTGCAACAGGTGACGAACGGAGTACACATGCGCATGGCCGTCCTGTTCCGGCTGCTGATCGGTACGCAGGAGGCGGTGGCATGAGCGAACTTCTGATCAAGGGCGCCCGGATCTACGGCGAGGGCGAACCGGTCGACGTGCTGATCGCCGACGGTGTAATCCGGGAGATCGGCACAGGTCTCGACGCCGACGACGCGGAAGTCATCGACGCCGACGGCCAAATCCTGCTGCCCGGCTTCGTCGACCTGCACACGCACCTGCGCGAGCCCGGCCGCGAAGACACCGAGACCATCGAATCCGGTTCCGCCGCAGCCGCATTGGGCGGTTACACGGCGGTGTTCGCGATGGCCAACACCAGCCCGATCGCCGACTCGGTGGTCGTCACCGATCACGTGTGGCGTCGCGGCCAGGAGGTCGGCCTGGTCGACGTGTACCCGGTGGGCGCGGTCACCGTCGGCCTCGAAGGTAAGCAGCTCGCCGAAATGGGAACCATGGCAAGCGGTGTCGGCGCGGTGCGGATGTTCTCCGACGACGGCCACTGCGTCTACGACCCGCTGCTGATGCGCCGCGCCCTGGAGTACGCGAACACCCTCGGCGTGCTGATCGCCCAGCACGCGGAGGAGCCGCGGCTCACCAAAGGCGCGGTCGCGCACGAGGGTCCCACCGCGGCCCGGCTCGGCCTGGCCGGTTGGCCGCGGGCCGCCGAGGAGTCCATCGTGGCCCGCGACGCGATCCTCGCCCGCGATGCCGGTGCGCGCGTGCATATTTGCCACGCTTCCACCGCGGGCACCGTGGAGCTGGTGAAATGGGCCAAGGCGCAAGGCATTTCGATCACCGCCGAGGTCACCCCGCACCACCTGCTGCTGGATGACTCGCGCCTGGAGACCTACGACGCGGTCAACAAGGTCAACCCGCCGCTGCGTGAGGCGTCCGACGCCGCCGCGCTGCGCCAGGCGCTGGCCGACGGCATCATCGACTGCGTCGCCACCGACCACGCCCCGCACGCCGAACAGGACAAGTGCTGCGAGTTCGCCGCGGCCCGTCCCGGCATGCTCGGCCTGGAGACCGCGCTGTCGATCATCGTGCAGACCATGGTCGAACCCGGCCTGCTCGACTGGCGCGGCGTCGCCAGGGTGATGAGCGAGCAGCCCGCCGCGATCGTCGGCCTCGACGAGCACGGCAGGCCGATCGAGGTCGGCGAGCCCGCCAACCTGACGCTGGTCGACCCGGCCGCCACCTGGACGGTGCGCGCCAAGGAGCTCGCCAGCATCTCGAACAACACACCGTTCGAGGACATGACGTTCCCGGCCCGAGTGACAACGACGTTGCTCAGGGGCCGGGTAACCGCCCGCGAGGGCAAGGCCGGTGGGTAACCGAGGAGGACCGTAAGTGGAAAGAACGCTATGGGTAATCGGGCTGGCCGCGCTGTTCGCCCTGTGTATCTGGCTGATGTATCGGGGCTGGCAGAACCGGGCCGCGCGCCAAGAGGCCCGCATCGGTGACCTGCCCACCGTGCCCGCCGACCTCGGTGCGCAGGTGCTCGAGCCGACCACCGGACTGTATCTCGGCAGCACCATGGCGCCCAGCTGGCAGGACCGGATCGCGGTGGGCGACTTGGGTTTCCGGGCCACGGCGGAACTCACGCGGTTCGAACGAGGAATTCTGCTCGAGCGCGACGGCGCGGCGGTGATCTGGATCCCGCAGGAATCCATCACTGCGGTGCGCACCGAGCGCGGGCATGCGGGCAAAGTAATGACAGCAGATGGTGTGCTGGTAGTTCGCTGGAAGCTGCCCACCGGGACCGAGATAGATACCGGTTTCCGGGGCGACGACAAGTCGGTGTACCCGGCTTGGACGCGGGGGCTCCAGGCGGACACCAGCACGACGACGGGAGACGACGAGTGACGACAGCAGTATCGCGCAGCGATTCCATGGGGGGCGGTGGCCGGGCGGCGGGAGGGCCAGGACAAGACGCTGCTCTAGTGCTGGAGGACGGCCGGGTATTCCGCGGCTCGGCCTACGGCGCCGTGGGCGAGACGCTCGGTGAGGCGGTGTTCTGCACCGCGATGACCGGCTACCAGGAGACCCTCACCGACCCCAGCTACCACCGCCAGATCGTGGTCGCCGCGGCACCGCAGATCGGCAACACCGGCTGGAACGACGAGGACGACGAGTCCGGCAAGATCTGGGTCGCCGGCTACGTGGTCCGCGACCCCGCGCGCCGCGCCTCCAACTGGCGGGCCACCGGCACGCTGCCCGAGGCGATGCAGCGTCAGGACATCGTCGGCATCGCGGGTATCGACACCCGCGCGCTGGTGCGTCACCTGCGCACCCGCGGCTCGATGAAGGCGGGCATCTTCTCCGGTGCCGCCCTCGCCGGCACCGACGAGCTGCTCGGCCGGGTCACCGGCCAGCCGTCCATGCTCGGCGCCGACCTGGCCGAAGAGGTGAGCACCGACTCGATCTACACCATCGAGCCCAACGGTGAGTCCCGCTTCACCGTGGTCGCGGTCGACCTCGGCATCAAGACCAACACCCCGCGCATGTTCGCCGAGCGCGGCATGCGGGTGCATGTGGTCCCGTCGAACACCTCGATCGACCAGATCCTCGCGCTGAACCCGAACGGCGTCTTCCTGTCCAACGGCCCCGGCGACCCGGCCACCCAGGACGGCGCGGTCGCGCTGACCAAGGGCGTGCTCGAGCGCGGCCTGCCGCTGTTCGGCATCTGCTTCGGCAACCAGATCCTCGGCCGCGCGCTCGGCCGCAAGACCTACAAGATGAAGTTCGGCCACCGCGGCATCAATGTCCCGGTGATCGAGCACGGCACCGGTCGCATCGCGATCACCGCGCAGAACCACGGCTTCGCGCTGGAAGGCGAGCAGGGCGAGCAGTTCGACACCCCGTTCGGCAAGGCCGAGGTCAGCCACGTCTGCGCCAACGACGGCACGGTCGAGGGTGTGCGCCTCATCGACGGCCGCGCGTTCTCCGTGCAGTACCACCCGGAGGCCGCCGCCGGACCCCACGACGCTGCTTATCTCTTCGACCGTTTCGCCGGTCTCATGGAAGGAGCCTGATGCCACGCCGCACCGATCTGAAGCACATCCTGGTGATCGGCTCCGGTCCGATCGTCATCGGACAGGCCTGCGAGTTCGATTACTCCGGCACCCAGGCGTGCCGGGTGCTGCGGGCCGAGGGCCTGCGGGTTTCGTTGGTGAACTCCAATCCGGCGACCATCATGACCGACCCCGAGTTCGCCGACGCCACCTATGTGGAGCCGATCACGGCGGAGTTCGTCGAGAAGGTCATCGCCAAGGAGCGTCCCGACGCCATCCTGGCCACCCTCGGCGGGCAGACCGCGCTGAACACCGCGGTCGCGCTGCACGAGAACGGGGTGCTGGAGAAGTACAACGTCGAGATGATCGGCGCCGACTTCGACGCCATCCAGCGCGGTGAGGACCGGCAGAAGTTCAAGGACATCGTCGCCAAGGTCGGCGGCGAAAGTGCCCGCTCCCGTGTCTGTTACACGATGGACGAGGTCCGCGACACGGTCACCGAGCTGGGATTCCCTGTGGTGGTGCGTCCTTCGTTCACCATGGGTGGCCTCGGCTCCGGAATGGCCTACAACCACGAGGATCTCGACCGCATCGCCGGTGGCGGCCTGTCCGCCTCGCCGACCGCGAACGTGCTCATCGAGGAATCCATCCTGGGCTGGAAGGAATTCGAGCTCGAGCTGATGCGCGACCGCGCCGACAACGTGGTCATCGTCTGCTCGATCGAGAACGTCGACCCGATGGGCGTGCACACCGGCGACTCGATGACCGTCGCGCCCGCCATGACGCTTACCGACCGCGAGTACCAGAAGATGCGCGACCTGGGCATCGCGATCCTGCGCGAGGTCGGCGTGGACACCGGCGGCTGCAACATCCAGTTCGCGGTGGACCCGGCCGACGGCCGCCTGATCGTCATCGAGATGAACCCGCGCGTCTCGCGCTCGTCCGCGTTGGCTTCTAAGGCAACGGGATTCCCGATCGCCAAGATCGCCGCCAAGCTGGCCATCGGCTACACCCTCGACGAGATCGTCAACGACATCACCAAGGAGACGCCGGCCTGCTTCGAGCCGACGCTGGACTACGTGGTGGTCAAGGCGCCGCGGTTCGCGTTCGAGAAGTTCCCCGGCGCCGACCCGACGCTGACCACCACGATGAAGTCGGTCGGCGAGGCAATGTCGTTGGGGCGCAACTTCGCCGAGGCGCTCGGCAAGGTGCTGCGCTCGCTGGAGACCAAGGCCGCCGGTTTCTGGACCCTGGAAGACGGCAAATGGACTGACGTCGAAGCGATTCTGGAAGACCTGCGCACGCCCATCGAGGGACGCATCTACCAGGTCGAGCGGGCGCTGCGCCTGGGCGCGAGCATCGAAGATGTCGCTGCCGCTTCGGGAATCGACCCGTGGTTCGTCGCCGAGGTCGCCGGTCTGGTCGAGCTGCGCGCGGAGATCATGGACGCGCCCGTACTGGATGAATCGCTGCTGCGCCGGTCCAAGCACTACGGCCTGTCCGACGGGCAGATCGCCGCGCTGCGCCCGGAGTTGGCGGGGGAGACCGGCGTTCGCGCGCTGCGGCACCGGCTCAGCGTTCGCCCGGTCTTCAAGACGGTCGACACCTGCGCCGCCGAGTTCGAGGCCAAGACGCCGTACCACTACTCGACCTACGAGCTCGATCCCGCCGCGGAATCCGAGGTCGCGCCGCAGCGCGAGCGCGACAAGGTGATCATCCTCGGCTCCGGCCCGAACCGGATCGGCCAGGGCATCGAGTTCGACTACTCGTGTGTCCATGCGGCGCAAACACTTTCGCAGGCCGGGTACGAGACGGTGATGGTCAACTGCAACCCGGAGACCGTCTCCACCGACTACGACACCGCCGACCGGCTCTACTTCGAGCCGCTCACCTTCGAGGACGTGCTCGAGGTGTTCCACGCGGAAAGCGAGTCGGGCACCGTCATCGGGGTCATCGTGCAGTTGGGCGGGCAGACCCCGCTCGGCCTGGCGCAGCGGCTCACCGACGCAGGCGTCCCGGTGGTCGGCACCAGCGCCGCCGCCATCGACCTGGCCGAGGACCGTGGCGAATTCGGTGACGTGCTCACCGCGGCCGGGCTGCCCGCGCCGAAGTACGGCACCGCCACCACCTTCGCGCAGGCCAAGAAGATCGCCGCCTCGATCGGCTACCCGGTGCTCGTTCGCCCGTCCTATGTGCTCGGCGGGCGCGGCATGGAGATCGTCTACGACGAGGGTTCCCTGGAGGGCTACATCTCCCGGGCCACCGAGCTCAGCCCGGAACACCCGGTGCTGGTCGACCGGTTCCTGGAGGACGCCATCGAGATCGACGTCGACGCGCTGTGCGACGGCGACGAGGTCTACCTCGGCGGTGTGATGGAACACATCGAAGAGGCGGGCATCCACTCCGGTGACTCCGCCTGCGCGCTGCCGCCGATCACGCTGGGCCGCAGCGATATCGAGGCCGTGCGGCGCTCGACCGTCGCGCTGGCCAAGGGCATCGGCGTCAAGGGCCTGCTCAACGTGCAGTACGCGCTCAAGGACGATGTGCTGTACGTGCTCGAGGCGAATCCGCGTGCCAGCAGGACGGTTCCGTTCGTGTCGAAGGCCACCGCGGTGCCGCTGGCGAAGGCGGCCGCGCGGATCATGCTGGGCGCGACCATCGCCGACCTGCGCAAGGAAGGCATGCTGCCCGGCGAGGGCGACGGCGGGCACGTCCCGCTCGACGCGCCGGTGGCGGTGAAGGAGGCCGTGCTGCCGTTCCATCGGTTCCGTAAGGCCGATGGCAGCGGCGTGGATTCGCTGCTCTCCCCGGAGATGAAGTCCACCGGCGAGGTGATGGGCATCGACGCCGACTTCGGCACCGCCTTCGCCAAGAGCCAGACCGCCGCCTACGGTTCGCTGCCCACCGAGGGCACCGTGTTCGTCTCCATCGCGAACCGGGACAAGCGCGCCATGGTCTTCCCGGTCAAGCGCCTGCACGACCTCGGATTCCGTATCCTGGCGACCGAGGGAACCGCGGAGATGTTGCGCCGCAACGGTATTCCGTGTGAGCGGGTGCGCAAGCACTCGGAGCCGGAAACGGTGGACACCAATGGTGATGTGCCGCAGCCCACGATCGTCGAGCAGATCAGGGACGGCGAGATCGATATGGTCTTCAACACTCCCTACGGCAATTCCGGTCCGCGCATCGACGGCTACGAAATCCGCAGTGCCGCGGTCGGTGTGAACATCCCGTGCATCACCACGGTGCAGGGTGCGGCCGCCGCGGTGCAGGGCATCGAGGCGAGCATCAACGGCGGGATCGGAGTGCGGTCGCTGCAGGAACTGCATTCGGTGCTGCGTGGGTGAGCCGGACGGAGTTGACGGGATGAAGAGCTTCGGCGCTCGATTGCAGCACGCCATGGGGCATTTCGGCCCCGTGTGCGTCGGCATCGATCCACATCCGGGCCTGCTGGAGTCGTGGGGTCTCACCGCCGACGCGGACGGGCTGGAGAAGTTCGCGGAGATCTGCGTCGAGGCCTTCGACGGTTGTGTCGCGCTGGTGAAGCCGCAGGTCGCGTTCTTCGAGACCTACGGCTCGGCCGGAATCGCGGTGCTGGAGCGCACCATCGAGGTGTTGCGCGCCTCGGGCACGCTGGTGCTCGCCGACGCCAAGCGCGGCGACATCGGCTCCACCATGGACGCCTATGCGCACGCCTGGCTCGGCGACGGGCCGCTCGGGTCGGACGCGGTGACGGTCTCGCCGTATCTCGGATTCGGCTCGCTGGCACCGGCTTTGGACCTGGCCGCGGCCAATCACCGCGGTGTCTTCGTGCTCGCGGCAACCTCGAATCCCGAAGGGGCGCAGGTGCAACGGGTCGTCACCAGCGACGGCCGCACCATCGCCCAGACGATGGTCGACGAGGCGGCCGCGCGTAACGCCGGCGCGGAATTCGGGTCGGTCGGTGTGGTGCTCGGCGCGACGTTGACCGAGGCGCCGGACCTGTCCGCGCTCAACGGGCCGATCCTGATGCCGGGAGTCGGAGCCCAGGGCGGGGGACCGGAAAACATCCGTGACCTGGTCCCGGAGGCGATGCTGGCGGCCGCTGTGCCGGCCGCGTCACGGGAAGTCCTGCGCGACGGACCGGCCGTTCCGGCGCTGCGCGCCAGACTGGGCGAACTCCAGCAGACGTTCGCGTTCCTGCAGAAATAACCACCGAGACCGGCGCGATCGCGCCGGTCTCGGCTCTTTTCCCGGCCCGCGTGCGGTCATGTGCACGCGTGCATGTGGCCCGTAGACGGGTCTGTGTGCCCTGCTACGCCCGTTTCCCGCCCAAATGGTGCTCGGATGAGCCGACGGGCCCGGATCGGCCCAGAAGCGCGCTGTGATCAGTGCAGGTCGACAAACCCGGCGGTGCACCTCGACAATCGATCGGGGCCGGCGTCCGCTCGAAATGGTCGTTCGACCTGTCTGTGGCCCACGACACGCTGACAGACAACGCGACACGCGGGAAATTCCGAGAAAGTTCCTGGTCGGGCAGTGATGGGTTTGCTGGCGACCCATGTCACGTCATAGCAACCCTCCCGCTAACCTGTGTCAATCATGAAAACTCCCTGCTGAAGAGGCATTTCGTGATTTCGGCGGTACGATCTGCGCAGCGACAGAGGAGCAGTGCGGATCGCGCCGCTCTCGCGTCTACGGCATCCGGAATCATGCGCTGACCTGGGGGGTGGGTTCGCAATCTGCGGATGCCGTGGGTACGGTCGCTGAGACTGCCGGGTTACCGGCAGGAGTTGATGCAATGAACGATGAGACGGAGGAACCGTGGCCCTTCCCCAGCTGACTGACGAGCAGCGCGCCGCTGCTTTGGAGAAGGCGGCTGCCGCTCGCCGCGCTCGGGCGGAGCTCAAGGAGCGCCTGAAGCGAGGCGGCACCAACCTGAAGCAGGTCCTCAC
The DNA here is from genome assembly GCF_044459885.1 of Nocardia sp. NPDC050175. Classification (NCBI taxonomy): domain Bacteria; kingdom Bacillati; phylum Actinomycetota; class Actinomycetes; order Mycobacteriales; family Nocardiaceae; genus Nocardia; species Nocardia sp. NPDC050175. Next base: position 559,428 of record NZ_JBITJI010000003.1, read on the forward strand.
CGATGCCGAATCCGATGAGATTCTCGGCAAGATGAAGGTGTCGGCGCTGCTGGAGGCTTTGCCGAAGGTGGGCAAGGTCAAGGCAGCCGAAATCATGAGTGAACTGGAGATCGCCCCCACCCGGCGTCTGCGCGGACTCGGCGATCGGCAGCGCAAGGCGCTGCTTGCCCGGTTCGACTTCGACGCCTGATAACGAGGGTGGTCGAACATATGCGGAAGGGTCGACTGGTAGTACTGGTCGGCCCCTCGGCCGTTGGCAAGTCGACCGTGGTCCGTTGCGTCCGCGAGCGACTGCCGCACCTGATCTTCAGTGTGTCGGCAACGACTCGGGCTCCTAGGCCCGGGGAGGTCGACGGCCTCGACTATCGATTCGTGTCCAGGGCAGAGTTCGACGCCATGATCTCGGCGGACGAACTACTCGAGTGGGCTGATATTCACGGTGGTTTGCAACGTTCGGGCACCCCGGCCGCACCGGTACGGGCCGCCCTCGCAGAGGGTCTGCCCGTACTGGTCGAGGTCGATCTAGAAGGCGCGCGGGCGGTCCGCGAGGCCATCCCCGAAGCGATCCTCGCCTTCCTCGCCCCACCCAGCTGGGACGAACTGGTCTCCAGGCTCACCTCGCGGGGCACCGAATCACCGGAAGTGATCGAGCGCAGGCTGGAAACCGCCAGGACCGAATTGGCGGCCTGTGACGAGTTCGACATCGTCATCGTGAACGACGAGGTGACCAGCGCCTGTGAGCAGTTGGTATCCTTGTTCGTTAGCACAAATTCGAGTTCGTAATCCTTCGATCCGCAGGAGCCCCCCTAGTGAGCAGTACGGACAGCAAAGTCGTTCCCGCCTACGACACCCCGATCGGCCTCACCAACCCCCCGATCGATGAGCTGCTGGAGCGCACTTCGTCCAAGTACGCCCTGGTCATCTACGCGGCCAAGCGCGCGCGTCAGATCAACGACTACTACAACCAGCTCGGCGACGGCATCCTCGAGTACGTCGGCCCGCTGGTCGAGCCGGGCCTGCAGGAAAAGCCCCTCTCGGTCGCCATGCGTGAGATCCACTCCGACCTGCTCGAGCACACCGAAGGCGAGTAGCCGGGCCGAGTGCTCAGCTGTGACAACAACTAGGCCGGAGGCGTAGTGACCACACGGATCGTTGTCGGTGTCGGCGGTGGGATCGCCGCCTACAAGGCCTGCTCGCTGGTCCGGCGGTTCACCGAGACCGGACACCAGGTCAGGGTGATCCCCACCGAGGCGGCGATGCAGTTCGTCGGCAAGGCAACCTTCGAGGCACTGTCCGGGAACCCGGTGCACACCGACGTGTTCACCGATGTGCCCGAGGTGCCGCACGTTCGGCTGGGCCAGGAGGCGGACCTCGTGGTCATCGCCCCGGCGACCGCCGACCTGATGGCGCGCGCGGCCCAGGGCCGCGCCGACGATTTGCTCACCGCCACGTTGCTGACGGCCCGATGTCCGATCCTCTTCGCGCCCGCGATGCACACCGAGATGTGGGAGCATCCGGCGACCGTCGCCAATGTCGCGACGCTGCGCGCGCACGGCGCGATCGTGATGGAACCCGCGTCGGGCCGGCTCACCGGCACCGACACCGGTCCGGGACGGTTGCCCGAGCCCGAGGAGATCTTCGGACTGGCCACGCTGCTGCTCGAACGCACCGACGCCATCCCGCGTGACCTGGAAGGTCGCCGGGTGGTCATCACCGCGGGCGGCACCAGGGAACCGCTGGATCCGGTGCGCTTCCTCGGCAACCGCAGCTCCGGGAAGCAGGGCTATGCCCTGGCCCGGGTCGCGGCCCAGCGCGGCGCGCACGTCACGCTCATCGCGGGCAACACGATCGAGATGGCCGCGCCCGCGGCCGTCGATCTGGTGCACATCACCACCGCCGAACAGCTCAAGACCGCGGTCGACAAGCATGCGGTCGGCGCGGACGCGGTGATCATGGCGGCGGCGGTGGCGGATTTCCGGCCCACCGATGTGGCCGCGGCCAAGATCAAGAAGGGCGTCGGCGAACCCGACGTCATCGCGCTCACCAAGACCACCGACATCCTGGCCGGTCTGGTGCAGGCGCGCCGCGACGGGCAGTTGGCGGGCACCGCGATCGTCGGCTTCGCCGCCGAGACCGGTGACGAGCACGGCGACGTGCTCACCTACGCGCGGGCCAAGCTGACGCGCAAGGGGTGCGACCTGCTGGTGGTCAACGCGGTCGGCGAGGGCAAGGCGTTCGAGGTCGACACCAACAACGGCTGGCTGCTCGGTGCGGACGGTACCGAACAGTCGCTCGATCATGGGTCGAAGGCGCTGCTTGCCAGCCGGGTGCTCGACGCGCTCGGTCCGCTGTTGCGCTGAAAACCATTGTCGGACTGGGATAATGACCCAGTCCTCAACCATCGGTAGCGCAGTGGCCGGGAGACAAGTCGGACGAACTGTCTGAGATAGTGGTCTCTTGGTCGGCGGTGTGTCGGTGGTTTGCCATAGTCTGGAATGAAGGGTTGCGCGGTAACGACATCGCGTTACTGTCGCAAACCGAGACGAAATACCCGTTGAGGGAGAGGGAAGAACTGTGCGCACGTCCGGCAGCCGGCTATTCACCAGTGAGTCCGTGACCGAAGGTCACCCGGACAAGATCTGTGACGCCATCAGCGATTCCATTCTCGACGCGTTACTGACCGAGGACCCGCGCAGCCGGGTCGCGGTGGAAACCCTCGTGACGACCGGCCAGGTCCACGTCGCGGGTGAGGTCACCACCACGGCGTACGCCGACATTCCCCGGATCGTCCGGGAAAAGGTCTTGGAAATCGGATACGACTCGTCGGCAAAGGGTTTCGACGGGAACTCGTGCGGCGTGAACATCGCGATCGGCGCGCAGTCGCCCGATATCGCGCAGGGCGTCGACACCTCGCACGAGGCGCGCGTCGGCGGCTCCGACGACGAGATCGAGAAGCAGGGCGCGGGCGATCAGGGCCTGATGTTCGGCTACGCGACCATCGATACTCCCGAGCTCATGCCGCTGCCGATCGCGCTCGCGCACCGGCTCTCGCGCAGGCTCACCGAGGTACGCAAGTCCGGTGTGCTGCCGTACCTGCGGCCCGACGGCAAGACCCAGGTCACCATCGAATACGAGGGTGACCGCCCGGTCCGGCTCGACACCGTGGTCATCTCGACCCAGCACGCGGCCGACATCGACCTGGACAACCTGCTCGCCCCCGACATCAAGGAAAAGGTCGTCGACGCCGTCATCGCCGACCTCGAGCTGCCCTCGCTGGACACCTCGAACATCCGGCTGCTGGTCAACCCGACCGGCAAGTTCGTGCTCGGCGGCCCGATGGGCGACGCGGGCCTGACCGGCCGCAAGATCATCGTCGACACCTACGGCGGCATGGCTCGCCACGGTGGCGGCGCCTTCTCCGGCAAGGATCCGTCGAAGGTGGACCGCTCGGCCGCGTACGCTATGCGCTGGGTCGCCAAGAACGTCGTCGCGGCCGGCCTGTCCGACCGGGTCGAGGTGCAGGTGGCCTACGCCATCGGCAAGTCCGCGCCGGTCGGCCTGTTCGTGGAAACCTTCGGCACCGAGAAGGTCGACCCGGCCCGCATCTCGGCCGCCATCGCCGAGGTCTTCGACCTGCGCCCCGGCGCGATCATCCGCGACCTGGACCTGCTGCGCCCGATCTACGCACCGACCGCCGCGTACGGCCACTTCGGCCGCACCGACGTCGACCTGCCCTGGGAGCACACGGACCGTGCGGACAAACTCCGCGCCGCAGTCGGCCTGTAAGGAGGCGGTGCGGATGTGTCGACCTGCCCTGGGAAGCTCCATCCGATTTGCGCGGACAAACTCCGCGCAGCCGTCGGCCTGTAGGTCCGACCGCACCGAGTGAACAAACCCGCGGCGGAAACCCCCGCCACACCGGGGGTCCCGCCCGCGGGCCCCGCAGCCGTGGAGCACCCGATAGCTCGGGTGCTCCCATTGCTGTCTCCGGCCCACCTGGACCGTGACTTCGATTACCTGGTCCCGCCCGAGTTGGATGCGATCGCGCAGCCTGGCGTGCGCGTTCGTATCCGCTTCGCGGGCCGATTGGTCGACGGATACCTGCTGGAGCGTCGCACGCACAGCGACCACAGCGGGAAGCTGGTGAAACTCGAGCGGGTCGTCTCCGCCGAACGCGTACTGACCCCCGAGATCGTGAAACTGGCCAGCGCAGTGGCCGCCCGTTACGCGGGTACCCGCGCCGATGTCCTTCGCCTGGCGATCCCGCCGCGGCATGCGCGCACCGAGACCGGTGGGGCGAAGAAGAAGTCGGCGGATGCTGAAGCGGGGCAAGAGGATTCGACTGATGATGGGTCGGACGCGCCGAGTCCGGCACGGAAGCAACGGCGTTCATCCGCGAAAGCGCCACTCCGGGTCGACTCCTTGCCTGACATGACGTCCGCTGTCGATTCCACTGAAGCTGAGGCTGATTCGGTCGGGAGCTCTCCGAAGGGTTCTGTCGCGTCCGATTCGACCAGCCCCAAACAGGCTCGACATACCTCGGACCCATCGTCAGGAGTGGACGACACGGGCAGGTCGGCACCGCCATCCGGCGTGACGTGCGGGAACGCCGATTCCACTGGAGCCGAATCCGATTCAGTGACGCGCGAACCGGCAACCGATTCGCGTTCCCGCACTGTCGGCTCTGACGCGGCAGGTTCCGCTGACCTGCAATGTGTCCACTCCGCGCCGCCAGGCGTGAATGCGCCAATGCGGTCGGCAAAGTCATCGAAATCGGTGGCGTCGACCGCCGATTCCACTGGGCCTGAAGCCGATTCGACCGCAGTCCATGGGACAGTCGACGGCAGATCCCTCGCGGCATCCGCGCCGGCCGCGGCCGAGCCTGTGCCGACGCAAGAAGATCGGCCCGAGTCGTCAGGCGTGGATGGTGCCGCGCAGTCGGACCAGTTGCCCGACACGACGTCTTCGACCGCAGATTCTGTTGGCGTCGAGGTTGATTCGGCACTGCGTGATCGCACGGTTGATGAGAGTTCCACCACAGCTGCGTCGGATGCATCTAGTTCCGCAGGGGTGCAAGCGGATTCGCCCGCATCGTCGGACACGCCAAGTTCCACGGGGCCGCGACAGGAACCGACATCGTCGAACGCCTCGGGGGCCGAAGGTAATTCGGTGGTTGCTAGTTCCGTCGCCGAGGGTAAGACGGCGCCCGTACGGGATGGCGGTGGCGAGCCGGTCTCGGCGCCACAGTCGACCGGCACCGCAGCGGCACAGGGGGGCCAGGCTGCATCGCCGGACGCGTCGAGTCATGCGGAGCGGCGGCCGGAATCGGCATCCTCGAATGGCGAGGGGATCGAGGCTGATTCGGCGGTCGCCGGTTTGACGGCAGACGCGAGTCGGGCGGCAGATGCGGGGGATGGCGGCGAAGGGGCGGGGCCGGAAGTTGAGTCGGACGATGGCCAGTCTGTTGCCGTCGTCGACCAAGGGCCTTGGGGGCGATACATTCACGGACCGGCGTTCCTGACTGCGCTTGCGGGGGGCAAAGGGCCGCGGGCGGCTTGGCAGGCGTTGCCGGGGGAGGATTGGCCGCGGCGGTTGGCGGAGTTGGCGGCGGCGGTTGCTGAGGAGGGGCGTAGTGCGATTTTGATGGTGCCGGATCAGCGGGATCTGGATCGGGTGTTGGCGGAATGTACTCGGTTGCTGGGGGAATCGGCGGTGGGGTTGTCGGCTGGGCTCGGGCCTGCGGCGCGGTATCGGCGGTGGTTGGCGGTATTGCGGGGGACGGCGCGGGTGGTGGTCGGGACGCGTAGTGCGGTGTTTGCACCGGCGAAAGACCTTGGGCTGATTGCTATTTGGGATGACGGGGATGACACCTACGCTGAGCCGCGTTCGCCGTATCCGCATGCGCGGGAGGTGGCGATGCTGCGGTCGCACGAGACGGGGGCTGCGTTCGTCGCGGCCGGTTTCGCGCGGACCGCGGAGATTCAGGCGGTTGTCGAGTCCGGCTGGGCGCATGACTTGGTTGCCGATCGGATGGTGGTGCGCGATGCGGCGCCGCGGATCAGCGTGCCCGGCGATACTGATCTGGCGATGGAGCGGGATCCGGTCGCGCGGGCGGTTCGGATTCCCGGCGTCGCGTACGCGGCTGCGCGGGCGGCGCTGAAGGAGGGCGCGGGCGTACTGGTGCAGGTGCCGCGTCGCGGGTACGTCCCGTCGCTGGCCTGCGCGAAATGCCGGACTCCCGCCAGGTGCCGCCACTGCAACGGACCGCTGGCACTGCCGGATGGTCGTGCGCGGCACAGTGATTCGCAGGGCGACGCCGCGCACAGCCCGAGCTGTCGCTGGTGTGGCATCACCGAGGCGGCGTTCCGCTGTTCCTCCTGCGGTTCGCGGGCCTTGCGCGCGGTGGTGATCGGCGCGACCCGCACGGCGGAAGAACTCGGCCGGGCGTTCCCCGGCGTGCCGATTCGCGGGTCCGGTGGTGGCGCGATGCTCGACACGGTCGAACCCGGTCCACAGGTGGTGGTCGCGACCGTCGGCGCCGAACCGGTCCTGCCCGGCGGTTACGGAGTAGCTCTGCTGCTCGACAGTTGGGCCCTGCTCAGCCGCGCCGACCTGCGCGCCTCCGAGGACGCGCTGCGCCGCTGGATGACCGCCGCGACCCTGGTCCGGTCGCGCGGCCAGGTCATCGTGATGGCCGATCCCGGCATCCCCACGGTCCAGGCGCTGGTCCGCTGGGACCCCGTCGGCCACGCCAGAGTCGAGTACGCATCCCGCGCCGAGGTCGGCTTCCCCCCGTCCGTCCGGATGGCAGCAGTCGACGGCACCTCCGACTCCATCGCCGAATTACTCTCAGCCACAGACCTTCCCGCCGACGTCGAGGTACTCGGCCCGGTCCCACTCCCAGTCGGCGCCCGCAAGCCGTTCTCCTCCGGCGACACCCCCGCCGAAGTCGAACGAATTCTGCTCCGCGTCGACCGCAAATCCGGCGCCGCCCTGGCCCGCGCCCTAACCGCCGCCCAAGCCATCCGCAGCACCCACCGCTCCGACGCCCCGCTGCGCGTGCAAATCGACCCGGTCGATATCGGCTGACCCCGGTTCCGACGCACCGTTCGGACGCGCCGCTGCAGATCAACCCGGACCACGTGTCGGTTGATCTCTGGCAGCTGACTCAATACTCGATTTCGGGCCTGCATCACCGAATCGCGGTGCAGTCGGCCGGTGACCCGTAACTTGACGAAGACTCGCTGACCTGGTCCTTCCCCGGTGTCACGCTCAGGTGGATGCGCTAAACGATCGCAGCAGTCGACAGCCCATCTGCGGGCACCGCGCGTTCCCGTGCGGCGTGTCATACGGCGAGTTAGCCAGCAGTTGGCGAGAACGTGCGCGGCGTCGTGATTGAGTGGATGGATGACGACACCCTTGCTCCGCCGCACCCTTGCGACCGCGTGCTTTGTGGTCGTTGCGCTCGGTCTGGCGGCCTGTTCCGATGATGATCCCAAGCCGGCGAAGTCCACGTTGACCCTGACTGTCACTCCGGCGGCTCCGGGGTCGACGCCGACGCACGTCACTCTCACCTGCGAGCCGACCGGCGGCGATCACGCCAATGCCGAAGCGGCTTGCAAGGCGTTGGCAGCGGTGGGTGGCGATTTCGACAAGCTCACCGGTGATCCGACCGCCGTCTGCGTGCAGGTCTTCGAGCCGGTCGACGCCGCGGTGACCGGCACCTGGCAGGGCAAGCAGGTCGACTGGCGCAAGGTGTTCGGCAACAAGTGCGAACTGAGCGCCCGCACCACCCCGGTCTTCTAGGGCGCCCGCAACGCCTCGATCTCCCGCTCGACCGCGGCGAGCAACTCGACCGGGCAACCCAGTAGTCGGAGATGCCGCCGCAGTCTCGGCCGCAGACCACGAACACTCCCGTGCCGTGCACGCGTTCGAGGTGGATTAATTCTTTAACTGGCCGATCAGTTAATGATAAAATCGCCGCATGGCCCGTACCGTCGATCCGAATCGTGTTGCCGAACGTCGTCGCGCCATCACCTTCGCTGCGTCCGAACAGTTCGCCACGCGCGGTTACGAACGGACCACGGCCACCCAGATCGCTCGTGCCGCCGGGCTGAGTTCGGGCAGCGTCTTCTACTACTTCAAGGACAAGGCCGCCGTCTTTCGTTCGATCTTCGAGTTGTCGATTCCTGAGCACACCGAGCTCATCGCGCGCCACATCGACCGAACCGATTGCCTGGACGCCGTTCTCGACATCGTCGACGGGCTGGCCGGCGAGGTGCTCGACCCGTCGGCGCCCGGGCTGATGTTCGAGCTGCTGCGCCGCCTCGGTCACGACGACGAATTGGCCAAGATCGTGCTGGACGACGCGCGACTCAGCGCCGAGGCTCTCGCCGTGCTACTCGAGCGCGGCATCGGCGCCGGGCAGATCGACCCGGGATTCGCACCCATGGAAACCGCGCGCTGGATTCTCGCCGTCGTCGACGGCGCCTTTCTCAACGCAGACCCGGCCGACCCATACGACCCGCGCCCGCTGGTGCGCGCGACCGTGTCCCGGCTGCTGCGACCGATCGAAACGGAGCACCCATGACGACCACCTCCGCGCCCACTGTGCTGCGCTTTTCCACGGTATGGGCCTGGCTGTTCGCGGTCGGCGGGCTCGCCATCGGCTGCGGTATCGGTTTCGCCGTGCATCCCGTCGGCCACTGGGTGTCCGATACTTTCGACGGCAGTCCCGGCCCGCTGAAGCTCGCGACGAGCGTGCCGACGGGGTGGCTCGTGCTGGTCACCACGCTCGTCGGAACCGTTGCGGGCGTAGTGCTTTACGAGGCCGCCCGCACTGAGAGTCTCACCCTCACTGTCGCCGACGATTATGTCGAGCTGGTCAAAGAGGGGCGTTCCCAGCATGTCCCACGCAGGCGCGTCGTCGCCGTGTTCCGCGAGGACGCCGACCTGGTGCTCACCGATCGGAACAAACGCAGGCTCGCGCGATTCGGCGCGAATGACCTGAGCCGCAATGATATCGAGCACGCCTTCCGCAGTCACGGCTATCCATGGCTGGACCAGAACGACCCGTTCGGCGCGGACTACGTGCGCTGGGTCGAAGGCCGACCCGAGACCGGCAAGGCCGTCGACACCGTCCTGCGGGCCCGTCGGCGCGCGCTGGCCGACGAAAAACCCCTCGACGTCGAAGAACTCGATGAGGAACTGCTCGAACTCGGCATCGACGTCCGAGATCGCGACGGGGAGCAGCACATTCGAGTCTTCGACCTGTCGGGATAGCGACGATCAGGCGAAGACGGCCCGATTGCGTTGTGCCCATTCGGCATAACTCGTGGGCAAACGGCCGAGCACCCGCTGCACGTCCGGGCTGATCTCCTGCTCGGCGGCGGTCGGTTCGCCGAGAATCGACAGCGTGTGCTCCACCACCGGCTCGGGCATGAACCGTGACATTCCCGTAAACGCCTGCGCCCGAGTCAATTCCACGAATCGGATCGGTGCGTCGAGCGCGGCACCGATCGCCTCGGCTTGCTCCTGCGGCGTGCTCAGGGCGGGTCCGGTGAGGGTGCAGATCTGCTTGGCATGCCCGTCCTCGGACAACGCGATGGCCGCGACCGCGGCGATATCGGCCGGATCGATGGACGGCAAACCGATCGCCCCGAACGGTGCGGCGACCGTCCGCTCAGCGCGCACCGATTCTGCCCACGCGTATGTATTGGAGTAGAAACCCGCTGGCCGCAGGATGGTCCAGTCCAACCCGGACCGTTGGATGGCCTCCTCATAGGCGGCCAGCCGCGCGTATCCCTCGGCCCCTGCCCTGGTACCCACGCCCTGCGACGATACGAACACCACCCGTCGAACGCCGCCCGCCTCGGCGACCTCGAGCACCCGCTCCGGATCCGGCCCACTCACCAGTTGCTCGCCGGTGATGAGCAGAAACAGCGAATCGGCACCCGCGACGGCAGGGGCGAGGCTGTCCGGATCGGCCAGGTCGGCCACCACCGAACGCACACCCTCCGGCCACGTGACCTCTTTGCTGCCACGAGAGACCGCCGTGACCTCGTGACCCGCCGCGGCGAGGTTCCGCACGAGGTTCGCGCCGATGTTTCCAGTTGCTCCGGTAACCACGATCATCTTGCTCACTCCATTTAGTTAGTTGGCTGACTTAAATTAAGCTATCGGACGAACCCCCAGCGTGTCTATAGTGAGTTGGGTGACTAACTCAGCAGCCCAAGATCGCCCGAAGGGTGGTAAACGCGAGCGACTCGGTGCCGCCGCAGCCCGCGTCTTCCACGAGCAAGGGGTCGAGAAGACCACCATCGCCGACATCGCACACGCCGCCGACGTCCCGGTCGGCAACGTCTACTACTACTTCAAAACCAAGGACCAGCTGGTCCGTGCCGCGATCGGCGCCCATGAGCAGACTCTGAGCGGCCTGATCGAAATGCTCGAGCAGCTGCCGACCCCGCAGGACCGGCTCAAAGCGCTGATCGGCGGCTGGGTCGACGAGCGCGAGACGGCCGCCCGATTCGGCTGTCCGTCGGGCACCCTCGCCACCGAACTGGACAAGCGGGCCGACGGTCTGGACCGCGAGCTCGCCGGTGTCATGCGGCAGCTGGTCGACTGGGTCGAGGGGCAGTTCGAGGCTATGGGTCGCGCCGACGCGAGGGAGCTTGCCGTCGCGCTGATCGCCGCCTATCAGGGAATCTCGTTGCTCACCAACACCTTCCGAGATCCCGAGTTGATGGTGACGGAAGGGGGCCGGTTGGCGCGCTGGATCGACTCGCTCGTGCCGTGAGCCGCTGGCTGCTCAGGAATTCTCGAACCGATCCTTGCGTTCGATGCATTGACGATATATCGTCGATAACATGAAACGAACACGAGAGCCTGAGGAGGCTTACATCATGGAAAACCAAGGACATCGAGAATTTGGACGGCGCGGCCCCTGGCAGCGTCAGGGCGAGGACGTCGATCCTCGTCAGCGACTCCGCCGCGGCGGACGACACGGGCACGGTCCCGACTTCGGACCGGGCTTCGGCCCAGGTTTCGGGCCGGGCTTCGGACCGCATTTCGGACGCGGTCGAGGCCGCGGTGGTCGTGGCCGGCGCGGCGACGTGCGGGCGGCGGTGCTGCTGCTGCTCACCGAGCGGCCGATGCACGGCTACGAGCTCATCCAGCAGATCCGCGAGCGCAGCGACGACGTCTGGCGTCCGAGCCCGGGGTCGATCTACCCCGCGCTGGCACAGCTGGAGGACGAGGGCCTGGTCCTCATCGAAAAGGTCGCCGGGCGCAAGACGGCTCAGCTGACCGAGGCGGGCACCACCTACGTCACCGAACACAAGGAAGAGCTGGGTGACCCGTGGGCGGACGTCAAGGAAGACGTCGGCGCGCAGGCCATCGACCTGCGGGAACTCGTCGGTCAGCTGATGGGCGCGGTCGCTCAGGTCGCGGCGGCGGGCACTCCCGGACAGGCCGCCAAGGCGGCGGAACTGCTCACCGAGACCAGGAAGTCGCTTTACCGGATCCTGGCCGAAGACGAGACCCCCGAAAAGTAACGGCGGGTGAAACACCCCGCTGGAGCGCGCATTTGGGGCGGGTTCAGTAGATCATTGTGAGATGCGACAGTTTCGGGGTTTGTGGGTTTGGGGAATTTCACACTTGGGTAAGGGGATGCTGGTCGCCGCACTTGCCGTAGTAGCCATGCTCGGTACCGGTGCGGCGCAGGCCGCGCCGTCCGGCTACCGCTCGCCCGAGATCCCCACCCAGCCCGGACCGCCGCAAACCGATCACCTCGGCGCGGCAGCTTATCTGAAGACGCACAAGAACGCGGTTCCGTTGGGCACCAACAACTTCGGCTGCAAGCCTACCGTCGCCCACCCGCGGCCGGTGGTGCTCGCGCACGGCACGGACTCCAGTGCCTACTCGGACTACTCGGCCATCGCGCCACAACTCGCCGCCGCCGGATTCTGCGTCTTCGCGCTCAACTACGGCGGCAGCCCGGGGGCGGACAGCTACGGCACCGAAGACGTGGTGCTCAGCTCGTACCAGATCGGCGAGTTCGTCGACCAGGTGCTGACCGCCACCGGCGCCACCCAGGTCGACCTGGTCGGCTTCTCCCAGGGGGCCTCGGTCACCCGGTTCTACACCAACAAGCTCGGGGGCGCGCCGAAGGTCGGCAAGTGGGTCGGCCTGGCGTCGCCCAGTTACGGCGGGGTGATGTACGGACTGGTGCCGATCGTGCAGGCGGTGCCGGGTGGATTGCAGGCGTTCGCGCGGGTGACCTCGCTCGCCGCGATCCAGCAGGCGCAGGGTTCGGCGGTGATGACCGAGCTCAACGCGGGCGGGGACACCGTGCCCGGCCCGAAGTACACGACGATCGGCAGCAAGGTCGACGAGATGATCCAGCCGAACAGCAATATCGCCCTGCGCGGGCCCGGCGCGGAGAACATCTCGCTGCAGGATCGTTGCCCGGTCGACCTGACCGGACACTTCCACATGGTCTACGACCCGTTCGTGCAGCAGCTGCTGCTGAACGTGCTGGATCCGAGCAGCCCGGCGCCGGTGTGCCGTCCGGTGATGCTCGGCACCGGTATTCCGGAAGTGATCATCGCCGGTAATTCCTGAACGGGCGGCCGGACGGAGGACAACGCACCCCGTCCGACCGCACTGGAGTTCTACCAGCTTCGGGCTGGTGGATCGGGGACATTCGGTCGTCTCACTAGAATGAGACGACCGTGTTCGTCCGCTTCCGGGAGTTTGCCGTGACCATTCAGCCTGTTCGCCTGTTCGGCGATCCCATTCTGCGTGCCCGCGCGGCGGAGGTCACCGAATTCGACCGGGAACTGCAGCAGCTGGTGACCGACCTGACCGACACCATGCACGACGATGGTGGCGTCGGCATGGCCGCACCGCAGATCGGAGTGGGGTTGCGTGTTTTCGTGTACGACACTCATGACGCCGCGGGGCATCTGGTGAACCCGCAGTGGGAAGTGGTCGGCGACGAGGAGCAGGTTGGGCCCGAGGGCTGCCTATCGATTCCTGGTGTGCGGTATGACACTCGGCGTGCGCTACGAGTGCGGGCGACCGGCGTCGACATGCACGGTGCGCCGGTCGAATTCAGCGCCGAAGGGCTGCTCGCTCGGTGCGTGCAGCATGAGACCGATCATCTCGACGGTGTGCTGTTCATCGATCGACTCGACCCCGCCGCGCGCAAGGATGCGATGCGGACTATTCGTGAATCCGATTGGTTCAGTGCGGGTGTGACGGCGCGGCCGTCGCGGTCGGTGAGTGGGACGGGCCAGGCCGGTCCGTTCGGACGGGGGCGTTGATGCGCATTGTCTTCGCGGGCACGCCGGATCCGGCGGTGCCGTCGCTGCGTCGGTTGATCGAATCCGATCACCACGAGGTGATCGCAGTCGTGACCAGGCCCGACGCCGTCGCTGGTCGCGGACGAAAGGTGACTAGGTCACCGGTCGGGTTGCTGGCCGACGAGCACGGGATTCCGGTGCTGACGCCGCGGCGACCGTCCGAGCCCGAGTTCATCGAACAGCTCACCGCGTTGGCGCCCGACTGCTGTCCGGTGGTCGCCTACGGCGCGCTGCTGCCGCAACGAGTGCTCGACATCCCCCGACTCGGCTGGATCAACCTGCACTTCTCGCTGCTGCCCGCCTGGCGCGGCGCGGCGCCGGTGCAGGCCGCGATCGACGCCGGCGACGAGATCACCGGAGCGTCCACCTTCCAGATCGAGGCCGGGCTCGACACCGGTCCGGTGTTCGGCATGGTGACCGAGAAGATCGCCGTCACCGACACCGCGGGTGAACTGCTCGACCGGCTCGCCATCAGCGGCGCCCAGCTACTCGAGGCGACCCTCGACGGCGTGGAAAACGGGACCCTGCAAGGGGTTCCGCAGGCGACCGAGGGCGTCTCGCACGCCCCCAAGATCACCGCCGACGCCGCGCACATCCGCTGGGATCTGCCCGCGCTCGCCATCAACCGCCGCATCCGCGCCGTCACCCCGGCCCCCGGTGCGTGGACCTCGGTCGACGGCAATCGACTGAAGCTCGGTCCGGTCGAACTGGTCGAGGAGACACTGCCACCGCGCACCATCGAGGTCCGCAAATCCGGCGTCTACGTAGGCACCGCAACCACCGCGATCCGCCTGGATCAGGTTCAGCCACAAGGCAAACGCATGATGGCGGCCCTCGACTGGGCCCGTGGCGCGCGACTGCAGCCGGGCGCGGTGGTCGAGTGACGATCCTCGATCGTCTTGACGCAAAGACCCTGGCGCTGCCGAAGACAGGTGGCGATGAGCGCGCCCGATCGCAGTCGCGGAGTGTTTTTGCGGCCGAGCGCGGTGGAGTGTCGCTCGTCGATCGTCTGATCGGCGAGCCCCAGGCGCGGGCGAAGGTGGCCAGCATTCTTTATATCCGTGGCGATGCGCCGCGACCTCAACGAGAGCGGTGGAGTATGTCAGCACGGTGCAACGTTCTTCTAGTCGAGCGGGCCGTTGATGCGGGTTTCGGGCGCGGCGTGGTGGTCGAATGACACCCGCGGAACGTAAGCGCGGCAACGAGTCTCGTGACTCGGATCGGCCACGCAGCGATCGATCGAACGGTGCCGAATCCGGACGCGGGAATGCGGGGGCCCGGACGAACAGTGCGCGTGCGGGAGATGCTCCGCGACAGTCCGCGCCACGGCGTGACGACTCTCGCGGACGGCCCAGCGGCGCGAATCAGCGGCCCGCACAGGCGAAGTGGAACAGGTCCGACGAGCAGAGTGGTGACCGTCCGGTGCGTCGTGCGGCATCGTCGAATTCGGCCGAAGGCCGGTCGGAATCTAGTCGAGGTGGATCGGCGCAGGGGCGTTCGCGTTCGGCCGATGGTCCGACTGGTCGGTCGGCAGCGGCGCGCGGCGGGCAATCGGCGCCGGGTGGTGCGCGTTCGGGCAATGGTTCGAACGATCGGGCGGGGTCGCGCGGGGGACAGCCTGCGCCGGGTGGTTCGCGTTCGGCCGATGACCTGGCTGGTCGGTCGGCGGTGCGCGGGCAGTCGGCGCAGGGTGGTGCGCGTTCGGCCGATAGTTCGGCTGGGCGTTCGGACGCTCGGCGCGGTGTGGAATCGGCGAAAGGTGGTGCGGGGACTGACGCTGGTCGGTCGGCACCACGTCGGAGCGGGCAGTCGGCGCAGGGGTCGCGTTCGGCGGATACCGCCGGGCGGCCGGGTGTGGCGGCGAAACGTGGTGGCGGTTCGAAGGATCGGGGATCGGCCTCGGGTGGGCGTCCTGGCGCGAGCGATTCCGTTGACGCGCCTCGGCTCGTTGCGCGCGATGTGTTGCGGGCGGTGCGGGAGCGGGATGCGTACGCGAATCTTGTGCTGCCGGGGCTGCTTCGGGATCGGCGGATCAGTGGGCGGGATGCGGCGTTGGCGACGGAGCTCACCTATGGGGCGTGCCGTTCGCGCGGGTTGCTCGATGCGGTGATCGAGGCGGGGGCGGGGCGGCCGATCGCAGAGATCGATGGGGCGTTGCTGGATGTGTTGCGGCTGGGGGTTTATCAGCTGCTGCGGACCCGGATCGGGGCGCACGCGGCGGTGGATACCTCGGTGGCGATGGCGCGCGCCGAATTCGGTGCGGGCAAGGCAGGATTCGTGAACGCGGTGCTGCGGCGCGCGGGGGAGAAGACTGTCGAGGAGTGGGTGGAGCAGCTCGCGCCGCAGGATCCGGTGGGGCGGTTGGCATTCGAGTTCGCGCATCCGGTGTGGATCGCGCAAGCCTTCGCCGACGCGCTCGGCGCACGGGCGGGCGAGCTGCGTGACGCGCTGGCTGCCGACGATGCGCGGCCTGCGGTCCACCTCGTCGCTCGGCCCGGTGAAATCACCGCCGAGGAATTGGCGCTGGTCACCGGTGGAGAAGAGGGCCGTTGGTCGCCGTACGCGGTCTATTTGGACGGAGGCGACCCAGGGAAACTCGAGCCGGTCCGCGAAGGCATGGCCGGTGTGCAGGACGAAGGGAGTCAGCTCGTCGCACTCGCGCTGACCCGCGCCCCACTGAATGGGCCGGACGGCGGCCGCTGGCTGGACCTCTGTGCCGGACCAGGCGGCAAGGCCGCACTGCTCGGCTCCCTCGCCGCGATCGACGGCTTCCACGTCGACGCGGTCGAGCCCGCCGAGCACCGCGCCGAACTCGTCCGAAAGTCCGTGCACGGCCTGCCCGTCGACGTCCACGTCACCGACGGCCGCGACAGCGGACTCACCCCCGGCTACGACCGCATTCTGGTCGACGCACCATGCTCCGGCCTCGGCGCACTCCGCCGCCGCCCCGAGGCCCGCTGGCGCCGCACCCCTGCCGACGTCGCCGAACTGGTCACCCTGCAACGCGAATTAATCACCGCCGCATGGGATCTCCTCCGCCCCGGCGGCGTCCTCCTGTACTCCACCTGCTCCCCCCACCTCTCGGAAACCGTCGTAGTCGTAGCCGACGCCGTCCGCCGCCTAGGCGCCGAACAACTCGACACCCGAGACCTCCTCCCCGGCGTAACCGACCTGGGCGACGGCTCCACCGCCCAACTCTGGCCCCACCGCCACGGCACCGACGCCATGTTCATGTCCGCCCTCCGCAAACCCTGACCCCCGCGCACGACTCCGCCGCTCGCGCACGATTCGGCTAGCGATTTCGTGCGCGGGCGCCCGAGATGTGCGCGCCTGCATCAGATGTGCATGTATCCACGACACATACGGCAACGGACGGCGGAGTCGACCGCGAGGTAGACCGCCCGTGCCGCGCACGATTCCGCTGCCCGCGCACGGTTCGGCTAGCGATTTCGTGCGTGGCTGCGTGGAACGTGCGTGGCTGCGTGGAACGTGCGCGGCTGCACGGGACGTGCGCGTTGGCGTTGGCGTGCGCCTTCGGCACAGTGTGGGCAACAGCCGGGTCCGAGTTGATCGGCGAGCTAGAACTGCCCGGTGCGCATGAGTTTGCTGGCCGCGCGCGAATCAGTCAGCGATTTCGTGCGCAGCCGGGTGAAAAGTGCGCGGCCCGCAAGCTGTGCGCGGCGACGACGTGATAGGCCTCGATCGAGCGGGAACTGGTGTCGTTAGCTTCTTGCGAGATGCCGACACCAGTTCCTCGTGATCTGTCGTCCAGTTCGTTGATTCCATTTGTCCAAGCCAGGGCGCGTGGTCAGCGACGAGACTGGCGTTTATGGCACTGACGTGGGAAGACGTGGTGAAGCTTGCGACCGGGCTGCCGGGGGTCGAGGAATCGACGTGGTGGCGTAGCCCGGCATTGAAGGTGGGTGGGAAAGGGTTCGGCAGGCTGCGCGTCGAGGCTGAGGGCGGCTTGGCCCTGGTGTGTGATCTGACCGAGAAGGAGGCGCTGTTGGCCTCCGGTGATCCGGCTTTCTACACGACACCGCATTACGACGGAACCGGGTTCATCCTCATCGATCTGGACCGCATCGACCGCGAACGGCTGCGCGAAATGCTCGATGACGCATGGTGGCTCACCGCTCCGCCGAAGGTGCGCGGGCAGCGTGAGTTCCATACGTATTGAGCCGGCTACTCGCGGCTGGACTGTTCCCGCAGTCGCGCAAGGGTTTTCGTGAGGATGCGGGAGACATGCATCTGCGAGATGCCCATCTGCTGGGCGATCTGGGTCTGCGTCATCGATTCGAAGAACCGCATGGTGAGGATCCGCCGCTCCCGCTCGGGCAGCCCGGCCAGCAGCGGGCGAATCGCGACATACTCTTCGACACGGTCGAATTGGGTTTCTTCCTCGCCGAGGGTGTCCAGTAGTGACGCGTCGGTATCGCGACCGAGGGTGGCGGCATCGATGGAGCTGGGCTGATAGGCGTTGCCCGCGATGACGGCCTGGGTCACCTCGTCCGGGTCGACGTCGAGTTCGGCGGCGATCTCCTTGGCGGTCGGTGAGCGGCCGAGGCGCTGGGAGAGCGCGTCGATGGCCGCGCCGATCCGCAGATGGGTCTCCTTGACCCGGCGCGGCACCCGCATGGCCCAGGTGTTGTCGCGGAAGTAGCGGCGAACCTCGCCCATGATGGTCGGCACCGCGAAGGACAGGAAGTTCGAGCCGCGCTCGACGTCGAATCGATCGACCGCGTGCACCAGCCCGACCCGCGCCACCTGGGTGAGGTCGTCGAACGGCTCACCGCGCCCGCTGAATTTGCGCGCGATGTGATCGGCCAGCGGGATGCAGCGGCTGATCAGTTCGGCGCGGATCGCGGTGTGCCGCGCGGTCCCCGGCTTGGCCGCGCCGAGCTGTTCGAACAGCAACCCGACGTCGTCGTAGCTGGCGACGGTCTTTACGGCTTCGAGGGTTTCGGTTTCCTCGGCGGCGTCCTCGGTGGTGACGGTCTCCGCGTCGTCGGCGGGATGGTCCGCGTCGTCGGCGGGATGGTCCGCCTCATCGGTGACGGTATCGGCGTTGTCGTCGCGATCGGAGTCGAACACGGTGTCCTCGTCTGCCACTACGCTTTCCCCCGGACCCGACGGAACTCGACCGTCGTCGGATATCCGGAAACCGTCGAATCGAACGAATCCTGGGTCGCCTGTACCTCATCGGTGAGCGTGCGCAGCACGTGCCAGCCGAAGCTGCGCTGATCCGGTAAGCCCGCCTTGGCAGCGATTCCACTGACGCGGACCAGCAATTCGGTCTCGCCGACGGTGAATCGACAGTTCAAGCTGGTGTCGGGTCCGGCGACGGCGATGAGCGTCGAGCAGACCTCGTCGACGGCCAGCCGGATGTCGGCCACCTCGTCCAGCGTGAAATCGCTTAGTAGGACCAGAGTTTCGGCGAGCCCACGAACGATGGGCAGCTGCGTGACCGATGCGGCCACCCGAATCTCCACCGGGGTGCTGTACAGCCCCTGTTCCGCCGAAATGTTGATCACCCTCATCAGGCTACCCACTCCCGCGCTGGGCAACCCCCACTACCGATAGACTGCGACGTTGTGTCCACCCCGACTTACGCGCGTCCGGCTGTCCCGATGATCGCCCCCTCCATCTTGTCCGCCGACTTCGCGCACCTCGCGGACGAGGCGCGAGCGGTCGCCGGCGCCGACTGGCTACACGTCGATGTGATGGACGCGCACTTCGTGCCGAACCTGACGCTCGGGCTCCCGGTGGTGGAAAGTCTGCTGAAGGCGACCGATATCCCGCTCGACTGCCACCTGATGATCGACGATCCGGGCCGCTGGGCGCCGCCGTACGCCGAGGCGGGCGCGCACAATGTGACCTTCCATGCCGAGGCGACCGACGATCCGGTGGCGGTGGCCCGCGATATTCGCGCGGCGGGCGCCAAGGCCGGTCTTTCGGTGAAACCGAACACACCGATCGAGCCGTACCTGGAGATTCTGCGTTCGTTCGACACGTTGCTGGTGATGAGCGTCGAGCCCGGTTTCGGCGGTCAGTCGTTCATCGCCGAGGTGCTGGAGAAGGCGCGCATCGTGCGCAACCTGGTCGACGCGGGTGAGCTGCGGCTGTTGGTCGAGATCGACGGCGGCATCAACACCGACACGATCGAGGCCGCCGCGGCGGCGGGCATCGACTGCTTCGTCGCCGGGTCTGCTGTGTACAACACGGCCGATCCGGGTGCTGCCGTCGAGAAGCTGCGCAGGCAGGCCGCCGCGCTGCGAACGGTCTGATCCGCGAAATCGCTTACAGCGCGCGGACTTTGCGGGTGCCGATGGCGCGGGTCGCCTCGATCACCGTGTTGAGCGGCGGCCGGGTGGTCGCCGACTCGGGCGGGCGGATCCAGGTGCGATAGCCGGTGTGCTCGTCGTCCGGCGACGGCAGCACGACCTGGCTGCCGGTGCAGGCGACCGTGGCGTACATCCGGAACAGCTCGGCGGAGACCGCGGCGCTCAGGGTGTCCGGACGGTACGGACCGGTCAGGAAGGTCCAGCGCTTGGCGCGGGGATGATCGACGATCGGTCCCGCGATGGCGGCCTGTTCGAGCCGTTGCCGCACCCGCTCGCCGAGATCGGCGGGCATGGTGATGGCACCGTAATGGGCGCCGATATGCAGCAGAATGCGACGCGAGGTGGGATCGATCGAAGCGGGCAGGTGCAATTCGCGCCGGTACTGTACGCAGCGAACTTCCAGCGTCGAATCGAGAAGAGTGGTCACTCCGCGCCCCCAACTGTGTCGAACTTGATTTGACCCACTGTGGTTATCTGACTTCCTCGAGTGGTGGACAATCCCTGGGTCGAACTTCCTGGGTCTGCACCAGCGTCACCAGGTCGAACGGTTCCGCATCGAACTGCTCGGATCGGAAGTTGAACGGTAGGAATCAGCTACATAACAATATTGCTTCTATTTCTGTCACGGCGCAAGCAAACGTTAAAAGTGTGTTGCAACTGGGTATGCCAAGGATTCGCGGGTTTGCTAGAGGTCTGCAAAACGCAACTTTGCGGTATCAATAATGCGTTCAAACAATTATCTCCGACATGAATTGTGCGTTATATCCGCATGCTCGAACTTAATTCGGGATTAATTCGTTATTGGCCGTATGGTCAGGCGGGTGTGGCCCGGCAGGCGGTTTGATTCCCTCGGCGGTTGCCGGGATGAGGTCCGATGGTTTCCCCGACGCGGAACCGTACTGTCGGCTACGACGAGCCGTCGTTAAGCTGAGTCCAGCGGCACCGACCGGCGGGAATACCCGTCGCGGCCGGGCTGTTCCGCAACCGGGGACAACGACGCGACAGGGAGTCAGGCATGTTCACAGGCATCGTCGAGGAACTGGGCGAGATCGTCGCCACCGAGCGGCTGGCCGACGCCGCCCGGCTGACGATCCGGGGTGGACTGGTGACCTCCGATGCCGGGCACGGTGATTCGATCGCGGTGAACGGCGTGTGTTTGACCGTCGTCGAGGTGATCGGCGGCGATTCGTTCACCGTCGACGTCATGCAGGAGACGCTGAACCGCTCCAGCATCGGCAAGCTGGACACCGGATCGAAGGTCAACCTGGAACGCGCCGCCGCGCTGAACAGTCGCCTCGGCGGACACCTCGTACAGGGCCACGTCGACGGCACCGGCACCGTGCTCTCGCGCACGCCCTCGGAGAACTGGGAGGTCGTGCGCATCTCGCTGCCCGACGCGATCGCCCGCTACGTAGTGGAGAAGGGCTCGATCACCGTCGACGGCATCTCGCTCACCGTCTCCGGCCTCGGCGTCGCCGACGAGCCCGCCGAAGCCGACAGCAGGGACTGGTTCGAGGTCTCGCTCATCCCCACCACGCTCGCCATGACCAACCTCGGCTTCGCCACCGTCGGGACCACGGTCAATCTCGAGGTGGACGTCATCGCCAAGTACGTCGAACGATTGCAGCAGCGCGGGTGAGCGGCCGGGCGGTCAACATCCGCGAGTCAGGCCGTAGTGTAGGGGCGGACCTATTTCGAGATGGAGCACAACAGACGTGACCAGGTTCGACACCATCGAGCGCGCAGTCGCCGACATCGCCGCCGGTAAGGCGGTTGTCGTCGTCGACGACGAGGACCGCGAGAACGAGGGCGACCTCATCTTCGCGGCCGAGAAGGCCACCCCGGAGCTGGTGGCCTTCATGATTCGCTACACCTCCGGTTACATCTGCGTGCCGCTGACGGGTGACGATTGCGACCGGCTCGGCCTGCCGCCGATGTACGCGATGAACCAGGACAAGCACGGCACCGCCTACACCGTGTCGGTCGACGCCCGCGAGGGCATCACCACCGGCATCTCCGGTGCCGACCGCGCCACCACCATGCGGCTGCTCGCCTCCGACGAGGCCAAGGCCGACGACTTCACCCGCCCCGGCCACGTGGTGCCGCTGCGCGCGAAAGATGGCGGCGTGCTGCGCCGTCCCGGCCACACCGAGGCCGCGGTCGACCTGTCCCGGATGGCCGGGCTGCGGCCGGCGGGCGTGATCTGCGAGATCGTCAGCCAGAAGGACGAGGGCCACATGGCCCGCACCGAGGAACTGCGCGTCTTCGCCGACGAACACAACCTCGCGATGATCTCCATCGCCGACATGATCGCCTGGCGGCGCAGGCACGAGAAGCACGTCATCCGGGTCGCCGAGGCGCGGATCCCCACGGCGCACGGCGAATTCATGGCCGTCGGTTACCAGAGCATCTACGACGAGGTCGAGCATGTCGCGCTGGTGCGCGGCGATATCGCCGACGGCGACGATGTGCTGGTGCGGGTGCATTCGGAGTGCCTCACCGGCGATGTCTTCGGCTCGCTGCGCTGCGACTGCGGTCCGCAACTGGACGCCGCGCTGGAAATGGTGGCCGAGGAAGGCCGTGGCGTGGTGCTCTACATGCGCGGGCACGAGGGCCGCGGCATCGGGCTGATGCACAAGCTGCAGGCCTACCAGCTGCAGGACTCCGGCCACGACACGGTCGACGCGAACCTGGAGCTCGGGCTGCCCGCCGACGCGCGCGACTACGGCACCGGCGCGCAGATCCTGGTCGACCTCGGGATTCGCACGATGCGGCTGCTCACCAATAATCCGGCCAAGCGGGTCGGATTGGACGGATACGGGCTGCAGATCACCGACCGGGTGCCGATGCCGTTGCGCGCCAACGCCGAAAACCTGCGGTACCTGCGGACCAAGCGCGACCGGATGGGCCACGACCTGATCGGGCTCGACGACATCGATCTGGGCGAGAGCGCCCGCTAACTCACGGAGAGGCAGACATCGATGAGCGGTACCGGCGTACCGACTTTCGCGCTCGCGGATGCCAAGGACCTGAAACTCGGCATCGTCGCGTCGCGCTGGCACACCACGATCTGCGACACCCTGGTGGCGAACGCCGAGCAGGTGGCCAAGGACGCCGGCGTCGTGCACGTCACGGTGGTGCGGTGCGCGGGCGCGATGGAGCTGCCGGTGGTGGCGCAGGAGCTGGCTCGCTCGCACGATGCGGTGGTCGCGCTCGGCGTGGTGATTCGTGGTGGCACACCGCATTTCGAGTATGTCTGTGATGCGGTGACCGCCGGGCTCACCCGGGTTTCGTTGGACGCTGGTACGCCGGTGGCGAACGGGGTGCTCACCACGAACGACGAAGAGCAGGCGCTGGATCGCGCCGGGCTTCCTGGTTCCGCCGAGAACAAGGGCGAGCAGGCCTGCGCTGCGGCGCTCGATGCCGCGCTCACGCTGCGCTCGCTGCGGCAGTCCGCATAGTGAGCATGGCCGAGCAGAGCCTGTCAGTGGGCGTGGCTGAGCAAGATCCGTTCCCTCACCTGATGCCGGGCGGTGCTGTGCGGCGATGTGCCGGTGCGTTGCCGCAACGCGTGCAGGGGACGGGTATCTGATGCCGGTCGTACGGATCTTCCGGAGGAACGCCGAACCTGTTGTGGGACAAGGTGATCTGCCCGAATGGGAACTCGAGGTTCGGCCGCGCCGTGCGGTGCGCACCGCACGGATAGTCGCCGCCGTGATCGCCATCGCGTTCCTGGCCGGTGGCATCTGGCTGCGGACCGGTTCCACCGGCGTCAACTTCCGCGTCGCCGATCAGCTCGCGATGATCGGCATCGGTCTGCTCATCGCCGCTGCGGTCCTGCTGCTCACTCGTCCCCGGGTGCGTGTCGGCGCCAACGGCGTCTCGGTCCGAAACATCCTGGGCGACAGCGACTTCCCGTGGGATACCGTTCGCGGCGTCACCTTCCCCGACAAAAAAGCGTGGGCCCGCCTGGAACTCGTCAACGACGACTACGTCCCGATGCTTGCCATCCGCTCCAACGACAAAGAACACGCCGCCCAGGCAATGGACAAGCTGCGCGAGCTCGGCGCGAAGTACACCGCCGACCAGGAGTGACCTGCGGACTCCGACACGGGTCGCGTGTCGGGGGTTCATGCCGGGGTATGCGCTGGGTGGCCCGTTAACCTGCACTTATGCAGACCGGTGCGTTCGTCCTTGCGGCGGCCTTCGCCGAGGATCCGCTGATGACCTATCTCTGGCCGCGGCCGGCGATGCGGGAGCACGCGTTGCCGGGCTTCTGGGATTCGCGCATCGCGTCGCGGGCCGAGACCGGCATGGTCGACGCCGCGTGTGACGACGACGGGAACATCGTCAGCGTCGCGCTGTGGGAACCCGCCGGGATCGTCTCCTCGATCGCCAAGCCGTTCAGCCTGTTACGAGCGCTGAAGGGGCACCTGCCGCGAGCGCTCGCGGCGTCGCGCCAAATGGAAGACGCCCGTCCCGGCGTGCCACACCTATACTTGGCCGCAGTCGGCACCCGCCCGGATTCCCAACGCCAGGGCTTCGCCTCCTCCTTGCTCGAACAGCGCCTCGCCAGCTCCGTCGAACCCTGCTTCGTGGTCTGCAATTCCCGCGCGACCCTGCCGTTCTACGAACGCTTCGGCTTCGTCCAGCAGGGCGAACTGACCATCGACCACGGCCCCGTCGTCTACCCGATGCTCCTGTCCCGCTGACCCGGCGGTCAGCGGTCGTCGCCGAGGACCGCGCCCTCGCGGCGGGGGTCGGCGCCGCCGACCCAGCCTTGGCCGTCGTGTAGGAGTGCGCTCAGGCCGCTGGATTGCGGGGCTATCGAGACCTTGTGGCCTAGTTCGCGGAGGCGGGTGACCAAGGGGTCGTTGTTGCCGTTGTCGGCGGTGATGATGCTCGGGTGTTCGCCGCCGAGGCCGGTTTCCGGGCCGTTGCCCGCGCCGAAGGAGAGGGAGGAGACGGCTTGCTGGGGGTCGAGGCCCCAATCGAGCATGCCGATCAAGGTTTTCACGACGAACTGGATGATCACCGAGCCGCCGGGGGAGCCGGTGACGTAGCTGAGGGCGCCGCGGGTGCCGTCGGCGGCCTTGTCGAAGACCAGAGTGGGGGCCATCGAGCTGCGCGGGCGCTTGTTGGGCTGGACGCGGTTGGCCACGGGGACGCCGTCGGTGCCGACCGGGTCGGCGGAGAAGTCGGTGAGCTGGTTGTTCAGCACGAAGCCGTCGACGATGTGGAATGAGCCGAACGCGGATTCCACGGTGGTGGTCATCGCGGCGGCGTTGCCGTACTTGTCCACCACGGAGATGTGGCTGGTGCCGTGTTCCGGCGGCTGCGGGCCGACGCCGAGCGGGACGGGGCCGAAGTCGCCGGGCTGCGCGGTGCCCATGCTGTGGCCGCGGTCGATCAGGGCGGCGCGCTGCTTCAGGTAGTCCTTGTTGAGCAGGGTCTGTGGTGAATTGCCGGGCAGCGGAATGAAATCGGTGTCGGCCACGTACTTGTTGCGGTCGGCGTAGGCGAGGCGCTCGGCCTCCGAGATGAGGTGCACCGCGTCGGCCTTCGGCTTGCCGCCGTTGCGGGCTTCGGCACCGGAGCCGAGGTTGTCCGGGGGCAGGGCGGCGAGGTCGAAGTTTTCCAGGATGCCGAGGGTCGAGGCGACGGTGATGCCGCCGGAGGACGGGCTCGGCATGCCGCAGATTTCGTGGGTGCGGTAGCTGGTGCAGAGCGCGGTGCGCTTCTTCGCCTGGTAGTTCGCCAGGTCGGCGGTCGTGATCAGGCTGGGGGTGCGGCCGCCGGAGGTGGTGGTGGCCGCGTCGACGATGTCTTTCGCGATCGCACCGGTGTAGAAGGCCTGCGCGCCGTCGGAGGCGATGGCGCCCAACGTCTTCGCCATGGCGGGGTTGGTCAGCGTGGTGTCGGCGGCCTTGGCGGTGCCGTCGGGATTCAGGAAGTAGGCCTTCGCGGCGTCGTCGAGGGCGAGATCCTTGGCCGACTCCGCGATCTGCTGGGCGAAGCGGGCGCTGATCGGGAAGCCGTGATCGGCGAGCTGGATGGCGGGATCGAACAGTTCGCGCCAGCCGGTCTTGCCGTGATCGCGATGCGCCATCTCCAGCATCCGCAAAACGCCGGGTACGCCGATGGATCGGCCGCTGGCCCGCGCGTTCGGCTTCGGCTGGCTCCGGTCGACGTCGTCGACCCAGCGCAGATAATTCTCGGTCGCCGCGGCGGGCGCGACCTCGCGTCCGTCGTAGGCGTCGACGGTTTTGCTGGCCGCGTCGTAATACATCATGAACGAGCCGCCGCCGAGGCCAGAGGCCTGCGGTTCCACCAATCCGAGCACCGCCTGCGCGGCGATCAGCGCATCCGCGGCGGTACCGCCGTCCCGCAGGACCGCACACGCGGCCTTCGTCGAGACCGGGTTCGCCGTCGACACCGCGAACGTCTTCGTGTGTACCGGCGTCATCCCCGACCGATACCCGGTGGCGATCTCCGGATTCGTGCTGATGTCGGGCGTCTTTCCGCCCGTGGTACCGGCAGGCGTCGCGGCCACCGGCGTCCCGTTCGGCACCGTGTCGCAGACGCCGGCCGCCTTGTCCTCGTCGGACGAACAAGCCGTGATCGTCCCGAGGGCGAGCAGCAACGCCGCCGCCACACCCGTCCACGTTCCTCGCGAGCGCCTCATGGGGGGACTCTAACGCTCGCCACCGACACTGCGGGAGGGTTTGTCGTACCAACGCTAGGGCGGTCCGTCGATCAACGCCGGGGAGTTGTCGAGGCGGTCCGTCGATCGACCTCGAGAGAATTCGACGCACCAATGGGTGCCGAGGTTTCCCACCTGTCGGGATGAACTCGATTGCGCGCCACCACTTGTCGTCCGGAACCGGCCGGTCCGTCGCTACCCGCAGGGCCGTGGCCTGCGACGACCCCGTGCACCGCGGATCCATCGGTAGGCTGGCCGCGTGACCATCGAGGCGGTGCTCTTCGACTATTCCGGGACCTTGTTTCGACTCGAGGACGACGATTCGTGGGTGGACCATATGGTCGGCGCCGACGGCCGGGCGTTCGACGTGCACGAGAAGACCGAGATCCTGCGCAGAATGACGGCGCCGGTCGAGCAACTCGTCCAGTTCGGCACGGACGGCCAGTACGCGTGGGACAACCGCGACCTGGATCCGAAGCTGCATCGGCAGGCCTATATGGAGGTCCTGCGCAGGTCCGGTGTCCCCACCGACGACCAGGCGGCCATCCTTTACGAGCGCCTGATCGATCCCCTGACCTGGACGCCCTACCCAGACGTCGACGAGGTCCTCAGTCTGCTTGCGGCCCAAGGCATTCAGGTCGCCGTGGTCAGCAACATCGCCTTCGACATCCGTCCCGCCTTCACCACCCGGAACTGGGACCGCTACATCGACGCCTTCGCCCTCTCCTTCGAGATCGGCGCGGTGAAACCCGATCCGCGCATCTTCGCCTCGACCCTCGACAAACTCGGCGTCGAACCCGAGGCGGCCCTGATGATCGGCGACAGCGCCGAGGCGGACGGCGGCGCGACCGCCCTCGGTTGCCGATTCGCCCTGGTGAACGCGGTGCCGACCCAGGAACGTCCGTCCGGGCTCCGCGACGCCCTACGCAGTCACGGACTTTCGCACTAGCAACGATCACCCGGACCCGGCCGATCACGGCCAGATCATTTTTGGGTCACGGTAATTCCGTCCGAGTTGTCCGGCTCTCCCCGGTGATCTACCGTTCTGCCCGCGCGCCCGTTGACTCGGGCCGAGAGTGTGGATCGGAAGTGGGGGAGCGCCGTGGGCGCGGAGTTTTCGGACGATGATCTGGCCGTCGCCGAGCGATTATGGGCCCTGAGCGCGATGCCCGAGCCCGCGCGGGAAGCCAAGGAAGCCGCCTTCGGTCTGGCCGGATTCGGCCTCGCGTACGCGGTGCTCATGGGCCTGACGCTCGGGGGCGAAGCCGCAGGTGGCGCGGCAATTCAGTTCCTGTTCAGCTGGTTGCTCGCCCTGGTCGTGTTGGGTTTCACCGTCGGCGCGAGCGGCGTGCGGGTGCTGGCGATCATCTTGGCGGTCGCGCAGGCTGTGGTCGGCTGGCGAACCCATCCCATCGATGTGCCGTTCGAGCAGTGGATCGTGGCTATGTTCTATTCGGTCGGTGCGTCGACAGCCGTCGTCTATCAACTGACCCGCGCCGAAGCCAAGGCATGGTTCGACATCGACGAATCGTGAAGTCGCGCGCGCAACGGAAACGCTCATGTCGCGCAGTAAGTTTCGGCGGTTTATCGCGCGACCGCTCGGACCGGCACGCGGAACCCGGCGCTGTGCCGGACCTGTCGGACGTCCTCGATAGGCTTGATGGGTGGCAGATCCAGCGACGTACCGGCCCAAGCCGGGCACGATTCCCGTCGAACCCGGGGTGTACAAGTTTCGGGACGCACATCGGCAGGTCATCTACGTCGGCAAGGCAAAAAGCCTGCGCAGCAGGCTGAACTCGTACTTCGCCGACGTGGCGTCGCTGCATCCGCGCACCCGGCAGATGGTCACCACGGCGGCGAGCGTGGAGTGGACGGTCGTCTCCACCGAGGTGGAGGCGCTGCAGCTCGAATACAACTGGATCAAGGAATTCGACCCGCGATTCAACGTGCGGTACCGCGACGACAAGTCGTATCCGGTGCTCGCCGTCACGTTGAACGAGGAGTTCCCGCGCCTGTTCGTCTACCGCGGCGCGCGCAAGAAAGGCGTGCGCTATTTCGGCCCCTACGCA
Organism: Nocardia sp. NPDC050175; assembly: GCF_044459885.1. Lineage (NCBI taxonomy): Bacteria > Bacillati > Actinomycetota > Actinomycetes > Mycobacteriales > Nocardiaceae > Nocardia > Nocardia sp. NPDC050175. The sequence goes on from NZ_JBITJI010000003.1 coordinate 587,911, forward strand.
CACGCCTGGGCGATCAGGGAAACCCTCGATCTACTGCTGCGCGTGTTCCCCGCGCGCACCTGCTCCAACGGAGTGTTCAAGCGGCACAACCAGATCGGCCGCCCCTGCCTGCTCGGCTACATCGACAAGTGCTCGGCGCCGTGCATCGGCCGGGTCAGCGCCGCCGAGCACCGCCAGATCGTGGAGGACTTCTGCGACTTCCTGGCCGGCCGCACCGACCGCATGGTGCGCCAGCTCGAGCGCCGCATGCAGGAGGCCGCCGAGGACCTGGACTTCGAGAACGCCGCGCGCCTGCGCGACGACGTGCAGGCGCTGCGCCGCGCGCTGGAGAAGCAGGCCGTCGTGCTCGGCACCGGCACCGACGCCGACGTGATCGCCTTCGCCACCGACGAGTTGGAGGCGGCGGTGCAGATCTTCCACGTCCGCGACGGCAGGGTGCGCGGCCAGCGCGGCTGGGTGGTCGACAAATCCGGCGACGCCATCGACGCACCGGAGGCGGGCAGCGAGCTGGCGGTGCTGGTCGAGCAGTTCCTCACCCAGTTCTACGGCGAACAGGTCTCGGTGGCCGAACTCGGCGAGGCCGAGCAGCCCGCCACCGTGGTGCCGCGCGAGGTGCTGGTCCCCGAACTCCCCGCCGACGCCGACCAGCTCCAGGAGTGGCTGTCGAACCTGCGCGGCTCGGCCGTGCACCTGCGGGTGCCGCAGCGCGGCGACAAGAAGGCCCTCGCCGAGACCGTGCAGCGCAACGCGATGGAGGCGCTGCAGCAGCACAAGCTCAAGCGCGCGGGCGATCTCACCTCGAGATCGGCTGCGCTACAAGCCATTCAAGACGCACTCGAACTCGACAGCGCCCCGCTGCGGATCGAATGTGTCGACATCAGTCACGTGCAGGGCACCGACGTGGTCGCCTCGCTGGTGGTGTTCGAGGACGGCCTGGCCCGCAAATCCGAGTACCGCCACTACACCATCAAGGAGGCCGCGGGCGACGGCCGTTCCGACGACGTCGGCAGCATCAGGGAGGTGACCAGGCGGCGCTTCTACAAGCTGCAAAAGGAACGCGACCTGATGGCCAGCGAAGACCTCGAGGCCGAAAACGCCGACGACACAACGGAACTCCTCTCCCGGCCCGGCATCGACCCGGATACCGGCCGTCCGCGCAAGTTCGCCTACCCGCCCAACCTCTACGTCGTCGACGGCGGCGCACCCCAGGTCGCGGCCGCCGCCGAGGTGCTCGACGAACTCGGCATCACCGATGTCGCGGTGATCGGCCTGGCCAAACGCCTCGAGGAGGTGTGGGTGCCCGGCGAGAGCGATCCGGTGATCATGCCGCGCAACAGCGAGGCCCTGTTCCTGCTGCAACGGGTCCGCGACGAGGCGCACCGATTCGCGATCACCTTCCACCGCAGCAAACGCTCCCGCCGGATGACCGCGTCCGCGCTGGACTCGGTGCCCGGGCTGGGTGCGGCGCGCCGAACCGCGCTGGTCACCCATTTCGGTTCCGTCGCCAAACTGAAGGAGGCCACGGTGGAGCAGATCACCGAGGTCCCCGGCATCGGGCTGGCCACCGCGAAAGCGGTACTCGCCGCATTGCAGGGGGGCTGAGAAACATCGGAATCATCGGCTTCCCTGCCATCCACCTATATCCTCGGTACCGTTCCATCACATGTTTGTGAGCAGGCGTCAGCGAGCGAGCCAGGGAATCAGCGTCTACGTGCACCACAGCAGGTAATCGCGCATGTCTGCGCCCGATACCGGGGCCAGTGCGGGATGATTCGAGAGGTAACCAAGAGACGGATCCGGTAGGACATGACACGCGTCGAATCGAACAACACTGCGGGGAATCCGCGACAGACCGAGGGGCGGGCCAGCCCCTCGAGCGCTGTCGCAGCGGCGAACCCGCAGGTCGAGGTCGTCATCGTGACCGGACTATCCGGCGCGGGCCGCGGCACCGCCGCCCGCGTGCTGGAGGATCTCGGTTGGTACGTCGCGGACAACCTGCCGCCGGAGCTGATCGGCCGGATGGTCGAACTCGGTGCGTCCGCCGAGCCGCCGATCCGCAGCCTCGCCCTGGTGATGGACGTGCGCAGCAGGTTTTTCACCGGCGACCTCTCCGTGGTCACCGATCAATTGCGCAAGCTCGGCATCGGGACCAGGGTGCTGTTTCTCGAAGCCTCCGATGACGTGCTGATCCGGCGCTTCGGCTTCGCCCGCCGCAGGCACCCGCTGCAGAGCGAGAGCAAAGATGGCACACTCTCGGCGGGCATCGCCGCGGAACGGATCCGGCTCTCGGCCGTGAAAACCGCGGCGGACCTGGTCATCGACACCACCGAACTGTCCATCCATCAGCTGCACCGCAAGCTGGAGGAGGCCTTCGGCGGCGGCGCGCCCAGCGCGCTGCAGCTGACCGTGCAATCCTTCGGCTTCAAGCGTGGGGTTCCACTGGACGCCGACATGGTGTTGGATGTGCGTTTTCTACCTAATCCACATTGGATACCGGAATTGCGGGAACACACTGGTCAGGAATCAGTGGTGAGCGAGTACGTGCTGTCGCGCCCCGGCGCCGACGATTACCTGCGTACCTGCCACCACCTGGTCGACCTGACCATGAACGGTTACCGCCAAGAGGGGAAGCGATACATGACGGTGGCAGTGGGCTGCACCGGAGGCAAGCACCGCAGCGTGGCGATCGCCGAGGCTCTCGGCGAACTGATGAGCGAGGGCACCGACGGATCCGCCGACGTCGTGCGGGTCGTGCATCGGGATCTGGGGCGAGAATGAGAGAGCGCAGCGAACGAATCATGTCGCAGCGCCGCCCTTCCGGCATGCCGGAGCCGAGCGTCAGCGAGGCGCAGGCATGACGGGTTGGGAATCGGATCCCAGCATTGTCGCGCTGGGCGGTGGGCACGGCCTCTACGCGACGTTGACCGCCATCCGGCGGCTGACCGGGAAGATCACCGCGGTCGTCACCGTCGCCGACGACGGCGGCTCGTCCGGTCGCCTACGCGCCGAACTAGGCGTGCTACCGCCCGGCGACCTGCGGATGGCGCTGGCCGCGCTGGCCGAGGAGTCCGACGGTATCTGGACGCAGACCGTGCAGCATCGCTTCGGCGGCACCGGCGCGCTCGCCGGTCATTCGGTCGGCAATCTCATCCTCGCCGGATTGGCCGAGGTACTCGGCGACCCCGTCGCCGCGTTGGACGAACTCGCGAAGATGCTGCGCATCACCGGACGGGTGCTGCCCATGTCGCCTATCGCACTCGATATCGAAGCGGATGTGGCTGGGCTGGAAGCGGATCCGCGCGTCAGCCGGTGCATTCGCGGTCAGGTCGCCATCGCGACCACCCCCGGCAAGGTGCGGCGGGTGCGGTTGATCCCGTCCGACCCGCCGGCCAGTCAGGAAGCCACCTCGGCCATCGAACACGCCGACGTGGTCGTTCTCGGACCAGGATCCTGGTTCACCAGCGTCATCCCCCATGTGCTCGTCCCCGAACTACGAGAGGCGCTGGTGTACACCCGAGCCAGAAAAGTTCTCGTGCTGAACCTCGCCGCCGAGCCCGGCGAAACGGCGGGTTTCTCCGCCGAACGGCACCTGCATGTATTGTCCCAGCACGCACCGGAATTCGTGGTCGACGAAGTTTTGGTCGATTCGGGCTCGGTGCCCGAGGGTCGCGAAAGAGAACATGTGGCGAGAGCCGCCGAACAGTTGCGCGCACGGGTAACCTTCTCCGATGTCGCCGAGGCGGGGACGGACCGGCATCACCCCGGAAAGCTTGCCGCCGCACTGGATCAACTGATCCGGCAACCTCGGCCGCAAATGGCAGGGCTTCGAGTCGAGGGACGGCACATGGGTCAGGATGTGCGTTCCGGGTTGGGTGGAAAGGAGCGCGTCTCGTGGCGATGACAGCCGATGTGAAAGACGAGCTGAGCAGGCTCACGGTGTCGCAAGTCAGTTCCCGCAAGGCGGAACTGTCCGCGCTGCTGCGCTTTGCGGGCGGCCTGCACATCGTCGGTGGGCGGGTGATCGTCGAGGCCGAGGTGGACATGGGTTCCATCGCACGCAGGCTGCGCCGGGAGATCTTCGAGCTATACGGCTACGGCTCCGACGTGCACGTGCTCGGCGCGGGCGGTCTGCGTAAGACCTCCCGCTACGTGGTGCGGGTGTCCAAGGAGGGCGAGGCGCTGGCCCGGCAGACCGGGCTGCTCGATGTGCGCGGTCGTCCGGTGCGCGGGCTGCCGGCCCAGGTGGTCGGCGGCAGCATCGCCGACGCCGAAGCCGCTTGGCGCGGAGCGTTTCTCGCGCACGGCTCGCTCACCGAGCCCGGTCGCTCCTCCGCGCTGGAGGTCAGCTGCCCGGGTCCGGAGGCGGCGCTCGCGCTCGTCGGTGCGGCCCGCAGGCTGGGCATCACCGCCAAGGCGCGGGAGGTGCGCGGCACCGATCGGGTCGTGGTGCGCGACGGCGAGGCGATCGGCGCGCTGCTCACCAAAATGGGTGCGCACGGCACCCGGATCGTCTGGGAGGAGCGCAGGCTGCGCCGCGAGGTGCGGGCCACCGCGAACCGGCTGGCCAACTTCGACGACGCCAACCTGCGCCGCTCGGCCAGGGCCGCGGTCGCCGCGGCCGCCAGGGTGGAGCGCGCGCTGGAGATCCTCAGCGACGACGTGCCCGACCATCTCGCCGCCGCGGGCAAGCTGCGCGTGCAGCATCGTCAGGCGTCACTGGAGGAACTCGGCCAGCTGGCCGACCCGCCGATGACGAAAGACGCTGTGGCGGGCCGGATTCGGCGCCTGCTGTCGATGGCGGACCGGCGGGCCAAGGAACTCGGCATCCCGGATACCGAGTCCGCCGTCACCGCCGAACTGCTCGACGAGGCCTGACAAAGTCGTCACCCGGCCGGTTGCCCTCAGGGGCACCCGGCCGGACCGCTGTCCCGCGCATCCGTTCCGATGAGCGCCACAGCCGCACTCTGTCTCGGGACCTGCACTGGCTTTAGGGCCCTATTCCGAGTGCGGCTCCCGAGAGTCGGTGCGGATTCTCGCGGGCGGGTGCGGATTCCGGCAAAGGGGACGTATGTCACCCCTGCGGGGGTACCGCCCTGGAATGCCAGGGTGATTGACGGTGCTGCGCCGCAGGTAGGCGCACCGTACTGTGAGGAAACAGACCGGTCGGTGATTGATTTCGCTGGTTACCGTGGTGGTGTGTCCAGGTGCATGTCAGTGCGATAACAGGCGGGCACTACTGTTACAAGACATCGGAATGATCCGCTTGAAAGCTGAGGAGCGATAACGTGACTGTCCGGGTAGGCATCAACGGCTTCGGTCGTATCGGACGTAACTTCTTCCGGGCGGTGGAGGCGCAGAAGGCGCTGGGCACCACCGACATCGAGATCGTCGCGGTCAACGACCTCACCGACAACGCGACTCTCGCGACCCTGCTCAAGTACGACTCGATCCTGGGCCGCTTGCCGCAGGACGTCTCGCTCGACGGCGACGACACCATCGTGGTCGGTGACCAGCGGCTCAAGGCGCTGGCCATCAAGGAGGGCCCGTCGGCACTGCCGTGGGGCGACCTGGGTGTCGACGTGGTCGTGGAGTCGACCGGCATCTTCACCGACGCGACGAAGGCCAAGGGCCACCTCGCGTCCGGCGCCAAGAAGGTCATCATCTCCGCACCCGCCAAGGGTGAGGACCTGACCGTGGTCATGGGCGTCAACGACGACAAGTACGACGGCAGCCAGAACATCATCTCCAACGCCTCGTGCACCACCAACTGCCTCGGCCCGCTGGCCAAGGTGCTGCACGATGCCTTCGGCATCGAGCGTGGCCTGATGACCACCATCCACGCGTACACGCAGGACCAGAACCTGCAGGACGCGCCGCACGCTGACCTGCGTCGCGCCCGCGCCGCCGCGCTGAACATCGTGCCCACCGGCACCGGCGCCGCGAAGGCCATCGGCCTGGTGCTCCCCGAATTGCAGGGCAAGCTGGACGGCTACGCGCTGCGCGTGCCGGTCCCGACGGGCTCGGTCACCGACCTCACCGTGAAGCTGGCCAAGTCGGCCTCGATCGAGGAGATCAACGCCGCGTACCAGGCCGCCGCCGCGGGCGCGCTGAAGGGCTACCTCAAGTACAACGTGGACCCGATCGTGTCCAGCGACATCGTCACCGACCCGCACTCCTGCATCTACGACGCGCCGCTGACCAAGGTCATCGACGATCAGGTGAAGGTCGTCGGCTGGTACGACAACGAGTGGGGCTACTCGAACCGTCTCGCCGACCTCATCGGCCTCGTCGGCAAGTCGCTCTGAGGCCATGACAGTCAAAACTCTCGACGATCTGCTCAGCGAGGGTGTCGAAGGTCGGGGCGTGCTCGTGCGCTCCGACCTGAACGTCCCCCTCGACGACAGCGGCCAGATCACCGATCCCGGTCGGATCATCGCGTCGGTGCCGACCATCAAGGCGCTGGCCGAGGCCGGCGCGAAGGTGGTCGTCACGGCGCACCTCGGCCGGCCGAAAGGCGAGCGGGACCCGAAGCTTTCGCTGGCGCCGGTCGCCGCGAAGCTCGCCGCGGAACTGGGCCGCAACGTCCAGCTCGCCGGTGACGTGGTCGGCGGGGACGCGCTCGCGCGCTCCGAGGGGCTGACCGACGGCGATGTGCTCCTGCTGGAGAACATCCGCTTCGACCCGCGCGAAACCAGCAAGGACGACGCTCAGCGGGCCAAGCTCGCCGCCGCGTTGGTCGAGCTGGTCGGCGACGACGGCGCGTTCGTGTCCGACGGCTTCGGTGTGGTGCACCGCAAGCAGGCGTCGGTGTACGACGTGGCCGAGCTGCTGCCGCACTACGCGGGCAAGCTGGTCGCCGCCGAGGTCGAGGTGCTCGCCAAGCTGACCACGGACACCGAGCGGCCGTACGCGGTCGTGCTCGGCGGGTCCAAGGTCTCCGACAAGCTCGCGGTCATCGAGGCGCTCGCGCCGAAGGTGGACACGCTGGTCATCGGCGGCGGCATGTGCTTCACCTTCCTTGCCGCACAGGGCCTTTCGGTGGGCACCTCGCTGCTGCAGGAAGAGATGATCGACACCTGCAAGGACCTGCTCGACCGGTACGCGGACGTCATTCACCTGCCGCGCGATATCGTGGTGGCGAACAAGTTCGCGGCCGACGCGGACTCGAAGGTTGTTCCGGCACACGAGATTCCGGACGGCTGGATGGGTCTGGACATCGGCCCCGAGTCGACCAGCCGGTTCGCCGCGCTGCTGACCGAGGCGAAGACGGTGTTCTGGAACGGCCCGATGGGCGTGTTCGAGTTCGAGAGCTTCGCGGCCGGTACCAAGGGCGTGGCCGAGGCCATCGTCACCGCGACCGGTAAGGGCGCGTTCACCGTGGTCGGCGGTGGCGACTCGGCTGCGGCCGTGCGTGCGCTCGGGCTGCCCGACGACGGTTTCTCGCACATCTCCACCGGCGGCGGCGCGTCGCTGGAATACCTGGAGGGCAAGGAACTTCCGGGCATCGCAGTGCTGGAAGATTGAGGAGTGCTACGACTGTGACCAAGTCTCTCGCCAGGAAGCCGCTCATCGCGGGCAACTGGAAGCTCAACCTCAACCACCTCGAGGCGATCGCGCTGGTGCAGAAGATCGCCTTCGCGTTGCCGGAGAAGTACTTCGCCAAGGTCGATGTCTCGGTGCTGCCGCCGTTCACCGATCTGCGCAGCGTGCAGACGCTGGTGGAGGGCGACAAGCTGCTGCTCACCTATGGGGCGCAAGATATTTCGGCGCACGACTCGGGTGCCTACACCGGCGAGATCAGCGGCGCGATGCTGGCCAAGCTCGGCTGCACCTTCGTCGCGGTCGGTCACTCCGAGCGGCGGCAGTACCACCACGAGGACGACGCCACCGTGCTGGCCAAGGCCAAGCAGGCGCTGAAGTACGGGATCACGCCGATCGTCTGCATCGGTGAGGGCCTGAACGTCCGCGAGGCGAAGACGCACGTCGAGTACAACCTCGAGCAGCTGCGTGGTTCGCTGAAAGGCCTGACGGCGGAGGAGATCTCGAAGGTCGTCATCGCCTACGAGCCGGTCTGGGCCATCGGCACCGGCAAGGTCGCCACCCCCGCCGACGCGCAGGAAGTCTGCGGCGCGATCCGCGCGGAGCTGGCCAAGCTGGCCTCCCCGGAGATCGCCGCCGGCGTCCGGGTGCTCTACGGCGGCTCGGTCAACGCCAAGAACGTCGGCGAGCTCGTCGGCCAAACCGACATCGACGGTGCCCTGGTCGGCGGCGCCTCGCTCAAGGGTGACGAGTTCGCCACCCTGTCCGCAATCGCCGCAGGTGGCCCCCTGCCGTAACCGTTTCCACCCACCAGAGCCGGGCACCGCGTCAGCGCTGCCCGGCTCTGCTCTGTTGTGGATAGTCTGTGCCCCATGCCGACCGAGCGAGCTGAATACCTTGCGGCGCTGCCGCGTAAGCCTATGGGGGCCGGTGCGTTATTCGTCGACGAGGCGGAACGGGTGCTCCTGGTCGAGCCGACATACAAGGACCACTGGGAACTGCCGGGCGGCGTTGTGGAAGCCGATGAATCGCCATACGTCGCAGTCGTCCGGGAGATCGGCGAGGAGTTGGGACTGACGGTGCCCATCGGGCGGCTGCTGGTACTGGATTGGGTTCCGTCGGGCCGCTATCCGACCGATGGGGTGATGCTCGTCTTCGACGGTGGAGTGCTGAGCGCCGAACAGGCCGAGGCGATATCGCTTCCTGCGCAAGAGCTTCGGAGCTGGGCCTGGTGTGACACGGCTGCGGCAGCGGCGCGTCTGCCTGCGGTGCTGGCCAGGCGGGTGGCGGCAGCGAACCGCGCTCGGGCCGAGGGCATTACGGCCTATCTGGAGGACGGGTTCGTCGTGTGCTGATTACTCGGCGCGGAGGGTGAGGCCGTTGCCGTTGGTGTTGCGGAGGGTGAGGGTGTCGGCGTCTACCGTGGCGGTTGTCTTGCCGTCCAAGGCTTTCAAGACTGCTTGCTCGACCTCCATTACCTCGGGGGAGCACAGCATCTTGGTGGTGGCGATTTGGAAGGTGAGGTCGGTGTCGGGACCTGTTGCGTGGCCGGTCATTCGGTTGCAGCCTGCGGTGCCGGAGACGGTGCCGTCTTCAGAGATGGTGAGGGTTGGTTTCACCTCATCGATTGTCTGGGAACGGATTTGGGCGTCGGGGGTGATGAGGGCGGTGACGATCCAAGTGCGGCCCTTGATCGGGCGGTCCGGGTTGGCCACCTTCTTGTCCTGCATGGTCACCGTCAGCTTGTCGTTCTTCAAGGTCAGCTTGGTGTCGTCGAGTTGCCAGGTGGGATCGGAAGTCAGTAGGCCGTTGAGCCATTCGTCGGCACCCGCGTGGTCGCCTGCGCAGGCCATGAGGGTGCCTGCCAGGCCGGTCACGTGCAGTTTGTTGTTGTCCAGTGCGACCGCGCCCGAATAGGAGTTGCAGCCCGCGTCTGCGGCGATCCGGTCGTCTTTGAAGGAGAGGGTCAGCGGGCCGCCGCCGGGGATCGGCGCGCCGTCGACTGCGATGGAGAGGAAGGTGCGGCCCGCAAGGGTCGGCGCGGTCGAGTTCGAGTCCGAGTCGCCGCTCGAGCAGGCGGTGACCGCGAGGAGAGCCAACAGGGCGACCGGGCCGAACCGCAGAAAGGTAGCCGACATGACGGCGATGCTACCGACGGCGTGCGGTTCGGCCTGGTGTTCGGCAGGTCAGACCGGCATGCCGAGCGCGGAGGCGAGCACTCCGCCGATGGTGTTGACGACCGTGCCGATCGCGCCGGGGTCGAGGATCTCCGAAGGGACGTCGCGATTGTTGCAGCCATCCGCGGCGGGGATGCCGTTGAGCCGATCGTTCAGCCAGATCACGGCCGAACCCGCACCTGAGACGGCGGCGACACCGTGTTCGCTGAGCAGGTCACGGGTGTAAGCGACCTTGGCGTTCGGATCCTTGCAGTAGGTGTCGTAGAGCTTGTTGACCGCGTTCACCGGCATGACCTCGTCGAGCGGGGCCTCGTAGATGTAGATCGGCGCGGTGGGGGTGCCGCGCCGCCCGAGGGCCAATTCGTTCAGTACTGGCTGCATTTCGGGCGCGCGCAGCGGATCACCGCCGGGGTAGTCGAACAGGCCTTTGATGTTCACGAACGGGAAGCCCGCGAATTGCAGTGCGACACACTGCCCTTCGTGCACCACCCGTAATGCCTTGCCGAACGGGTTCATGTACTGATCGATGAACTTGTTGACCTGCGGGTATTCCCTTGCCACGCCGAACAATCCACCGAGCACCGCGCCACCGAAGGTCGAGGTGCCGTTGTTGTAGTCGGCGGCCATGGTGATGTCGGCCATCAGGCCGCCGGTCGCGGAGCCGACGAGGTTCAGCTCGGGCGCGTACTGGGGTTGTAGTTCGGCGGCATGTCCGGTCGGGATGGCGCCGCCGGAGTAGCCCCACAGGACGGTGCGGGTGGCCGCGCCGGGCAGACCGGCCTCGTCGAAGTTCTCTGCCGCGCGGATCCCGTCGAGGGTGATCCGGCCGCCGAGGGGGCCGACGGCGTAGGCCGCGTTCGGTCCCTCATGGTCGGGGATGACCACTGCGTGCCCCAGCTGGAGCATGGCCTGTATCTCGATGAACTCCAATTGATGAATCGGATTCAGCGGGTTGGGCAGCGACCCCATCTGCAAGGCATAGGACGGTGCGCAGTTCTGCGAGAGCGAATCCTCGGCGATTTGGAACGAGACCAGTCCGCGCTGCCCGCTGGGTGCTGGGCGATACGGCACGATCACCGTGGCGACCGCGGGAATGGCTTCGCCGCGGGTGTTGGTGCTGCGATAGGACAACTGCCAGGCTCGCGTGTTGAGCGGGATCAGCCAGGCATTGGCGAGGTTGACCTGGCGCGCGGACAGGATCTCACCCGGCTGGGCTGCGGCCACCGTGGCCGGATCGGGGTTGTAGAACCCAGGGTCCAAGAACGGCGGAGCGGGCGGCAGCGGGAACGGTAGCGGGGGTGCCACCGAAACCGGATCCGCATGTGCGGCAGCGATCGTCAATGGACATACCGCGACGGTCAACCCCGCGGTCAGAGCCAGGCAAGTGTGCGCGACCATCCTTTTGGTGCTTGCGGCAGTGCCCATCTTCATTCGGAACTCCTCGACCTCTACGCAACATTGCGAGCCAGCTCCCGGGTAAAAAGAGAGCAACTATTTCCTAACTGGCGGGTCGACTGTAGGGTCCACGCTGTCGCTGTGTCAACGATCACGCTGACCCGATGACGGCCGGTTCGAGCCGGACCGGGCAGGATGGGCAATCATGACCGGGAGCGCCGAAACACCGCGTCCACGCCGGACGCAGCAGGAACGCCGCGCCGCCACCGTCGCCAAGTTGATCGACGCGACGATCGCCGCGATCGGCGAGGTCGGCTATCAGCGCACGACCGTGCAGGAGATCTGCGGGCGGGCCGGGCTGTCCGTCGGGGCGATGTTCCGGCAGTTCGACAGCAGGCTCGACCTGATCGTGCGGACCGCAGAGGAGATCGTCGCGCGGCAACTCGCCGCGTTCACCGTGGTGATGGAACACCTCGGCGAGCACGCGAACCCGCTCGACACCGCGTTGCGCTTCCTGCAGGAGGCCCAGTCCGACGGCGTCACCCACGCGCTGCGCGAGATCTACCTCGCGGCCCGGTCGGACGCCGAACTGCGGGTCAGGATCGCGCCGACGGTCGAGAGCTATTACGACGAGATCGCCGCCGCAGTAGACCACACGGGAGTGCTGGACCAGTTCCCGCAGCGGCTGCGCGAACCCATTTTCTTCATGGCGCTGCACGTGTTCTCGGGGCAGGCGGTCGTTCGAGGTGTGTATCAGCGGCCCGAACTCGACGAATCGGTCCTCACGCTGGTCGCGGACCTGTTGCGCACCTACGCCGGTTCGGCGGAGGAATAGGTCGCGCGGATGAGGTTGTGGACGCTGCAGGCACCCGAGGTGGTCGCCGCGGTGCGCGAGAGTGGTTGCTACCGTGCGAGCTGGGATCTGGTGTCCTCGAATTTTCGGCCGGCGTTCCGGGTGATGGCCGCCGAAATGGCAAGGCGCGGTATCGATTGCGGAGATTCGCCGCCGGTATGGTGCTGGCCGGGTCGCGGACTTCGCGGCGGTTCCGTCCGGCGCACCGCGAATGCGCTTCTCGGAGACCATGAATGGGCGCACGGTAGGTGGTTGCTGAAACTCCGTGCGCCGGAGGCCTGCACGCTTGCCACGTCGTACTCGGCATGGAACGACCACCTTGCCCACACCCTCGGCGACCCCGACGGCGCAGCCGAAATGGACTGGACCGGTCGGCTGTATTCCGACTGGGACGAACAACAGGTGACGATCCCCGAACTGCGCTCCGAGTGGATCGTACGAGCACGCCCCTACCTGCCGGACGCCGAGACCGCGGCCAGGATCGCGGCAGATCCGTTGCTGCGCGCGCTCGAGCGGTAATCGTGTGTGCGTCCCTATCGGCTGAGTGTCGAGTCGGCGGGCAGGACTGCGGCAGATCCAGCACTGCGAGCGCCCGAGCGGCAATGCATGCGACAAGCCGCGCCGCTGGCCATTAGGATCGGCCCCGTGCATCGATGCTTCCCGATTACTCCGCCGCCTGCCTCCTGAGCGAGGTGTAGGCGTACTTCCGTATCAGCCCAGCCAAGCGCGGTCTGACGGACCGCGTCGGGTGGTGCCCCCGTTACTGCGCGCTACGGCGATGTGCGGTCTGAGCAGCCGAGTTCGGTGATGCTCGTTCCGCGTATCTGCGCATTCGCTGTGGCGATGCGTGGTCTGAGGACGGACGGTACGGGCTTGTGCGTCTGTTCGGCATTCGTTGTGCACCTCGCTTCCGCGACCCCATCCCTCTCTGTCGCAGGAGCGCGAACCTTTCATGTCCATATCTCTGTCTACGACCGGCCGTTCCGGGTTGGTCTACCTCGTCGGCGCCGGAATGCTCTGGGGCACCGGCGGTTTGCTCGGTACGCTGCTCGGGCGTGCCACCGGGTTGTCACCGATCGCGGTGGCCACGTGCCGACTTGCCGTCGGCGGGTTGTTGCTTGTTGCCCTCCTTGCCGCAACCCGGCGGCCTTGGCCTCGAAATCTCTTGGCCTGGCGCAGAATCGGCGCGGTCGCGGTATTGGCCGCCACCTTCCAGGCGTGCTATTTCGGGGCGGTAGCGGCGTCGTCGGTCAGCGTCGCCACGCTGATTACCATCGGTGCGTCACCAGTGGTGGTCGCAGTGCTGGAACAGCTCACCGGCCGGCGTGTCGTGGATCGCAGGCGGGCCGCGACTATCGGGCTGGCCCTGTCCGGATTGGCACTGCTGGTCGGCGTTCCGTCTGATGAGGTGGGATCCGCTGGACTGCTTGCCGGTGCGGCTCTCGCCGTCGTGGCCGCAGCGGCGTTCGCGACGGTCACCGTGATCAGTGCCCGGCCGGTACCCGGCCTCGACCCGATGACCACGACCGGCCTCGGATTCACCGGTGGCGCAGCACTACTCGCCCCACTGGCGATCACCACCGGAATCACGTTCGCCCCGAACATCGGCAGCTTCGCCCTGCTCGCTGCCCTCGGATTGGTGCCGACAGCAATCGCCTACACCCTGTACTTCCGCGGCCTACCCGACGCCGGACCCGGCACCGCCGCGATCCTCGCTCTGCTCGAACCTCTCACCGGCGCAATCCTCGCCGCCATCGTCCTCGGCGAACGACTGACTCCACTGGGTATGCTCGGTGCCGCCCTCCTCACTGTGGCACTGATTCTCGCGAGCAGTCGCCCGAGCACCGGCGAAACCACGGGCCGGATGGACTGAGCCGCAACCGATCCGCTCCTACCGTGGCGGAGGCCGACACATAGACGACTCCACCTCGCTGGCCCTCGGTCCCGTCGTGCGCACCGGCGCGCTGTATTTTCGGTCTTCTCGCTGACGCTCGCTCACGCGACGTCACATCAGCTCGCGCACGATGCGCGACGATGTCGATCCTCGTACGTTCGATCACCATGGGAGCGCCTCGACGACATTCCTCGGCGCGCCGACCAGGATCGGGCTGGCGCGGTCCAGCCGCGACGGCGTGCCGTCACGACCGGCGCGGCGACCCTGCCGTTCGGATGGCTAAGCTTCGGTGAGTGATCACCGCGCCTAACACCGCTGTCTCGACCTGGGCTCCGTTGAGGTCGAGGGTGTATCGCGCGTTGTGGATCGCGCAACTGGTGTCGAACCTGGGCACCTGGATGCAGACCGTCGGCGCGCAGTGGGTGTTGGTCGACGAGCCGAATGCGGCCGTGCTGGTGTCGTTCGTGCAGACCGCGATCACGCTGCCGGTGATGCTGCTTGCCATTCCGTCCGGCGTGATCGCCGACCTGGTCGATCGGCGCAGGCTGTTGCTGGGCGCGCAGTCGACGATGGCGGTGCTCGCCGCGGTGCTCGCGGTGTCGACGGCGACCGGGCACACCACCCCCTCGGTATTGCTCATTCTGCTGTTCCTGATCGGCTGCGGGCAGGCGCTCACCGGGCCCGCCTGGCAGGCGATTCAGCCGGAACTGGTGCCGCGCGAACAGATTCCGTCGGCGGCCGCGCTTGGCAGCATGAGCATCAATATCGGGCGAGCGGTGGGGCCCGCGATCGCGGGTGTGCTGGTCTCGCTGTCCGGGCCGACGTTCGTGTTCGTGCTCAACGCGGTGTCGTTCGGCGGCATCGTCGCGGTGCTCGCGTTGTGGCGCAGGCCCGCGACGGATCGGCTGCTGCCGAGCGAGCGCCCGTTGGCGGCGCTGCAGGCCGGGACCCGGTTCATCAAGGCGGCACCCGCGATCCGGCGGGTGCTGTTGCGCTCGATCCTGTTCATCGCACCGGCGAGCGCGATCTGGGCGCTGCTGCCGGTGATCGCGCGCGACGAACTCGGGCTCGGCTCGTCCGGCTACGGGCTGATGCTCGCTGCGCTCGGCATCGGTGCGGTGCTCGGCGCGGTCGGTCTTTCGCGGCTGCGCACCCTGATGACGCCCACGCAGCGGCTGAGCACGGCCGCCGTGCTGTTCGGGATCGCGTCGGCGGGCACCGCGGTGCTGCACGTGGTGCCGCTGGTGTTGGTGCTGCTGGTTTTCGCCGGTTTCGCCTGGCTGCTCGCCATGTCCACGATGAACTCGACCATGCAGTTGCTGCTGCCCGCGTGGGTGCGTGCGCGCGGGCTCTCGGTGTATCTGCTGGTGTTCATGGGCGGGCAGGCGATCGGCTCGCTGGTCTGGGGTGTGGTGGCCGGCGCGGCCGGGCCGGTGTTCGCGCTGCTGACCGCGGCGGTGCTGCTCGGGCTCTGCGCGGTGAGCACGGTGTGGCTGCCGATCAGTCACAACGCGGAGAACATGGATCAGACGCCTGCGGCGTTCTGGCCGGAACCGCAGGTCGTCGTCGAACCCGATCCGGCCGACGGACCGGTCATGGTGCTGCGCACCTATGACGTGCCGCCGGAGAATCTGGACGAGTTCATGACCGCGATGGTGTTCGTCGGCCGGTCCCGGCAGCGCACCGGCGCGATGGAGTGGCGGCTGTATCGCGACATCGGCGTGCTGGACCGCTACGTCGAGGCGTTCGTGGTCCGGTCCTGGGCCGAGCACATGCACCAGCACCAGGTCAGGCTCACCGCGCAGGATCAGATCCGCGAGCAGGAGGCGTACAAATTCACCATTGGGGACGACCAGATCACCCACTTGGTCGCGATCTTGCCTGCTTAGGATCGCCCTTGCCGAGTGCCTGATTCGGTGGGATCGGATCGTCCGCATACACTGTCCGGCATGCGGATGTTCCTCGATATCCTCCTGATCATCGCCAGCGTGCTGCTGGTGCTGCTGGTGCTGCTGCACCGCGCCAAGGGTGGAGGTCTGTCCAGCCTGTTCGGCGGCGGTGTGCAGTCCAGCCTCTCTGGCTCGACCGTTGTGGAGAAAAACCTCGACCGAATCACTGTCTTCACCGGCCTGGTCTGGCTCATCGCCATCGTCGGCATCGGCCTGGAGATCAAGTTCGCCTGATCAGGCGCGTCACCACACCGGCCGCGATCGTCGCGCCCGCCAGCACCATGGCGGCGATGACGAACGCGGCCGGATAGCTGTCGCCGATTACCGGCGCCACCACCAATGGACCGAGCATCTGCCCCGCGCCATAGACGGCGGTGAGTGGTGCCGCCACGTTGCCGTCCGACAGTTCACCGCCGATCCGAATCGCCAGCATCACGATGCCGACGAAGGTCGCGCCGAACAGCGCCGCCGACAGCAGGGCAGGCCACACCGCGGCCGACACGGCGGGCAGCACCGCCGAAACACACTGCGCCAGTAGCGCGATCGGCATCGCGACCGCCGGACTCCAGCGGCGCGCGGCAACACCCCACAGCACGGTGGCAGGCACCGCGGCCGCGCCGACCACCACCCAAATCCACGCGCCGACTACTTGTCCGCGCTGATCACTGACCGCTGCCACCAGGAACGTGCCGATCACGATGTACCCGAGGCCCTCCAGAAAATAGGAGACCAGCAGCGCCCGCCACGCACCCTTCGACCGGATGGTGGCCTTGCCCGCGCGGCGACCGGGCTGGATATCGAGACGCAACGCGGGCATCAGCAACACCACGGTCAGCGCTGCCGAGACCAGCCACATGCTCTGCCAACCCAGGAACGGTCGCACCGCCAAAACCAGCAACCCGGTGAGCGCGATGCCGAAACCGACTCCGCTGATGGCGATTCCGGCCGCGTCCCGACTGCTGCCGTGTCTGGCGGCGACCCCGGCGCACGCGACGAAGATGACGGCGCTGGTGACACCGGCGATAAGGCGCAGTGCCGCAGGGAAAATCGTCGGCGCGGGCACGGCCATCAGCAACTCGCTGATGATCAGCAGCACGGCGGAGATGCGGAAGATGTTGCGGCTGTTCAGTTCCGGCCAGCGCGTGAGCAGAATGGCGCCGAGTAGATAGCCCGCGTAGTTGGCGGTCGCGATCACCGCGCCGTCATTGGTGGTGATCTGGTGCGCGTCCACCATGATCGGCAGCAGCGGCGTGTAGACGAACCGGCCGACACCCATCGCGGCGGCCAATCCCGCGGCGGCGGCGAAGGCGGGTGCGAGGCTGTGGCGCGGTGCGGGAGCGAGGGTTGCGGTCACTACAGTGACCGTACGGTCTGGTTTTTCGTCTGTGAAATGCTTTCTGTGCACCATGTATACGCTGGAAGCATGGACGAAGATGCGCTGCCGGACAGAGCGCCTTCGTCTGCGGCGGGAGGTCCGAGCGTAGGTGGGGCGGCGAATATCGAGCTACGGCATCTCCGCGCGTACGTCGCGCTGTGCGAGGAGTCGAACTACACCCGCGCCGCCGTCCGACTCCACCTGAGCCAACCCGCGCTGACCAGGACGATCCAGCAACTGGAGCGGCACATCGAGTGCCGTCTCATCGAACGCACGTCCCGGCGCTTCGAACTGACCGAGGAGGGTGCCGAACTGCTGGCGCATGCCAGGCGAATCCTCGCCGACGTCGACACGGTCACCGCTCAGCTCCGGTCCCGTGCCGCCGTCGAGGTGGGGTTCGCCTGGCTGCTGCCCACCACCTGGCTGGCCGCGACCCGTCGCCGCTACGAGGCACTCGGCGGTCGCATCACGCTCCGACGCATCGATGATCCGCTGGCCGCGCTCGACGCCAGGTCCATCGATATCGCCATATACCGCGGCGAGACCCAACTGCCCGGCCATCTCGAATCGCGGCTGATCGCCACCGAACAGCGGATACTCGCCGTCGCCGCGAACTCACCGCTCACGACGGCAACCGATCTG
The DNA here is from genome assembly GCF_044459885.1 of Nocardia sp. NPDC050175. Taxonomy (NCBI): domain Bacteria; kingdom Bacillati; phylum Actinomycetota; class Actinomycetes; order Mycobacteriales; family Nocardiaceae; genus Nocardia; species Nocardia sp. NPDC050175. Next base: position 605,735 of record NZ_JBITJI010000003.1, read on the forward strand.
CGCTGGGCAGATCTCGCCGGATATCCGCTCGTGGTGAACGTGGTATCCGGCACCACCCACGCCGAATCGTGGGATCAGCGCGACCCGAACCGCCCGATCATCACCTGCCGGAACTTCGAGGAGTGGATCGAACTGGTCGCGGCCAACCGCGGCATCGGCGGCGCCCCCGCCGTTGCCCGCACCCGCGCACCCCATCCTGGAGTTGTCTACCTGGACATCCCGGACGCCCCACCAACCCACGTCTACCTCGCATGGCACACCACCCCCTCCCGCGCAGTCCAACGCTTCCTCGCCGTCGCCTAAGCCCCATGCCGTCGAAATCCGCACTCTCTCTCGGGACCTGCACTGGCTTTAGGGCCCTATTCCGAGTGCAGATCCCGAGAGAGAGTGCAGATTTCGCTGATAGCGCCACCTCGGGTGTCGTTGATCGTGCACCTCACACCCCCTCGGTCGGCCGCTCACCGTTTCTGTACCCCTCACACCCCCTGCACCGGGTGTGAGGGTTGAAGAAAGGGTGTTCGGCCAGAACAAAGGGTGCACATCGGAGCCCCCGCGGCCCCCAAAACGCCCACACGACACACTCACTGCTTCGAAAGCGCTCGAGAACAGCACCACAGCCAGATGACCACGCTGGAACGCGACATCACGCACCTGACCGATAACTAAGGTCGGGGACCCCACCTGACGCGCCCAGCACTACTCCGGTCATCCGATGAACCAGTCGACAACCCCTGGGCCAGCACACCACCGGAGATCTCTCAGCACACCAACCCGAACCAGTACACCCACAGACCCCCGAAAAGGTGAACCTATCGGGCAAGAGCTTCTAAGGAACTCCGCACGTGGACAGGTCATAGAAGCTGAAGACCTATCCACGTTTTCCCGTGAGTAGTGCTGGGCGCGTCGCCTGCCGTACCCGGCTTTAGGTGTACGTCAGGTGCACGATGTCGCGTTCCCGAGGTGGTCATCTGGCTGTGGTTGCGTTCCAAGCGCTTTGGAGGAAGGGGAGGTGGGGTGGTGGCGGTTCCAGCGGGGGTCATCTGGCCTGGGTTGTGTCCAAGCGGTTTAGACCAGGGCGGCGTAGTGCGGGTTCCAGCGTGGTCATCTGGCTGCGGTTGCGTTGCGAGAGTTCGATAATCAGCGAACCCCGGCTCCCGGGGTGGGGAAGATACAAGCCGTACACCCGTTGTGTCAGCCTCACACCCCCTGTACTGGGTGTGGGGCTGACACAACGGGTGTACGGATGGGTTTTCGCGGGGCGATCGGGCTGTGGTTGCGTTCCAAGCGCTTTGGAGGAAGGGGTGGTGGCGGTTCCAGCGTGGTCGTCTGGCTGGAGTTGTATCCCAAGCGCTTTGGACAAGATCGAGTAGTCATTGGTCGGACTGTCGAGTGATCCACGGTGGTCGGCGCGCGTGAATTGTCCAGCTGCGCACGAAATTGCCAGCAATTTTGTGCGCAGCTGCACAACTTGTGCGCGGGAGGGGATTCCTTGCCGTTGGCGGCGCGGATCTGCACCTTCTCTCGGGATCTGCACTCGGAATAGGGCCCTAATGTCGGTGCAGATCCCGAGAGGGTGCGCGGATTCTGGGAAGTGGTGCGGGTGTTTGTGGAAGCGGTGGGTGGGGTTAGTCGGTGCGGGGGATGCGGCCGTCTAGGTCGGTGAAGGAGTAGGCGTCGGCGAGATCGGCTACGCGGCAGGCGGATCCGGTGCGGGTGTGGCGGTCGGGGGCGTTGGCGAGGGCGACTACTGCGCGGCCGGGGAAGTGGGGGGTTTCGGCCTGGGTGAGGTCGAAGGTGCCTTCGCCTGGCAAGGTGACCAGGCGTTGGCCTTGGGCGTCGGCTGGAACTAGTTGCAGGAGTTCGGTGTCCACGATGCCGGGCCATAGTGAGACGACGGTGACCTTCGTATCGGCCAGGTTGTGGGCCATGTCCGCGGTGAGGCGGTCCAGTGCGGTCTTCGCGACGCCGTATACCGCGTTGTGCATGTAGCGCTGTGCGCCGGGTGACGAGATGTTGACCATCAAGCCGTCCGACTCGATCAGCAGCGGTGCCGCGTAAACGCTTGCTACGTAATGGGATCGGACGCCGATGTCGAAGGTCTCGTCCCAGGCTTTCGGCGGGACCTCCCAGAACGGTTTGCCGAGCCAGCGTGCCGCGGCGGGGGAGTTGTAGACGTTGTTCACCAGTACGTCGAGGCGTCCGTGGTCGTCGCGGATCTGCTGGAACAGGCGCTGCACCGCCTCGTCGTCGCGGTGATCGCAGACGAACGGAACGCCGACGCCACCAGCCGCGTCGATCGCTGCGGCGGTTTCGCCAACCGTGCCAGGCAGTCGACCCGGGGTATCCGTGCGCCCGGTGACGTACACCGTCGCACCCGCCGCACCGAGCTCCAAGGCGATGCCCTTGCCGATGCCGCGACTCGCGCCGGTGACCACCGCGATCTTGCCGGTCAGTGGGTTAGGTATTCCGCTCACGACTTCAGGACACTACCGTGAAACGAGAACACGTTCTAGGTTTTGGAGGCCGCAGTGGAGTTGACGCATCGGTTCGTGACCGCCAACGGCGTCCGAATGCACGTCGCCGAGCAGGGCGAGGGGTATCCGGTGATCTTCTGTCACGGCTTCCCGCACACCTGGTTCATCTGGCACAACCAACTGGAGTCCGTAGCAGCCGCCGGGTATCGAGCCATCGCTCCGGACCTGCGCGGTTACGGGCAGACCGATGTGCCGACCGACGTCGAGTCCTACACGAATCAAGCGGTGATCGGTGACCTGCTCGCCCTGCTCGACGACATCGGAGCCGAACAGGCGGTGTTCGTCGGCTTGGACTTCGGCGCGGCGCTGGTGTGGGAGTTGGCATTACGCGCGCCGGAGCGAGTGCGCGGCGTCATCGTGCTGAACAACCCCTTCGCGCCCCGCCCGCCACGCTCGCCGTCCCAACTCTGGGCGAAGGCCGCTGCGCGACACTTCCTGCACCTGCACTACTTTCAGACACCTGGCGTCGCTGATGCCGAACTGGCAGCTCGCACAAGGGAATTCCTGACCCGGGTCTACTACTCGCTCAGCGCCGACTATCACTACCTCGACACCTGGCAGTTCCCCGCTGAGGGCACCGGATATCTCGACGTCCTCCCCGAGGCACCTGCCTTGCCATGGCGCTGGCTCTCCCTGAGCGAATTCGACACCCTGGCCCAGGATTTCGAACGTACCGGCTTCACCGGCGGCCTGAACTGGTACCGGGCCCTCGACCGCAACTGGGAACTCACCGCCGACTACGCCGACGCCTCCGTCACCGTCCCCGCCTACTTCATGTATGGCGACCACGACCCGGACATGGAAGGCTTCAGCGGCCGCGACCCGCTCACGACCCTGCGCAACTCCGTCCCCGACCTGCGCGAAGTAACCAAGATCGCCGACGCGGGCCATCTGGTCCAACTGGAACGCGCGACCGAGGTCAACAACCTACTCACCGCCCACCTGCGCGAACTCGTCACCAACCCATCCGACGTGCCCGCCTAGCACTCGCCGACCACCGCATCTGCCACCAAAGGCGTTGTCAGGCATGACTGTTGGCGGTATTCGCTAGGCACAACTCACGGCTGTCGAACCGAAAATAGTTTGTGACCACCTGGACGATCGATGATGATCGCTGTGGTAGGGGTTCGATCGGGTTCGTCGGGGAGGGCGGAATCGTGAGTCAGTCGGAGATCGGCGAGAGTTCCCCAGGTTATCTGGATCTGTTGCGGCCGCGCGGTATTCCGTTGCTGTTCGCGGGTGCGTTCGTCGGCCGAATGTCGGTGGGGATGATCCCGGTCGCGGTGGTGCTGTTCATTCAGCAGGCCACGGGATCGTTCTCGGTCGCGGGTCTGACGATGGCGGGGTTCGCGATCGGCATGGTGGTGGCGGGGCCGGTTCGGTCCTGGATTTCTGTACGGGTCGGGCACAGTGCGGCGCTGCTGGTGTTGTCACTGGTCAGCGGATCGGCGTTGGTGATCCTGGTGCCGGCCGCGCGCAGTGACACGCCATGGCTGTTGGCCGCATTGGTGACGTTATCGGGTTGCAGCGCACCACCATTCGGTGCCTTGATGCGGGTCGGATGGTCGCGGAAGTTGCCGCAGCAGTGGGTTGCTCGTGCGTTCGGGTTGGACTCGGTAGTCGAGGAATCGACGCTGGTCGTCGGGCCTTTGGTAGCGACCGGCGCGGTGGCACTCGCGGGGCCCGGTGTTGCCGTGCTGGTCGCTGGTTCGGTGTGTGTGCTCGGCGGATTGCTGATGGCTTCGGCGGCGGAGAAGGGGCGTCTGGAATCGACCGAGAGCAAGGCCGGTGGCGGCAAGTTCTCGGTGGTGGCCAGGCGAATTCGATGGCTGCTGGTGGTGTTCGCGGGGGTCGGGTTCACGATCGGCGCGATGGAAGTGACGGTGCCTGCCTTGGCGACCGAGGCCGGTCGTGCTTCGCTCGCGGGTGGGCTGCTCGCCGTGCTGGCGTTGGGCAGCGCGGTTGCCGCACTGCTCTACGGCCGTCGGAACTGGAGTACGAGCGCCTCGGTGCGGCTGATAGTTCTTGCGTTGCTGCTGGGAGTCGGCGCCGCGCTGCTTGCCACCGTGCACGGACTGGGTCTCGCGGTTCCGCTGCTGGTCTTGGTCGGTGTGGCGATAGGTCCTGCGGTCATGACGGTATATCTGCTGGCCGACGCCCTGACCGAGGGAGCTGCCCACAAGACCCACAGTGCCATTCTGGTCAACGTGGCATGCAACGGTGGGTCCGGGCTCGGCGCGGCCGTGGCCGGGATGGTCATCGCCGATTTCGGTATCAGTCGGGCATTCCTGTTGTCGGGCAGCGCAACTGCGATCGCAACAGGGTTGGGGTTCGCACTCTTTGTCCGAGATAGGAAACCGGCACCGCTGTCGAGTGCGACCACTGACTGTCCGGCGCTCTGACAGCTGGCGATGCCAAAGGCCCTCGGCTGGTGCGCCGTTCGTGTCGGTGGGTGTCGCTAATGTTCGATCATGAGTTACAGCCTGAGCGTTTACGTCGTCGAGTTAGATAGGGTCAGGGCCGCGATCGGTTCGCGGGACGACAAGCTCCGGCGGATGATCGGTGGCCGGTTCAAGGCGCAGTTGGCGCATGCCGACGACTGGTTCGCCGAGGAGATCGCCAACGGTGCCCCGCCGCGCTACGACGCGGTGCGCGCGGTCATCGACGGTGGGCCGTTCGATCAGGGCTACGGCTTCCAATACGCGTACGCATATCAAACGATCTGCCAGTTCTACGGCCGATTCCTGGACAACCGCTACTTCTCGCCGTTCCGTGGCAGCTGGCTGGAACAGGTCGACGAGGGTCTCGCCGAGCTCGGCATCAAGGCGATCAGCCTCGCCGATTTCGTCTACCACGCGCTACCCGCCGCCCTCCCGGAGCCTGAGGAGCTACCCGGCTACGGCGAATGGACCCCGGAGCAATGCGCGGAAGCCCTGGTGCAATGGGAATCGACCACCCTTCGACAGCGTGAGGAGATCGACCACGAGGTGCTCGCCGCGATCGAATCGTGCATGGAGTGGATCCGCGAGGCACAGGCCAGGCCGGGCTGGGGGATCGCGGGCTTCTTCGTCTGAGGGTGGAGCTCAGCGGTATTCGTCTTCCCGCTTCGGGTAGTCGGCCCACTGCGGCAGCGGTTGGTAGTCCAGGTAGGCGGTGAGCCGATCCAGCAGGTACTGCCAGCGCGGGCCGATTTCGCGTGCGTCGGCTGGGCTGACATGACGACGGACCAGCTCGACATTGGTGACCACACCGACCTGAGTCATCCGAATCTCCAGCAGACACCCGTCGATGTGCACGATCAACTCGTGCGGCGCCTGGCAGTGCCCGACCCGGACCGCGACCGGACGTGACACCGGTCCGTCCATCGGTTCGATCGTCAGATTCCCGCTGCCGCCCGACACCGCGCCGAGCCACCGCGCCAACTGCCCGCGATCGGTCGCCGCCGACCACACCTCGAGCACCGGCTTACGGAACGATCGCAGATAGTGCAGGAGCACGAGTTCGCCGTCCGCCGCGCGATCGTGCTCCGGCCGAACCTCGCCGAGCATGGACATCATCGTCATCCCGTGCCCTCCACTGCTGGTCGTCACCTGCCATTGGCTATCCAGTATTCCCCGGTCGAATCCGAATCGTGGGGATACGGGTCCGGCGTGCCAACACGGGATTCGACGTGGCCTCGACGAGGACAACGGACGGCGGCAGTGTGACCGCCGTGTGACGAAGCGATGATCGGAAAACTACCGATCGGTAGCAAGCCGGTTCGCAACCATCGTTGAAAAATAAAGTAGCGCAATACAATACAACTATTGCGCAACTTGCTAACAACGCATATTAGATGCGTTCGCCGAGATGCGGAACCGGTTGGTGGTCTGTACATTTGGTGCAGCCCGAACTGCGCAGGAGGGGTCGGGACTCGTAGAGCATGCCTTCGTCGTGAACGTGAGTGCGAAAGTACGGAACTTGTCACAGTCATTGAATGCGCCGGAAGGCGAGCGTCGGGAACCACTCTTTCGACGTCTGCGCATGCCCTTGTTAGCCCTGCTCACCTGCGCCGCGATCACCTCGGTGGTCGTGGTGATCGCGGTGTACTACGCGCCGACCGACTTCCGCATTCCGCTGACCGCGGGTGCGGTCACCGCCGCTATCGCGTTGTGCGCCACGGCAACTGCGGCCGTGCACTATCGCGGTGCCGCCCGGCGGGCCCGCGAGTCCGCAGCGGCGATCACCGCCGAGGCCACGGCCAGGATGGCGGCCGCGAGCGAGGCCGCCGGCGTGCACGCGTGGGAAGCGAAGAGCAGCGACAGCCGCCGGTCCGCCGCGATGGCCGCGTTCGCCGGTGCGGCGGGCCGCATGCAGGCGATGACCACCAGCATGCTCGCCGAGCTGCGCGAGATGGAACACCGGCACGCCGATCCCAAGGTGCTCGCCGACCTGCTGCACCTGGACCATCGCACCGCGCAGGCAGGCCGCCTCGCCGACAGCATCGCCGTACTCAGCGGCGCCCGATCCGGGCGGCGCTGGGCCAAACCCATTGCCATGGAGTCGATCCTGCGTGGCGCGATGGGCCGCGTCGCGGGTTATCAGCGGGTCCGGTTGCGCGCCATCGCGGAGATCGCCATCGCCGGTCACGCGGCCGAGGGCGTGATGCACACGCTGGCCGAACTGCTCGACAACGCCTGTAATTTCTCCCCGCCCACCACCGAGGTGCATGTCTATGCCGCCGAAGTGCCTGCGGGCGTGGTGCTCACCATCGAGGACAGTGGCCTGGTGATGAGCGAATCGGCGCTGCGCCGCGCCGAACAGACCGTGTCGAACGCACCCCAGGACGGGCGCGGCCAGCGTTCGTCGGACCTGTCGTCGTTGAGCGGCACGCGGCTCGGTCTCGCGGTCGTCGGGCACCTCGCCCGCAAGCACGGTCTCACCGTGTCCTACCGGCCGTCCGCCATCGGCGGCACCGCAGTGGTCGTGGTGGTTCCTCGGGATCTCACTGCGCGCGTTGACCGTTCACAACCGGCGTCCCTGGCCACCAACCCGGCGATACCGACCTCGACGTTGCCCGGCGCGACCTCGCCGGTCGCCATCGCACCCAAGCCCGTCGCGCCGACACTCCAGCCCGTCGCGCTGACACCCAAGCCCGCCGCGCCGACACCCCTGGCCGCCGAACAGGCGCTGCCGGAACCCGCCGCGCTGCCCGAGCCCGCCGCCGAGCACACCAGCATGGGCCTGCCGAAACGGCGCCGCGGCAGCACCTTGGCCGCGGTCCATCCCGCCGGCCTCTCGCTACCCTCGCTCGACGCGCCCGCGGCGACCCCGCCCGCGTCGACACCGGCGGCCTTCGGTGCGTTCCAGCGTGCGTTGGCCGGTCGTGACACCGACAACTCCGCTGCCGCAACACCTTCCCCGTCCCCTACCGTTGCCGTGGAGAATGATCGATGACAACGTCTGTTCCGTCGCAACTCAGCTGGCTGCTGGAGCAACTGCTCGCCCGCACCCCGCGCACCCGCCACGCGCTACTACTCTCCGGCGACGGCCTCAAGATCTGCCACACCCCGGAACTCAGCATGGACAAGGCCGACCAGCTGTCGGCCATCGCCGCGGGCATCCAGAGCCTGTCGCACGGCGCCTCCGTCGAATTCGGTGACGGCAGAGGCGGTGTGCGCCAGTCGATGACGGAGTTCTACGGCGGCATCCTGTTCATCGTCGAGGCGGGGCTGGCCGCGCATATCGCGGTCGTCGCCGCCGAGGACGCGGACGCCGGCCTGGTCGGGCACAACATGCGGGAGCTGGTCGAGCAGCTAGGCCATCATCTCGCGTCCAAGCCACGAGTCGGGGGAGCGAGCGTGTCGTGAACAGGCCAGGGCGCGACGACGATCCCGACCGGCTCTACACACTGACGGGGGGACGCAGCAAACCGGACTCCGACAGCTTCGACCTGGTCACCCTCGTGGTCAGCGAATGCGATCCGACCCAGGGCATGCAGTCCGAGCACGTCGCGATCCTGGACATGTGCCGCGCGCCCACCGCGGTCGTCGAGATCGCCGCCGAGCTGCGCATCCCGGTCGGCATCGCCACCATCCTGCTGTCGGACCTGTTGCACGCAGGCAAGATCACCGTCCGGCATCCGAGCAACGGCCCCGCTTACCCTGACGCGCCGTGGAATTCGGTGCCCGACTCCACCACCCTCGAGAAGGTGCTCGTTGGACTCCGCAACCTTTGACGCTCGGCCCGCCCGTGCCGACGCACCGCTGAACAGCGCGACCCGCCAGGGACTGAAGATCGTCATCGTCGGCGGTTTCGGGGTCGGCAAGACCACCATGGTCCGCGCGGTCAGCGAGATCCGCCCGCTCGACACCGAGGCGACGATGACCAACGCGGGCATCGGCATCGATGATCCGAGCGGTGCGCCGGGCAAGTCGACGACAACGGTCGCCTTCGATTTCGGGCGCATCAGCATCGACGCCGAAAACGTGCTCTACCTGTTCGGCGCGCCGGGGCAGGAACGCTTCTTCTTCCTCTGGGACCGGTTGTTCTCCGGTGCCCTCGGCGCGATCGTGCTGGTCGACCAGCGCCGGATCGCCGACTCCTGGTACGCCATCGACCGCCTCGAAGCCCAGCACACCCGATTCGTGGTGGCGTGCAACAACTTCGGCGGGCCCTCTCGACTCGACGAAGTCCGCGACGCCCTTGACCTGGATCCGCAGGTGCCGCTGGTCGACTGCGACGCCAGGTCGCGCGAATCCTGTAAGAGCGTGCTGATCAGCCTGGTCGAGCACATCTATGCCGATGCACCGCGAGCGGAGACCGCATCATGACCATCTCGAGCGCCGCATCATCGGCTGCCACCGGCGGCTGCCCGGTCGACCACGACGCGGTGCCGTTGAGCGGCCCGCGCTTCCACACCGACCCGCAGCATCTCTACCGCGAGATGCGCCGTGAGCACGGGCCTGTCGTGTCCGTCGAGCTGCCGGGCAATGTTCCGGCCTGGCTCGTCATCGGGTACCGCGAGCTGCACCAGGTCACCAGCGATCCGGAGCTGTTCCCGCGCGACGTCAGCCTGTGGAACCAGTGGCCGAACATCCCCGAGGACTGGCCGCTGCTGCCGATGGTCGGGCAGCCGCGGCCGTCGATCTACTTCACCGCCGGTGCCGAGCATCGCAGGCATCTGGCGATGGTCGAGCCCGCGCTGGAATCGGTCGATCCGTTCGAATTGCGCCGCACCTGTGAGGAATTGGCAGACCGGCTGATCGACGGGTTCTGCGGCCGGGGCGAGGCGGATCTGGTCGCCGAGTTCGCCGTGCCGATGCCGGTGCTCGCGCTCGCCTGGGCGCTCGGCTTCCCCGACGAGGACGGGCCGCGCCTGGCGTGGAGCATGAAGGCGCTCGCCGACGGTGGCGCCGACGCGCAAGCCGCGTACGGGCGGTACTACGAGCAGATGCAGCAGGTGCTCGCCTCGAAGAAGGCGCGGCCGGGCACCGACCTGGTGTCGCGGATGCTGGCGCATCCCGGTTCGTTCAGCGACGAAGAGTACGTGCAGGACCTGATGGCGGTCACCGCCGCGGGGCATCTGCCGACCGCCGACTGGATCGGCAACTCGGTGCGGCTCATGCTCACCGACGATCGGTTCGCCGCGGCGCTCGGCGGCGGGCGGCGCAGTGTCGGCGAGGCGATGAACGAGGTACTGTGGGAGGACACGCCCACCCAGATCCTCGCCGGGCGCTGGGCGGCGCGCGATGCCCGGTTGGCGGACAAGGTGATTCGGGCGGGCGACATGCTGCTGCTCGGCCTGGCCGCCGCCAACGCGGATCCGCATGTGCGCCAACATCTGGTCGACGGTGTCGAGCCCGCGCACACGGGTAACAGTGCGCACTTCGCGTTCAGCTATGGCGAGTACCGGTGCCCGTTCCCGGCTCAGCAACTGGCCGAGATCATCGCGCGGACCAGCATCGAGGTGCTGCTCGATCGGCTGCCCGATATCGATCTCATGGTTCCCGCGCAGAACCTGGTGCGCCGCCCGTCGGCGTTCCTGCGCGGCATGACGTCTTTGCCGGTTCGTTTCACCCCAGTTCGTGCAGTCGGAGGTACCCCGTGACCCAAACATGTCCATTCGCCATCGATCCGATGGTCGGTGACCTCGCTGGTGAGACCAGCTATCTGCGCACGAATGGTCCGGTCGCGCGGATCGAACTGCTCGGCGTGCCCGCCTGGACGATCACCGAGCATGCCGTCGCCAGGCAGCTGCTCGTCGATCCTCGGCTGATCAAGGACATCAGCGGCTGGTCGCTGTGGAACTCCGGCGTGGTGACGCGGCAGTGGCCGTTGATCGGAATGATCGATGCCGGTCGGTCCATGTTCACGGTGGATGGGGCCGAGCATCGGCGGCTGCGGATCAAGACGACGCAGGCGTTGTCGCCGCGTCGACTAGAGGAGATCCGGCCCGTCATCGAGCGACTAACCGCCGAGCTGCTGGACGATCTCAGCGCCTCGAGCAGTGGCGATGCTGTCGTTGATCTGAAAGAGGTCTTCGCCTACCCGCTGCCGATGCGCGTCGTCGGTGAGCTGATGGGGGTGGATCGCGCCGATCACCCGATGCTGCTCACCTGGTACAAAGCCTTCTTCTCACTGGTCACCCCGCAGGACGAGCGGTTGCGGGTGATCGATGAAATGGATGTCTACTACACGGATTTGGTGCGTAAGAAGACCGCCAACCCCACCGACGACCTCACCAGCGCCCTCATCCTGGCCGCCGACGGTGGCGAGCCGCTGACCGAAGAGGAAGTGGTCGGCAACCTGAAGGCGCTGGTCGCCGCCGGTCACGAGACCACCGTCGGCCTCATCCTCAACGCTGTCCGCGCCCTGCTGGCCCGGCCCGAACAGCTGGACAAGGTGCGCAGCGGCGACATCGAGTGGAAGCAGGTCGTCGAGGAAACGCTGCGCTGGGACAGCCCCGTCAGCCACCTCCTGATGCGCTTCGCCACCGAGGACATCACCATCGGCGACACCGTCATCGAAAAGGGCGAGGGCGTCGTCATGTCCTACCGCGCCATCGGCCGCGACACCGCGGTACACGGCGAGAACTCCGACGACTTCGACATCACCCGCTCAACCTCCAACCGCCACTTGACCTTCGGCCACGGCCCCCACATCTGCCCCGGCGCCGCCCTCTCCCGCCTCGAAGCCGGCATCGCCCTACCCGCCCTCTTCGACCGCTTCCCCAACCTCCGCCTCGCGGTGCCGGACGAGGAAATCCGCAACTTCCCGGTCCTCACCCAAAACGACCTGGCCGCGTTCCCCATCCACCTGGGCTGACGATCCGCGCACGTAAAAGCGCCGCGCACGCGCACAGCACCCGCACTCTCACTCGGGACATGCACTCGGAATAGGGCCCTATTCCGAGTGCATGTCCCGAGTGAGAGTGCGGATTTCTATCCACAGGGCCCGAGTTATGCACATTTACGGGGTGGTGGGTGGTGGGCGGGGGGAGGGGCGGTGATGATCGCTGGCATGGGGCAGTTGGATGTGCATCGGCGGGGTGCGGAGTTGCGGCGTGGGCTCAGTGACGAAGAGATTCGTCGCCGATATACCGGCACCGACTGGCATCGGTTGCGGTGGGGTGCCTATGTCGAGCGCTTGCAATATGAGGAACTCGATGACGTCGATCGGCACCGGACGCTCATCGACGCCATCGAGCCGACCATGGCGGATGACGCGGTCGTCAGTCATCAGTCCGCCGCAGTGATCTATGGGGCACCACTGTGGCAGGCACCGTTGGACCGGGTCATGGTCACGCGAAACCGCCGTTACGGCGGTCGGATCAAGTCGGACGTCAAGGTTCACTGTGCGCCGATGGATGCTGTGGTCGAGATGGATGGTCTGTTGGTTACGACGCCGGCCAGGACGGTGGTAGATCTGGCGCGGACATTGCCGTTCGAGTCGGCAGTCGTTACCGGAGACGCGCTGGTACGTGACTTCGGCTTGTCAGGAAACGACCTCGCGGCCGAATTAGAGGTGGCGAAGTCCCGCCGCGGCATCGCAGCTGCGCATCGCGTGGTGTCGTTCTTGGACGGGCACAGTGAGAGCGTGGGCGAGTCACGTAGCCGCGCGATGTTCGCGCGGCTCGAGTTGCCCGCACCGGTTTCCCAAGGAAATGTCTTCACCTCGGCGCACAAGGTCTTGGGACGAGTCGACTTCTATCTCGAGGGCACCGGAGTGCTGTGCGAGTTCGACGGCCGGATCAAATACGGACGACTGCTTCGCTCCGGGCAAGAACCCGGCGATGCGGTGTTCGCCGAGAAGCTTCGCGAGGATGCGATGCGCGCGTGCGGATTCCAACTCGTCCGATGGACATGGCAAGACCTGACCACCGAACACCCCGCAACCCGAATACGCGCAGCACTGGCTCGCCAGCGAAGCACGCCATACGACGGCTACATCACCCAGGCCCCACTCCCACCGCCCCGCCCGTATGTGACCAAGATCTGCACCCTGACTCGGGATCGGCACTGAGAATAGGGCCCTATTCCGAGTGCTGATCCCGAGTCAGGGTGCGGGTTTCTATCTGCGGGGGCGCAGGCGGAGGGTGGCGGTGGTGCGGACTTGTCGGGTTCGGCCTTTGGCGGCCAGCAGGGTTAGGGCGGCGGGGGAGGTTGCGGTGTCGACGACCTTGCGTTGGAACCAGTCGGTGGTGGCGAGGACGTCCTCGGGGGTCCATGGATGGTTCAGGGTGATCGACTTCAGGAGGGACCATTCCTGTAGACGGCGGATCAGGAAGTCGTGGCCGGCGACCTGTTCGGTGATAACGACAGCCCATTGATCGAATTGGCGGGCGCCGAGTTGAATCAGTTGCGCCGCACGGGTATTCAGATGTTCCGACACGGCTGACTCGGCCATGGTCTGATCTGGGTCGCGTCGGACGGTGGCCACGAGTTCGGATTCGGCCGCGTCGGTTACGGCAGCCAAGCCTTGCTGGTATCGCTGGTATCGCAGGTGTTCTTCAGGGACGGTGTCCTCGTGGTGGCCTGACACGTTTACTCCGCCAGGAGTTTTCCGGCGGCGGTTTCTATCTTTGCTTCGTCGAGGAGGATTGTGTCGGCGGCGGGGCCTAGGGGGATGAAGGTGTCTTCGCTGGTTACTCGGGAGATGCGGCCTTCGAAGCCTGCGTCGATCAGGGCTGCGCAGATTGATTCGGAGACGCCGCCGCTGTGGCGGGTTTCGTCGGCGATGAGGACTCGGCCGGTGGCTCGGGCGTGTTGGAGGAGGTCGTCCAGGGGGAGGGGGGAGAGCCAGCGGAGGTCGAGGACTCGGGTGCGGATGCCTCGGTCGGCCAGGCGGCGGGCGACGCGCAGGCTCATGGGGACGCCGTTGGCGAAGGTGACGATGGTGAGGTCGGTGCCGTCGCCGTAGATGCGGGCGCGGCCGATTTCGGCGTGGGTGGTGTCGGAAGGTGGTGCGAGCCAGGCATTGTCGCCTGGTTCATGCAGGTCGCGGGTGTGGTACAGGGCGATGGGTTCTAGGTAGATGCAGACGCGGCCGTCTACTCGGGCGGCGGAGACGCAGGTGCGCAGGAGGGCGGCGGCGTCGTCGGCGCGGGCGGGGGAGGCGACGATGACGCCGGGGATGTCGCGGAGGGCCGCGATGGAGTTGTCGTTGTGGAAGTGGCCGCCGAAGCCTTTTTGGTAGGCGTAGCCGGCGATGCGGACCACCATCGGATTGTGGTAACTCCCATTGGAGAAGAAGGAGAGGGTGGCGGCCTCGCCGCGCAGTTGGTCGGCGGCGTTGTGCACGTAGGCCAGGTACTGGATTTCGGGGATCGGGATGAAACCGGCGAGCGCGGTGCCGAGGGCGGTACCGAGCACGCTCTGCTCGTCGAGCAGGGTGTCGAACACGCGGCGCTTGCCGAATTGCTTTTGCAGACCCTTGGTTACGCCGTACACGCCGCCCTTGCGGCCGACGTCCTCACCGAAGACGAGTACGTCGGGGTCGCGGGTCAGCAGGTTGGCCAGGGTTCGGTTGATTGCTTGGCCGAGAGTCATCGGATCCGCCACCGCTGCACCATGATTCGGTCCGCTATCGGCGGGTTGTTCCGCAGCCTGCGGCACGGAGGTGGCGCGTGCGGCATCGGTGTGCAATGCGGCCGCTTGGGGCGCAGTACTTGGTGATGGGTCGGCCGACGCTCCTAGGTTGCCCGCAGGACTGCCCGGTTGCACGCCATTCTGTGCAACCGCAGTGTCGGTCGCGCCGATTGTCGATCTATAGGGTGGCACTGCCGTGCCGGGAAGCGCTTCGACCGCAGGCCGCCCGGCTTCGAGTGTCGCAGTATTGGACAGGGCTTCGGTCGGCGGCCGTCCGGTCTCGGGTGCCACGGTGTTGGACATGGCTTCGACCGCTGGCCGTCCGGTCTTGGGTGCCGCCGAATCGCCTAGTCTTGTGCCGATTCGCAGCACGTCCTCGCGTATCAGTGCAGGGTGGGAAGGGGCGAGTGGTGCCAGAACCGCCGCCGAAGACGTCAATTTCGGTTCGCGCCAGACGGTTTCGGCTGTCGTCGTGACGCGGTGGGCGATGTCGTCGTAGCGGGCCAGGACTTCGGCCGGGGTGGCTACGCCAGTGGCGACGAGCAGGCGGGCGGTGGCGGTGACCGGGTCGCGGAGGAGGTCGGTGGCGATGTCGGCGGGGCGGCGGTAGGCGGCTTCGACGTCGGAACCGGCGTGGCCCAAGAGGCGGACCGTTCGCAGGTGCAGGAAGGCGGGCTTGCGGTGCTCGCGGACCCAGGCGGCGGCCGCGGTCGACGTGGTCAGTGCGTCAATGGGATCGCAGCCGTCTGCGCCGAAGTACTCCAGGCCGGCGCGGGAGCCGTAGGCCTGTTGGATCCAATCGGCGGGCGTGGGGACGCTGATGCCGATGCCGTTGTCCTCGCAGAGGAACAGGATGGGCAGCGGAACGCCTTGGCGGGCAGTGTGAATCGCCGCGTTGATCGCGCCCGCCGCGGTGGAGTGGTTGGCGGAAGCGTCGCCGAAACTGCACAGCACCACCGCATCCGACGGCCACTCGCTCGAAATGCCAAGCCGCGCGGCACGATCGATCGCGAAGGCGAGACCGACGGCGCGGGGGAGGTGGGAGGCGATGGTCGAGGTCTGCGGGATGATGGCGGCGGGCTTGCTGCCGAACACCTTGTGCCGCCCGCCGGAGATCGGATCCGCTGCCGCGGCGACGATGCCGAGCAGCACGTCACGGATCGGGTCGAGGCCGGGCACCTGCCGGGTGCGCTGCACGAAGAACGCGCCGGACCGGTAGTGCAGCAGTGCCGGATCGGTCACCCGAAGCGCCACCCCGAGCGCCGCATTCCCCTCGTGCCCCGACGACCCGATGCTGTAATACCCGCGCTTACTCGCCCCCAACTGCCGAGCCGCCAGATCCAGCTGCCTGCTCGTCGCCTGCGACTCGAACAACTCCAGCAAGACCTCGCCGGTGATCCCGGGTGCGATGTCGTCCACCGCCGCACGCCCCGGCGTCAGCGCACCGACCGCCGCCCGAAACCGATCATCAAGAACCTTGCCCGGGCTGGATCCGGGGTTCGCGTCCCGCTCGCTCATTCGCGCCAGCTTATCGGTCATCCGATGATTTTGCGCGTCATCGACGGTCTCGCCGGACTAATTCCCGTGCGACGAGCTCGCCGCATGCGAATAGTTGGCAATCAGGGCTGAATGCCGAACAGGTTCGCCGTACTGAAGGCGCCAGATCCGGCCACAATGTCTGCCTCAGCATTGCCGGCTCGCCGGACGGCAACTGAACCGTCACGGGTTGGGGACCGCTTTGGGCGGTCGCCGAATGGGACATGGTGACGGCGCCACTCGATGTCCGGCGCCATGGCCGGTATGGCGCGACCGGCAGCCCGGGGTTGATGCATCGTATGGGACATAGTGGCGGGGCCTACTCGATGTCCGCCACCAGGTCCCGTTTGGCGATCGGCAGCCTGGAGCGGTGCGTTGAGTGGGTGATGGTGGCGGGGCCTACTCGATGTCCGCCACCAGGTCCCGTTTGGCGATCGGCAGCCTGGAGCGGTGCGTTGAGTGGGATCTTGCTGGCCTCGTTGCACTGGCGCCCGCCCGAGTTAGCCACGGCCGCACTCTTTCTCGGGACGGTTGTGGGCGCCGATCGTGAGTCTCAATTGGCAGCACGTCACGTCGCCGACAGCGAGTGCCGGTCTCGAGAAGGGGCGGATCCTCCCTGTGCGATGGGCGCAATCACCTGCCCGAACGCGGCGGTCAGTCCGGGAGTTGCAGGGCTGACGCCGCATCTTGGTCGAGCAGCCAGGCGGTGGATTCGAGGCCAACCGCCCCCGCGGCGGGGATGTCGACGGGGTCTGCGCCGGAGATGGCTTCGGCGACCGCTTCGGCCTTGGCCGCGCCGCCGACGACCAGTACCACGTGGCGGGTGCGGCGGATGGCGGGGATGGTGAGGGTGACGCGGACCGGTGGGGGCTTGGGTGAATTGGTTACGGCGACAACGAGTTCGTGTTGCTCGCGGACCGCGTCGGTGTGCGGGAACAGGGAGTTGATGTGGCCTTCGCCGCCCATGCCGAGCAGGTGCAGGTCGAAGGAGCCGTGTTCGGCGAGGTAGGCGTGTACGGCCGTGGAGTATTCGGCGGCGGCCTCGATCGGGTCGGGGTATTCGCCGTCGGAGGCCGCGACCGGATGTACTCGGGCCGGTTCCACAGGGACGTGGTCGAGGAGGGCCTGGCGGGCCTGGAGGTCGTTGCGTTCCGCATCACCGGCGGGCACGAAACGCTCATCGCCCCAGAAGAAATCGACGTTGGACCAGTCGATATCACCGGGAGATTTGCGGACCAGTTCGAGCAGACCAATGCCGGTGCCGCCGCCGGTCAGCACGACCGAGGCGGTGCCGCGCTCGGCTTGGGCGGCGACGACCACTTCGACAAACCGGGCCGCCGCGGCGGCGACCAGTGATTCGGTATCGATGTGGACTTCGACTGTGTCGCTGGCGGACTCACTCATAGGTCACCTTCTCGATTCCGGCGAGCGCCTCGGCGTAGATCTCATCGGCGTCCAGCCTGCGCAGTTCCTCGGCCAGGCAGTCGCGAGTTTCGCGGCGTGCCAGGGCGATTCGCTGATCCGGATCGCCGGTGCGGGTCAGTGTCGCGGTGCGCCCGGTCTGCGGGCGTTCGATGGTGACCGACACCGACGGGCGGTGGATCTCCACCCGCAGCGCACCGGAGCGGCGGATCACCGGGCAGCCGAGGCGGATGGCGAGCCAACCGGCCAGGGTGTCCAGCGCCGGTTCGTCGCGTAGCCCGGAGACCAGCACCGAGTCCACCGGCTCGAACGGCGGCTCGTCCAGCGCGGCGGCCAGCAGCGCGCGCCAGTAGGTGATCCGGCTCCACGCCAGATCGGTGTCGCCGGTGGCGTAGGAGGCGAGCCGCTTCTTGATCGCGGCCTGCGGGTCGGCGGCGAAGGTGGCGTCGGTGATGCGCCGAGTCGCCAAGCGCCCCACCGAATCCTTGGACGGGAACTCCGGGGCGCCGCGCGGCCACCAGGCCACCACGGGGGTGTCCGGCAGCAGGAACGGGATGACGACGCTGCTTTCGTGATTGATCAGCTCACCCTGCAGCCGCAGCACGATCACCTCGGCCGCGCCCGCGTCGCCACCGACCCGGATCTGGGCATCGAGGCGGGTCTCGGCGTCTCGATCGCCGCGCGCCAAAACGACCACCCGGCAAGGATGTTCGCGACTGGCGTCGTTGGCGGCGTCGATGGCGTCCTCGGCCTCGGAGCTGTCCAGCGTGCACACCACCAGGGTGAGCACCCGCATCATGGTGATTACGCCGTTGCTCTCGCGCAGCTGCACGATCCGCTTGGTGACCTCGCCGGTGGTGGTGTTCGGAATGTCGATGATCACGGCCGCCGCCATTCGCGCCCGGTGCGGGCGAGCATCTCGTCGGCCGAGGACGGACCCCAGGTGCCCGCCTCGTACGGTTCGGGTTTACCTTCTTCGGCCCAGCGCTCCAGCACCGGATCCAGGATGCCCCAGGACAATTCGACCTCCGCGTTCACCGGGAACAGCGACGGAACTCCGAGCAGCACGTCGAGGATGAGCCGTTCGTAGGCCTCGGGGGAGGACTCGGTGAACGCCTCGCCGTAGCTGAAATCCATGTTGACGTCGCGCACTTCCATGCTCGACCCCGGCACCTTCGAGCCGAACCGGGTGGTGATGCCCTCGTCCGGCTGCACCCGAATCACCAGCGCGTTCTGGCCGAGATCCTCGGTCATCGTCTGATCGAACGGCAGGTGCGGCGCCCGCTTGAAGATCACCGCGATCTCGGTGACCCTGCGCCCCAACCGTTTTCCGGTACGCAGGTAGAACGGCACCCCGGCCCAGCGACGCGTGTCGACCTCGAGGGTGATCGCGGCGTAGGTCTCGGTGCGCGATTCCGGATCGAAACCCTCTTCGTTGAGCAGGCCGACCACTTGCTCGCCGCCCTGCCAGCCATCCGCGTACTGCCCGCGCGCGGTCGTCTCGTCCAGCGGCTCAACGAGTTTCGTGGCCGAGAGCACCTTGATCTTCTCGGCCTGCAACTGCTTGGGCTGGAAGCTGATCGGCTCCTCCATCGCGGTGAGCGCGAGCAGCTGCAGCAGGTGGTTCTGGATGACGTCGCGGGCCGCGCCTATGCCGTCGTAATAGCCTGCGCGCCCGCCCAATCCGATGTCCTCGGCCATGGTGATCTGCACATGGTCGACGTAGTTGGCGTTCCAGATCGGGTCGTAGAGCTGGTTGGCGAAGCGCAGCGCCAGGATGTTCTGCACCGTCTCTTTGCCGAGGTAGTGGTCGATGCGGAAGACCGTCTCCTCCGGGAACACGCCGTTGACCAGCGCGTTGAGCTCCTGGGCGCTTTCCAGATCGTGCCCGAACGGCTTCTCGATCACCACCCGCCGCCACGGCTTACGGCCTGCGGCGTCGGTGGAGCTCGGCTGCGCGAGCCCGTGCTCGGAGAGCTGGTTGAGCACCACGGGGAACATGTTCGGCGGAATCGACAGGTAGAAGGCGTGATTGCCGCCGGTGCCGCGGTCCTTGTCCAGCTTCGCCAAGGTGTCGGCGAGGGTGGCGAAGGCTTGATCGTCGTCGAAACTGCCCTGCACGAAACGGATGCCCTCGGCCAGGTGGTCCCAGACCTCCTGGCGGAAGGGCGTGCGGGCATGCGTCTTCACCGAGTCGAGCACGACCTTGGCGAAGTCCTCGTCCGCGTAATCCCGTCGGGCGAAGCCGACCAGCGCGAAACCCGGGGGCAGCAGCCCCCGGTTCGCGAGGTCGTAGATGGCCGGCATCAATTTCTTCCGGGACAGGTCACCGGTGACACCGAAGATCACCACGCTGCACGGGCCCGCGATGCGCGGCACCCGCTTGTCCCGCTCGTCGCGCAGCGGGTTCTGCCAGGTCGGGGTTTTGGGGCCGGCCATCGTCGTCAGTTTTTCCCGGCCTCGGCCGACGCGTCAGGCCCGGAGGAGGTAGCTTGCGTGGCCACGGAGGGCCCCGCGTTGGCCGTATCGGCTGCTGCCAGCTCTTCGGTCGTGGCGGAAAGCAGTTCCGCCCAAGACTTTTCGAACTTGTCCACGCCTTCGCGCTCCAGCACCTCGAACACGTCGTCGAGGTCGATGCCGACGGCGGAGAGCTTGTCGAACACCTCCTGCGACGCCGCGCCGGTGCCGCTGAGCGTGTCGCCGCGGATCTCGGCGTGATCGGCGACCGCCTCCAGGGTCTTCTCCGGCAGCGTGTTCACCGTGTTCGTGCCGACCAGCTCGGTGACGTACATGACGTCGGAGTACTCCGGGTTCTTCACACCGGTCGAAGCCCACAGCGGCCGTTGCCGATTCGCGCCCGCAGCACCGAGGTGGTTGTAGGTCGAGGTGTGCGCGCCACCGTCGAACACGTCCTGATATTCGGCATAAGCCAAGCGCGCGTTGGCGATTCCGGCCAGCCCGCGCAGCGCGAGGGCTTCGTCGGAGCCGATCGCCTCGAGCCGCTTGTCGATCTCGGTGTCCACCCGGGACACGAAGAACGAAGCGACCGAATGGATCTTGCCGAGGTCGTGGCCCGCGGTCTTGGCGCCGCGCAGCCCGTCGAGGTAGGCGCCCATCACCGCGCGGTAGCGCTTGACGGAGAAGATCAGCGTGACGTTCACGCTGATGCCCTCGGCGATCACCCGGGTGATCGCGGGCAGGCCCGCCTCGGTGGCCGGGATCTTGATGAACAGGTTCGGCCGGTCGACCGTCTTCCACAGGTCGATGGCCTGTGCGACGGTCTTGTCCGCGTCGAACGCGAGCCGGGGATCGACCTCGATGGAGACGCGGCCGTCGACGCCGTTGGACGCCTCGAACGCGCCGGCGAAGACGTCACAGGCCGCGCGCACGTCGTCGGTGGTGATGGTGCGGATCGCGGCATCGGCGTCCGCGCCCTGGGCGGCAAGCTCTTTCAGCTGTCCGTCGTAGGCGTGGCCCTTGCTCAGTGCGCCCTGGAAGATCGTCGGGTTGGTGGTGACCCCGACGACACTGCGGGTCTCGATCAGCTCGGCCAGGTTGCCGGACTGGATCCGATCCCTGGACAGGTCGTCGAGCCATACGGATACGCCTGCCGCGGAGAGGGCGGCGGTATTCGCGTTCTGTGCCATGAGCGCTTATCCCTTCACGTTCTCGAGTGTGCGCTGCGCAGCGGCAACGACGTTGTCGGCGGTGAATCCGAACTCGCGGAACAGGGTCTTGTGATCGGCGGAAGCACCGAAGTGCTCGATCGAGACCGTCTCGCCCGCGTCACCGACGAACCGGTGCCATGGCATCGAGATACCTGCCTCGACGGCGACCCGAGCGCGGATCGCGGGCGGGAGCACCTCGTCCCGGTACGCCTTGTCCTGCGCGTCGAACCACTCCACACACGGCATCGAGACCACCCGGGTGCCGATGCCCTGCGCCTCCAATGTAGTCCTGGCGTCGACGGCGAGCTGGAGCTCCGAACCGGTAGCGATGAGGATCACCTGCGCAGTGCCGGTGGATGATTCGGCGAGGATGTAGCCGCCCTTGGCGACGCCCTCGTAGCTGGTGCCCTCCTGGATCGGCAGATCCTGGCGGGTCAGCGCGAGCGCGGACGGGCCGTCCTGGTGCGGCAGCTCGGATACCGAGAAGTGCGAGGTGTGCTCGCTGCTGTCGCGCTCGAGAATGGTGCGCCACGCGTAGGTGGTCTCGTTGGCGTCGCCCGGGCGGACGACGTTGAGGCCGGGGATGGCGCGCAGCGCGGCGAGGTGCTCGATCGGCTGGTGCGTCGGGCCGTCCTCGCCGAGGCCGATGGAGTCGTGCGTCCACACGTAGATGGCGGGCACGCGCATCAGCGCGGCCAGGCGCACCGCGGGACGCATGTAGTCGCTGAACACCAGGAAGGTGCCGCCGTACGGGCGGGTCGGGCCGTGCAGCGCGATGCCGTTGAGGATCGCGCCCATGGCGTGCTCGCGCACACCGAAGTGCAGGGTGCGGCCGTACGGGTTGGCCTTCCACATGCCGGTGGAGATCGACTCGGGGCCGAAGCTGCCCTCGCCGGACATGGTGGTGTTGTTCGACTCGGCGAGGTCGGCCGAGCCGCCCCACAGTTCCGGCAGCACCGGCGCCAGCGCGGCGAGCACCTTGCCGGACGCCTTGCGGGTGGCGACGCCCTTCGGGTCGGGCTCGTAGGTCGGCAGGCTCTCGGCCCAGCCCTTCGGCAGGTCGCGCTTGGCGAGCCGGTCGAAGAGGGCCTTGTTGTCCGGGTTGGCCTGGGCCCACGCGTCGAACTGCTGCTGCCAGGCGGCGTGCGCCTGCTTGCCGCGCTCGACGGCCTTGCGGGTGTGCTCGATGACCGCGGCGTCGACCTCGAAGCTCTGCTCCGGATCGAAGCCGAGCACCTTCTTGGTGGCGGCTACCTCGTCGGCGCCCAGTGCGGCGCCGTGCGCGGCACCGGTGTTCATCTTGGTGGGCGCCGGGTAGCCGATGATGGTGCGCAGCACGATGATCGACGGCTTGCCGGTCTCCGCCTTGGCGGCGGCCAGCGCCGACTCGATGGCGACGACGTCCTCGCCACCCTCGACCACCTGGACGTGCCAGCCGTACGCCTCGTAGCGCTTGGCGACATCCTCGGTGAACGCGATGGTGGTGTCGTCCTCGATGGAGATCTTGTTGTCGTCGTAGATCAGCACGAGGTTGCCGAGCTGCTGGGTGCCCGCGAGCGAGGACGCCTCGGAGGTGACGCCCTCCTCCATGTCACCGTCGGAGGCGATCACGTAGATGAAGTGGTCGAACGGGCTGGCGCCTGCCGCGGCGTTCGGATCGAACAGGCCGCGCTCGCGGCGGGCGGCCATCGCCATGCCGACCGCGGAGGCCAGACCCTGACCCAGCGGGCCGGTGGTGATCTCGACGCCGTCGGTGTGCCGGAATTCAGGGTGGCCCGGGGTGAGCGAGCCCCACTTGCGCAGGTTCTTCAGATCATCGAGCTCCAGGCCGAAACCGGCCAGGTACAGCTGGATGTACTGAGTAATGCTGGAGTGACCGCAGGACAGCACGAAGCGGTCCCGGCCGACCCAGCTCGGATCGCTCGGGTCGATCCGCATGGTGCGCTGATACAGGGAGTACGCCAGCGGCGCCAGGCTCATCGCGGTGCCAGGGTGCCCGTTTCCGGCGTTCTGCACCGCGTCCGCGGCGAGCACTCGGATGGTGTCGACGGCCTTGGTGTCCAGATCCGTCCAGTCGTCCGGGTGAGTCGGCTGAGTGAGGGCGCGGATGTCGTCTGTGACTGACACGACCGAGGTTCTCCTGACATTGGTTTCGTCGACGGCGGCAATACTGGCGGCGATGAACGCACGGCAGCGCGCGTGCTTACCGGGTGTGTACCCAACCACCCTAGATGTGCCCGTTGAGCGGCACGAGGGGAACCCTGTGTTTATTTGCCGCGCGGGCGGGACGCGAGACGGGCCGCGAACGGCGCTCGTAAGACTCGCTTTGTGTGAGGTGGGTTGGGTCGATAGGTGACGACGAGGTTTGCCGCAGCCGTGTGTGCTGCGGCGGTGTGGATCGCCCCGTGTGCTGGACCACATTTCGGATGTTGTTGCGTGGGGCTATGCGCGGAGCAGGGTCGGCGGGGGTCTACCATCCTCTGTAGTAGTAGCCGCGCCGCACGGCTGAAGGGGCGCCGAGGCGGGCGAAGGTCCAGCTCTCGCGCATCCAGGTCGGCGGGACCGAGCGCGCTGCTTGGTCCATGCCGGATGCGATGCACAGCGTGCGAGGAGAAACAGTGCGGATTGGGCAACAGCCGGGTGGCAATGACGCGCACGGCTCCGCTCCGACGGCGCTGGCCGACCGGTTCACGGGTCCGGGCCTGCCGTCCCGATTGACCCGGCGGGTGCTCGCGTATATCGCGCTCACCAAGCCGCGGGTCATCGAACTGCTGCTCGTCGCGACGATTCCGACGATGCTGCTGGCCGATCGCGGGCACATCGACATCCGCCTCATCCTGGTCACCCTGTTCGGTGGCTGGATGGGCGCGGCCAGTGCGAACACCCTGAACTGCGTCGCCGACGCCGATATCGACAAGGTGATGAAGCGGACCGCGAAGCGCCCGCTGGCCAGGGAGGCGGTGCCCACCTCGCACGCCTTCGTGTTCGGTGTGGTGCTCGGCCTCGCCTCGTTCGCCTGGCTGTGGTGGCAGGCGAACCTGCTCAGTGGCGTGCTGGTGGTCGCGACGATCCTGTTCTACGTCTTCGTCTACACCCTCGGCCTCAAGCGCCGCACCTCACAGAACGTGGTGTGGGGCGGCGCCGCGGGCTGCATGCCCGCCCTGGTCGGCTGGTCCGCGGCCACCGGCGGCATCGGCTGGCCCGCGATCGCGCTGTTCGGTGTCATCTTCTTCTGGACGCCGCCGCATACCTGGGCGCTGGCCATGCGCTACAAGGAGGACTACCGCGCGGCGGGCGTACCGATGCTGCCGGTGGTGGCGACCGAGCAGGTGGTGACTAAGCAGATCGTCATCTACACCTGGCTCACCGTGCTCACCACCTTGGCCCTGGCTCCCGCGGCCGGCGTGGTCTATACCGCCGTCGCGCTGGTGGCCGGAGCGTGGTTCCTGCTCATGGCGCACCAGCTCTACTCGGGCGTGCGACGGGGCGAGTCGGTGAAGCCGCTGCGGTTGTTCCTGCAGTCGAACAACTATCTCGCCGTGGTGTTCTGCGGTCTCGCGGTGGATTCCGTGCTGGGCTGGGACACCCTGGGCAGCTTCTTCAGCTGATCTCGCCGATGTAGCCGTCCGGCCGGATGGTGACCCGGGTTCCGTCGACCGCGTGGTAGGCGGCGAACGCGTGACCATCGACATCGACGACGTAGCGTCCGGATGCGGTGCTGCCGGGGCGGACGACCGCGTAGGCGTCCGTCGGGATTTCGCCGGTTCCGCCGAAGTACAGCTGCGTCGCGTGTGGGCCGCGGAACAGGTCGAACAGGCGAATCGGATTGCCCGCCATGTCTTTCAGCGGGGCGTCGGGGGCGCGATCACCCAGCACGAGCGGGCGGCGGTCGCTCATGTCGCGGTAGCTGATGTCCAACTGCTGGGTCTCCGGGCCACGCCGCATCGCGTCCTCGTGACCGTCGACCAATTTGTCGAGCAGCTCGGAGCTGACGCCGAGCACGCGGGCGGCGACCGTCCTGCGCTCGGATTCGTAACTGTCCAGCAGTGATTCGTCGCCGTCGAGCGCGGCGGCCAGCTTCCAGCCGAGGTTGTAGCCGTCCTGGATGCCGGTGTTCATGCCCTGCCCGCCGGTCGGCGGGTGCACGTGGGCCGCGTCGCCGGCCAGGAAGACACGTCCGTCCCGGAACCGTTCGGCCAGCCGGACATTCGGCCGCCACACGGTCACCCAGGTCAGGTCGGTCAGCGTGATGTCGGTGCGGCCGGAGTAGCGGTCGACGTACTCCTGCAGCACCGCGAGGGTCGGCTCGGCGTCGCCGGTCAGCGGGGCCGCGAACTGGAATTGGCGGCCGCCGGGCAAGGGGGACATGGCGATTCCCTCCATCGGGCGGTCGGCCCCGGCGAACCAGTAGCCGAACTCGTGGTCGAGGGCGTCGGCCCGGACATCGCCGAGCAGCATCCGCAGCGATTCGTCGGTCGTGCCCTCGAACGCGATACCCAGCGCTTTGCGCACCGTGCTACGGCCGCCGTCGGCGCCGACCAGGTAGGCGGCGCGTACGGTTTCCGCGACGCCATCGCAGGTCAGGGTCGCGGTGACACCGGTCGCGTCCTGGGTGAATTCCGCCAGCGCCGTGCCGAGTTCGACCCGCACGCCGAATTCCGCGAGCCGATCGCGCAGGATCCCCTCGGTCCTGGACTGTCCGAGCACCCACGGATTGGGGTAGGGGAGCGCGGGTGTCGGCTCGATCGGCTCCCACATCCGGCGCTCGCCGACGAACTCACCGCCGAGGTAAGCCCGCATGATCGGCACCGGGATGCCCGCCGCGAGCACCGCGTCGATCACGCTGAGGTCGTCGAACACCTCCAGCGTGCGGGGCTGGATGCCGTCGCCGCGCGAGCCTGCGAAGAACTCGGTGGCCTGGTCGATGATCCGCACCGGCGTGTTCCGGCGGGCCAGTTCGAGGGCGAGGGTCAATCCGGTGGGGCCCGCACCCGCGATGAGTACCTGGTTCTGCACTTTTTCTCCTATATGAACCACTATTCAGTGAATGTGAATTCAGTATGAGAGTTGGTACGTTCCCTGTCAAGGAGGTGGGTGCAGGTGTCGATGAGTCGCAAAGAGAAGTCGGCCGAGACCGAGCTCGCGTTGAAGGCAGCGGCCCTACGGCTGTTCGCCGAGCGTGGCTACCTGAACACCAAGATCGTCGACATCACGACCGCGGCAGGGCGTGCGGCCGGGTCGTTCTACAACCATTTCGCGGGCAAGGAAGAACTACTTCAGGCGCTGTTGAACGACGTCGCGGCGGCGAGTGACGTGACGGCCGAGGGGCCGGACCACAACGCGGACTTCACCGATCCGGCGGCGATCCGCTTCCACGTCGAGGGGTACTGGGTCGCTGCGCGGCAGCACTGGGCGGTGTTCCGATCGATCCAGCAGGCGGCCCTGGTCAACGATGAATTCGCCAGGCAGGCAGGGCAGTTCGCGATTCAGCAGCGCCGCGACATCGCCGATCACCTGGACGCGTTCGGCCCGCGCGGCCTCACCCTGCCCAGCACGCCCGATGCCAGTCTGGCCATGATGTTCCTGCTCGCCACGAGCATGGTGCAGGCCGTCGAAGACGGTGCAGTCGAGCTGACCGACAAACAGGCCGTAGACGGCTTGACCCGGTTCATCTACCGCGGGCTGACCGGCCTCGACTACTAGCGCCCGCGGATGCGTACCGCCGCACGCCTTTTGACACCCGCACGCGTGTCAGTGCGGCAAGTTCTGGTGCGGGACATCAGAAGGCGTGCGGCTGGTAGTGCAGCGGGCGGGCCGCCGGCCGAGGTCACGCCGAGGAACTGCTGGGCCTCACTCGCGCGGAGGAGTCCGGCGCGACGGTCTGGCCAACAGGCGCACGACTTCTGACATCCGCACGCGTGTTGGTGCGGTGAGTCGTGGTGCGGGACGTCAGAAGGCGTGCGGCGGGTTAGGGGAGCAGGACGATGGAGCCGGTCGTCTTGCGGGCCTCCAGGTCGCGGTGCGCCTGTTCGGCGTCGGCGAGGGGGTAGGTCGCGCCGACGCGGATCTGGACGGTGCCGTTGGCGATAGCGTTGAGGACATCTGTTGCGCGCCAAAGCAATTCGGTGCGGTCGCGGAGGTAGTGGGCCAACGTCGGACGGGTGACGAAGAGTGAGCCCGAGCCCGCCAGGCGCTGCAGGTCGAACGGGGGAACCGGGCCGCTGGCGCCGCCGAAGAGGGCGAGCATGCCGCGGACGCGCAGCGAGGCGAGGCTGGCTTCGAAGGTGGCGGCGCCGACGCCGTCGTAGGCCGCCGCCACGCCGACACCGTCGGTGAGCGCGCGGACCTGGTCGGCGAGATCGTCGTCGTAGCGCAGCACCTCGGCGGCGCCCGCCTCGCGGCACAGCTTTTCCTTCGCGTCGGTGGACACCGTGGTGATCACCCGCGCGCCGCGCGCCACGGCGAGTTGGGTCAGGATCAGCCCGACGCCACCCGCGCCCGCGTGCACGAGGACGGTCTCGCCCGGCTGCGGTGTGTAGATCGATTCGAGCAGGTAGTGCGCGGTCATGCCCTGGAGCAGCGCGGAGGCGGCGACCGTCGGGTCGACATCGTCGGGCACCGCGATGGCCACGGCGGCGTCCACCGCAACGCGCTCGGCATAGCTGCCCGGTCCGGTCGCCCACGCGACTCGGTCGCCGACGGCGAACTCGGTGACGTTCGCACCGACCTCGGCGATCACGCCGGTGGCCTCGGAGCCGGGGATATAGGGCACGGCCTGCGGGTAGCGGCCGGTGCGGATGTAGGTGTCGATGTAGTTGATGCCAACAGCTTGGATGTCGACGAGCAGCTGATCGGGTCCGATTCGCGGGTCGGGCACCTCGACGTACTGCAGTACTTCGGGACCACCATGTTCGGACACCTGGATCGCACGCATGGGATCTGTTCTACACCCGTTCGGCAGGCGCGTCAGATTCGGAGGAGCCAGTATGCGCACGCCGAGAATTCGGCACGGGGGCTGGACCGTTTCCTACTGGTCGGTAAACTAACGTCCATGAGTGCTCATGCCGCCACGGTCCCGGTGAAGTTGTCTGGCGCCCTCGTGGAGTCCGTCAAGGGATTCGTCGCCGATCACGACGGTTCGGCCACCGCCGTACTGCAGCCGGTCGGCCGCGCGGGTGTCCGCGTGACGCTGGTCGGCGCCGACGGCATCCTCGGCGACCGGGTCGTCGCGGATCTGGCCACCGCGAAGGAACTCGTCGCCACCGTCGACGGCCTCACCGAGGCCGACGAGTGGGACCGCGAGCTGACCTCGATCGTCACCCCGCGCAAGTCGCACTGGACCAAGATGGCCGGCTGGGTAGCCCGGCAGAAGAAATTCCCCAAGGCGCGCAACGAGAACTGAGCGATGCGAGTGACGCGGCTGTTCGGTCGCATCGCGGCGGTGCTGCTTGCCGGGTGGACAGTCCTTGTGGCACCGGCGATTCCGGCGGGAGCTGACGACGCCAACGCCCTGCGCGTATGCACGCCGGGGGACTATCCGCCGTACTCGATCGCCGAGGGCGCGGGCGAATATCGCGGCATCGACATCGATCTGGCGCGTGGATTCGCCGAGGTACTCCGTCGCCCGGTCCAGTTCGTACCGGTCACCTGGGCGTCCATGAAGACGGATTTCGCTGCGCTGCACTGCGATATCGCCGTCGGCGGCATCTCCGACTCGCCCGCCCGCCGCGCCTTCGCCGACTTCTCGATCACCTACGGCACCGACGGCAAGACACCGATCACCCGCCGCGGCAACGAGACCGAGTACGCGACGATCGAGCAGATCAACCGCCCCGAGGTGCGGGTGATCGCGAATCGCGGTGGCACCAACGAGGAGTTCGCCCGCAAGAACTTCCCCGCCGCCCAATTGACCCTCTGGCCAGAGAATCTCACCCTCTTCGACGAGATCGACCAGGGCCGAGCCGACGTCTTCGTCACCGACGCCGTCGAGGGCCGCTACCGCGTCCGCCAGCACCCGGGTCTCCAGGTCCTGCACCCGGACAAGCCTTTCGACTCCTTCGGCAAGGTACTGCTACTCCGCAAGGACGACCCACTCCTGTCCACCACCCTTAACACCTACCTGGCCACCCAACTCGCCACCGGCGACGTAGACCGCCTGTTCGACCAGTGGACCGGCCCCAACCCAACCGCCCCTCTCAACTAACCCTCCTACCCACATCGCCAACGCAACCGCTATCGACGAAATCCGCCCACTAACTCGGGACCTGCACTCGCGCTCTAGGGCCCTAAACCCAGTGCAGATCCCGAGCCCCAGTGCAGATCCACCCCGCCAACAGCAAGGAAGCCCTCCCCGCGCACGAGTTGTGCCGCTGCGCGCGAGATTGCCAGCAATACCGTGCGCGGCCGCACAATTCATGCGCGGCGACCACGACCGGCCGCGCCTGGCGCCCGCATTCGCTGATTTGACGGCGCGTCTGTATCTACCGCAGACCGTGGAGCACCAGTCAGCAACAGCTGCACTCTCACTCGGGATCTGCACTGGCTCTAGGGTCCTAGAGCGAGTGCAGGTCCCGAGTGAGAGTGCAGATCCGCGCCGCCATCGGCAAGGAAGCCTCCCCGCGCACGGGTTATGCAGCTGCGCACGGTATTGCTGGCAATTTCGTGCGCGGCTGCACAATTCATGCGCAGCGACCACCGCCGGACCACTCGACGGGCCGAATGCCGACATCCGGCCATCCGCTTGTTGTCCAAAGCGCTTGGGACGCGACCGCAACCCGATCGCGGCGTGAGAACCCATCCGTACACCCGTTGTGTCAGCCCCACACCGCCTGTACTGGGTGTGGGGCTGACGCAGTGGGTGTACGGCGGTAGCTTCACCACCTCGGGAGCCGGGATTCGCTGATTTTTGGCCTCTCGAAACGCCACCACAGCCAGATGACCACCTCGGGAACGCGACATCGCGCACCTGACGTGCACCTAAAGCCGGGTACGGCAGGCGACGCGACCACACTACTCACGGGAAAATGTGGATAGGTCTTCAGCTTCTATGGACTGTCCACCTGCGGAGTCCTAAGCAGCACTTGCCCGGAAAGGTCCACCTTTCCGAGGGTCTCTGGGTGTACTGGTCCGGGTTGGTGTGCCGAGAGATCTCCGGTGGTGTGCTGTCCCAGAGGTTGTCGACTGGTTCATCGGATGACCGGAGTAGTGCTGGGCACGTGAGGTGGGGTCCCCGACCTTAGTTATCGGTCAGGTGCGTGATGTCGCGTTCCAGCGTGGTCATCTGGCTGTGGTGCTGTTCTCGAGCGCTTTCGAAGGAATAAGCGTGTCGTGTGGACGTTTTCGGGGCCGCTGGGGCTCCGATGCGCGCCCTTTGCGGTGGCCGAACACCCTTTCCTTAACCTGCACACCCGCTACAGCGGGTGTTCGGCTCACAGAAACGGTGAGCGCCCGGCACTGAGGGTGTGGGCATGATCGCCGGGACCGCTGTTCGCAACAGCCGCACTCTTTCTCGGGATTCGCGGTGCTTCTGGGCGTCGAGGGGTGGGTGTGGATATTGAGGGGAGTGCGGATGTCGACGTGGTGGGGTGAACTTGCCCGTATCGAATCCGTAAAGATGCTTGCGGCAAGGGATTCGGTGGGGTCACCGTGAAGGGTCGAACTGCGGCGGGGTCGGAGGAGTGGTGGCGACAGACGTAATCGGCAAGATTGCGCGCGTGACCGCGGCAATCCGGCCGGACCATCTCGGTGAGGTGGTGATCGAGGTGCGGGCGGGGACCGAACGATTCCTGGCGCGGGCCGCCGACGGGGAGACAACCATTCCGAAGCACACCCAGGTTCTCGTGATCGGGAGCCTCGGTGGGCGCACGGTCGAAGTCACTCCCTTGAAATGAAGGTGCATCATGGACGTCCAAATCTTGGTCGTCATCGGGATCGTCGTCGCTCTTATCGTGTTGGCTGTGCTGTTCCGCCTGTCCTGGCGGGTCGCCGAACCCGATGAGGCGCTGATCATTTCGGGCTTCCGAGCCGGTGAGGGACCGTCGGGGGTCGGCGAGAGCATGGGGTTCCGCATCGTCACCGGCCGCGGCAGTTTCATCATGCCCGGCCTGACCAAGGTGCGCTTCATCTCGCTGGAGGCGCACGAGAGCCAGATCCTGGTGCCGTGCGTGAGCCAGCAGAAGATCAACCTGGAACTGGGCGGGGTGGTGGTGTACAAGATCGGCGACGACTACCGGTCCATCGCCAACGCGGCGCGCCGCTTCTTGGATCGTCCGGCCCAGGAGCTGGAGACCAAGGTGCAGAACGTCTTCGTCGGGCATCTGCGGGCCATCGCGGGCTCGATGACCGTCGAGGACATGATCAGCGATCAGGACAAGTTCTCCGAGCAGGTGCGCGACCGGTGCTCGCAGGAGATGGAATCCTTCGGCCTGGTGATCGACAGCTTCCAGATCCAATCGATCGCCAGCGGCTCGAATTACATTGCCAACCTGGCGATTCCGCATCAGGCGGCGGTGGAGCAGAAGGCGCGAATCGCGCGGGCCAACGCCGACCGGGAGGCCATCGAGCAGGAACAGGCGGCGCAGCGGCAGATCGCGCTCGCGATGCGCGACACCCAGATCAAGAAGGCGGAGTACCAGGCCGAGATCGACAGCGCCAGCCAGGAAGCCGCGCAGCAAGGTCCGCTCGCCCAGGCCACCGCCCGGCAGGCGGTGGTCGAGGTCGCGACGAAGGTGTCGCAGCTGGAGGCGCAGCAGATGGAACAGCAGCTGCAAGTGGAGGTGCGCAAGCCTGCCGACGCCGAGGCCTACCGGCAGACCACCCTGGCGACCGCCAGCCGCGATGCCCGGATCAGCCAGGCCGAGGCCGACGCGCAGGAAACCCGGTTGCGCGCGGAAGCCGCTGCGGCACAGACGAAGATGCAGGCCCTCGCCGAGGCCGAGTCGATCAAGCTGCGCGCGGCGGCGCAGGCCGACGCGACCCGGCTGGCCGGTCAGGCCGAGGCCGACGCGATCAAGGCGCGCGGATTGGCCGAGGCCGACGCGGTGCGCGCACACATGGCGGCCGAGGCGGCGGGCATCCAGCTGCGGTCCGAGGCGATGAGTCAGAACCAGGAGGCGGTGATCGCCCAGCAGATCGCCGAGAAACTCCCGCAGATCGTCGCGGCGGCCGCGGCGCCGTTCGAGCACATCGACAGTTTCACCGTGCTCAACGGGGCCCAGGGCGTGACCTCGGCACTGGCCGAGATCATTCAGCAGGCGGGCGCGCTCACCTCGATGGCGCGTGAATCACTGGCTCCGGCAATGGCTTCCGGCGTCAAGCCCGCGGAGAACGGCCAGGTCGGTGCCGACCGGCCGAAGTAGCTCAGCGACTTTCCACTGACCGCAGCGTCATAACCTGGTGCGCAACGCTCAATATTCGCCGCGCACCAGGTTTTTCGGCTCTTCGCCCGCTGCGAAGCGGATGATCTCCGCGCGCACCACGGCATAGCCGCGTTCGAAACTGCCGGTGCTGCTGCCGCCGACGTGCGGGGTGAGCAGCAGGTTCGGGGCGGTCCACAGCGGGTGGCCCGGTGGCAGCGGCTCGGGATCGGTGACGTCGAGCGCGGCGCGCAAACGGCCCGACTGTAGTTCGGCCACCAGTGCGTCGGTCTCGACGATCGGGCCGCGGGCGATGTTGACCAGGATGGCGTTGTCGTCCATCGCGGCAAGGAATTCGGCGTCGACCATACCGGTGGTGCGGGAAGTGACCGGGACAGTCAGCACGACGACGTCCTGCCCGGGGATCAGTCCTGGCAGTTCATCGACGCCGTGCACGCCCTCGCGGGCCTGCGAGCCGACCAGGGTCACCATCGTGTCGAAGCCGGTCAGTCGACGGACCAGCTCGGTGGCGAGGTCACCTGCGCCGATGATCAGAATTCGCTTGCCGATCAGCGTCTGGGTCTGATGGAAGGTCCACTGCTGCGCGCGCTGGGCATCGACGAAGCCGCCGAGTTCGCGGTAGATATGCAACAGCGCGGCCAGCACCCATTCTGCCGAGCTGCCGCCGTGTGCGCCGCGGCCGGTGGACAGCCGCACGCCGTCGGGTAACTGACTGACCCAGCCTTCGGCGCCCGCGGTCATCATCTGCACCAGTCGCAGCTTGGGCAGCCGGGTCAGGTCGACCGTGTCGGCTCGGGAGAGGAACTTGGGGACGAGCACCTCCGCGTGCTCGGCGCCGTCGGGCAGCGCCTCGCCCGCGTTGTACCGCAGTGGTTGTACCCCGTCGATTCCGGACAGCGCCGCGACTCCGTAGTCGTCCGGCACCAAAACAATGACCGCCATGCAGGCCAGGTTAGCGGCCGCGGCCGGGCGTATGCCGGGTTCCGTCCGGACTTTTTCCGGCCGGTCAGCCCGTGGAAACGGATTTGTCCGTAACTGTCTCAGTCAGTGAGAGGATTGAGCCGAAACGGCCGCAGAGTGACATATCAGTCGGTTAAATTATGCCTCGCCGGGGGGAGCCGGTGGAATCGAGGTAACAGTGGTTGTCGACAGGGTCGCTCGGGTGTCCGAGCCACTGGTGCGGTGGGGATTCGATCTAGTCATCAAGAGTTTGCGGACCTTCGGCCGGACGCTGCAACTCGCGGCCGCCGCGTTCAGCTACCTCGTCGGCGACATCATCAAGCTGCGCCATCCCTGGCGGGACACGCTGCAGCAGGGCTGGTTCATCGTCAGCGTGACCGCGATTCCCGCTGTGCTGGTGGCGATTCCGTTCGGCGTGATCGTCTCGGTGCAGGTGGGCAGCCTGACGCAACAGGTCGGCGCCACCTCGGTGGCCGGTGCCGCGGGCGGGCTCGGCGTCATCCGGCAGGGCGCGCCGATGGTGACCGCGCTGCTGCTCGGCGGCGCGGCCGGGTCGGCGATCGCCTCGGATCTCGGCGCGCGCACCATCCGCGAGGAAGTAGATGCGTTGCGCACCATGGGCATTGACCCGGTGCGGCGGCTGGTCGCGCCGCGGCTGGCGGCGATGATCGTGCTGACGCCGCTGCTGTGCCTGCTGGTCATCTTCATGGGGGTGTTCACCGGGTACGTGGTGGCGGTCGGGTTCCAAGGGGTGACGCCGGGCAGCTACCTCTCCTCGTTCGCGGCGTTCGCGACCATGGCCGATCTCTTCGTGGCGATCGCGAAGTCGGTCATCTTCGGCGTGATCGTGCTGATCGTCGCCTGCCAGCGCGGGCTGGAGGCGACGCACGGACCCAAGGGCGTCGCGAACGCCGTGAACGCCGCCGTGGTGATCGGGGTGATCGCCGCGTTCGGCGTGAATCTGGTGATCACCCAGCTTGTTTCGATGTTCCTGCCGCAAAAGGTGGGCTGATGACGGAAGTTCCCGCCCAGTATCGCCCGTTCGGCCGGGCCGGTCGCCTCGTCGAACGCGGCGCGCGCGGACCGCTGACGCTGTTCGAATCGCTCGGCCACCAACTGACTTTCGTGAGCCAGGTGCTCGCCGCCGTGCCGCACACACTGCGCGCCTACCGCCGTCAGACCATGCTGATCCTCACCGACATCACCTGGGGCAGCGGCAATATCATCGTCGGCGGCGGCACGGTGGCGGTGCTGATCTTCCTCGGCGTCGCGGTCGGCGGCTCGATCGGCGTGGAGGGATTCACCGCGCTGAACATGGTCGGCATGGGTCCGCTGACCGGATTCGTCTCCGCCTACGCGAATACCAGGGAGATGGCGCCGATGGTCGCCGCGATCGGTTTCGCGGCGCAGGCGGGCTGCCGGATGACCGCCGAGATCGGCGCGATGCGCATCTCCGAGGAGATCGACGCGCTGGAAGCCATTGGCATCCGGCCGATTCCGTTCGTGGTGACCACCAGGGTGATCGCGGGGATGATCACCATCGTCCCGCTCTACCTGCTGACGCTGATCCTCAGCTACCTGTCCTGCGCGGTCGTCGTCAATGTGCTGCACGGTCAGTCCTCGGGCACCTACTACCACTACTTCGACGCCTTCCTGCAACCCGGCGACGTGATCGCCTCGCTGATCAAGGCGACGGTGTTCGTGGTGATGATCATCCTGATCCACGGCTACCAAGGGTTTTACGCGACCGGCGGGCCGGAAGGCGTTGGGCGGGCGTCGGGCCGGGCGATCCGCGCGAGCCTGGTGCTGGTGGTGATCGCGGACATGATCATGACGATCGTCTTCTGGGGTCTCGATGTCGGAATCAAGATTTCGGGGTGACGCGTGCCGATATTCGTTGATCATTCGGGGCGCACCGCCGGGCGGTGGATGCTGCGGCTGCGCGGGCTGATCGTCGCCGTGGTCATCCTGGTGGTGGCCGTGTTCACCACGCAATACGCGCAGGGCAAGTTCGCAGGCCGGTTCGCCCTCACCATCGACGCGGCCACCCTCGGCGAGGGGCTGGCGCCGGGCGCGGAGGTGAAGTTCCGCGGCTTCGGGATCGGCACCGTGCGCAAGGTCGAGACCGTCGACTACGGGCACCAGCGCATCGAATTGTCGCTGGACCGCACCCAGGCCGCCGCGCTGACCGACGACGTGTCGGCGCGATTCACCTCGTCGAACATCTTCGGTTCCAGCGCAATCGAATTGGTGAACACCGGCAAGGGCGGGCGGCTGCCGGAGAACACCACGCTGTTCATCGGCGCCAACGCGACCAACGCGACCGTGTCGAGTGTGTTCCGCCGGGCGGCGCGGTTGACCCAGGTGCTCGACTCCGACACCGTGCGCGCGCTGTTCGATCTGCTGCTGGACAACACCGCCTCGCTCGGCCCGGCGGTGCAGTCGTTCTTCGCCACCGCCAGGGTGCTCGCCATGAATCAGCGTGCGCCGCTGGGGCATTACCTGGACATCGGCGCGGATGTCGGTACCGGTGCGGCGCAGGTGACGCCGCCGGTGGTCGATGTGATCCTCGGCGTGCTCGACAACAGCGAATATTTCGGTTCCGAAGAGAACCGGGAACGGACCAAGCATTCGCTGTCCACGCTGGACACCGCGCTGCTGCTGCCGGTCACCGATCTCCTGCGCAGGGACAACCCCGATCTGGCCGCCATTATCGGCGGCGTGCTGGATCTGGTGGTGCCGATCAGCGCGTCCATCGGCACCGTCGCGCCCGCGTACAACCGGCTGCCCGCTCTGCTCGCCCGCATCGACAGCGCGTTCCCGGTGGTCGACGGCCGGGTGCAGCTGCAACTCGAGGTGATCGTGAAAAACATGCCCTACCTGGCTGATTCGATTATCGGGGTGCCGCGATGAACAGTGTCACCGGCGCGGCCGTCAAGCTCGGCATCTTCGTCGCGATCGTCGCGGTGTGCTCGGCCTTCATTGTGGCCGCGCTGAATACGCCGGTGCCGGCGGACAAGGTCTCGTATGACGCTGTCTTCACCGATATTTCGGGGCTCTACGCCGGCGACGTGGTGCGGATGTCGGGGGTGGCGGTCGGCAAGGTCGACAGCGTCGCGCTGGACGGCCCGCACGCGCGGGTCCGGTTCACCGTGGATCGGCAGCGCCCGATCTACGACAGCACCGAAGCCGCTGTGCGGTACCAGGATTTGATCGGGCAGCGCTACATCGAGTTGATGACCGCGAAGACCGGCGGGGTGCGGCTCGCGGCGGGCGCCACCATTCCGGTGGAACGCACCATCCCGAGTTTCGATGTGTCCAAGCTGTTCAACGGCTTCAAGCCGCTGTTCGACACCTTGGATACGGCCCAGCTCAACCAGTTCGGCACCAACATCCTGCGGGTGCTGCAGGGTGACGGCAGCGGCATCGGTCCCGCGCTCGCCGATCTCGACCAGCTGACCAAGCATGCCAAGAGCAGCGAGGCGGTGGTGGTGCTGCTGATCCACAACCTGGGCGAGATCTCCCGCTCGATCGGCGGAAAGTCCGCTGCGGTCGGCGATTTGGTCAAGCAGTTGAACGGCGTACTCAGCGCGTTCGGCAACCGGACCGCGACGATCATCACCGCCATCGAACAGGCCAACCGCACCCTGGTGCCGCTCATCCCGCTGCTCGAGGAGCTGCAAGGGGCCTACGACCAGAGTTACCTGCCGCTGGACGGGCTGTTGCGCAGGCTGCTGCCGCAGACCGATCAACTGGTCGAAATCCTTTCGCTGGTGCCGTCATTGCTCGCCGGGCTCAACCAGAACATCCCGGCCAGCGGCGAGGCGAAGACGTATTCGTGTGCAGGCGGTGAGCTCGGGTTACCGGGCATCGGCAATGTCGTGCTCGGCAATCAGAAGCTGGTGGTGTGCAAATGACCGGTGCGGCAAGGCAACTGGCGGGACTACCGTTTCGGCTGTTCGGTGAGCTGAAGCAGCTGCGCGCCGCGAAGTCGGAATCCTGGTCCCAATTGCGGTGGGGGATCGCGGGAGTGCTGCTGAGCGTGCTCGCCCTGCTCGCCGCGGCGGTGCTGTACGTGGTGCCGTTCGGGGAGCAGTCCTATACGGCGGACTTCCGCTCCTCCGGTGGCGCCCGCACCGGTGACGAGGTGCGGATCGCGGGCATCAAAGTGGGCCAGGTCCGTTCGGTGGACCTGGTCGGCGACCACGTGGAGGTGCGCTTCGGCGTCGACCGCGACGTGCACGTCGGCGACGCCTCGTCGGTGGCGGTGAAGATGCTGACACCGATCGGCGGGCACTACCTGTCGCTGGCTTCGCAGGGGGAGCCAGCGCTGGGCGGCAAGCACATTCCGTCGGAGCGGACCAGCACACCGTTCGAGCTGACCGACATCATCGACGTCGCCACCCCGGTGCTCGGCCAGGTGGACGGCACCACGCTGCGCAGCACCGTCGCCGAGGTGAATGCCGCGCTGGCCGGTCAGCCCGATGCGGTGCGCTCGATCATCGGCAACTTCAACGATCTGACCGGGGTGCTGGCCGATCGGTCGAAGCAGCTGGATTCGGCGGTGCAGGTGTCCGACGAATATATCGGCGCGATCGCGACCGACCGGGCGGTGCTCGCCGATTTCGTGCACGAACTCGGCGTTGTCGCTGTGGTGCTCGGGCAGCGCAAAGGCGAGGTCGTCCAGGTGTTCGAGCTGTTGCGGCGGTTCTTCGTGGTGCTGCATCGGCCGGTGATGGCCTACGGCGATTCGATCGAGCCGTCCGTGGCCGAATTCGAGGACCTGTTCAACAAACTCGTGCAGGATCCCGGCCGGCTCGACACGGTCATCGCGGGGATCAAGGACTTCATCGGGAAGATTTCGGCGATGCTCGGCGCGGACGGGGTGACCATCGACCAGTCCGCCAGCGTGGTTCGTGGTCCGGCACTGTGCATTCCGTTCGAGGGGAGGGCGTGCTGATGCGGGCCTGGGGCAGAACGGGTTTGGTGATCGCGGCGGTCGTGGTCACGGTCGCGGTGGTGGTCGGGGTCAGCGGCGCGACCTGGATTGACCGGGTGCAACCCGCCAAACAGACGATGTGTGCCGAATTCACCGACACCGTGGGGCTTTACGAGGGCAACAGCGTCACCATGCTCGGCGTGGAGGTGGGCACCGTCTCGGGTATCGAGGCGCGCGGCGACCGCATGCAGGTGACGATGTCGATCGACGGCAAGCTCGCGCTGCCTGCCGACATCCGGGCGGTGACCATGTCCAG
This sequence comes from Nocardia sp. NPDC050175, assembly GCF_044459885.1. Taxonomy (NCBI): domain Bacteria; kingdom Bacillati; phylum Actinomycetota; class Actinomycetes; order Mycobacteriales; family Nocardiaceae; genus Nocardia; species Nocardia sp. NPDC050175. Next base: position 644,553 of record NZ_JBITJI010000003.1, read on the forward strand.
CTCGATCGTCACCGACCGGCATGTCGAGCTGACCAAGACCTACACCGGCGGACCGAAATTCGATACCGCGCACTGTATTCCCCTGGAGCACACCAAAACTCCGGTCGGCATCAGCGACGCGCTCGACGCGCTCGGCCGACTGTCCGGCGACCTGCTCGGCGGGCAGCAGTCGCCGGCGCCGGGCGCGCCATCGGACACGTTGCTCGATCAGACGATCACCGGTGCGGTCCGCTCGCTGGATGGCACCGGGCCGCAGTGGAATGCCTTGCTGCAGCGGCTGTCCCAGGTGATCGGGGATCCGGCCGATCGGGATGTGGTGATCCGCAGGCTCGTCGACAACCTGGACCAGCTCACCACGATGTTCATCACCAACTGGCCGGATATGCAGGCGCTGCTGGACAATCTGAAGAACGGCGTCCAGTTGGTCGACGGTTTCTCCGCGGAACTGTCCAGGGCGGTCGATCTCGCGCTGCAGTTCCTGCCGGTGATCGCCCGGAATGTCGGCAAGTACGACCAGCAGTCCTACGAGTTCCTGGATCGGATCGTGCCGGAGGTGCATCGGTACGCGGTGCTGGCGGGCAGCATCGTGGATCTGCTGGTGCAGTTGCCGCCGTTGAGTAATCGGCTGGTTCAGGTGTTCGACCCGGCGACGGGCGCGGTGCGGGTGAATTACCGCCCGCCGCACTACGAGTCGGCGGACGGCAGCCAGCCTGGCCTGGCCCAGGTGATCCTCGGATCGTTGGGGGCGCCGTGAAGCGTTTGATACCCGTGCTCGCCGCGGTGGTGCTGCTGTTGACCGGTTGCGGTTTGCGCGCGACCGACGTGCCGATTCCCGGGACCTATCTGGCGGGGGACACCTTCTCGATCAGGATCGAATTCGGTTCGGTGCTCAACCTGCCGGATCGGGCCAAGGTGATCGCCGAGGGCGTCGAGGTCGGCATGCTCGACCGGATCGAGCTGATCGGCGACACCGCCGTCGCCACGGTCGACCTGAAATCCGATGTGCAGCTGCCGAAGTCGACCACTGCGGAACTGCGGCAGAGCACGATCCTCGGCGATATCCATATCGCGTTGCAGGCGCCGCCGAACGCCGGTCCGCCGTTCCTGGTGAACGGCGACGTCATCCCGCGCTCGCGCACCGTGCCCGCCGCCAACGTGGAGGACATCCTGCGGGCGCTGTCGAATATCGTCACCGGCGGCCGCTTCGGCGAAATGCAGCAGCTTGTCGCCAGCGTCAATGCCTCCTTCCCGACCGACCCGGCGGATCTGCAGCGCATTCTGACCGGCGGCAAGAACGCGCTGCACGACCTCGCCACGCACAGCGACGATATCGACCGGATCCTGGCCGCCGCTGCCAGCGTGACGACCACCCTCGAGGCGAACAAGGCCAACGTCGACCGCACCCTCACCCTCGGACCGAGCCGCGCCGCCGGTCTGTCCGACGTGCTGTTCGGCCTGGTCCAGCTGATTATCGACGGCGGCGAATTGGCCAGGTATGTAGGCGATCTCGCGCTGCCGCTGCGGGGCGACCTGCATGACATCATCAGCATTCTCGCGCCCGCGGCGCTCACCATCGCGAGCGCCGACACCACTGTTCCGATGAACGTCGACACGATGAACCGGCTGTTGCGCGACAAGCTGATCCCGTTCTTCAGTGCGCCACCGAACATTCGGGTGCAGCGGCTCAGCGCGGACGCCGTCGCCGCCGCCGCGTCGGCTCGTTCCGACGAGATGATCCAGGTGCTGCGGTCGATAGGAATGGTCCGATGAAGCTGTCCGGTCCGGTCTCGCTGGTGCTGCTGCTGGTGATGACAGTGGTGTGCGCCGCGTACATGGCCATCGGGGTGCTCGACATCGATCCGCGTCGCACGACGAATACCGTGACGGTGCTGATGGATTCGTCCGGCGGGCTGATGCAGACCTCACAGGTCGACCTGCGCGGCATGCGGATCGGCAAGGTGCGCGCCATTACCGCCACCGGTACCGGGCTGGCGGTGCGGATCGAGCTGGACGCGAAGTACCGGGTGCCGATCGGCAGCGAGGTGCACGTCAGCAACCTGTCGGCGGCGGGCGAGCAGTTCATGGACTTCCGGCCGACCGGAACGGCGGGTCCGTATCTGGCCGACGGCAGTGTTGTTCCCGCGCACCAGGTTCGGATCGCGACGACGGTCAGCGAGGCGCTGGCCAAGCTGGACGTGCTCAACTCGCAGATCGATCCGGCGAAGATCGAACAGCTCGCCGCCATCCTCTCGCAGGGCTACGCGGGGCGGGAAAAAGAGATCGCCAACCTGACCCGGACGCTGACCATGACGGCGCAGCTGCTGCACGACAAGCGCGACGAGATCACCCGGCTGTATCTGAACGGTCAGGACCTCGCGGAGAACTTCAACGGGTACGGGCCGGTGATCGGCGGCTGGGCCGACGATTTCACCCAGGTGCTGCCCGACGTGGTGCACCTGATCCAAAGCTTCCAGGGTTATTCCTATGCGGGCGAACATGTCTGGGACGAGCCGCTCGGCCCGCTGGTGCAGAAGATCGACCAGTACCTCGCGGTGCTCGGCCCCGACCTCTCGCACATCGCTACCGCATTGAAGCCGTCCACCAGCGTGCTGAAACCCGTTCGGGTGGACGCCGGTTCGATCATCGACCTGCTCTCGGCCACCTTTCCAGAGAACGGCACCGCCCGAATCACGCTCGACGTTCCGAAATAGAGAGTTGAGGACACCATGACCACGAACGAGCCAGCCGACGGGGCCGAAACCGATACGGAGCCAGCGCCCGAGACTGTCGCTGCCTCAGCGCCCGAGACGGTTGCCGCCTCGGGGCCTGAGCGTGTTGCCGCCCCGACGTCTGAGGCGATTGCTGCCTCGGCACCTGGGACCGTTGCTGCCTCGACTCCGGAGAAGGTCGTCGCCCCGAGGCCTGGAACCGTTGCCGCCCCGGCGTCGGAGACCGTTGCCGCCCCGGGGCCTGAGGGGGTTGCCGCCCCGACGCCTGGGACCGTTGCTGCCTCGACTCCGGAGATTGTCGTCGCCTCGGCGCCTGGGGCCGTTGCCGCCTCGACTCCGGAGAGCGTCGCCGCCTCGACGGGCCGCGCGATTGCCGGGCCTTCAGCAGCGCCGAACGGATTGCGGCGCAATGGGATCGGCTACATCCTCGGTGGTCTCACAGTTCTGTTGACAGTGCTCAGCATCGCGCTCGGCCTGTCCTGGCAGTCCACCTCCGACGATCTCAGCGCACTGCGCCAGCAGAACACCGACCGGGACAAGGCCGCTGAGATCGCCAAGGACTACACGCTGCGTTCGCTCACCTATGACTACAAGAGCCTGCCCGCGTTCTTCGACGGTGTGCAGCGCGGCACCTCCGACGCGCTGCGCAAGCGCTACGACGAGGTGCACGACACCCTGGCCAAGATCATGACCGAGGCGCAGGTGGTGGCCACCGGGCAGGTACTCGGCACGACGGTGGACACGCAGGGCAACGATCAGTACTCGGTGACGGTGTTCGCGACGCAGAAGACGCAGAACATCCAGCAGCCGACCCCGGCGACGGTGCCGAACCTGCTGGTGGTCACGGTGGCGAAGAACGGCGGCAACTGGCAGGTCGTCGACTACGGCCCGAAGGGCGAGGCGGCGGCGCGTTGATAAGCTGACGAGCTATTTGTCCTGGTTCTGTCGAGAGGGAGTGCTGTGCCGGAGCAGCCCCGCCGTGGTCGGCCACCGTTGGCCGGCCTGCCGGAACGACGCAGGCAGCAGATCATCGAATCGGCGTACGCCGTGTTCGTCGAGCGCGGGTACGAGGCGACCGCGATCTCCGACGTGGCCGCGCACGCCGGTATCGGGCAGGGCACGGTGTATCGATACTTCGTGAGCAAGCGTGAAATCCTCGACCATGTGGTCGATTTCGGCTTCGGGAAGCTGATCGACGCGTTGGAGCCGCAGTCACTGCTGAGCCGTCCGAGCTCGGCCGCGGAACTACTCGCCGGAGTGCAGGCGGCCATCGCGCGGTTGTACGCGATGCTGGAGCACGATCCGGATTTCGTCCGGCTGGTGCTCGTCGAGGCGAGCGCCATCGACAAGGAGCTCAGCGATCGGCTGCTCGGCGTCGAGTTGCTCGTGAGTACCTTTGTGGCACAAGAGCTTCGGCGCGGTGTCGCGGCGGGGTGGATTCGGGCGGACATCGATCCCGAGGTGACCGCGCACATTACGATGACCCTGGTGGTGCCCGGGTTGTTGCAGGAGATGCGCGGCGACAACACCCCGCAGGCGCGGGAACGGGCCACCGCCGGTGTCCTCAGATTGCTCGAAAAGGCCTTGCGGCCACGCGATCCCGTCGCGGCCGGACCTGCTCGATGATTGCCGCCAAACGTCGCGCGGAGCTCGTTTTCTCCGCTTATGAGCTGTTCGTGGACAAGGGATATCGCGCGGTTGTCGTCGCCGATATCGTTGCCCGCGCAGGGGTCAGCCACGGCACCTTCTACAACTACTTCACCAATAAGCGTGACGTTCTCGACGCGGTCATCGACCACTATTTCGCGTTGATCCGGGACCGCGTGTTCGCTCGGGCGGTGACCGGACCGCCTCCGCAGACCCTCGACGAGTTCTGTGCGCTGTTCGGGCGCATCATCGATCACTGCTACGAATTGGTCGCGGACGAACCAGGTTTGGTGACCTTCATCCTCATCGAGGCGACCTCGATCGATGACCGGGTGGCCGAGCGATCGATCCAGAATCTGACGACCTACGGCGACGAGGCCACCGCTTGGATCAAGAACGGGATCGCCCTCGGGTACATGGATCCCGCGCTCGATCCGAGGTTGTCCGGTGAGATCCTGCTCTCGATTCTGTTGTCCGCCTTGCTGTCCGCCATCCGTGCCGGAGCCGACGGTCTCGACCAGGACCGCGTCCGAACCGACCTCATCGGGTTCGTCCGGGCGGCACTCGAACCCTAGGAACGGCCGAAGCGGGCGGTGGCCTCGAGGATCGTCGTGCGCATAGTTGGGCTGCCGGTGTGGCCGGAGTCGTCGATGACGTGCAGTTCGGCGTCGGGCCAAGCGTGCGCCAATTGCCAGGCGGTCTGCAGGGGAGTGCTGAGATCCAGTCGTCCGTGGATCAGCACCGCCGGGATGCCGGCGAGTTTGTGCGCGTCACGGAGCAGCTGTCCGTCGGGGAGCCAGGCGTTGTTGGCGAAATAGTGCGTGCAGATCCGGACGAAGGCGAGCATGGCGGCGTCGGGTTTGCCGCTGTATTGGCCTGGGTTGCCGAGGGATTCGTGCGAGATGACGGCGTCCTCCCACGCGCACCAATCGCGCGCCGCCTTCGCGACTACCGCCGGATCGGGATTGTTGACCAAACGGCTATATGCGGCAACGAGATTCCCGCTCCGTTCGGATTCCGGCAGCGCGTCACGGAAGGCCTCCCACGGTCCCGGCAGAAACCGGGCGACACCGTGGTAGAGCCAGTCGGTCTCTTCGGGACGCGTCATGGTGACGCCGATCAGGATGATCTCCGAGACCCGCTCGGGATACTGCTCGGCATAGGCGAGTATCAGCGTCGACCCCCAGGATCCGCCGTACAGCAGCCACTTTTCGATGCCGAGGTGGATCCGCAGCAGCTCCATATCGGCGATCAAATGCTCGGTGGTGTTGTGGGTCAGATCGACGTTCGGGTCGGCGGCGTGCGGCAGGCTCTCGCCGCAGCCACGCTGGTCGAACAGGACGGTGCGATAGATCGCGGGATCGAAGCTCTTTCGCGCACCGCGCTTACCTCCGCCACCGGGCCCACCGTGCACCACCAGAGCGGGCTTGCCGTCCGGATTACCACTGGTCTCCCAGTAGATCCGGTTGCCGTCCCCGACGTCCAACAGCCCATGCGCGTACGGCTCGATATCAGGAAACGGCTGTGCCACTACGTTTTCCGTACCCATCGCGACTCCCACCTCTCGACCACGGCCGTCCCGAGCGTAGTCAACCGGACTCACAGACCGTCCACGCGCCGCACAGGGAGTCTTCGCCCGCTGTGAGGCGTGTGGGGGCTCTGTGAGTTACGCGGACTGCTTCGCGGAGGCGGTAGCGGCGACCGTTTCGCGGCTGCGCAGGGACGCCCAGAGGGCGGCGGTGGCCGCGACGCAGGCGGCGGCTCCGCCGACGTGGATCACGACGAGAGCTGCTGGGACGTGGGTGAAGTACTGCACGATGCCGACCAAGGACTGCGAGCAGACCAGGGCGAGCAGCACGAACAGGCGTTTGCGGACCGCTGGGGTGATGCCGACCGCGAACAGGCCGAAGGCCAGACCGATCAGCAGCGCGAGGTAGCCGACGAGCAGCTGGGAGTGCAGGTGCACCAGGGTGACGATCTCGACCTGCAGGCGCTCGACCGGCCGCTCGATGCTCTTGTCGCCCGCGTGCGGCCCGGCACCGGTGACCAGGGTGCCTGCGATCAGCACGCCGCTCATGGCGACAGCGCTGAGCGCGGTGAGCCAGCGCAGCGGCGCGGGCGCCTGCACGGTCTCGATACCGTCGTCGGGTTGGTTGATCTTCGCGTAGAGCACCACGGACAGCCAGACCATCAGCATCGACGCCAGCAGATGCACCGAGACGGTCCACCAGAGCAGGCCGGTGCGCACGGTGATACCGCCGATGATGCCCTGCAGCAGGGTGCCGCCGGGCATCAGCCAGGCGTAGGTCAGCACGTCGCGGCGGCGCCGGGCGCGGGTGACCGCGAGCACGATCAGCGCGGCGCACAGCGAGACGGCGAAGGTGAGCAGCCGGTTGCTGAACTCGACGGTCTGATGCAGCACCGGCACCTCGGAGACGCCGATCGGGGTGAAGCTGCCGGGGAAGCACTCCGGCCAGGTCGGGCAGCCGAGGCCGGAGGCGGTGACCCGGACGACAGCCCCGGTGACCGCGATGCCCGCCTGCGAGAGGATGACCGCGATCGCGATCAGCCGCTGCACCCGCAGCGAGGGCAGTGGCAGCTTGTCGACGAGTCGCAGGAAGGCGCGATACAGCACGTCACGATGGTAGAGCACGGTCAACTACACGCTGTCGTTGGTACCGAGCGTGGGCCGTGCGATGGGCTATTCGAAGCGGAAGTAGCGGGCGGCGAGCACACCGGAGACCGCGCCCCAGCCTGCGAGCACGGCGATGCCGAACCAGTCGATGCTGCTGCGCATCGCGTCCTCGAGCGTGACGGCCAGTGCGCCGGAAGGGACCAGGCGGGCAAGCACATTCACCGCGGTGGGCAGGTCGTCGGAGGCGAACACCACGCTGGCGATGCCGAGCATCACGAACCACAGGATGTTCGCCAGCGCCAGCACGATCTCCGCCTTCAGCGTGCCGCCGAGCAGCAGGCCCATCGCCGCGAAAGTGGCGGTGCCGACCGCGATCACGAGCGCACCGAGAGCGAGTCCGGCGGGCTCGGGTCGCCAGCCGAGCGCGAAGCCGATGGCGCCGAGCAGAATCGCTTGCAGCACAACGACGATCAGCACCGCAGCACTCTTGCCCGCGATGATGCCCCACCGGGGCAGCGCGGTGGCGCCCAGCCGCTTCAGCGCGCCGTAGCGGCGGTCGAAGCCGACGGCGATGGCCTGTCCGGTGAACGCGGTCGACATGACCGCCACCATCATCACTGCGGGCACGATCTTGTCGACGCGGTCGTCACCCAGGTCGCCGAACGGCAGCAGGCTCAACCCGACCAGCAGTGTGATCGGGATGAACATGGTGAGCAGCAGCTGTTCGCCGTTGCGCAGCAACAGGATCAGCTCGAGTCGCGTCTGTGCGAGCATCATCGCGGCGCGCGAGTTCGGCCGTGGATCGGGCGCGAAGGTGCCCGGCGCGAAGCGGTTGGTGGTCAGGTCGGGCTGGGTCATCCGCGTAGGTCCCGTCCGGTGAGTTCCAGGAAGACGTCTTCGAGCCTGCGCTGATCGATCCGAATATCGGTGGCCAGCACGTTCACTCGCGCACACCACGCGGTCACCGTCGCGAGCACCTGCGGATTGATCTCGCCCTCCACCAGATACGTGCCCGGCGTGGTCTCCCGTGGCGAGAACCCCTCGGGCAGAGCCGATTTCAACAGCTCCAGATCGAGTTTCGGTGGGGCGGAAAAGCGTAACTGCCCGGCCGCACCGTGCGCGGTCACCTCGGCGGGTGTCCCCGACGCCACGATCCGCCCATGATCGATGATCACCAGCTGATCGGCGAGCTGTTCCGCCTCATCCATCAGGTGCGTGGTGAGGACAACCGTCACTCCGTCCCGCCGCAGTGCATCGATCAGCTCCCACACGATCAGCCGCGCCTGGGCGTCCAGCCCCGCAGTCGGCTCGTCCAAGAACACGATCTCCGGCTTGCCGACCAGCGCACAGGCCAACGCGAGCCGCTGCTGCTGCCCACCCGACAGTCGCCGGTAAGGCGTACTGCGGTTGTCTTGCAGCCCAAGCGTCCGCAGCAGCCATTCGGGATCCAGCGGATCAGCGGAGTAGGCGGCGACCAGATCGAGCATCTCGCCCGCCTTCGCCCCCGGATAGGCGCCACCGCCCTGCAACATCACCCCGATGCGAGGCCGGAGGCGATCAGAATCGGCGATCGGATCGAGCCCAAGGACGCGCACCGAGCCCGCGTCCGGCGTCACGAACCCTTCGCACATTTCAACGGTGGTGGTTTTGCCCGCCCCGTTCGGGCCAAGTAGGGCGAGGACCTGCGCGCGTTCGACCTCGAAACTCACACCGTCCACCGCGGTGATGTCGCCATAGCGTTTGACGACGCCGTCGATGCGAACAGCGGGTTCTAGAGCTGCGGTCACGAGGCAATACCGTAGGCGGTCGACCCCTGTGACCTGGAAGACACCCCTGTTAGATCTTGAAAATAGCTGCGGCGGTTGACAATTCGTGATGCTCGGGTAATATTCATGCGAAGTCGATCAGGTTGGCAGGCGGGAATGCCGACCGGAATGCATCGAAACCGGGCGGGGGTCCAATCTGTGACGGATTTCTGAGCAATTCATCTATCGAACTCTGATGGGCAGATGAGCTGGCGTCGGTCGCTTATCGCACTTATCGAATGCTGCTGCCGTCATTTATCGGCTCGGCATACAAAGCAAACTCGGGAGAGTGTGCGTTATGTTGAAAAGGATCTCGCTTTGTCTCATGATGGCTGCGGGTATCGTGACCGCGAATTCCGTTACGGCACAGGCTGAATAGTGGACCACATGGGACGGATGTGTGCCCTTGATGGTCGGCAGTCCCATGCACGATTGGGTCTATAACGCCGACATCAGAAGCGACTATATGAACTGTGACACCCCGCGTGGATCTTCCACACAACTCCATATCTTCGGCGGTGGCGTCGATAAGCGCTCTGACTGGGCGGAATGGCCCTATCTGACCGTGGCGGGCCCGCCGAAGGGCTCCCAGAAGCAGCCTTTCTGGGTCTGTGGCGAGGCCTGGCGAAAAGATAAGCCGAGCGACGAAGCACGCCTGCTCGGCCGGCCTTGCGCGAAGGTCGCGGCCAGCGGTGGCCGGTCGGGCTGACGTACGCGACTAAGCAACCGTTCCGCTCGTCTGCAGCGGGCTCAGGCTGGGTTCCCGCTGGCCGCGCCACGGCAGTTTGTTACGGGTGATCACGAAGAACAGCACTGTGACTATGACGGTGGCGATCGCGGCGCCGACTATTTGAAAGACTTCGAGGTCGGCGCCGCGTGGCATCAGGATGACGCTGACGATGGCCGAGAAGGCTACGGCGGGAACGCGGAAGATGGGGCGAGTGGCCCAGGCGGCCAGCGGCACGATCGCCCACAGCAGGTACCAGGGCTGGACCACGGGGAACAGCAGCACGATGGCGCCGAGTGCGACACCGAGCGCGCCGACCGCGTGCAGGCGGCCGATGCCGGTCGCGATCAGCATGCGGACCGCGAGGAACCCGGCGATCACCGCGGCGATCGGACGGGTGATGCTGAGTAACGCGGTGGTGTGGTCGCCGAGTCCGAGCAGTACCCCGCCGAACCCGGTGATGATGCCGAGCACCGTCGGCACCGACATCCAGCTGCGCACCGCGTTGGCGACATTGAGGGTGTGGATCCAGCCGAATCCGAGCCCGCTCGCCGCACCGATGAAAACTGTTGTGCTGATGGCGATCGCGCCCAGTAGGGCGGCTGCGACGGCAACGGTGCGCGGAGTGAACCCCCAGCGCCGGGCCAACGCCATCCCGACGAAGCCGAGCGCGATGATCGAGGTGAGCTTGATCGAGGACGACATGGCGATGACAATGGCCCCGCCTATCAACCACGTATAAGCACGTCCGTCGAACGGATGGATGTCCTCGATGGCGTGCAGGCAGAGCTCCAGACCGGCCAACATCAAGCCGAGCATCAGCGCGTCGTTGTGTACGCCACCGATCAGATGGAACAGCACCAGCGGGTTGGCCGCGCCGAGCCACAGCGCGCTGACGGGCGCGACGCCGCAGCGCTGGGACAGCCGAGGCAGCGCCCATACGATCAGCGCGACACCGGCGATCGCGAGCACCCGGTGCACCCACACGCCGAGGATGATGTTGTCGCCGGTGAGTTCGGCGATGCCACGACCTATCCAGAGGAACAGTGGACCGTAGGGCGCCGGTGTCTTCTGCCAGATGGTCGGCACATTGTTGGTCAGCACGTTATCGATGCCGAGCCCCGCGACCGGTCCCTCCTGATAGGGGTCGATGCCTCGCGCCGCGATTTCGCTTTGTGCCAGATACGAATACACGTCGTTGCTGAACAACGGTGGCGCGACGCTCAACGGGATGATCCAGAGCAGCAGCGTCCGGTCGAGTTGGGAGCGGCTGAGCCGGTGGCGTGGTGCGCCGCCGATGCCGCCGACCGCGAAGCGGCCGAGCAGCAGCCAAGCGAGCACCACCACGACCGTGCCGGTCATGCACATCGCGAGGGAGCCGGTGTGCGCGCGGGCGAAGATGCCGAGGACGCGCACGCCCGAGGTGGGGTTCTGGTGGACCGGTTGGGCGCCGATGCCGAGCGCGCTGATCGCCATCAGGACGGTTCCGGTCGCGCCCATCAGGCGGATGCGGTCGAGTTGGACGCGTTCCTTCGGGTCGAGGCCGGGGACTTCGGTCTCGTCCTGGTGCAGGACCGCGATCGTGTGATCGGCGGTCGGCACGTCCAACCCGAGTGCTCGGCGCCCGAATGCCAGTGTCCTGCGCCGCGCGCCCTCCAGTACCGCCACGAGACGAAGCATAAGGGGCGCGGTCGGGCGGAGTCCGGCCACTGACCGTGCGAGGCCCGCTGACCGGCAGTGCTCGTTCCGTTCGGCAGCGTCGCCGACCGGGGCACAATCAGACATATGGTTTCGGAGTCCAGGCGGCGGATCGAAGTCGCCGCGTGCGGGCTGCTCGCACGGCATGGCTATCACGGGTTCGGTCTGAAGGCGTTGAGCGAGGCGGCCGGATTGCCGTACGGGTCGATCTACCACCACTTTCCGGGCGGCAAGGAGGAGATCGCGGTCGCCGCGATCACCGGGACGGGGATGCTCACCGGGCGGATGATCCGGCAGGCGCCGACGGACGTCTTCGCCACGACGAACACCATTTTCGACTTCATGGTCGCCAAGCTGGCGGCCTCGGAATGGGACGACGGGTGTCCGATCGGCACGCCGGCGCTGGATGGCGGCAGCGACGTCGAGGCGATCCGCACGGCCTGCGCGACGGCCTTCGAGGCGATGGAGCAGGCGTTCGCCGGTTTGCTCGCCGAGCTGGGGTTGTCCGCGCAGGACGCGGGGGAGTTGGCCACCACGGTCGTGGCCGCGTACGAGGGCGCGACGCTGCTGGCCAGGGTGCGACGGTCGGAGGCGCCGCTACATACGGTGGCGGCGGCGATGGAGCGGCTGATCCGGGTGACGTTCACCGAGGCCGGACTGCTGAACGGCGAATCGGGTGCGACGGACAACGGCGAGTCGGGCACCGGATCGTCGGATATCGACACGGGGATGATCGCGGTGGACCAGGTCGCCTCGGTCGAGGCGAGAGTGGTTGCGGCAGCAGCGAAATCCGAAGTCAGCGGAAATGTTCCGGAAGTTGGTGCTGAGCAGTGAAATTCCCTGCGAGGCATTGACTAGAAAGAACGTTCTAGCGAAACTCGACTCATGAAGCGTCTGATGTTGACCGGCCCCGGCGAGCTGCGCTGGGAAGAACACCCAGAACCCGAGCTCACGGGACCGGACCAGGCGCTGGTGCGCCCGATCGCCCTGGCCACCTGCGATATCGATCCGGCCGTCCTGCGCGGCAAGTTTCCACTACCGGGTCCGTACTCGTTCGGGCACGAGGGCGTTGTCGAAGTCGTCGCGATCGGCGCGGGTGTGCGCTCTGTGGCGGTTGGTGATCGGGTGGTGGTGCCGTTCCAAATCTCTTGCGGCACATGCCATGCCTGCCTCCGTGGCCGCACCGGCAACTGCACGAGCCACCCGCCGTTGTCGTCCTACGGCCTCGGGCAGCTCGGCGGCTTGGACTGGGGCGGGCTCTGGGCTGATCTCGCCCTCATCCCGCACGCCGACGCCATGCTCGTGCCGCTGCCGCCCGGCATCGACCCGGTGGCCGTGGCCAGCGCGAGCGACAACATCCCTGACGGTTATCGCGCCGTCGGCCCGCAGCTCGCCGACAACCCCGGCGCCGAGGTTTTGATCATCGGCGGACCGGCGGCTCCGTCAATTGGTCTCTACGCCGCGGGCCTCGCCGTCGCACTCGACGCGGCCCGCGTCGTCTACCTGGACGACTCCATCGAACGCTTGGAAATCGCTAAGTCCTTGGGCGCCGAGGCAATCGAAGGTCCGCGCGACGCCCGCGTCGGCCGGTTCCCGATCACGGTCGAATCCGCGGGCGGCGCCACGGCACTGCGCGCCGCCGTCGATGCCACCGCCTACGACGGCTGGTGCACCAGCGTCAGCGTCCAGCTCACCGACGTGCCACTGCCGATCTTCCAGATGTATTCGCGCTGCTGCACGTTCCACACCGGTCGTGCGCACGCCCGTCCCGCCATCCCCGAGGTGCTGGATTTGGTCGCCGCGGGGCGGTTCGATCCGTCGCTGGTAACCACCCGGACAGCAAACTGGGACGAGGCCGTCGACGCGCTTTTGGAGACGCCGATGAAGCTCGTCGCCGTCCGCTGAACGGTCTCGGCGAAGTGGTCAGCCGACCATATGTGATGTAACGCACTGGACACGATGAGCGCGAGAATGATCGTCGAAGCGTCGGTCGCCGAGATGGCCGACGCGTCGACCGCGAACAACTCGCACGCCCGACCATTCTGGGACCGCTCGTTGAAACCGCAGCTCAGAGGCTATATTTGCGGCCGTTTTAAGGCTCGGCTTAAATAACGGACCGATGCGACCTCGATCGGCAACTCCGTCGCAGCACCGATCGCGCTCCCGGCGACCCGGCAACAGCGGTCTATGCAGGTCACGAGCCCCGAGAACTCAGGGCACCCTTATTAGATTTCGGGAACGAATTCCGCCACACTGATGTTGTGAAAACCGTGGGTTTGCGGAGCGAGGACGAAAGGGCTGGTCGTAAGGCCGGTACCGGATCCCCTGCTGCGTCCGCGACCGCAGGCGAGGGACACACCCGCGCGGCCATCGTCCAGCTGCTGCTGGAAGAGGGCCCGATCACCGCGACCGCCATCGGCACCAGTTTGGGACTGGCGCCGGCCGGCGTGCGGCGCCACCTCGACGCACTGATCGACTCCGGTCAGGCGCGGGCCAGCAGGTCCGCGCCGTGGCAGCAGAAGGGTCGCGGCCGCCCCGCCAAGCAGTATCAACTCACCGCCGCCGGCCGTGGCCAACTGGGTCACGCCTACGACGACCTGGCCGGCGCGGCGATCCGCCAGCTCGGCGAGATCGGTGGCGACCAAGCCATCACCGAGTTCGCCAGGAAACGGGCCAGGACTATCGTGGCCGGGATCGCACCGGTCGACGAGCACACCCCGCAGCAGACCGAGGCCAAGGCCGAGGAGATCGCGGACGCGTTCACCGAGGCCGGTTTCGCCGCCTCCACCCGCAAGGTGGGCAACGGCGTGCAGATCTGCCAGCATCACTGCCCGGTCGCGCACGTCGCGGAGGAATTCCCGCAGTTGTGCGAGGCGGAACTCGAGGCGTTCCGTGACCTGCTCGGCACGCACGTGCAGCGGCTGGCCACGATCGCCAACGGCGACTGCGCGTGCACAACGCACGTGCCGCTGCTCGTATTACCGATTACCACCAAAACTTCACCAGAAATCGCTGCACAGCCCGCAGCGGTACGAACGAACGACTCCGGAAGGAGTGCCGAATGACGACAACCACCGACCAGGTGCAGCCGCTCACTCAGGAAGAGACCATCGCTTCCCTGGGTAAATACGGTTACGGCTGGGCCGATTCGGATGTGGCCGGAGCCAGCGCGCAACGAGGCCTGTCAGAGGCGGTTGTTCGCGACATCTCGGAGAAGAAGAGCGAGCAGGACTGGATGCTCGACATCCGGCTCAAGGCGCTGCGCATCTTCGATCGCAAGCCCATGCCGAACTGGGGCTCCAACCTCGACGGCATCGACTTCGACAACATCAAGTACTTCGTCCGCTCCAGCGAGAAGCAGGCCGCCACCTGGGACGACCTGCCCGAGGACATCAAGAACACCTACGACAAGCTCGGCATCCCGGAGGCGGAGAAGCAGCGTCTGGTCTCCGGTGTCGCGGCGCAGTACGAGTCCGAGGTCGTCTACCACTCCATCCGTGAGGACCTGGAGAAGCAGGGCGTCATCTTCCTCGACACCGACACGGCGTTGAAGGAACACCCGGAGATGTTCCAGCAGTACTTCGGCTCGGTGATCCCCGCGGGCGACAACAAGTTCTCCGCGCTGAACACCGCGGTGTGGTCGGGTGGCTCGTTCATCTACGTGCCGCCGGGCGTGCACGTCGACATCCCGCTGCAGGCCTACTTCCGGATCAACACCGAGAACATGGGCCAGTTCGAGCGGACCCTGATCATCGTCGACGAGGGCGCCTACGTGCACTACGTCGAGGGCTGCACCGCGCCGATCTACAAGTCGGACTCGCTGCACTCCGCGGTGGTCGAGATCATCGTGAAGAAGGGCGGCCGCTGCCGCTACACCACCATCCAGAACTGGTCGAACAACGTCTACAACCTGGTCACCAAGCGGGCCAAGGCGGAGGCGGGCGCGACCATGGAGTGGGTCGACGGCAACATCGGTTCCAAGGTCACCATGAAGTACCCGGCGGTCTGGATGACCGGCGAGTACGCCCGCGGCGAGGTGCTCTCGGTGGCGTTCGCCGGCGAGGGCCAGCACCAGGACACCGGCGCGAAGATGCTGCACCTGGCGCCGCACACCTCCTCGAACATCATCAGCAAGTCGGTGGCGCGCGGCGGCGGCCGGGCCTCCTACCGCGGCCTCGTGCAGGTGAACAAGGGCGCGTACGGGTCCAGGTCGACCGTGAAATGCGATGCGCTGCTTGTCGATACGATCAGCCGCTCGGACACCTACCCGTACGTCGACATCCGCGAGGACGACGTGACGATGGGTCACGAGGCCACGGTCTCGAAGGTCTCCGAGGACCAGCTGTTCTACCTGATGAGCCGCGGCATGACCGAGGACGAGGCAATGGCCATGGTGGTGCGCGGCTTCGTCGAGCCCATCGCCAAGGAACTGCCGATGGAATACGCATTGGAACTGAACCGGCTCATCGAGCTGCAGATGGAAGGAGCCGTCGGCTGATGGCGACAGGTGTCATTGGAGCGGTCGAGGGCGAGAACCCCGCGAAGCCGATTCAGAACCCGGGCGCTGGGGCCGCGACCAACAAGGGCGAGGTGTTCACCTCCTTCGATGTGAACGCCTTCGAGGTGCCGTCCGGCCGGGACGAGGAGTGGCGGTTCACCCCGCTGCGCCGACTGCGCGGGCTGCACGACGGCTCCGCGGTGCGCGACGGTCAGGCGACGGTCGAGGTCAGCTCGGTCGACGGCGTCCAGGTGGAGACCGTCGGACGCGATGACGCGCGCCTCGGCGCCGCGGGTACTCCGGCGGATCGTGTTGCCGCCCAGGCGTTCTCGGGCTTCGAGTCGGCGACCATCGTGTCGGTCGGCGCGGAGTCCGAGGTCGCCGAACCGGTCGTCGTCACGGTCACCGGCCCCGGCGAGGGCCGGACCGCCTACGGCCACTTGCAGATTCGGCTCGGCAACTTCGCCACCGCCACCGTGGTCATCGACCAGCGCGGCAGCGGAACCTACGCGGAGAACGTCGAATTCGTGCTCGGCGACAGCGCCAAGCTGACGGTTGTCGCGGTGCAGGACTGGGCCGACGACACCGTCAACGCGACCGCGCACTACGCGCTGCTCGGCCGCGACGCCACGCTGCGGCACATCGCCGTCACGCTCGGCGGCGAGCTGGTTCGCCTCACCGGAACCGTCCGTTACGCGGGCCCCGGCGGCGACGCCGAACTGCTCGGCCTCTACTTCGCCGACGCGGGACAGCACTTCGAGCAGCGTCTGCTCATCGATCACTCGCAGCCGAACTGCAAGTCGAACGTGCTGTACAAGGGTGCGCTGCAAGGCGATCCGGATTCGCCCAAGGGTGACGCGCGGACCGTGTGGGTCGGCGATGTGCTGATCCGCGCCGCCGCCGAAGGCACCGACACCTTCGAGGTGAACCGCAACCTGGTGCTCACCGACGGCGCGCGCGCCGACTCGGTGCCGAACCTGGAGATCGAGACCGGCGAGATCGCCGGCGCCGGTCACGCCAGTGCCACCGGCCGCTTCGACGACGAGCAGCTGTTCTATCTGCGCGCCCGCGGCATCCCGGAAGACGTGGCGCGGCGCCTGGTCGTGCGCGGCTTCTTCCAGGAGATCATCCAGAAGATCGCGGTCCCCGAGATCCGGGAGCGGCTGGAGTCGGCCATCGAGGCCGAGCTCGCCGCTGTCGGCGTCTGATCCCGAACTAACACCCCCACAAAGGAATTCGAATTCGATGACCACCCTGGAAATCAAGGACCTGCACGTCGAGGTCGCCAACCCGGACGCGTCGGGCGAGCCCATCAAGATCCTGAAGGGCGTCGACCTCACCATCAAGTCCGGTGAGACGCACGCCATCATGGGCCCCAACGGCTCCGGCAAGTCGACCCTGTCGTACGCGATCGCCGGTCACCCCAAGTACACGGTGACCTCCGGCTCGATCACCCTCGACGGCGAGGACGTCCTCGCGATGACCGTCGACGAGCGGGCGCGCGCGGGCCTGTTCCTGGCCATGCAGTACCCGGTCGAGGTCCCCGGCGTGTCCACCTCGAACTTCCTGCGCACCGCCGCCACCGCCGTGCGCGGCGAGGCGCCCAAGCTGCGGCACTGGGTCAAGGAAGTCAAGGAGTCGATGGCCGAGCTGGAAATCGACCCGGCCTTCGCCGAGCGTAACGTGAACGAGGGCTTCTCCGGCGGCGAGAAGAAGCGTCACGAGATCCTGCAGCTCGGCCTGCTCAAGCCGAAGATCGCCATCCTGGACGAGACCGACTCGGGCCTGGACGTCGACGCGCTGCGCATCGTCTCCGAGGGCGTCAACCGCTACAAGGAGCGCGAGAACGGCGGCGTGCTGCTGATCACGCACTACACCCGCATCCTGCGCTACATCGAGCCGGAATTCGTGCACGTCTTCGTCAACGGCCGCATCGTCGCCGAGGGCGGCTCGGAGCTGGCCGACGAACTCGACGCCAACGGCTACGTCCGCTTCACTCAGAGCTCACCCACCCCGTCGGCTTCGCCGACTGCCGTCCCCGTGTCTGCCCCTGCAGGAGCTTGATATGACCGCCACGGTCCGCACCCTCGACGTGGCCCGCATCCGGGCCGACTTCCCGATCCTGAGCCGCACGGTTCGGGACGGGAAACCGTTGGTGTACCTGGACTCCGGCGCGACCTCGCAGCGGCCCCTGGCGGTGCTCGACGCGGAACGCGAGTTCCTGGTGACGCACAACTCGGCCGTGCACCGCGGTGCGCATCAGCTGGCCGAGGAGGCGACCGACGCCTACGAGAACGCCCGCGCCGATATCGCCCGGTTCGTCGGGGTCTATGCCGACGAGATCGTGTTCACCAAGAACGCGACCGAGTCGCTGAACCTGGTGACCTACTCGTTCGCCGACGATCGGTTCCCGTACCACGTCGGTCCCGGTGACGAGATCGTCATCACCGAGCTGGAGCATCACGCGAATCTCGTTCCGTGGCAGGAACTTGCGCGGCGGACCGGTGCGACGTTGAAGTGGTACGGCGTCACCGACGACGGGCGGATCGATCTCGATTCGCTCGAATTGTCGCCCGCCACCAAGGTTGTCGCGTTCACGCATCAGTCCAACGTGACCGGCGCGATCACCGATGTCGCCGAATTGGTCCGCCGCGCAAAGGCGGTCGGCGCGCTGACGGTGCTCGACGCCTGCCAGTCGGTGCCGCACATGCCGGTCGATTTCCGTGAGCTCGACGTCGACTTCGCCGCGTTCTCCGGGCACAAGATGTTCGGCCCGTCCGGTGTCGGCGTGCTGTACGGGCGTCGCGCGCTGCTCGCGGAGACGCCGCCGTTCATCACCGGCGGCTCGATGATCGAGACCGTGACCATGGAGGCGACCACCTTCGCGGCGCCGCCGCAGCGGTTCGAGGCCGGCGTGCCGATGACCTCGCAGGTCGTCGGATTGGGCGCGGCCGTGCGGTATCTCGAAGCGCTCGGCATGGATGCCGTTGCGGAGCACGAGCATTCGCTGGTCGGTGCCGCGATCGAGGGCCTGAGTGCGATCGACGGGGTACGGATCATCGGTCCGGTCGAGAATGTGGATCGCGGTGGCGCGGTGTCGTTCGTGGTCGACGGGATCCACGCGCACGACGTCGGGCAGATTCTCGATGACGAAGGTGTCGCGGTGCGGGTCGGTCACCACTGCGCGTGGCCGCTGATGCGCAGGCTCGGCGTGCCTGCCACCGCGCGTGCCTCGTTCGCCGCCTACAACACCCTCGACGAGGTGGACGCACTGGTCGCGGCCGTGCGGAAAGCTCAGAGCTTTTTCGGCGTGAGCGGAGCGAACGCCGACAATGGACACAGTGGAGTTGTATAGAACATGCGCATGGAGCAGATGTACCAGGAAGTGATCCTGGACCACTACAAGCACCCGCACCACCGCGGGCTGCGGGAGCCGTTCGGTGCCGAGGTGCACCACGTGAACCCGACCTGCGGTGACGAGGTCACTTTGCGCGTGCAGCTCGACGACAACGGCGATGTCGCCGACGTCTCCTACGACGGTCAGGGCTGCTCGATCAGCCAGGCCTCCACCTCGGTGCTCACCGACCAGGTGATCGGCCTGCCGGTGCAGCAGGCGCTGAAGGTGGTCGACTCGTACCACGAGATGATCTCCAGCCGCGGCGCCGTCGAGGGCGACGAGGACATGATCGGTGACGGCATCGCCTTCGTCGGCGTCGCCAAGTACCCGGCACGCGTCAAATGCGCGCTGCTCGGCTGGATGGCGTTCAAAGACGCGGTCGTCCGGATAACCTCGGCAGAAGAGGCGCAACGTTCGATGGGAAACGGGGATCAGGCATGACGGAGACACCGGCAACCGAGACGGCTGAGCAGGTCGAGCTGTCCGCCGAGGACATCAAGCGCCTCGAGGACCTCGAGGAGGCCATGCGCGACGTCGTCGACCCCGAACTCGGCATCAACGTCGTCGACCTCGGACTGGTCTACGGCCTGTCCGTGCAGGACGAGGTAGCCATCCTCGACATGACCCTCACGTCGGCGGCCTGCCCCCTCACCGACGTCATCGAGGACCAGTCCCGCAACGCCCTGGTCCGTAGCGGCCTGGTGGACGACCTCAAGATCAACTGGGTCTGGATGCCCCCGTGGGGCCCGGACAAGATCACCGAAGACGGCCGCGAACAACTCCGCGCCCTCGGCTTCACCGTCTGAGTTCATCGACGCGAGTCAAATGGTCGCTAAATGATCTCGTACAGCAACCATTTGACTCACTTGATCTTGAAACTCCCTCAACGCCACCACAAGCCGATGGCTACCTCAGCAACGCGACATCGCGCACATGACGTGCACCTAAAGCTGGGTACGACACACGACGCGCCCACACTACTTCAGGGAAAACTGGGTAGGTCTTCAGTTTTCATGAACAGGTCACGTTGGGAAGTCCTTAGGTGCACTTCCTTGATAGGTGTACTTATCCAAGGGAATGACCGGATAGTGCTGAGCACGTCAGATGGGGTGCCCGGCTTCCTCTTCCGCAGCCTTGAGATGGGCAACGTGTGTGTTCCGGCGCGAGGACCGGCTGTGGTCCAGTGACCTTCCAGTATCGAAGCGAGTCAAATGGTTGTTGGGGTCATCGAGGTGAGTCATATGGCCGCGATTGAAGATCAACTAGCGACCATATGACTCGCCTCAATGATGGGGGTGTGCTGTGCGGAGTGCTCGGTTGATCGCCTGTCTGATGGGCTCGGTGAAGGACTCGGGGCGGTGGAAGACGTCTTGGGCGGTGGCGTAGAAGATTGTCCAGCCTTGGGTGGCTAGATGGTTGTGGCGGGTGTTGTCTCTTGCGGCGGCATGCATTCCGGAATGCCAAGCGACGCTGTCATATTCGAGTCCGATGCGGTATTGCGGCCAACTGATGTCTAGCCGGCGGGGGCCGTCCGGGGTCGGGACCTCCAGTTGCAGCTCAGGGTGGGGGAGGCCGGCGTCGACGCATTGCAGTCGGGTGCGTGACTCCATCGGTGATTCGGCTCTGCCGTCGACCAAGTCGATCAATTCGGCAGCTTGCCGGACGCCCCGGCGGCGGTGATGGTGGGTGAGTTCCTCGCTGAGTTCGTCTGGTGAGAGTCCGAGGCGGCTCGCGGCATCCAGCGTTGCCAGTGCGTCCATCCGATTCAGGGTGCGTGCCAGATCGATCGCGGTGCGCGTGGCGGGGGTGGTAGACACGCCGTTTATCGATGTCACCTGTCCGGGATCGAGTCGATCTCGGTGCACGACAAGATGTTTCGAGCGAGACAGTTGCACACCAAGCACATGCGTCGCATTCCGCTCGGTTACCGAGAAGCCGTGTAACTCGGCCGCCGTGTCATAAGCGGCGATCAGGATCGGCAACCCCATCGACAGGCGTGCCGCTTCGACGCGCAGCTCGGGCCCCTCCGGCGCGGTCGCCTCGCGATAGACACCGTGGAACACCGGTACCCAATCTCCACGGTGCAGGCGTGCGCGCAATTCCGCACGGGTGTATTCGATCCGCGCCTGAGCGGTGGTGAAGACGCCGAACTGCTTGTCCCGCAACGCCCCCAGTTCTGCCCTCATGCCCGCTAGCATCGAGCACCGCGATGTCAGCCTGCCTTACCCCACCTGCGCAAACAACTGCCCTGTGCACTACTACCCCGTTGGGGATGGCGATCGAGGCGAGTCAAATGGTCGCTGTTGAAGATCAACTAGCGACCAATTGACTCGCTTCGATGGGGATTCACGTGCGAGGGGTGATCGGGAGGGTGGCGAGGGTGGTGTCGGTGTCGGGTGGGGTGAGCTGGCATTGGGTTTGGTCACTGGCGCCGTCGTTCTGAGTGCTGTCCGCGTTCTGGGCGACGATCGTGACGATCACGGTGTCGAAGAGGTGCACGACGGCGGTGCCGGTGGTGTCCATGCTCGGGCCGGCACCGGTGTCGGTCGCGGTGAGGGTGACGGGACCCGCTGTGGGCAACGGCGCCGGGGAGCCGACCAGGTGGTCGGGACCGCCGTTCACCTCATGGGTGCCGATCACCGCTGAGGTGCCGGTTTCTACCACCGCCCGGGCTGTCGCCGCACCGGCTTGGCGCGCGACGGTGACAGCTGCCCCGGGGATTTGGACGGTCGCGGTGAGGGTGATGGTGCCGACCGGCTGGTTCACCGGTACCGAGTCGGGCAGGTCTCCGGTGGCATGCACAGAGACCGGGACGTGCTGGCCGTAGAGCGAGCAGTCGAAAGTGATTGTTCGGTCGAGGTGGGTGGCTGCGGCGGCAGGACCTACGCCCATCATGATGCCGGTCGCTGAGAGGGCAGTGGCGGCAAGGACGCTGACGGCCGGGGTGAGGCGGGTGTACATAATGATCACTTCTTTCGGGGATGAGACAGGTCTGTCTCCTGACGGTAGGCTCGTTGAAAACTATTGTCGGGACGGTAGATTCGCTGCCAGAGGTGTTGGTGCCAGTACTCTCCGCGGTGCAGCCGGACATTGGACAGACCAGCTACTCCTCGGCGATGATCAGCTTCGCATTTACTTCTTTGAAACCGGGGAGAATCTGGTGTCAGTTCTGAGTAGGGCTGCGTTCGGTGCGGCTCTGACATCCGCTGTGGCGCTTACCGTCGTTGGGGCGGGTTCGGCGGGTGCGGCGGGTAATTACTATGGGACGCTGGCGCTTTCGCCGGGGACCGGGAAGGTTGTCGAGGCTACCGATCAGGCGACCTGGGTGGCGGCGGATGCGGCGGCTATTCGGGACTGTGCCGTCTACGACTGTCGGATCATGGTGCGGTTCGTCAATGGGTGTGCGGCCATTGCGCGCGGCGCGGACGGGCAGTTCGGGGCGGATTCGGCGCCGTCGCGGGCGGAGGCGGAGCGGCTGGCGATCGCCAAGCTCGGGGAGAGTGCGCCGCCGTTCCCGGATCTCGGTAGTGCTTCGCCGCGGGCGGCGAGCATCGTGTTGTCTTCGTGCACGAAGAACGCGAGCTGAGTTTCGCACGTCCCGCAATTCGAGGGTTTCATTCCGAAAGGCTCTGTGGCCCAGGCCATTTCACGTCGGAAATAATTTGGACAATTCGGGTGCCGTGGCTCATGATCTGACTCGAAGTTATTTCTTTCTCGGGGAGGATCACAATGTCGTTGTCGCGCAAGGCTGCTCTCGGCCTGGTCGTGTCATCCGCGGCCGTCCTGGTCGCAGCCGGTGCGGGTGCCGCCCAGGCCGAGCCGGACTCGGCGGGCAGGTACTACGGGTCGATCGCGTTGAACCCCAAGAACGGGGACACTGGATCGTCGTGGAACTACCCGAGCTGGGAGTCGTCGGACGCCCGCGCGCTGGCCGAATGCGGCAGTTGGGACTGCTTCGTCGTGGTGCGCTACGCGGACGGATGCGGTGCGGTCGCGGCCAACTCGGACGGCAAGTGGGCCGTCGGCACCGGTCGGGACCGGGCCGAGGCGGAACGCAACGCCATCGCGGCCCTCGGCCCGCTGGCGCCGCCGTTCCCCAACTTCGGTAGCTCGGCACCCAAGCGGGCCGAGGTCCTGCACTCGCAGTGCTCGCCGGAGTAAGCACCGCATAACTGAACGAGGGGTGTCCACGCCTGGCGTGGACACCCCTCGTTTGGTTATTGCCTCAGCGGCGCAAGACTTTTCGAGCTATCCAGTTGCCGAAGAACTGAATGACCTGCACGCCTGCGATGATGATCAGCGTGGCCACCAGGGTGACCTGCCAGTTGAATCGCTGATAACCCTGGACGAGCGCGAAATCGCCGAGCCCGCCGCCGCCGACGGTGCCTGCCATAGCGGAAATGTCGACGATGCCGATCACCGCGAAGGTGTAGCCGAGCACCAGCGGGCCCAGCGCCTCGGGGATCAACAGCGTCAGGATGATGCGCAGCGGCCCGGCGCCGACCGCCCTGGCCGCCTCGATCACCCCGGGGTCGACCGTCACCAGGTTCTGCTCCACGATCCGGGCGATGAACACCGACGCCGCCACGATCATGACGAACGCCGCGGCATCCCCGCCGATGGTGGTGCCGACCACCTTCAGCGTCACCGGGCCCAGCGCCGCGAGCAGAATGATGAACGGGATGGGCCGGACCACGTTGACGATCACGTTGAGCAGCAGGTTGATCGGCGCGTTCGCCAGCAGCCCGCCCTTGCGGGTGACATACAGCACGGTGCCGAGAAACAGGCCGATCAGGCCGGACGCCACGAAGGTGAGCAGCACCAAATAGATGGTCTGGCCGATCGCCTCGTACAGGAGCGGCCGGAGAGTGTCCCAATTCGCATGCATAGGTACTCCTTTCAGGCCGTACTGGCCTTTTCGAGCGACCTGCAAGCAGTCGCTAGCGGCGGTGAAGCTCGTCGATGACTTGGTCGATGGCTTCGTCGGTGCCGTGCAGCGCCAGGGTGACGCTGCCGAATGTCTTGTCCTGCAACGTGCTAACGCCGCCGTAGACCACCTCGAAGCGGACGTCCGTGTGCACCGCGGTGGCCAGGGCCGCGCCGATGCCGCGCCGGTCGTCCACGTCCACCGTGATGAGCCGGCCGCCGTGTAGCTCACCGAGCCTGCGCAATTCGTCCTCGGACGGCCGATTGTGCAGCACCGTGCCGACGAACGACTGCGTCGGCGCCGCCTTCGGGGCCGCGAAAACCTCGAAGGTGCTGGCGAGTTCGACGATGCGGCCCTCGGCGAGCACCGCGACCCGGTCGGCCACCGCGCGGATCACATCCATCTCGTGGGTGATCACCACGATGGTGACGCCGAGTTCGCGATTGATCTTCTTCAGCAGTCGGAGCACCTCGCCGGTGGTTTCCGGGTCCAGCGCAGAGGTCGACTCGTCCGCGAGTAGCAGCGATGGCGAGGTCGCCAGCGCCCGGGCGATGCCGACCCGCTGCTTCTGCCCGCCGGACAGCTGATCGGGATAGCTGCGGGCCTTGTCGGACAGCCCGACGAACTCCAGCAATTCGGTGACCCGAGCCTTGCGCTCGGCCCGTTTCCAGCCCGCGACCTTGAGCGGATACTCGATATTGCCTGCGGCCGTGCGTGATCGGAACAGGTTGAACTGCTGGAACACCATCCCGATATCGCGGCGCAGCCGCCGCACCTGTGCCTCGCGCACCCCGGTGATCGGGGTGCCCGCGACCTCGACGGTGCCGCTGGTCGGCTTCTCCAGCGCGTTGATCAACCGGACCAGCGTGCTCTTGCCCGCGCCGGAATAGCCGATCACGCCGAAGATCTCACCCTGCTCGATGCGCAGATCGATATCGTCCAGCGCGACCTGGGCATCCGCGCCCTTGCCGAAAACCTTGGTGACCGAACGGAACTCGACTGCGGGCGGGTTATCCGTCACTTGCCGTCGCGGATGGACTGCTGCACCCGCTGCAGAATCTGTTCCAGCTCAGGGCCACTGCGCTTCACCTCGACGGCGGTGCCCTTGGTCACCTCGCTGTGCGCCTTCTGCACCTCGGGGTCGTGCCAGAGTTCGACCAGCTGCAGCAGCTTCGGATTGTTCTTGTCCTCGGCCCTGGTCACCAGCGCGTTGATGTACGGCTCGGCCGCCGGGTTCTTCGGATCGTCCTTGTACAGCGCCGAAGTGGGGTCGATGCCGGAACGCTCGAGGAAGGTGTTGTTGATCACCGAGCCGTCCACCGAGGCCAGCGAGAGCGCGGTCTGCGCGGCGTCGACGGTGGTCACCTTGACCTTCGAGGCGCCACGATCGATGTCGGCGGGGGAGGGCGAGTTGGTGTTCGAAGACAGCTTCAGCAGGCCGGCCGCCTGCAACACGAACAGGGCCCGCGCCTGATTGGTCGGGTCGTTCGGAATCGCGATCTCCCCGCCCTGCGGGATATCGGCGAGGGTCTTGTGCTTCTTGGAGTACAGGCCCAGCGGCACGATGTAGGTGGACCCGATCGGCGTCAGGGTGTCGTTGTTCGCGACGTTGTACGCGCCGAGGAACTGCAGGTGCTGGAACAGATTCACGTCGATCTGCTTCTGCGCCAGCGCGAGATTCGGCTGCTTGTAATCGGAGAAGTTGGTGATCTTCAGCGTGATGCCCTTGTCCTTGGCCCGCTGCTCGAAGACGTCCCAGGCTTTGTCCTTGTCGGTCGTGCCGATGCGCACTACCGTGTCGGAGGAAGCCTTGTCGTCAGAACCGCACGCCGTAAGGGTGAGGGCCGCGGTTGCTACCAGGACCGGGATCGCCAGTACCCGATGGAATTTCACTCGTGCTCCCGAAATGCTTGTCGCTATATGAACCCGGTAATCCAAGCGACCCGGCAACCGGGTAGGCAACGGTTGAGATTGTGGTGAGCAAAACCCTTCCGAAAACTTGGACGGCCGTCTAGTTTGGCCGCAATGCGCTTGCTGCACCGACTACTGCTGATCCCGATCCTGTCCATCCTGGCCATCGCCTCCGTTTCGTGTGGCGCGGAACACCGCGGCGACGTCATCCGCATCGGTGTGAACGACCTCTCACTGCCGCACTGGGATGTGTACAAGAAGAAAGCCGCAGATCAGGGCATCGCGATCGAGTTCGTCAACTTCACCGACTACAACCAGCCCAATCCCGCGCTCGCGCAACGCCAGATCGATCTCAACAAGTTCCAGCACGTGCGATACCTGGCCAACTACAACGCCCGCAACAACGACACCCTGGTGCCGATCGGCGCGACCGAGATCTTCCCGCTCACGCTGTACTCGCGTAAGCACAAGTCGGTGGCCGACATCCCGCAGGGCGGGCAGATCACGTTGAGCAACAACTCGGCGAACCAGGTGCGGCCGCTGCTCAGCCTGGCCGCGGCCGGGCTGATCGTGCTGAAGGGCGGTGCCAGTTGGGATTCCAAGATCGAAGACGTGGATACCGCCGCGTCCAAGGTGAAGCTGACGCCCATCGATCCGACGCTGACCGCGCAGTCGCTCAGCAGTGTCGATGCCGCCTTCGTCGACGACACCTTCGCTCGCCCAGCGGGTTTGACGAAGAACGACACGATCTACACCGATGACCCGGAACTGCCTGCGCTCAAGCAGTACATCAACATCTTCGCCGCGCGGGCTGCGGACAAGGACAACCCGACGCTGCTGAAACTGGCTCGGCTGTACCACGATCCGGAGGTCGAGGCCGCGGTGCGCGCCGAGACCGGGTACGAGGGCATCTTCAAGACCAACGAACCGGCCGACCTGCAGGCGACGGCGACGGAGCTGGAAGCCAAGTTCCGCAAGTAGTTTCGGCTACGAGCGCGCCGAGAGAGCCCGCGCGGCCTCCCTCGGCGCGTTCGTATTCGGTTGCAGGCCACGGGAACCGGCGAGCTTGGCTTGTACGTGTTCGGAGACCGTGATCGGCGCGTACTTGCTGCCGGTGCCTATGCAGGAGGGCAGCGTCTCGATCAGTGCGTCGAAGTTGCCATCGTGGAAAAACGCTGCGCTGCGGCGTCGTTCGACGGTGCCGTCGACGATCGGCGGCATCACCCGGTGCAGGGTGGAGAGCCAGCGCTCGTTCGTCCAGCGGGCCATCAGGTCGCCGAGGTTGATCAGCAGCGCGTCGTCGGCGGGTTGCACGTCGTGCCAGTGACCGTCCGCGCCGAGTACCTGCAGGCCGGGTACCTGGTCTGCCCACAGGACGGTGACGATGCCGTAGTCGGTGTGCTCGCCCATGCCCTTGAGTTCGCCGTCGAGGTCGACGTTGCCTGGCGGCAGCGCATAGTTGTTCATTCGCAAGACATTCAGCGAGTGATCGGTGAAGCGGTCGAAGTATCCGGTGGGCAGGTCGAGGGCGTCGGCGAAAATCGTGGTGAGGGTGCCCGCGACGCGTGCGGCCTCGGCGTAGTACGTCAGTACTCGCTGCTGGAACGTCGGAAGCTGTGCAGGCCAAACGTTTTCGGCGTATCCGGCCGCAGCAGGCAAATCCAACCCCGGATAGTCGGCGGTGGTTGTGCCGATATTGAACGCCTCGAAGAAATCGTTCATCCGCGTCGCCGACGCCACCCCGAGACTCAAACTCAGGCTCTCGCTCTTAGGCGGCGAATAGCCCCGATTGAACTCGACCGCCGTCCGGTAAGCCTCCTTCGTCGCCTGATCGAGAGCGAAGAATTCGTCGAGCGCGGCCGCGAACTCATCGAGCACCGATTGCGCGATCCCATGCCCGCGAATCTGCATGAACCCGACCTGCTGCGCCGCCTCATCGATCTGCCGCGCGACCACCGCCCGCTCCGCAGCACTCGCACCGCTGATGTAGGCGGAAATATCGATAACGGGAACCTGAAACTCCACGACGAGCCGTCCTTTCAATAGCCGATAACCGCTCCAAGCATGCAGCGTGCGGACGTCCCAAATTGTACGTTCGAGTCACATTCCTGTAAACGCAAGTTCCTATTGGAACGTACCAGTGGTCGATTCTGAAACCTGGCCTGGTTCAACGAAATTCGTCGCCGATTCGACTTGCTTTTCTGTCGGTGTCTTGCCCTAAACTGGGGCCTCATTCCCATTCGAGACAGGGGGCTACATGTCTGCAACATCGTCGGTTCTGGAAGAGCGGGTGAGTTCGTTGGAGGGGAGGTACGAGTCCTGGATGGAGTCCTATAGGGACGACCGGGCGGTCTACCAGGACAAAATCGTCGGGATCCTCGAGATCGTCAAGAAGCTCGAACCGGACGTCTCCGTGCTGAAGGGGGACGTGTCCGTGCTGAAGGAAGACGTGTCGGAGTTGAAGGAAGACGTGTCTGTGCTGAAGGAAGACGTGTCGGAGTTGAAGCACGACGTGTCCGGGTTGAAGCGAGGCGTCAACGCGATCGTGTCGTACTTCGAGATCACGATTCCCGAGGACGAGAACTAGCAAGGTAACGACCATCCCATCCGTCCCCCGGTGATGTCGCTCGGGCTGTGTGGCGACACCGTGGGGGCGGATAGGGGTTCAACGAGACAGGGGGCTCTACATGTCAGTGACGCTGGTACCGCTCGAGGTGCGTGTGAGCAATTTGGAGACCAAGCACGAGCGACTGGACGAGGACCGCCGCGCGTACGAGGACGCGATCTACCAGACGAAGAGGAGGGTCAAGAAAACCCATCGGTGGGTTCAGGGGATCCAGCAGGAAGTCTGGGAGTTACGCGATGACTTCGTGACATTCAGGCTGGAGATGGGCGCGTTCAGGCACGAGGTCCGAAACGAGTTCGCGACGGTCAAGCACGACTTGGCGACGGTCAAGCACGACTTCGCGGCGGTCAAGCACGACGTTTCAGGCCTGAAGCACGACGTTTCGGGCCTTAAGCAAGGCATGTCGGGTCTGAAGCACGACGTTTCGGGCCTTAAGCAAGGCATGTCGGGTCTGAAGCATGACGTTTCGGGCCTTAAGCAAGGCATGTCGGGTCTGAAGCACGACGTTTCGGGTGTGAAGCACGACGTTTCGGGTGTGAAGGGTGACGTTTCGGGTCTGAAGGATCACGTTTCGGGTCTGAAGGATCACGTTTCAGGTCTGAAGGATGATGTTTCGGGTCTGAAGCAAGGCATGTCGACATTGACGCAGGGTGTCAGTGCGATCATGGCGAGCCTCGGAATCGCTATACCCGAGGGCGAGAACTAGCAGGTAGGCGAGCACTCCATTCCGTCCTCCGGTGACCACTTCGATGCCAGAAGGGTTGTGCGCGGCGACACCGCGAGGGCGGGGATGGGGGTTCAATGAGACAGGGGGCTTTATGTCGGTAACGCTGGAAGATCTCGCGGCCAGGGTGTGTGTGCTCGAAAGGGTGGTAGGGGAGCGCGACGAGTCGCCGTTCACGGCGCACGACGCTTTCACGGATGTTCGTAGCCGGATCATGACGCTGCAACTGAAGATGACTAGTGTTCGACTCGAGGTGGAGACCCTCGGTCGCGATGTCCGCCGCCTGGGCAGCCTGGGTGCGGCAGTTGACGCAATCGCCTCGCATCTGGGCGTGAGAGCCCCCGAGGACGCGGCTCAGCAGTAGGCGATTCCCCGCGAGTAGCGTCCACACCGGGCACGATCCCGGTGTGGACGCTCAACTCCTTAGCGTGACATGGACTTTCGGGCGGAAGCGGGTTGCGCCGACGCCCGAACCGCGGATCATTGCCTGGGTGAACCCCGGCGGTGCTGACCTGCGGACTCCGCTCTGAGCGGAAAGTGCTGCGGGCGGCGGCGGTTGCGGCCATGATTTCGGATGTGGACGAACAGATGTACGAGCGGTCGCGGCGTGGTTTGCATGCGGTGGCGGAGTTGTTGATCGCCGGGCCGCAGTATCGGCAGCACGGGACGATTCGGTTGCGGGCGGTGGACCAGGGGTTCGGGGGCGTGCAGTGGCCCGTTTCGGTGGTCGGCGCGGAACTGGTGTGGGCGCAGGGGCGGGCGCCGCTGCAGGGGACCTATCGGGAGCTCGGGCGGCTGGCCGGGTTCGAGCCGGAGGCGCCGAAGGGGGTGTACGAGGACACGACGGGGGTTGATCCCGACAGTGTGATGGAGATCGATCCCGCGGCGGCGCGGCTGGTCGGCGACTGGTTTGCGCTGGGGGACAAGGCTTTGCGCGCGCTGGCGCCGGATGCGACGCCCGTGCTGTGGCCAGAGCACTTCGATCTGTCCATCACGATCGACGAAGTGAATTACGGTGTCTCGCCGGGAGATTCATTCCACTCGGGCCCCTACGCCTATGTCGGCCCATGGACTCCGCGCACCGGCGAGTTCTGGAACGCCTCCTTCGGTGCGTTCCGTCCGCAGGACGAGGTGAACTCACTCGCAACCCTGCTGGAGTTCTTCGAACAAGGCCGCGCCGCGGTCGAATAGGCCACGCCTGCACGCTTCTTGATGCCCCGCACCGGAAATCGCATGCGAAATCCGGTGCGGGAAGTCAGTAATAGTGCGTGGCGTCGTGCGCCGGATAGCAGCCGCACCCTATCTCGGGATCTGCACTGACTCTAGGGCCCTAAAGCCAGTGCAGATCCCGAGTCCCAGTGCGGATCCGCGCCGCCAACGGCGACGAAGCCCATCCCGCGCACGAGTTGTACGGCCGCGCCCGAAATTGCTAGCAATACCGTGCGCGGCCACGTAATTCGTGCGCGGCGACCACCGCCGGATCCCGCTAAAGCGCTACACCGGCTACTCGCTCTCATCCAAAGTGCTTGGGACGCAACCACAAGCCGGTGACCACCGCGGGAACGCGACACCGCGCACCTGGCGCACACCTAAAGCCGGGTACGGCACACGACGTGCTCAGCACTACTTCACAGGAAAACGTGGATAGGTCTTCAGCTCACTGGACAGGTCCACGCCTGGAGTTCTAAGTAGCACTTGCCCGGATAGGCGGACCTTCTCCGGGGTTTGTGCGTGTACTGGTCCGATGGTGCTGTGCGGGCGGGGGATTCGACGCCCGCTCTAGCGGGCTGCGCGGTGGTTGTCGCCGGCCAGACGGCCCCGGCGGATCAGCGCGCGCTTGCTGCCGGGCGCGAGGGCGGCGGCGTCGAGGTGCGAATCCGGTTCGGGCTCATTGGGATTCGGCCGGACGAACAGGGTCACCGTAGCGGCGGGGAGGAAACCGCTGCGCGTCATCAGGGCGGTGGAGGCGGCGTTGCGATCTTCGACATCGGTGACGATCCGCCGCGCGCCGCGGGCGAACAGCGCCTCGGAGCAGACGTCGACCAGTCGCCGGGCGATGCCGTGGCCCTGCATGTCGGGTGCGACGGCGATCCACTCGAGGTAGGCCCAGTCGTCCCGGTTCTCGAATTCCATCGACCCGAGCACAAAACCGACCACCCGGTCGGAATCGAGGGCGACCCAGCAGGCGTTGTCCGGGCTGTCCAGGTGCTCGGCGACCGAGGTGAGCGACCACGAGGTGTACGGCTTGGTGGTGATGTCGAAGACTTCGTGACCGAGATCGAGGACCTGGCGCAGGTGGCCGAGACCCATCGGGACGATCACAACGGCAGAATCCATGCCGATAGTTTGCCAGCTGGATGCGGTGGCGCCGTCACGCGCCCTTGCGGGCCGCCGTCTTCTTGGCGGCCTTCTTCGCAGGCTTCTCGGCGGTCTTCTTGGCAGCGGTTTTCTTGGCCGCCGCCTTCTTCGCCGGTTTGACCTTGCCGTTCTCCTCGCCGCCGCCCGCCGCGCGGCGACCGCTGGCCTCCAGGCTGCGTTGCAGGGCGGCGACCAGGTCGACCACTTCCGCGTCCATCTCTACGGGCGCGGACTCGGGCTGCTCGGGCACCTTGCCGGTGCCGCTGGCGATGGCCTCGTCGAGCAGCCGCTTGAGTTCGATCTGGTACTCGTCGGTGTACTGGTCCTGGTCGAAATCGTCGGACATGGACTCGACCAGCGTCTCGGCCATCTTGATTTCCTGCGGGCGCGGCGCGGCGACCCCGTCGAGGGATTCGAATTCGACCGCGCGCACCTCGTCCGGCCACAGCAGCGTCTGCAGCACCAGCATGCCGTCGCGCACCCGCAGCGCCGCCAGCCTGGTCTTCTGCCGCAGCGTGAAGTGCACGAGCGCGGTGCGGTCGATGCGTTCCAGCGTCGTCGCCAGCAGCACGTAGGCCTTGGGTGTGCTGGAGTCGGGCTCGAGGTAGTAGCTCTTGTCGAACAGGATCGGGTCGATCTGGTCGGACGGCACGAACTGCAGCACCGGGATCTCGTGTTTCTCGGCGGCGGGCAGTTTGGCGAAGTCCTCGTCGGTGAGAATGACCTTGTCGCCCTCGGGGGACTCGTACGCCTTGTCGATATCGGCGTACTGCACGGACTTCCCGCACACGGTGCAGACCCGGTCGTACTTGATCCGGCCCCCATCCTTGGCGTGCACCTGATGGAAGCGGATGTCGTGGTCCTCGGTCGCGGTATAGACCTTGACCGGGACGTTCACCAGCCCGAATGCGATCGAGCCCTTCCAGATCGACCTCACTGCTGCATCCCCTCGACGCGGGTACTCGGGTCACCGATTCGGCGGCTCGGAACGGATGAGTGCTGGACGCTAAGGCCCACTCATTCTTCCATGATGGCGGACGGTATTCGAATACGCGAGCGAATGCGCATCCCGAGTGTCGCGACGGCGACGCGCCGACGCAGCTGCGGCGGGAGTGCGCCGAAAAGCGTGCGCATGGCGGCAACGGTGCCGGTCAGATCGGTTCGCGCGGACAGGTAGGCGCGCTGGGCGGCGGGCGGCATGGTGAAGAAGGCGTCGAAGAAAACGGGGATGTCGGCGGGCGGCAGGGCGAGTAGTGCGCGGAGGCCCGCGGCGCGGAGTCGATGGACGGCGTGTGCGGACGCGGGCCACGCCTGCGCGCCCGCTGCGACGGTGTCGGCTGCGGTGAGTGATGCGGCCACGCTGTAGCCGGTGGCCGGGTGTGCGAATCCGCCTGCCGCGCCGAAAGTGTGTCGTCCGGGTCGGCCGCCTTCGACCGGGAAGCGAACGCGTTCGACTGGTTCCGCGCCGCTGAATTCGATTCCGCGCGAACGCAATCGGTGGTGCAGCCGGTCGCGCAGCTCGGTGCCGTCGAGGGCGGGGCGACCGGCCAGGCAAGTTTCTTCCAGCAGCATCGTCCCGCCGCCGAGCGGCACCGCGTAGAGGAACGAGCGAGGCGCGTCGGCGGATGCGCCGTTGTCCAAGCGCCAGTCCATGAACAGCGGTTCGAATCCCGCGCAGCGCCGCTCGTCGAGCACGAGCCCATACGCCGTCTGCTCGGCCAATCTGGGCGAGCGGGCAATCCCACGTGCGTCGATGACCCGTCGACCCGTCAGCGGCCGTCCAGCGGCCAGCGACACCCTGCCTGGAGTGAGCTCCACCGCGCGATCCGCGACGATCTCGGCCCCGGTCAGATCCAGCGACTTCTGCAACCGACCCGAATCGAGCACCACGTACGGCCGATCGATCCGATGCGCACGAGTTCCCCACGCCATCGGTTCATCGACCCTGGCCGCGATGACCGACGGGTCCAGCCACCCGGGCAACTCGTCCGCCCACGCCGCGTAAGTCGCGGACCACTGCCGATCGGGTGCCGGATCGACGACAGTGACCGAGCTGCCACGCGCGAGACAGCGATGGGCAAGCGCTCGCCCGGCAGGCCCGAGTCCGCAGATGATGACGTCTATCATCACGCGGCCGCCTTCGACCGCTGCCGGTGCGTCGATGTGAGGCGGCCCGTCGGCACGGCTGATCGGACGATCATCGAACAATTGCCGAGAGCCAGCCGCCACTCGGGACGATCACCTGCCTTGCACGATGGGTGGTCTTCGATCCCCATCCGGCAGATGGTCATGACATCTGCGTGGCGGATGGCGGTGGACCGCGCGTGGCGGACGGCCGAGGGCCGCGTTTGGCGTAGGGCAGCTGGCCGCGTGTGGCGGGCGGCTGCTGGCCGTGCGCGACGTTTGGCCGCGGGTCGCGCACGGTTGACGGCCACCATCGGCGAGTGACTAACGACCGCCGGCATTTTCGCGACGGTCAGAGCCCGCCGGTGGACAGCAGGCCGCCGTCGACCCGCACGGTCTCGCCGGTGATCCAGGCGGCCTCGTCGGAGACCAAGAAACCGATCAGCCGGGCGACGTCCTCGGGGGTGCCGAGCCGCTTCATCGGGTAGATGCTGGCCGCGCGCTCCTCGTCGTCGGAGTACAGCGCGTCGGCGAACTTGGTCTTGATCACGCCGGGCGCTACCGCGTTCACCCGGATCTTCGGTCCGAGCTGCCAGGCCAGTTCGTCGGTGAGCCGGATGAGTGCGGCCTTCGACGCGCCGTACGCGGCGATCACGCCGGACGACCGGATGCCCGCGACGCTGGCGACATTGACCACCGCGCCACCGTGCTCACCCATCCATGCCTTGAACGCCTGCTGGATGTAGCCGAGCGCCGCGACCACGTTCACGTCGAAGATCTTGCGCACGGCATCGAGGTCCGCATCCATCAGCGAGCCGAACACCGGGTTGATGCCGGTGTTGTTGATCAGGATGTCGACCGAACCGAATTCGGCCATCAATCGATCGATGGCGGCGGCGCGATCCTCGGCTTGGCCCGAGTTGCCCGCCAACGCCACGACCTCGCCCTGATGACCGAGGGCCCGCAGCTCGGCCGCAGCCTCCTCCAACGGGTCCTTCTTACGGGCCGTGATCAGCACGTTCGCGCCACGACTCAACAGCTCCGCCGCGACGGCCTTGCCGATGCCCCGGCTGGCCCCAGAAACCAAAGCACTTTTGCCCAACAGATCGTCACTCATGCATCGGCAGGCTACTCGCCGTTCAGTTAGTGCCGTCACATGTGCGTCGCCGTGGGTAAAGGAGGTCGCCGGACCCAGGTAAAATCAGTGGTTCTTGTGCATATCGCGTCGCACAATCGAGTAGCTACCGCCCAGCACCACTGATCCGCGAGGAGAAATCTGTGATCACCGCGACCGACCTGGAGGTCCGGGCCGGAGTCCGCACCCTGCTGTCGGCCCCCGGACCGGCCCTGCGGGTGCAGTCCGGCGACCGGATCGGACTGGTCGGACGCAACGGTGCTGGCAAGACCACCACGCTGCGCATCCTGGCGGGTGAGGGCGAGCCGTACGCCGGAAAGATTTTGCGCTCCAGCGATATCGGCTACCTGCCGCAGGATCCGCGCGAGGGCAACCTCGACATCCTGGCCCGCGACCGGGTGCTCTCGGCGCGCGGCCTGGACACGCTGATCCGCGACATGGAGAAGCAGCAGGCGCTGATGGCCGAGGTGGCCGACGAGTCCGAACGCGACAAGGCGGTCCGCAAGTACGGCCGCCTGGAGGATCAGTTCTCGGCGCTCGGCGGCTATGTCGCGGAGAGCGACGCGGCCCGGATCTGCAACAGCCTCGGCCTGCCCGACCGGGTGCTCGCCCAGGCGCTGCGCACCCTGTCCGGCGGTCAGCGTCGTCGAATCGAGTTGGCGCGCATCCTGTTCGCCGCCTCCGACGGCAGCGGCGGGCGCTCCGACACCATCCTGCTGCTCGACGAGCCGACCAACCACCTCGACGCCGACTCGATCACCTGGCTGCGCGGCTTCCTGCAGAACCACGACGGCGGCCTGATCGTGATCAGCCACGACGTGGAACTGCTCGGCGACGTGGTGAACAAGGTGTGGTTCCTGGACGCGGTGCGCGGCGAGGCCGACGTCTACAACATGGGCTGGCAGAAGTACCTCGACGCCCGCGCCACCGACGAACAGCGCCGCCGTCGCGAACGCGCCAACGCCGAGAAGAAGGCGGGCGCGCTGCGCGTGCAGGCCGCCAAGCTCGGCGCCAAGGCCACCAAAGCCACTGCGGCACAGAACATGGCCAAGCGCGCCGACCGGTTGATCGCCGAGCTGGACGACGTGCGCGTCGCCGACAAGGTGGCCAGGATCAAGTTCCCCGAGCCCGCCCCGTGCGGCAAGACGCCGCTGATGGCGGAGAACCTGACCAAGGTTTACGGCTCGCTGGAGATCTTCACCGGCGTCGACCTCGCGATCGATCGAGGCAGCCGGGTCGTGGTGCTCGGCCTCAACGGCGCGGGCAAGACCACGTTGCTGCGGATGCTCGCCGGGGTCGAACAACCGACCGCGGGCAACCTGGTGCCAGGACACGGCCTAAAGGTCGGGTATTTCGCGCAGGAGCACGACACCCTCGACGATCAGGCCAGCGTGTGGGAGAACATCCGCCATGCCGCGCCGGACGCGGGGGAGCAGAGCCTGCGCAGTCTGCTCGGCGCGTTCATGTTCACCGGTCCCCAGTTGGATCAGCCCGCGGGCACGCTGTCCGGTGGTGAGAAGACCCGCCTGGCGCTGGCCGGCCTGGTTTCCTCGGCCGCCAATGTGCTGCTGCTCGACGAACCGACCAACAACCTCGATCCGGTGTCGCGCGAGCAGGTGCTCGATGCGCTGCGCACTTACGCGGGCGCGGTCGTGCTGGTCACGCACGATCCGGGTGCCGCGGAGGCGCTGTCGCCGGAGCGGGTGATCTTGCTACCGGACGGTACGGAAGACCATTGGTCCGCCGAATATTTGGAACTTATTCAGCTTGCGTGACTTTCATCACAAGAATCCGTTGATCACGGACCCTCGAGTGCTTAGCCTGGAAAGAGCTGCTCGGCGACTCGGAGGAAGCCATGAGCGACAGGCCCACGCAAGTCAAAGCCACCCTGGGTAAGGGAACACGCGTCACGGGGAAGTCCCGGGACCGCCTACAGACCCAGTTGAAGAAGCAGTACGAGGCAGGGGCGAGCATTCGCTCGCTGGCGCGAGCAACCGGTCGCTCCTACGGCTTCATCCACAACGTACTGGTGGAGTCGCACGTGCAACTCCGTAGCCGCGGCGGCGCCAACCGTCGCAAGAGCCAGTAGCGTCCGGAGAACTCGAAACCGGTTTCGGCGGTATGTTTTTCGCCGTTACCGGGGAGTTCGGCTGGTCGGGTGCGGTATCGGGCCCGGCCACTGCCGGTGCTGTGCGCTGGATCCGCTGGTCGGGCGCGTTGTCGACGATTGTTGTGTCGGCACAACCTGATCCGGTCGTGCGCGTCGGATCGACCTCGGCCGCTGATGTTCTCGGCTGTTCGAGGTGCATCCGCACCGAATCGGGTGTGCCACTACGGACTCTCGTCAGTAGCCGCTGACCGACCCATCGCCGTCGACGAGCAGATTGGCCAGGCTCCGGAAAATCGGTAGACCCGTCTTGATCTCCAGGTACGCGAACTGTCCCTGCGGGTTGACCTCGAGGAAGTAGTACTCGCCGTCGAGGCCGAGCCGAATGTCCAAGACCCCGAAGGACAATCCGAGCGCGCCCATCAGCGTCGCGAGCGACTTGCTCACCGAGGCGGGCAGATGCTCGGGCACGAAATCGACCGAGGTGTCCAGCCGGGAGTCGACCCGGCCGACCCCGGCCTGCGAGTCGATGCGCACCGTCCATTCGACGCCGTCCACCCAGACCACCCGCAGATCGCATTCGGCGTCGACGTAATCCTGGAAGGTGGTCGGCGCCGACCGGATACCGGCCAGCCTGCCGTAGTCGGCCTCGGTGATGATCCTGGTCTCCGCGAACTCGGCGCGACTGGTCCCGGTGCGCTTGTAAACGACTGGGCCCGGCCGGGATTCGGCGAAGCTGCGGGCCTCGTCCGGATCGTTGGTGATCAGCGTCTCCGGTACCGCGAACCCGGCGCGCAACGCGGTCTCCAGCTGCACGATCTTGCGGGTCGCGGTGCGGTCGGCGCCGGGATCGTTGATCCAGTTGGCCGGAATGGACCAGAGCATGCCCTGGATGAAACTGTCGCATTCGGCCTGGCGGAAGTCGTCGTCGGCGGCGCGCACGCCGCCGGGCACCTGGGCGGGATGCGGCCTGCGCCACCAGACCGAGCGCACGTCATCGAGCCCGATCAGGTGCGAGAGCGAGCGCGCGGTGCCGAGCCGGTCCAGCCGGAAACTGCCCGACTCCCGGGGGAAGTCGCGCAGGTCGAGGTGAATGGCGTTGAGCGCGTGGTGTTCTCGTAGTGTCGCGGCCATGGCGGTGGCGTGTAGATCGTCGGATTCCGACACTATGAGGACCGAGCTCGCCCGGCGTGCCGTCATGCGTGCACCGCTCAGTCGAGACTGTCGCAGTTGATGCCGTCGTCGCTGGTTGCGAGCGACTTGGTCTGGCAGTAGGTAAAGGTGGCGCCGTGCGCGCCGGTGAGGTCGGCCAGTTGCAGGCGGTCGGCCCAGGTTTCGGTGAGCTGCTGCAACTGCTCGTCGCCGAGCGCCGCGGACGGGGTCTCGGTGAGCGTCATCGGCCGGTCGACCAGGTCGATGCGCAGGCGGCGGGTGAAATCGGCGGTCGCGCCCGCGCGGATGTCCACCAGCACCGGGCGACCGTCGCGCTCGGTGGTCTCGGTCGTGAATCCGTCGGGCACCGTGGCGATGCCGTCGGGCACGCACGAGACCCCGTCGGGCAGCGGCGAATCGAGCACGCGCAGCACGTCGGACCGACGGAAAGTCCACGTTCCCTCGGCGACCCGCACGGTGATATCGCGTTCCGACTCCGCTACCAGCAAACCCTGGAGCGGGGGAACGCGGTCACTCTTCGGCGCGGTGCCAGGGAGGCGGAGTGCGTCGGTCATAACTGTTTCTCCGATCTGCTCGCGATTTGCCACGACCCCCGAGCGTGAACTGGATCATATCGCGCAGCGGGGTCGGATCGGTTCGGATCGGGAGATTTCACGGCCGGTGGCAAACCGGATTTCGATGCAGGATGCGCTAGCGCCGAAAGATTTTCGGTACACCAGAAATAGTTCCTGCGCAACCGTTTAGCTATTTCCGAATGGAAAACTCTGGCGGTGCATTGCCACGGGTTGACGGCTGTGCATCCGTACTTACCGCTTCACAGACCGAGCAGGTCCGGGCGCTCGGCCAGCGCCGCGAGGCGTTCGCCCGGTTCGGCGACGAGCCTGCGGGCGGCGAGATCGAGCAGGCCGCCGGTGGTCTTTATCTCGGCGGCGACGGTGCCGTCGAGTTTGCGGATCTCGTGCCGGAATCCGAAGGTCTTGCCGGTCGACCATTCGAAGTCGACCGAAACGGTGACCTCGTCGCCGCCGCGCAGCTCCCGGAGGTACTTGATGTTGTTCTCCAGCACCACCGGGCCGATGCCGCCGGCGATGAGCTTGTCCTGTGGCGCGCCTGCCGCACGGAGCAATTCCCATCGGGCGTGTTCGGCGTATTGCAGATAGACCGCCTGGTTCAGGTGGCCCTGCGTGTCGAGCTCGTAGCCGCGGACGACGATCGGTACGGAAAAGGTCATATCCTGCGAACCTCCTTCG
Source organism: Nocardia sp. NPDC050175 (assembly GCF_044459885.1). Taxonomy (NCBI): domain Bacteria; kingdom Bacillati; phylum Actinomycetota; class Actinomycetes; order Mycobacteriales; family Nocardiaceae; genus Nocardia; species Nocardia sp. NPDC050175. The sequence goes on from NZ_JBITJI010000003.1 coordinate 684,024, forward strand.
TGGTCGGAGTTGTTCCGACCTGCAACGATGGGTTGGTCACAGTGGAATTGTGCGCCTGCCTCAGCGGCGGTTGGCGTTGCGCTCGGCCCACCAGTTCGGCGCGTCGACGAAGTGGTTGTCGAACTCTTCCTGCGCGGCGGCCAGTTCGGACAGTTGCGATTCGCCCTTGGCGATGCGGTCCAGCAGCCGGAAGTACTCGAAGCGCTGCACGCCGGGCATCAGCGCGATCATGATGCGCGCCGAGCTGTCGGGCGTGGCGCCGAACGCGTGCGGCATGAACTTCGGCACCACGATCGTGCCGCCGGTGCCGACGGTGACGATCTTGTCGCCGGCCAGCAGCTGCAATTCGCCCTCGGCGACGTAGAACAGCTCGTCCGAGCTGGTGTGGTAGTGCGGCGCGGCACCGTCCGCCCCCTGCTGCATGGTGACCTCGAGCGTGCTCAGCGCGCCGTCGGTGTCTCCCGCGTCGAGCAGTAGCCGCATGGTGACTGTGCCGGTGCCCAGGGTCTCGGCGTCCTGCGTCCGGCGGATCGCGACGTCCATGCGGGGAGAGGTGGTGCTCATGCTGCGCTCCAGATAGTTCGTTGATTGATAATTCGCTACCGAACTATATATCAGCGAATAGAATCCTGTCTATGGCCGAGACGCGACTGATTTCGCAAGCACATGGGTGACTCGCCGGGCACCCCCACGACCCCGGCGTCCGTGCCACTGTCGGCGGGGGACGATCCCGTCGACGTGATCATCGGTCAATGGCGGCGCGAACGACCCGATCTCGAACTGGAGGCCATGTCGATCCTCGGCCGCCTCGCACGGCTGCTGATCATCGGCCAGCGGGTGGTCGAGGAGGTCTTCACCGCGCACGGCTTGCAGCGCGGCGAGTTCGATGTGCTTGCGGCCCTACGCCGTTCGGGCGAACCATACGAACTCAACCCGTCCGTACTAGCCGACACACTGATGCTGTCCCGCGCAGGCATGACCGGCCGCCTCGACCGACTGGAGTCGGCCGGTCTGGTCCGCCGGATCGCCGACCCGGCCGACCGCCGCGCCGTGCGCGTCGCCTTGACCGAAGACGGCCGCAAACTCATCGACCGAGTCGTCACCGCCCATGCCAACAACGAAACCCGCATGCTCGCAGTACTTTCCGCCACAGACCGCAGCGAACTCGACCGCATCGCCCGCGTACTGCTGGGCAGCCTTGAGTCGGGGGAGTAGCCCCTACAGACAACGCCCCACCGCGTCGAGATCTGCACTCTCTCTCGGGATCCGCACCGAGTACGGGCCCCAGGAGCCAGTGCAGATCCCGAGTATGAGTGCGTCTGTCGCCAACGGCGGTCCGTCCCACGCCCTCGATGTCAGGCGCTCACCGCTTCTGTGACCCTCACACCCGCTATACCGGGTGTGAGGGTAAAAGAAAGGGTGCTCGGCCGGAACAACGAGTGCACATCGGAGCCCCAGCGACCTCCCGAACTGCCACACGACTGAGCGCGTCGCCTGCCGTACCCGCCTTTAGGTGTACGTCAGGTGCGCGGTGTCGCGTTCCGGACGTGGTCATCGGGTTGCGGTTGCGTCCCAAGCGCTTTGGACGAGAGTCGGGTGGTCGGGGTGGGGGAGGCGGGCGTTAGGGATGTGTCAAAGCGGGCGTGGATCTCTTGCCCGGGATCGGCGGGCGCGGTTATATCGCGGTATGACCGCAACTTTCGGCCTTCGTCGCGCGCTGCGCGGGTTGTCCGGGGTTGGCGTGTGTGTTGGATCGGATCTTCCGTCCGCCCTGGAGCTGGTTGGCTTCGGGAGTGAGGACGAACCGCCAAGTCCCGGTTCGGTCTGACCCATTTACCCGCGCGGCCGAATGGCCTTGTGCGGCTTTTCTCTTCGCGTATCTAGCCGGTGTATCGGTGTGCGCGTTCATCATCCGCGGCGTGTGATCGCGGATCCATTCTCGGCGTGCGTCTTTCGTGACCCTCAAGGCCGAGGCGCGCGCTCCTCGATAGGAGAGCTATGTCCGAATTCTCGTCCGACGGCCGGATTGTGCTGGTGACCGGCGTCGATGAACGCCTCGGGTATGCGACGGCGAAGCGGCTGGTCATCGACGGGGCCACCGTCATCCTGCACGCGCAGGACAAGGAACTCGCCGACGACGCACTGGAACGATTACTCGCCGACGGCGCGCAGGCGCAGCGGCTGCGCATGGTGCACGCCGATTTCACCAAGCTGGCCGAGGTGGACGAGCTGGCCGGGATGCTGGCCGCGACGGTGCCTGCGCTCGACGCGCTGATCAATGCCGCGGCGATGCCGGGCTTGCAGCGGCGTTCGCACACCGAGGACGGCAACGAGCTGACCATGCAGTTCAACTATCTCGCGCCGCAGCGGCTGACTCTCGCCTTGGCGCCCGCGCTCGCGGCGGCACACGGCCGGGTCGTCAACGCGACCTCGCGACTGCACGTCGGCGGCAACATCGACTACTCCGACCTGGACCGCAACCGTGGCATCTATACCCCGATGTCGGTGTACGCCCAGTCCAAACTGGCGCTGACGATGTTCACCCGCACGCTCGCCGAGACCGGTCCGGCCGGGCTGACCGCGATCAGCGTGTGCCCGGCCGATTTCGAGCTCGACATGCCGCAGCTGCGCAGTCACGCGGCCGCGCCGGTAGACGGGGCCGCCGATCTGCTCGCGTTGCTGAGTGCTTCGTCGACGCCGGTGGTCAACGGCGGCTACTACGACGGCATCGAGCAGGCGAAACCGGCTGCGCTGGTGCGTAATTCACGTGCTCGCGCGCGGTTGGCCGCGTGGAGTCGCCAGCCCGTGCACGCCGAGTAGTCCCTTACCGAACAACGAAAGAAGGCACGTCAGTGTCCAAGCGCGCGAACAAGAAACGCGCCCGCCGCAAGAACAAGGCCAATCACGGCAAACGGCCGGGCGCTTAAGCCCTCGCTATCTCTCCTGGACGTAGCGAGCTAGGTCCGCCGCGACTCCATTCGGGGTCGCGGCGGGTCCGTTCGGGGTGGTCGGTCCGGTGACCGAATCGAGTAGTTCGTTACTCGCGCATCGGCCGTTCGGCGGGCTTACCGTGGGGTTCCGCACCGAAAACCTCGGTGTGGTGCGTCAGGAGATCACAGATGATCGACATCATCACCCTCCGCGGAACCGGCGAGCCGCGGAACTCGAACGGAACGCCCACGGGAATGCTGCACGACGTCACGAAGCTGCTCGATACCGAACGATTCTCGTTCTTCGAGCCGGATTGGCCCGCCTCGGTCGGGCCGGACCCGGATGTCTGGGGCTCGTCGCTGGACACCTCGGTGCGGATCGGTACCGCGGCTGGTGTCAAGGCGATCCAGGATTCGCCGAATGTCTGTGGGCTGCTGACCTATTCACTCGGCGGCATCTGCGCGAGCCACATTCTGGAGGGCGTGCGCTCGGGTAAGTACAAGAACACCAATGGGACGCCGCTGGAGATCGCGTTCGCGGTGAACATCGCCAACCCGTTGCGCAAGGCGGGGCAGTCGGTGGGGAATCTGTGCCCGCCGTCGACCTTCGGCCTGCACGGTCAGCGCGGGGCCTGGCCCGCCGCGGTCGCCGTTCGCGAGTACGCCAATCCCGGCGACATCATCACCGCCGCGCCCGCGGATTCGCCGCTCCGGTTCATCGACGTCGGCATCTCGCCGTTCTCGTTCCTGGAGGGTGCCCGGATCGGCAACCTCGGTCCGCTGATCTTCGCCGAGCTACTCGAGTGGCTGATGCGCGACCCGATCGCGAACCTCGATCGATATGCCACGGCCGTCCGCGGGCTCATCGGCTACCTCACCCCGTGGCCGGACGGGCAGCACGTGTTGTACTCCGGTCACAACATGCCCGGCACCGATCATCTGTGGACGACCGACGCGGCCGAGTACATCAACGACACATTCTGAGTCGGGTTCCCAAGCCGCCGAACCGCGAACCGGACACGCTTCGGCGGTCAATCCGGTGGCAACAGAAAGATAGCTAGAAGGTCGCTGTTGTGCATCTTTCGACTTTTAAAAGTGGTTGAAAGTTGTATGTCAAGAGCGACGGCCGTCAGTATCCCGTAAATGCGTTCCGCGGCGGAAAGGTCCAATCTGCCTGCCTAGCTGGTCGGATGTCCAGTGAGACCTTTTTGTCCATTGACGGGTGCGTGTCGCATCTCAAACCTGGAAGCATGACCAGTTACGAGAGATGCGGAAAATTAGCTACCGCACGTGCGTCGGTCGTCATGCGCTCGCCGTCCGCCGTGCGACCGGTGCACGACCCGCCGCCGGGCGGCTGTTCCGCGGCCTGTCCGCCCGGGCCGCGCGCACTGTTCCCGCAGGGCGCACATGTCGAACAACGCGCATATCTGTGCTCTCGCGACGCCAGCGGCGCAATCCGCGTCCGCATCGCCACTACCGCCGGAATCAGCGGTTTGTGGTCACGGACGGTATGCGCGACCGGTACCTCGGACCGGTCCGAGCGACGAATTCGTCCTCATTCGCAGAGCTCGGCGCGAGTACTGCCGACCCGGTCCGATCCGGCCGCGTACTCGCTGCATCACCCCGATCGAAAGGTCCTCGTATGTTTGCAACACACAAACGCCGCCGGGTAACCACGCCCGGCGCGCGGCACCGCAAGGTAGCCGATCGCACGCGCAAGGGCCGGTACGCAGCGGCCGCGGTCGCCTCGCTGGCCACCGTCCTGTTGTCCACCGGTCAGGCGGCCGCCGAAGCACCTGCGCCGCCGCAACCCCCCGCGGACCCGAGCCAGATCGCCGCGGGCGTGAACTCGGCCTTCGCCGTCGCGCTGCCGGACATCCGCCGGGCGGTGACCGAGTTCGGCGACTCGGTGCCACCTCCGACCGGAGTGCCCGAACTCGATGACCTCGTGGCGACCTGGAGCCCGGTCGTGCAGAACGTGCTCGGCCAGGCGCTCACCGCGCTCGGCACCGAGCCGGTGGTTCCGCAAGCCGACGGCACGGGCGAGATGATCCACGACCTGACCACCCCGGCGCCGGAGCCCGCGCACTCGTCACTGCCGGGAAGTCTGACCGTCGACGACGCGGCGGCCTCGGGTCCGGCCGGTTCCGCGCCGATGCCTGAACTGGCGTCGGCCGCCGAACAGATCGTCGGCACCATCGATCTTCCGCAACTCACCGGCTTGGTCGGTGCGGCGGTGCCGACCGGACCGCTCGGGCAGCCGGTCCGGGATCTGCTCGTGTTCGCCGATGAGGCGATCGAGCAGGCGGGCATCCGCCGCGACCTGCTCGGCGCACCGCTGGAGAACGTGGCCGACCAGGCACGCACGTTCTTCGGTTTCCCGAACGGCGGACCCGACCCCGCCGAGGGCTTGCGTGACTTGCTCAATCCGATGCTCGGCCAGGCCACGGGCGGCGGGGACCCGTTGCAGGGCTTGGCCACCGGCCTGCGGCAGCTCATCGCCGATCCGGCCGCGGCGCTCGGTGTCGGCCTGGCGCCGATGCTGACCGACGCCCGCGGCATGCGCAACGACGGCGGTCTGCTCGGCATCCACAACGCGACCCTCGAGCTGCCGATGATCGCCGGCGTGGTCGGCGGCGGTCTGCTCCTCGGTACGTTGGCGCTCGGTGCCGCCGCGGCGCTCGCAGTGCTTGCGGCGCCGGAGATCCTCGGCGCGCTGGCGATCGGCGCAGTCCTGCTCGCGCCGATCGCGATTCCCGCGGTCCTCGGGATCGGTGCTGTGCTCGCCGGCCTCGAAGTGCTGGCCTTGCCGTTCGAGATCACCATCGGGGTACCGGTGCTCGGGGCGCTCGCTCTGGGTGCGGCCGTGCTGGTCGGCGGCGCGCTGTTGGCCGCGCCGGAGGTGCTCGGCGTGCTCGGGATCGGTGCTGCTGTGCTGTTCGGCGGTGCGTTGCTCGCGGCGCCGGAGGTACTTGGCGTGCTCGGGCTTGGTGCTGCTGTGCTGTTCGGTGGCGCGTTGCTCGCGGCGCCGGAGGTGCTCGGGGTGCTTGCCCTGGGTGCGGCGGTGCTGTTCGGTGGCGCACTGTTCACGCTGCCGGAGGTGCTCGGGTTCGGCGTGTTCGCGCTCGGCGCGCTGGCCGGACTGGTGGCAGCCAGCGGTGCCGCACTGCTCGTGGTCGGCGGCATGATCGCCGGTGCGGTCGGCACGGTGCTGATCGGGACGCTGATGGCGGGTGCGGCCGCGGCCGCGACGGCCGCCGTCGGCATGGGACTGGTGACGGTGATCGGCGTTCCGCTGCTCGAATTCGGCGTGCCTGCCGCGTTCGTGGTGCTGCTGACGCTCGGGATGCTGTCGATGCTGTTCCTGACGATTCCGTTGCTGGAGGAGATGGAAGGCGCCGCGCTCTTCGAGGAGCTGATCGGGTCCATGCTGGGCGGATTCGCGCCCGAGGTCCCGCGCAGCGCGCCTTCGCCGTTCGGCGCTCCGGCGCCTGCACCGTTCGGTGAGACGGGTCCGGTTCCGTCGCCGTTCGGCGAGGCCCCGCGTACCGCGCCGTCGCCGTTCGGTCAGAACGCGCCGAGCCCGGCGCCGTCGCCGTTCGGTGAGGGTGCCCCGCGCACAGCGCCTTCGCCGTTCGGTGCCCAGACGCCGTCGCCTTACGGCGAGACGGGTCCGGTTCCGTCGCCGTCGCAGACGCCGTTCGGCGAATCTTCGCCGCGCACAGCGCCTTCGCCGTTCGGTGAGACTGGTCCGCGCACGGCACCGGCGCCGAACGGTGAGACCGGCCCGCGCACGGCACCGGCGCCGAACGGTGAGACCGGCCCGCGCACGGCGCCGGCGCCCAATGGTGAGACCGGCCCGCGCACGGCGCCGGCGCCCAATGGTGAGACGGGCCCGCGCACGGCACCGGCGCCGAACGGTGAGACCGGCCCGCGCACGGCACCGGCGCCCAATGGTGAGACCGGTCCGCGCACGCAGCCCGGTCCGTACAGTGAGCCCGCTCCGCAGGTTCAGCCGAGGCCGTACGTTGAGCCTTGGGTCGAGCCGCGGCCGTACTCGGCGCCCGCACCGCAGCCGTATCTGGTTGAGCCCGCGCCGCAGCCGTACGCGCAGCCCGCACCGCAGCCGTATCTCGTTGAGCCTGCGCCGCAACCGTATGCCCAGCCCGCGCCGCAGCCCTATGCCCAGCCTGCGCCGCAGCCGTATCTGGTTGAGCCTGCGCCGCAGCCGTACGCGCAGCCCGCGCCGCAGCCGTATCTCGAGCCGGCACCCCAGCCGTATCTCGTTGAGCCTGCGCCGCAGCCGTATGCCGAACCTGCTCCTCGGCAGTACCTCGAGCCGGTACCGCAGGGCGGACCGCGGGCCTATGGCACGGCGTACACGAGCTCTTCGGTGCCGCAGAGCGATGGCGGCATGGGTGTGAACGACCGCGAGCTGGTGACGGTCTGAGCTGTCAGCTGACCGGAACCATTCGCTCGCAACGGATTACGACGAACATAGGAGTCCGCGATGAAGCCCATCCTGGATACCAGGCCGGAGCGCCTGCTCGATATCAGCTCCGCGCCAATCGGTTTCGGCTACTATGCGCAGAACGCCGATGACACCGAAGCCGTTTCCCGGGACGTTACCCGAGTCGGCTGGTGGTCGCGGCACCGGCGGGTCGCGATCGGCGTCGGGATGACGCTGGTGACGGCACTGGGCCTCATACCGGCGGTGCAGTACGCCGTTCTCCTGGTGCAGTCGTAGCCGAGCGTGGTGACGCGCACCGTGCCAGCACGGTGCGCGTCACCCGACGCGATGCGGGTTCGGCATTGAATCGGCATTGAACATACCGACTGGTATGCTCAGCTCGCCGCTGGAACCGGCTTTCCAACCCAGCGTCGGTGCCGAATACCGATCACCCGATGGCTGATCGCAGGAACGCATTTCGTCAGCTCAGCGCCACAATTCCTGGACACCCGACACGTTGGTGGTGAACATGCGATTGTTCTGCTCGCTGGTATGTCCCAAGTCCTCGCCGTCGCGAACGTGGTAGCGCCGAGAAACGTCGCCACCCCGAGTCGAGCCGAAGGCCGCCGCCTGTTCGCCGACCGGCTCAGCGACCTCTTCGCCGCGGCGGGCGGGCCGCCGTTGAAGTCCGTGGTCCGAGCCGCCAACGCCCGCCTCGCACCGGGCACCAGCAAGATCACCTTCCAGCGGATCAGTGACTGGCGGCGTGGCCAGCGCACGCCTGCTGCGTTCGACTCCGTCCGGCCGGTACTGGAGGTGCTGATCGCGGACGCGCGCCGACGGACCCCGGAAAATCCGCGGATCGACCCCACGTTGCTCGATCTGGAGCGTTGGCACCAGGACTGGGAGGCGGCCAAGGTCGAGCCGCCTGTCGTCGATGCCGATCGCGCGCCCTACCGCGGTCTCCGGCCGTACCGGGTCGAGGACAGCGATCTGTTCTTTGGCCGCAGTGATGCGAAACATCGCCTGCTCGAACTGATTTCGGCGGTCGAGTCGAGCGAGCGGCCGGTCGCGGCACTGCTGCTCGGGCCGTCCGGCATCGGTAAGTCGTCGCTGCTCGCCGCCGGGTTGCAGGCCGCGCCGGGACCGCGCACGCCGGTCGCCATGACCCCCGGCCACGACCCGGTGGCCGCGTTGGACGCCGTGCTCGCCGACCAGCCGTCGACCCGCAGGCTGCTGCTGATCGATCAAGGCGAGGAGCTGTTCACGCTGTGCACGGATGACGCACTGCGGCAACAGTTCCTGCGCAAGCTCACCGCCCTCGCCGATCCCGCCGCCGACCCGCCGACCACCGTCGTCGCCGCCTTCGACATCGCCTACCTGCACGAGCTGCTGCACGCGTTCCTGCGGTACTCGTGGACGGTGGAACCACTGCGGCAGCACGCGATGCTGCTCGACCCGATGACCCTGCCGGAGCTACGCGAGGTGATCGTCCGGCCCGCCGAGGCCGCCGGCCTGCGGGTGGAGGACAGCCTGGTCGAGGTGGTGCTGCAGGATCTGGGCGCCATCCAGGCGAACAGCGAGGTACGGCTTCCGCTGTTGTCGCTGGCACTGTCCATGACGTGGGCGAATCGGCACGGCCGTACGTTGACCGTCGACGGCTATCGCGAAGCGGGCGGCCTGAGCGGCGCCTGCGCGATCGGCTGCGAGTCGGTCTGGTCCCAGCTCACCGACCGCGAGCGGGTGACCGCACGGCAGATGCTCGTCGCGTTGACGATCACCGAGCCGACCACCGTGGTACGCAACCGGATGCCCGTCGCACTGCTGATCGAGGAGTCGGCGGATCCCGAAGCCGCCAACGCCGCGATCGCGAAGCTGACCGCAGGACGAATCCTGGTGCAGCACAGCGACGATATCGAACTGGTCCATGAGTTGCTGCTCACCGGTTGGCCCCGGCTGGCCGAATGGTTGTCCGAGGAAAGGGAATTCGCCGCCGATCGGCAGCGCATCGAGGCCGACGCCCGCGAGTGGGCGCGCATGGAACGACCGATATCGCTGCTGTACACCAAGACTCGGCTGGAGAACGCGACCGGATGGATGCGGCGCACCGAGTCGTCGAACCGGCTCGCCCGAGAATTCGTCTCCGCGTCGCAGGAGCGGCACCGGACGCGCACCATCCGATGGCGGGTCTTCCTCTCCGCCGTCGCCGTGCTCACCGTTGCGGCACTGGTGCTTTCGGTCGTGGTGGTCGGCCAGCGCGCGACCGTCGCCCAGGAACACAAGGACACGGTGCTCAGCCAGCTCGTCGATCAATCCGAACGGGTAGAGAACGCCGACCCGGTGCTGTCCACGCAACTCGCGCTCGCGGCCTATCGGTTGAACCCGGCCGATCCCGCCGCCAGGGCTCGCTTGCTGGCCGTCCAAGTGCAGCCGATCGAACTCGTCACCGCGGCGGCCCATGACGGTCCGATCCGCCGACTGACGTTCAGCTCGAGCCATCGACTGGTGGCCAGCGCGGGCGACGATGGTCTCGTAAAGCTGTGGGACATCTCGAATCCCAGCGCGCTGACGCAGGTCGGACCACCGTTGAGTGGGCATCGAGGTGCCGTCGAATCGGTCGAATTCAACCAGGACGGCACCATGCTGGCCAGCCTCGATTCCGGTGGCACGCTGCGACTGTGGGACATCCGCGATCCGGGTCGCCCGACCCTGGCGGGCACCTTCGACAACGGCACTGCGCTCACCACCGTCGCGTTTCTCCCCGATGCCCGGACACTAGCGGTCGGCGGCGTCGACGGCACCCTCACCTTCCTCGATATCGCCGCACCGCAAGCCATTCGGCGACTCGGCGCAGTTCTCGGAGCGCACCCCACTGCCATCAAGACAATGGCGCTCGCCCCAGACGCGCCGGTGCTCGCCACCGCGGGCGACGATCACACCGTGCGCCTGTGGTCCGTCGACGACAGCCAGCAGCCGCGCCCGGTCGGTGCTCCGCTCGACAGCGGCGGCGCCGTACAAGCCCTCGCCTTCGGCGCGCTCGGCCGCCTCACCGCGGGCACCGCCGACGGCCAACTGCTGTTCTGGGACGCCCGCGATCGCGATCGGCCACAGCTGGTCGACCGGAAACAGACTCGCCCCGTACCGATTTCGGGCCTGCAATACTGGCTCAACGGCCGAGCGCTCGTGGTCACCGACGCGGGCGGCACCGCCCGCGAATGGAACACCAGCCGCCTCGACCGCGTCACGCCCGTCGTCCTCGAACTGGTCAACGCCGATTCGATGCAGTCGCTGGTGGTCGTCACCAACACCACGGCGATCAGCGCGGGCGCCGACGGAAAGCTGCGGACCTGGAGCCAGGCGGGCGCCCGGCTACCCATCGTGTTCGCCAGCTCGCTGACCTCCCTCGGCTTCGACCAACCGGGAAAAACCCTGGTCGGTGGATTCCGCGACGGACAGGTCGCCGTGTGGAACATCGCCGTGCCACTCACCAGCGCGATGGTCAGCGAGGTACGGGCCGGCCCGCCCGACCGGCACGGCACGGAGGTGGCCCTGCGCCCCGACGGCACCCTGCTGGCCACCACCGGCGCCGAGGAAGTCCGGCTGTGGGATCTCACCGACCGAGCCAGGCCCGTGCCGCTCGGCGCGGCACCCGGCACCGGGCCGATTGCCTTCGCCCCCAAGGGCGATCGGCTGGTCACCGGAGTAGGTCATCGGTCGCTGCAACTGTGGGACGTCGCCGACCCGGCCACCCCGCGCCCGCTGGGCGGTCCACTGCCGACCGGAAACGACCGGGAACTCGAACTGGCCGCCTTCGCTCCCGGCCGCCCGTTGGTCGCGGCCGCCGATGACGACGCGCGAATCCACCTGTGGGACATCACCGATCCAGGCAAGTCGGCCGCGGTATCCCTCGACCTGCACGGCGCGAAAGCCCAGGCGCTGCTCTTCGCCCGGGATGGCAAGACCCTGTTCAGCGGTGACGACAGCGGCATGATCCGCTCATGGGACGTCGCCGATCCGGCGAAGGTCCGCGAACTGGACGCGGTGCGCGCACACACGGCCGCCATCCGAACGCTCGCGCTGGACGAGTCCGGTCATCGCCTCGCCTCCGGCGGCGCGGACGAAACGGCTCGGCTATGGGACGTCACCGACCCGTCCCACCTCGGCGCACAGGGGGACGCGATCGAGGCCAAAATCGGCTGGACCTGGTTCCTGCGCTTCGACCCGACCGACGAGTCACGCCTACTCGGCGTCGGCGACCAGCTCTCCACCCTCTGGTACACCGACCCGGCCGCGGTCGCCGAGAAGCTGTGCTCCTCCTCGTCCGCCGTGCTCGACGAACAAGAGTGGCGCAGCCTGCTCCCGTCCGTGCCGTACACCCGCCCCTGCTGACTCCCCGCACGCCTCTTGATTTCCCGCACCGAGAATCGCATGCGATTTCAGGTGCGGGAAATCAGAAGTGGTGCGGCGCTGCGTGATTCGGGCGTGAGGAGCGGTGTGCGGCGGCGAGGTCAGTCGCGACGGCGCACCGAGGCCTCGACGAGATCCAGTACCGCAGTGAGGTTTTCGTTCGTATGCCCCGACGCGATCCGCGCGATGAGCCCGTCGAGCACCAGGTCGAGGTACCCGAGCAACACATCGGTAGGCACGTCGTCACGCAACGCCCCCGCCGCCTTGCGCCGCTCCAACCGGGCCAGCGTCGCGGCAGTCAACTCCGCCGACCGCTGAGTCCACCCCGCACGGAACTCAGGATCGGTGCGCAACCGCCGCGCGATCTCCAAACGCGTTCCCAGCCAATTGAACTGCTCGGGATGGGCGAGCATGTCCCGCATCACCCCGACGATGCCCTGGTTGGCCGCGACATCGGCCATCCGCTCGGCATCCTCCTGCGCGAGCGCGAGGAACAGCGCGTCCTTGTCCCGGAAGTGGTGGAAGATGGCGCCGCGCGACAGCCCGATCTCCTCCTCGAGGCGGCGGACCGTGGCGCCCTCGTACCCGTATTCGGCAAAGCAGCGCCGCGCCCCGTCGAGAATCTGGCTGCGCCGGGCGGCGAGGTGATCTTCACTGACTTTGGGCATAGCGGGCGTGCTCCTCCAAGAGGTGTGAGCAGTCCGCGCACCGCGAAAACGCGGTGCGCGGACCCTCGACCAACGGCGTGTGTGTGATCAGCCGCGAATCATGTTGCGCAGCACGTACTGCAGGATGCCGCCGTTGCGGTAGTAGTCGGCCTCACCGGGGGTGTCGATCCGGACCACGGCGTCGAAGGTGACCTTGTCACCGTTCTCCTTGGTGGCGGTGACCTTCAGGGTCTTCGGCGTCGTGCCCTCGTTCAGCTTGGTGATGCCCTCGATGTCGAAGGTCTCGGTGCCGTCCAGCTTCAGCGACGCGGCCGACTCACCGGCCGGGAACTGCAGCGGAATGACGCCCATACCAATGAGATTCGAGCGGTGGATGCGCTCGAACGACTCGGTGATGACGGCCTTCACACCCAGCAGCGAGGTGCCCTTGGCGGCCCAGTCACGCGAGGAACCCGAGCCGTACTCCTTGCCGCCGAGCACGACCAGCGGGATGCCCGCGGCCTGGTAGTTCTGCGAGGCGTCGTAGATGAAGGCCTGCGGGCCGCCGTCCTGGGTGAAGTCGCGGGTGTAACCGCCCGAGACGTCGTCGAGGAGCTGGTTGCGCAGCCGGATGTTGGCGAAGGTGCCGCGGATCATCACCTCGTGGTTACCGCGCCGCGAGCCGTAGGAGTTGTAGTCCTTGCGCTCGACGCCGTGCCCCTCGAGGTACTGCGCGGCCGGCGTACCGGCCTTGATGTTGCCCGCCGGGGAGATGTGGTCGGTGGTGACCGAATCGCCGAGCAGGGCAAGCACTCGCGCACCGGAGATGTCGGTGACCGGCTCCGGATCCTGCGGCATGCCGTCGAAGTACGGGGGCTTGCGCACGTAGGTGGAGTTGACGTCCCAGTCGAAGATCTTGCCTTCGGGGGTCGCCAGCCCGCGCCAGCGCTCGTCACCCTTGAACACGTCGGCGTAGGACTTGATGAACATGTCCTGGCTGATCGAGGTGCCGATGGTCGCCTCGATCTCCTTCGAGGAGGGCCAGATGTCCTTCAGGAAGACGTCGTTGCCGTCGGCGTCCTGGCCGAGCGGGTCGGTCTCGAAGTCGAAGTCCATCGTTCCGGCGAGCGCGTAGGCGATGACCAGCGGCGGCGAGGCCAGGTAGTTCATCTTCACGTCGGGGGAGATGCGGCCTTCGAAGTTGCGGTTGCCCGAGAGCACCGCGGTGACCGAGAGGTCGTTGTCGTTGATCGCCTTGGACACCGCGTCCGGCAGCGGGCCGGTGTTGCCGATGCAGGTGGCGCAGCCGTAACCGACCAGGAAGAAGCCGAGCTTCTCCAGGTAGGGCCACAGGCCCGACTTGTTGTAGTAGTCGTTGACGACCTGCGAACCCGGCGCCATCGAGGTCTTGACCCACGGCTTGGAGGTCAGGCCCTTTTCCACGGCGTTGCGCGCGAGCAGCGCGGCGCCGAGCATGACCGACGGGTTGGAGGTGTTGGTGCACGAGGTGATCGAGGCGACCACCACGGCGCCGTGGTCGAGCACGAAGTCGCCGTACTCCTCCGAGGAGACCTTGACCGGCTTGCTCGGGCGGCCGACGGCACCGTTCGCGGCGGACGGGATCAGCACCGCGTCGTCATCGGCGAAGGACAGCACGGCCGGATCGCTGGCCGGGAAGGACTCCTCGATGGCCTCGTCCAGGTGCGTGTGCGGGGTGACGGCGGCCGGGCCGCTCTCCGCGTCGTTGGTGTAGTTGTGGATGTCCTTGCGGAACGCGGTCTTGGACTCCGACAACAGGATTCGGTCCTGCGGACGCTTCGGGCCCGCGATGGACGGCACCACGTCGCCGAGGTCGAGCTCCATGTACTCCGAGTACACCGGCTCGTGCTCGGCGTCGTGCCACATGCCCTGTTCCTTGGCGTACGCCTCGACCAGCGCGAGCTGGTCGTCGTCGCGGCCGGTCAGGCGCAGGTACTCGATGGTCACGTCGTCGATCGGGAAGATCGCTGCGGTGGAACCGAATTCGGGGCTCATGTTGCCCAGGGTGGCGCGGTTCGCGAGGGGCACCTCGGCGACGCCCTTGCCGTAGAACTCGACGAACTTGCCGACCACGCCGTGCTTGCGCAGCATGTCGGTGACGGTGAGCACCACGTCGGTGGCGGTGACGCCCGGCTTGATCTCACCGGTCAGCTTGAAGCCGACGACGCGCGGGATCAGCATCGAGACGGGCTGGCCCAGCATGGCCGCCTCGGCCTCGATACCGCCGACGCCCCAACCCAATACACCGAGGCCGTTGACCATCGTGGTGTGCGAGTCGGTGCCGACGCAGGTGTCCGGGTAGGCCTGGCCGTTGCGGACCATGACGGTGCGGGCCAGGTGTTCAATGTTGACCTGGTGCACGATGCCGGTGCCAGGGGGGACGACCTTGAAGTCGTCGAACGCGCCCTGGCCCCAGCGCAGGAACTGGTAGCGCTCACGGTTGCGGGAGTACTCGATGTCGACGTTGCGCTCCAGCGCGTCGGCGCGGCCGAACACGTCGATGATCACCGAGTGGTCGATGACCATCTCGGCGGGGGCCAGCGGGTTGACCTTGTCCGGGTCGCCGCCGAGGGTCTTGACGGCCTCACGCATGGTGGCGAGGTCGACGATGCAGGGCACGCCGGTGAAGTCCTGCATGATCACGCGGGCCGGGGTGAACTGGATCTCGATGCTCGGCTCGGCCGAGGGATCCCAATCCGCAATGGCGCGAATGTGATCGGCGGTGATGTTCGCGCCGTCCTCGGTGCGGAGCAGGTTCTCCGCGAGGACCTTGAGGGCGTAGGGGAGTTTCTTGGTGCCGGGCACGGCGGAGAGGCGGAAGATCTCGTAGGAGTTGCTTCCGACCTCGAGGGTGCCCTTGGCGCCGAAAGTATCGATACTTGTCGTCACGTCAGCTCCACTCGTCTGTGAGGGTTGGCCGCCGGCGGGGCTGTGCCGGCGACCGAGTCTTTGCAGGTGCTCCGGCACTAGAGTGCGCCGGTTCCTCGCGCTTCGACCTTAACAGTACGCTTGTCCTGTGAGCGCATCGACCCCGCCCGTATAGTGTGCGCCGCGGCCCGTACCGAGCCGCGCGGGGGCGCGTCGCGTGCCGTCTGCGCGTGCCTCGACTCTCCGTCGCGTACTGTGCTTTCGGAGCCAGCCGGGTGGCATTGAGCTCACCCCGCAGTGTTGGATGCACGTCGCTTCGGATGCCGATGCGGCTCGACAGACCGGATGGAAGATGACCGTCTCGCACACCTCGGTTTTCACGCCCATGGCCGCCGAACTGCCGCCGAACGTCACCGAGGACACCGTCACCACCATCAACGCCGACCTGGCCGACAATCACGTCGCCACGCTGGACGGCAAGGATCAGACGGAGTTGGCGGCGGTCGCCGCCGACGCGAGGGCGCACGGCATCCCGCTGAACATCGTGGTCGTGCCGGGCGCTCCGGGCCACGAAAGCTTGCGTGACCTGGCCACCACGATCGGCAAGGACGAGCAGGGCACGGTCCTGGTACTGAGCGACGACTGGGCGGGCACCTACAGCGACTCCATCTCCCGGGTCCGGCTCGAGTGGGCCGAGGACAAGGCGAAGTTCAACGGCGGGCACTCCGCCGAGGCGGCACAGCATTTCGTGGACAAGCTGGAGCAGCCGGAGGCCGTCTCCTGGACCGCGATCGCCAGTGTGTTGCTCGCGGGCACCGCGGCCGTCGTGGTCGGGCTCTACTTCGTGAAGTCGCGTCGGCGTGCCGAACCCGCCACGCCGGTTGCCGTTTCCGGCACCGAGGGCGATCGGGCCTCTACCGCATAGCTGGTTTCTAGACAGCTACTTTCCCTGACGACCGGTATGTAATACCGCTCGGAAACCTTTGCCGCATACGGCTAATCTCAGGCAACGGCAAAATTACGCGCCTGTCATTCTGTTGCTGGAGTTCCTTTGGTGACTGAAGTGTCGTACGGTCGTGTAGTTACCGATGGGGAAGAAGTGTAGTCAGGGGTTATCTGCCCACCATTGAGCGTCGAGGTGCGGTTGGTGCTCATGGGGCGTTGCTGGAGTCGGGTCCTTGGGAGGTGCGATGCGCAACAACGGCGAGGCCGCTTATCGGCGTCCGCTGGGGGTCGCTCTGGGGTTGCTGGTGACGGTCGTCGTGGTGCTGGCCGGACCTGCCGCCGCCGTGCCGCCTGCCCCGCCGAACCCGAGTGACGGCCAGATCGCCGATGCCGGAGCGCAAGTCGACGCCAGCGTGACCGAGGTGGGCGGGCTGATCAATCAGGTCGCGGCGGTCGACCAGCAGTTGCAGCAGCTCGACAGCGAGGTCGCCCGCAAGCGCGAAGAAGTGAACAAGGCCCTGGTTGACCTGCAGAACGCGCGCGACGCCGCCGACGCGGCCGCCGCCGTGGTGGCCGACACCCAGCGCGAATTGGCCGACGCCGGAACGAAAGTCGGCGCCGCGCGGCGCAACTTCGACCAGTTCGCCGCCCAGGCCTACACCCGACCCGCCGCCGAGTCGATGGTCGTCTACCTAGCCGCGGCCACCCCGGCCGCCGCCCTCGACCAGGCCCAGCTCCTATCGCTGGTCTCGAAGAACCAGCAGCAGGTCCTAGATAGCCTACGTCGCGCCCAGATCGACCAGGGCAACAAGAATTCCAGTGCGCGCCAAGCGAAGTCGGACGCCGACGCGGCCGCCGCGGCCGCCGAACAGGCGAAGGTCGACGCCGAGCACGCGGTCACCGCCGCCAAGGCCGCGCTGGACCAGCAAACGGTGCAGCGCGACAACCTGCAGCGCCAGCGTCAGGATGCGCAGGACCGCTTGGACTTCGCGCGCCAGAACGTGGCCGGACTGCAAGGCCAGCGCGACGTCTATCTGAACTGGGAACAGCAACGCAAGGCCGAAGAGGCCGCCGTGCGCGCCGCCGCCGCGGCAGCCGCGGCCCGCGCCAACGCCGACCAGAACGCGCAGAGCCGGGCCGGACAACTCGGCCAGGGCAAGCGTCCGCACACCCAATTGGAGAACTCGCCACCGCGCCGCAGCACCCCGCGTCCGAACCTGCCGTCCATCGGCGGCTCCGCGGCGGTCGAGACGGTGGTCGATCGCGCCATGTCCCAATTGGGTGTTATCTACGCCTGGGGTGGCGGTGACGAGGACGGCCCGACGTATGGCATCCACGACGGCGGCGTCGCCGACACCTACGGCGACTTCGACAAGATCGGCTTCGACTGCTCCGGACTGATGATCTATGCCTTTGCCGGGATCGGGGTTTCGCTGCCGCACTACAGCGGGTACCAGTACAACGCGGGCACTCGCGTGCCGGTGGATCAGCGCGCCCGCGGCGACATGCTGTTCTGGGGTTCGAACGCCAGCGAGCATGTCGCGTTGTACCTGGGCAACGGGCAGATGATCGAGGCGCCGGAGTCCGGCGAGGTCGTCCGGGTGACGTCGGTGCGTGAGGGTGGCATCATGCCCTACGCGGTGCGGATCGTCAGCTGACGGTTCTTCGTCGTGTCAGAGTTCGCGACATACGGCGATTGCGAGTACTGATAGCAAGAGCCGCGGACTAACCCGAACCGGACACCTGAAAGCTTTGAATTCCCTTCATGTCGGGTCCGGTTGCGGCACATACGGCCATTACCTGGAATAGTTGTGGCAGCACGCACAGGACCAAGGCGAAAGCGGGGATGTTGGTGACTTCGACAGACGGTGTGAGCGGGGCGAATTTGGCGAAAGATGCGCCAGCGTCCACGCCTAGCACCCTGGAGCGTGACGTCCAGACCCTGGAGAAGGCGATCTATGAGGTCAAGCGGGTAATCGTCGGCCAGGATCGACTGGTCGAGCGGCTGCTCGTCGGCGTGCTCGCGCGTGGTCACGTCCTGCTCGAAGGCGTGCCGGGTATCGCGAAGACGCTGGCCGTGGAGACCTTCGCCAAGGTGATCGGCGGCTCGTTCTCCCGGGTGCAGTTCACCCCGGACCTGGTGCCCACCGACCTCATCGGTACCCGTATCTATCGGCAGGGCCGCGAGGAATTCGACACCGAGCTCGGCCCGGTCGTCGCGAACTTCGTGCTCGCCGACGAGATCAACCGCGCGCCCGCGAAGGTGCAGTCGGCGTTGCTCGAGGTGATGGCCGAGCGGCACGTGTCGATCGGCGGCAAGACCTACCCGATGCCGAACCCGTTCCTGGTGATGGCGACGCAGAACCCGATCGAGAGCGAGGGCGTGTACCCGCTGCCCGAGGCGCAGCGCGACCGCTTCCTGTTCAAGGTCGTCGTCGACTACCCCTCGGTCGAGGAGGAGCGCGAAATCATCTACCGGATGGGTGTCACCCCGCCGGAGGCGACGCGCATCCTGACTCCCGAGGACGTGGTCCGCCTGCAGAAAGTCGCGGCCTCGGTCTTCGTGCACCACGCGCTGGTCGACTACGTGGTCCGGGTGATCGCCGCGACCCGCAAGCCCGCCGACTTCGGCATGCAGGACGTGGCCAGCTGGATCGCCTACGGCGCCTCGCCGCGCGCCAGCCTCGGCATCATCGCCGCGGCCCGTGCCGTCGCGCTGATCCGCGGCCGTGACTATGTGGTGCCGCAGGACGTGGTCGAGGTGATCCCGGACGTGCTGCGTCACCGCCTGGTGCTGTCCTACGACGCGCTGGCCGACGAGATCAGCCCGGAGGAAGTGATCAAGCGGGTGCTGCAGACCATCGGCATGCCGCAGGTCGCGCCGCAGGCCGTCGCGCCGAGCGCACCGCCCGTCAATTCCGGTGCACCGCAACAGGTTTCGCAGCAGAACGGCCCGCAGGGCGGGGGGCCGCAGCCCGCGCAGCAGCCGCAGCAGGGTGTCCCGCAGCCGGTGCCGCAGCAGCCGAACGGGCAGCAGTCCCAGCCCGCCGGCAACGTTCAGAACAAGTGACCGCGGCGCGCGAACCGCTTCCGCCCGTGTCTACCCACCCCCGGTCGGCTCCGCCTCCCTACCATCCCCCAGCGGGCACGCCATCGCACGCACCGCCCTCGTTCCACGCGGGCGAGCTGACCGACCCGCGGCTGGCCGCGGCGTTGAAAACGCTCGAGCTCACCGTGCGCCGCAGGCTCGACGGCGTGCTGCACGGCGACCACCTCGGTCTGATCCCCGGTCCCGGTTCCGAGCCGGGCGAGGCGCGCACCTATCAGCCGGGCGACGATGTGCGGCAGATGGATTGGTCGGTCACCGCCCGCACCACCCATCCGCACGTGCGGATGACCGTCGCCGACCGCGAGCTGGAAACCTGGATGGTCGTCGACCTGTCGGCGAGCCTCGACTTCGGCACCGCGCTGTGCCAGAAGCGGGATCTGGCGATCGCCGCCGCGGCCGCCATCACCCATCTCACCAGCGGCGGTGGTAACCGGATCGGCGCGGTCGTCGCGACCGGCGAGGAACTGGTCCGGGTGCCCGCGCGCAGCGGACGGGTGCACGCCCAGTCGCTGCTGCGCAGCATCGCGACCACCCCGCACGCCCGCGACGGCGTGCGCGGCGACCTGCGCGGCGGCATCGAATCGCTGCGCCGCCCGCAACGCAAGCGCGGCCTCGCGGTGATCATCAGCGACTTCCTCGGCGACATCGACTGGCAGCGCTCGCTGCGCGCCATCTCGGCGCGGCACGACCTGCTCGCGGTGGAGGTGCTCGACCCGCGCGACCTGTCGCTGCCCGACGTCGGCGATGTCGTGCTGCACGACCCGGAGACCGGGCGCACCCGCGAATTCAGCGTGACGCCGACGCTGCGCGCGGATTTCGCGGCCGCCGCGCAGCGGCACCGGGATCAGGTCGAAGAGGCGTTGCGCAGTTGTGGCGCGCCGGTGCTCACCCTGCAGACCGATCGGGACTGGATCTCCGACGTGGTCCGGTTCGTGTCCACCCGGCGCCACAGCTTGGGCGCCCCTAGCGGGCGGGTGCCTCGCCAGTGAGTATTTCGCATTTCACCGCGCAGATCTGGCTCGGTTTCCTGGCCGTCGTCGCGCTGATCGCGCTCGGCTACATCCTGGTCCAGCGCAGCAGGCACAAGCACATGCTGCAGTTCAGCAACATGGAGCTGCTGGAGAAGGTGGCGCCGTCGCGGCCGAGCCAGTTCCGGCATGTGCCCGTCGCGCTGATGCTGGTCGGCCTGGTCTTCCTCACCGTCGCGGCCGCCGGGCCCACGGCGGTCAAGAAGGTGCCGCGCAATCGCGCGACCGTCATTCTGGTGATGGACGTTTCGCTGTCCATGGAGGCCACCGACGTGCCGCCGACCCGGCTGCAGGTCGCGCAGAAGGCGGGCAAGGAGTTCGTCGACGGGCTCACGCCCGGCATCAATCTCGGCTTCGTCACCTTCGCGGGCACCGCCTCGGTGATGGTCTCGCCGACCACGAACCGGGAAGCCGTCAAGGCCGCTATCGACAACATCAAGCTGGCCGAGCGCACCGCGACCGGTGAGGGCATCTTCACCGCGCTCAATTCCATCGACACGCTCGCCTCCGTGCTCGGCGGTGCGGAGACGCCGCCGCCCGCGCGCATCGTGCTGATGTCTGACGGCAAGCAGACCGTGCCGGACGACAAGGACGTCGATAATCCGCGGCACGGATTCACCGCCGCGCGGCTCGCCAAGAACAAGGGCGTGCCGGTCTCGACGATCTCGTTCGGTACCGAATGGGGGTCGGTGGAGATCCCTGACCAGGACGGACAGGGTTCGCAGCGGGTCAAGGTGCCCGTCGACAACGACTCGTTGCGCGAGATCGCCAAGCTCTCCGGCGGTGATTTCTATACGGCGTCGAGCCTGGCGGAATTGACTGCCGTCTACGACACTCTCGAACAGCAGATCGGTTACGAGATGACCAGAGGTGATGCGAGCAGGCCCTGGCTGTTGCTCGGCATGCTGCTGGTCGCCGCCGGCGTCGTCACCGGATTGCTTTATCGTCAACGCCTGCCGTAAACGCCATGCGACTGTGGCATCCACCAACGGGTGGAGCCAAGGCGCGGCGTCCGAACCTCACCAGATAGGTTGTCCGTCATGTCGAACAACACATCCCGGTCTGTCCTCGTCACCGGCGGTAATCGCGGCATCGGTCTCGCGGTCGCGCAGCGGCTGCTCGCCGACGGTCACAAGGTGGCCGTCACGCATCGCGGCTCGGGGGTGCCGGACGGCCTGTTCGGCGTGAAATGCGATGTGACCGATAGTGCTTCGGTCGATGCCGCGTTCACCGAGGTCGAAGAGAAGCAGGGTCCGGTCGAGGTGTTGGTCGCGAACGCGGGCATCACCGACGACACGTTGCTGATGCGGATGACCGAGGAGCAGTTCACCAGGGTCATCGACGCGAACCTGACCGGTGCGTTCCGCTGTGCCAAGCGGGCTAATCGGGCGATGCTGCGGGCGCGCTGGGGTCGGATGATCTTCCTGGGCTCAGTGGTCGGCCTCGGCGGCCAGGCCGGGCAGATCAACTACGCCTCCTCCAAGGCCGGTGTGATCGGCCTGGCGCGCTCCATCACCCGTGAGCTCGGCTCGCGCTCGATCACCGCGAATGTCGTCGCGCCCGGTTTCATCGAGACCGATATGACCAAGGATCTGCCCGACGATCTGCGCGATATGGCCAAGAAGTTCATTCCGCTGCAGCGCCTCGGCCAGCCGGAGGACGTCGCGGCCGTGGTCAGCTTCCTGGCCTCGGAGGATTCCCGCTACGTGTCCGGTGCGATCCTTCCGGTCGACGGCGGCATGAGCATGGGCCACTGACCCGACGGACCTGGCGGCCCCGAAACCTCGGCGGCCGCAAGCAATTCCACACTCGACTCCAGGAGAACCGAAAACTTATGGGCGGACTGCTCGAAGGTAAGACCATTCTGGTCACCGGCATCATCACCGACTCGTCGATCGCGTTCCACGCGGCCGCCGTCGCGCAGGAGCAGGGCGCGAAGGTGATCATCACCGGCATTCCGGAGCGGCTGCGGCTGATCGACCGGATCGCCAGGCGGCTGCCGCAAGAGGTCCCCCCGGCCATCCCGCTCGACGTCACCAACGAGGAAAACCTCGGTGAGCTGGCGGACAAGGTGCGCGAGCTGGCGCCCGAGGGCGTCGACGGCGTGCTGCACTCGATCGCGTTCGCGCCGCGCACCCTGATGGGTCCGGAGGCGCGTCCGTTCCTCGAGGGTCCCGGCCCGGACGCCGCCAAGGCGTTCGAGATCTCCGCCTGGAGCTACGCCTCGCTGGCCCGCGCGGTGCTGCCGGTGATGAACGAGCGCGGCTCGATCGTCGGCATGGACTTCGATCCGCGCACCGCGATGCCGTACTACAACTGGATGGGTGTGGCGAAGGCCGCGCTCGAGTCGGTCAACCGGTACGTGGCGCGAGAAGTGGGCGCCGCCAAGAAGATTCGCTCGAATCTGATCGCCGCAGGCCCGATCAAGACCCTCGCGGCCAAGGCCATCGCGGGCACCGCGACCGACGACGCCGCCAAGCTCAACCAGCTCAACGAGTACTGGGACGGCGCCTCGCCGATCGGCTGGGACGTCGACGACCCGACGGTGGTCGCCAAGTCGATCGTCGCGCTGCTGTCGGACTGGCTGCCGGGTACGACCGCGTCGATCATCTACGTCGACGGCGGAGCCAGCCACAACACCTGGTTCCCCGAAGGCATGTCGATCAACTGATCTTCCTAGGAGGGCATTGTGGTTCGGGCTGCCGACGCACTTCTGCTGCTGTCCTTCGGCGGCCCGGAACGCCCCGAGGACGTGATGCCGTTCCTGGAGAACGTCACTCGGGGCCGGGGTGTGCCGCGCGAACGCCTCGAAGAGGTCGCGCAGCACTACCTGCACTTCGGCGGCGTCTCGCCGATCAACGCGCTCAACCGGGACATCATCGCCGCGGTCGAGGCCGAATTGGCCACGGCGGGTATCGATCTCCCGGTGTACTTCGGTAATCGGAACTGGTCTCCGATGGTGGAGGACACCGTCGCGCGGATGGCCGCCGACGGTGTTCGGTCCGCTCTGGTGTTCCCCACGTCCGCGTGGGGTGGTTACTCGGGTTGCCTGCAGTATCACGAGGACATCACCAGGGCCAGAACCGCTTTCGGTGACGAAGCACCGGATCTGGTCAAATTGCGGCAGTACTTCGACCATCCGTTGCTGATCGAGGCCTTCGCCGATGCGATTCGTGCGGCGCGGGAAGAACTTCCGGCCGATCGGCGGGACGGTGCGCGGCTCGTCTTCACCGCGCACTCCATTCCGGTCAGCGCCGACACGGCCGCTGGGCCGCCTGCCGACGGCGGCCACCTGTACAGCCGTCAGGTTGCCGAGGCCGCCCGGTTGTCCGCTGTTGCAACGGGTTTCACCGATTACGACGTTGTCTGGCAGTCGCGCTCCGGCCCGCCGCAGGTGCCCTGGCTCGACCCCGACATCGTCGATCACCTCGACAATCTCTCGGCGAAGAATGTCGATGCCGTCATCGTCTGCCCCGTCGGTTTCGTCTCCGACCACCTAGAGGTGATCTGGGACCTCGACAACGAGGCGAAAGAGAAAGCCGCCGAACTAGGCATGGCCTTCGCCCGCGCCGCCACCCCCGGCACCGACCCGCGCTTCGCCCAACTGGTCGTCGAATTGATCGATGAGCAGTTGAACGACACCGCCTCCCGTCATCTCGGCGAGGTCCCCGGCTACGGCTGCACCCTCAACGGCACACCCTGTGCCGTGGGTTGCTGTGCGCCGCCTAAGCGACCGGTTACCGCCGGGAATTAACGCGAATCAGGCTGCGATAGCATCGGTTCCGCCTTCGGAGGAAGCCGAAGCGGGGCGAAAGATGAAGTATCGATGATCTATTCTGAAATGTTGACCACTTACGTGTAGCCACCCGACTGCAGAATCCGCACCTTAACTCGGGATCTGCACCGTCTCTAGGGCCCTATTCCGAGTGCCGATCCCGAGACACAGTGCAAATCCCGACTCTGCCAGCCCGATCACCGGGCTAGAACCCAGCCGCTCACCTTCGCCTAACCCGCCCACCCCGTATACCGCGTGTGCGGGTCACACAAAGGGTGAGCGACCTCCAATTCGCCACGCGAGCAGCGGAATCCGCACTCTCACTCGGGATCGGCACTGGCTTTAGGGCCCTATTCCGAGTGCCGATCCCGAGACAGAGTGCAGATCTGTGGTGAAACCGGGTACATCAACGGCCTGCGCTGAACCACTCACCCTTTGTTTAACCTGCACACCCGGTATACCGGGTGTGCAGGTTAAACAAAGGGTGAGCACCTTCCAATTCGCTACGCGGGCAACGGAATCGGCACCTTGTGTCGGGATCACGCACCCGGATTAAGGCCCTACTGCCGGGCGGATTCCGAGTGAGGGTGCGGATCGGTGCTCGAAACCGGGTACGCACCCCGCCACGAGTGCCGAGCACCCCACCCCCACCAAGCCGAACCCGGAATCTGCGCACTCTCTCGTGACCTGCACTGGGGCGAATTCCGAGAAAGAGTGCGGATCCGCAATCGAACCGGGAACGCACCCCGCCACGAGTGCCGAGCACCCCACCCCACCAAGCCGAACCCGGAATCTGCGCACTCTCTCGGGACCTGCACTGGCTTTAGGGCCCTATTCCGAGTGCTGATCCCGAGACAGAGTGCAGATCCTGGGCATACCGGTCGGGGAGCGCCCTGTGGGTCTGATCGACCACCGAAACCGCCACCGACCACCCGCTCTTGTCCAAAGCGCTTGTGACGTGACCACAGCCAGATGACCACCTCGGGAACGCGACATCGCGCGCCTGACGTGCACCTAAAGCCGGGTACGGCAGGCGACGCGCCCAGCACTACTCACGGGAAAATGTGGATAGGTCTTCAGCTTCTCTGGACTGTCCACCTTTGGAGTCCTGAGAAGCACTTGCCCGGATAGGTTCACCTTTTCGAGGATCTCTGGGTGTACTGGTTCGGGTTGGTGTACTGAGAGATCTCCGGTGGTGTGCTGGCCCAGAGGTTGTCGACTGGTTCGTCGGATGACCGGAGTAGTACTGAGCACGTCAGGTGGGGTCCCCGACCTTCTCTTCCGCAACTTGTGATGGGCAGCGTGTGGGTTCCAGCGTGAGGACTGGCTGTGGTCCGGTTGAAAGATGCTGGGGAAAACGAGGCGAGTCAAAGGGTTGTTGGGCGTCATCGAGGCGAGTCATATGGTTGCTATTGAAGATCAATTAGCCACCGTATGACTCGACTCGATGAAGTTGCTTGGGATGCGGGCGTAGACGCCGGGGAAGCCGGGGCGGGCGGCGCCTTTGCCCCATGAGGTGAGGGCGACCAGTTGGCCGTCGATGAGAAGTGGTCCGCCGCTGTCGTATTCGGCGGTGTCGGCTTCGGGGGAACCGGCGCAGAGCATGTCGGTCGGGTCGAAGGCGGTGCCGTATGCCGCGGCGCAGTCGGCGTCCGAGACGAGCGGGACGGTGGCGCGGCGCAGGTGGGTGTTGGACTCGTCGGCCTCCGACGTGGCGCCCCAGCCGAGGACGGTGCCGGTCTTCGCTTGGACGGCACCGACTTTCACGAACGGGCCGGGTTGGGGGTGGTCCAGGGTGAGGATGGCGAGATCGTTGTGGTGCACGGTCTCGCCGTCGAAGTCGGTGTCGTAGAAGTCCGGGTGGATGCGAATGTCCTTGACGTGCACCTTGACTCCGTCGGAGTCGCGTAAGTCGGTGCGCCCGAAGGTGACCGTGACCGCCTGGGAGACCAGTTTGGCGAGCGAAACACAGTGCGCCGCGGTGAGTACCTGGTCGGGGGCGATCAGCGCGCCACCGCAGAACTGGCCGGACGGCCTGGTGAAGAACAGCGAGCTACCGACCGCGCCGAGCCACGGGTAGACGCTCGCCTCGGTCTCGGTGCCGCCGACGATCGCCGACGCGGGCGCCGCGGCGGGCAGGCCGAGGGCGAGCAGTGCGGCGACGAGGGTCGCGGCGCCGCGACGCGGAAAATTCATGTCATACCGCCTGCTGAGAGGGCCGGAGGGTCGCATCATTCAACCAGATGGAAGGAGATGGCGCGCGCACTGTCCGTAGCGTCCGTGTTGCCCGCTTCGTCGATCGACCCGGAGTCGAACGGGAGCCGTCGAATTCACGGCGTGCTGCGGGCCGCCGCATGAATGGCCACCAGGCGCGCGGCTCGGATCGCGTCCCACAGCGGGCGTAGTAGCGACTCCTGTGCGCCGATCGCACTCGCCGAGGTCGGCGAGGACGCCGGTTCCCGTTGCGCCACAGTGAGTATCGCCGCGACATGATCGGCGGTATCGAGAATCTTCCTGGCCCGCAACGGGATCGAGCCGGGGTAGTCGTGCCGGGAGTAGTCGGCGAGCTCGGCCTCGATGAGTTCGCGCGGGTCCGAGTCGGCCGAGCCGACGGAGGTGGTGTGCAGCTGCAGCAGCGCGTCGGCGGCGTCGCGGACCGCCTCGCGCATCGCGTATTCGGCCTCGCCGAGCGACATGTCCTGGCCGGGCACCGGCGGAATCGGCGTGCTGTAGACGGCCCACTGCAGCGTGTCCTCGTCGGTCCACTGCGGGATGAGGCCGGTGCCCTCGGTGCCGGGCACCCCGATCAGCAGCCCCTCCTCCGCCTCGATCGCGTCGGCCGCGAAGGCGGTGCCGGTGGGCAGGCCGCGCACGTCGCCCGGCACCGGGAGCACCAGCCGCAGCTGCGCGCCGGGCTGGGCCATGCTCTCGCGAATCACCTTGAGCAGTGCCATCATTCCGGTACCGGGTAGGTTGCCGCGGGACGACCACGGCAGGTCGGTGCGGCCACCGGTGACCGGGTCACCGGCGGCGATGGTGTGCTGGGGCGCCCACGCGTGCAGGGCCTCCAATACGTCGTCGGGCGCGCTACAGCCGGCCAGCCAGGAGCCGGCCCACACCGTCAGCGTGGCACTAGGAGAGCACATAATTATCGAGCATAAAGGGTGACGGTTATTCGCGGGCATTCCCGGAAAGGGCATTCCTGAGCAGCGGTGCGAGGCACCCGCGCGGACCTGCTATTCCGGTTCGGTGACGAAGTCGATGAGCCGTTCCACCGCCCCGATGAGCGGTGCCTCCAAGTCGCGGAACGACTCGACGGAGTTGTAGACCCGCCGCCAGCCCTCCTGTGGCGTGCCCCACCCCAATCGATCGCAAATGCCGGTTTTCCAGTCTTCGCCGCGCGGCACCTGCGGCCACGCCGCGATCCCAACGGTCGCCGGGCGCACCGCCTGCCAGACGTCGATGTACGGATGCCCCGTGACCAGCACGTTCGCACCGAGCCCGGTGGTCAGCTGGGTTTCCTTGGATCCGGTGACCAGATGGTCGACCAGCACTCCGACCCGGCGACCCGGTCCCGGCGCGAATTCGGTGAGCCGCTCGGCCAGATTGTCCAGACCTTCCAGATGCTCGACTACCACACCCTCGACCCGAAGGTCATGTCCCCAAACCCGCTCGACCAGCGCCGCATCGTGCACGCCCTCCACCCAGATCCGGCTGGTCCGTGCGACTCGGGCGCGCAGACCTTCCACCCGGGTCGACCCGGACGCGGAGCGCGTTTCCTTCTTCGGTGCCGCGGCCGTCGGCCGGATCAACGTCACGGGTTCGCCGTCGATGAGGAACGCGGCCTCGCGCATCGCGAACAGCCGCACCGCGCCGCGCGCGTCCTCGAGTTTCACGAACTCGCCGTCGTAGCTGCGCTCGAAACCCACCACGGCACCGCAGAATCCGCTGGCCGCGTCCTCGACCACCAGGTCGCGATCCGCCGTTACCTGCGGCACCGCGCGCTTTTTCGCTCGGGAGTGTCCGGCGAAGATGTCGCCGCCATAGCTGTTATGCCCGCTCACCCGCCTGAAGCTAGCACCGCCGCTGGCGATTTCGATACAGCGGCGCGGTCCGCGCGTCCGCGCGTGCTTCGTGATTCACCCGAGATCTGTAGTCGTGTCAGTGCGGCCCGAGATCATCACCCGCGCACTAGAGTGGTTTTGTGGCCGCAATAGTTTGGCTGGTCGCGGGGATCTTGCTCGCGGCGGCGGAGATGCTCACCGGCGACCTGACGCTGCTCATGCTCGGTGTCGCCGCGCTCGGCACCGCGGGCGTCAGCGCGGTCGCGGATACCACGCTGGTGGTGGATGCCATCGTCTTCGGCGTGCTCACGCTGCTGCTGTTCCTCGGCGTGCGGCCGCTGTTGCGCCGCCGCTTCGGCACGCCGCCGCCGACCCCGACGAACGTGGCTGCGTTGGAAGGCAAGTCGGCGGTGGTGCTGGAGGAGGTCGCCGCGCACTCCGGTCAGGTGAAACTGGGCGGGGAAGTCTGGACCGCGCGGCCGATGGACGAGTCCGAGGTTTATGAACCGGGTACGAAGGTGTATGTCATGAGGATCGAAGGCGCGACCGCCGTCGTCTGGAAGGGGCCGTAATGGCTGTACTGATCGTTGCCGCCGTACTCGTGCTGTTGGTTGTGGTGGTGGTGTTCAAGTCGATCGCGCTGGTGCCGCAGGCCGAGGCGGCGGTGATCGAGCGGCTCGGCCGGTATTCGCGCACGGTGTCGGGTCAGTTGACGTTCCTCGTCCCGTTCGCGGACCGCATCCGCGCCAAGGTGGACCTGCGCGAGCGGGTGGTGTCCTTCCCGCCGCAGCCGGTGATCACCGAGGACAACCTCACGCTGCACATCGACACCGTGGTGTATTTCCAGGTCACCAGCCCGCAGGCCGCGGTCTACGAGATCAGCAACTACATCGCCGCCGTCGAGCAGCTCACCGTCACCACGCTGCGCAACGTGGTCGGCGGCATGACGCTGGAGCAGACGCTGACCTCCCGCGATCAGATCAACGGTCAGCTGCGCGGCGTGCTGGACGAGGCGACCGGACGCTGGGGTCTGCGGGTGGCGCGGGTCGAGCTGAAGAGCATCGACCCGCCCGCATCGATCCAGGAGTCGATGGAAAAGCAGATGAAGGCCGACCGCGAGAAGCGCGCGATGATCCTCACCGCCGAGGGCACCCGCGAATCGCAGATCAAGATGGCCGAGGGTTCCAAGCAGGCCCAGGTGCTCTCCGCCGAAGGCGCCAAGCAGTCGGCCATCCTGGAGGCCGAAGGTGAACGGCAGAGCCGCATCCTGCGCGCGCAGGGTGAGCGGGCCGCCTCGTACCTGCAGGCACAAGGTCAGGCCAAGGCCATCGAAAAGGTCTTCGCCGCAATCAAAAACGGCAAGCCGACGCCGGAACTGCTTGCCTACCAATACATGCAGACACTGCCGATGGTCGCGCGCGGCGACGCCAACAAGGTGTGGCTGGTGCCCAGCGACTTCGGCAAGGCGCTCGAAGGATTCGCCACCAGCTTCGCCAGCAAGGGCGAGGACGGCATCTTCCGCTACGAGGCGCCCGCCGCCGACAGCGAACCGACCAAGGTGGAGGACGACTCCGAGGACGTCGCGGACTGGTTCGACACCGCACCCGACCCCGCCATCGAACGCGCCGTGCGCGCGGCGGAAGCGACCGCTCGCAAGCCGGTGGACGGCCTGATGACCGCGGCAACACCCACCTCGCACGAGGCGTCGCCGCATCAGGCGGTGATGCCGCCGCGCGAGGAGGCGTACCCGCCGCAGCGCGAGACCCCGCCGCAACAGCAACTGCCGCAACAACAACCGCCACAGCAGCAGCCTCCGCAGCAACAGCCGCAGCAACAACCGCCGGTCTACCGCCCCGACGACCCGCACGGTCGGCCGTGGCAGCCGCCGGAGAACTTCTCGAAGTAAGCGGTCGCAGGAAGTAGCCGGGCCCGGGGGGATATGCGAAGCAGGCGGGAACTACTGCAAGCGGCGCTGATCGCGCCGCTGGCAGCCGCCTGTGCCCCGAATCTCCTGCTCGGCAATCCCGGTGCGGTCCGCATCGGGGTGTCGTGGAGCGGTTCCGAATTGGCGGCGTTCCGGGCGGTGCTCGCTCGCCTCGGCTACGACAGCCAGGTGGATGTCGTTCCGCTCGGCGACGAGATCGAGACCGCGTTCACGGCGGGTGGTCGTTCCGCGCCCGACATTGTGATGCTGCCGCAGGCGGGCCGGGTGCAGCCGCTCGCCGAACAGGGCAAATTGCGGCCGGTTCGCGACGCGCTGTGGTCCGACGAGCTCGGTTCGCGCTACCCGGATGTGTGGCGGCAGTTGTTGCAGCACAACGGAAAACCGTATGGCGTGCCGTTCAAGGCGGCGGACAAGTCGATGGTCTGGTACGACCGGCAGCTCGTCGAGAAGTACGGTCTCGGGGACCCGGTTGGCTGGACCCTGGCGGACTGGCTGGACCGAATGGAGGTGCTCGCCGAGACGCCTGTCCGGTTGCTCGCCCTGGGCGCCGCGGATGGTTGGGTGCTCTCCGATGTGTTCGAGAACGCCTTGCTCGCCGAATCACCTCGGATCTACGACGAGGTGGCCGCCGCACGCAATGACCGCACCTGGGAGAGTCCTGGCGTGCGGGCGGCGTTCGATCACCTCGGCTCGCTGTGGGGCCACCGGCACGCGTTTCCCGGTGGCATCGCTGCCGCACTGACCCGCCAGTTCCCGGACGCGGTCCGTGAGGTTTTCGAGCATCGGCGCGCGGTCATGGTCGTCGAGGCGGACTTCGCCGAGCCGATCGTGCGCGCCGCGGTTCAGCGCTCCGGGCGGCGCGCCGAAGACGTGGTCGGCGTCGCCGCCTTTCCCGCCGTCGCGGCCGATCAGGACCCGCCACGGATCGTCGGCGGCGACGTCATGGTGGTCACCGAGTCGGCGGCCGACCGCGCCATGGAAGTGGTTGGCGCCCTTGCCGATCCCGCGGCCCCGCTGCCCTGGATCGAGAACTACGGCGGCTTCATCGCGCCGAACCTCCGGACGAACGCCCGATACTCGCCCTTCCTCGAGGCATCGGCCCGCACCCTGAACACGCGCAGCGCGTTCGACCTGTCCGATCGGATCGGCGCGGTCGGTGGCCGAAACGGCTTGTGGCGCATACTGACCGACTTCCTGATCGCGGTCGGCGACGGTAAGACCGAACGGCTCGACGACGCGACCGATCGCGCGATTTCCGCGCTCGACGCGGTGGATCGGGGGCAGCGATGATGGGCCGGGCCGACTTTCGGGGCAACGGGTCGTGGCTCGGACTTGTTGTCCGCGGTCTCTGTCGTCCGCTCGCCGCCCGCTGCGATCGCGCGGTCGCCGGCGCTCCACGTTGCGGAGAGGTGGGGTGATGGCGGGTTCGCCAGATTTCCAGGCCAACGGATTGCGGTTGGAGCTTGCTACCCGACGGATGCGGGGGCCGTTGGTTGCGGGGAGTCATCCTCGGCGGTGGGTCGGGTTGGCGGCGGGGTTGCCTGCGACGGTGTTGACGGTGTCGCTGGTTGCGGTGCCGGTGGTGTGGACAGTGGTGATCGCGGTGCGGGCGCGGCCGTTGGTGGTCGGGTCGTGTCTGCTGGTGGCATTCGGGGCCGTCGGGTTGACGCAGCTTGCGCGGCATCGGTGTTTTTCGGGGATTCGGTTGGTGCCGTGGCCGATTCTGCTTGCCGTTGTTGTCGTGGGCCTGTGGGCGCTCGGCGGTGCGTTGGGGCGCGACGGTAGTTGGGCGTATCTGCGGACGTTGGTGTGGGTGCTGTTCGGGGTGGTGCTGCTCGCGGTGGCGATGGGGATCGCTTGGTGGGGAAGGGATTCGCGGTGGTTGTGGCGGCCGCTGATCGTGCCGTTCGGGATCTCCGCAGTGGTATCCGGTGTCGCCTTTCGCCTGATCTTCCAGTACCTCGGCGACCGGCTCGGGATCGAAAGCGTTGGGGTATACCGGTTCTGGTTCGCGGCGATGCTGGGGTTCGCGTTCCTGTGGACCTGGCTCGGCTTCGTTACCGGGCTGTTCCGCGCCGGTATCCACGCTGTCGAGACCGATCCGGCGCGCGTCGGTGATCTGCATCGCACGGACAAGCCGTTGCCGTTGCGGCTCTACGTATTACTGCGCCCGGTGGTGCTGATCGTCGGACTTGCCGTTGGAGTGGCCGCGGCCAGGGTGTTCGACGTGGTGCTGATCGGGGTGCCTGGTTCGATGCAGTATCAGGTCGACAGCGCGACCGTGCACTGGTGGCGATTGGCCGTCGACTCCGATGTCGACGCGGGTGTCGCGGCGGCCTACGGATTTCCGCTCGCGGTGCTGGTCGGATTCTTGGCCTGGCTGCTGCAACACGATGTAGGTAAGCATCGGACCAGCTGGTCCGCGCCGACGGAGCGGGCCGGGCCTGCGGCGTGGCAACCGCCGAAGCCGCTTCGGGTCCTCGGGATGCTGACGGTGTCGGGGGTGGCATTGTTCCCGATCGTCGCGCTGATCCTGACGATGCTGCAGGACCGGAATGGCTGGGGCTTCGGCGCGCTCACGCGCATGTGGCGCGACCCCGCACTGCTGCGGTCACTGGAGACGACGGCGTGGGTGGCGGTCCTGGCCACACTCGTGGTGGTGGCCGCGGCGGTGCCGGTCGCGTATCGCCTTGCGGCACTGCGGCCGAGCCGGCCCGCCGCTGGCATCGCGGTGGTCTTCCTGGTGGTGCTCTCGGTGCTACCGGTGCAGAGCTACCTCGGCCCGGTGAATGCCTTCATCGACAGCTACGGACTCTCCGGCACCCGAATCCCGTTGATCCTGCTGCATGCCGCGGCCGGGCTGCCGGTTGCCATCCTCGTCTTACGTGGCGCCCTGCTTGCCCCGCCGGGTAGCCCTGCCGCAGACGCCCTGCACGGCCTGGCCGGCCCAGGAACAATCGCCCGACGTGTGCTGACGTCGGCGGGCCCGGCCCTCGCCGCTGTCGCGGTGCTCGAATTCATCCAGGTCTGGAACGATTTCGTGATCGGGCTACTGATCAGCGGCGCGGGGGCGACACCGTGGTCACTGCTGCTCTGGGGCGAGGCACGCCAATTCGGCGAGAACTCAGCGCAATTGGCGGCAGGCGCGTTGATATCGGCGATTCTGCCCGTCGCTCTACTGCTCGCAACCTGGCGTCGCTGGCTGGTGCCCGGTCTCACCGGAGGGGCATTGCGATGAGTCGTCCAGAGGAGCGGGAGCGGCAGGGAGAGGCGTCGTCGGTCGAGCCGAGCACGCCGAGATCCTCTATCTGGCAAGGGTTTCTAGGCACGGCCTCGGTGGTGGCCTACGCTCTGCTGTTCGAGTTGGCGCGCAATCTGGTGCTGAATTCGTTGGGGGAGAGCGCTGCGGTCAAGGTGGCGGCGGGCGCGCTGCGGTGGTTGTCGGTGCTCGTTGTCGCGGCAGCGGCAGTCTATGTGGGACACCGGTTTGTGCAGCGGTATCGCGAAAGGATCCGTACGGCAAACGAACTCGAGATGATCGCGGATCTGGCCGATTCTGGGCCGCCGGTACGTGCCGCATCGGTACGGCATCCGGGCAGGTTCGTCGACGCGGCGTGGGAGGATCTCGAGATCGCGGTGTTGCGGCATCTGCCCGTGCGTGATTTCGAAACGGCCGCATTGCTTGCCGTGTTGGCCGCCGTGCTCGACGCGCCGGCTCGGCTGCCGGTCGCGCAAGCCGAGTCACGCGCCACGGCCGTCACCAAGCTGGCCGAGCTCACCAGGGCCGGCATCGTGACGCCGCTTGGCGTGCAACGCCATTGCCTGTGCAAGGTGCCGGGGCTGCCGGCCAAGTGGGAGGTGACCGCGAGGCCGCAGTGGCGGGCGGCGTTGACCGCGCTCGTGCACTTTTACGCCGATCGGGCAACCCGGTGGGCGTTCGCACTGGATTCGGAGCAGTTCGCCGCGGGGGCGCGACTCTGGTTCGACGCCGAAGAGCGGGGTCTGCGCGAACTTGTTTTTGCCTGCGCGTCGCTGGGTGCGGCAGTACCGGCCACCCTGGTGCCGGAGTTGGTGCGGATCGGGGATGCGCTGGACGGATGGTATGCCCGAATCGGCAAGCGGGAGAACCATCGCCAGTTGGCTGCCGAGCTCAACCGTATACGCGGGTTGGAAGGTCTTGTGGTGCACCGGGATCTGGTGCAGATGCGGGCGGGCCTGCTGCACGGACGGCCGAAGCGTTACCGGCCACGCAACCTGTCCACCAGCCTGGCCGCGAGATGGGAACACCGGGAGGCGCTACGGATACTGGCCGAATCGCCCGACAACCTGCCCGCAGTGGCTGCGCGGTTGGAAGCAGCCTGGTGGTTGCTGCCCCGGGAGGATGTGGCGGGTGAGGTTTGCGCGCTGATCAACTTGGCTGTCGTCCATATCCATCAAGGCAGGCTCGATGCCGCCCAGGACCGCCTGGAACTGGCTGAATCATTGACCAACGCCGGCCGTGAGCCCGATGGTCGTGCACAGATCCAGGAGACTATGGGCGTCGTGCGATGGGCGCGCGGTGATTTCCGCCGAGCACTGCGGTGCTGGCAGCGGGCACTGACCGGCTACCGCACACTGGCCGACGATCCCGGCACCGCCCGTTGCTTGCAACACCTCGGCTCCGCCATGATCGTCGCTCCCGAATACAGCGACACCCTCTTCCCCGCCGACCGGCCCCTGCCCTCGCTGGAGGTCCAACGCCAGGCCAGCGGCTGGCTCGCCGAGGCGCACCGCTTGCATCCCGCCGCCCGCCACACCGAACGCTATATAGCCAAAGCCCGTTGGGTTCTGACCGGCACCGAACTCAGCGTGCTGGACCACATCGACCACTGGCCCCTCGCCGATATGGGCCGCTAGCTGGGAGTCCGGTTAGGGGGTGGCTGTGGTGGCAGACTGCGGGGTATGACGACAACCGAATGGGGCGATGTAGACAGCTACATCGTGGACACGCTGGTGCGGGATGCGGATACGGCGGCGGCGCTGACGGCGAATGCTGCCGCGCAACTGCCTGCGATCGATGTGTCTGCGCCGCAGGGGAAGTTCTTGTATCTGCTGGCGCGCACGGCGCGGGCGCGGCGGGTGCTGGAGATCGGCACGCTCGGCGGGTACAGCACGATCTGGCTTGCCCGTGCGGTCGGTGAGAAGGGGCAGGTGATCACCCTCGAGTTCAAGCCGGAGCATGCCGAGGTCGCGCGCAAGAACGTCGACAATGCGGGTGTGGGCGACCGGGTCGACATTCGGGTCGGTGCCGCCCTGGACAGCCTGCCGGTGCTGGCCGAGGAGCAGCCCGAACCGTTCGACCTGGTGTTCATCGACGCCGACAAGGTCAACAACTCGAACTACGTCCAGTGGGCGCTGAAACTGACTCGGCCGGGCTCGGTGATCATCGTCGACAACGTCGTCCGCAGGGGCGGCCTCGCCGATGCGAACTCCGCGGACGAGGCGAACCGCGCCAGCCGCGCCGTGGTCGAACTGTTCGCCGCCGAGCCGACGCTGGACGCGACCGTCGTGCAGACCGTCGGCAGCAAGGGCTGGGATGGCTTCGCGTATGCCGTGGTGCAGGGCGAGACGGACTGATGTCGCGAGATCGCGGACGGCCGATGTCGTCCGCGATCAAACTGGCCAGCTCAGTCCGTACTCGTTATCCGCCAAGCTCCCCGGCCCGCGATATCGAGCACTAGCGCCGCGATATTCCACGCGTCGTCCTCGCCCCGATGGTGCCGCCCTTCGAGCGGAAGCCCGGCGATGTGCAGCGCGCCCGCCATACCTTGCCGCCGGTTGAGCCCGTAGGCCTCGCTGAACACCAGTTTGGCGTTGGTGTGCCGATGTCCGAACGGGTAGGCGGTATCGGTGGCGTTGCATTGGCTCAGGAACTGTTTGCGGTCGTAGTCACCCCAGCTGGCCCAAGCACGTACACCTGCTTCGTGCTCGGTCGCCAACAACCGGCACGCGTCGGTAAATGAGACACCGGTATCGACCTCGTCCTGGGTAAGCCCGGTCAATTCGGTGCAGAACTCACTCACCGTGGACCGGGCGGGCCGGACCAGAATTCGATGCTTGCCCCGCCGCTCACCCGACGCCAAATCCGCCACGGTCAAACCGATTTCGATGATCTCGCTCACCGCGCCGGGCGGCGTCTTGCCATCCCAACAGGTCGCCTCGACATCGACGACATTGAGCAGCCCCGTATTTCCTCCCATAGCTGTCGAGCGTAGAGAGGAAACACGAAGCCGCTCAATCGGTTTCAAGGGATCAACACAACCTTGCCGATGGTCGCCCTGGTCTCCAGGGCGCGGTGTGCGGCGGCAGCGTCGGCGAGTGCGAACCTTTGCACCGCAGGCCGTAGCCGCCCGGCGGCCGCCTCTGCGATGGCCCGATCTTCGAGAATGCGAAGGTCGCCGCCCGCGCGCTGGATCATCGGCGGCCCGAGGACGAATTCGGAGGTGATACCGCGTGCGGCCAATTCCTCTGTCGACAGCGTCGGCACGGCGGCATCTTTCGGGCTCTGTCCGGACGCGCCGAAAACCAGATGCTGTCCACCCTTGCCGAGCAGATCGATAGCGGCACGGGCTATCTCGCCGCCCACCGAGCCGAACAGGACGGTCGCGCGCCGATCCGTGAGGAAACCTCCGACCTGTTCGGGCCAGTCGGGGAGCAGATAGTCCACGGCGAGGTCGGCACCGTTGCGTTGCACCAGTTCGACTTTCGCGGGACCACCGGCCAGCCCGATCACGGTCGCTCCGGCATTCTTCGCGAATTGCACCAGCAGCGTGCCGATTCCGCCTGCCGCGGCGGTCACGATCGCGACGCTGTCGGGGCCGAGCTCGGTGAATTGCAGAATCCCCAAGGTCGTGCGCCCGGTGCCGATCATCGCCACCGCCTCGGCCGGTCCGAGATTCGCCGGAATCTCGTGCAGCCGAGCGACTTCGGTCACGGCAAGCTCGGCATACCCGCCGGGCGCCATGCCCAGATGCGCGACCACCTGTTTACCGACCCACTCCGGATCGACCTCGGCCCCAACCGCATCGATCGTCCCGGCGACCTCCCGTCCGGGCACGGTTGGCAGTTCGGGAACCGGATACGGTCCGGCCAACCCCTTGCGCAACGCGGTATCGATGAGATGAACACCGGCCGCCGCCACGGCAATTCGCACCTGGCCCGCTCCCGGCGTCGGATCGGGAACGGTCTCGTAGCGCAGATTGTCGGCCGGGCCGAAGTCATGAAGGCGAATCGCGTGCACGGTGGCTCCTGTTCGTGATGGTCGCCACCCACCGTGCAACATCAAGCTAGGTTCAGGTCAAGTCGGCCCGCTGCCGCGCCTTGGCCTCGAAGCCGTCGCAGAGCGCCGCCAGTCCGGCGTACAACAGATCCTCCTGCGAGAGGTCGTTGATCCCGCTGCCTTCCAGGTCGGCGAGCGCGGCGGGCACCGGGAACTGTGATCTTCCTTTCAGCATCGTGCGCAGCCCGTTGTCGCCCTCCGGGTTCATGCCCTTGCGCGCCATCAGCGCGGCGCTGATGTGCGGCAGGGTCGCGCCGGAGATGTGATTCCACACGGTGAAAGCCATCGTCGTCGCCTCACGCGTGGAGACGTTCAGCTCGGCGAAGCCCTCGACCATCCACGCCAGGCAGGCCAGGCTCATCGGCCCGAAGCTGTAGCGCGGCGTCGCGAAGGTGAGCAGCACCCACGGATGTTGCTGATAGAGCGCCCAATCGATCTCGGCGGCGATGCGGACCCGATCGCGCCAGGTCCACTGCTGTCCCGCCGCGGACGGGTAGGGGTTGCGCCGCGCCACCTCGTCGGTCATCGCGGCCAGCAGTTCGTCCTTGTTCGCGACGTGCCGGTACAGCGACATGGCGCCGACGCCCATCTTGTCGGCGATCCGCCGCATGGACAACGCGTCGAGGCCCTCTTCGTCGGCAAGCGTTATCGCGGTGTCGATGATGGCGGCTCGGTTGAGCTTGAGCTCAGACATCGGATGACTCACTTTCACTTCCGGGGGAGGTTGCGTACACTGTACTCCAGCTTGTGCGTACGCCGTACGCGAGATGGAGAGGAAAATTCAGGATGACTGACGTTGAGGCAGTGCGGACCGCTCAGGCGGCGCCCGCTGTCGGCTCGCGCCGTGCCTGGCTCGGGCTTGCGGTATTGCTGCTCCCGGTGCTGCTGGTGTCGATGGACATCTCGGTGCTGTTCCTGGCGATGCCGACCCTCACCGTCGACCTCGACCCGTCGGCCGCCCAGCAGCTGTGGATCCTCGACATCTACGGCTTCCTGATCGCGGGCCTGCTCATCACCATGGGCAACCTCGGCGACCGGATCGGGCGGCGCAACATCCTGCTGGCCGGCGCCACCATCTTCGGCATCGCCTCGATCCTGGCCGCCTTCGCGCCGAGCGCCGCGGTGCTGATCATCGCGCGGGCGCTGATGGGTGCGGGCGGCGCGACGCTGCTGCCGTCCAGCCTCGCGCTGATCTCCACCCTGTTCCCCGACGCGCGCAAGCGGGCCGCCGCCATCGGCGTGTGGACCGCGTTCTTTGCGGGCGGCTCGGCCGTCGGCCCGATCATCGGCGGCATGCTGCTGCACCAATTCTGGTGGGGCTCGGTCTTTCTCATCAACATCCCGGTGCTGCTGATCCTGCTCGCGTTCGGGCCGTTCGTGCTGCCCGAGCACCGCGCGGGCGTGCGCGGACCGCTAGATCTGCCGAGCGTCGCGCTGTCCATCGGCGGCATCCTGCCGCTGGTGTACGGCATCAAGCACGCCGCGGCCGACGGGGTCGACGCCGAGGCGATCATCATCTCGCTGATCGGCGTGGTGATCCTGACCGTCTTCGTGCGCAGGCAGCGCAAGCTCGACGAACCGCTGCTCGACCTGCGGTTGTTCTCGCGCGCCGGGTTCTCGGTGGCCATCGGATCCAGCCTCGTCGGCATGATGTCGCTGGCCGCGATGAGCTACCTCACCAGCATCTACCTGCAGTCGGTCACCGGCCGCGACCCGCTCGCCGCGGCCCTGTTCGGCATTCCGATGGCGGTCGCGGTGTTCGTCTGCTCGATGAGCGGCGCTCGGTTCGGTCGCCGGTTCGGCACCCGCAACACCTTCGTGTTCGCGCTGACCGCCTCGGCGGCAGGCAATCTCATGCTGCTCGGCGTCGGCGTGCACGGCGGGCTCTGGTGGTATCTGGTCGGATCCACCATCGCCGGCATCGGTTACGGCCTCGCCTTCACCCTGGTGTCGGATGTTTCGGTGTCCTCGGTACCGCCGGAACGCGCGGGCTCGGCCGTCGGCATCTCCGAAACCAGCTTCGAACTCGGCAACGCGCTCGGCCTCGCCCTGCTGGGATCCCTTGCCGCCCTGATCTTCCGGTCCGGCGGCGACTACGGCGCGACCTTGGGCGAGACCATCCAGGAGGCAGGCGACAACACCGCGCTGATCGAGTCCGCCCGCGAATCCTTCGTCTCCGGAATGCATATCGCGACCGCGGTCGGTGCCACCGTGCTCATCGCGATGGCGATCATCGCGCGACTCGCCTCACCCGCTCGCGTTCCTTCGAGCGCGGGCGCGGGCCACTAGCGGCGCGCCTCCCACGGAAGAAGTGTTGTCCGCGATATAATTAAGTGTCATGTTCTCGCATGATCCGGCTGTCGCCGACAACACTTCTTCGCAGGACGCCGCCGCGGTCTCGGACTTTGTTCGTCGCTACGACGACACCGTCCAAGCCGCCGACTTCGACACGCTGCCAAGCTTTTTCGACCAACAGGTGCTGGTGATCACCCCGACCTCGAGTCGTTCGGTGTCTCGTGCGGAGTTCGCCGGCGCCGCCGAAGCCCGTGCCCGCCAGCTGGATTCGGTACCGCACACTGAGCTGATCGAACAGTCGACCGCCGAATTCGGCGGGCACTACTGGCTGACCTCGGTGCGGTGGCGGTTGCCCCTCGCAGGCAGTCATCTCGATCTCTACAGCGACTTCCTGATCCGACGCGTCGACGGCGACCTACGGATCGCCGCCTATCTCACTAGGCAAGATCTGCCGCAACTCATGCGGGCGGCGGCTGGTCGGGAGTGATCATCGGCCGGAGATCAGTCGTAAAGTCGCCGGTTGATCACTGCCAACGAACTCGGGCCAAATTGGCGTGCTGCTAATAGAGTCGGGGGCGTGAACGAAACACCGGCGCAGAGCAACGGGCGGCCGATCGCCGAGCGAGTGGCGACGCGACTGCTGTATCCGAAGTCTCGGCCGCGCGACACGGCGCTGCGCGCGGCCGTCGACGGGAAGATCGTGCTGGTCACCGGCGCGTCGCACGGGATAGGCAAGGCCAGCGCGCGCAAGCTCGGTGCGGCGGGCGCGGTCGTGCTGCTGGTCGCCCGCTCCGCCGACGACCTGCATCAGGTCGCCGCCGAGATCAAGGCCGACGGCGGCACCGCGCACGTCTATCCGACCGACCTCACCGACATGGACGCCGTCGAGCAGCTCGGCCGTCAGCTGCTGGCGGAGCACGGCCACCTCGACGTGGTGATCAACAACGCGGGCAAGTCGATTCGCCGCTCGATCGACCAGTCCTACGACCGCTTCCACGATTTCACCCGCACCATCGACATCAACTACCTCGGCCCGGTGCGCCTGCTGCTCACCCTGCTGCCGGACATGCGCGCACGCAAACAGGGCCACATCGTCAACATCTCCACCTGGGGTGTGCTGATGCCGCCCGCCCCGCAGTGGGCCGCCTACGGTGCGTCGAAGTCGGCCTTCGACGTCTGGCTGCGCAGTGTCGCCGCCGAAGTCTCCGGCGACGGCGTCACCGCCACGTCCATCTACATGCCCCTCGTCCACACCAGAATGAGCGCGCCCACCGACTTCAGCCGCGTCCCCGGCCTGACCGTCGACGAAGCCTCCGACCTCGTCTTGCACGCGGTAACCGCCAAGCCCCGCGAAATCGCGCCCTGGTGGTCCGCTCCGGTCCAAGCCTGGACCGACCTCACCCGCAACCAAATCCAGCGCGTCTTCGAACGCAGGCCCCGCCTCTCCGGGAGGTCACGCCGGACCTAGGTGCGGAGCAGGTTGACTCGGCGTGTCCCAGGCGGACGCCAACCAGGACACGCCGTTGCAACACGCCGGGCATAAGATCCTCCGGTGGGTGAAATCGGACCGGTCAGTTTGGCGACGTTGTTCGCACTGGCGGATTCCCGGTTGCCGATCGGCGGGCACGTGCATTCCGGGGGAGTCGAGGAGGCGATCGCGTCCGGCCTGGTGCGTGACGTGGCGACAGTCGAGTTGTATCTGCGTCGCCGCATCCGAACCTCGGGGCTGGTCGCGGCCTCGCTGGCCGCCGCCGTCTGTGCGGGCGCGCTCGAACCGGCCCGGGCGGAGGCCGAGGCGGACGCGCGGACACCGTCGCCCGCCGCGCGAACAGCCTCGCGCGCGCAGGGACGCGGACTGCTACGACTCGCCAAACAGTTATGGCCGCAAGAAGATTGGTCCGCGCTCGGCGCGCGCCCGCACCTCTCGACAGTGTTCGGCAAGGTCGGCGCGGCATGCATGGTTACCCCGCAGGAGATCGCGGGCGTGGTCGTCTACACGACCCTGACCGGCGCCGCGACCGCCGCCCAACGCCTGCTGGCCCTCGACCCCGCGGCCATCGCCGGCTGCACGGTCCGCCTCGCCGAGCTGTGCGACCGCACCGCAGCCGAAGCGGCCGATGGCCTCGCCTGCCTGTCCGACCCGCTGCAGGACGTCCTCGCTCAACGTCACCTGCACCGCGATATGCCACTATTCGCCAGCTGAGTCCCCGGAAAGAAGGAGATCGCCACCATGCCACCGCACCTGATCGA
This sequence comes from Nocardia sp. NPDC050175, assembly GCF_044459885.1. Lineage (NCBI taxonomy): Bacteria > Bacillati > Actinomycetota > Actinomycetes > Mycobacteriales > Nocardiaceae > Nocardia > Nocardia sp. NPDC050175. The sequence goes on from NZ_JBITJI010000003.1 coordinate 726,094, forward strand.
CGGTGAACCGCACGACCACACCCACGATCGGCCGAAACGTCAACGCACGCCCGGCGAGGCACTGCGCATCGGCATCGGCGGCCCGGTCGGCTCCGGCAAGACCGCGCTGGTGGCTGCGCTGTGTCGGCAACTGCGCGAAGAACTTTCGCTCGCCGTGCTGACCAACGACATCTACACCACCGAGGACGCGGACTTCCTGCGCAGGCACGCGGTGCTGCCGGACGAGCGGATCACCGCGGTGCAGACCGGCGGCTGCCCGCACACCGCCATCCGCGACGACATCACCGCGAACCTGGACGCCATCGACGACCTGATCGCCGCGAACCCGCCGCTGGATCTGATCCTGGTCGAATCCGGCGGCGACAACCTCACCGCCACCTTCTCCTCCGGCCTGATCGACGTGCAGATCTTCGTGGTCGACGTCGCGGGCGGCGACAAGGTGCCGCGCAAAGGCGGTCCCGGCGTGACGTTTTCGGACCTGCTGGTGGTCAACAAGACCGACCTCGCCCCGCTGGTCGGCGCGGACCTCGGCGTGATGGAGCGCGACGCGGCCAAGGTGCGCGAGGGCCGCCCGACCGCGCTGATCTCGCTCACCGACGATCCGGCCGCCACCCCGGTGCTGGCCTGGGTGCGCGAGCAGCTGCACGCGCTGGCCGAGCAGGATCGGGCCAACACCGAATCCGCTGTTGCGCACTGAAGTTCGGATTGTCGCGAGCACTGCGGCGTTACCCGAGATCCACGCGAGCGGCGGGCTCTCGGCCCGCCGCACCGGCCCGCACACCGTGCACCTGATCGGCACCGCCGCGACCCCGCTCGGCGGCGACGAGCTCGACATCACCATCGTGGTCGGCCCGGGCGCGCGGCTCGCCGTGCGTTCGGTCGCGGCCACCATCGCGCTGCCGAGCGCGGCGACACCGGCGTCCGTGGCGCGCTGGAACTTTCAGGTCGACAGCGGGGGAGACCTCGACTTCGATCCGGAACCGACGATCGTGGCGGGCGGCGCACACCACCACACCATCACCTCGATCCGGCTCGCGCCGGACGCCAAGCTGTGTTTAAGGGAACGGGTCCAGATCGGACGTTCCGGCGAGGACAACGGTGGCTGGCGTGGCGACCTGATCGCCGACCTCGGCGAAATCCCGTTGCTGCGACACCGTTTGGAGCTCGGGGCAGGCACGGCTGCGGACGACCCGCTCACCGCACCGCGAGCGTTGGAAAGCGAACTGCGCTACCCGGACGACCGACCGGCGGAAACCACGGGCCTCACCGAGACGCGCCTCCCGTTGGCAGCGGGCGGAACCCTGCTCACCCGAACGAGCTCACTCCTCGCGGTCCGCTGATCGACGCGGCCGCTCCGGTTCGCCCGTCGCCTGCCACGACTGCGATGTCCCGGTGCCGCCGAAGTCCTCCTGGAAAACAGTGCCCGGCAAGACACCGCCGCCGCCGGCCTTGGCGAGCGGATCGTTGAACTCACCCCCGTGCCGCCCGTACCGCCGGATGCGGACGTACCGCGCGACCATCAGTCCGAGCGCCGCGAAGAACGGCGCGATGGCGAAGAACACGACCACCCATTGCCCGGCTTCCACCGCATCCCCTCTCGACGATTAGCTGTCGTGTTGCGCTGATCTTGACCCTACGACGACTCGCCGAAAGCGACGCGCCGAATCAGAAACGCGCATGGGTGGCGGCCGTCACCCCGAGGTGTAGCCCGCCCAGAACGGGAGAAAAGAGAAAGGGTGGGAACTCGACAGTGTCGTCGAGCTCCCACCCTCGTGCGTACTAGCCGCACCTAACGATCAGTCGCCGACGACCCGCGAGGGGGCGTTGAACGCGTTCACCGCGCCGACGGCCGCACCGGCCGCCGCACCGATCGCCGCCGCGGGGACCGTGATCACGGCCGCACCGAAGGACGCACCGAGCATCGGACCCGCCACGATGCCGACCGGCACGAACGGGAGACCGACAACCAGGCCCACCGCCCCGCCGACGAGCGCGGAGGTCGCCGCGAACGGGGCGCCCGAGGCCGCACCGGCCAGCGCGCCCATGGCGGCCGTGCCGACGGTCTGCCCGGCGATCCGGTCGGACCTGCTGCGTTCCATCCCGACCGAGTCGAGGAAGGTGGCCAGGTTGGCCTCGGCGATGGCCGAGTTGTCATTGATCTGGATGGCCTGCTCGGAGTCGATCCAGTCCGGCGCGTCCACCTGCACGTCGCCGAAGCGGAACTTGCCGGGCGGCGGCGCGATCGGCGGCACCGGGGCCACCGGGAATGGCGCGTGCAGCACGCCGACCGGTGCCAGGTACTTCTTCTCCGGCAGCGGCCGCGACCACTGCAGCGAGCTCTTGGTGTTGTCCGGGATCTGCAGGCCCTCGTACGGCATCGCGTTCGGTGGCTCGGCCGCGGGCCACTGGGCCGGATGGTCGGGCTGTGCCGCCGCGTTGGGTTGTGCAGGCTCGGCATTGGCGGTGCCGGTGCCGACCAGTGCGAGGACCAGCGGTACCGCACCTGCCGCGACCATCGAGCCCACCTTTTGCCGCTGCGGGTTGGGGGCTCTGTGCTTGCCTGTGCCCATAGGTAGATCGCCTTTCGTCAGGTCAGAAGAGATGTCACTTTCGACGTCCCACATTCGGATCTGCTCGGCGCCTGGATGGGTGCATTTCCGGCCGATTTAGCGGCCATGGTATTGCCATCAAATAGCTACGTGTGGGTTGCGAATGCGACCGGCGACCGCCGTTTCAGACATCCGGCACACATCACCCGAACCCGACCTTGCAGTCTGTGCACCGGGCGCGCGGCACACCCAAACCCGCTCTAACGACCGAAGGCGACCTTCAGCTGTCCAGACAGCATGAAGGTCGCCTTCGGTCGGTTTATGGGTGTCAGCTCACCCTGCCCTCGACAGCAGCCTTGGCCTTGTCGGCGAGCTTGCCGTTCGCGGGCGGCGCACCCAACGCGGCCGCGAGTTCATCGGCCTCTTCCTCATCGGAATTGACCTGCTCCAGCGCGAGCCGCGCGAACACCCACTGCTCGGTGGCCGCCATCTGCCCGCGACTACGCCCGAGGAACGTGACGAACCACTGGATGACGGTGACGATCCGGCTGCGGTACCCGATCAGGTAGTACAGATGCAGCGCCAGCCAAGCCAGCCAGGCGATGAATCCACTGAACTCCAGCTTGCCCACCTGGCACACGGCATTGAACCGTGACACGGTCGCCATGCTGCCCTTGTTGAAGTACTTGAACGGCTTACGGTCTTGCGGCGCTTGGCCATTCAGGCCCGCCTTGATCGCCTTGGCCGCGTAGGTGGCGCCCTGGATCGCGCCCTGCGCCTGGCCTGGTACGTCCGGAACGGACATCAGGTCGCCGACGACGAAGACGTTCGGGTGTCCCTTGATGGTGAGATCCGGTTCGACGATGACGCGCCCGGCCCGGTCCACCTCGGTGCCGTCGGAGCGCTCGGCGAGCATCTTGCCCAGCGGGCTGGCCTGCACGCCGGCCGACCACACCTTGCAGGAGGATTCGATGCGGCGGATGGTGCCGTCGGAGTCCTTGACCGTCACGCCGAGCGCGTCGATGTCGGTGACCATGGCGTTGAGCTGGATCTCGACGCCCATCTTCTCCAGCCGCTTCTTGGCCTTGAGGCCGAGCTTCGGTCCCATCGGGCCGAGCACCGCGCCCGCGCCCTCGAGCAGCACCACGCGGGCGTCGCGCGGATCGATGTTGTGGAACGTTCCTTCGAGCGTGCGATCGGCGAGTTCGGCGATCTGCCCGGCCAATTCGACTCCGGTGGGTCCGGCGCCGACCACCACGAAGGTGAGCAGGCGGTCCCGCATCTCCTGGCTGGTGGCCAGCTCCGCACCCTCGAACGAGCCGAGAATGCGGCCGCGTAGTTCGAGCGCGTCGTCGATGGTCTTCATGCCGGGGGCATAGGTGGCGAACTGGTTGTTGCCGAAGTACGACTGCTGCGCGCCGGTGGCCACGATCAGGCTGTCGAACGGGGTGACCGTGTTCGAGTTGAGCAGGCGCGAGGTGACGGTCTTCGCTTCGAGGTCGATGTCGATGACATCGCCGAGCAGCACCTGCGCGTTCTTCTGCTTGCGCAGCACCAGCCGGGTCGCGGGGGCGATCTCGCCGACCGAGAGGATGCCGGTGGCGACCTGGTAGAGCAGCGGCTGGAACAGGTGCGACGTGGTCTTGGAGATCAACGTGACGTCGACGTCCGCGCGCTTGAGGTGCTTGGTGCCGAACAAGCCGCCGAAGCCGGAGCCGATCACCACCACCTGGTGACGACGGTTCTCCACAGACTGAGTGCTCATCGTCCTGACTCCTCGACAGACCTGGGGGTTTATCCCCCGCGAACGGTTGTTGTCAGGTCCTAACCGTAGTCGGCTCCATCTCGCCCGTCGCGACGACGTCCCTGTTCCCGGTGTGTTGCGGTGCGATACCCGATGCCCGCCGGGGCACCATTGCCGTCGTCAGATGCGGCGAACCGACCTAGGGAAACTCCAAAAGAGAATACGATAAAAACCCTCGCTCAGGGAGGTTCGCGATGGTCGCCGGGGACCGTGCAGTCGGCCGAAAGCCAAGCGTGCGCGGGAAATCCGAGGACTTACCCGGCTCCGAGAACGCCGCGCTGATCGACATCCCACACGACCACCTGCTCGATCGGGCATTGGATCGGCTCCCCGAGCGGCACCAGGTCCTCGCGACGCCGCCACCGGGCAGCGAGACCACCGCGGTGCAGGGCGACGCCGGGCTGCCGTACCTCGGTCGAGTGCTGCAGTACATGCGCTGGGGCCCGGCCGAGATGGTCGGCCGCTATCGCAAATACGGACCGGTCTCGTTGAATACCTCGCTCGGCGTCGACCGGGTGCTCGTCGCCGGACCCGAGGCGCTCGACGAGGTACTCGGCCGCCGGCGCCGCGACTTCGGCCAGGGCTGGGACTACTTCATCGGCCCGTTCTTCCGGCGCGGCCTGCTGCTGCTCGAATTCGACGAGCACAAATTCCATCGCAGGATTATGCAGCAGGCGTTCACCAGGGACCGCCTGGAAGCCCACCTCGCCGCGTTGACCCCGGTGGTGCGCGCGAGCATCGAACGCTGGATTCCGCAGGGCGGCAACGCCGAACGGACGGTGCGGCTGTATCCGACCATCAAGGAGCTGACCCTCGACATCGCGGGCGAGACGTTCATGGGCGTCGACGTCGGCGCGCAGCGACGCGAGCTGATCGACGCGTTCATCGACTGCACGCACGCGGGTCTCGCGATCATCCGGCACTCGGTGCCCGGCGGCAACTGGCGGTCCGGACTGCGCGGCCGGAAGGTGCTGGAGGAGTACTTCACCGCCATGCTGCCGGAGAAGCGGCGCACCGAATCATCGGACTTCTTCTCCGGCCTGTGCCACGCCCGCAGCGAGGACGGCGGCGTGTTCGGCAACGCGGATGTGGTGAACCACATGATCTTTCTGATCATGGCCGCGCACGACACCACCACGACAACGGCCACCGCCGTCGCCTACTACCTGGGCAAGCATCCGGACTGGCAGGAGCGGGTGCGCGCCGAGGTGCTCGCGCTCGACGCCGAAATCGGCGGTGCGGCACCGACTATCGCCGATCTGGAGGGGCTGCGCGATCTGGATCTGGTGGTGAAGGAGAGCCTGCGGTTGATGCCGCCGGTGCCCGGGTTGTGCCGTCGTGCGGTGCGCGACACCGAGATCGCGGGCCACTACATTCCGGCGGGCACCCCGATCGACCTCGCCTATCAGGTCAACCACCTGCTACCCGAATTGTGGACCCGGCCAGAGATTTTCGATCCCGAACGGTTCGGCGAGGAACGGCGCGAAGACAAGTCGCATCGGCTGGCCTGGCTGCCGTTCGGCGCGGGCGCGCACAAGTGCATCGGCATGCATTTCGGCACCTTCGAGGTGAAGACGGTCATTGCCGCGCTGGTGCGTGCGTACGCGTGGCAGATTCCCGCGGCGTACCGAATGCCGTGGGGGTACACCTCGATTCCGTTCCCGAGGGACGGAGCGCCGATGGTGCTGCGGCGGCGCTCCGCCTGAACCCGTTGTGTGCGTAGCGGGTTCGGTGCCGGTCAGCGACCGGCGAACAACATCTCGGCCACCTTGGTGTCGGTGTCCGAGCCCTCGGTGAAGCCGCCGCTGTCGCCGAGCGCGGTCATGATGGCCAGGGTGTATCGCTCGCCGGGGCCTGCGAACCCGACGGAGTTGACCACCCAGCCGCCCTGCTCCTGGGACCAGCCGTTCTTCAGGCCGGGCCGCATCGCCGCGCCCGCGCCCCACACGCCCCAGTGCTGGTTGCTGTCCACCGCGCGCATCCGGTCGAGCAGGTAGTTGCGGTCGTCGGGGTGCATGCGGTTGAGGACGTTGTCCATCAGCCGATCCAGATCGGCGGCGGTGCACTTCTGGAACGACCAGTCCGGGAACAGCGCGGTGTTGGTCGGCTGCGGGTCCAGGGTGGCCATGCCGTTGGCGCGGAACGCGTTGTTGAACGCCATCCGATCGATGCCCGAGTACTTGGTCCACAGGATGTCGGCCGCGCCGTCGTTGGACGTCGCGAGCATCGCCTCCATCGTGCCGCGATCCTCCGGCGTCAGGTTGATCGCGCCGACCCTGGCCCGGTTCAGCAGATCCTCGGCGATGGCCAGCTTGATCGTGGACGCGGTCCAGACCTTGTTCTCCGCGTTGGCATTCGCGTACACGCCACCGGAGACCCGGTCGCGCACAACGTAACCGGTGACGCCGGGACGGCCGGTCAGGTACTTGTCGACCGCCGCGATCCGGCTGCTCATATCGCAGTCGAAACCGGCCAGGCACGCGCTGGTGTGCGCGAGCGGCACGGCGGCCGCGCTGGGCAGCAGAGTTGGCGCGCTGGGGATGAGGATCGCCGCAGCGGCGAGGACACAGGCGGATGCGGCCACGCGGGGAACGGAACGGGTGGCGGGCGAGGGATGACGCACGAGGCAACACGATCGCACATCGGCGAGCTAGACGCACGTCTTGAGCTCAGGACCGGCGTGTGCTAGACGATGTTGCGCGCTTGCGTCCCAGCGGGTTTCGGCCGCCACCAGCCCATTCAGCGGAACGCGGCTTGCAATTCCTCTACCGTGCGCCCATTGAGGCGATAGCAGTGCTCGAACGCCTCGGTGTGCTGATCACGCGGCCAGGAATGTAGGACGACGGTACGGCCGTAGCCTCGCGAGTTGACGAGCTCCCAACGATCTCCTACGCGGCGGACTGTGAACCCGCCTCGTGGAACCAGGGGAATCACCATCGCAATCATGAACGCGAACCAGCCTTTCGGTGCAGCTCTCTCGTCCTCCCCGGTTCAGCACTGTTGCACATCGGGCGCTCGGATCCGAGCGGACACGGCGTAGGAATGTGTTCTTGTGTGGCTCATTTCACTCCAGTCACACAGGTAACACTATGAAGTCCGTTCGGACCTGCTTCGGGGTGGTGAAGTCGCTCGGGAGTCGCTGCGCGTATAAACGTGCACGAAGGCCGAGGCGCGCCCGAGTAGTCAGGGAGCCGCGAACTCCAGCGCCGTCCGATACTCCACCGACCGAGAGGCGCAGATGCCGCTGCACATTCACCGTGCCGAACGCGCCAATGTCCTGGCGGACGGACTGGCCGGTCTGTTGCGCACGCCACTGCCGGACCCGTTCGCGGCGGAGGTGGTCGCGGTGCCCGCGAAGGGGGTGGAGCGGTGGTTGACGCAGCGGTTGTCGTCGGTGCTCGGAGTGTCGGGGGCCGTGGCGTTTTCTGCGTCGTTCGATGCCGCCTCGACCGACGGCGTCGCGGCGAATATCCAGTTCCCGTCGCCGTCCGCGCTGGTCGCGACGGCATTGGCGGCGGCGAGTTGGGTTCGGCCGGAGGATGATCCGTGGGCTGTCGAACGTGTCGTGTGGACCTTGCTGCGAGTGATCGATGCCTCCCTTGGTGAGCCGTGGTGTGCGGTGCTCGCCCGGCATCTCGGCGTGCAGGACCCGACCCGACCCGACTATCGGATCGGTCGGCGCTATGCGACGGCCGCCCATCTGGCCTCATTGTTCGACAGTTACGCGGCGCAGCGGCCCGGGTTGATCCTCGAATGGGCGGCGGGTTCGGACACCGACGGCGCGGGAAATCCGGTGCCCGACGATCTGCTGTGGCAGCCGGAACTGTGGCGGCGGCTGCGGGCCGAGGTGGGTGCGCCGAGTCCGGCGGAGCGGCTCGACGGCGCGTGCGCGCGGTTGCGGGCGGACGCTGAACTTGTTCCATTTCCGGCGCGGTTTTCGTTGTTCGGTGCGACCAGAATGTCGACCGATCAGCTCGCCGTGCTGTCGGCGTTGGCGGAGACTCGCGAGATCCATCTGTGGTTGCCGCATCCGAGTCCGGTGATGTGGACCGAGCTGGCCGGGAGTCCTGCGGCCGGTTCGCGGGCCGCGGATCTCAGCGGGAGTGTCGTGCGTCACCCGCTGCTGGCCGGTCTCGCGCGCGATGTCCGGGAACTGCAGCAGCGTCTGGGTGAGTCCGCCGAGACCTACTACCCGGCATCGGATGATCTTGTGCCGGACGGTGATACGACGCTGCTCGGCGCGTTGCAGGCGGGTATCCGCGACGATCGGTGGCCGCCGGTCGCGGTGCGGGCCGGCGACGGCACCGTGCAGGTACACGCCTGCCACGGACCCGCGCGACAGGTCGAGGTGCTGCGCGAATGCCTGCTCGGGTTGTTCGCCGCTGATGACACGCTGGAGCCGAGGGACGTGCTGGTCATGTGTCCCGAGGTCGAGGCGTACGCGCCGCTGGTGCGCGCGGCATTCGGGCAGCGGGTGCCGGGAGCGGTTGAGCTGGCACCGGATTCGGGGCACCCGGCCCATCGCCTGCGGGTGCGGCTGGCCGACCGGGGGCGTGGGGTCACCAATCCGCTGCTCGCGGTGATCGGTGTGTTACTCGAGCTGGCCGACGGCCGGGTCACCGTGACGCAGGTGCTCGACCTGGCGGCGGCCGAAACGGTCCGGCGGCGTTGCGGATTCGACGACGACGATATCGAGCGGCTGCGCGAATGGGCCGCCGAGGCCGGCGCGCGGTGGGGGATCGGGCAGCGGCAGCGACAGGCGTTCGGGCTGGCCGACTTCGCGCAGAACACGCTCAACGCCGCGGTGGATCGGATCCTGCTCGGCGTCACCGCGGGCGAAACCTCCGAGGACTGGCTGGATCTCGCGCTGCCGCTGGACGACGTGGACAGCAACGACGTCGATCTGGCGGGCCGGTTCGCCGAATTCATCGACCGGCTCGCGGTCTGCCTGCGCGATCTGCGCGGCCCGCGTCCCGCGCACGAATGGGCGACGGTGCTCGGCCGCGCGCTGGATCTGCTGACGGACGTGCCGGATTCGCAAGCCTGGGTGCGCACCGAGGCCCGGCAAGAACTGGCCGCCGCCACCGAGCACGCGGGCGATGTGCCGCTGCGGCTCGCCGACGTCGGGGTGCTGCTGCACTCCCGGCTGGCGGCCGCGCCGACCCGCGCGAACTTCCGTACCGGTGAGCTGACCGTGTGCACCATGGTGCCGATGCGGTCGGTGCCGCATCGCGTGGTGGTGCTGCTCGGCCTCGACGACGACGTGTTCCCGCGCACCAGCGGCGTGGACGGCGACGACGTGCTCGCCCGCAATCCGCTACTCGGCGAACGGGATCCGCGCAGCGAGGATCGGCAGTTGCTGCTCGACGCGATCCTCGCGGCCGAGGACAAGTTGCTGGTGTTCCACACCGGTGCCGACCCGGTCACCGGTGCGCACCGCCCGCCCGCGATTCCGGTGGCCGAGTTGCTCGACGCACTGCGGGCCCATGTCGGTGCGGCCGGAATGGACGCGGTGGTGACCCGACATCCGTTGCAGGCCTTCGACCGTCGCAACTTCCGGGCCGAGCGGCCGTTCAGCTTCGACACGGTCGCGCTCGCGGGTGCCGTCTCCGCCGGGCAGCCCGCCGCGCCGCGACCCGCGTTCCTGCCGGAGCCATTGCCGACGCCGGAACTCGCGGATGTGGCACTCGCCGACCTGATTTCGTTCGTCGAACACCCGATCCGCGCCTTCCTGTGGCAGCGGCTCGGACTGCGCGTTCCCGAACACGAAGAGGACATCGCCGATCGGCTGCCCATCGAACTCGATGGTCTGGCGAAGTGGGAGCTTGGCGAACGCCTGCTGGCCGCTCGACTGACCGGCGCCGACCCTGCCGGGCTTCGTGCCGCCGAGTGGCGGCGTGGCTCGTTGCCGCCCTTCGGTTTCGGCGCCGCGGTGCTCGACGAGGTCGAACACACCGTGGACAAGCTGGTTCGTGCGTCGCAGGGCGACTACGAGGGTGCGCCTCGCGCCGTCGACGTCGCGGTGGATCTCGGCAACGGGCGCAGGCTCACCGGGACCGTGCCCGAGGTGCGTGGCGAGACGCTGGTCCGCACCACGTTCTCTCGGCTCGCCCCGAAACACCGGATCGCCGCGTGGGTGTCGCTGCTTGCCCTCGCAGTGACCGAGGATCGCTCCTGGCGCGCAGTCACCACCGGCCGCGGCCAATTCGGCCGTCCCGCATGGCGTTCCGAGATCACCGCGCCGGATATGCCCGCAGCACGGACGATCCTGCGCGAACTCGTCGCCCTGCGCGATGCCGGACTGACCGAACCGCTACCGATCACCCCCGGCGCGACAGCGGCCTACGCCGAACGTCGCTTCCGCGGCGCCAATGTCGACGAAGCCATCGTCGCCGCCGAACGAGAATTCAACGGTGGCCCGAACGGCCCCGGTGCCTTCGGCGACCACACCGACCGTCACCTGCGCTACGTCTGGGGCCCGGCACCCCGCCTCGAACACCTCATGGAAATGCCGGCACCGCCCGGCGAACCAGGGGAGACCACCCGGTTCGGCGCGCTCGCGCGACGCATGTGGGTGCCGTTGCTGAGCGCCGAGAGTCAGGGCCAACCGTGATTCTTGGCGATGGCACCAACGATGCGTCGCGAATTTCGGTGGCTGGCCGGCGTGCGCAGGTCCGGGCACGCCGCGATGGGCTGACCGGAGTGTCGGCGGCCGCGGCGTGGACTTGTTCGGGCGCGATCTGGGCTGGCAAGTATGGGCTGGTCCGGCGCGATTCGGCGGCGAATGCGGCCACCGTCACGCGTGTCGGTGGCACAGCCGCGTGCGTCGGACCGGCAGAATGGCTGTTTCGGCGGGTCGAAAGGCGGGTGTTCGCGTGACCGTGCAAGACACCTCGTTCGTGGTGCCCGAGTTCGACGCACCCGACAGCTTCGAGCCGTACGGTCCGCTGCCCACCGGGACAACCGTGTTGGAGGCGAGTGCCGGGACCGGTAAGACGCATGCGATCGTCGGGTTGGCGGTGCGGTATGTCGCCGAAGCCGGGATTGATGTCTCCGAGTTGCTGCTGGTGACGTTCAGCCGAGCGGCCACGCAGGAGTTGCGGGAGCGCACGCGAGATCGATTCGTGGTTGTCGCCGCCGGACTGGCGGATCCCGACCTGGCCCGCGTCCACACCGATGACCTGATTCGCTATCTGGCCCAGGCGGATTCGGACGAGGTGCGCCGTCGGCGGGCCCGATTGCTCACGGCCCTTTCGGATTTCGACGCGGGCACCATCGCGACCACTCACAGCTTCTGCCAGCGGATGCTGGACGAGCTCGGCCTGGCCGGTGAGCACGACCCAGGTTCGCGGCTGGTCGAGAACGTAGACGAGCTGATCGGCACGGTCGCTGACGACCTCTACTTGAACCGGTACGCCCGCAAGGAACCGCCGTTCTCGGTGAAGGAGGCGCACACGCTGGCGCTGGCCGCCGTGCGCGACCGGCACGCGGTGCTGATGCCGAAGGGCGATTCCGCCGCCGGGGAACGGGTGGCCTTCGCGACCGCGGTCCGCGCGGAAACCGAGCGCCGGAAGCGGCTGGCCGGCCTGCGCGACTTCGACGACCTGCTGGTGCTGCTGCACGACGTGCTGGCCGACACCGAGCACGGGCCACGCGCCTGCCGTCGCATCCGCGAGCGCTACCGGGTCGCGCTGGTCGACGAGTTCCAGGACACCGACCCGCTGCAGTGGGACATTCTGCGGCGCTCCTTCCACGGCCACACCACCCTGGTGCTCGTCGGCGACCCGAAGCAGGCCATCTACGCCTTCCGCGGTGCCGAGGTGCTCAGCTACCTGGACGCCGTCGCGCACGCCGACACCCGCAAAGAACTCACCACCAACTGGCGCAGCGACGCCGGTCTGCTCGCCGCGCTGGACCACCTGCAGGGCGGAGCGGCCTTGGGACACAAGGAGATCACCGTTTACCCGGTGACCGCCACCCGGCCGTGGTCGCGGCTGTCCGGGCCGGATGAGCTCGTTACGCCGATGCGGATGCGCTGCTTGCCGCGCACCGGTGCGGGGCCGTTGAACAAGTCCGGATTCCCCGCCGTCGGCCGGATGCGCGCGAAGGTCGCCGACGACCTTGCTGCCGATATCGTCCGGCTCCTGGAGTCCGGGGCCGCATTGGCCACCACCGCGCGACCGAGCCACGCCGGCCCGAATTCGCCGGTGGCCGTATCGAATACCGCATTCGGCGAGGCGATCGTCGAACAGGCACCAGGGCAGGACTCCGGTCGAGGCGTCGACCAGTCGAGCGCGGGCGCTGATGGCGATGCTGGACGGCCGGATGTCATGCACCGTCCGATCAGTCCCGGCGATATCGCCGTCCTGGTGCGGACGAGGTCCCAAATCGATGTAGTCCGAGCAGCTTTGGATCGCGTCGGTGTCGCCTCCGTTCTCGCAGGCGGCACCAGTGTCTTCGCGACCAGCAGTGCCACCGACTGGCTGTGGCTGCTGCGCGCACTGGAACAGCCGCATCGCGGTGACCGGGTCCGGTTGGCGGCGTGCACACCACTGATCGGCGTCACCGCAGCCGAGATCGACAGCGGCGGCGCGGATCTGGTCGGCCGCGTCAGCGCGCAACTCCGAGATGCCGCCCGGCTGTTCGCCCGGGCCGGGTTCGCCGCCGTCTTCGAAAAGATCTCCGCCGAAGCGGATTTGGCGCACCGGCTGCTCGCGGTCGAGAACGGCGAGCGGCAGCTCACCGACCTGCGGCACGTCGCGCAGCTGCTCGATCAGGTGTCGCTCACCGAATCGCTCGGGCTGACTGCGCTCACCCGCTGGCTGGGTGACCGGGTACGTGATCCCGCGTCGGGCACCGTCGCCGACCGCAGCCGCAGGCTCGACCGCGACGCCGCCGCCGTGCAGATCGCCACCGTGCACGCCAGCAAGGGCCTCGAATTCCCCATCGTCTACTTGCCTTTCGCCTGGGACAACGCGAAGAACCCGTACCCGGCGACGCTGCTGTTCCACGACGACAACGACATGCGCGTGCTCGATGTCGGCGGGCCGGACGCGTCCGGTTACGCGGAACGCAAGCTGCGCAGCGAATCCGAAGAGGCGGGTGAGGAACTGCGGCTGCTGTACGTCGCGCTGACCCGTGCCATGTGCCAGGTCGTCGCGTGGTGGGCGCCCGCGATCACGACCGCGGCCTCGCCGCTGCACCGGATGATCCTCGGCCGCCCGGACGGCGGCGACACCGTCCCGCCGCGCGCCTCGGTGCCCGCGGATGCCGTTGCGCCGGGACTCCTTTCGGCTTGGGCCGGGGGAGCGGCGCAAGCCATCTCGCTGATCGCCGTCGCCGGAGCCGACGACGTCGCGATCCAGCGGGTGCGCACCGAACCCGTCACCGGTGAGCTCGCCGCCGCGCATTTCGACCGCAAGCTGGACCAGCAGTGGCGGCGGACCTCGTACTCCGCGCTGACCGCCTCCGCGCACGGACCCGTCACACCTGAGCTGGAGATCGAAGCCGAAGACAACCGTGGTCCGGCCGACGAGCCGAGCACCCCGGTGGTCGCCCAGGTCGAGGAAGTATTCGCGGGCCCGGCGTCGTTGATGAATTCGCTGCCCTACGGCGCGGAGTTCGGCACCCTCGTGCACGGCGTCTTCGAGCTGATCGACACGGACGCACCGGATCTGGCCGCCGAGGTGGACACCCGCTGCCGCGCGATCATCGGTGAACTCATGGCCGAGGCAGACCCTGCCGTACTCAGCACCGCCGTACTCGCCGCGCTGCGCACCCCGCTCGGCCTCGGCTCGCTCGCCGACGTCTCCAGCCGAGACCGCTTGAACGAGTTGGAATTCGAGCTCCCGCTGGCCGGCGGTGACTCGCCGAGTGCAGAATCCGCGACGCTGCGGCAGATAGCAGACCTGCTGCGCGCCCACTTACCGTCCGACGACGACCTTTTCGTCTACGCCGACCACCTGGCGACCCTCGACGACATCCCGCTGCGCGGCTACCTGACCGGAAGCATCGACGCGGTCCTGCGCGTAACCGACGGCACGGACACCAGATTCGTGATCGTCGACTACAAAACCAACCGCCTCGGCACCGGCGACCTCACCGTCGACCACTACACCCGAGACCGCATGGCCGCCGAGATGCTCCGCTCCCACTATCCACTCCAGGCCCTCCTCTACGCGGTAGCCCTGCACCGCTACCTGCGCTGGCGCCTGCCCGACTACGACCCCACCCGCCACCTCGGCGGCGCCCGCTACCTCTTCGTCCGCGGCATGATCGGCCCCGAAACCCCCACCGGCCACGGCGTCTTCGACTGGAACCCACCGGCTCCGCTGATCATCGCCCTGTCCCAACTCCTGGCCGGGGAGGTCACCCGATGACGTCGATTCAGTTGGCGCAGCGGGGGACCGGGCTGTTGCGGACGTTCAATGAGGCGGGGGTGCTGTCCGCTGCGGACGTGCATGTCGCGGTTCGGTTGGGGCGGTTGGGGCGGGAAGACACCGAGGAGGTGTTGTTCGCGGCGGCGCTCGCGGTGCGGGCGGTGCGGTCCGGGTCGGTGTGCTTGGAGTTGCATCGGATGCGGGAGATCGGTATCGATGCGGATGAAACCTGGGACACGGGTGAGCGGATCGATCCGGCGACCCTGCCGTGGCCTGACATCGAGGCGGTGGTGGGTGCGCTGCGTGTGAGTCCGCTGGTGACCGGTGGGCCTGCGGGTCCGCTGCAGCCGTTGCGGCTGGTGGAATCGCGCAGCCGCGACGACACCGGCCCACTGCTCTACTTGGATCGGTACTACCAGCAGGAGCAGACGGTCCGCCGTGTCCTCACGGAGCGTTCCGGACACCACCCCGTGGTCGACCCGAATATCATTCGCCGCGAACTGGATCGGCTGTTCGACGCACCCGTCGGCGGCGTCCCCGACCGTCAGCGGCTCGCGGCCGCGCTCGCCGCGACGCACTGGACCACGGTGGTCGCGGGCGGCCCCGGCACCGGCAAGACACACACCATCGCGCGCATCATCGGCCTGCTCGACGCACACCGTAAAGCGAACCCCAAACTGCCCGCGCTGCGCATCGCACTGGCCGCGCCGACCGGTAAAGCGGCCGCGCGACTCCAGGAGGCCGTGCGCGAACAGGCCGAAGAACTGGGTCTGCCCGACCTCACCGCCGCAACCCTGCACCGCCTGCTCGGTTGGCAGCGCGGCCGCACCACCCGGTTCAAGTATCACGAATTCAACCGGCTCCCTTACGACGTGATCGTCGTCGACGAGACCTCCATGGTGTCGCTCACCATGATGAGCAGGCTGTTCGCCGCCCTGCGCCCCGACACCCGACTGGTCCTCGTCGGCGACCCGGACCAGCTCGCCTCGGTCGACGCGGGCGCGGTGCTCGCCGACCTCGTCGCGGGACCCGTTGCGGGCAGCCCGAATCCGATGCTCGACGAGATCCTCGGCGCGGATTCACCGGAATCGGCCGCGCCGGAACAGAACCCGGCCGCCCTCACGACACTGGAACGAACTCGCCTGCGCGGCGGCATCGTTCGACTGACCCGCGGCCGCCGCTTCGGCGGCCGGATCGCCGACCTCGCCGTCGCGGTCCGCGCGGGCGACGCCGACACCGCGCTCGACCTGCTCCGCGCGGGCGGAGACGAACTCTCGCTGAGCGCTCCCGACGAGATGGCCGGTGTCCGTGCGGATGTCGTGCGCGCCGCCCGTGAGGTGACCACCGCCGCCCTCGACGGTGACGCGGCGGGCGCGCTCACCGCCCTCGAATCACACCGCCTGCTGTGCGCGCACCGACAAGGCCCGTTCGGTGTCGAGCGCTGGGACCGGATGGCCGCCGAGTGGGCCGCCGCCGGGGGAGCGGGCCCCGAATCCCATTCGGCTCCTTGGTATCCCGGCCAGCCGCTGCTGGTCACCGCCAATGATCACGAGGCCCGCATCTACAACGGCGACACCGGCGTCGTGGTGCGCATGCCCGACGGTTCACTGCGCGCCGCACTGCAACGCGGGAGCGAGCCGTACCTGGTGCACCCGACCCAGTTCCCGGCCGTGGTCACCGTGTTCGCCATGACCATCCACCGCAGCCAGGGCAGTCAGTACGACACCGTCTCGGTGGTCCTGCCCGAACCGGAATCGACCCTGCTGACCAGGGAGCTGCTGTACACGGCGATCACCCGCGCACGCCGCCACGTCCGCGTCATCGGCACCGACGAATCCATCAGGGCCGGTATCGCCCGCCGCGTGCTACGTGCCAGCGGGCTGTCCCGCAGGGAGGACGGCACCCGATGACCTGCGCATCTCACGTTTCCGACGTCCCGAACGTCTACCCAGTGTGAGATTGCCTCCGTTCGAGGAAGTGGTGGCCGAATACGGCCCGATGGTGCTGCGCGTCTGCCGGGCGGTGCTCGGTCCGACCGATGCGGCCGACGCGTGGTCGGAGACGTTCCTGTCCGCCCTGCGCGCGTATCCCGACCTCGACGCGGACGCGAACATCGAGGCCTGGTTGGTCACCATCGCGCACCGTCGCGCGATCGACGTCGGCCGCGCGCTCACCCGCGCTCCGGTCCCGGCCGAGACACTGCCCGAGCGCCCGTCCGCGGCGCCCGACCCGGCCGACTACGACCCGGACCTCTGGGCCGCCTTGAAGGCGTTGCCGCCCAAGCAACGTCAGGCGGTCGCCTACCACTATCTGGCAGGCCTGCCACACGCCGAGATCGCCGAACTGCTCGGCAACTCCACCGACGCCGCCCGCCGCGCCGCCGCCGACGGCCTCAAAACTCTGCGCAAGCTCTATCCGAAGGATGAAACATGATGGCCACCATCGACCGTGGCGACCCGAACGGCCTGTTCGACGGCCTGACCCCCGACCGTGACCTGCTGGCCCAGCTGCACCGCCGGTTGGCCACGGACGCACAGTCCGCGGGCTTGCTCGACGTCGCCTACCGCACCATCGACACCCCGGTCGGCACACTGTTGCTCGCGGCCACCCCGTCCGGGTTGGTCCGCGTCGCCTATCCGAACGAGGACCACGACACCGTCCTGACCACACTGTCCGAGCGGGTCAGCCCGCGCGTGCTCGCCGCACCCGCGCGCCTGGATGCCGCGGCCCGCGAGATCGACGAGTACTTCGCCGGTGCCCGAACACATTTCGACCTGCCCCTCGATCTGCAACTGACCGGTGGGTTCCGTCGCCAGGTGATCGAGCATCTGATCGACATCGGCTACGGGCAGCGCGAAAGCTACGCCGTCGTCGCCGCTGCCGTCGGTAATCCCCGGGCGGTACGCGCCGTCGGTTCGGCTTGCGCGCACAACCCACTGCCCGTAGTGATTCCGTGCCATCGGGTGGTCCGCAGCGACGGATCGATCGGCCAGTACGTGGGTGGCATCGGCGCCAAGAACGCACTGCTGACTCTGGAAGCCGCGTGAGCGCCATTCATTCGCCGGATCGACAGAACTGAAATTTGTTGCTGCGCTGACCATCCAGTGATCGCACAGCTGGATGGTCAGCGCAGCAACGACAACCCCGCTGACTTGGAGGCGGTATGCAAAACACCGATACTCTTGCCCCGCTGGCTGATCGAGTAGCCGCGCAGCCGTGGCCAGACTTGATCGATGAGATCGACGCCTACGGGTGCGCCCAGACCGGCCCATTGCTGACGCCCGACGAATGCGCCGACTTCACCGAAATGTGGGAGGACCTGGCGAGATTCCGCTCCACCATCGACATGGCACGCTACCGATTCGGCCAGGGCACCTACCGATACTTCGCCCATCCGGTCCCCGAGCCGATCATGACCATGCGGGCAGCATTCTACCGAAAACTGTTGCCCGTCGCCCGTTCCTGGGCCGAACGGCTCGGCGATCCGGCACCGTGGCCGGATGACTTCGAGCAGTGGCTCGAGGCCTGCCACGCCGCCGGTCAGTCCAAGCCGACGCCGATTCTGTTGCGCTACACCGAAGGCGACTGGAACGCCTTGCACCGCGACCTATACGGCGACCTGGTGTTCCCGTTGCAAGTGGTGATCGGGCTGGACCGTCCGGGGATAGACCACATCGGCGGGGAGTTCACGCTCGTAGAGCAACGTCCACGCGCGCAGTCGAAAGCCACTGTCACCGTGCTGGAGCAGGGACACGGCCTGATCTTTACCACTCGTGACCGGCCGACCCCGTCGAGCCGCGGCTGGTCGCGCGCGCCGGTTCGCCACGGCGTCAGCCGAATTCGTGGCGGTATCCGTCACACCCTCGGTCTAGTCCTGCATGACGCCCAATAACGGCATGTACACGCTGCTCGACGCCGATGGCCGCTCGTATCTCAGCCCGACTCCGGGAACATACGGCGGCCATCGGCGCGGCCGAATCTACGGTCGGTTGGACTGCCCGTCCGCTCTGCGCGCGCTGTCCCGCGGCTTCTATCGTGCCTACCGCGTGTTCTTCGCCGACGAAGCCACCGCGATCAGCGCGGGCTATCGGCCGTGCGCGGTCTGCCTACCGGAGCAGTACGCCACCTGGAAAGCAACCCGGCACAACAATTCTCCGTGATCTCACGTTTGCGGCTCGGCCGGCGTCTACCAGATGACAAGAACGCCGAACAGGAGCACAGCATGCACACCTCGACAGCCCATACAGTTCACGCCTCGACCTTCGGCAACCTCCGCATCGAGGCAAGCTCGGTGGGTATCACCCGCGTCGTCTTCACCGATGACGCACCCACCACGCCGACTGCCGAAAATTCTTGTGCGCTCGACTATCTCGTCACCGCGATCGCCGAGATCGACGGGTATCTGGCGGGCACCCGTCAGGAGTTCACGGTCCCCGTGGACCGGTCCGCGATGAGCACCTTCGACCGGCAGGTCCTGGAAACCCTCGAAGCCACAACGGGTTACGGCGACACGACGACCTACGGCGCGCTGACCCGCGCACTCGGCCGTGGACCCGAGGACGCCCGCAAGATCGGCGGCGCACTGTCACGCAACCCGCTGCTGATCCTGATCCCGTGCCATCGAGTCCTCGGCGCGGGTGGCACCCTCACCGGCTACGCGGGCGGACTTCCCGCCAAACGCGCGCTGCTGGACCTCGAGTCCGCCGATCTCCTACTGCCCCTGGCTATTTGACGATCACCCCGTACGCGGTGGTGAGCATCGCGATAGCGAGCAGCAGACCACCGAAGGCAGTGAGCGAGTTCGCGGCCGACCACTTGCCCGGCTTGCCGATCGCGAGATTGAGGAACATACCGCCGGATTGGGCGATTACGCCGAGCGCGAGCAGCGTGCACACGACCCACAGCACGCCGTCGCCGAATCCGGTGTCCGCCAGAATCGCGAGCGTCGCCAATGTCATCACCAGCAGCACGCCCGCGTGCGCGTGCCCGGCCCGGAAGTAGGTGCGCTGGTACTCGGTGAGCTTCTCGGCGGTGAGCAGGCGCAGGGCCATGACACCGCCGAACATCACGGTGGGCAGGGAGATCAGCGCGATGGCGGTGAACAGCTTGATGGGGTCCATAGGTAGTTCCTCAGTCGATGTGTCCGTTCCACTAATCTGAACGACGTACAGAACATAAGTGCGTATCTGGACGCCATACAGATGATGTGAGGCGAATCACATGGCGAGGTTTCATGACTGAGCGCAATCCGCAGGCCGCGCGCCGCACTACCTACCGGCACGGCGCGCTCGAACCGGCGCTGATCGAGGCGGGGCTGCGCCTGGCTCGGGCTGGCGGCGGACCGGATGCGATTGTGCTCCGCGAGGCGGCTCGGCAGGCCGGTGTCGCGCCGAACGCGGCGTACACCTATTTCGCCGACCGCAATGCGCTGGTCTCGGCGGTGGCGACCGCGGCGCTGGCACAGATGGCGACCATGATGGCGGCGGAGCAGGAGAGTTTGACGCTCGACGCGGATCCCGCGGTAGCCGCGCGGCAGCGGTTCCGAGGTGTCGGCATCGGTTATTTGCGCTTCGCGCGGACTGAACCCGGGCTGTTTCGCACCGCGTTCACGATCGGCCGGGATACCACCGCAACGGGCTCACCGGACGCCGCGGGTCCCACCGGCCGATCCGGCATCGAACTGCTCGGAGACGCGCTCGACGAGCTGGTCGCTACCGGAAACCTGCCGATGGAACGCAGGCCGGATGCGGAGTACTTGGTGTGGTCGGCGGTGCACGGGATGGCATTTCTGGCCATCGACGGCCCGCTGCGGACCTTGCCGGACGATCAGCTCGACGCTATGGGACAGCGGATGCTGGACATGATCGCTCGCGGTATTTGAAGCAGGTGTGCCCCTCCCACCCGAAAAGTGGGAGGAGCGTCAATCCGGCCTGATCAGATGGCGCGGACGTCCGTGGCCTGCGGACCCTTCTGGCCCTGGCCGACCTCGAACTCCACACGCTGTCCCTCATCGAGGGACTTGAACCCGGACCCGCCGAGAGCCGAGTAGTGGACGAAGACGTCGGGACCGCCGCCGTCCTGCGCGATGAAGCCGAACCCCTTCTCCGCGTTGAACCACTTGACGACGCCCTGTGTCATATTTTCTCCTTGTACTCAGTGATGTTTCAGTCCACAGAAATGGTGCAAAAATTACGGACTCAGTGGACAGCATTCCATGCGCGCTGGCCGCATGGTTAACGCGGGCGAGCGGAATGTGTGCAAAAGCATTCTCCGCTCACTGCTCTGCCGGCCAAGAGCCGACAGCACTAGCGCCGCGTCAGCCTACCTTTTCCGCGCCGATTGTGGGTGGCGCCGCCTAGGCGGCTCGACGGACAACCCGTGTCCGGCCTTCGGCGCGCCGCGGTGGTGTCGCCGCTGATCGGGGCGGTTGTGCGGCGGGTCCTCGGCGTCGGCCGGGCCCGCTTGTGCATTTCGACACGAAGTCCGCGGCGATTGTGTGTGATTTGTTCACCGACATCGGGGTTTAGTTCGGTAGGGGTTGTGCATCGAAGGTGGCCGCGATGGTGGCGAGCGCGAGCAAAATTTCGTGGTATGCGAATTGGCATCCGATGCAGGTTGGTTCGTCGGAGCCGAACGGCTTATACGCCCCGCGAACCTGGGTGTCCACTTTGTGTAGATTTCCGGCAGAAATCGGTCAGGGTTGAATTTGTTGTGCTCGGACCCTGCGGCAGGTTGCTTCGGGGATCTCCGCGGCACCGACCGGCGATCGCGCCGTCGGCTGGAGCTCTTGGTGCATGCTAGGTATTCGCCAGAGCGTCCGAACTCGCCGAATCGGCAAGTCGTGCGGCCGTTTTCGATCCCGTTGTCCTGCCTACCGCGACGGCGCCTGTCCCAGTTCATGATCAGGGTCATCTTGGCTGGTCTCGTGGCTGATGAGCAGATGAAACGACAGGTCGGCCGCACTGTCAAGACCCGAATCTTGGTCTGCTGCTTCGGGTTTTACCGTGGTGTTCCGGCGGTATAACGGAATAGTGGCGGCTTCAAAGTTTTTGGTTTCGCTTGTCGGTGTGTTGATGGTGTCGGTCTGCTCGGTCGGACCGGCTGCGGCGGCGCCGGCCGGGGCGCGGTTGGCGGGCGAGGAGTCGCTGGGCGGTTCCGTCTCGCGGATGGACGTCTACTCGCCCTCGATGGATCGGGTGGTGACCAACCGGGTGATTCGGGCGGCCGGCGGGCCTGCGCCCACGCTGTATCTGCTCACCGGGATCGGTGGTGGACAGGACGGCATCTCGTGGTGGGACGACACCGATGTCCGGGACTTCTTCGCCGACAAGCACGTCAACGTGGTGATGCCCGTCGGCGGCGCGTACAGCCTGTACACCGATTGGCTCGCCGACGATCCGGTGGTCGGGCGCAACCGGTGGACGACCTACCTCACCCGTGAACTCCCGGGCGTCCTCGACGCACGGCTCGGCAGCACCGGACGGAACGCGATCGCGGGGGTGTCGATGAGCGCGGGGTCCGCGGTCGACCTCGCGATCCAGGCGCCCGAGGTATACCGCGCCGTGGCCGCGTACAGCGGATGTCCTTGGGCCGCTGATGCTCTCGGGGTGGCGATGGTCAGCGCCCAGGTGCTGCGCGGTGGCGGAAATGCGGCGAACATGTGGGGCGCACCGGGTGACGCGATCTGGCGGGCGCACGACGCGTTCGCCAATGCTGCTGCGCTGGCGGGGAAGACGATCTACCTGTCCGCCGCCACCGGCACACCCGGCGCGATCGACGAAGGGGGACTGCCCTTTCCGCCGATCGAGGCCATCGCTAGCGCCTGCACGGCTGCCTTCGCAGGCAGACTCGATCAGCTCGGACTGCCCGCGGTGCACGTCAACCGACCAGAGGGCGCGCATACCTGGGGACAGTTCGAAACGGACCTGCACGACTCCTGGCCGCACCTGGCCGGGGCGCTCGGTGCGTGATGCCCCGGCAGCCCTCGCGAAAATGGTCGAAGTAGACAATCCTTGACGGCAGTTGTGGACCGCTCGGTCGGCGCCGCGGCTGGTGTCAGCGAAGGATCGGTTGCCTGCTTTACGCTGCTCTTCCGCAGATTTGGCAACCGGAGGATGCATGTCCAGCGAGAACGAAACGGTCAGCCGGAAAAAGGATTCGGCCGCCACCAGCGCCGCGATCTTGGCGGCGGCGCAGGAGCTGTTCGCCGAGCGGGGGTATGCGCGCGCCACGGTGCGCGACATCGCGGCGCGCGCCGGGGTGAATCAGGCGTTGCTGTTCCGGTATTTCGGCAACAAGGACGAGCTGTTCCGGGCGGCGATCGCGGACCAGGGGCGCCGCAGGCTCGCGGACGGACCGGTCGAGGGTCTGCTGAGCAGGCTGCTCGCGGGGATGCTCGAGCCGACCGGCTCAGCGGCGCAAGAGTATTGGCTACAGGCCGCGTTGCGCTCGCCCGGACATGATGAGGGGACGTCGGCGATTCGCCGCGAGCTGGGCGACGAGTACGTGCGTGCGATGTCCTCGCTCGGCGACGGCCCCGATAGCGAGCTGTGTGCCGACCTGCTGCTCGCCTGGTTGCTCGGCATCGGCCTGCTCCGCTCCGTGCACCGCAGAGAGCCGCTGGCCAGCGCGGACCCGGCGGCAGTTGCCGGTCATGTGCTGCGCGCCGCCCAAGTGCTTTTGGCCCGCACGGACGCGAATTTCCCGCCGCCGTAACGGAATCCGACCGTTGACGGAGCAGTGTGACCTCCCTAACATGAGGTTGTGTAAGCAATTGCTTACATCGCTACCGCGCCAGTCGGCGTCGGCCAAGGGAGACCCGCATGACCGTGAAAACTGAGGTGCGCCAATACCCTTTCGGTGAACCCATCCGCCTAGACATGGACCCGCTCTTCGCCAAGCTGCGCCGCGAAGAACCCGTCTCGCGTGTCCAGTTGCCCTACGGCGACGCGGGCTGGTTGGTCACCCGCTACGCGGACGCCAAACTGGTGCTCGCCGACCCGCGATTCAGTCGTGCCGTGACGGTGGACCGCGAAGACATCCCGCGCACCACGCCCAACCCGTCGCGGCAGAACTCGCTGCTCAGCATGGACGCACCCGAGCACAGCAGGCTGCGCAAGCTGGTCGCGAAGGCGTTCACCAGCCGCCGCGTCGAAGAACTGCGTCCGCGGGCGCAGGAGATCGTGAACGAACGGCTGGACGAGATCGAATCCGCCGGGCCCGTAGCCGATTTGGTGCAGAGCCTGGCCTTGCCGCTGCCGGTTACCGTGATCTGCGAGATGCTCGGCGTGCCCACCCATGACCAGCACCGGTTCCGCGACTTCTCCGACACCGTGCTGTCCACCACCGCGCACACCACCGAGCAGATCGATGACGCGCGCGCGGCCCTCGAGGCCTACCTTGCCGAGGTGGTCGCGCGGCGCCGGGAGCAGCCGAGCGACGACCTGCTCGGCGCGCTGGTCGCCGCTCGCGACAACGACGACAGGCTCACTGAAGACGAACTGGTCAATATGGGTATCGGCCTGCTGATCGCGGGCCACGAAACCACCGCCAACCAGATCGCCAACTTCACCTACGTCCTGCTCAGCGAGCCGCGGCACTGGGAACTGCTGTGCGGCAGGCCGGATTTGGTGCCCGGCGCGATCGAGGAACTGCTGCGCTACGTCCAACTCGGGTCCGGCGGTTCCTTCGCCAGGGTGGCCACCGAGGACGTCGTGCTCAGCGGCGTCACCGTGCGGGCCGGGGAATCGGTCATCGTCAACACCCAGGCCGCCAACCGCGACGAGAGCGTGTTCGAGAACTCCGACGACCTAGACCTCACCCGAAACAACAACCCGCACATGGCCTTCGGTCACGGCGTGCACCACTGCCTGGGCGCCCAACTCGCCAGACTGGAGCTGCAGGTCGCGTTAGGCTCACTGCTGCAACGCTTCCCGACGCTGCACCTCGCGGTCCCGTTCGAGGAAGTACCGTGGAAGACCGGCCTGCTGGTACGCGGGCCGAAAGCGCTTCCAGTGAGCTGGTAAGGGGAAACTGGTATGGCACAGCAACAGTGGCGGATCGAGGTCGACCGGAGCACCTGCCTCGGCTCAGGCATGTGCACCGGCCTCGCCCCCGACCACTTCACCCTCGTCGACGGCCGCTCCAGCCCGATAACAGAAGTCGTCCCCCCGGACGACCTCCTCATCGACGCCGCCGAATCCTGCCCCATCGAAGCGATCCTCGTCCGATCAGCAGAATCCGGCGAAATCCTCGCCCCCGAACAGTAACCGGCCACCCCCCCAGCCCGCTGGGACCCGAATCCACAGTGGCACACCATGGCGGACCCGATCTCGACGTCTGCCGTCATGGTGTGCCACGGAATGCCGATTCGACAGGAAGCGACTGCTGGATAGGCTGGCAACATGATTCATCACGTCCAGGTGGGGTGCCCGGCGGGCGGTGAGGATCAGCAGCGCCATTTCTACACCGGGATCCTCGGTTGGCCGGAGCTACCGAAGCCTCCGCTGCTGGCGGCCAGAGGCGGATGCTGGTTCGCGGTACCAGGTTTCGGCGGTCCCGCCGGTGAGCTACACGTCGGCGTGGAACATGATTTCCACCCCGCCACCAAAGCTCACCCGGCGTTCGTTGCCGACATAGTCACAATCGCCGCCGCTCTCCTCGCCGCCGGATTTCCGGTCCACTGGGCCGACCCGGCCGAAATCCCGGGCCGCCGCCGTTTCCATACCCACGACGGCGTCGGCAACCGCGTGGAGTTCCTCGCTCCAGACGGACACTGACCCGGTTGGCCTACGAGTCCACGCCCTTGGGCTTCACAGCTCGTTTTATCAGGTCACGCGTTTACGCTGGGTTGCGTGATCGAGATCGGTTCGAGGGCGCGGAGGTTACCTGCACCGCCGTTCGTCGTGTGGGAATCGCTGACGGAGCCGCGGCGGACGCAGGCGCGGGCGTGGCTCGCGCTTCTGCCCGACGAAGTCGAACCCAGAGTTGTGGAGGCCGAAAAACCTAACACGGTTGTGTGGTCCTCCCTGTGGCCGAGCAGACCTGACGACCAGGTGCACTTCGACCTGACACCCGTCGATCGCGGTGACACCTTACTGAGATTCACCTTGCTCACCCCCGATGAACCCCCGGACCAGAGCAAAACCGGCCACCTCCGCCGCCTCAATCAACTACTCTTCGCCGACCTCCGATTCTCTTACGGCCAGTGACCTTGCCTTTTGATTTCGCCCTTGACGCTCACGCCACGTGAGGCCGCACAGTGGCAAACATGGACCAACTCGAATACACCGTCGGCACCATCGCCGAACTAACCGGTGTCTCGATCCGCACCCTGCACCACTACGACGAAATCGGCCTACTCGAACCAAGCGCGCGCAGCGCAGCCGGTTACCGCCTCTACTCCGACACCGATCTGCAACGCCTGCAACGCATCCTCTTCTACCGCGAACTAGACCTCGCCCTACCCGACATCGCCGCCGTCCTGGCCGACCCCACCATCGATGACGAGGACCACCTCCGCCGCCAACGCGAACTGCTGACCGCGAAAACCGCCCGCTACCAATCCATGATCGCCCTGATCGACAAGGAACTCACCGCCCGCCGAATCGGCATCACCCTCACTCCCACTGAACGACTCTTAGTCCTCGGCGTCGACAAACTCATCGCCCGCGCCGACGAAATCACCCAAAAATGGGGCCACACCCCCGAATTCACCCAACGCCGAGACCGCGCCCTCCACTACACCAAACAAGACTGGCTAACCCTGCGCACCGAACAAGCCACCATCCACCAACACCTGGCCGACGCCATGCAATCCGGCGTCCCCGCCACATCTCCCGAGGTCATGGACCTAGCCGAACAACACCGCCAACACCTCCACCACTGGTTCCACGACTGCCCCCACGAAACCCACCGCACCCTAGCCGCCGCCTACCGCACCAACCAACGCTCCGGCCTCAACTACGACGACATGGCCCCCGGCCTCTCCCAATACATCCACGACGCAATCCTCGCCAACGCCGACCGCAACGTCTCAGACCCCGTCGACACCGGGACTGTGGATTTAACGGTGGTTCCGGCCCAACACGCTGAATGATGTTCAGCGAGGAAGGTGCCGTGATGACGACACTGGATGCCGTGGCATC
>NZ_JBITJI010000004.1:0-740547 GCF_044459885.1 Nocardia sp. NPDC050175
GCCGAGATCGTCCGATTATGCGGACACCTACCGCTAGCGATCGTGCTACTCGCCGGCCGGCTCGCCCACCACCCCGCCTGGACCCTCACCGGCCTCGCCGAGGAATTCCGCACCGCCCAAGACCGACTCGGCGAACTCGACGCCGGACAACGCGCGGTACGAGCCGCATTCACCGCCTCCTACGACAATCTGCCACCCAGCAGACAACAAGTATTCCGCACACTGGGACTGCACCCCGGCACCGACTTCGACGTCTATGCCGTCGCCGCACTGAACGACATCCCGCTCACCGAAGCCCGCACCGAACTCGACGCCCTCTACACCGACAACCTCATCCAGGAGACCACGCTCGGTCGATATTGCATGCACGACCTGGTACGCGAA
The DNA here is from genome assembly GCF_044459885.1 of Nocardia sp. NPDC050175. Lineage (NCBI taxonomy): Bacteria > Bacillati > Actinomycetota > Actinomycetes > Mycobacteriales > Nocardiaceae > Nocardia > Nocardia sp. NPDC050175. Next base: position 385 of record NZ_JBITJI010000004.1, read on the forward strand.
TACATCCGCGCCCTCACCTCGGCAGCGTCATCCGGCAACGCCGAAGCGGTAGAGCGGTTACTGGACTACTACAGGCGCACCGCGGCGGCGGCGGACCGATGGCTGACGCGCAGGCCACGCCCCGACGACGACTGCTTCGTCGTGGCAGGTGCCGTCGTCCAGGAATTCAGCGACGAGAGGCACGCACTGGCGTGGATGCGTACCGAACGAGCCAACCTGCTCGCCTGCGTCGAGTACACAGCCGACCACGATCCTGCGCGGATGATCGAGCTGACCAAGGTGCTGGCGGCATTGCTCGAGCGCGACGGGCCGTGGTCATCGGCCGTGCGGCTGCATCAGCGCGCCGCCGCGGCCGCGGACCGCCTCGGCAACCGCCTCGGCCAGGCCAACGCCCTCATCAATCTCGGCATCGTGCAATGCCATACCGGGAAACGACCCATCGACCTGTTCCGACAAGCCCTCGCCCGGTACCGGGCGATCGGCCACCCCATGGGCGAAGCCGACACCCTGGCCAACCTCGGCGGCTTATACCGATACATCGGTGACTATGGGCAGGCCGTCGAGCTGCTCCAGCAGGCCTTGACCTTGTATCGGGCGACCGGCCATCCCCTAGGCGAAGCCGACGCCCAGGCCAAACTCGGCCGCGTACTCCGCGACACCGGCGACTACGGGCAGGCCGCAGCCATACTCCAGCAAGCCTTGATCCTGTACCGCGAGAACGGCTTCCGCCTCGGCGAAGCCGGCACACTCGGCATCCTGGGCGCCGTACACCGCGAGACCGGAAACTATGACCAGGCCACCGACTTGCTGCTGCGCGGTGCGGCGCTGTCCCGAGAACTCGGCAATCGCGACGGCGAAGCCCTGGCCCTCGGCAACCTCGGCCTCGTGCGCCGCCACATCGGAGATCACGAGCAGGCCGCCGCCCACATCCAGCACGCATTGACCATTTTCCGGGAAATCGGCCACCGCCGCGGCGAAGCCACCAACCTCAACAACCTCGCGACGGTTTACCACGAAACCGGCAACCACGAGCAGGCCGCAAGCCTGTCCCGACAGGCCCTGACCTTGTTCCAAGAGACCGGCTTCCGCCTCGGCGAGGCCGAGGCACTCGCCAACACCGCGAAGGCACTGTTGGCATCCGGCAAACCCGGCGAGGCGTTGCCGATGTTCACCGCCGCGTCGACCGTAGCCAACAGCATCGACAGCCGAATTACGCAAGCCCGTGCCTCAGAAGGCCTCGCCCGCTGCCAAGCCGCCCTCGGCGACACCAACACCGCCGTCACCCACCTGCGGCACGCCATCGACCTCTACCGCCACCTGGGCGCCTCCGAAACCGATACCGCGACAACCTATCTCGCAGCACTCGAAGCCCTACCGCCCGAGATCGACTCCCCACACTGAATCAGCAGGTCGAACCCCCACAGATCGAAATTCCGGTCCGGAGAACACCGGACGGAAGCAGCCCGTCGAACATGGGGTCCGAGGCCATTATCGTGTGTTGCTGTGGGTGGCGAGCGAACGGAGACCGGCCGGGGCGGAGGTGCTGGCGAAGACTCCTCGCCGCGAGCGCTCTTTGTGACCAGGTTCGCGGAACTCTGGGCCGCGGCAGGCAATCCCACACTGCAGCGAGTCGCGGCCGCCACCGAGGAACGGCTGAAGGCCGCCCGCACACCGGCGCAGAACCAGCGCTCATCGATGCAGCGCATCAGCGATTGGCGCAGCGGGCGCAACGTGCCCTCCCGGTTCGAATCGCTGGATCCAGTACTGGTGACACTGATTTCGCTGGCCCGGCAAGAATCTGGTCCTGTCCCCTCCATCTTGTCGAACCGGTCGGCTTGGAAGCGTTTGTGGAAGGCGGCGAGCACGCAGCCGGTACGTCCCACGGTGCTGACCTCACTGCGACGCGATATCCCAACCTTGGTCGGCCGCGACCTCGAGTTGAAACGGATCCTGGATGGATACCAGCCGGGTCGGCTGGTATCCATCCACACCGTCGATGGCATGCCCGGTGTCGGGAAAACCGCACTTGTCACCCGCGCAGCACATCTGTTGGCAGACCGGTTTCCCGACGGGAGATTCTTCGTCGAACTGAACTCGCACACCCCCGGACAGGTGCCCGCGGATCCTGCCGATGTGCTGGCCACCCTGCTCACCGGACTCGGCATCGCACCGAGCCACATCCCCGACGCACTCGAAGCACGACGCGACCTGTGGCGCGACCGCATCTCCAGCAAACGGGTGCTATTGATCCTCGACGACGCCCGCGACCACAACCAGATCGAACCGTTGCTGCCCACCGGTCCGGAATGCCTGACCTTGATCACCAGCCGCCGCAGGCTCATCGCCCTCGACAGCGCCCTCCCGCTGGCACTGGACACCCTCGATCCCGACAGCGCCGTCGACCTGTTCTGCCAACTGGCACAACGCAACCCGCACGGCGACGACATCGCCGCCGTCGCCGAGATCGTCCGATTGTGCGGGTACCTACCGCTGGCGATCGTGCTGCTGGCCGGTCGGCTCGCCCATCATCCGGTGTGGACTCTCCCCGGGTTGGCCGAGGAGTTCCGCGTCGCCCGAGATCGGCTCGGTGAACTCGATGCCGGACAGCGCGCGGTTCGTGCTGCGTTCACCGCCACCTATGACAATCTGCCATCCGGCAGACAACAACTGTTCTGCACACTGGGACTGCACCCGGGCCCCGACTTCGACGTCTATGCCGTTGCCGCGCTGAATGACGTACCGCTCACCGAAGCCCGAACCGAACTCGACGCTCTATATACCGACAACCTCGTCGAGGAGACCACACCCGGCCGGTACCGCTTGCACGACCTCGTACGCGAATACGCGCGCGCCCTCGCCGCCGCGCCCGGCAACGAGGCGCTACCGCGGCTGCTGGACTATTACCAGCGCACCGCCACAGCGGCGGACCGACGGCTGACGCGCAGGCCACGCCCCGCCGACGGCAGCAACACCGCCACCATGACCGGAGCTCTGGTGCGGGAATTCGACGACGAGGTGCACGCGCTCGCATGGATGCGTACCGAGCGAGCCAATCTGCTCGTCTTCGTCGAATACACCGCCGAACACGATCCGGCGCGGATGGTCGAGCTGACCGAGACGCTGGCGGCAATGCTGGAGCGCGACGGGCCGTGGTCATCGGCGGAGGGACTGCACCAGCGCGCCGCCGAGGCCGCGCGCTATCTCGGCAACCGCCTCGGCCATGCCAACGCCCTCACCAATCTCGGCATCGTGCAGTGCCATACCGGGAAACAACCCGCCGATCTGTTCCGGCAAGCCCTCGCCATCTACCGGGAGACCGGCTACCCCGTAGGCGAAGCCGACACCCTGGCCAACCTCGGCGGCTTACACCGAGACGCCGGTGACTATGCGCAGGCAGTCGACCTGTACCGGCAGGCTCTCACCCTGTACCAGGAAACCGGCAACCCGATAGGCGAGGCCAACACCCTGTTCAGACTCGGCAGCGCACTCCGAGACACCGGCAACTATGGGCAGGCCGCTGCCCCGATCCAGCAAGCCTTGATCCTGTACCGCGAGAACGGCTTCCGGCTCGGCGAAGCCGGCGCGCTCAGCATGCTCGGCATCGTGCACCGCGAGAACGGGGACTATGGACAGGCCACCGACTTGCTGCTGCGTGGTGTGGCGCTGTTCCGGGAAATCGGCAATCGCGACGGCGAAGCCCTCGCCCTCGGCAACCTCGGCCTCGTGAGCCGCCACATCGGGGACCACGAGCAGGCCGCCAACCACATCCGGCACGCATTGGCCCTGTTCCGGCAAATCGGCCACCGCCTCGGCGAAGCCACCAATCTCAACAGCCTCGCGACGGTACACCGGGAAACGGGCAACCACGAGCAGGCCGCAAGCCTGTCCCGACAGGCCCTGACCTTGTTCCGGGAGACCGGCTACCGCCTCGGCGAAGCCGAGGCACTCGCGAACCTCGGCGCGGTCTGTCTGGAAACCGGCGATCCCGAGCGCGCCGCCGACCTCTCCCAACAGGCGCTGGACCTGTTTCGGGAGATCGGCCACCGTGCGAAGGAAGCCGAGACATTCACCAACACTGCGAAGGCCCTGTTGGCGTCCGGCAACCGAGCGAAGCGTTGATGCTTGGTGGCGTGCATCGTTCGAACGAGCACGCCACCAAGCGGGGCACCAAGCGTCGCTCATAGCCAGCGTTGATCGTCGATCTTGATGGCGAGTTCCAGCAATGCCCATCCGGTGGTGAGATACCCGCCGCAAGAGCATCAGGACCGGCGTACGAAGGAGGGGGTCCGGGGGCGAAGCCCGCCGGGCGGGGCGTGGGGGCCGCGCCCCCACAAAACAGACGGAGCGACCAGGTGAGCGCGCTCCGCGAACAGGGCTCACCATAAGTGGAGTGGGGCGGGTGGGGCTCGAACCCACGACCAATGGATTATGAGTCCACGGCTCTGACCGACTGAGCTACCGCCCCTCTTCTGCGGGTGAACCGCAGGCGTGGGGGATGCTACCGGCTGGGGTGGGGCTTGCACCAGTTGGACCCGGGGTGGCGGTTAGGGTTGGGCGTCCGGCAACCGATCTGGAGGGTCGACCATGTCGAGTGTGTTCGCGAATGTGCTGAAGGTGCATCAGTGGGTGTACGAGAACAGCGGCGGGTTGGTGGGGCATCGGGTGTTGTTCGGCAATCCGACGTTGCTGCTGCGGACGGTGGGGCGCAAGACGGGGCAGGCGCGCACGTCGGCGCTGACGTATGGGGAGGATGGGGCGGACTACTTGGTGACGGCGTCCAATGGTGGGTCGCCGCGGCCGCCGGGGTGGCTGGCGAATGTGAAAGCCAAGCCGGAGTGTGAGATTCAGATCGGGCGGCGCACGATTGCGGTGGTCGCGCGGCCGACTTATCCGGAGGATGCGGACTATGCCCGCCGGTTCGCGATCGTCGATAAGATCAACAAGGGGCGTTACAGCGCCTATCAGAAGATGACCGAGCGGCCCATCCCCGTGGTGGTGCTGACGCCGGTCGGCTGAGCCGGGTCAGTCCCGCTCGTCGTAGTCGTCGCGGTCATCCCAGTGGCCGTCGTAGTCGTCAGGATCGTCCCTGTCCCAACGTCTCTCGTCGGCCGGGGGTCTGCTGGCGATTTGCACGACAAGGATGACGAGGGCGAGCACTACGAGAACCACACCAACAACGATCAGAGTCTCCACCCAGGGCACCCTAGCGCCGAGCCAGGGTGCCCGCTAGGTGCTCGACCGAACGGTCTCAGACGGTAGAACCCACGGTCAGCAGGGTGCGGCCGACCGCGGTCCTGGATTCGATGGCGGCGTGCGCACTTTCGGCGTCGTCGAGCGGAAAGGTTTGGCCGATCACCACTTCCAGCCGCCCGGCTGCGGCCTCGGCGAGGGAGCGCTCGGCCAGCGCGGGCCAATCCGTGCTGGCGTCGGTGATATCGAACAGCGCGTAGACGGTGATACCGCGCGCCGACGCCGCTGCGGTGTCCAACGCGGCGAATTCTCCTGCGGAGGCGCCATATCCGAAGAACCGGCTGCTATCCGCCGCAGCGTCGAGCGCGGCCACACCCAACGCGCCGCCCGCACCGTCCAGCACTACGTTGACGCCCGCGCCACCGGTCGCCGCTCGGGCCTTGTCCGACCAGCCGGGTTCGGAGTAGTCCACCACGGCGTCGGCACCCAGCCGCTGGGCGAGTTCCAGCTTCGTACGTCCCCGGGCCGCAGCGACGACGTGCGCGCCGGCCGCACGGGCGAGCTGAATCAGCAAGGTGCCCAAGCCACCACCGGCCGCGGTGATCAGCACCCACTCCCCCGCTTGAATCGCGGCCCGATCGAACACCGCAAAAGCCATCCGGCCATCGTGCGCCAGCGCCACGGCCTGCGACAGGCTCAACTCCTCGGGCACGGCAGTGAGCGATTCGACCTTGGCCAAGGCCTTTTCGGCGTAACCACCGATCGGCTGACCACCACCGACCTTGCTTGCCGCCGTCGATGTGGTGACGCGCCTACCGACCCAGGACGAATCGACACCGGCACCCACCGCGCTGATCACTCCGGCGACGGCACCACCCGGCACGTACGGCGTCGCCAACTTGAAATACTCACCGCCCCAGCCGCTGCGCAGGCGAGTGTCCAGGAACATCACATCCGCGGCGGCCACCTCCACCACGACCTCGCCCGCCCCGGCGACCGGCTCCGGCACCTCACGCACCGAAAGCACCTCGGGTCCACCGAATTCCATTGCCTGCACAGCCCGCATGACCATCCTCCATCGCTGCCCTGTTTCGTCTGACAGAGACCAGCATGGAACCTGAACTGTTATTGAGGTCAAGTCGATTATGCTGTGCGCGTAAGGCAACCGTCAGGAACTGCCGCCGCCACAGCTGCTGCTACTACTCCCACCGCCACAGCTGGAACTGCTGCCGCCCCCGCAACTACTACTGCTACTGCCGCCGCTGCAACTGCTGCTGCTGCTCCCACCACCGCAGCTACTGCCACCGCTGTCATGGTGACCACCACCGTGATGATGGTGGTGCCCGCCGCCCCTCCCCGAATCCCCACTGCTCGACGAACCGGAGTCCGTACCGGCGTACCCGGCGGCACCGGCCGCCCAATACGGCTCCGAGCTGTCGTAACCGCCGCCGTATAGACGTCGCGGATCGCCGCCGCGCCGACCCCCGTTGGGTGGAATCCGCCCGTTGCGCCGAAACAGCCTGACGAGCACGCCGATGATGATGAACGGCGTAGAGATGATCAGCAGCAACCCCACCATGCCGATCAGAAAATAGAACACGTCACCCATCCAGGAACCGTAACGGCCCGCCACGCCTGCGTACAGTGAACTGTGCCGTCTTTCAGCTTCCGCAGATCCCGGCCGCGCGCCATCGACCTCGCGACGGTCAACTTCACCGTCGCCGCCTTGGAGCTGCCCGAGGCCGTTTACAAGACCTCCCCGTGGCAACCGCGCGAGCTCGTGGAAATCGGCCTGCGCCAATGGTTGCGCTGCTGCGGCGCGGCCATGCGTGACGGACAGGTCATCGGCATGCCCTCACACGCCGTAGACGAGGCCTGGCACGGGTTCATTCTCTGCACCGAGCGCTACGCCGAGTTTTGCGCCACCGCCTACGGCCGCTTCCTCCACCATTTCCCGGAAGGTGCTGGGCCGCCGAAGGATTCGCACGGTTCGATGGGCGAGCAGCTAGGCCGCACCGTAGTGGCCTGGGCACTGGTCGCCGAGCCAGACGAGTCCTGCCTGCTGTGGGACCTGGACCGCCGGGTCGGCGTCGAACACCCGTGGGGCGTCGACGCCGAGCGCGTCGCGGCCATCGAGGCCGACCTGCGCACCCGGTCGGACTAGGTGAGCTTCACCCGCGCCGCGACGAACCGCCCGACCGCAGGTGCGAGCCTGCTGAAGTGGTACTGCAACCGCGCCTCCGGTGTCACCGGCACGATGCTGCGGTCCTTCTCCACGGCCCGCACGATCTGCTCGGCCACCTTCTCCGGCCCGTAGCTGCGCTTGCGGTAGAGGTTGTCGTAGCGCTGCTGCTTGGCCTTCTCCTCCTCGGCACTGACACCCGAGAACCGGGTGGTGGCAACGATATTGGTGTGCACGATGCCGGGGCAGATGGTGTGCACCGAGATCCCGCGACCGGCCAGTTCCGCGCGCAGGCAGTCGGAGAACATGAACACCGCCGACTTGCTGGTGGAGTACGCGCTGAACCCCTGCTGCGGACTGTAGGCCGCCATGCTGGACAGGTTGACGATGTGCCCGCCCAGACCGCGCTCGGCCATCGCGGATCCGAAGGCCCGGCAGCCGTTCAGCACGCCGCCCAGGTTGATCCGCATGACCCGGTCGAATTCCGCCGCCGAGGTGTCGAAGAACCCACCGGCCTGGCCGATTCCGGCGTTGTTGATCAGAATGTCCGGCACGCCATGGGTTTCCAGCACGATCTCGGCGTGCGCCGTGACCGCGTCCGCGTCGGATACATCGAGCTGATACGGATGCGCCACCCCGTGTTCGGCGGCGATCAGCTCGGCGGTCTCCTTGGCCGAGTCGAGATCGATGTCGGAGAGCACGATTTCGGCGCCACGCCGCGCGAGGGCCAGCGCCGTCTCGCGACCGATGCCGCTGCCGCCGCCGGTGATCACCACCAGCTGGTCCTCGAACCGCCTTGCGCTGCGGCCGACTTCGGCCCGTCGCAGCCCACGCGGCGCGGTCCCGCCGTTGATCGTGTCGATCAGTTCGGTGGTCGCGGTGGCCAGTAATTCGGGATGGGAGAACGGCATCCAGTGCCCTGCGGGCACATCGCGACGCCACAGCCGCTGCACCCACTTGCGCTCGTCGTCGTATCCGGCGGGCCGGACCGCGACGTCGCGACCCGCGACGATCAACTGCACCGGCACCTCGGTGTGCCGATCCCGCGGTGAAAGCAAGCGCTGCACGATGTTCGCCCGGTAGATCAGCAGGCCGTCGACCATGTCCTGCTGGAAGGTCGGGCCGAGCGTGACATTCGCGGGCGGTGTCTCGTTCATGATCGAGACGACCCGTTGCCACCGCCGCTCGGTGCCGAGCAGGCCGAACACCGCGCGCGGCAGCCCCGGCGTCATGAAGAAGAACGTGTAGGCCGAGGACAGCGTCTGCGTCAACGGCTGCCAGATGTTGCGCGGCGTCGGCCGGGACAGCCTGTCGCGCATCCAGTTCGCGATGTGGTCCAGGTTCGGCCCCGATACCGAGGTGAACGACGCGACCTGCGCGGCCGCCCTCGGCTCGCACACCGCCTCCCACACCTGCACCGAACCCCAGTCGTGCGCGAGCACATGCACCGGCCGGTCCGGGCTGACCGCGTCGACGACGGCGAAGAAGTCGCCGGCCAGCGCGTCGAGCCGGAAGTCCTCGGTGCGCCGGGTCCTGGTCGAGCGCCCGTGCCCGCGGGTGTCGTAGCTGACGACGTGGAAGCGCTGCGCGAGCAGCGGCACCACCGCGTCCCAGAGGTGATGGGTGTCGGGCCAGCCATGTACCAGCACCACGGTTTCCGCGGTCGGATCGCCGTATTCGTAGACGGCGAGCTCGAATTCGCCGTTGCGCACCGTCCGCTCGGCGGCCACCAACTCGGTTGGTTCGATGGTCGTCATCGGTTTCTCCTTGCTGACCAGAGGTCGTGGTTACAGATCGAGCACCAGTCGCCCACCGGGCGAACGGGATACGCAGACGAGCATCTCGCCCGCCTCGTGTTCGGCTGCGGTGAGCACGGTTTCGCGATGCTCGGGTTCGCCGGAGAGCACTCGCACCTTGCAGGTGCGGCAGAAGCCCTGACGGCACGAGTAGGGACGGTCCGGTCGCGCCGCCAGGATAGTGTCGAGCGCGGAACGATCCGCCGCCACCTCGACCACCTCACCGGTAGACGCGAATTGGATCTCGAACGGCACGCCGTTCACGATCGGCGGCGGCGAGAACCGCTCGGAATGCAGTTCCACCCCGGGCATTTCGCGCACCGCGGCGGCGACGGCGGTGGTCATCGGCACCGGACCGCAGCAGTAGACGGCGGTGTCAGCCGTAACCCCTGGCAACAGTGCGGCCGCGTCGGGCAGGCCGTGCTCGTCGTCGGTGCGCACGGTGACCCGGTCGCCGAATCCGGCGATCTCGTCGAGGAATGGAATGGTGTCGCGGTTACGCCCGGTGTACACCATCGACCACTCGATACCGAGCCGCCGCGCCAACCTGGCCATCGGCAGGATCGGCGTGATCCCGATGCCACCCGCGATGAAATGCAAACGGGCAGCGGGTGATCCGTGGCCCGGCACGGCGAACGGGAAGGCATTGCGCGGCCCGCGCACGGTGATCGGCGCGCCGATCGGCAGCGCGTCATGCACCTCCACCGAACCACCGAGCCCGTCCGGAATGCGCCGCACCGCAACCCGATAGGCGCGGGTGTCGGCCGGATCACCGCACAGCGAGTACTGCCGCAGCCGTCCCGACGGCAGCTCGAGATCGAGATGCGCGCCCGGCCGCCACGGCGGCAGTTCCCGCCGATCCGGTGCCTCGAGTCGCAGGCTCACCACGTCCTGATCGTGCGCCTCGATCCGCCGCTCGGTCACCACCAGTGCCAGCCGATGGTCGTCCACCCGCGGCGCGAGATCGCGCCGGTTGATCATGGTGGTCCATTTCAACCGCGCCGAGGCGACCGCGTCGAGCACGCGCACCGCGCGGTCCTGATCACGCTTGCCGAACAGATCCGCGGGCAGTTGCTCCGGGACAGGGCGTAGGTTCACGACGCAATCGCTTGCGCGGCAGGCGACTTCGCGAGGTATGCCACCGCCTGCGCGGTCGACCCGACCGACTCGGGGTCGTAGCCGGGCTTGAGGGTCGACAGCGCACTCCACAGCAGCGATGGCACGCCGGGCAGCGCACCGCGCCACATGGCCCCGAACACGCGCTTGATCAGCCGCGGGTAGCCGAGGTCGGGCAGCGCGGGGTCCTGGTGCACCATGAATTTGGTGCCGCGCACCACCAGGGTGATGAAGATCGGGAAGGTCAGCGTCATGATCGCCACGCGCCGCACATAACCGACACCGAAGTAGACGGACACGTCGTGGGCAACATGCCGATGCTCGACTTCCTCGGCCCCGTGCCAACGGAACAGATCCGCGATCCGCGGGTCGGCGTCGAACTTCTCCAAGTCCGCGTTGAGCACCCAGTCGCCGAGGTAGGCGAAGAAATGCTCGAGGCAGGCGATGAAGGCCAGCCGCTCGACCAGCGTCTGACGCTGCGCGACACCCTCGTTGTCCCTGGGGCCCAGCGTCTTCCGGAACAGATATTCGGCCTGCCGCAGATAGGGGTCCGGGTCGATCCCGTGCGCGGCGAGCACCTCGGTGAGTACCTTGTCGTGCGTCTCGGCGTGCATGGACTCCTGGCCGATGAAGCCGAGCATCGCCTCACGCAGCTTGTCGTCCTTCACGAACGGCAGCGCCTCGGTGTAGGTGGCACAGAACATGCGCTCGCCCTCGGGCAGCAGCAGGTTCAGCGAGTTGATCAGGTGCGAGGCGATCGGCTCCGACGCCATCCAGTGCAGCGGAGTATCAGCCCACTGGAACTGCACGTTGCGTGCGTGCAACGCCACCTCGCCCGGATCTATGTCCGGTCGTCGCTCACCTCTACGAAGTAGCTTCATCGGTACTCCTCTCACGACTGCGTCGTCGCGCGCCTTCCTGCATGGCCGTAGCAATCATCATACACATACATGCAACTCTGAGTTACATAAAGATCCACAACGGCTCAACCAGGCATTTCGGCCCACATTCGGACACAGACCGCCGTCTCCACAGCCACCCTCAATGCCGTTAGCCCACTTGACAATAGGACGCTCCACTGTGACCCACTCCGCTCCCGTTCACCCAATAACTAGAACTCGTTCTAGTAGGCTTTCGCTATGGAGCGACTAACCGGATTGGATGCCAGCTTTCTCTACTTGGAAACCGGGACCCAGCACCTGCACGTGTGTGCGCTGCTGATCCTCGACCCCAGTTCAGCGGACTATTCTTTCGAGAAATTCAAGGCCGAACTAGGCAGGCGGCTACCCCTGATTCCCCAAATGCGCCGCCGCGTCTACGAGGTGCCGTTCAATCTCGATCACCCGGTCTGGGTGGAGGATCAGAACTTCGACCTGGACTATCACATTCGGCGCATCGGCATCGCGGCCCCGGCGGGCCGCCGCGAGCTGGCCGAACTGGTCGGCGATATCGCCAGCCGTCCGATGGACCGCGACCGCCCGCTCTGGGAGATGTCGGTGGTGGAGGGCCTCGACGACGGCAAGGTCGCGGTGATCTGCAAATACCACCACGCCGCGGTGGACGGCATCACCGGCACGAACATGATGATGCACCTGTGCGATCTGGAACCGCATGCGGCCAAGACCCCGCCCGCCGCGGACTGGCGGCCGGAAGCGCGCCCGAACGATTGGCAATTGCTGGCCAAGGCGGTGGTCAAGTTCCCGACCAAGGCCGGCATCGTCGGCATGGTGCCGAAAACCCTCGGCCTGGTGGCCGGTTTCGCGAACCGGCGGCGTAATGACAAGGCAGGCATGGCATTGCCGTTCTCCGCACCGCGCACCCTGTTCAACCTGGCCATCACCCCGCATCGCGCGGTCGCGTTCACCGAGACCGAACTCGGCGCCATCAAGGAGATCAAGTCCGCGTTCGGCGTGAAGATCAACGACGTGGTGCTGACCGTCGTCGCCGGGGTGCTGCGGACTTACCTGGAGAAGCACGACGAGCTGCCGGATCGCTCGCTGGTCGCCTCGGTGCCGGTCTCCGTGCACGAATCGTCGCGGCACACCGCGGGCATCAACAAGGTGTCCACGCTGTTCGCCCGGCTCGGCACCGATGTCGAGGATCCGGTGCAACGCCTGCTGCAGGTGGCCGAGGACAACCGCGGCGCCAAGGCGGAACACGATCTCATCGGCGCCGACTTCCTGCAGGATTGGTCGAAGTATGCCCCGCCGAACACCTTTCAGCTCGCAGCCCGGGTGTACTCGTCGCTGAAGCTGGCCGAGCGGCATCCGGTGGTGCACAACCTGGTGGTGTCGAATGTGCCCGGCCCGCCGATGCCGCTGTACTTTCTCGGTGTTCGGGTGGACGGGATGTATCCGTTCGGTCCGGTCTTCCACGGCGCGGGACTCACGGTGACCGTGATTTCGAACAATGACGACCTGGACTTCGGCTTCATCGCCTGCAAGGAACTGGTGCCCGACATCTCCGCGCTCGCCGACGCAGTCCCCGGCGTAGTCGACGAATTACTTTCCGCCGCCAGAAAATTAGGGTGATCCGCAGTTAAGCCCTGTTCGCCACTGCCGCCGAACAGGACTCACAATCTCGCGGCGACCGCCGCACAGGCTTCGAGCAACGCGGGCACGAAGAGATCGGCCTCCAGTACGCAGGCCGCATGCCCGCCCTTGATCAGATGAATGCTCGCCCCGGGGATCATGGTCGCCATCTCCAATTGCCGGTAGACCGGAATGGCCCGATCCTGCGTCGTAATGACCACGGCGGTCGGCATTTTCAGGCTCGACAACCAGTCCGTCGCATCGAACCGGCCGACCTCGCCGATCACCTGGGTGATCGCCCACCCGCTGGTACTGCGCAGTTCGGTGAGCGCCCACCGATCCAATCGTCCCGGCGCCCAGGCGATTTCCGGCAGCTCCGGCAGCCGTCCGGCGAATTCCTCGATGCGCCGGAAGGAATACGGCCCGACCGCCTCGGCGAATGCCCCGAATGCCCGATGGAAGGCACGCTCGCGCCACTTTTCCTGGAACCGATACGGCGTGGAGCACAGCACAAGTCCGCTCACTCGATCCGGATGCCGGTGCGCTGCTGCCAGACTCACCACTCCACCCAACGAGTATCCCGCGCACACGGCCTGTTCCACGCCGAGCGCATCGAGCACGGCGACGACGTCGTCGGCGCAGTCGTCCACGGAGAAGCGCTCGGAGCGGATCCCCCGTCCGTGCCAGCGCTGGTCGAACAGGATCACCCGGTACCGCTCGGCCAGCGGCGCCAGCGCCGGAAACCAGTTCAGGTAGGCGGTACATCCGGTGCCGTGCAACAGGACCAGCGCGGGCGCGCCCGCTGGTCCGGCGATGTCGACCACATAGGTGCGACCCCGCCTGGGCAACTCGACCAGCCGCCCGCCGGGCAACTCGGCGATGTCCGGCACCCGCCTGGCGAAGCGACGTAGCGCCGCCGAGGATGGTGAGTTCGTCATCGTGCGCCTCCCGCGAATCGCGGACAGAATTAGAACGTGTTCTACACGATGATGCCATAGCGCGCCGCATCACGACGGCCGGACGGCCGAGCGAAGGCCTATGCCAGCGCGCGGACGATCGATTCGGCGATGCAGGCAGGCTTGTCGGAACCCTCCCCCTCGATAACCGTCGCGATCACGACCTGCAGCCCCCCGGGCACCTCGTCGACGCTGACGATCGTGGCCCGGCCGCGAATGCGGGAGCCGGCGGGCACCGGCGACGGAAACCGAACCTTGTTGAGGCCGTAATTGATCCGCGCGCTCGCGTCGGCGATGTCGAATACCTCCCGCATGATCGCCGGGAGCAGCGACAGCGTCAGGTATCCGTGCGCGATGGTCGTACCGTAAGGCCCGTCGGCCGCGCGTTGCGGATCGATGTGGATCCACTGCCGATCCTCGGTGGCCTCGGCGAACGCGGTGATGCGGTCCTGACCGATCTCGATCCAGCCGCTCACGCCGAGGTCGGTACCCGCGGCCTTCCGCAGCGATGCCATGGTGAAAATGGTGGGCTCACTCATACAAGAAACCCTAAATCGAGCGGCCTACCGGGGCGAGAGCATTCGGCCGATACCCGATCACCAAAAGCGCGCACCTACTGTCTGAGACAATATATGCTAAGGGCGCTCGCGGCGCGGAATCAGAAACCGCCTCCCGCGCCGCGGGCGTGCCTTCCCGAAGCCACTGGCCTGCAACGACATTCCCCCGGCAGCAGCGCCCATGTGGCACCATCGGACGCGAGGCCAACATCAAATTCGGCACATTTCTGTAACGTGTTCCAGTACGTTGGCGTGGACAAACGAAAGACGGAGGTGCCTCGATGGGGCGGTTGACCGGCAAGGTGGCGTTGATCAGCGGCGGGGCCCGCGGCATGGGCGCGGCACACGCCAAGGCCATGGTGGCCGAGGACGCCCGCGTGGTGCTCGGTGACGTGCTCGACGAGGAAGGCGCCGCGGTCGCCAAGGAATTGGGCGACGCCGCCGCCTACGTGCACCTCGACGTGCGCGAGCCCGCCGAATGGCAGGGCGCGGTCGCCGAGGCGGTGCAGCGGTTCGGCTCGCTCAACGTGCTGGTGAACAATGCGGGCATCGCGAACGGCAACCTGCTCGTCGACTTCGAACTGGCCGAATGGCAGCGGATCATCGACATCAACCTCACCGGCACGTTTCTCGGCATGCAGGCCGCCACCCCGGCGATGATCGAGGCGGGCGGCGGCTCGATCATCAACATCTCCTCCGTCGAAGGCCTGCGCGGCAGCCCCGGCCTGCACGGCTACGTCGCGAGCAAATTCGCGGTCCGCGGCCTGACCAAGTCGACGGCACTCGAGTTGGCGCAGCACAAGATTCGGGTCAACTCGGTCCACCCCGGCCTGATCAGCACGCCGATGACCGAAGGCATTCCGGCGGACTTCCTGCAGATCCCGCTGGGCCGGGCCGCCGAGTCGTCCGAGGTCGCCGCGCTGATCACCTTCCTGGCCAGCGACGAATCCTCGTATTCGACCGGCGCCGAATTCGTCATCGACGGCGGCCTCACGGTCGGCATTCCGCACAAGACCTTCGAATAGCCGCTAGGCGCTGACCTCAGTCGCCGTAGTGATGCGGCAGGTCGCGGGTCAGCACGAGCGCGAGTACCGGCAATGCCATCAACGCGAGACAGGCGATCACGTTGATCCATTTGTAGGCCACGACGACCGCGGCGAACTCACGCAGAATCGCGGAGGGCAGGTAGTAGAAGGCGGTCCGCGCACCGGTCACCTCGGCGTCCAGGTCGAGGCGCCGGGCCAGGATCGCCGTGCGCAGGATATGGAAGTTGCTCGTCACCAACACCATTCGAGTGGATTCACCGCGCTCGCCCAGTAACCGCTTGGTGTAGAGCAGGTTTTCCCGGGTGGTCGTCGAACGGTCCTCCAGCACAACGCTGTCCGCGGGCACACCCTGGTCGACGAGGTAGCCCGCCATCGCCGCGGCCTCCGACACGGCTTCGTCGGAACCCTTACCGCCGCTGGTGATCAGCAGTGGCCTGCGCCCCGCCGCGAGCTCGGCGCGATACACCTCGATGGCCCGGTCCAGGCGGCTGGCCAGCAGCGGCGGCACCCGCGCGCCGACCAGACCCGAGCCGTGCACGACGATCGCGTCCATGCCCGGCCGATAAGGCAGCGATCCGTAGAACAACGAATACAGCAGGAAGCTGGCGAACAAGAATCCGGCGTAGCTCACCGCCATGGTCACCGACGCCAAAATCACGACGGACCAGATATCGCCGGTGAAAATTGCCACCGCGAGCAACACATAGGGCACCAGCAGCGCGACCCCGAGTCCGAGCGGAAGCAGATTCGCGATCCGCAGTCCTTCCCGGCGAATCATCTGCACACCGTTGACCATCAGCAACCCGGCGAGCACCAGCACGAGCAGCGGCGAAAGCAGCACGAGCAGGCCCGCCAGCACCACCGGCAGATCACCCTGCGCGCCCGACCCGATCACCCATACACCGGTGAAAGCCAGTCCGAGCAGCAGAAACACGCCGTTGCTCAGCCGCCGCCGATCCTGACGGAACCTCAGCAGGAACACACCGAGCAGGACAAGGCCGACAACGAGCAGCATCACCGAACCACCGTAACCGGCGCGACGGCAACCACGCGGCGATGCCGCGCCGCCCCGCCGCGGATCGCCGGGCCCGCACGGCGCGGCTCCCTCTGGCCATTCCCTTTTTCCCATATCGTGTCGCTCGTCCGAACACCGGCCGGGCGATTATTCACGGCCAATTTTCGGATTATTCGACTTTCCACATGCCCAACAATCCCCGTGAATGTCGTGATGAATGGGAGTCGCTCATCGCCATGCTTCGACACATCCGCCCCGCGCTCGCCGTTGTCGCCCTGCTGATATCGGTCGCACACGTGGCCGTCGTGCCGGGTACCGCTGCGGCACAACCGATCTATCCCACGCCGGACCCCGACCCCTTCTACGCGCAACCGCCCGACCTCGATCGGGCGAAACCCGGTGACGTGCTCGCCGTTCGGCCGATGCCCGGGCTGATCGGATTTCCCGGAACCACGGTCACCATGATCAAGTTCCGATCCACCAATTCGGCGGGCAATCCGATCGCCGCCACCACCACCGTGCTGACCCCGCACGACCATGCCCCCGGCGGCCCGCTGCTGTCCTATCAGCACATCATCAACGGCCTCGGCACCCAGTGCGCCGTCTCGCGGGTGCTGTACACCGGCGACCCGAATCTCGCTGTCCGCGAGGCACCCGCGCTCAACACGGTGCTGCTGCGCGGCTGGTCGGTGGCGCTGCCCGATCATCTCGGACCGACCAGCGCCTACGGGGCGGCCAAGCTGGGCGGCATGATCACCCTCGATGGCATTCGCGCGGCCCGCCAGGTCGCGCAGCTCGGCGTCGCGAAGAGCCCGGTCGCGATGTTCGGCTACTCCGGCGGCGGCATGGCAACGGGGTGGGCGGCCGCGCTGGCACCCACCTACGCACCGGAACTCGACATCGTCGGCGCGGCCGAGGGTGGTGTCCCGATGAACCTGGTGAAGATGACCGAGGGACTCGGCTACTCCAGGCATCCGGCGTTCGGGCTCGCGCTGGCGGCGGCCATCGGGCTCGAGCGGGAGTATCCGACGCGGCTGCCGATCAGCGACAGCCTCAACGATTTCGGCCGGGCGACCCGCGATCAGATCGCCAACGGCTGCACCAACGAGATCCTGGCGGCCGGTGCCGGGCACAACGTGCTGGACGTGGCCAGCTCCACCTCGCTCGCCGACGATCCGAGCGCACGCTCGGTACTGGAGGAAAACAGCCTGGAGCTCTTCGACGGCGTGCCGAAAATGCCGATCTACCAATGGCGTTCGCAGGAGGACGCGCTGATTCCGGTGGCCTCGATCGACAACACCGTGCGGCGGTACTGCGCGGCCGGGGTGCGCGTGCAATCCGAGTTGTTCCCGAGCCCGGACCACCTGACCACCGCGGTGCTCGGCGCACCTGCCGCGATGTCCTGGATCGACGAACGGTTCCGCGGCGTACCGGCACCGACCGACTGCTGATCGCCACCGGGGCGCCCACCATCGGGTTGCGGGACACCACCGCGCCCCGATGGTGGGACCTAAGGTGGAGGCATGGTCACGATCATCGGCGGTGGAATCGCGGGTACCTTGCTGGCCGGCGCGCTCGCGCGGGACAACCGGCCGGTCACGGTCTATGAGAGTCAACCGGTCGTCGGCGCGGGACACTTTCTGGCACTGGACGATCGGGCGCATGCCGCGTTGTCCCGGCTGGGCGTCGGGATCGATCGGCTGCACGCGGCGTCGCATCCGCTGACCGAGCTGCGCGCTGCCGACCATTCGGGCGTAATACGCAGCGATTCCCGTACGGAGCGCAGGCTGTACCTGCGCGCCGAGCTCATGCGGGCACTGACCGAATTCGCCACCGGCACAACGGCCGAGCTGCACTACGCCACCCCGATCACCGACCTGAACAGCACCGAGGGGACGCTCTTCAGCGGCGACAACCCGGTACCGGCCGACGACGTGATCATCGCCGCCGACGGCATCGACTCCCTCGCCCGGTGTCGCCTCGAACCCGAGCGCACCGCCGAATACTCCGGTCAGATCATCATTTACGGCATCACCGATCGGCCGATCCAGCCGGACACCGACCCGTCCGTGCTGCACTTCCACCGCCAACTCGACGACAACGGCAGACCGGCCAGCACCTACGGCCACTTCTGGAACTCCGAGATCTCGGTGTGGTTCACCCGTCTCACGCGCGGCCCACTTGCCATGCCGGACATCGGATCTCAGCCCCTCGATGGGTGGGCAAAGCCAATTCTCGCCGGTGCCACCGCGATCCCTGAACTCGTCGAGACCATGCTGGCCGCCACCACCACCGTGCACGTCTCCAACGCGCGCACCGTGCCGCTCGCCGACGCGCGCCCGCCGCAGACTCCGGTAATCCTGTGCGGCGACGCCGATCACGCGATCACCCCGGCCGCGGTGTCGGCGCCCGCGACGCCATCGAGGACGCGGCGGCCCTCGCCGCGGCCCTCACCTCCGGCGGCTCACCGGCCGCCGCGATGGCCGAGCGACGACGCCAGATCCTCGCCGAGCGAGAGCAGGCGGCCCAAATGTTCCGCAGCGCAACATAAATCGGCGGCGCGGGGACGAATGATCGTCCCCGCGCCGCCGCAAGCTCTGGCGACTAGGATTCCTTGCCGCTCTCGTAAGCACTCTGGCGAGCCTCGTTCAGGGTGGCCTCGGCGCGTGCCTTCTCCGCCTCGGCCTCCTTCTTGGCTGCCTCACGCTCGGATTCGGCCTTGTCCTGCTGGGCGCGGCCCTCGCTCTTCAGGCCTTCGTTCCCGGTGACAATGCCCGCGGCTTCCTTGGCCTTGCCCTTGACGTCTTCGACGACGCCCTCGACGGCCTCGCGCGGTCCGCTGTGGTCCTTGGTCATGAAGAACTCCTCCAACTCGGGTCTGGTCGGTCATTCGCCGCATACCCGGGTCCCCCGACCCCAATCAGCACCGGACGCAATGCGGGCTGTGTCTCCCGTCACGCCGCCGGTGCAGCCAACCCCGTTCTCGCCGAACAACACTCGATACCGCACCGTGGCAACATTCGAGTTTTCCGCTGACCGAGCTCGGATTTCACTTGTCCACGGGCCTGGAACAGTGAAAACCAACAGGTTTCGACGTCACATCGAGGGACCCGCGAGCAACAAGCCAAGACCCAACAGCGTCATCACCACGGCGATAGCGGAATCCAGCACGCGCCAGGCGACGGGACGGGCGAACAGCGGGCCGAGTCGCCGGGCACCGTAACCGAGCGCGGTAAACCAGACGATGCTGCCGAGCATCGCGCCCGCGCCGAGGAACCAGCGGTCGGGGGTGGCGTAGGTGCTGGCGAGGGAGCCGAGCAGGACCAGGGTGTCCAGGTAGACGTGCGGATTCAGCCAGGTAAGCGCCAGCGTGGTGGCGACGGTGGCCCCGAGCGCGACCGTCGTGCCCGCTGACCCGACGATCAACGCGGTCGATGCGAGAGCCCGGCGGGCCGCGAGCACGGCGTAGCCGAGCAGGAACGCAGCACCCGCGTACCGCACCACCGTGACCACGACGGGCGCCGATTGGACGACAACCCCGAATCCCCCGACGCCCGCGGCGATCAGCACGATGTCCGACAGCGCGCACACCGCCACCACCGCGAAGACGTGCTGTCCGCGCACCCCCTGGCGCAGCACGTACGCGTTCTGCGCGCCGATGGCGACAATCAGCGAGAGCCCGAAACCGAGACCGGACAGGGCCGCCAGGGCGGCCGAAGACACTTCCATGCCCATCGACGCTAAGCACGGCATTATCTCAAGGCAAACTAAAGTTTCTGCACTACCATTACGATTCCTTAACATGGATCTCCAGCTGGATCAGCTTCGCGCATTGAATGCGGCGATCACCGAGGGCACCTTCGATGCCGCCGCGAAGAGCTTGCGGATCACCCCGTCCGCGATCAGCCAACGCATCAAAGCGCTGGAGGACGCGGCCGGTCGCGTCTTGGTGCAGCGCACAAAACCGGTGTGCGCCACCGAATCCGGGCTCGCGGTGCTGCGGCTGGCCCGGCAGATCGAGCTGCTCGCCGGTGACACCGCCACCGAACTCGGCGAGGCGCATCGCCCGGCTCGACTGCCCATCGCGGTCAACGCCGATTCACTGGAAACCTGGGTGCTGCCCGCGCTGGCCGCGGCACCGCCGGGCGTCTGCTTCGATATTCACCGCGAGGACGAGGAACACACCACCCGGCTGCTGCGCGACGGCACGGTGATGGCGGCGATCACCGCCACGTCCACCCCGGTGCAGGGCTGCAAAGTCGAACGACTCGGCGCGATGCGCTACCGCCCGATGGCCGAACCGCGCTTCGCGCGCACCTGGTTCGGCGACGGCGCCACCGCCAAGTCTTATGCCGCGGCACCGGTGGTTCTATTCGACCGCAAAGACGATCTGCAAGACCGTCACCTGCGCCGCCGCAGTAGGCAACCGCTGGATCCGCCACGGCATTATGTCCCTTCTTCCGCCGGTTTCCTCGCGGCGGTTCGGCTCGGATTGGGCTGGGGCATGCTGCCGGACCTGCAAATACGCAATTTCCGAAGTGCCGAGCTGGTGGCCATCGACGGCGCGGCATTCATCGATGTCCCGCTGTACTGGCAGCAATGGCGGCTCGACTCACCGGCATTGAGCGCCGTCGCCTCGGCGATAGCCGCGACGGCGGCAGAATCGCTGCGCTGAGTCCGGAATCGGATGGTTGTGCACTTGATCGTGCGGCACAGTCCTTTTCTCCTCGCCGAGTTCGATAAGATACGGTATTAGTATTTCGAGCAATTACTCGTGACTACACGAAGGACGCATCCCATGGCCAAGAAAGTCACCGTCACCCTGGTCGACGACTACGACGGCAAGTCGAAAGCGAATGAAACAGTTCAATTTTCGATCGATGGCGTGGCCTACGAGATCGATCTGTCCACCAAGAACGCGGGCAAGCTGCGGGTGACGCTCGAGCCGTGGGCGGAAAAGGCGCGCAAGACGGGTCGGGCCAAGCGGAAAGGCACCGGCAAAGCGACTTCCGCGACCGATCGCGAGCAAACAGCCGCGATCCGCGAATGGGCAAGGAAGCACGGGCACAACGTATCGACCCGTGGCCGGATCCCCGCCGACATTGTCGCGGCATATAACAACGCGAACTAGCCGTACCACGGGATTCGTGTCCCGGCCGGACACATCGCCAGTTCACGGCCCTCGCCGCGGACTTCGGGCGGGCGATGTCGCGCGGCGGGTGGTGGCGAGCTCGTCGGTAGAATTTCGGGTTCGACCGCCGGAGTTCGGCAGGCGGTGACTCGGATAGGACGGGGATGTGTGGCGATGCGCGTGCGGAAGCTGACCGCTCGGTCGGCAATTCTGAGTGCGTTGCTCGGCGCGCATCCGGCGGAGGCGCCGGTCAGCTGGATCGTTTCGGTGGCCGAGGAACTCGGCCTGCAGCAATCGGCCGTGCGGGTCGCGCTCACCCGGATGGTGGCCATGGGTGATCTGGAACGCGCGAATGGCGTGTATCGGCTCTCGGATCGGCTGATCGAGCGACAGCGCAGACAGGACGCCGCGGTGAGCCCCGTGGTGAAAACCTGGGACGGCGCATGGTTTTTGGCGGTGGTGACGACCGTCGGCGACGATGCGCCCGCCCGGACCGCTTTCCGCGACACGATGCGCGCCCGCAAACTCGGCGAATTACGTGAGGGTGTGTGGACCCGGCCCGCGAACATCGAGATCGTTCTCGGGCCGGAGGCAAGTCGGCGAGTTTCGGTGTTCACCGCGGTGCCGCAGGATGCGCCGGTCGCGATGGCGGAAACCCTTTTCGCACCACAACTTTGGGCTCGCGACGCGCAACGGCTGCTGCACGAGTTCGCGAGTTCGTCGTCGTTGCGGGCGCGGTTCGAGGTGGCGGCAGCGGCGGTGCGGCATATTCTCGATGACCCGCTGCTACCCGATCCGCTGCTGCCCGCCGACTGGCCAGGGTCAGCGCTGCGCGCCGAATACGCGGCGTTCCGAACCGAATTCATGGCATTCGCGGAGCAGCTGCTCGTCACATCGGATGTGTAAGGCCATCCGAAGAAGTGTGCCGGTCGGTTTCTCCTAGCCCGTCTTGGGCGTGGCGCGTTGAATGATCGCGGCCGTATCGATACCTGTCGGTAGGGTGCCGAAAACGTCGCCGTGTTCACCGCCGAGCCTGCTGACGGTGAACGCATCCGCCACCGCGGGATGACCGTAGCGAACGAGCAGCGACGCCTGAAGTACCTGCGCCATATCGCCGACGATGCGGCGGGCGCGATGCTGGATGGTGTCGAAATCACCGAATTGCTGTTCGAGCCGGACGATCGCGGCGTCGAGGTGGGTGTCGGCACCGGCGGCGCGTTTGACTTCGTCGAAAAAGGCGCCGAGGGTTTCCGGTTGTTTGGCCATCGCGCGCAGCGTATCGAGCGCGGCGACATTGCCCGACCCCTCCCAGACCGACATCAACGGCGCCTCCCGATAGAGCCGCGGCATCCGCGATTCTTCGACATAACCGTTGCCGCCCAAGCATTCCAGCGCCTCGGCGGCGTGGATCGGGCCGCGCTTACACACATAATATTTGCTCACCGCCAACGTGATTCGGCGCAACTGGTCGGCGCCGTCCGCCCCGGCGGTCGCCCGATCGGTAAGGTCCGCGAGCCACATTGCGACCGTCGTAGCCGCCTCCGCCTCGATCGCGAGATCGGCGAGCACATTGCGCATCAACGGCTGATCCGCCAGCGTCGCACCGAAAGCCGTGCGGTGTGCGGCATGATGCGCGGCCGCGGCGACACCGGTGCGCATCGCGGTGGCGGTGCCGATGGTGCAGTCCAGCCGGGTCAGATTCACCATTTCGATAATCGTCGGCACGCCGCGGCCTTCGTCACCGACCAGCCAGCCGACGGTGTTGTCGTATTCGACCTCGCTGCTGGCATTGGAGTGATTACCCAGTTTGTCCTTGAGCCGTTGCAGCGCAAAGGTATTGCGGGTGCCGTCGGGCAGCACGCGCGGGACGAAGAAGCAGGAAAGCCCGCCGGGCGCCTGCGCGAGCACCAGGAACACATCCGACATCGGCGCGGAGGTGAACCACTTGTGCCCGGTGATCCGGTAGGTTCCGTCGGACATCGGGGTGGCGGCGGTGGTATTGGCCCGAACATCGGAGCCGCCTTGCTTTTCGGTCATCGACATTCCGGCGATCAACCCGCGCTTGGTCAGCGGCGCACGCAGAACAGGATCGTATTCCTTTGCGCACAACAGGGGTTCGTACTGTGCGGCGAGTTCGGGTGCCGCGCGCAGGGCCGGGACAACGGCGTAGGTCATCGAGATCGGGCAGCCGTGGCCGGCGTCGACCGGGCCCCACACGCTCAATTTCGCGGCCCGCGTCAGATGCGGATTCGGCCGGGTGTCCGCCCACACCGCGCCGTGCAGACCGAAGCCGACCGCGTGGGTCATCAACCGGTGATAACTGGGGTCGTACACGACCTCGTCGATCCGGTTGCCATAACGGTCGTGCGTCTTCAGCGTGGGCGGATGTGCCTCGGCGAGATCACCGAGCTCGATGGCGTCGGCACTGCCCGCCAGCCGTCCGATCTCGTGCAGCTCGTCGAGGGCGTGTTCCGCGCCCGCGCGGTGCAGCGCCTCGAGCAGCACCGGCTGCTCGGCGGCGTCGTAGTCGACGAGCGGGGGAACCTGGTTTGTTACCGCGTGGGTGGCCATGAATCAGTATTACAGCGCTTCGTCAATTGACACAAGTATGTAATATCAGTGGGAAGTTCGCTGTCCCCCGACGTAGTCAGGAAACCCTCTTGTCAGACTTCGAGAATCATTCCGGCACTCGCCCGGCCGCTTGGTACGAGGGACTTACCGAAGCGCCCGATTCGCCGTGGGCCGACCGCGCGCTGCCGCCGACGGAAATCAGCTATCGGACGCTGACCTACGAGGTCACCGGCCGGATCGCCCGGATAACCTTCAACCGTCCCGAGCGCGGCAACGCCATCACCGCCGACACCCCAATCGAGCTCGCGCACGCGGTCGAGCGGGCCGACCTCGATCCGCGCGTGCACGTTATGGTGGTTTCCGGGCGCGGTAAGGGCTTCTGCGGCGGTTATGACCTGTCGATCTTCGCCGAGAACGGCCAGGAACCGGTCGACGGCGCGGAGTCGCCCACCGGGACCGTGCTGGATCCGGTGGTCCAGGCCCGCAATCACAATCCCTGGGGTACCTGGGATCCGATGGTCGACTACGCGATGATGAGCCGGTTCAATCGCGGCTTCTCCAGCCTGTTGCACGCGAACAAGCCGACGGTCGCCAAACTGCACGGGTTCGCCGTTGCGGGCGGCACCGATATCGCGCTCTACGCCGACCAGATCATCTGCGCCGACGACACCAAGATCGGCTACCCGCCCACCCGGGTCTGGGGCATTCCGGCTGCGGGCATGTGGGCGCACCGCCTCGGTGATCAGCGCGCCAAGCGGCTGCTCTTCACCGGCGACTGCCTGTCCGGCAAGCAGGCCGAGGAATGGGGGCTCGCGGTCGAATCCGCGCCCGCCGACGAACTCGACGAGCGCACCGAGGCGTTGCTCGAACGCATTGCCAGGATGCCGATCAATCAGTTGGTCATGGCGAAACTGGCGCTCAACAGTGCGTTGCTCGCGCAGGGCGTAGCGAACTCCGGCATGATCAGCACTGTTTTCGACGGTATCTCGCGGCATACGCGCGAGGGCTATGCCTTCCAATTACGTTCGGCCACTACCGGTTTCCGTGAGGCAGTTCGGGAACGTGATGAGCCGTACGGGGATTGGAAGCGGACACAGTTCGAGAAGTAGTTCAGGCGGCGATCTTTTCGATCATCGGGGTGAGCACGCGGCGGGTGCCGGTTTCGATGAAACGGGTCTCGCCGCGGTGCAACAGCAGTCGGATGCTGTCGGCCCAGCGGACGGGCGCGGAGATCTGCGCGGCGAGTGCGGCCCGCAGCCCCGCGTCGGTGTGGAGTTCGCCGGTCAGGTTGGCGACCACGGGGATCCGGAGGTCGCGGAGCGGCGCGGCGGCCAGGACCTCCTCGAAACGGGTCTGGGCGGACGCCATCAGTGGTGAGTGGAAGGCGCCGCTGACCGGTAGCACCACGTAGCGGGTTGCGCCTGCGGCGAGGAAATCGTCACGCGCCGAACGTATTCGCTCGGTATCGCCGGAGATCACCACCTGACGCGGTGTGTTCAGGTTCGCGACCCAGATTCCGTCGCCGGGCGTGACTGCCTGGACCTGTTCGGCGGTGAGACCGACCACTGCGGCCATCGTGCCGCTGTCAGCCTCGGCCATCAGTTCGCCACGTCGGGCGACGAGCTCTAGCCCCGTGGCGAAGTCGAATGCGCCTGCCGCGTACAGCGCGCAGTACTCCCCCAGGCTGTGGCCGAGCAGATACGACGGCCGTAGGGGCGACTTGCGTTGAAAACGTAAGTACGTCAAGACATTCACGGCGTAAATGGCGGGCTGAGCGTACAGGGTCTGTGCGATGCGCGCGCCGCCCGGTTCCATGCAAACATCGCGCACCGAGTAGCCGAGGACCGCGTCCGCCTCGCGCACGACGTCGGGGAACTCGTCGAACAGTTCCTTGCCCATGCCGGGGAACTGCGAACCCTGGCCCGGGAAAACGAATACCGGCATCGTTCAGTACTCCGTGTTCGTGAAGACGAACTTGTCGTTCGCTCCCGCCGCCAGCTCACGATAGGTCTCCACCGCCTGGTCCAACGGCCGGGCGACGATGCCGGTCGGCACCGGCAGGGCACCCGAGTCGAACAGCTCGCCGAGGCTGTTGAGTGAGGCGGCGCTGGTGATGGTGTCGTGCCTGGCCGAGTTGACGCCGACGAGCGTGCCGCCGCGGCGGTAGAGGTCGAGCACCGGGACGCGCTCGTGACCGTCCGCTGGGGCGGCGATCACCGCGATATGGCCGCCCGTGCCGAGCGCGGTGATCGCCGCGGGCAGCCAGAAGCCGGTGGTGTCGAACACGGCCTGGGCGCCGTCGGCGAAACGATCGCGCACCTGTGCGGCGAACTTCTCGGTGTCGTCCAGCACGATCGCCTCGATGCCGCGGGCGCGCAGTTCGTCGGCGTGCTCCGAACGGCGCACGCCGACAACGACATCGGCGCCACGGGCGCTGGCGAGCAAGTAGGCGGCCGTGCCGACCGCGCCCATGCCGATCAGGACCAGGGCGGTGCCCGCGCCGACGCCGATGCGTTCGACGGCCTCCCATGCGGTCAGGTAGGGCACACCGGAGGCGGCGGCCTCGGCGAAGGACAGAGTCGCGGGTTTGCGGGCGACACCGGCCGCGGGGAGCGCGAGGTACTCGGCGTGCGAGCCGTCACGAACGAAACCGAGTTCGCGGCCGCTGCCCCAGACTTCCTGGCCGAGCAATCCGGCGGGGCCGTCCACGACCACACCGGCGAAGTCGCGGCCGGGCGTACGCGGCACCGTGGTGTACGGGAACTTGCCGAGTACGTTCTTGAAGTCGCTCGGGTTGACGCCGGCGGCGTGGATGCGCACGACGACCTCGCCCGGGACCGCCGGTGGCCGAGGCACTTCCGCCAGGGCGAGGGCGTCGAGGGAGCCGATCTGGTCGAACCGCAGTGCCTTCATTGTCCGTCCTCGGTGTGCGATGTGAGCAGGTCCCAATAGGTTTCGAGTGGTCGATGGTCGCCGTGCCGGAATATCGCCGCCACGTAGCCGTCCGGGCGGATCAGCACGCCGGTGTGCGGCGGCAGCTGCTGCTGGGCGCGCCAGCGGCCGGAAATGTCGAACAGTACGTTGCCGCCCTCCGGTCGCCGGTACTTCTGTCGCGGTGACGGCCGGTCGTAGACGACGTAGCTGACGGTCTCGTGCCCGACCTGCGCCGAGAACGCTTCCGGTGCAACGGTGTCCTCGCCGGCGAAGATGAGCAGCACATGCCGGTAGGCACCCAGTTCGTCGAGTAGACGAAGAGGGTGACCGTGCGCGGTCTCGAAGGCGCAGTGCGGCATGCGTTGTCCGACGCGCACCCGCGGCCCGCCCGGTGTGCTGCCCGGTTCGGGGCGCGCGAAGAGGCCGCCCGCCGGATAGCCGACCCGGAATTGGCTGACCTTAGCCAGCTCTTCGGCATGGAACTTGGACAGACGGAGCAGATAGTTCTGGTAGCGCAGCAACTGTCGCTTGAGGCGATTGCGGCCGAAGATGCGTTCGCTGAGCATGTTGTTGTAGGCGAAGAGGTGCTTGGCAACCGGGTGTCGTTCGTCGTGATAGCTGCCAAGCACCGCGGTGCCACCGTGGCGCAGGCTGCTGCCGAGCTTCCAGGCCAGATTCATCGAATCCTGGATGCCGGTGTTCAATCCCTGTGCACCGATGGGGCTTTGGATATGTCCGGCGTCGCCGACGAGGAAGATGCCGCCCACCTGCAGTCGTTCGGCGAGATACTGCCGTGGATTGAAGCGGGTGAGCCAGAACGGATCTCCGAGTTTCACGTGCGCGAGCCCGACAGTGCGCAATAACGCGTCGAATCGGCGCAGGATGAATTCCTCGTCGACCGCCGCGGACGCGGTGCGGGAGGTGGAGATCAGGCGGAAGTAGCGTCCATCGATCGGCAGGATGGTGAAGAAGGTGCCTTCGTCCAGATAGAACGCGTGCCGATCCTCGGGATAGTAAGGGAAACCGGTCATTTCGATATCGGCCATGATGAACGTCTCCGACTGTTCCTCGCCGTCGAAGGCCGTGCCGATCACGTCCCGCACCCGGCTTCGGCTGCCGTCCGCGCCGACCACATAGCGGGCCTCGATCGTGGTGACGGCACCGTCGGCCGCGGTGACGGTGCAGACGTGCACTGCCCCTGCCTGCTCGATATCCGTCAGTGCGAGGCCGCGTTCGACGAGGATGCCGCGCTCTGCCAGTGCGGCGGTGAGGATTTCGATCGTCCTGCGCTGGCTCAGGTGCAATACACCGGGGAATTCGCCGTCGAGCTCGGCCAGATCGGTGACCGCGATAGGGTTTCGGCGCTCGGTGTAGTGGTGGATGCGACGGGAGAGGATGCCCTCCTCCAGGAAGCGGTCGGCCACGCCGAGCATCCGGAAGCATTCCAGGGTCCTCGGGGTCAGCGTCATCGCCTTGCTCAGCTCCGACCAGCGGTCGAGCTTGTCGACGATGCGGAATCGCACGTCATTGTTGGTCAGGGCCAAGGCCATGGTGAGCCCGACCGGGCCCGCGCCGACGATGAGTACGTCGACCTGCCCTGTGCCGTTGCGACTTTCGATCATCGGACACCTCCACCGGACAGTTGCCACTCCGACAGGCACTCGGCGATCCGAGGAGCCATCGCGTCGCGGTACGCGGCGAAGACGAATCGGTCCGGCCGCAGGACAACGAAATCGGCGTCGCCGATGGCGCGCACCAGGTCGCCGGTGGCGTCGTCGAGCACGAGCACCCCGGGTTTGCTCGGCTCCCCGTGTGCGCGCACCTGGGCGACCACCGTGTCGGCACCGAGCAGGGCGCGCCAGCCGATGGCGGAGATGCGGCTGTGGGTTCGCGCCAGTACCGCGAAGCCATGACCGAGGAGGTCGTCCAAGGGGCGAGTGAGGCCTTCGTGCAGCACCACCGGTTGCGGGAACATCTTTCCGCCACCGGCGTTTTCGTCGAAGAAGCCGACATCGTATTCGGGTGCCGGTTTGGCGCGGCGCTGGTCTTCCACCGACAGTTCGACGGCGTCCGGGGCCTCGCCGCTGTCGCCCTCGATCCGCCGGGCCAGGTGCCGCACGAAGGCCACGGTGCGCGTGAGGTGCCCGCCGCGCTCGGTGTCGTAGCTGTCCAGGATGTCGGCGGGTAGACGGCCATGGAGCACGAAGGTGATCTTCCAGGCCAGGTTGATCGCGTCGCGGACGCCGGAGCACAGCCCTTGGCCGCCGTAGGGCGGAACCAGGTGGGCGGCGTCGCCGAGCAGGAAGACGTTTCCGTCGCGCAGCTGTTCGGCATGCCGGAAGTAGCGCTCGTACACCGCGGCTCGCACGACGTCGACCGGGTGATCGGCGACCAAAGGGCGCAGTGTGTCCTGAATGAGTTTCGGGCCAACGGTTTCGGCTCGTGCGGTCGACGTCGACAGTCGGCATTCGATGCGGCGCAGGCCCTCCGGCAGCGAGATCGACACCATGGGTTGATCGGCGGTGTCCTGGTGGCGGTCACGCATGGCCGCGGCGAGCACGTCGTCGTCGCGTACGTCGACCACCAGCCACTTCTCCTCCTGGGTGGCGCCGAGGAGTTCCACGCCGAGTTGCTGGCGCACCCGGCTGCGGCCGCCGTCGCAGGCCAGCAGGTATCGGGCGGAAGCGCGCAGTTCCTGGCCGTCAGCGTCGCGCATCAGAGTGACGATGCCGCCGGCCTCGTCGAAGTCGATGTATTCGGTGCCTTCGCGCAGCTCGACGGAGGGCAGCTCGGTCAATCGGGCGCGCAGGCCTGCTTCCAGGCGTGGCTGGAGGAAGGTGGCGAGGAACGGGTGGCCGAAGGGGCCCGGTGTGGCGGGCGGTTGGAAGCGCGAATAGCCGACCGGGGACAGGTATTCGATGGTCGGCGAATACCTGAGTTGTGGAAGTTGGGTGGCGGCAATGCCGGTCGCCTGCATGGCGCGCATGGTTTCGTCGTCGATGCCGATGGCGCGTGGGTAGGTGTACATCTGTTGTCTGCGTTCTACCACCAGCGTGCGCACGCCGTACTGGCCGAGCAGCACTGCCGTGAACAGGCCGACGGGGCCTGCGCCGATGATGATCGCGTCGTATTGCGTTGGTGTGGTGGCGAATCCAGTCATCGAGCACCCCTTGCGAGAATGTCCAGCACGTCTTTGCGGCGTTGTTCGGGGTGCAGGAAGAAGTGGTCGCCGTCCAGGACGTGCAGGTCGAACTCGGCGGAGGTCCAGGCGGACCAGCCGCGCATGTTCGCTTCCGTGACGCGGTCGTCGTTGCGGCCGTGCAAGGCGGTGATCGGCACGTCCAGAACCTTCGCTTCGGTCTGACGGAAGCTGCCGACCATGCGGATGTCGTTGGCCAGGATGGGCAGTGCCATCCGCAGGAAGGCCGCGTCGGCGTCGGCGGCGGGGAAACGTAGTAGTGCGGCGAGGTTTTCGAGCTGCGGGTCGGTGAGGTCGCGGATTTCCTTGTCGCTCGGCAGATCTGGGTAGCCCGCCTGGTGAAGCTCTTCTCGGCAAGCCAGATAGAAGGGGTTGCCGGTGTGGTCGGGGCTGCTGAATGCGCCGATGTACAGGTGGCGTGGTCCGGGGTGGCCGCGCTCGCGCAGGTTGAGAGTCAGTAGGTAGCTGATCAATCCGCCAGCGCTGTGGCCGTAGAGGGCGAATGGTTCGTCGCCGGAACGCAGTACTTCCTCGGTCAGTTCGGCCACGATGCGGTAGACGTCGGGTACCAAGGGTTCGGCGAGTCTGGTGCCGCGCCCGGGTAATGCGACCGGGCAGACCTCGATGCCGGTGGGTAGTAGGGATTGCCAGCCGTGGAACAGGAGTGTGCTGCCGCCGCCGTAGGGGACGCAGAGGAGCCGTAGTGGCGCGATGGAATTGCGCGGTGGGAGATACGGTTTCCGGAGTTGCTCGGCTGTCGAGGAGCTCGCGTCGGCGCGTAGCCGGGTGGCCAGCTCGGCGATGGCGATGCCTTGCACTAGATCGCTCAGCTCGATGCGCTCGCGCGGGTTGACCGGTTCCAATGCTCGGTACAGCCGGGTCGCCTGGATCGAGTCGATGCCCAGCGCGGCGGTCGTGTCGGCGGGGCTGAGGTCGGTGGTCGCGATGCCGGTCAGTTCGGCGATCAATCGACCTATCGCGGCCTCGAGGAGATGCTGCGCCGAGGATCCTTGTGCCGCATTGATTTCGGCGATCTCGTCCGGAGACAGGCGCAGCGTGTCCGCCGAAGCGTCCGAGGCCGCGATCACCGAGTCGATGCCGCTGTCGATCCACCGGACGGTGCAGGCGCGGCATTCGACGATCGTGGCCGCGTCGGCGTCCAGTAGGGCGAATCGGCCGATCACGCTCTTGCCGTCGGGGGCGAGTTGGACGCCGTCGACCCGGATCGTTTGTGGAGCAACCGGTTCGCCGGGTCGCACGATCACACCGGCCATTCGTTCGACCATGAACGCTGCGCCAGCGGGAACGACGTCCGGCATGAGGACGTGGAACACCTGGGCGCACGCGTCGAGGATGCCGGGCGCGACGCGAGTCGCCGCGCGTTCCGTGCGGATGACATGCGCGGGGTCGATATCCGCGATCGCGACGGTCCCGGAGCGACGCACCGCCCCGACGGCACGGACGCTCGGCCCCAGCCGCAGACCACGATCGTGCATGGCGGCGTAGAACTCGGGGCCGGTGTATGCGGTGTCGAATCCGACGGAGGCGCCGGTGATCTCGGCGAAGACCGGCGGTGGGTCGGCGCGCTTGGCAAGCACGCCGGAGACATGAGTCCGCCAGCGGTTCGTATCCGCATCGACCAATGAGTGGAAACCGAACCGTGGTGCGGCGGAGTCGAGGTCGTCGAAGGTCAGCCGCACCGGTACCGGCTTGTCCGCGACGACGAGCGCGGTGCTGAAGGTTATCTCGGCGATGTCGAAGCGGGCGTCCGGGAGGAGCCTGGCGGTCGCGCGGAGCAGCATCTCGACGAAATAGCCGATGTGCACGATGTTGTGGGTGTCGGCCAGTGGGAGCACGGTGCTCGCGAGCACGAAGTCGAGCTCGGAGCTGCCGCGCGGTGAGGGATGAGTGCGGGGTTCCAGTGGGTCACCGAGGGGTACGGCGGTCGGCTCCTCCTGAAGCGATTCCAGGACGTAGGTCGACTCTTCGTAGGCCGAGGTTGGCACCTGGACGCGATGAGCGCCGGTGCCCTCGTACCAGGCCGCCCAATTCACCTCCGCGCCCAGTTCGTACAGGCGGACCAGGGCGGCCAGCAGTGCGTCCGGGTCCGACGCGAGCTCGACCACGGTCAGTGCGTCGGCCAGCGTCCTCGTCGGCGCCGCTTCGAGGCCGAGCACGACGGCCACCCGCGCCTCGTGGCCGGCGCAGAGCCGCGCGGCGCGGCCGAGGTCGGGCGCTGCCTGCGCGGCTTGCCGCCAGTAGTCCGGCTCCAGTGCTTTGCGTGGGCTGAGGAACTCGCCGGTGGCCGGGCAGATCACGGCGGCTTCGAAACGGAAGGCCTGCGCGGGCTCTCGTGTTGCCGGGCCGGTGCCCGCCGGGATTCGCAGCGCGGCAACGCCGGTCGACGTCAGGAAGCTCGGCTCCGCTGGCGCTCCGGCGAATAGGTCGATCAACTCGCCGACAGCGCAATCGGCACTGCGCGCACCGGTTTCGATGGCCGTCGCGTACATGCCAAGGCCGTCGGGGCACCAGATCTCCGGTTCGATGCCGAAGCTGTGCCACATTCGGATCAGGCCGGACAGTACGGCGAGTTGGTGGCACGCCGCTGCCACCGGACTGTCCGTGCGGGTTCCCGTCGGCAGTGGCGTGCCGCGATGTGCCGTCCATGCGGTGGCGACGGCGTCGAAGCCGCTGCGGAATCCACTGAACGAGCGATACCAGGCGTCTGCTCGCGGATCCGGTTGCTGCGGAATCAGTCCCGACAGGATGAAGACCGGCTTCAAGGGGCCGGTTCGGGTCAGCTGGGAGCGGGTGGTGAAATATGGTGTAGTGGAATGGGTTTCGAGTGCGTCGAGCAGTTCGTCGCGATTCGTGCCCGTCACGTAGGTGCGGAAAGGGCCGTGCGCGCGGCCTGTTGCGTAGGTGAAGCACACGTCCTCGGCGTTGGCGTTCGGAGTGGCTTGGAGGTATCGCACCGCGTCATCGATGGTGGTTGCCAAGGTGTTCGCGGAGCGGGCACCTAGCAGCAGTGAGTGCGTGCGGTGCTCGATGCCCGCTGCACGTGTCCGTCGCGAGGGGCTTTCGATCACCGCGTGCGCGTTGGTTCCGCTGAATCCGAATGAGCTGACCGCGGCGACCAATTCGCGGCCTGGGACGTCCAGGTGAGCGGCGGGGACTCGTAGTCCCAGTTTCTCGAAGTCGATCGTCTGACTGAGCGCATCGTATCCAGGCTGGGCCGGAATGCGGCGATGTTGCAGCACTAGAACAACTTTGAGCAGCGATGCCAGTCCGGACGCGGCCTCCAGATGACCGATCTGGGCTTTGTTGGAGCCGACGATCAATGGCCGGTCGGCCGGACGATCCTGGCAGTAAGCCGCGTTGGCTGCCGTCAGCTCGATCGGGTCACCCAATGGTGTTCCGGTTCCGTGGGTTTCGAGGTAGTCCACGTCAGATCCACGCAGGCCCGCCTTGCTGAGGGCCTCGGTCAGCAAGTGCCGCTGTGCTCTTCCGTTCGGCACCGTCAGGCCGCTGCACCGGCCGTCGTGGTTGACCGCGGTGGCACGCACGAGCGCGAGTACGTCGTCGCGGTCGTTCTCGGCGTCGGCCAACCGCTTCAGCACGACGACAGCACCACCTTCGCCGCGCCCATAGCCCTGCCCGTCGCCGGTGAACGGGTGGCAGCGGCCGTCCAGCGACAGCGCGCCGAATCCGGCCAGCGCACCCACCACCGACGGGTCGAGTAGCAGATTCACCCCGCCGACCACCGCGATGTCGCAGTCACCATTGCGAATGCCCTCGCAGGCCAGATGCAGGGCAACCAGCGACGACGAGCACGCGGTGTCGATGGAGAGCGCGGGACCGGCGAAGTCGAAGGTGTGGCTGATGCGCCCGGACACCACACTGTCGAGGGTGCCGGTCGCCACGTAATGACCCGGCTCCGTGGACTTCCGGGCCAGCGCACCGTATTCGCCGCCGATCACGCCGAAGTAGACGCCGACCTTGCCCGTCATCCGCCACGGGTTGTACCCAGCCCGCTCCAGCGCCTGCGCGGTGAGTTTCAACGCCAGCCGCTGAGTCGGGTCCATATCGCGCGCTTCGTTCGGCGAGATGTTGAAAGCCCGTGGATCGAACCGCATTACGTCACGATCGAGATAGTTCGCCGACGCGTAGGCCGCCGCGGCAGGATGCTGCGCGAAGTACTGACTGTGCACGTTCCGCAGCCACTCGCCAGCAGGAGCATCACGCTCACAAGACTTTCCGGAATTCAGCAACTCCCAGAAGGCTTCCGGTGAATCGGCACCGCCGGGAAGCTCGCATGCCGTGCCGATGATGGCGACGGGCGACGCAGCACCGCCGCTGGTCTCGGTCGCTCGGTTCAGTTCCCGAATCGTCGCGAGCGACTTCCGCAGCAGTGCCCTGAGCTGCCCGTTCTCTTCTTCGAGTGTCATCAGCGTTCCTCGATCGAATAGCCGGGCATCAGAGGATCGCCGTCAACACGCGCTCGAGCTCCACCGGCGACAACTCATCGATCGCAGCGGAATCCAATGCGGTCAGCACGTTCTCGCCATCGGACCAATCCGCAACGCGGGCCGCTGGTACCTCGGGAACCGAAACCGGCTGAGCCACCGCACTATCGAGCGATCGCTCCAGATACTCGGCAAACTCAGCGATCGTCGGATAGTCGAACGCCGTCGTCTCATCGGGCTGAAACCCCAGCGCGGCAGAAATCCGAACACGAACCTCCTCCAGATGGATCGACGTCATACCGATGTCGAAGAACCCCATATCCACAGCGGGCAACTCACCATCCGGATAGGCAAGAGCATCGCCGATCCACCTCTGCAGCCGCCCGCGAAGGAGTTGACGCCGCAACGTCGACGGCAGCACGGCCAGCTCCGAGCGCAGGTCCCCGCCGCCACTCTCTGGCGCGACGACAGGCTCGGCGGTCGGCGCCGTCGCAGTGGCGGCGGCCGCACCGCTCGCTGCCGGCTTGGCGACGGCGGGCTCGGAGACATGCGTGGCGGGTGTCGGCCAGAACCGTTGGCGCGACAAGCGGGTGGGCGGTAGGTACGCGGGGAGCTCGGCTGCCAATTCTGGGTGGACGATGCTCCAGTCGATCGGAAAGCCCACAGACCATAGGGCGGCCAGCCGGTCGTAGGACTCGTTGGCGGCTAGTTGGCGTACGTATTCTTGGTCTGCGGCCAGCCTGTCGCCGAATGAGTCCATTTCGACTCGGTTCGCGTAGATTCCCTTGCCCCGCAGCTGGTTTCCGCTGTCCTGATGTTCGGCGAAGAAGCGCAGGGACTCGACCGCGTCGGACAGCTTGGACGCTACGAAGGCGAAGCGATGCGGCAATCCTGCTCGGTGTCGCAGCAGGGTCTTGGCTACGGCCGCGAGGGTCACGGTGTCGGCGAAGGCTGCTCGGCGGGGATCCTGTTCGGTGGCGGCCAAGTAGGTGGCGAGCGTGTCGGCCTGGGCGGCAAGGGTTTCGGCGGTATGGCCGGATACTCCGATGATGTATCGGGGCACGGGTGCATTCATCGCTGGTACTCCTCGATCAGGACATGAACATTGGTGCCGCCCGCGCCGATCGATGACAGGCCCGCGCGTCGCGACGTGGCCCCCGCGCCCATCCGGGCAGGGTCCCAGTCCTCGAGGGTCTGTTGGACGTAGACCGGTGAGTTGGTGAAATCGATGGCCGGATTGGTGCGCTCGGCGTGCAGCAGCGAGGGGACCAGGGTGCGGTTCCGCAGTTGCAGTAGCACTTTGGCCAACTGGGCGACGCCGGCGGCTGCCTCGGCGTGACCGATATTCGATTTGACCGAACCGATCGCGCACTGCTGCCGTCGTGGCGTTGCCGTCTCGAAAGCGGAACGAATGGCTGCGATTTCGACTGGATCGCCCAGTCGGGTGCCGGTGCCGTGCGCCTCGAAGTAGGTGATCGTGTCGGGCGTCCAGCGGGCCTGCCGGAGCGCGCGTTCGATGGCCGTCGTATGTGCTGCCGGGCTCGGCACGGTGAAACCGTTGGTCCGGCCGCCGTGCGTGAGGGCACTCCCCCGGATCACCCCGTAGACCCGGTCACCGTCACATACCGCGTCCGCCAACGGCTTCAGCAGAAACGCCCCGACCGCCTCGGCAGGCACATAGCCGTCGCCCCCTTCACCGAAGGCGCGGCAGCGGCCGTCTGAGGACAGGAACTGATACTGCGCCAGCATCTGGTACTTCGACGGATGCAGCGTGAGGTTCACGCCACCGGCGACCGCGAGGGAGCATTCGCCGCGCCGCAGACTCTCGCACGCCAGGTGCAGCGCATACAGCGACGAGGAGCACGCAGTGTCCAAAGTCAGACTGGGGCCACGGAAGTCGTTGAGATACGAGACACGGTTGGCCACCGCGTAGGTCTGCGAGTTGATCGGCACATAGGAATCCACACCGGCGGCTTCATGCTGCACGAGCTGGTAGTTGTTGAAACTCGCGCCGACATAGACGCCGACCTCGTTGTCATGCTCCTCGGCGATCCGCTCCCGCGAGTAGCCCGCGACCTCTAAGCAGCCACGCGTGGCCTCGAGGAACAGCCGCTCCTGCGGATCCATGAACGCCGCCTCGACCGGCGCGATACCAAACGCCGCAGCATCGAAAAGGTCTACATCGGAGAGGAATCCACCCCACTTCGAATAGACCTTGCCCGGCACATTGCGTTGCGGATCGAAGTACTCGGCATGGTCCCAACGCTCGAGCGGAATCTCGCCAACGGAATCCACTCCGTCACAAAGGTTCCGCCAGAACTCCGGCACCGAGTCGGCACCAGGAAACCTGCCATCGAACCCGATCACAGCAATGCCGTCCTCGGCCGACTCCCGCCGAACCCGTTGCCGCGCAACGAGCTGCTCGGCCGGAGGTGCGGCAACCCTGGACGCTGCAGATACATGGGCCGGTGCCAGTGTGGGCGCGCGCAAGGATGCGGGCGCCGCTGCAGCCGTGGGTGGCTGCGCCCCTCCGGGCGTTGGCACCGATGTCGCTGTGGGCGCGGGCGCCGAGTCGAAGTATTTGTGGACGCCATCGGCGTAGTCGCGCTGGATCCGGGCGGCGACCTCACCGATATTGCGGCATTCGAAGAACAAGGTCGCGGCGATGTCGCCGAACCGTTCGGAGAGTTGCAGGTTGAGGGTGTGGATGATCAGGGAATCGATGCCGATGTCTGCGAATTCCGTTGCTGTACGCAGGCTCTCGCGGGGTGAACGGGTCGCCTCGGCGATCAGCGCGATCAGGAGCTGTTCCAGCTGCGGCCCAACCGCGGCCGCTCCGGCAACTGCGGCGACCGACGTCACCGCAGTCTTCCCGGCGAACACCGGGACCGAGTCGGGACTTTCAGCCGAAACATCGCCACTCGATTCCGGCGTTCGCCGGAATGACGGGGAGATGGTTTGCCGGGCCGAAGGGGCAGTTGCTTGTCGCGCCGACGGGCCGACTGCTTGCCCGGCCGACGGGCCAATCGCTTGCCCGGCCGACGGCGTTGTGTCCCGGATCGGCGAAGTGGTCGTCTTCCCGGCTGACGACATAATCCCCGACGAGCCGTTGACCGCTGCGACGCCGATAGCTTCGACTTGCTGCTCGATAGCCTCAGTCGGCGGAATCACCGTCGGCACCTGGCCGTCGATGCGAAGATCGGTGTCCTCATGCCAGAACGAGTGCTGATCGAAGACGTAGCCGGGCAATCCTGGGAGTCGTGGTGTCTCATCGAGCTGCGGCCCGGCCCAATCGACATCGCAACCGCGCAACCACAATTCGAGCAGGGCGGCGGTCATGGTGCGTGGGTCGCCGTCCGCGATCTGCACGACGTCGAACGCCGACTCGCCGTCCAGCGGTCCGAGTACGACTACGGCCGAGGAACGTTCGGTGAGCGCGGCAATGGCGGCCGCAAGGTCGGCATCGGGACCAGGGAGCTCCAGTCGACGACCGGTGTAAGCCTGCTCGGTCCGCTTCGTCAGCGCATCGAACCGGGTGAGCCGCGCCGATCGCACCACCGCCCGGCCGCGCGCACTGTCCGCGAGAGCCGTCAGTTCGGCCTCGCCGAAAAGTGCTGCCACGGCTTCACTTCGGTCGACGATGCCGTCGCAGATCAGCACAGCCAGCTCCGCGGTTGCGGGCGGCAGCCACCCCGGCGGCGTCAGTCCCCACGCGCGGTCGATCTCGCCCGCCGCCACATTCACCGCGAGGGCGAGCACCGCAAGCTGTTCCGGCGTGAGTTCCGGCGCCACCTCGGCGAACCGGCGGATCGCGTCGACCACCGAAAAGCTTCGGGCGGAAAGCAACTGCTCCCAACGGCCGAGCGCTCTGGCGAAGGTGTGCTGGTGGTCCAGCAGCAGAGCCGCCTGCGTGATGTATGGCGTGACCTCGGTCAGGGTGCTGGCGCAGCCGGTCACCAGGTCGCGCAGGTAGTCCGCATCGATCTCGTTGGGCAGCAGGCATTCCCCGCCGACCAGCACGGTGTATTGCGGCGGTGCCTGCAACACCAGCGGATCGTCGACCAGCAGCGCGCCGACGGCTTCCTCCATCGGGATCGCCTGCGCGTGCACCAGTGCCGCGGCCGCGCCGACCGCGTCGAGGGCGACCACTTCGGTGATCGTCACCCGACGCCGGGTCAGCTCGGCAAGCCCGTCGAGGTGTGCCACGAATCGCGTGAGGCGCCCGTCCGCGGCGAACTCACCGTCCCGGTCGGCGATCAGCGCGCGCAGCTCCCGACCGGCTGCGGAGTCGGACACGGTCGCGAGACGCGCTGTGGCACTTGCCGAGTCGTGCGGGGCAAGCAACACCATCGGCTCGGGCTGCGCAGCGACATGCCGGACCGAACTCAGCTCGCCCCGCCGCACTGCGGCAAGCAGGTCCGGGATGTCGGCAGCCGGGACTCCGAGCCGATACGGCTGGCTCAGCAGCCGCTGATTGGCCGCGTGACACAGCTGCGGGACGAATTCCGGTTCGGCCCAACGCGGTTCGACCGCCCACTCGGCGAGCGTATTGCGCAGTGCCTCAGGTGTTTTCGCCGCCAGCGTGAAGACGGCGGGTGTACGCGGCGATGCGACGGCGCGACGACCGACCGGCGCCTCGTATTCCTGAACCACCGCATGGCAATTCACACCACCGAAGCCGAACGAGCTGATCCCCGCGGTCCGCGGCCCCTGCTCGGCGGGCCAGTCGACGAGGGCATTCGGGAAGCGAATGGTGGCACCGACGGCGTGCAGCAGCGGGTTGTGGATCTCCATGTTCAACGTCGGCGCGATGCGACCGTGCCGCAGCATCAGCAGCACCTTGATCAGCCCGGCCATCCCCGCGCCCGCCTCGACATGACCGATGTTCGTCTTCACCGAGCCAACGGCAAGCGGCGTCCCGCGATCCCGGCCGTACACGCTGTTCAGCGCCTCGATCTCGATGGGATCGCCGAGGCTGGTACCGGTGCCGTGCGCTTCCACATAGCTCACCGCCGACGGTTCGACCCCCGCGGCGGCCAGCGCCCGGTTGATGACGTCAGCCTGCGCCGCCACACTCGGTGCGGTGAGGCTCCGGTTGTGCCCGTTGTGATTCGTGGCGATGCCGCTCAGCACACCGTAGATATGGCAGCCGAGGCGTTCGGCCTTGGCACGGGTAGTCAGCAGCACGACACCGACGCCCTCGCCGGGGACGTACCCGTTGGCCCGCCGATCGAAGGTGAAGCATCGTCCATCAGGGCTGAGCATCCGCGACTGCGAAAACGCCAGATACCGCCACGGCGAGCAGACCACGTTCACCCCGCCGACCAGCGCGAAATCGCAGTCCTCGGTGAGCAGATCGGCGCGCCCTTGCGCCAGCGCGACCAACGAGGCGGAGCAGGCGGTGTCGACGGTCCTACTCGGCCCGTTCAGGTTGAGCAGGAACGAGATTCGGTTGGCCGCGATGCACGCGTAGTTGCCGGTGGGATCGAAGGCGTCGACCTGTTTGTTGTTGGATACGCCCTTGATCAGGTAGTCCTGCGCCATCAGCCCGACGTTCACCGACGTGCGGCCCGACTGCAGCAGGTCGATCGGCAGCCCGGAGTCTTCGATGCAGTGCCACGTCTCCTCCAGCAGCAGCCGATGCTGCGGATCGATGGCGATGGCTTCGCGCGGCGACAGGTTGAAAAACGCGTTGTCGAAGTAGCGCGCCCCCGCCAGCTTGCCCATCCACTTCGTGTTGATCTTCCCGGGGTTGCGGTCGCCCGGCGCGAAGAAGCGGTCCCGATCCCATTGGTCGGGGCCGACTTCCGCGATGTCGGAGTGTCCGGTCGCTAACGTTCGCCAGAACTCTCCGGAATCGCGCGCGTTCGCGTATCGGCAGGCGAGGCCCACCACGACGATATCTTGTTCCATCGCCTTCGACTCCCTGGAATTCTCGAAGCACCGTCGACCTGAATCTCCGGACGGCACAACACCGTTCGGACTACGACGGCGAGCGTGCACAAAGTGATGGCGACAACGCCCATGGGGACCGCACTGACCCCACCGAGCCCGACCAGCGGCGCCACCAGGGCGCCGAACAGGAACTGCGTGCACCCGAGCACGGCGGAGGCGCTGCCTGCCGTGGCGCCGTGCGGTTCGAGCGCGAGTGCGGTGGCGTTCGGCATGATGAATCCGATCGAGGCCACCATGACGAACAGCGCGGGCACCAGAAACCACAGGCCGAGGCCGCCCACCGCGACCACGACAAGTACCGCCAGGCCGCCGAGCGCTAAACCGGCCAAACCGATATCCAGTAGCGAGCGGGGCGTTCTCCGATTCAACAGCCGGGCGTTGGCCGCATTGGCGACCAGGATTCCCGCTCCGTTGATCGCGAAAAAGACGCTGAACAACTGCGGCGAGGCCCGGTACACCTCTTGGAATACGAACGACGACGCGGAGATATAGGCGACCATCGCACCGAACGACAAACCGACAACAAGGGCATAACCGACAAAGGACCGGTCCCGCACCACCTGTCGCATATCGTGGCCCATCATCACGATTCCGCCGCCGCGGCGGTGATCGACCGGCAAGGTCTCGGGCACCCAGCGATAGGCGAGGGCCAGAAACACCACGCCCAGTCCGGCCAGCACCAGAAACACGCCACGCCAGTCCACGAATCGCAGCAGCTGACCGCCGATGACGGGCGCGATGATGGGCGCGACGCCGTTCACGGCGAGCAGAATCGAGAAGGCTTTTCCGGCCGCGGCACCCTGGTACACGTCCCGGACAACGGCGAACGAGATGACGATGCCCGCTGCCCCCGCGAGGCCCTGTAACAGCCGAAACAGATCGAATACCAGCACATTCGGCGCGACCGCGCACAGCAGCGAGGTGGCGCAGAACAGCACCATGCCCGCGATCAGCGGCCCGCGCCGACCCCGTGCGTCACTGATCGGACCGACGACAAGCTGACCGAACGCGAGTCCGATGAGGCATGCGGTGAGCGAAGACTGCATCCCCGACTGGGACGTGTGCAGTGCCGCAGCGGTTTGCGGCAGGCTCGGCAGGTAGAGGTCGGTGGTGACCGGACCGAACGCGGACAGCGCGCCGAGCACGGCGATCAGCCGAATACTGCGCACCCCGCTGCCCGCACCCTGCTCGAGAGTGCCGGTGCCCGCGTCACCCACATCGATATCCACGACGAACCTCCACCGGCCCTCCAGTGAGGCTCGATCCAACGTATGAATTCCCCCGTAACTCCCTTGGTGCGAAAGTTTACTGAGATCGGCTTTAACTCTCGGTGAACTGTCCGTGGATAAGGCGACCGAGCTCTATGACGGGCGTCACGAAAGGTAAGCGACCTGCATTCTTTGCAATTCGCGCGAATAGGTCATAGCTGACAAATCAGCTATTTCAGGTCGCGGTTCGCGCGGAACGTGCCGGGAGTATGGCCGAGCGCGCGGTGATAGACCTCGATGAACGCACTCGCCGACGACCAACCGCACCGATGCGCGACGACGGTGACCGGTACTTGTTCGGCGAGGAGGTGCATGGCGTTGTGCAGGCGCAACTGGGTGCGCCACTGCGGGTAGGTCATGCCGAGTTCGGTGCGGAACAGGCGGGTCAACGTTCGTTCGCCGGCACCGACCTTGCGACCGAGTCCCGCCAGCGTCCACACCTCGGTGAGATCGAATTCGACCAGCGCGCAAGCCTTTCGGAGTCGCTCGTCGCGGGCGGCGGGCAACCGGAGCGGCTGTTCGGGGCTGCGACGCAATTGATCGAGCAGCACCCGGCGCAGCAGCACCAGCTCGGTATCGGGCAGCTCCTGCGCCGTCGAGCAAGTGATGATGAGCTCGCGGACCAGCGGCAGCGCGGCGAGCACCGACGGCGTGGTCCAGTCGGGTGCCAGCTCGGGCGGGAAGCCCACCGTGTGGAACCGGGTCGGACCGTAGAAGTGATGTTCGTGCCAGCTTCCGGCGGGGATCCAGATCGCCCGGTCCGCCGGGGCGATCCAACTGCCCGCATCGGTCCTGACCTCGGCCACCCCGGAGCTCGGATAGACGATCTGGTGGTCGGTGTGCCGATGCCGGTGAATGCGCGCTCCCCCGGCGAGCGTCTTCACCACTGTCGAGTCCTGGCTGAATATCGACATAATCAGGCAGTTTATCGGAAGTCTGCCACCACCTGCCGTTCATAAGCTGCCAGATGGGCTTAGGAGGAGTGATGGTGAATACAGGTGTCGCACCCTCGGTGGTGGCAGGTGCAGCGTGGAAACGCATGCGGTACTGGGTGATTGCGCACGCGGTCGATGACTTCTATCAAGGTTTGGTGCCCGCGAGTATTCCGTTCTTCGTGCTGGAACGGCACTACAGCTATACCGCCGCCTCAGGTCTCGCCCTCGCGGCGGCGCTGGGAAGTTCGCTCCCCCAACCGGTGCTCGGCCTGCTCGCCGATCGGTGGCGGCTGCTGTGGCTCGCGCCCGCCGGAGTGGCGGTGGCCGGACTCGGTGCGGGACTGGCCGGGCTGGCACCGACGTATCCCGTGGTGTGGGTTCTGTTGCTGCTGTCCGGGATCGGTGTCGCCGCATTCCACCCGTCAGCGGGGCGGGACGCGCGCCGGGACGCGGGGAACAGCGCGTCGGCGATGAGCCTGTTCGCGGCGGGCGGCAGCGTCGGGTTCTTCCTCGCCCCCGCGCTCGCGACGCCGGCGCTGGTTTCCTACGGCGTCGGAGCCACCGCGTTCTTCATTCCACCGGCGGTGTTGATGGGTTTCGTGCTGTGGCGCTACCAGTTGCGGCAAAGCGCCGCCGCACACGCCACGACTTCGACTGTCGGCCAAGACAGGTGGGTGCCCTTCCTCGTACTCACTGCCATTGCCGTTGTGCGCGCGATCATCTCATTCGGTCTGAGCACCTTCATCGCGCTGTATTGGATCAACTCACTCGGTGGTTCACGC
Organism: Nocardia sp. NPDC050175; assembly: GCF_044459885.1. NCBI lineage: Bacteria > Bacillati > Actinomycetota > Actinomycetes > Mycobacteriales > Nocardiaceae > Nocardia > Nocardia sp. NPDC050175. The sequence continues at coordinate 44,015 of NZ_JBITJI010000004.1, forward strand.
ACGCTAGGCGGGGCCGCGTTGACCGCCTTCATGGCCGGTGGCGTGGCAGGCACCTTGCTCGGTGGCCGCATCGCCGACCGCATCGGGATGCTCCGCACCGTCCAAATCGGCAGTGTCGCAGCTATTCCCGCATTGGCCGCGCTGCGCATCGTGCCCAGTCCGCAGCTCGGCCTCGCGCTGGCCGTACTCACCGGCGTGACCGTGAACATCCCGTTCGCGGTACTGGTCAAGCTGGGTCAGGACTATCTGCCGAATCGGCCTGGCACCGCAGCGGGCGTCACCCTCGGCCTCGCGGTGAGTGCTGGCGGATTGTTCGTGCCTGTGCTCGGCATGATCGCCGATCATCAAGGGCCGCAGGCCGTTCTGACGACGCTGTGCTTCGTCCCCATAGCCGCAGTTGGACTCACACTGATCCTCCCCCAGCCCGCCGACCGCGACTGAGGCTTCAGAATTCGACCACGCTGCCTTCGACCCACCGGGGCAGGCGTTCGGCGACGAACGTCGCCAGGTCTTGGCCGCTGGTTTCGACCTCGCGGATCTCCTCGAGATACCGGGTCATCGCACGCTGGGCGGTCGCGGTCGAACTGGTCTCCAGGAAGCCGGTCCGTTCGATATGCAGTCCCTTCTCCAGGGATTCGGAACCGCCCTCGTAGATGGCGCGTTTGAGGGCTGCGACCGCCACCGGTGACCTGCGGGCGAGGCGAGCCGCGGTGCTGCGGGCCTCGTCCATCAGGTCGGCCGACGCGACCAATCGATGGACGAGGCCGATGTCGCGGGCACGAGCGGGCGTGATCGGGGCGCCTTCGAGACACAGTTCCATCGCCCGAGCGGCGCCGAGTACACGCGTGAGCAGCTGCGTGCCACCGCCGCCTGGGATGATCCCGACCAGGATCTCGGGTTGACCGATCTCATAGGGGCCGTCGGCCATCAACCGGATGTCGCAGGACAGCGCGAGTTCGCAGCCACCGCCGAGGGTGCGGCCGTTGAGTGCGGCAACGAATACCTTGTCGGAGTTGCGCATTCGGCGACAGACCTCGTGATAGCGGCGCAGATCGGCGACACCGCCCGCACCGGCGCGAGCCAATGCCGCTTGCCCGCCGGGGATGCGGTCGGCGGCACGGCTTGTATGCAGGGCTGCGGCGGCGGACCGTCGAGTGAGGGTGACCGGCGAAGCCTCAGCGCCGGAAAGGATTTCGGCGACGTCGTAGTGACTGACGAATACCTCCTCGACCGCGCTGGTGAGTATCACGGCGCGGGTCGAGTCGTCGCGTTCGAGCGAGGTGAGCAAGTCCGTGAGCGCGGTCATGATCTCGCTGGTGAGAAAGTTGTAGGGCGGGTTGTCCAGCCAGACGGTCAGGATGGTGCCGTCACGTTCGGTACGGATCATGATTCCTCTTCTGCCGATGCTCTTTTCAACGCCGGGAGTCCGCGCTTGATCACGGCCAGCATGATGCGTTGGTAACCGACGGGGAACAGCCGCTGGACCACATCCAGCACCACCGCGTCGGCGCCGATCCGGATCTTCGCCTTACCGCGCCGGATCCCGTCGACAATCGCCACTGCCGCCTGCTCCGGCGACGTCCGCGCCATCCGGTCGAACATCTCGACATTGGCCGCAGCGGAGTCAGCACGCGCGACACCGGTGCCCTCGATCCGGGTGGACCGCGCGATATTGGTCCGGATCCCACCCGGATGCACCGCCATGACGCGCACGGGTGAACCCGCGAGCAGCAGCTCCATCCGCACCGATTCGGTGAAGCCACGAACCGCGAACTTTGTTGCACTATAGGCGGATTGACTCGGCATGCCGAGCAGACCGAATACGCTCGACACGTTGACGATGGTGCCGCCACCGGATTGTTCGAGAATCGGATGGAACGCCCGGGTGCCGTGCACTACGCCCCAGAAGTTGATATCCACGATCCATCGCAGACTCTCGTCGCTGATCGTCACCGCGTCGCCGAGCACCGCGACGCCAGCGTTGTTCAGCACGATATCGGCTCTGCCCCAACGCCTTTCGACACTGTCGGCAAAGGAGTAGATCGCATCTTCGTTCCCGACATCGACGAGACGGGTGCTGACCTCGGCGCCGAGCGCAGCCACCCGGCTCGCCGTCTCCTTCATCCCCGCGTCGTCGATATCGGCCAGGGCCAATGTCGCACCGCGGCGGGCGAATTCGACGGCCGTCGCCGCACCGATCCCCGATGCCGCCCCGGTCACCGCCGCCACCTTGCCGTCCAGACGCCACTCAGACATGCCGCAGCCCTCCGCTCGGTTTCACTCCCGCCATCCTAGAGAACAATCACTCTCTAACTTGGACTTAGACCGATTCCCGAGCAAGACTGTCTGCGTGCACAATCCGAGGCCAGCGGTCTGGTGCACTTGCCGACACCGCCAGATCAGCCCTGGTCGTCAGCAGGGGCGGATATAAGGGATGGCAGGGAACTGGTCTCGCCAAGTTTGCTCGTCGATCTGCGAGGCCGAGGTGGCACAGAGTTTTGTCGCGACCGCGTCCGGGTCGGTGTACCAGAGGGCCGACAGTTGGTCGCCGATGGTGAGCAGGCGGGACTCGTCTTTCGGGTCGAAACGCACGAACCAGTTCCAGCCGACCTTCGCATGGATCGGATCACCGAGCGGCTGCATGTCGGACGGGTCGGCGACGTTCCACAGGCGGGCCGTCTGATCATCCCCACCCGAGGCCAGGCGGCGGCCGGATCGATCGATCGCCAGCGTCCGAGCCGCGGCGGTATGCGCACGCACCGCACCCAGTTCGCGAACCCGCGCCAGATCGGTGACGTCCCACGAACGGATCATGCCCTTGTCGTCCGCGCTGAACAGGGTCTTGCCGTCCGGGCCGAAGACCAGTGCCCGCGCCTGGCCACCCTGTGTATCCAGCGATGCCTCGACCGGCTTGCCCGGATCGGTGATGTCCCACAGGTGGATTCGCGAATCATCGTCGGCGGCGGCGACCAGCGCCCCGCCCGGAGCGAACGCCGCCAGTTCGATCTCTCGGTCCCGTCCGGTGCGCAATTCCGCCAGCGCACGCGGGGCGGACGGCTCGGACACGTCCCACAGCTGGAGCGACCGTCGGCCGACGCCGGAGAGCAGGCGCTTCCCGTTCGGTTCGAAGGCGATCGGCCCACTGAGGCCGGTGCCGGGCAGCGCGCCGAGCGGGTCAGGTCGCGCGGGATCGGCCAGATTCCACAGTCGCACTTCGGTATCGCCTGCCGCGACGAGCAGCCCACCGTCGGGACGCAGCGCGACCTGCGGGCCCCGGCGATCGGGCGGACCTACCGCTACCTCGCTGATCAACCGGCTGTAGAACGGGATGCTGATGTTCCACACGCCGACCTGTCCGTCCCGAACTCCGCTGGCCAGCAGCTTGTCCTCGGTGTCGAAGCTTGCCGAATCGAGTGCGCCCTGGAAGACGATCGGGAGCTGCACCCTGGCATGAGTCCAGGTCCTGATCCGTCCGTCCGAGCCCGCGCTCACCACCTGACTTTCCGAGACGATTGCGAACTGCTGGTTGGATCGGCTGTTGCCGTGGACTTCCAGGGCGACCGGGGAGATTCGATCGAAGCTGCGAGCGTCCCACCCGCGGGCATAGCCGCCCGCGTCCGAGGTGAGCAGGACCTGACCACCCAGCCAGAACTGCAGGTGGGTAATCGGCACCAGCCGTTGTTGTTTCCGGTCGATGAGGCGCGGGCGGACCGGGTCGCGCACATCCCACACCTGCAGCACGCCGTCGGCGGTACCCGCCGCGATCCGCCCTCCGTCGCCGAAAGCGATTGCCGGCACTGCAGCTTCGCTGACGAGCGGTGCCCCGATCGGGGCCGGATTTTCGGAGTCACCCACGGCCCACAGTCGCACCGTGCGATCGTTTCCCGCGGTGGCCAGCACTGGAGCGTCCGGCGCGAGCGCCAGCGCTCTGACCGCACCCGTGTGTGCGGCGACAGGCGCACTGATCCGCCGAATCGATTGTGGGGTATCGACATTCAGAAAATTCAGCGTTCCGTCGACGCCGCCCGCAACGAGCGAACGGCCGTCGGGCAGGTACGCGACAGAGGTGGCGGCCGTGCCGATGTCGAACTCACCGAGCTGGCGCGCCGCATGCAGATCGTAGATGTCCCAGACCCGCACCGTGCCGTCGCTGCCCGCGCTGACCAGCTTGCTGTTGTCCGGGCTGAACAGCACGGATTCGACGTTGCCGCGGTGACCACCGAGTTGCCCGGCGGCCGCTACCGCATGCGGATCCGACAGATCCCACAACCGGATGAAGCCGTCACTACCCGCGCTGGCCAGCAGCCGCCGAGCGGAACTCAGTGCGATGCCACGCACCGAACCGTCGTGCCCCGCTGTCGAGGTGATCTCGATCGGCAAGCCTTGCGTCGCCAGTAGGCGAGCGCGAGCACCCGGGTCGTCGGGGCTCATCCGGTATGCCGCCAGCGCGAGTTGCGCCGAGAGCCCGGGGTCGACGTCTTCGATCCGCTGCGATTCCTCGACAAGCTGCCCGAGTATCACGTCCTTGTGTTCCTGCGCCACGGCCGCGCGCTGCGCGATCACAATCACCGAAAGCACAAGTGCCACCACGGTCAATACCGCGATGGCGGACAGGATCATCCGTCGGCGTACCGCCCGTGCGCGCTGCCGCGTCAGCGAGGCGGCCACGAACTCCCTGGCGACCTGGTTCGACGACTCGGTGCGCCGCATCCAGCCTGCCGCGTCCTCGAGCCGAGTCCTGGAGTACAACAACGACGCCGGCCGATCCTGCCGGACCCACTCCCGTGCGTCGGATTCGATGCGCTGGCGGTCGGGCGCGAATTCCTTTTCCGCGGCCAACCATTCGACCATGCGCGGCCATCCGGTCAGCAGCAGATCATGCACCAGCTCGATTTCGCCGTTGCGCTGCACGATCATTCGCACTTCCGTCATCCGGGCGATGACCGATCGGGTCAAGTCCGGCTCCGCCGACTCCTCGACCAGCAGCTCGATCGGCACCCGGTTGCGCACCACCGTGGTCGGCCCGATGACGGTGAGCGCGACCAGCACATGACGGGCGGCCTCGCGTTCGCTCTCGGTGAGGCCGGACCAGAACATTTCGCTGCCCACCGCGCAGGCGCGAGCCAAGCCGCCCGCTTCGCGATACGCCTCCAGCGTCAGAGTCCGACTGCGGCGGTTCGACCAGGTCACGGCCAGTACGAAGGACAACAGCGGGAGACGAACCGAACTGTGCGCCTCGATGGTGTCCAGGTCTTGGAGCAGGACCTCGACCAGGCTGTCCTCGACCCGCAGTCCGGTGACCGCGGCAGGACGGACGATCGCCTCGCGCAGTTCCTCCGGTGTCATCGGATTGAGCAGCATGGTGTGGTCGCGCAGCACCGTCATCAATACCGGGTAGCGCAACAACTTCGGCAGGTGCGCGGTGTCGAACGCGACGACAACGGTGGTGCGTTGCTCGGCGCCGGGCGCGGCGAGCGACGTCAACGCGGACAGGAACTGTTGCCGCTGTGCGTCATTCGTGCAGCGAGTGAACAGTTCCTCGCCTTGGTCGACCACCAGCAGACAGTGACCCGGCGGCCGCGTTCGAACTGCCGACGCGAGAGCGGTCATCGGATCATTGCCCGGGGACATGGTGATCGGCGTCGGCAATCCCGGTGTGGCGAGCAGGCCTGCGGCGAGCAACGACGATTTGCCGACGCCAGAGGCCCCGAGCAGCAGCACCATCGACGGCGCCTCGTCTGCCTCAGCTGTCGAAATGAGTTCGAGCAGTTGCAGTTTCGCTTGGTCGCGGCCGAAGAACAGATCACTGTCCTCGGTGCGGTAAGCCCAGAGGCCGCGATAGGGCTCGCGGTCGACATCGGCGACCGGCGGCTCGACCCTGGCCGCCTTCCAGTCCTCGTGCCAGCGCACGATATCGAGCAGGGTTGGGTCGATATCGGGGTTGGCCGCGACTCGGCGTCGGGCCTCCGTGATCAAGACGTCCAGTACGGGGCGCACCGCGAGGAAGGTGGCCGGCGTGCGGTTGCCGCGGCGCCAGTCGCTGATCCGCTGGGCGGTGATGCGTGGCGCGCTCTCCGGGATCCGCGCGTTGGCAGCGCGGACCACCGATTTCACCGGCGGCGCGCCTGCTGCGGCGAACAGCTCACCGAGCCGGGCGACGAAAATGCGACGACCTTCGAGTCGGCTCGGTCCGGTCGGGCGCGGGTCTACCGCGTTGCCGCTGCCGGTATCCGGGCTTGGCGCTGTGCGTCCCTCCACGGCTGCCTAGCGCCGCGGGGGTGTTGTCGTGCCGATCACCGAACAGGACGATCGCATTTTCTCCACCGAGGTGTCGGGTGTCCAGGGAATTGCGGTGTCTAGCTGAAACGAGGTAACGCGTTCGTGTAATCACTCGCTCGACCTACTCTCCAGCGTCCTGAAACTGCACACCTCCATCGAAAAAGACGAGGCAGACGGGACTATCGAGCGATAGGCCGATCTTATCAGCCACCCGTCCCGTCACAATTTGCAGCATGGTAGCCACAACGCCCACCGTGAAAGTCACGGTGGGCGTCGCGGCCTCATCGGGCAGGGGTGTTACCACCCCAAGATCACTGCGTTCTGCACAGCCGGCAGGAATCCCAGTGTCGTCACCAGCGTCATTCCGACGCCGATACCGAGCTGCCGGTGCCGATTCCACCAGCCGATGGGCCCGGAGCGGGACCGGTCGTGACAGCGGGTGATGGTCTCGGCGTCGGTCGCGTTCTCTTCGTAGTAGCCGAAGGCGACCGGTGCGGAACTGATGTCGAGCAGGCCCCCGAGCGGGGCGGTGCTGCTTGGCGCGGACCTGGGATCGAACATGATCGAATCTCCTTTGCTAGTCGTCGGCAGCTGGTCAGAGCGTGGCGTCGAGCCAGGGGTCCATCAGGGAGTCGTAGACGTCCCTGGTGAATTCGCCGCGGCCGACCAGGTCCGCGAGGACCGCCGCGGTGACCGCTCGATTGATCGCATTCATCGCGCCGAGCGAACCGAGCGACTGCAGCAACCCGTTGAAACCCTCGGCGCTGCCACCAATGACCGGCGAAATCGCTTGTCCGGCAATCAGTCCCGCCAGTTGAACGGCCCTGGTGCGACCGAACTCCTGTGCCGTCTCGGCGGCGATCTGCGCGGTCTTCGTTTCCGTCGACGACTTGCGGAAGCTGGACAGCAGGCCGGCGAGACCGTCGGGGTTGGACAGCCCGGTCGTCCCGTTCTTATCCGCCTGGATGTTGAGCTGCTCGATTTCGTCCGTGGTGAGCTGAGCGGCTCGTTCGATGATCTGCACGACGTCACGCCACTGTGGGCCGTAGAGGTATTCGAGGTGCAGGCTCGGGTCGGTGGGATCGAAATCGGTGTCGGTGTCGTTCATCTCAGGGTTCATTGTTTGCTCCTCAGGTTCGTATTCCGTTGCTGGAGAGTGGGTTCGGTCGACTTCTGGTTCAGAGCGAAACTTCGACAAGGCGACGGCCCTCCTGATTCGAGATGCGTCCGTCCGCAACGTCGTTCCCGACCAACGGGATCTCGGCGTGGGCGGGGGCAACTTCAGCGCGCGCCCGCGGCGCGAGCGACTTCTGCAGCGAGGCGATGAGCTCCTCGAGGCTCGCGGTGTCCTGGATGTCGTCGAGGAACTGGGTTCCGGTCGGCGTCATCCCGCTGTCGGAGTGACCACGCGAGGTGTTCTGATCGCGCCAGGCGCGGATCGCGGAAATGATGTAGGACTTCACATCCGGGCTCGACAGAGCGGCCGCCGGGACCACCACGATGACCGCGACCAACACCGCGATCAGCAGCAGTGGCAGCACGACCACCAGCACACTCGGCACCAGCACACTGGCCAGCAGGGCGGCCAGCAGCAGCGGAACCGTACTGGCGGCCAGCGCCGTCAGGCCGAGCGCGATACCGATACCCACCGGCACCGCGACCGCGAGCAGCAGGCCGAGCAGTGCGACGGTCAGCAGCGCCGCCAGCGCTGCGGGAACTCCGGCCAGCAGCGGGAGGGTAGCCAGTGCCACCAGCCCACCGAGCAGGATCGGCAGCGCCAGCAAGGCAAGCGGAGCCAACGGAGCCAGCGGACCGAGCAGCAAGGCGCCCAGCACGATCGGCGCCAGGGCGACCAGCACCGGCAGCACCACGGGCAGCAGCGCCACCGCGATGGCACCGAGCACCAGCGCGGGCAGCGCCAGTGCGGCCAGCGGAGCCAGCGCACCGAGGACCAAGGCCCCCAGCACAACCGGAGCCAGGACGGCCAGCAGTGCGGGCACCGCCAGTGCCAGCGGAACCAGCGCCGCGAGCGGAGCCAGGATCGCAGGCACCGCAGCGAGCGCGAGCAGCGCCAGCGGAGCCAAAGCACCAAGCACCAACGCGCCGAGCACGATCGGTGCCAGCGCCGCCAGCAATGCGGGAACCGCCGCCAGGGCCAGCGCCCCGGACACGATCAGCGGCAGCAGCGCCAGCGCGGTGATCACGGCAACAGCCGCGAGCGCACCGAGCACGAGCAGCACCGGAGGAACCAGCGCGGCCAGCGGAGCCAGTGCCGCAAGAGCCAAGGCACCCAGCACAATCGGTGCCAGCGCGGCGAGCACCGCAGGAACCGCGGCCAGGGCAAGCGCCCCGAGAGCGACCAGCGGAAGCACCGCCAGCGCCGTGATCGCGGCCAGAGCCGCGAGAGCCGCCAGCGGAGCCAGGGCCGCAAGAGCCAAGGCACCCAACACGATCGGTGCCACAGCCGCGAGCACCGCAGCCAGGGCAAGCGGAGCCAGTGCACCGAGAGCCAAGGCGCCCAGCACAATCGGCGTCACCAGAGCGAGCACCGCCAGCAGCGCGGGCACTGCCGCCAGGGCCAGAGCCCCGGCCACGAGCAGCGGAAGCACCACCAGCGCCGTGATCGCGGCCAGTGTCGCGAGAGCGGCCAGCGGAGCCAGTGCGACAAGGGCCAACGTCCCCAGCACGATCGGTGCCAGAGCGGCGAGTACTGCGGCCGGAGCCAGTGCACCGAGCGCAAGCAGCGGAAGCAGCGCCAGCGCCGTGATCGTCGCCAGCGCAAGCGCGCCGAGGGCGATCAAAGCGGGCAGTGCCAACGCGACCAGCGGAGCCAGCGCCGCAAGGGCCAAGGCGCCCAACACAATCGGCACCGTCAGAGCCAGCGCGGCCAGCAGTGCGGGCACTGTGGCCAGAGCGATAGCTCCCGCCACGAGCAGCGGAAGCACCACCAGCGCCGTGATCGCGGCCAAAGTCGCGAGAGCGGCCAGCGGAGCCAGTGCGGCAAGAGCCAAAGCGCCCAACACAATCGGCACCGTCAGAGCCAGCACCGCCAGCAATGCGGGCACCGCAGCCAGGGCCAGAGCCCCCGCCACGAGCAGCGGAAGCACCACCAGCGCCGTGATCGCGGCCAAAGTCGCGAGAGCGGCCAGCGGAGCCAATGCGGCAAGAGCCAAGGCGCCCAGCACGATCGGTGCCAGGATGGCCAGTACCGCGCCCGCGGTCAGCAGCGCGCCGATGGTGGCGGCCGTAGCGAGAGCGATGGCTCCGAGAGCGATCAGTACCGGCAGTGCCAGTGTGGCCAGCGCAACCGCTCCGGCGATCAGCAGCGCACCGAGCACGATCGGTGCGGTCGCCAGGGCCAGGGCGGTCAGGATGGCTGCGCCGATTGCCAACGCGCCGAGCCCGATCAGGATGGGCAAGGTGAGTGCGGCGAGCGCGGTCAGCGCGAGGGCGCCGAGCACGATCGGTGCGAGGACGATCGCCGCGATGACCGTCGCCACAACCAGTGCGGTGATGGCCAGGGCGGGGATGGCGAGGGCGATCGCACCCAGGGTGAGCAGCACCGGCAGCAGCGCGGCCAGGGCCAGGGCCCCGAGCACGATCGGTGCGGTGAGCGCGGCGATCACCGCGCCGGTGACCAGTGCGGCCAGCGCGGCCAGCCCGGGCGCGCCGAACACCACGCCGACGACGAACGCGGCGAAGGCCAGCGCGGCCAGGGTGACCACCGTGCCCGCGGCGAGCGCGGCCAGGATGATCGCGGTGGCGACGCCCGCGCTGAGGGCGACGATGGCCGCGACCACCGCGATGGCGGCGATCGTGATCATGGCGGGCAAGCCCGTCCAGCCCGCGAAGACGAACACGATCAGGGCGGCGAGGGCCAGCGCACCGAGGGTGACTGCCGCGCCGAGGCCGATCGCGCCGACCGTGACCAGTGCGGCCAAGGTCGCCGTTGCGAGCACGGCCAGCGCGGCTAGGCCAAGTGCCGTCGTCGCGATCGCTCCCGCGATGGCGTAGGCGGTCAGCGCGATCACCGCGGCAAGTGCCAGCGCACCGAGGACGATCGCTTCGACGAGGCCGAGGGCCGCGAGGATGATGCCTGCGATCGGTCCGGTCCAGCCGAGGACCAGCACGACCACCAGTGCGGCGAAGCCGATCACCAGGGTCGCCACCAAAGCGGCGAGGCCGAGCGCGCCGAGAGTGATCGTTCCCGCCAGACCCAATGCGATCGAGGCGATCACGATCAGCGAGGCCACCGCCAGCGCCGTCAGTGCGGCAGCACCGGCGGTCAGCAGCGCGCCCAGTGTGACAGCACCGAGGGCGAGCAGTGCGGGCGCGACCACGAGGGCAAGGGCGGTCAGCAGGGCGATGCCGATTGCCAAGGCGCCGAGCACAATCGGCGCGGGCAACGTCAGTGCCAGGAGCGCGAGCGCACCGAGCACGATCGGTGCCGCCAGCGCGGCAAGTACCGCTACCGCGATCAGTCCGGCGATGACCACCGCGGGGATCACGGCAGCGAGCGTGAGCAGCACCGGCAGAGCGATCGCAGCCAGTGCGGCGAGACCGGCCAACACCGGTGCGCCGAGGACCACGGTGACGACGAACGCGGCGAAGGCCAGCGCGGCCAGGATGACGGCCTCACCGACCGCGAGGCTGGCGAGCACCACCACAGTCGAGAAGACGGCTGCGGCAATAACGATGGCCGCGACGACCGCGATGGCGGCGATCACGATCATGGCGGGCAAACCGGTCCAGCCCGCGAAGACGAACACGACCAGAGCGGCGAAGGCCAGCACACCGAGAGTGACTGCGGCACCGAGGCCGATCGCGCCGACCGTGATCAGCGCGGCCAAGATCACCGTGGCCAGCGTGGCGAATGCGGCAAAGCCGATCGCGGCCAGGCTGATCGCTTCCGCAACCGCGAACACCGCGAGCGCAACGGCAGTCGAGAAGGCCAGTGCACCGATGATGATCGCTTCGGCGAGACCGAGAGCCGCGAGGATGATCCCCGCGATCGGTCCGGTCCAGCCGAGCACAAGCACGACCACCAGGGCGGCGAAGCCGATCACCAGTGTCGAGACCACAGCGGCGAGACCGAGCACGCCGACGACGATCGTTCCGGCCAGGCCGAGGGCGACCGCGACCGTCACGACCACCGCAGCGACTGCGACCGCCACAACGGCGACGAGTGCGGCCACCGCGACCGCGCCGAGCACGACGCCACCGATCAACAGCGCGCCACCGATCAACAGCGCGCCGATGATCAAAGGCGCGGCGATCAGTGCGACCACCGCGAGGGCGCCGATGGCCACGGCACCGACGACGATGCCCACGACTACCAACGCGGCGAGCACAGGCAGTTCCATGAACGGCAGCGCCGCGTTGTGGCGGGTGTCGATCAACCCGCTCTCCTGCACCATGCTGCGGATCTCGGTCAGTATCGGAGCCCACGCCTCGCTGAGCGTGCTGGCCGGGTCGGCGAGGAACTGGCGAATCCCTTCGGCCAAGCCCTGCAACGGATCTCCGTCACCGACGGTCTGCCCGAGCATCGGGGTGAGGATGTCGCGCAGTGCCTGAGTCGGGTCCGGCCCGTCCTTCGGGAAGTCGAAGAGGGTGCGGGCCTGGTCGATCAGGTTCTCGAGGGGGGCGCCCACCGGATCGCGGCGGGTGCCTGCCTGCTCGATCGCCTGGTTGACGAAGGCGAGCAGGTCCTCGACGGGCTGACGCAGCGGCCCACTCGGGAAGGTCTTGTCGGCCCATCCGGCCAGCTGCTCCAGGTCGACACCGGTGCTGACGACCTGTTCTGCGACGGCGGCGAGCTCGGTGACCTGCGACGGCACGAAGCCGAGCGGGGCTGCCGTGGTGGTGGTGCCGGGTACCGTGCCGACCGCTCCGGGGTGCACCGCGGTCGGCGGGGCCGGAGAGGTGACGTTGCGGATCATGTCGCCGGCGTTCTCGGCCGGGGTGCCCGCGGTGAGGTCGTCCAGCACGTTCAGTGCCTGGTCGACCATGTTCTGCCCCTCCGGGCCGAGGTTCGAGGTGATGTTGCCGAGCTCCGGCACGGCCGCGCTGATATCCGGCACCGATGCGCCGAATTCTGTGACCGCTCCGCTGACCGTGTCACCGAGACCGGGTACCGCCGAGTTCAAGCCGGGGATGAGCTCGCCCGGGTTGGTCGGCAGGGCCGGAAACGCGGGTGCTTGGGCCGACGCCTCGGGGGTCGACACCATGACGGTGGCCAGCGATGCGAACGCGGCCGCCGCGTAGAGGCCACGGCGATTGCGCTTTGTTTCCTTGCGGTGCTTCGCGGCGCGCTTGGTGGTGCGGTGACGTTCGTTGGCTGCAGACATGGGATGAACCTTTCGATCGGTCGCTGAGGCAGCGAATACAGCCGGATCTCGACTGGGTGGACTGAGCTCGCACGGAGCTCGTGGGAGGAGCTCGCGGGTCAGACCGGTCCGCTTTCGCCGGTCGCGCACACTGCCCGTGACCACCCGCCGTTCTCGCCTACGGTGGTCCCGATTCGGGTGTGCAGGATGCCGCCGATATCGCGGCACCGGATGTACGCGTGCTGGCCGACGCCGGCTCCCGGTTCACAGGTGATGGTGAGTTGGTTGGGCACCGCGTAGTCGGAGGTGCACCCGGCGGGCGGCGGGTCCGCGATGGCCGGACTTGCGACCAGTCCCGAACCGACAACGACTGAAATCCATACGGCAGCTAATGCTGCGCAGCTGATGTATTTGCTCATGCACTCAGGTTTGGCAAGCGGCGCAAGGGGGTCAATCAACAAACCCGGCAAATCCGCCATCCTCGCAGGTAGAGGCGTCGCCCATAGTAATCCGCGGCGGATAATTCTTACGAGATACTTACGCTCTACCCTATTGACTTTTAGGCTCAATGCGCTGAATCGCCCACATTGAATCTTCGGCAGCGATCTTTCAGCTATCATTTTTTCGGACTCATTCGGATCACTTCCGAGCCCAACCAAGCGACCGCTACGAGTCCGGGATACGACCGCCGATCACCCACCGGCGCATCGAGTGGAGTCACGACATATCGGACACCGCGACCCGCAGTCGCGCGACCGGTTCGACCGCCTGCTCGCGCGTCCGCGGCAGCACCCGCGCTCCGCCATCAGTGAGTGGAACTGTTGCTCGCGATACGGGACGCCCGGCGGCAGGGTCGCGACTGCACTCGGCGCGCGTAGTCGTCGACGTCGAAGGGGACCCGCGCCATCTCGGACCTCGCGGCCTGTCGTCAGAGAACTAGCCGATGTGTCCGTTGGTCAGGCCGAGTCGTTCGCCGATGTCGGCGATGCTCATGCCGTGGTCGTGGGCGTCTTCGATCGCGGTCTGGCGGATGCCGGAGAGTTCGGCGATACGGAGTTGGTAGTGGGTGATGAGGTTGCCTGCGAGTTGGGCGCGTCGGATGGGGTGCGCGACGGAGCGGATCTCGTCGACGTCGTCGTCCAACTGGACGGGGTCGGGCTGACGGGCCGGCGACTGACCGACGACGAAGGTGCCGCGCCGCGGGACGGTCCGCACAAGTTGCTGATTGGCCAGCAATTGGATTGCCTGCCGGATCACCGAACGCGATACGCCGTGCCGCTCGGCCAGCTCGGCATGGCTGGGTAGCTGAGCATCGCCGGAGAGCGTCCCGTTGCGAATCCGTCGTGCGTAGTCGTCCGCGATGGTGAGGTAAGCCGCTTCGGCCATCGCGTCGATCCCTTCGTCTGCAGTAACTGCGTTCGAGGGTACGGCGACGAATGCGATCACGTCGGGGTCACCAATGGGAGCTGTTGCGTTTCAACGGTTCCTAGAGGTCTAGGTACCTACGCAAGCGTGGATCGTCGCGAATATCACCAATGCGAACCGTCCGACCGCCCGCCTCAGCGCGGTGGGACGACCACGCAGCGCCATGGCAGCCGGGGCAAGCGCCGCTCGATCGAGTGCGGCCCCCGACCGAAAGAGTCAGGGGCCGCACGCTGCCAACAGGATCGGCTCAGCCAGCGGCGACCAGTGCCTCGTCCGGCACCGGATCGGCGGCCTTCCGGCGAGTGCTGAGCGTGCGGAGCAGCGACGCCGCGGTCAGCGCCACACCGAACCAGAACACACTTCGGACACCCAGGTGATCCGCGAACAGTCCACCGAAGAGTGCGCCGAGGGCGATAGATGTGTTGTAGCCCAAGGTATTCAGCGACATGGCGGCTTCGAAGGTGTCCGGCGCGGCGGCGAGCGTCATGTTGATCTGGCACAGGTTCATCGCGCCGAAGGACACTCCCCAGAGGGCCAGCGAGATGATCAGCCCGACCGGTCCGTGACCGATGGTGAGCAGCAACAGCAAGGAAGCCACGAGTCCCGCACAGGCGACGATGAAGCTGGCTCGCAGATTTTTGGTGACCGTATATCCGGCGATGAAGTTTCCGGCCGCACCGCCTGCACCATAAATGATCAACAATCCGGTGATGTAGGCGGGCGTGATGGACGAATTATCTTCCAGGAACGGGCGAATGAAGGTGTACGCCCCGAAATAGCCGAGCACATACAATATTACGGTAACCATCACCAAACGCAGCTGAATGTTTTTGAGCGGCCGCGACGTCATCGACAAGGCGTTCGAACACCACTTGCGCAACGAGACGCGGCTACTCTCCGGCCTGACCACCGACGAGCAACAAACCCTGATCCCCCTGCTGCGCAAACTGATCCAGACGCTGCCACCGAAGGGACAGTGAGCCGCTAGCTACATTCGGCCCGTCCACGCCAGTAGTCGGCCTCGTCGCGCTGACCGCGGTCGGCAAGCAGCCCGCTCAGGCAGTCCATCGCGCGCGGGTGGTTGCCGCAGGCCGCCCAGCGGAACCAGGATTCGGCCTCGTCTGTCTCGCCGCGCTCGGCGTGCATGGTGGCCACGGTGGTCATTGCCTCGAGGTGGCCGGCGTAGGCGAGCTGGCGATACCAGAATTCGGCGTCGCGTTCCTCGAATCGCCCGGCCCGCATGATATTCAGATTGATCATCGCGTCCGGGTGGCCGGTGGCGGCGGCTTGACGGAACCAGTATTCGGCGCTCCGCGTGGCGCCACGCTCGGCGAGGAAGAGGGCGAGGATGTTCATCGCCCAGGAGTCGTCGGCGTTCGCGGCCCGGCGGAACCAGTTCTCCGCCTCCGGTATCTCACCGCGCTCAGCATGCAGGATGCCGAGGGTGCACATGGCGCGGGGTTGCTCGGCGGCGACCCGGCGACACCAATATTCGGGCTCCGGAGTTTCGCGACGCAATGCGAGCAGGATGCCCAGGTCCGTCATCGTCGTCTCCCGCGCAGTGCGCCCGCCGCTCGACTAACGTTCGGCCGCAAATCAATCAAGGCTTCTGTTGCAGCAGATCGAATTTGTTCAGTTCGCGCTCCATTGCCCGTGCGGCGGACCGACATCCATTGGCGCGCAGTGCCGCGATCCGCGCCACCACCGCATCGGGACCATAGGCGGCAATGATGTCGAGCAGACTGATCCGATCGCCTAGCCGCACATTCATGGTTGCCGGAAATGCACTGATAGTCATGTTCTCCCCCAAAACGGAAATAACAGCCGAATCGTTGCGGTGCCTGGTGCCGAACACCTGCCGGTTGTCGACCAGGCCGCCCTGATCCTTGGCTCGATCCCCTCTGTCGAGCCAAGGATCAGGCGTAGCCCGTACATCCCGGCACTCTCTGGTGAACCTCATTCATCGATATCCGAAGTACTTGTCGTACTTGTCCAATCGGCCAGGCAAGCTGTGGATCTACCTGCCCAGTTGTGGGTTTCGAGGGCGAGCGCCGCAGCCAGCACCTGGGCGAGGCCAAGGGCACCGGCAGGGTCGAGTTCGCCGTCGCTGCCGATTCCGGTATCGACGACATAGCTCATCGGTTCGCGCTCGATACCGGCACGGCCGAGGCACTCGGTAACAAGCACCATGAAGCTGCCGTGATCGGTGCCGGGAATGGGGAAGGTGTGTCGGTGAACCCTCATCAGTTCACCGAATGCCGCGCCGTCTTCCCAGCCATGGCCGTCCGGACGCTCGCACCAGTACGGGCAACGTTCCAGCGATGTCATCGCCCCGCGCACAGTTGTCTCCCCAGACAATGCCGCGTGTCGTAGATGATGCTGCACTCCCATTGCTAATGAGGCCCCTCCCATCAGACGCGACCGAAAGCTATCCCCAACGTAAGAGGATGTCTGCTTCCGGGCGTGGGAGTCACTCACCAGCCGGTGCGCCCAATACTCTAACATCACCGGCCATCGGCGGCGACTGTCATAAGCTGACGTTTCGTGCCGGACTCCGCAGTAGCTGTTCTTAGTTCGGCTCGAAATGACTACGCTGCCTCGGTATGCAGCTGCCTAGACGTTGGTTCAGCGTCGACGTCATCGCCACCCTCCTGCACGAGCAGATCGTCATCCATTCCTCGGACGGACATCGGGTGGCCCGGCCGTTACGCCGCGTCGCATCGCAGCTGGGGTTCGACCGTCAGGGTGAAGCGCTGTTCACCGGTGTCATCAAGGACATCATGGCCGGTCCGCAGGTGGACCATGTGCGAGCAGACGGCGGCATCGAATGCCATACGCACTGGATCGAGGCTCCCGACGGCCAGGCAGTCGGGCTGGTCGTCTGGATAGCGGCCCCGCCCACGACGCCTCGTCCGGTCTACAACTCGTGGATTCTCGATTTGCAGAAGGTGGCCACGCGTAGCGCCGGTGACAACCTCAGCATCATCGGCGACGGCCGTAAGGTCGGGGAGGAACGGGCGATCCGGCACCTGCTGCGGCACATGATCCCCGACGACGCGGGCGAGTTCTTGGCGTTGTACTACGGCGCCCAGAACGGCAAAGAGGGCAGGCTCACCGAGGCTTCCTGGTCGGTACGTCGCCCCGACGATCCCGGGCAGTGGGTGCATTTCTGGTCCTCCACAACGGCTTTGGGCGCGTCCGGCGATCGTGATCGCACCGTGTACGGACTCACCGCGCAACTGCGTCATCGTGAGATGGACACCCGCATGAGCACCCTTGTCCGCTACACCAACTCGACGCTGCTGATGGTGGACGCCCGCTCCGGGTTCATCGTGAGCACCACGGGCGAACTGGCCCCGGCTTTCGACAGCGACGAACAGTTGCTCCGGCGGGTGCTCGAGCAGATCGACATGAAACGGATCGCCCCGGCGGCGTCGCACGAAACCGTTGTGGAGCAGACGATTTCGATCGAGGGGTCCCGGTTCAATGTCGCCACGTTCGCGGTGCCGAGCGCTCGGTCAGCCGCTGAGGTTCCGTTGGCGATTCTGCTCGTGCCCGCGACCAGCAAGGCCGGCTAGCCGTCGGTGGTGCCCGGCTGGTCCGTGCGGCGCGGCCGGCGGGCGGTCCACAGCGCGAACGAGCCGATGGTGTTCACCTCGACCGCGGCGAACGCCCGCTCCAACGCGTCGACCAGGCCGGTGAGATCGTCATCTTGGTTATGGAACCCGTTGCGGCGTTGGAAGTTTCTGGAGGTGGCACGACTGAGCGCCGTGCTCGGGACACCGTGCGACAAGGCGGTTACGCCGAAGAAAACCCCATCATCGGTGGTCGCATCGGCGATGTGCCGGAAAGCGATGCCTTTGCTGTCCCAGTTGCCCGGCACACAGTGCATGAGCAAACTCGCTGCGACGGAGTCGTATTGGCGATCGACTGGCAACGGATGCAGCACACTGCCGACATGGCTGGCGGGTTCGATGCCGCGCTTGCGAAGCCGATGGGCGGTCATCTCCATCGGATGCTGATTCAGGTCGACCAGGGTGACCTTCGGATCTGCGACGGGGTACTTGGCATGGCTCAACTGCCAACCGGTTCCGGGGCCGATGTCGAGGTGATCGCCGGAGATGTTGCCGTCGTACAGCCGCCTTAGATGCTTTGTGGGACAACGCCACACGAACCGGTTGTTGAAACCCAGCACGTAAAGATCGTAGACGCGAAGCATCGTCGGCGAGTACGGGCGCGCGCCATCCAACTCCGCCTGACTGATTTCCATAACCGGACTCCCGTTCGAACCGAAAGGCACCCGAGCAGCTACCCCCGACAGCACTCTTGCTCCAGGCTCGGGAGTCGCTCACCGACCGCAGCGCCGTAATCATAACGGGATTTGCCAAGTGTGGCAACGGATCTGCAAACGATCCGGTGCCGAGCAAGCCTCGATCAGCAGGTCCGCCAATACGCCCATTCCGGACACCTGGCGATCGTGTCGACCCGACCGTCGATCAGCCCGGCCAGCTCCTGCGCATGCTCGGGTTCGATGAACCCGATCGCACTGACCCCGACCACATCGACTGCCCACGTGCCCGCCGCGGGCGCCCGCCCGTCCCGCAACCAACCCGGATTCCACAACCCGAGGTGCACACAGGCGGCCGGCCGCAGCCCAGCGGCCTCCAGCCGCTCCCAGATAACGCGCAGCTGCCCCGTCGTCGGCGAAGGATGCAACAGACTAGCCACGGCCACCTCCTCGATGGCCTCGTGCCAACGAATCGGTGCATGCACCTCACAAAGCGCCTCCCCCACCGGTGGCACATCGATCCCGTACGCCTCGGGCACCCACCGACGAGGCAGCTGCGACCACGGCTCGATCACCCGCCACAACGACTCCGGCATCTCCGCCCGCACCCGACGAATAAACGTCCCCAGATGATCTGGGGACGCGGTCGGGCGATTCTCTACCGACATATCCCACCCACTGCCGGAGGCATAGACAGTCACCCGGCAAGGGTATATTTCAGCACCCGAAATTCGGCTGTACAACGCCGAACCTTGATCAGCTGCTGTGGCGTTCCAATGTGGCGTGCAGATTTTCTGGCGCAATCCCACACCGATCCGACCCGCACACGACCTCAATGATGTAGGTCCGATCTACATAAATCCCATCTACGTAGATTCAGCCCACATAGGAGCGGCAGTGGCATCAGGGTTTGTCGGCCGCAGTGTCGAGCTGGGTCTTCCGCAGACCCGCTCGCAGCCCTCGTACGCGACGCACTCGAACTGAGCGCGCCCGTGGGAGCGCCGCCTCGGCAGGGCGGCACCACGGTCGGCGGCTGGCAGAACCACTAGCCGCTAGGCGGGGTGCGGAGCGGTAGCGGACCAGCATGAATCCAAGTACGAATGCCCCGACTACGGCGATACTGAAGACGGTCACGTCCATAGCGATTCACAGGGCAAGTGCGGCATATCGTCGCGGACTTCATCGTCTATCAGGACGGGAACGCCGAGCCATTCCCCCACGTCCTTCGCGTACAGAATCGCTGCTTGCCTCGCTGCGCAGTAGTCGAGCACATGAGGCCCGAATCGAATGCGTACGTGGCACTGATCGTCTTGCACGCCAGAACCTTTCGTCGAACGATTGGTTCCGGGTCGAGTGAACGACAAGGACAGCCCACCCGACCCGTTGCAATCGAACCTAAGAAACTGAGTGCCGAAATCTGAACAGGTTTGCTACAGTTTGCGAGCAGAGGCGGTTTTCATTGACTGATTGCTCCTGGTCACTGACGATTAACGTGCGTAAGAAAATACGCGCAACTCCTCACGAAGGACAGAACCCATGAAGTTATGGTTCCTCGGAAACAACACAAACAAGAACGGTTGCCCGTCCCTGTTCCTGACTGATCGGGGCACGTACATCGTTCAAGGCTGGCGGGTTCGGGGACGCAGCGACGTACTGGAGATCCCACACCCGCTGCTCGCGTACCTCGAACCGGGGACGTGCCTGGGTGTGTTGCTTCAGGACACAGGTCACGGAACGTTCTTGCTGTCCGGCGACGTAGTGACCGACCCGGAAGCGTTGTCGCAGATGGATATACCGGACCACGAAACCTGCTTCGAGGTTCCCGTTGGACAGGAGATCAGGGGCGATGCAGCTCTTACAAGGTGAGGCGTTCGACGAGTTCTTCCACACGTTCGAGCGCACCGCATACCACCTCGAAGTACTCGACACCTATGAGACACCGGAAGAGTCCGAACCGTTCCAGCAGTTTTTGACCGGCGAGCCCGACGATTACGAGTGGTTCAAGGACTGGGCCGACGAGGTGCACGCGATCACTTCCAGCGGCAAGCAGATGCGACGTGCCCGCGTTATCACCGAGCCACACACTGACTACAGCAGGTGGGGCCTTGTCGTCGCCGAACAGAACATCGCTGCGGGCGAAGAAATCCGCTATCTGGCTCGACACCTGATCGACTCATCCGAGCTGACGACGGATGACTTCTGGCTGTTCGATGACAACCTCGTGGCGTTCACCGTCTTCGAGCCGTCAGGCCAGTTCGTGGGCGGTGCGTTCACGCAAGACCCGGTGATCGTTGATCACCTCCGGGCGGTGTGGAATCGAGTGTGGGACAAGGCAGTACCCCACGCTGATTACATCAAGGCGTGACTACTACTGTGACAGAGGCGCGTGAGGCGTTCGGTGAGCGCCTGCGCAACCTCCGTAGGGATGCCGGGCTGACCGGTAGGCAACTCGCTGAGCTTGCCGGTTGGCACAGTTCCAAGGTTTCGAAAATCGAGTACGGCAAACAGACGCCGACCGATGACGACGTGCGCCTCTGGTGTATCCACACCCGCAGCGCCGATCAAGTACCCGACCTCATCGCCAACCTGCGCAATGTCGAGACTTCGTATCTCGAGCAGAAGCGAATGCGCTTGCCGCACAGGCAGAAACAATCCATTGTCACGGAGGCGCAAACCAGCCTCATGCGGTGGTACGAGCCCGTCGTGGTCCCCGGACTATTGCAGACACCGCCCTACGCTGAAGCGCTGCTCGCTATGGTCCTCGACTTCTACGACGACCCACCCACCGACCTCGAACCCGGGCTAGCCGCGCGCCTCGAACGTCAGCAAGTCCTGTACCGGGGCAATCACCGCTTCTTCTTCCTCATCGGCGAACAGGTCCTGCACTCCCGCGTAGGCACCGCGGCCACGATGCTGGAACAGATGGATCGCTTGCTCACAGCGATGTCACTGCCGCGTGTGGTGCTGGGCATCGTGCCGACGAGCAGCGACTACCGCACCCCTGTGATGAACAACTTCATCATGTTCGACACTCGTATGGTGCAGGTCGAGACGACCTCGGCTGAGCTGACGATCACCCAGCCTAGTGAGATTGCATTGTACGACAAGGCATTTCACCGACTCAAGGATCAAGCCATTCATGGGCAGGGTGCACGCGCCATGATCACCGCAGCCATGGACAGCTTGCGGTCTGATCATGACCCACACACATAGCTTCCGGGTGTTCATCTGTTCACGGCAACGTCCCCGACCGGCCGCGAGTACGCGATAACAGTCACATCGAACGCTGATGGCATTTTCCGACTCGGTGTCTGGAGACGAGTTCGGCTCCGACGCAATCCGCGTGCCATGGACGTGGCGTGACACCTGTGCGCTTTAGCGGACGTTGCTCTGGGCCGCAACAGCCGCAGCGAAGTTCGGGTGCGCGCGGATCAACACCATCGTGCTGTCCACGATCGGCCGAATACGTACGTACCGGGTCGCTCGACCAAATGCACTGACGGCCACGACAAGACCCCCTGGAAGCCAACCGGGAAAGAATAGTAGAACCGCCAGCATCGATATTTCGTCGACAGCTCCCGCCTGGGCGGCCATCCACAACACGACTATGGCAACTATGCCGGACAATGCAAAAACGTAGCCGATCAGGCGAAGCACTCGGGACTGCCAGACACAGTATTTGCATACCGGCCAATCACCGTGGAGTTCGGTGTTGCCATCCGGCGTGCGCCGATAATGCAGGAGGCCCCAGAAAAAGTTTGTCGCCCAGGTACTTTGCACTCGACCGTGTGTTCCCTCGTGGAAACGAACCACTCCTGGCCGTCGCTCGACCGCAGGCTGCCCGTGTCGACCGCATACATCGGGCAGCGGTCGACTCAGTTCCAGCGTCAGGTAGCCCGGCACGGCACTTCGACCGGCCCTCGCCTGAAACTCCAGCGCGGTCATCGAGCCGGTGCTGGTTCGAACCGCTACGGGTACGTCTTGCTTCACACCATCCATCCACGCTGTCGGCGTTCCCGGAAATACAGATCGTCCTCGTCCGGGTCGTCGGGCGCAACGACCCGGTCGCGGTCGGGCTTACGCGTGCCTGCAACGACATGTCCCGACCCAGGACTCGGCTCCTGCTGAAATTTCGGTTGATCATCGATCGACGTCGAAGGTGGCGCGGGCGCCGCTGCCGCGGCCTGTTCGCGATATCGTTCCAGTTCCGCCCGGCCCTGCTCGGCCAGGCGAGCCCGATCCTCGTCCGACATGGCAGCGAAACGTTGCAATGCAGTAGGCATTACGCGGTCGAGTGTTCGACTGAACGCCTCGGTACGCGCGAAGTCACGTACGCCGAGCTTCCCGGCGAGGACGCCGCGAATCTGTTCCTTCACGGCCGGATCGGAGGTGTTTGCGGCGAGGGTACGCAGCGCGTCGGATAGCCGGCGCGACACGGCGACATCGCCGCGGGCAACGTCGAAAATCGGTTCGGGTGTGTTCATCTCATGCTCCGGGGTGGTCGTAACCGGTGCCGGGCAACTGCGGGATCTCCTTCGAACGCACTGTCGCCACACCGTCGAGGATCGCGGCGACAGCGGTCTCACCGGCCGTAGCAAAGGTCGCGTACTTGGTCAGCGCCTGGTTCCACAGACCGACCATCTTCACCATGTCGTAGACGACCGCTGCTTCCAATCCGGCCGACGCGATGGCACCGACCCCGGTGGTCGCGGCTGCTGCGGCAGCCGCCTCCTCGATAAGCGCGATGACCGCGGTGTCGATGATCGACTGGATCAGAAACGAAATCCCTTGCGCCGCATAGTATGCGGATAGGGCGAAGGTATCAATGTCCTGCGCGATGTTCTTCAGCGGGGCGATCTGATTGTTGATCGCATCTCGGAAATCATCGAAATACGATCGGGCTGAATCGGCGGCATTTCCATGCCACGAATCCACTTCCTTGACTGCGGAATGGACTGTACGAGCATAACTGTCGTTGTATTTTGAGAGGTTCCTTATTGCCGCGCCAGCTTTTTGGATCTGCGCCCAGTCCCCCGCGAACTCGGTTGTCGCCCAGGCCAGCGGGTCTTTGCCGATAACCTGAACGATGAACTGATCGACCCAATACGTCAGCGAATACACGTTATTGTTGAGAAATAGCTCGACCGGATCAGACACTGGATCCTGGACTTCCGGCTCCGTCAGCTGATCCACGGGCGCGTCGCTCATCGCCGACCGCCGGGATACGTCCGGTCCACCGCGGCCGCGGTGGCGTGATCGGTGGTGCGATACATCTGCGCGGCTTTCGCCACCTCGTCACCCGACTGGGTCGTGAGCCGCCCCAACTTCTCATAGTTCGACGCCAAGTCCGCACGCAGCTGCTGGATCGTGTCGGCAACCCGGCCGAAAATCACCCCGGCTTGATCTCGCGACAGATCGACATGCTCCTTCAGGTATGCCTCCGACTGCGCGTTGTCGGTTCCGAGTTGCCGCAACTTCGTGGACAAGCCATCGAGCGTGGCTGGTTCCACAGTAAGGTCGTCTGCCATCAGAGTCCTGTCGTCGCTAGTCCGTCAAAGCTTTGACGCACCACGCCCGGCTTCGGTTCCGTCGGCATTCGACGTGACTCCCCCTTCGGCCACCCCGATACGAGTTCGGCCCCTGACCGGAGTGGGTAACTCCTGGTCAGGGGCCGTACAGGCTCCCCCATCTGGACTCGAACCAGAAACCTGCCGGTTCTCTCGGCGGTCTATGGCTGTCCGCTGCCGTTCTTACAATCCCGCGACTACCAGTGCGTTTCTCGAAAGACGCTACGCGGCTGTATGCCGTTGTTTGCCGGGATCGCGGGGCGTTTGTAGCGGGAAAGTAGTGGTGGGGTCACGCGGACCTCGCTTCCCTAGGGCCTCATACCGGAGGGACCGCGTCCGCCTGAAAAGCGGAAGGTCACCGGTTCGATCCCGGCCCTGGCCACAAAATCCCCCCGACATATCACCAGGTCGGGGGGATTCTTCATGTCCATACCCAGCAGGGGCATCGTGCAGTCCTTGACCCTGGTTGACCGCCGAATACCGTGGCTTAGGGCACGCGGGGGGCACGGCTTGTCCTGTGACTTCACCTCCCCCTGCTTCCTCGTACTGGCCATCCCTGAGCGGAGGGAGGTCGTGTCAAGGGCGCTCTTTCCCTTGACACGACCGAGTGAGGTCAGACAATTGGGCCATGAGGAGGCAGGGATCTACGCAATCCCTGACCGATCACCTCACCGCGGGGTGCCGACGGTCCGGTGTGTCCCATCCAAGGTTGCCGGTGGTTCCGAATAGGTCGCCATAGGGTGGAGCGGATCGGCTGTTCCGCCTCGAGGGTTGGGAGCTGTTGTGGGTTGTGCTCGTGCACGTCTGACTGCTGTCGTTGCGGTGTTCGGTGTGGCAGTCGGAGGATGGGTGGTGGCCGCTCCGGTAGCCAGCGCGGCGTCTCCGACGTATTCGTGCAAGAAGGTCAATGCGCGTGACACCGGCCGGGTTCGCGTGTTCGACCTTGTTGCTGAGGACTGTAAGGCGTCGGGTGGTGCGCCCACGGAGAAGACCAGCAGCGTGGAGAATGGGAGGATCCGCCGCGTCAACGGCGGCAGAAAGTATAAGTGTGAGTTGGTGAGGGTCAACTATCAGAACGCGAACGTCATCGAGGGATACGACTGCGAGGCGTATGTAGAGAAGAGCCCCAACTGAACGGCAGCGCCTCTGGCCATTGCGGTCGGAGGCGCTGGGTGTTTGAGGGGTCCCCATATCGTTCGGCGGGTTCGTCGCTTCGGGCATTTGGTGGTGACCACAGCCAGTCACCCCGTGCGGCGCCGGGCGATTCGTGCTCGGCTGCGGAGGTAGGTCGGGGACGGCTCACGTCGTGCCCACACTTACTCGGATATGCCCAAAGCGACCAAGAGTGTCATGGAGTGGCAGTTGTGAACGCAAGCGCGGTTACCGACGTGCCGACGCGCCCGCCTGCCGCAGCTTGCGGAGGCCGGCGGTCGCGCGGCGCGGCGCGGCGGTAGCCGCGCTGGCGGCGCGCAGCGCCGCTCTTGATCCTCAATGGCGGAATTCGGCAACAACCGACGCGATCCGCTGACGCGATCCGCGACGCGATCCGCGTTCGGTAGTGAGCGAACCTAAGTCGGGAATGTCCGCCACGGGAGTGTCCGCCACGGACATCTAGCGAGATTGCGGAACTCGCTGCGTTTCAACGGTTCCGGTGCTTAGGGTGGTGAAACCTCCCCTCAAGGGACGGTGCGGCAGCTGGTCCAGGCCGCATCGTGCCGAGGAAGGAGGTGGTGGGTTTGGCGAAACATCGCCGGAAAAAGCAAGAGGCTCCGGTCGACTACGGCATCATCTTTGCGGGAGTTGCCGTAATCGCCGGAGCACTCGTCTTGGTCCGCTGGCTGCGAGCTAGGTAACCCACCAGGTGAGGCGTCGGCTGGAACCGGCGTCTCACCACCCAGCATCACTTGCGTGACCACTCGATGATAGTTGATTCGTAACGGCCTGAGTAGACAAATCGGCCTGGCGGTCGTCGCTGCGGAGGGGGCTAGGCAGTGTCGCCCAGTGCCTTCCGCAATGCACGAGCTTGTTCCCAGAGCTCATCGTCAGGGACTTTTGCCTCGGAGCCATCTTGTGGCAATAGAGGGAAGGGGCGACCGGGGGCGGGGTCTTTAATGTATCTCGGAACTAGATGCGTATGAAGATGCGGAACGGAGTTCCCGAGCGTTTCATAATTCATTTTGAGTGGCTGGTAGTAATTCATGAGCGCTTTGGCCACATGCATTACAGATCGCCAGTAGTCCGACGATTCAGCGTCGGTCAACTCGTAGGGCTCCGTGATGTGTCGTCCGCGCCAGATAATCAACGTGTAGCCTCGCTGGATACCTGCCCGCTGGAGAACGGCGTCAACGTTATTTGTGGAAAATATGCGTACACCATATTTATCGGAGTCGGGACGGCTTGAGTTGCACATTTCGCAACCGATCCCCTGCGTGAGATTGGCCCAATCGACCGGCCAGCTAATGCTCATCGCTTGATGTCCCCTTCGGACCACTCGTATGAAAATTCATGCCGATCGCCAGCATAGATATCACTTGCGACCTGCAATGTTCGACCTTCCTCGTCGTAGTCGACATCCCACATGCGAACGATGGGGACACCGATCGGAAGACGAAGTAGCTCAGCTTCTTCGGGCGTCGGCATTCGCGCCTGGAAGACCTCGACGCCGCGCACGAACCGGTGCCCAAGGGACTCGATGAGTTCGTCGGGTCCCTCGGGAAGCGCCTCCGGCGATTCGAGTCGAGTGCCAGCAGCAACCCACAAAGGGTAATAGCTCGTGGAGATCACGGCAGGCTCGCCGTCTAAAAGTTGAAGGCGGCGACGGACTACAACCTCTTCGCCCGATGCAATCTGTAGCCAGGGTGCCGCATCGACTGGAGTCGGCGTTCGCCCAATCTCAAGCATCCGCCGTGACGGCACCTGGCCTTGGTCAATGGCCATGGTATCGAAGATCGGTTTTCCCGATGAACGATGCTCGGCATGACGACGTGCAGCTGACACGCGCCGAATGGGCGGACGTTTGCGGACAAATGTCCCGCGCCCGAATTGTGAATCGAGCAGACCCTCGGACCGTAGCAACGCGATTGCCTTGTTGGCCGTGCTTTTCGAGGTGTTGTACTGCTCGATCAACTCCCGCTCAGAAGGTAGCAGCGTCCCTGGTGCCCGCTCTCCGGACAGGATTGATTGACGCAGGTCCGCTGCGATCTTCTTGCTGAGCGGTTGACCATCTGCCACCGGACGCACCTCCTGGCACCAGCGTAGCAACCACCCTAGTGAGACCTCCCTTGACAGCCTCCCCAGGGATGTTCATGCTGAAGTAACCCCTAGGGAGATCACCCTAGGGAGGCGATAGAATTCGAAGGAGCATCGATGGCGATCAGCAAGGGGCATAAGTTCTCGATCGAGTCGGCGGCTGCGTTCCCTAAGCGTTTGTTGCTGATGGGTGGGATCGGTCCGGCGATCAAGTACAACCCGGACCGCAACGCGCTGCCGGAGCAGAAGTTCGATATCGACCCGAAGAACCCTGACGTGGGCACGGGTCTGCCGCTGTGGACGGCCACGGTCACTGATCCGCATGAGGCCAGTGACGGTAAGGGCAAGCGGGCCTCGTTCGAGATCACGTTCGTCTCGCGTCATCAGCCGATCCCGGCCGGTGAGCAGGTCACCGACGACATCTGGTTCATCGAGGTGGAGGGCCTGACCGCTGAGCCGAAGGTGATGGGTCAGGGCGAGTTCAAGTACCTCGGGTACACCTACCGCGCAACGGGCATCAAGGGTGACACCTCCGGTGCCAAGCAGCCGCCGAACGATCCGGGTGCGTCGCGGCCCGCGGCTTCTAAGGCGGCGTGATGAGGACGGCGGATCAGTCGGCGGGGATGGTTTGGGCGCGCTGGTCCGCCGTGGTCATCATCGTCATCATCGGGACGGCCGCGTTCGTACTGTCCTTCGCTGCGTTGCGTGATCTGGCGATTCTTGCCAACACTCCGAGGCAGTGGGCGTGGCTGTTCCCGGTGATCGTCGACGGCACCATCATCCAAGCAACCATCTCCGCCTTGGTGCTGGCGGCCAGTCCCGAACGACGCTGGTTCCTGTGGGTCCTCGGCACCGGCGCCATGGTGTCGATCGCGGGCAACTCACTGCACGCGGTCGCCGCTGGCCGAATCCTGCCCTGGTGGGCCTCAGCCCTGGTCGCGGCCATCGCGCCAATCTCACTACTGGTCGACACTCACGGCCTGGCGGTGTTGTTCCGTGCTGCCCAACAAGATTCGGTCCCTGAGCCTGTCACGGTAAGCGAACCAGCACCGGTAAAGGCTCCGGCTCGTCGTAAGGCGGTCAAGCGTCGTGATCCGAACCTGATCGCTCGGGCGGTAGCGATGCACGCTGCTGGCGAGTCATTCGCCGAAATCGGTAGGGCACTGGGCGTTTCAGCCCGCACGGCGGCGAACTACGCAACGTCGGCCGCGCTGACCCCGGCACGCGCTGCGGTGGCTACTCCGGCACCGGTAGCGCCCTCCCCCGCACCCGTGGTGGTGCGTCCTATTCATCCCGTGCGGCCAGTGCAGCAGACGCTGCCGCTCACGGTGTCCTGACAAGGAGTCTCTGATGTCTGAGAAGTTCTATTCCACTCACAGTTCCGGTGTGGATGACGGTGTGGCGTTGTGCCACAGCACATTCGGATCGTTCACAGTGCGGCAAAGCAAAGGTCGCCTGCACGTCGGTATCGGTAGCGCGTTCATGATCCTGAGCCAGGAAAACGCGGTGCTGCTGCGCGATCTACTCGACGCTGGGATTGCCGATGCGGTCGAGTACCTGGCGTCGTCGGCTTACCGCGTCGATCTGGTGAAGGCGGCGGCGTGATGTCGGAATTGATGCACCAGTGCGAGAACTACTGGGTCACCCGGAACATGTCGGATCGAACGTCGATGGAGATGGCACGCGGCGGGGTGCGTCTCGTGGGTGACGGTGCGATTGGTGCCCGCTACGACAAGTGCCGCGCTGCGGTCATGGTCACCCTCGGTGGAACCGGGTCAGGGTGTCAGGGCTTGTGGAGCGGGTTGTATCTGCGACCGGAAGACCTTCCCGGCGTTATCGCTGTCCTCGAGGCTGCCTACCGGGATGCGTTGATCGCCAATGGCGCTGGCTTGCCACCGATTCCGTACGTGGATATCACCCTGCGGGCGCGTGAGAACAGCGAGGTGGCGTGATGTCCACGACTACCAAACACGTTGTCCACCCGTCGTTCCTGGTGGCCATACTCGGTGTCCCTGCGGTCACGATCATGGCGACAGCGGTACTGCTGACCGCCGACCGCTCACCGGCCCCGGTGGCCTATCACACCACCGTCCGCGCTGACGGCTGCGTGATGTTCTGCGAAGACGTGCCGAAGCCATCATTCCGCGACGCCAACTGCCCCGACGGGCCGCCGTTGATCGGTTTCACGCTGTGGACGTGCGCACCCACCGGCACCCCGAAACCGGAGGGGAAACGGTGATGAGCACTCCGATCATGGGTGAGCTGCGGAACGTGAAATACGTTGCGGCATCACCGTTTCAACCGGTCCAGTCCGCGGCTCGGATGTCGTTCCTCGTCGGCCGTACCGAAATCCGGCTGAGCCTCGATGATGCTCGCGTGCTGGCCGAGGTGCTGCCGAACGTGCTCGCTGAGCGTTCGGTGTCGCTGTCGTTCGAGCCGTTGCGGGGGTTGGTGTGATGGCGCTGACTGAACTCACGGTCGCTGGTGGTGCCGTCCTTGGTACGGGCGGGTTGGTGTGGCTGCGTCACCTCGGTGCGGGTACTCGCCCGAAGACTGCGCAGGACATCGCCGCGGATGCCCCGCTCGAATTGCGCACCGCCGTCTCTATTCTGGCCGATCCCCTGCAAACCAATCTGATGTTGGCCGCCCTGGATCTGGGTTCGGTGCAGGGCGGGTTCCCCAAGCTCGAACGCTACGACTACTCGCGCTTCGGGCTCGAGGTCGACGTGCTCATGCTCGGCGGTCAGTCGCTCAAGGACTGGGCAGGCGACGAGACCTTGAACCAGTTCGCCACTTATCTCGGGGTGCCGAAGGTGACAGCGTCGTCACCGGAACCGTCCTGGGTCCGTCTCCAGGTGCGGGTGTTCGACACCCTCGTCGCCCCGGCAACGACGCCGGGAACGGTCCCCAACGCGGTGGACCTGGAGGCGGTCCCGGTCGGGATCACCGAGGACTACGACACCTGGCGGCTGAAGGTCCTCTACTCCCACATCCTTCTTGCCGGTGCCACAGGGTCGGGGAAGGGCTCGGTGATCTGGTCGATCCTGGCTGGTCTCGGTGTGGCGATCCTGGCGGGCCTGGTGGATGTCCGCCTGGCCGATCCGAAGGGCGGTGCGGAGTTCGGCCGCGGCGAGGATCGGTTGTTCACCCGGTTCGCTGTCGACACCGACTCCATTCTCGCGATGCTCAAAGAAGCCGTCGCGGAGATGGATGAGCGGCTGGTCCGGATGCGTCGTGCCGGTCTGCGCAAGCTCGTCCCTACCACCGATGAACCGCTGATCCTGATCATCATCGACGAGGCTGCCTCGCTCTCGTCCTATGCCGACCGCGCCCAGCAAGAGGAGTTCCGTCAGCAGACCGGGCTACTGCTGTCCAAAGGTCGTGCGGCAGGTGTGTCGGTGATCGCGGCCCTGCAGGACCCGTCGAAAGAGACGATGCCCAACCGGCAGCTGTTCCCGACCCGGATCGGGCTGCGCCTGGACGAGCCGAACCAAACCACCATGGTCCACGGCCAGGGTGCACGTGATCGTGGTGCGCGCTGCGACGAGATCAACGAACACACCCCCGGTGTCGGCTACGTCGGCGAAGACGGCACCACCGGATTCGTGCGGGTGCGTGCCTTCTGGGTCAACGACGAAGCCGCCGACGCGATCGTGGATCAGTTCTCTCCGGCGCCGGTAATCACCGGTCCCACTGAGGATTACAGCGGTTTCAACCCCGATGACCTCGGCGACGGCAACGAAGACGGGGTCGCGGCATGACCAGCATGCGAGACATCCCGGCCCGCCCGGTGGTGAGCCTGCGTCTGAGCGGGTCAGCGACCTTCGTCAACGACGTGCTGGCGTTGCTGGAAGCCCTCGGTTTCGACCTCACCGTGGAAAGCAACTACCTGGCCCGCCACACCCACCGCGACGTACGCATCTACGCCTCGATCAAACCGCGCTCACTGCGTCCACTGCGGTGGCTTCCTATCGACTCCGAAAGGCGGTGAGCACCATGAAACGAGGGTTCGTGACCGAAACCCACGTCGTCGTCTACTGCGACATGTGCGGCGACATCTACACCGAAAACACCGGCGAATCAATCTGTTTCGACTCCACCCAGCAAGCCGTGGACTACATCCAAGCCCGCTCGGCCGGTGTCGGCTGGCTCTACGACGGTGACCGGATCTGGTGCGACGGCTGCATCGCCGCTGACCACTGCGACCGTACCGGCCACCGATACCCCGACACCTGGCAGACCACTAAACGCCTGCTCGGTATCTCCACCCGTCTACGCACCTGCATCGTGTGCGGCATCCCTGAAATCGAGGCCCTGTCATGACCATTCACCACCTCCACCCCGCCGACGACTTCGACCGCGACGACATCGACGCCGCGATCCACCTTCGTTCAGCGCGTCGCTGCCACCTCGAACGCGGCGGGTTGGACTCGATCGCTATCGCGGTGCGCCTGCTCGCCGAAACCGGTGAGGCTCCCGGCTGGGACGACGCCCTGGACGACACCGACACCGACGACACCGACGGTTGGGACTGGGCAGCATGAGCGCCGATGAGGGGGAGATCTGCTGCGGGGAACCGATGTCCATCGAGCGGGCCAACGTGTGGGACGGCCAGATCATGCACTGCTACGAGTGCGGGCACTGGGAACCCTACGAGACCGACGAAAACGGCCATTACTGCGGCGATCCCGAGTGCGAAGACTGCGGTACCTGGAAGCCCAATGATCGCGGCCCGGCTCGATGAGTGCAGACCGCAAACGGGTGCAGTGGGGCGTGCTGATCGGTCAAGCAGTGCGCCCCCTGCCCAAGGCCCGCAACGTCACCGACGCGACCCTCTACGTCTGCAATCTCGAGGTCGCCAAGAAGACGAAAGCCGCTGTCGTGTACCGGAACTCGGATTCCGAGTCGTGGCGCAGATGGAGCGATGAAACCCCAGTGCCGACACAGCTGGCACTGGATCTATACGACAAGGAGGCTCAGTAATGGCCACGAAAACCACTGACACCCACAAACAACCGGCCGAGGTCATCACCGAAGCCTTCCTGATGCTGCTGTGGCAGATCCTCAAGGCTGCCATGGTGACGGCCTGGTGGGCGGTGCTGTTCCCCATGGTCTCGATCCCGGTCGCCGGTGCTGTCGCGGCCGGCCTCTTCATCGGGTGGCCGTGGGCGGTCGTGGTGGTCGGGGTGTCCATCGCGGGGATGGTGCTCTGGCGTGCGAAGCATCCGGAGACCTTCGAGCGCTGGCTCACCGGACGCGCACGTGCCCGTTTCCTTCGCTGGTGGCGCTACCGGCTTCGCTGGGACAAGCGACTAGAAGCCTGCAAACTCACCGTGCCCGGCAAGGCGTCGACGTTCATTCCTCAGCTTCGCAAGGCCCAGATCGGCCACAGCATGGACCGGGTACAGGTGCGGATGCTCGACGGCCAGTGCCCCGCCGACTACGAAAACCGTGTCGATCGCCTGGCCCACACCTTCGGAGCTCTCGAATGCCGCGCCCATATCGTCGGCCCCGGTGTTGTCGAGCTGGTGTTCCGCTACGCCGATGCCCTCGCCGAACCGGTCACAGTGCCCTCTCTCGACGCCGCTCGCTTGCGGAAGGACGCTGCCTGATGAACGACACCATCAACGAACTCAAGGCAGGGGGAACAGCGGCTCAGCGCCGTGCCCTACCCAACCTGTACGAGGTCGCCCAGGCTGCCGCTGATCAGTACGAGGTGTGCAAACGACCGATCGCGATGCGGGTGGAAGATCCCAAGACCGGCACCGTCACCTACGAGGGTTCCCCGTGTAAGTCCACGATCGAATCGGTGTGCCCGGCGTGTGCGAAAGCGAATCGGCTGCTGCGTATCGCCCAGTGTCGCGAAGGTTGGCACGCCGCTTCCGAACCGGTCGAGCCCACTAGCGACCCGACTGCTCGGCAGGTCGAATTGCTCACCGACAGAGCCGATCTCGTCGCCCAGTACCGCCAAGCCGTCGCCGACGCGGACGAAGATCTCGCCGTCAGTCTGCGTGAGGTGATCCGGGCTCTGGACGAGGATCTGCGCGAGACCGGTCTGCGTGGTCGCCTCCCGGCCCTGGACGCTACGGGCAAGGACCGGCGTCGGCGCTCCACTCGTCGGCGTCAGGACGTGCCGGACCTGCCTCGCCGCAAGGTCACCAAACGCACTGTCGGCAAGGCGATCGGCGGTCACCTGTCCTCGATGTTCGTCACGCTGACCATGCCTGGCTACGGCCACATCAACCGTGACGGCGCGATCAACGAAAAGGGCCAACCCTGCTCCGACGGCTCCCCGATCGACCCCGATAGCTACGACTACCCCACTGCTGCACGCGATATCGTGTTCTTCTCCCGGCTGGTCGATCGCTGGATTCAGAACCTGCGCCGCTGTGTCGGCTACGACGTGCAGTACTTCGCCACGGTCGAACCACAGCGCCGGGGAGCTCCGCACCTGCACATTCTGATCCGGGGCGTGGTCTCGCGCGAGATCCTGAAGCAGGTCACCGCGGCGACCTATCACCAGGTGTGGTGGCCTCGTTTCGACGCCGAGAACCAGGTCTACGGCGGCAAGCATCTGCCGGTGTGGGATCACAAGAAGGCGACGTTCGTAGACCCGGAAACCGGTCGGGCACTTACGTATTGGGATGACGCCCTGGACATCCTCGACACTGTGGACGATCTGACACCGGCGCATACGGTGCGGTTCGGGTCGCAGATGGACCGCAAGCAGATCACCGGCATCGCTGCCGGGACCGAAAAGGCCGGCCGGACCATCGGCTACGTCACCAAGTATCTGGTCAAGTCGATCGCCGAAATCGTCGAGCCCCGATCCGATCGTGCCGCAGAGCATTACGACCGCCTGCATGCTCAGTTGCAGCACACCCCGTGCTCGCCTCGCTGCGCGGTCTGGCTGAAATACGGCATCGTCCCCCAGGGCGCCAGCGACAAGACCGTGCCCGGACGCTGCCGGGGCAAAGCACACCGGCGAGACACTCTCGGCCTGCCCGGCCGTCGGGTGCTGGTCTCGCGCAAATGGTCCGGCAAGACCCTGCCCGATCACAAGCAAGACCGCGTCGAGTTTGTTCGGCAACTGCTCGCCGACGCCGGAATCGTCAAGCCAGACACCAGTCACCTGAAGGTCACACCGGTCGAACCCGGCGACAAGTCCCGGCCTTTGCGTGAGTACCTGATCATGGGCGCCATCGCCAAACGCACCACCTGGCGGGCGCAACTCCTCAAAGCCCAGCTGGCTGCCGGTCCACCGGAGCCGCCAGAAACTTCGGCAACTCAGAAAGCGGCATAGAAGGGACCAGGGGAAATGTCGAAGCTATTGAACGAACAGGAAGTTCGGAAGCTGATTCCGATCGGCCACAGCAAGTACTACGAGCTGATTGGCTCCGGTGCGCTGCGCTCGGTCACGATCGGCCGTCGTCGTTTCGTCACCGAACAGGCCGTCATCGACTACATCGCCCAACTCGACCAGGCCGCCTGATGCCACGACAGAGGATGGCCCCCGGCGAGTGGGGAAAGATCACCGTCAAGCAGACCGGTCCGGGCCAATTCACTGCCTACACCTACGTGCGCGACGAGGACGGCCAGCGTCGCAAGCTCGAACGCAGCGGTGCCAGCGAAGAGGCTGCACGTCGAAATATGCTGCGGCACTTGAAGACACGCACGGCACCGCTTGCCGATGCCGTGATCACCGATCGCACGTCGTTGGCCGATCTGTTCCCGATCTGGCTCGCGACCAAAACCAAACTCAAGCCGCAATCGCGCGACGTGTACGAACAGGCATGGAATCGTCACGGGCACAAGCAGCTCGGTGCACTGCGTATCCGGGAGCTGCCCACCAGCCGCGCCGAAACACACCTCGGCAAGATTGCTGCCAACTCGGAGTCGAACGCCAAGACGTTTCGGGTGGTGCTGCTCGGCATGTTCGCTCTGGCCGTGCGATACGACGTGCTGGCGGTGAATCCGATTCGGGAGACCAGCCGAACCGGCGGCAAGCAATCCGGCGGCCGTGCCCTGACTCCTGAGGAGTTCGCAAAGGTGCGGGAGGCGGTCCGTGCTTACCGTGACCGCAAGAAGGGTTTCGGGCCGCGGCCCGGTCGCCAGCTCCCCGAGTTCATTGACGTGCTGGTTTCGACAGGGTGCCGACCGAATGAGGTGCTGTCGCTGCGTTGGTCCGATATCGATTTGCTGGCCGACCCGCCGACGATGACGGCCACCGGAACCATGATCGACCATGGCGCGGTCAAGGGTGAACCGCTGCACCGACAGGACGAGCGGAAAGGGGATGCACCTGATCACACGGTGATCCTGCCCAAGCTCGCGGTGGAAGCCCTGGCGAACCTGTTCGGTGATGCCGCTGGTCCCGACAGCCCGGTATTCACCAACCGAGACGGCGGGTGGATGAGCCTGGCGAACCTGCGTCGGTCACTGCGGGCCGCTCTGCCTGAGGAACTGAGGTGGGTCACCCCGCGCAGCTTCCGGCCGACTGTCGCGACGGTGGTCCGTGACGACCTCGGTCCGGCCGAAGCTCAGGCCCAGCTGTCACATGCAAAACTCGCGACGACCGAGCGGCACTACCTCGCACGGCGAACTGTCGGACCGGACGCGAGGAAGGCCCTCGACGAGTTCACGAAGGGAAAGTAGTGGATCGTTTGTAGTGGGAAAGTAGTGGATTTGGGGAGATTTCCCCGGACAATCGAAAAGCCCTCCACCTGCTTGCGCTGGTAGAGGGCTTTTCACTGCTCCCCCATCTGGACTCGAACCAGAAACCTGCCGATTAACAGTCGGCTGCTCTGCCAATTGAGCTATAGGGGACTATCCTCGGCTCGTCTGTGCTAGGCGGGCCGAGGAGAAACTTTAGCGTATGGGCGGGCGCCCGCCCAAATCGCGTCGTTACCTGCTGATTTGTGGGGTGGGGGCGAGGGTGGCGGTGGCGGCGCGATGGTCGCTGCCGGTGGTTCGGCGGACGGTTGCGTCAAAGGGGGTGAAGCCTCGGGTGAGGATGTGGTCGGGGCGGGTGAGGGGGAAGTCGGCGGGCCAGGTGAAGGCGAGACCGGTGCGGACGTCTTGGAGGGTTTGGGTGAGCGGGGCGAATTCGGGGTCGGTGGAGGCTGTGTTGAGGTCGCCGAGGATGAGTAGGCGGTCTGCGGGGTCGCGAGCTACCAGGTTGGTGAGGGTGCGCAGGGTGCGGTTGCGGGATTCGGTTTCGCCGAATCGGACGGAACCGAGGTGGACGGCGTAGACGGTGATGTCGCCGGTGGGAGTTTCGATTCGGGCGCGTAGGGCGCGGGCCCAGCCTTGGCCTAGGTCGAGGCGTTCGACGTCGTCGAGGGGGTAGCGGCTCCACAGTCCGATGGTGCCGACCGTGGCGACGTGCGGGTGGTCTCGATCCAAGGCGGCCGCGACGGCGGGGCGGTTGCGATCGGTGAGTTCCTGGACCGAAATTATTGCGGCGTCGGTCAATTCGGTGGCGGTGCCGTGTGCGCCCAGGTTTTGCGTGGCGACACGTAACACGCCGATGGATGACCCGCCGTAGGGCTGTTCGACGATTTGCGGCACGAAGAGCACCGACCACGCCAGGAGCGGTGCCACGACAGCGGCGAGACCGATCTTGGAGCCGGTGGCCAGTGCGACCGTAGCGAGCAGTAGCACCGGGACTAGCAACCAGGGCAGAAAACTGCCGACTACCTGGCGAATCCCGCCGATTTCCGGCAGGACTCGATGGGCAACGAGCAGCCCACCCAGGAGCGCGGCGGCCGCGGCGAGGGTCACATCTCGGAAAGTCCCGTGCAGCATGCCGCCAACGGTGGCTGCGCTAGATGAGAGGTTCATGAAACCGGGCGTGTTCGACCGTTCTCACATGGAAGTAACGGTACGGCCACCATCGGGGGCGAGTATGAATACATAGACGCTGAGCGCGTGGCGAAGTGGGCACTCCTCAGCAACCCGCTGAGCAAAGGAACGAGGAGGCCGACATGAACGAGTTCACATGCGGCGATTGCTGGCGCAACGAGAATCTGACATTCGCGCAACGATTGGACCCGGCGCTCATCCGCCGGAGCACGCGACAGCTGTGCGAGGAGCATCGGGCCAAGCGAGAAGAACTCGCCGCCTGAGCAACGTCCGGTCTCGACCCCTGGTCGGGTCACTCCAGGTAACCCGGCCAGGCCGACACCGTCTACTGGCGGCGGATCCACCCCTGCGCGATATCGCCGAGGTTCCACCACGAAACATGGTGCGGGTCTTGCTTTTCCAGTGCCCAAGCGGTGGTGAGCTGATCAAAGAACGCGTCGTCGCCCGTCTTGCCGCCCTTCGGCTCGCCGATGAAGATCAGCCGTTCACCACCCGCCGCCGCGAAGTCGCGCAGCGCACGAGAGGCCATCGGGTCGCCCC
Organism: Nocardia sp. NPDC050175; assembly: GCF_044459885.1. Lineage (NCBI taxonomy): Bacteria > Bacillati > Actinomycetota > Actinomycetes > Mycobacteriales > Nocardiaceae > Nocardia > Nocardia sp. NPDC050175. The sequence continues at coordinate 81,553 of NZ_JBITJI010000004.1, forward strand.
AGCCGGGCGGCCAGCACAGGAAAAGTACGCACTCCGACTTGGGCGCATCGGCGTACTCGGCCGCATCACCGACGCCATGCCACACGTCCAGCTGGCCCGGTGCTCCTGGAAATGACAGGTTCTCGGACTTGTCCGGCGGTTCCGAATCGAATGCCGCGACATCGACGCCGAGCCGCGCGAGCTGCCGTGCCCAGTATCCGCGACCGGCACCGAGCTCCAGCACTCGTCTCCCCTCCGCGAATCGCTGCACCCAGCTCAGTGTTTCCGGCGACGGCACCGCATAGGCGTACACCGACTGCAAGATCGTCTGCGCATACCCCAGACGCGCGCTCCCGTTGGACCGCCCACCATTCACCACCCGACGATCACCATCCATCCCCACGGACGGCCCGACGATGTCCCAGTACGGATCCGCGGACTCCCCACCCGTCATGAAATGCACAAACCGCAGATCGAATGCAGCGTCCGCGCCGGCATCGCCGGTACCGCCCAGCATCGGCGCGGTATCGAGATAGTCCGCCACCCTCGGATACTCGGCGCGAAGTCGTTGATCGTCATCCAGCAGCGCCGCCAGCTCGTTCCGGCGCTCGGTCGTCAGCGAGAGGCCAGTCATGTGCTCGATTCTCGCTGGCCCCTACCGCTTTCCGTGATCGGTTGCCGAATTCAACCACCCAGGGCGCGCGTGCGAGCTGCCCTGAGCCACCATCCGGATCGACACGGCCACCGCGCGTCGGGCAGGATAGAGCCGCGAACAGGCAACTGGGAGGAGCACATCGAGATGCTGCGGTTGATCATCGGCGTGGCGGCCGGGTATGTACTCGGCAGCAAGGCCGGGCGGGCTCGCTACGAGCAGATCAGCGCCGCGACCCGTGCGCTGTCGGAAAGCCCGGTGACCCGCAAGTTGGTGCTGGTCGGCAGGCAGAAGTTGTCGGACAGGCTCAGCACCAAGCCGCGGCTGGAACCGATGGAGCCACTGGACGAGCGCACCACCATCCTGGTGCCCCAGGATCAGCTGCGCCGCTGACCACGGTGCGCAACGCCGACGCCAAGGCGACGCTCGCGCACGAGACCATCGAGTGGCAGGAATGTGGCAGCTGAGCGACCGACGGACCGGTCGTGTTGATGGACTCGGTCTATCCCGGCCTCGACCTGTCCACGGCAAACCCAGATGGCGTGCTGCCGGACCAAGCGCTCATTCCACTCGGGCCCGGTCGCTGGACGGTTCGTGCCGCGCGTATCGAACACGAGAGCAACGGGATGGACCTGATCCAGCTTCTCCCGGCCGATTCGTAATCGCGAGTTACTAAGCCCCGGTGGCGAAGTCGTTGTGATTACCCATCGCCTGCGTCAACAGACTCTTGCGGTACTGCTCCAACGCCACCAGATCCCCGAACAACGCCATATAGGCGTCAGGCTGCTCCGTGGACGACACCCGCTGCAGCTTCGACTTCAGCTCGGCGATCTGGCGCCCTACCCACGCCTCCTGCGTCCGCGCCAGCACCCCGGCGACGAACCGTGGAATACCGGCCGCGTTCTTCACCGGCAACGGCTCGTTCGCCAACTCGGACAGCAACGCATGCATGGTCAGATCGTCGGTGCGATCCGCAACGGCATTGACCCACTCGGCACCGCCGAGCCCGGTGCCGGTACCGCCCGCCTCGAAGATCAGCAACCGGACCGCCGCGTAAGCGGGATGCGTGAAGGCGTCCGCCTCCAGCGAGTCGAACACCGACCCGGCCATCGCCGGGTACTGCAGCGCCGCCGCGAGCACCTGCCGCTGCGGCATGAGCGTCGGATCGTTCGGATTGGGCCGCGCCGCAGGATGTTCGGCGACCACCTCGGCCTGCCGTGCGGGCGGCGCCTGCCGCCCACCGGCGCTGCTACCGCCGCCCATTCGGTTGCGTTTGGCCTCGTCGCCGACCCGGCGGACGACGGTCTGAATATCGTCCCAGCCGATCCACCCGGCCAGCTTCGTCGCGTACGCCTTGCGCAACGCGTTGTCCTTGATCTGCGCGACCACCGGAATCGCCCGGCGCAGCGACTCGACCTGGCCCTCGGCGGTGTCCAGGTTGTGATCGGCGAGCAGTCCACGAATCACGAACTCGTACAACGGCGTACGCCGCGCCACCAGATCACGAACGGCGCCGTCACCGGAGTGCTGGCGTAGCTCGCACGGGTCCTGCCCGTCGGGCGCCACCGCGATGTAGGTCTGCCCGGCCAGCTTCTGGTCGCCCGCAAAGGCTTTCAGCGCCGCTGCCTGGCCCGCCGCGTCACCGTCGAAGGTGTAGATGATCTCGCCGCGCCAGAAGTTGTCGTCGAGCAGCAGCCTGCGCAGCAGCGCGAGGTGCTCGTCGCCGAAGGCGGTGCCACAGGAGGCGACAGCGGTCTTCACGCCGGCCAGGTGCATGGCCATCACGTCGGTGTAGCCCTCGACCACGACGGCCTGATGTCCCTTGGCGATGTCCCGCTTGGCCAGGTCGAGGCCGAACAGCACCTGAGACTTCTTGTACAGGATCGTTTCCGGGGTATTGATGTACTTGCCCGGCATGGTGTCGTCATCGAAGAGCTTGCGCGCGCCGAACCCGATGACGTCGCCGCCGAGGTTGCGGATCGGCCAGAGCAGCCGCCGGTGGAACCGGTCGATCGGACCACGCTGGCCCTGCCGGGACAGACCGGCGCCCTCCAGCTCCTTGAACTCGAAACCCTTGCGCAGCAGATGTTTGGTCAGCGTGTCCCAACCCGCAGGCGCGTAACCGCAGCCGAACTGCTCCGCCGCGGCGGCATCGAAATTGCGGTCGGTGAGGAACTTGCGGGCCGTCTCCGCGCCGGGCTCACGCAACTGAGCCATGTAGAACTCGTGCGCGGCGGCATTGGCGGCGACCAACCGGGAACGGGTGCCACGATCGCGCTGCACCGAGGTGCCGCCGCCCTCGTAGTTGATCTGATAGCCGATCCGGTCGGCCATCTGCTCGACCGCTTCGACGAAGCCGACGTGGTCGATCTTCTGCAGGAACGCGAAGACGTCGCCGCCTTCACCGCAGCCGAAGCAGTGGAAGAGGCCGTGATTCGGCCGCACGTGGAACGACGGTGACTTCTCGTCGTGGAAGGGGCACAGCCCCTTCATGGAGTCGGCACCCCCGCGCTTCAGCGCGACGTACTCCCCCACAATATCTTCGATGCGGACGCGGTCACGTATCGCCGCGATATCGCGATCAGGGAGTCGTCCGGGCACGGCAGTGAGCGTACCCGCCGGGACCGACGTTCTGCACCGATGGCTGCTTGCTCGAGCCGGATCGATGACTCCAATGTTGTCGAACAGCGTGTCGGCGGGCTGGTGACCCGCAGCGCACATCCCACCGACCGCCGCGTCATCCTCGTCACACTCGACGACGCGGGCGTCGCGTAGGCACGCACGCGCAAACTGCGCGACGCCGATCAGTGACCGAACGACGCTGCGACCCGCTCCAGCCTGCTCTCGGTGTAGGACGCGATCTGGTCCACGATCACCCGCACCCGCGCGGTGTCGTCGGCGGCGGCGTCCCACCACGGCAGCAGCAGCGGATCGAGACGCTGTGGCGCGGCGGCGAGCAGGCCCTCGGCGACGGCGTGGATGCGGTCACGTTGGGCGGCTTGGCGGAGTTTGTGGTCAGGATCGGACATGACGTACCGGAGGGCGACGGTTTTCAGCACGGCCACCTCGGCGGCGACCACATGCGGGACTTCCAGGTCGGCGCTGTAGCGGGAGAGGTTGTCGCTGCCTGCGGTCTCGCGGGTGGCGAGGATGGCGGCGGTGGCGAAGCGGCCGACCAGTTCGCTCGTAAGTCGTTTGAGCGCAACAGAACTGGTGAGGGTGCCGTCGTAAACGGTCACCGCGGCAACGACGGGTAGCTCTGAAAGTCGTTGGGCCGCAGCCACCAACTCGTCCGCCGACAGAGAGTAGTGCTTGTGCCTGCCGAGGCTGGCCAGCGCGTCCTGCTCGGCGGGATCGGCCAATGCACGCAGGTCGATACGGCCCGCGATCACACCGTCCTCGACATCGTGCACGGAGTACGCGACATCGTCGGACCAGTCCATGATCTGACATTCCAGGCTGCGGCGGCGCTCGGGCGCGCCCTTGCGGATCCAGTCGAGACGATCGGTGTCGATGTCGTAGGCGCCGAACTTGGTGGCGGGACCCGTTCTGCCCCAAGGGTATTTGAGAGCCGCGTCGAGGGAGGCGCGGGTCAGATTGAGGCCCGCGCTGACACCGTCGGCGTCGAGCACCTTCGGTTCGAGGCGGGTGAGGATGCGCAGGTTCTGCGCGTTGCCCTCGAAACCGCCGTGCGCGTCGGCGAAGACGTCGAGGGCCTTCTCGCCGTTGTGGCCGTAGGGCGGGTGGCCGATGTCGTGGGCCAGCCCGGCCAGGTCGACCAGGTCCGCGTCGCAGCCGAGGCCGTCGGCGATGCTGCGGCCGATCTGGGCGACCTCGATCGAATGGGTGAGCCGGGTGCGCGGGGTGTCGCCGTCGCGCGGGCCCATCACCTGGGTCTTGTCCGCGAGGCGGCGCAGTGCCGCGGAGTGCAGCACCCTGGCTCGGTCGCGGGCGAATTCGGTGCGGTGACCGGACTCGAATTCGCTGCGCGGCGGCCCGAGTCCGGCGGTCTTGGCGCGCTCGACGACGAGCCGCTCGTAATCGTGTTCGGTATAGCCGTCCACTACTGTCCTGCCGTATATCGGAAGTCCGCTGCGAAATGGGTGAGCTGATACCAGAGCAAAGCGCCTGTCTCCCTGGCGATTCCGTGCGCCTGCGACTCGCGGGTGTAGACCGCGGGCCCGGTCCTGGTCGGCGCGGTCCACGCGTCGAGGCCCTCGTCGCGGGCCATGGTTCGGGTGCGCAGCGAATGCCACGGATCGCTCACCAGCACCGCCGAGCCCATATCGCGGGCCTGCATGGCCGTAGCGACCGCCTCGATGCTGCGCAACGTGTCCGAGCCGGTCTCGACGGCCAGGATCTTGTCGCTCGGCACCCCGCGCGCCTGCAGATAGTTCTTGCCGGACGCCGCCTCGGTGTACAGATCACCTTCCTGCTTGCCGCCGACGGTGATCACCCGCGGCGCCACGCCCAGCCGGAACAGCCGGTAAGCCTGATCGAGTCGCGCCTCGAACACCGACGACGGTGTGCCGGAGTATTGCGCGGCACCGAGCACCACGATGGCGTCGGCCGTCGCGTAGTCGTCGATCCGCGCGACCTGCCATACCCGCAGCGCCGTCCCGCCGACCAGCACCAACCCCATCAACACCGACCCGACAACGAGTCGGCGAATCCACCGCAACGCCCCGGCGCCGTAGCCGCGCGGCGGGACGGGACCGGGCGCCGCATCGGCTCGAGCGCGCATCGTTGGCGAATCCACTCCCCAAGTCTGCCAGTACGGGTGCTTCGCCCGGGTTGTTCGGGGATCTACCCGAGTCGGGCAGGTCCGGATCCCGGCTACCAGCCGCGTTCCCGCCACTCGGGCAGGTGCGGGCGTTCGGTGCCGAGGGTGGTGTCGTCGCCGTGGCCGGGGTAGACGACGGTGTCGTCGGGGTAGCGGGCGAAGAGTTTGCCGGTGACGTCGCGGTAGAGCGAGTCGAAGTCCGCCGGGCTGGTGGTGCGGCCGAGGCCGCCGGGGAACAGGGAGTCGCCGGTGAACAGGTGGACTCGTTGGTCGCCGTCGGTGAGGGCCAGGGTGACCGAGCCCGGAGTGTGGCCGCGCAGGTGGATGACCTCGAAGGTCAGCTCGCCGATGTGGATGTGGTCGCCGTCTTCGAGCAGACGATCCGGTCGGACCGGGAGCGGGTCGGCGTCGAGTTCGTGTGCGGCGGTGGGCGCCCCGGTGGCAGCGGTCGTCTGCTTCAGCGCCTGCCAGTGGTCAGGATGCTGATGTGTCGTGACGATGACGCCGATCTGACCCGGCGCCACGAAATCGATGAGTTCCGCGACGCGCTCGGCCTCGTTGGCGGCATCGATGAGTAGCGCCGCGCCGGTGGCCGTGCATTGCACGAGGTAGCAGTTGTTGTCCATGCCGCCGACGGACATCTTGATGATGCGGGCACCCGGAACGTCATGCTGCTGCGGATCGGAACCCGGCGAGACATGACCGGTATACGGGCGATCGATGTTGATCACACCGTCGATGCTATCGACCGGCGCGATCGGCTGCCATTCCGCGAGTTCCCCAGCTGGTCGGCAGCGTTCAGGTCGGCCGAGCACAGCTTCGTTCGCGGCATGCGATGGCTCGTGATCCACACGGTATGCACGTGCGTCCAGCCCGGAACTTCCGGTTGCGGCGTTGACCAGCAGCCCGATGACGGGGTCGCGCGATAGATTCGTGCCATGTCGCTGCCGAATCGTGTTGCCCGCTGGACTTCCTGGGTGGTGCTCAGCGTGCTGTTCGCCGGGGCCGCGCTGGTCGGTGCGCCGACGGGGACGGCGGAGGCGCCGCTGCGGATGGACACCTACGTCGTCGATTCCGCGCAGGCGCTGAACGGCGGGCAGCTCGATCAGGTGCGGTCGGCGGTGGATCAGCTGTACGCCGATCAGCAGGTGCGGCTGTGGGTGGTCTACGTGCGCGATTTCGGTGGGCTCGGGCCGGAGGTGTGGGCGCAGCGCACGGCGTCGCAGTCCGGGTTCGGCGATCGCGACCTGTTGCTCGCGGTCGCCACGCAGGATCGCTCGTACTGGTTCTATGGGGAATTGCCCAGCGGCGTCAGCGATTCCAAGTTGAACAGCCTGCTGACCCGCGACGTGGAGCCCGCGCTGCGAGACGGTCGGTGGGCGGATGCGGGTGTCGCGACGGCGGATGGTCTGAAGTCGGCGATGCGGGGCGGCGGCGTGAATGTCGGCTTCCTGCTCGTCATCGGTGTGCTGGTCGTGCTCGTCGTGGGCGGGTTCGTACTGTTCGCGCGCAAGCGGCGGCGCGACCGCGCGAAGGCCGAGCTCGCGGTGGCGCGAGGTGGACCCGGACAACACCGCCGCGCTGGGCGCACTTCCGCTGGAGGCGCTGCACGCGCGCTCGCGGGAGGCGCTTGTCGAGATCGACAATGCGATCCGCACCAGCGCCGAGGAATTGGAGCTGGCGACCGGCGAGTTCGGCACGACCGCCGCGCTGCCCTTCAACACGGCGCTCGATCATGCGAAAACGGCTGCCTCCAAAGCCTTCTCGATCAGGCAGCGACTCGATGACGACATCCCGGAGACGCCGGACGAACAGCGCATGCTCCTGGTCGACCTGATCGGCACGGTCGGACGGGCCGATCGCGAACTCGACGCCCAGGTCGCCGAATTCGACGCCATGCGCAATCTGCTGATCAACGCCGCCGACCGATTGGACGGGCTGACAAGGGATCTCGTCGAGCTGAAGAGTCGCCTGCCCGCGTCTGAGGCGGAACTGACCCGGCTCACCGCCGCGCATCCCGCCAGCGTGCTCGCCCCGATCCACGACAACGCGACCATGGCGCGCGAACGAATCACCTTCGCGGAGCAGAACATCGACGCGGGTCGCGCGGCGCTCACCCAGCCGGTGGGCAAGCAGGGCGGCGCGGTCGCCGCGATCCGCGCGGCGGAGGCGGCGGTCGGCCAGGCCCGTACCCTGCTCGACGGAATCGACAACGCGTCCGCCAACATTCAGCAGGCACGCGACGGCCTGGCCGCGGTACTGGATGAACTGCGCCGCGATATCGCCTCCGCCACCGAGCTTTCCGGTTACGGCGGCCCAGAGCTGGCCGCCGCGACAGCGACCGCGCAGACCACCCTCGACAAGGCCGCGGCCGCCGCGACCGCCGACCCACTCGACGCCTTCCACGACGCGGTAGCCGCCGACGGCGAACTGGACCGCGCCATCGCCGCCGCCACCGATCGCAAACTCGCCGCCGAGGATCTGCGGCGCAGGCTCGACCAGGCGGTGACCGACGCCCGCTCCCGCGTGAGCGCCGCGTCGGACTACATCACCACCCGGCGCGGCGGCATCGACGCCGAGGCACGCACCCGGCTGTCCGAGGCACAACGCAATCTCGATGCGGCGCAACAACTCGGCGCCACCGATCCCGCGCGGGCCCTGACCAGCGCCCAGGCCGCCGCCGACCTCGGCGGACGGGCGCTGCAGGCCGCGCAGGCAAGCGTGCGGGCCTGGGAAACGGCCCAACCGGTGTCGGGAACGTCGCAGGCCGGAGCGGTGCTCGGCGGCATCCTGATCGACGGACTGCTGCGCGGAGCGGCGAGCGGCGGCCGTCGCTCCGGGTCGGGCGGCTGGAGCGCGGGCTCCTACGGCGGTTCCACGGGTTCGCGGCGGATCAGCCGCGGCGGCCGGTTCTGAGGCTTGACCCTGACACCGTGTGAGGACATAGACCAGGAGTCGTTATGTTCACCATCGGAGACTTCGCCAGACACGGCCGGGTGTCGGTACGCATGCTGCGCCACTACGACGCGCTCGGGCTGCTCCGCCCGGATCGGGTCGACGAGCACAGCGGCTACCGCTTCTACTCCGGCGGGCAGCTGGCCCGACTCAATCGCCTTGTCGCACTGAAGGATCTCGGCTTCACGCTGGAGCAGGTCGGCCAGATCCTGGACGACCAGGTGAGCGGCGCGGAACTGCGCGGCATGCTCACCCTGCGCCGCGCCGAACTCGAACAGCGCATCGCGAGCGACCGGGCCCGGCTCGTCCAGGTCGAAACGAGGCTCCGCATCATCGAGAAAGAGGGCGCCATGCCTGTCCACGACGTGATCATCAAGTCCATTCCGGCGGTCCGGGTAGCCGAATTGACCGCTGTCGCCGCCGGTTTCGAGCCCGAAGCGATCAGCCCGGTCATCGGCCCACTCTTCGAGGACATCTGCAGACGGCTGGAAAAAGCCAGCGTGCCGATCATCGGTTGCGCCATCGCGTACTACGACCAGCGCGAAGACGGCACGGTACTCGCACATGCCGCCGTGCCGGTCGACCTCGCCCCGAGCGACGCCCACGATTTCACCGTCGTCGACCTGCCCGCCGTCCCGCAGGCCGCCACGATAGTCCACCGCGGCAGCATGAACGAGGTGCTCGAACCCTGGCAGGCCCTCGGCCGCTGGGTCGACGAAAACGGCTACCGCCTGAGCGGCCCCAGCCGCGAAGTAACCCTGGTCTACACCGAAGACCCGAACGGCTGGGTCACCGAACTACAGGAACCGATCGTCCCGAAGTAGCCCGAGCCCCGCCCATCGAAATCCGCACTCTCTCTCGGGATCAGCACTCGAAATAGGGCCCTACATTGGGTGCAGATCCCGAGAGTGAGTGCGGCTGTTGCTGATAGCGGCAGCTCAGGCCCGGACGGTGATCGTGTGGTAGCCGGACGGGCCGGTGGGGAATGGGGGGCGGTGGCGGCCTTCCTGCACTTCGCCGGAGCGGCTGGTGGCCCTGGCCTGGATCCGGTGGTCTCCTGGTGGCAGTTCCACGGCGATGCGCCAGCGGCGCCAGGCGGCGGGAGCTAGTTCGGTGGCGAGATCGGTTGGGCGCCAGTCTCCTTCGTCGATGCGGACCTCCACGTCGGCGACGCCGTGCGGCGGGGCCCAGGCGACTCCGGCGATCGTGGTGGTGCCCGCGGCGGCGCGGCCGGGGGCGGTGACGTCGATGCGGGCCTGTGGCGTTACCGGGAGGGGGCCTGCGGGCCAGCCGCGGCGCCACCAGTAGTCGACGTGGGTGTCGTCGGTGAGTTCCAGTTCGCCAAGCCATTTCGCGCCGGTGTATTGACCGTAGAGGCCGGGGACGAAGACGCGGGCGGGGAAGCCGTGGGCGGGGGTGAGCGGTTCGCCGTTCATGCCGATCACCACGTAGGCGGGCCATTCGCCGGAGCGCAGCGGGTCGAGCGGCAGTGAGATCGTGTAGCCGTCGACGGCCCTGGTGACCAGGCGGGTGGCGTCGGATTCCGGGATGGTGTGTTTCAGCAGATCGGCCAGCGGCACGCCGAACCAGCGGCCGTTGCCCACCCGGCCCTCGCCGGGATGGTTGTGCAGGCACACCATGACGGCGTCGAATTCCACTGCGTCATCGGCCAATTCGTTCAGCGACAAGCGCAGCGGGTGCGCGACCTTGCCGGTGACGGACAGCCGCCAGTGGGCCGGATCGATCCTGGGTGGTCGCAGGTTGACATCTGCGACGTACATTCGGTGCGCCGCGGTGACCAGCGGCGACAGCCTCGGCTCGTCCTCGAGCCCGTCCTGTGGGACCACGCCCAGCGCGCCCATCGGGCCGATCCGGCGAATGTCGTTGTCCTGCTTACGGTCCAGATCGTGCTGCAAAGTGTGCGCGGCCACGAGCATCCCGGCGCCCGTCGCCAGCCAGGTCAGCGCGCCGAGTCCGCGCGGCCGCCTGCGCAGGCCGGCGGCCAGCACTCCGGAGGCTGCGACCGCACCGGCGACGGTGGACGTCGAGCGGGTCGGCAGTCGCGTCGCCAACGCGGCCGCACCGGCCCCCGCCGCCACCGCGACGGGTGTGCGCAGCCGTTCCGGCAAGGCACCGAGCCCGAGCGCGCCGGCGACCACACCCGCGGCGACACCCAACCGGGTGACGGTCTTGTCGTGCCGACCGGACATCGCGACGGCGGCCTCGACCACCGGCACCGGCGCGACATCGATGAGCGCACGTCCCAGGGTGTCGATCAGCGAGCCACCCCGGGTCGCGGCGATCGCCTCGCCGACCCCGAGCGCCGCCACCCCGACCGCGGCCGCTGCGACCCCGCTCCGGTCTCCGTTCGTCACCACCGCCGGCACACCCGCTTCCAACCCGATCGTCCGCTGTCACCAAGCATTCTGCCCGAACGGCAGCACCGGCCAGCCGCTTTCCCCCGCCGCAGGTGCTCCCCCGACAGCTACGCCGACCTGCGCACCCGAGCACCAGCGACTCGCACCACCAGCGGCGACCCGCAGGTCACGCCGATCTCGTACTGCTGACACGGCGGACAGACCTACCCGCCGGTCGCCGACCATCTCCGCCGCGTCGTGCTGGTTATGCGACCCAAACGCGTCAGCTACCAGTAGCGGCCAGCTCGATTGTCTCCTCGGACAGCGCGGTCAGTTCTTTGCCGACCGCGGCGAGCAGCCGGTCCGCGTCGGCACCGCCGCCGAGCAGCCCGACGGTCAGTTGACCGTGGAACGTGTAGAGCAGGAAAGTGACCGCGGCGGAAGCACCTGCCGACGGCCTGGGGTGGGCGGAGAGATAGACGATTTCGTAGTCGGTGAGCACGAGTCCGACGGGTGTCCTGAACGGTGGCACAGCGCCGGTATTGGTGATCGCGACGTGCTCGGCCAAGGCGTGCGTCCGGTTGGTTCCGTAGAAGTCGGGGAAGTGCAGTACCGACTGTTGCACGATGCCGTCGGCCAGGTCGTCGCGAAGTCGTTCCGAAATCCGTTGGGCCAGTTCGAGAACACTGCCCGAGAGATCGATCCCGGCGGCGAACGACGCGAGTCCGGCCATGTTGGTGCCCGCGGCGGGTGCCACCCTCGGGTCCAGCCGCGACCGCATATCCACCGGGTACAGACAGCGCACCGGCACCGGACCGCTTGTGGCATCTGATGTTTCGGACGCGTAGGCGCGCAGCAGTGCGGCGGTGACCAACCCGTTGACGCTGACGCCCCGATGATGGCCGAGTCCGACGATCCGCGCCGTCGCCGCCTGATCCAGCCGAGCGCGCCTGGGCCGGACCAGCGAGCTAGGTGCCGGATCACCAACGGAGACAGGCGCTACCGTCGGCGGTAGCGGCCGCGTCACGCTCTCGAAGCCGGACACCCGGCCCTCGGTAATGCCATGACGTGCCGTATGCCACTCCAGTGACTGCGGATAGTCCTGCGGCACAACACTTATCGGCGTGGACTCGACGATATCGGTATAGAAGCCCCAGAACCGCGACAGCAGTTCGACGCAGTGCCCGGCATCCGCGATGCTGTGATGCGCGAACAGCGTGACCCGCCATCGACCGGCGCCGGACATCACCGCGTCCAGATACGCCAGCTGTGTTGCGGGGTCCACCGGGGTGGCCGGCAAACTCACAGTCTCCACGTCGCCCACAGTGACCGAGGCGCCGACTCGCGAATCTCCTGGGGGCAGTAGATAACCCGATCCCGCCGCATCTTCCTCGATCCGGCACATCACTACCGGAAACGCCAGCTGCAATGCGGCGAAAGCCTCCTTCAACGCTGCCGGATCGAGTTCTCCCGATACCGACACCGACCGGCCCGTGTAGGTGCCGTGCCGTACAAATCGCTGTTCCGATGGTGCCAATGCGCGCACCACGTCGTCCTCATCCCGCCACACATCGCAAGCGTGCGGCAACACCGGCTCGAGGCGCAAATGAACGAATGAGGAACACTGGACGACATGAGTCTCGCCGCGCATCTGGAAGAACTCGGCCGTCCCTTGGTCGAGCATCAGCTCGACCATCCGACCGTGGCGGGCATCGCCAAGGGCGACCTGCCCGAGCCGATCTTCCGTTCCTGGCTGGAGCAGGACTATCTCTTCCTGCTCGACTACGTCCGGGTGTTCAGCCGGCTGGCCTGGCAGGCCCCGGCGGACCACCTCGGCGACCTGGTGGATCTGGCGCACGCCACGTATCACGACGAGCTCACACTGCACCGTTCCCTGGCCGCGGAGTTCGGCGCCGACCTCGGCGGTGTCACCAAAGGTGTTGCCTGCGAGGAGTATACGAAGTTCCTGCTCGACTCGGCCGCCAACTACGCGGAGGGTCTGGTCGCCATGTACCCGTGCATGTGGGGCTACTCCACCCTGGGTGCACGCCTCGCCGAGAACCCGCCCGCCGAACCGCGCTACCGCCGCTGGGTCGACACCTACGCCGACCCCGCCTTCGCCGCCCTCACCCGCCGCTGCGCCCAGATGATCGACGATGCGGGCGCCGACCCGGACCGCGCGGAACAGCTCTTCCGCGAAGGCATGCGCCACGAGCTCGCCTTCTGGGACGTCCCGGCGCACGCCTCTTGATTCCCGCGCCGGGAATCGCATGGGATTTCAGGACGGATTCAGGGAGTCATTGCAACGCCGTTCAGCAGGGAGTGTTGTGGTGACTCCCCGAATCCGCTCAGGTGCGGAAATCAGGAAGCGTGCACGCCAATCAGGGGCGCAGCACGATCTTGCCGCGAGTGTGCCGCTGCTCCAGCTCGCGGTACGCCTCTTGCACCTTGTCGAGCGGATACACACCGGCAATCGGCACCTCTACAGTGCCGGCCGCCGCTAGATCGGCCAACTCGGTGAGCACATCGATGGTGCCCGCAGCAGCATTGCCGTCCGCCTTCACGCCGTACTTCTCCGCGGCGGCAAAGTTGATGATGGTGTCGATGCGCTCCACCGGAACACCCAGTTCAACAGCGATATCCACATAATCTGCACCGAACGTATCGATGAACGCGTCCACACCATCCGGCGCGGCGTCCCGGAGCCGGTCGATCAGCCCGTCCCCGTACGCAACCGGTGTCACCCCGACCTTCCGCAGCCATTCATGATTGCCGTCACTCGCGATACCGATCACCTCGGCCCCGCGCGCACGCAACAGTTGCACCGCGATCGAGCCGACACCGCCGGCCGCACCGGATACGACGACCGTGTCGCCCTCGTTGGCCTTCACCGCCCGTATCGCCGCGAAAGCCGTTGTGCCAGCGACATATAACGCACCGGCGACATCCCAGTCCAACCCGGCAGGCTTGGGCGTCACCTGCGCAACGGGCACCACAACATGCGTCGCATGACTGGCCCGGTCATCGGTGAACCCGAGCACCTCGTCCCCGACCTCGATACCACCGACCTCCGCGCCGATCTCCACGATCCGCCCCGCGAAATCGGTGCCCTCGCCCGATGGAAACGTCGAGGGCCACCGATCATGCAGTGCCCCGCTACGGATGTACGCCTCACCCGGATTGATGCCCGCCGCGACCACCGCGACGACCACCTGCCCAGTCCCGGCGGTCGGCGTCGCAACCTCGACCACCCGCAACTCCTCGATCCCGCCATACCGATCGAACTTCACCGCTCTTGCCATGCTGAGCTCCTCGCTTCGGTGACTTAAGGCACATCGAGCGTCAACGGCCCACCCGGCCCGGTTAATTCCCGCGCTGACAAGTCCGAAAACGCAGCTCACGTCAATCCCGCTGAACACACTCCTGCCCTATCGACCGATGTATTCGCCCCAACCATCCGGTCTACACACACGGATCACTGTGCCCGAATCAAGGGAGAACCTCATGAACCGTCCGGCCGTAGCAACCCACGACGAATGGCTTGCGGCCCGCAAGACCCTGCTGGCCGAGGAGAAGGCGCTCACCCGCCGACAAGACGAGCTGGCGGCCGCGCGCCGCGCCCTGCCGATGGTCGCGATCGACAAGGAGTACGTATTCGAAGGCGCGACAGGCAAACTCACGCTGAGCGAGCTGTTCGAGCACCGCCGCCAGCTCATCGTCTATCACATGATGTGGCGCTGGGACCTGAACGCGGGCTGCCCCAGTTGCGCGTTCCTGCTGGACAGCGTCGGGCACCTCGCCCACCTGCACCACCAGAACACCTCGTTCGCGGTGGTGTCGCGCGGACCGTGGGACGTGCTGCAGGGCTATCAGGAACGCATGGGCTGGACCTTCCCCATGTATTCCTCGCACGGCAGCGATTTCAACTACGACTACCACGCCACCCAGGACGAGTCCGTCACCCCGATCGAATACAACTTCCGCACCAAGGCCGAGATCGAGGCCAGCGGGCAGACCTGGCAGCTCGACGGTGAACAGCCGGGCACCAGCGTCTTCTGGCGCGACGACGACGATGCCATCTTCCATACCTACTCGTCCTACGCCCGCGGCGGCGACGTCCACATCGGCACCCACAACTACCTGGACCTCACCCCGCTCGGCAGGCAGCGGCATGTCGGCGAGGCCGTGCACCACGACAGCTACGACGCGGACGTGCCGCACTGCCACTGAAAGTCTGGGCGCAATTGAAGCGCGGATCACCCAAAACCGCCCTACGCTGGCACTCGTGGGTGCGGAGAATGTGCGGGCGTCTGATGCGGACCGCGAGAAGATCGTCGAACAGCTGCGGCACGCGATGAACGAGGGCAGGCTGACGCTGCACGAGTACGACGACCGGCTGCAGCAGGTGTACAGCGCCAAGACCTACGGGGAACTGACGCCGGTGCTGGCCGACCTTCCGGCCCAACGCGACTCGCGCGCGCCGGTGTCGAAGCGGGTGCCGCAGTGGGTCGTCATCATGTGGACCCCGTGGGTCTTCGTGAACATGCTGACCCTGTTGATCTGGGTGGCCACCGGCGCGGGCTACTTCTGGCCGTTCTGGGTGGCGGTGCCGTGGGGCATGGCGTTGCTCATCCCGACCGCGATCGGAATCACCGTGCAGGGCAACAGTTCCGGCTCGGAGCGTCCGCAATTACCGCCGACGCCACCGACTCCGCCGCTGCCGCCGGGGCACTGAAAACAACGAACGACCCGCACCGATCACTCGGCGCGGGTCGTTTCGTTTCGCGAAGTCCTACGATCCAAGCAGGTGCTGCGCCAGGTAGCCCTCGACCTTGTCCAGTGCGATCCGCTCCTGCGTCATCGTGTCGCGCTCGCGGATGGTCACCGCCTGATCGTCGAGGGTATCGAAGTCGACGGTGATGCAGAACGGGGTGCCGATCTCGTCCTGCCGACGGTAGCGACGGCCGATCGCGCCCGCGTCGTCGAACTCCACGTTCCAGTTCCGGCGCAGTTGCGCCGCAAGGTCTTTCGCCTTCGGCGTCAGATCCGCGTTGCGCGACAACGGAAGTACCGCCGCCTTGACCGGCGCGAGCCTGCGGTCCAGCCGCAGCACGGTGCGAGTGTCCACGCCGCCCTTGGCATTCGGCGCCTCGTCCTCGGCGTAGGCGTCGACCAGGAACGCCATCAGCGAGCGGGTCAGGCCGGCCGCGGGCTCGATCACGTAGGGCACGTAGCGCTCGTTGGTGGTCTGGTCGAAGAAGCTGAGCTCGGTGCCCGAGTGCTCGGAGTGCGTCTTGAGGTCGAAGTCGGTGCGGTTGGCCACGCCCTCGAGCTCACCCCACTCGTTGCCCTGGAAGCCGAAGCGGTACTCGATGTCGGTGGTGCCCGCCGAGTAGTGCGACAGCTTTTCCTTCGGGTGCTCGTAGAGCCGCAGGTTGTCCGGGTTGATGCCGAGGTCGGTGTACCAGGCGAAGCGGGTCTCGATCCAGTACTTGTGCCACTGCTCGTCCTCGCCGGGCTTGACGAAGAACTCCATCTCCATCTGCTCGAACTCGCGGGTGCGGAAGATGAAGTTGCCGGGGGTGATCTCGTTGCGGAAGCTCTTGCCGATCTGGGCGATGCCGAACGGGGGCTTCTTGCGCGCGGTGGTCATCACGTTGGCGAAGTTGACGAAGATGCCCTGCGCGGTCTCGGGCCGCAGGTAGTGCATGCCCTCCTCGGACTCGATCGGGCCGAGGTAGGTCTTGAGCATCATGTTGAAGTCGCGCGGCTCGGTCCACTTGCCGACGGTGCCGCAGCTGGTGCAGGCGATCAGCTCCATCGAGACCGTATCCGGGTCGTCGATCTTGTGCTTGAGCGCGTAGGCCTCCTGCAGGTGGTCCTGCCGGAAGCGGTGGTGGCAGTTCAGGCACTCCACCAGCGGATCGTTGAAGACACCGACGTGACCCGAGGCCACCCACACCTGGCGCGGCAGGATCACCGACGAGTCGAGGCCGACGATGTCCTCGCGGCTAGTGACCATGGACCGCCACCACTGCCGCTTGATGTTCTCCTTGAGCTCGACGCCCAGCGGACCGTAGTCCCAGGCCGACTTGGTGCCTCCGTAGATCTCACCGCTCGGGTACACCAGACCCCGGCGCTTGGCGAGGTTGGCAACGGTGTCCACCTTCGACTTGGGTGCCACTCGAGAATTCTCCATCCACTACGAGTCGGATTCATTCGGTCCGATCAGACCTCGCCCACAGACTATCGGCCCTGCCCAACCGAGTTTCCACCGCACGGGCAACCTCGCCTGTGTCACTGGCAGCTTCTTGGTATTGCGGCCTTGACCGCCGGCAGGCAGCATCGTGGGGACACCGGTGCGATGCCTTGCCCGGCAAGAGCGTTTCCGGGGGTAGGCGATGTATCAGTATCCGCCAGACGAATTCGACCATCAGCGGTTCGACCGTGCGAGACGGCTCCGCATTATCGGGATCGTCGTCGGGATCATCGTGGTTGTCCTGGTGGTCGGCTATCTGGTCCTGAGGAACGCGCCGTCGCCGTCACATTCGACCGCACGGGTCACCCCGGCGGTGGACAACCGCGCCAAGGTCGACGCGAGTCACCCCTTCGAGCACACACCGGCGGCGATCTGGCCCGAGGGCGCGGCCGGCATCATGCCGCCACCCGCCCAACCGGTCGGCGGCCACCCGGCCGATCAGGTGGCCGACATCATGGACAAGGTGCGACAGCTGATCATCACCGCGCGACTGGATCGGCATGTGCTGCAGACCCACGATCCGGAACCGGTGCTCGCCCAGCTCGCCGCGCATCAAGTCGAAGACATCCGCGGCCGACTCGGCGACGACGCGCTCACCTGGTGGGTCACCACCAAACTCGCCGACCGCTACCCACTGCTGCCAGCGCTCCCCCGCGTCACCGGTTCGATGACACCGACGCTCAACGACAAGGGCGAATTGACGATCAAGACCAATTACCTGGTCGCCTACGCCTTCAACGTCGGCACCACGATGGTGGACGGTCCGATGGACATCATGGCGGTCGACCGGCAGGAGGTCGACTACGTGTGGGTGGACGATCCGGCGTACGACGCGGGGTCGCAGGGCATGTGGTTCGGCGAGGTCAAGGGCTTCGTCTACGCGGCCAACTGCCCGCTGCATCGTCGCGGCTTGCTTGCGCCGAGCTACCCCACCCCACCCCGCTTCGCACCGGCCGCGCCGGCGGCACCGCACAGCGAAGCGGAATACTTCGATCCGACGGTGCCGATCCCACAGGAGAACGACTGCTGAATCACCAACTCCCGGCGCGCCCGTTTGACATGCGCAACTGTGCATATCAAAATGGGATCGCTTTCCAATAAGGAGTTGGTGCCATGACCGCCGAGACCGCCACCGCCCATCCGCACAACCCGTACCGCTCGCCCGCGCCCGCGGCGGTACCGGCGCGCACCGTCCTGGAGGACGCAGGCGAGCTGCTGCGTGCGCTGGCCGCACCGGTCCGCATCGCCATTGTGCTGCAGCTGCGCGAGTCGCCGCGCTGTGTGCACGAGCTGGTCGACGCGCTCGGGGTCACCCAGCCGCTGGTGAGCCAGCATCTGCGCATCCTCAAGTCCGCGGGCGTCGTCCACGGCGAGCGGTCCGGTCGCGAGGTGCTCTACGAACTCGTCGACGACCATCTCGCGCATATCGTGGTCGACGCCGTCGCGCACGCCGAGGAAGGGTAATTCGTGCCTGAGAACAGTGTCGTTCCGCAGAAGGCGGTCGGCATCCGCAGCACCAGACAGCGCAGTGCCATCGCCGCACTGCTCGGCGACATCGAGGAGTTCCGCTCCGCACAGGAGTTGCACGACGAGTTGCGCAAGCGCGGCGAGGGCATCGGCTTGACGACCGTCTATCGCACGCTGCAGTCGCTGGCCGACGCGGGCCTGGTCGACGTGCTGCGCACCGACTCCGGTGAGTCCGTCTACCGCCAGTGTTCCACCGGCCACCATCACCATCTGGTGTGTCGCACCTGCGGGCGCACGGTCGAGGTGGAGGGGCCGACCGTGGAGGCCTGGGCAGGCGCCATCGCGCGCGAGCACGGGTTCACCGAGGTCAGCCACACCATGGAAGTGTTCGGCACCTGTGCCTCGTGTGCCGCGGCGGGCAACGGCGACGGCCGCACCACGTTGTAGTCCACGCTTCGGTTCACTCAGCGGACCGAGCTCTGGTTAACACCGGGCCTCCCCGTGCAGATTTCAACGCGAACCCACGAACGCCCGGCCGACCCGGGTGTCGCGCTCTGGGGTTTGCACATTTCCGGGAGGCTCAGCGTGCGTACGACCCTGATTTCATCTGTAGTTCCGGCGCGTAGCCGCCGAATCCGCACCGCCGCGGGTGCGGTCGCGCTGCTCAGCGCGGCCGCGATGGTCCTGACCGCCTGCAACGACAAAGACGGTGCGGCAACGCCGGTCTCGGCGACACCGGCCACCAGCGTGGCCGCCAACGGCGCACCGGGCAGCAACAACGCGAGTCAGTCCACGGTGCGGACCGTCGGCAAGACCGGCTGGTACGAGGGCTTCGACATCACCGTCAACAAGGCGACCGTGGTGCCCGACGAATTCGGCGGCGCGAAGGTGTTGATCGACATCACCTACAAGAACACCACCCTCGAGAACAACACGATCAGCAACAACACCTCACTGCTGGTCGGCAGCGAGGTCGACGGCGGCGCCAGCTGGGACAACCCGACGGTACCCGGCGGCGGTTCGGCCGCGGGCAAGGTGACCACGTCGGTCAAGTCCGCCAAGGATGCCGAGCATCTGATCGACACGATGACCGTGGTGTACGGGCAGGCCGCGGACAACCAGACCAAGATTCCGCTCAGCGCCGCGGGCAAGGTGGACAGCGTGCAGCCGAAGACGCTGCCCGTCACCGGCACGCTGGTCCAGGACCAGACCACCATCGAGGTGACCGCGGGCAAGCTCAGCCCGAGCTACACCAAGAACGAGCACGGCAAGAACGAGCTCGCGCTGCACATCAAAATCATTGGTGGGTCCGGGGTTTCGGCGGGCGGCAGCAATATCTTCACCGAGTACTTCTCGCTGAAGACGCCGGACGGACAGAGCCTGGTCGCCGACGATCGCAGCCCCATCAACGAACTGCTCGGCGCGAACCAGACCATCGACAACGCGAAAGACTATGTCGTCTTCGTCGTTCCGACCCCCGCCACCGGCAACTACGTTCTGACCTACAACAGCCAGAAGGCAGACGGCGCGGCCACCGCACCCACGTTGGCGTTCACCGTCAGCTGATCCGCGCATAATCCAGAGCGCCGGAGGCCGAATACTTTTCGGCCTCCGGCGCTTTATGCTGTCCGGAGCGCCTGCCCGCCACAACCTCGGCCCTGCGCATCAGTATCGTTCCGACGCTTCCATCGAAAATTTTCTCGAACTGATACCGATCCGCGCGGGCGGCTGGTTCGAATACTCGATGTTGAAGGGGTCCCATGACATGGCGATCGCATCGAGCCCGGCATCAGCCGCCTCCTCCATGCATCGCACGCAACCGAGGAGGAATTGATGCTGTTCCGCACGGCCTGGCGACGGGCCTTCTTGATCGGAGTTTCCGGGTCGCTGATGCTCGGCGGCGCGGCGAGCCCCGCCACCGCCTCCCCGGCCTCCGAAGCTCGAGATCAGGTACTGGCGAGTTTTGTTACCGGTTTCATGTGCGCAGGTGGCGGCAAAACCGAGCGAAGCGCACGATGGTACGTCGAGTTTCCGAAAATCCAGGATTCGGCACCGTACGACACCGGGGGTATTCGAATATTTTCGACCGCAGCCGACGCGTTCAATAGGGATCCGATTCTCAAATCAGGGTACGTCAGTGTCAAAACCGACGGATCCGGAGCATTCAACCCTTATTCTCGACAAAGGATTTGCGAGGACTTACCCGCTTTCGTGGAAATGCTGGCGTTGGTTCGCACAGACCAGAAGGGAGATCTTACAACTGGCGAGACCGAGGACAGAATGACGGAATTCTTTGACCAGAAGGCCAAGAAACACAAAGACCTCGTCTTGCGTGAGGACCCGGAAGGCATCGAGGAAGCCATCTCCTATGCCGCCAAGTTACAGGCCGAGCAGAAGGCCGAGAAAAAATTGGCGGATATGAACGAAAACGAACGCGAGGATGCCGATAGGGACATCGAGAACTTCACTGCAATTATTCAAAATCAACTCGCCTTGACCCCAGAAATAATAGCGAGGGCGAAGGCCGACCAGCCCGAAGAATATAAGCTCAAGGTCCCGTGCAACCCAGATGCCAAGGGCAATTGCCGCGTATGAGGACCTAGCTCGATCGAACGGGACATGACAGCGCGGCTACTCGACGTCCGCCGCCGTCATGTCCCCTTCGGCGAATCTCAGCCGGTGGTAGCCGGAATGGGAGCGAAAGTGGCGGGTTCGACGGAAGGACGGGCGCGCAGCGCACCGACACCGAGGAGCACCAGTGCTGCGGCGGCCCAAATGAGTAGCACCACAAGCGGTTTCCCAGCACCCGCACCGTCGAAGAAGGCGACTGAGCGCAGCAGCGAGGCGGCGGCGCCCGGTGGGAGGAGTTGGCCGATCGCGCCCCACGGTTGCGGGAGCAGTTCGGGGGCCGAGGTGGCGGCCGAGAAGGGGTTGCCGATGAGCAGCATGGTCAGGGCGGCTATGCCGATGCCCGCTCGGCCGATTGCGGCGGAGAGACCGACCACCGCGCCCGAGACGGCGAACGAGACGAGGCCGGCGACGGCGGCGAGTTCGAGGTAGGCGCCCGGTACGACCGACATCCACCCCTGGATGATCTCCATGCTCACGAGACCGCCCACCACACCAAAGGTGACCAGTCCCAACGCTTTTCCGCCGACCGTCGGAATCAGCAGGCTGAGCAGGACGCCCGCCGCAATGCCTGACAACGCCAGCGGCAACACCATGGCGCCGAACGCGGTGCCGCGTGGATCATCGGAGTCGGCGGCGACCACATCGTCCACCCGCGCCGCCGGAACACCGGACAGCTGCTGGCCGATCTGCGTGAGTTGTTGTGCGACAGCCGGACTCGCGGCGGAGGCGATCAAGACGCGCGGCAGACCGTCGCCGGTGACGATGGCGCCGTACACCTCTCGGTCCTCGATGGCGGCGCGAGCGGCGGCCTCGTCGGCGGGGCGGGAGATGTCGAAGGCGTCGGGACTGTGCTCGGCCAGCTGGCCGACGACCAGGTCGGCCTTGGGGCCGGTGACCGCGATGGGTAGATCACGGGGGGCGATATTGGCGGCGGGCCAGGCGAAGGCGATCAGCATCAGGGCCTGGAGCAGAGCGGCGCCGACGCCGACGGCGAGCGCACGCTGCGTGGTATTCATGACGTTCTCCCGTAAATCGAATGACCGTTCTCTTTCGATGCGGATATCGTCACTCGCACCCACGAGCTTGTCAAGAACGAATGTTCGTTTTACTTTGGAGCCATGCCCAGAGTCAGCGAAGAGCACCTGGAACGCCGCAGGCAACAGATCCTCGACGCCGCCCGCCTGTGCTTCGCCCGCAAGGGCTTCCACGAGACCTCGATGCAGGACGTCTTCGCCGAATCGGAGCTGTCCGCCGGGGCCGTCTACCGCTACTTCAAGAGCAAGGACGAGATCATCGGGGCACTGGCCACCCAGACCACGGTCAGCCTGCGCGCACTGATGACCGAGTTGATCCGCGTCGACCCGCTGCCGCCGCCGGACCGGCTGGTCGAGTCCCTCGCCGAGCACCTGGTCGCGAACAGCGGACCGGAAAGCCCGCTACGACTAGTCCCGCAGGCCTGGGCGCTTGCGCTCGTAGATCCCGAAGCCGCCGAGTACGTCAAGGAGGCGATCCGCGGCATCCGCGACTGCTGGTACGAATACACCGAACGCATGCGCGACGCGGGGTGGCTGCCCGCCGACACCGATATCCACGCGGTAGCCACCGCCATCATGGGCGTGCTGCCGGGGTTCATCTTGCAGCACTTGATAATCGGCGACATCGACCCGCAAACCCTGGCCCGCGGCCTCCGCACGCTACTCCCCTACGGACCCGCCGCCTGACCCTCCGCGCACGTCATAATCCGCACTCTCTCTCGGGATCTGCACTGTCATTAGGGCCCTAAAGGCAGTGCAGATCCCGAGAGAGAGTGCGGCAGTTGTGGGCCCGGGTCCGCCGGGTCGCAGGCACGGTTCGACGTGTCCGCGTGGAGACTAGAGGCTGAAGGCGATTCCGCGTAGGACCAGCGCGACGATGAATACCACTGTGAAGGCGAGGTCGATCGAGAGACCGCCGGCACGGATCGGTTGCAGGACCCGGCGGACCGGCGCGATGACCGGTTCGGTCGCGGCGTGCGCCAGTTCGCGGGGACGGTTCGCCCAACTCGGGCTGTTGCCGAGTGCCAACATCCAGTCGAACACCATCCGCGCGAGCAGCAACACGATGAATATCGTCAGTGCGTAACCGATGACGGTCCCGATAAGGCTCATTCCGAACTCCTTCGTGGTGGCCGGGTTGGCCTTCTCACCAGTCTCAACGCACCGGGCCGCACCAAAGGTGTCCCGTTTGCCGGATTCTTAGATGACTATCAGCGAACTGACGACGATTGCTCACCACACGCCGGGGACGAGCCGTTTGGTACCGGCTCGGTATCTCTCGTACGGGCGGCCGATGGTCTCGACCAGTGCCCGCTCTTCGACGTCGATCCGCCTGCTCAAGGCGTAGACGGGCAGCGCGACGGCGATGAGCAGCGAGAGCCAGTTCCCCGCGGCGAGGCCCAAGCCGGTCGTGATCAGCAGGACGCCGGAGTAGGACGGATGGCGCACCCATCGGTACGGGCCCCGATCCACCACCGTCTGGTCCGTGTCGACCTCGACGGTCGTCCGGAACGAGCTGCCGAGCACGGTGATCGCCCAGATCCGCACGATCAGCCCAAGCCACATGATCGCGAGCCCGGCGATCTCCCACGGCAGGTGCGATCGGCCGGGCAGCTGGAACACGCTGGTCGCGGGCAGGACGGCCGCGACCGCCACGGCACCGTTGACGGCGACCGCGACGAGCAGCACGATGGTCAGCCGGGTGCCGCGGTCGTGCTCGGTAGATCCCTTGCTACGCAAGCGATCCCGCACCCGCAGGGCGACCTCGAACGCCAACCACACCCAGGTACTGACTATCGCAGCGTTCACGGCACTCGCTCCTTCGACTGATTCGTACGGCCAGTACAGCGAGCAAACCACCAAAAGCCGTGGCCGCACATCAGGGAACCTCCCTGATGCGATGACAGTGCACCACGAGTCAGCGGCAACTCACCGGCAGACCCCAAGGAACTACCGGCCCGTCGATCCGCGCCGGGCCATTGATCGCGGACACCGCCTGTGTCAGTGTCGGGGCGGCCCCTCGTGGGGAATTCGGTTTGTCGGAAGGGAATCTGCTGTGACCGTTTCAAAGAAGACTGCTGCCACGCTGACCACACTGGGCGCGCTGACCGCCGCGATCGCGCTAGCCGCACCGACCGCTGGGGCCGCGGTCACCCGCGTCGACGTCGCACCCGGACTGAGTTTCGGTAGCTCGGGTGGTGGCTACGGCACCGGCTGCTCCTACACGGTCACCGCGACCGCACGCCCCGGCGCCACCGTGACGTACCTCGACGACGTCGAGGGCGGCCGGACCATCGATACGTTCAAGCCGGTCACCCAGGTCGCCGACGCATCCGGCAAGGCAAGCACCACCTGGACCCCCGTCAAGAAGGGCAAGCACGACATCTGGGCCGCCGAGTACGTCCAAGGCGAGTCGTACATCATGACGACGGTGAACGTCGGGACGGGCCTCAACCTCGGCCCCGCCTGCGTCGTGCTGCCGTAATCGCTTAGCGCACGGCCACTGTCGGCAACAGACCCGCGTGTGGCTGATACGTCGAAAACGCTTACGCCAGAAGATCAGAGCAAGCATGTCCGGCTCACCACGCCGGGCGGCAGGCGGTCGTCGAGCCGTATTTGATTGCCTGCGTGCTGATCTCGTCCATCAAGTAGACAACGGCCGCGGCGACGAATACGCCGGCCAACCATCTCATCGCCGCAAGTCGCACGGCGGGCCGCCATTCGATATGGCGGCCCGCCGTGCCAATTGATCAGCGCGGTGCCGGTGCCGGAGTCGGACTCGGCGTGACGGACGGCTGCGTCGGCGCTCCGGGAGCGTTGCCGCCCGGCGCGCCGGGCAGGTCTCTGGGCCCGGGTCGGTCGCCGCGCTCGGACCGATGCATTCTCGGTCCGTCATCTCGCCCGGAACGATGGGCGGCGGCCATCTGGTGCCCGCCGTGGTGATGGCCATCGCCACCGCCGACGGCCAGCCCGGCGCCGAATCCGACGCCGCCGATCACCACGGCCACCAGCACCGCGCTCGCGATCCGCAATGGGCGTGATCCACGCCAGCGGGTCGCCAGCCGCGATGGCGGCTTGGGGGCGGCCGCTGTTGGGTTCGTACTCGGTACCGAGGGAGGTTCCCCGGTGCTTTCTGCTTCTGCCATTACTGCGCCTTATGTCTGGATTTTCCCGACCTGAGACTCCGACCGTACGAGCGAAGAGTGGGACGCCCCTGCGGATCTGTTGTGTAAGTCCTGTGGACGCGGGCTCGGCAGAACGTCAGAGCCAGCCGAGTCGTTCGGCGGCGCGGACGGCTTCGGCGCGGGTGGAGGTGCCGGTCTTACCGATGGCAGCCGAAAGATGGTTACGGACGGTGCCTTCGGAGAGGTGCAGCTGTTTGGCGATAGCGCCAGCGGTCGCGCCAGCGGCGGCGGCCGACAGGACCTCGCGTTCACGTTCGGTCAGCGGGGAGGTGCCCGCGGTGAGAGTTTCGGCGGCCAGGGCGGGATCGACCACGCGGAGGCCCATTTGGACCCGACGGACCGCGTCGGCCAATTCCCTTGCAGGGGTGTCCTTTACGACGAACCCGCTGGCACCCGCATCGATGGCGCGGCGAAGGTAACCGGGTCGGCCGAAGGTGGTCACCATCAGGACGCGTACGGCTGGATGGGCGGCGTGCAGCTGCGCGGCGACCGAGATGCCGTCCAGGCCGGGCATTTCCACATCGAGCAGCACCACGTCGGGGTTCGTGCGGGCGACGGCGTCGACCACCTCGTCACCGCGACCCACCTCACCGACCACCTCCAGGTCGGATTCCAGTCCGAGCAACGCCGCGAGCGCGCCGCGCACCAGCGCCTGGTCGTCGGCGAGCAACAGCCGGATCATCTGCCCCACTTCCTGTTTCGAAGAAAACTTCTGGTCGAGAATGCCCTACTCGGGAACCGAGGCGCGAACACGCACGCCCCCTTCCGCCGGAGCGGACAACGTCAAGGTCCCGCCCGCGGCCTTGACGCGGGCTCGGAGACCAGCAAGCCCCGAGCCGGACGCTGCGGCCGCACCGACCCCGCGCCCATCGTCGACCACCTCGATGCTCGACGGCGTCACCGTGACCGTGCAATGCCTAGCGGCGCTGTGCCGGATCACGTTGGTGATCGCCTCGCGCAGCACCCAGCCGAACAACTCGCTGTGCGGCGTGTCGTCGACCTCCGGCAGCTCGGCGACGATATCCGCGGCGGCCAATGCCGTTCGCGCATTGGCGAGTTCGCCATGCAACGTGACCTCCCGCAACCCGCCGACAGTGTCGCGCACCCCGGCCAGCGCCTCTCGCGCGAGCCGCTCGATATCGGCGAGCTCGGTCCTGGCCCGCGTCAGGTCGACATCGATGAGCCGTTGCGCGAGTTCGGTTTTCACCGTGATCACGGTCAACGAGTGGCCGAGGATATCGTGCACGTCGCGCGCCACTCGGTTGCGTTCCTCCACGATGTCGAGCTCGGCGCGCTGCCGCCGCGCGAGCTCCGCGAGCCGCTCACCACGCAGACCCAACTGCCTGGCCACCCAAATGACCACCGGGATGAGGCCCAGCCAGAACGGCACGCCCGACAGGTCCGGAATGGCCAGCGTTATGAGCAGCAGCACCAACGCGACCGCAAGGGTCACATAGCCGGACTCACGCGCAGGCATGTGGAAGATCGCGGTCACCGCGACGAACATCACAGTAGGCAGGGCGACCGGGCCGACCAGCCCGACCAGCGACACTGTGCATGCGACCATCGCGGCCAGAAAGGGCCACAGCCGAGGGTCGGCCGGCTGTTCCACCACCGATTCGCCCCGTCCGCGGCGACCGAAGGCTACAAACGAACCGATGACCAACATCGCGTATCCGAGCAACACCGCGGTCGCGGATGCGCCCCGCAGCGGTCCATCGTCGGACCAGCTCTGCGACACCGGCCCGATCATGTAGGACATCCAGCCGACCGCCATCACCGCGCCGAACCATCCACGCCGCCGGCGGCTGGTCGCCGTTGGCCCGCCCTCGGTGACCACGCTGTCGATAAACCCCAGCACCCCACCGGTGCGGAAGGACGCGAACCACGATGTCACACCCATGGCACACTCCCAGCACGCGACGGTTCGCGAGGGAGCTGTCGCGCGCGGTCGATCACGAAGACAAACGGTACCGAACCGTGCTCGGCATCCCAGCGAACACCGGGATCGGAAGGAGACTTCGCGTCGAGCATCAGCACCTCATCCCGGGACAAGCTCGGGATGACGAGGGACTCCGCAGCTCCGATGCCGAGGAACGCCGCAGCGCGGCCGTCCACCCCTCGGGGACGGCCGCGCCGCAGCGCACCGGATAGTTCAGCGAGACGTGTCACGACGGAACAGCATCGTCGAACCCCCGACGAACACCGTGGCCCACACGACCACGTTGAGCACCGCCAACGCGATCGATCCCACGCTGGTGTCGCCGAACGGCATCCGCGCCAGCGTGGCGACGCCGTTGGTCGGGAACACCTTCGACACCGTCCCGAACCAACCGTGCAGCGGAATGAACAGCCCACCCGCGAACGACAGCACCGCGAGCACCGGCCCGAGCAGCTGCATCACGTTCTCCGACGGCAGCAGGTAGCCGACGAACAAGCCGAACGCGGCGAACACCGCCGACGTGATCCAGGCGAGCAGGAAGCAGCTCACCCAGGCGACCGGCGTCAGCTGGGCACCGAGCGCGGCGCCGACCACGAAGACCGCGCTGACCGAGATCAGCCCGAGCACCATCGCGACGGTGACCTTGGTGGCGATGTAGGCGACGGGATGCAGTGGGGTGAGCCGCAATTGGCGACTCCAGCCCTGCGCACGTTCGATCGCCACCATGGCGCCGCCGCTGGTGTTGGCCAGCATCGCGCCGTAGACGGCCATCGACACCATGATGTAGCCGGTCACATTGCCGGTGCCGGCAGACTGTGTCCGGTAATCGGATTGCAGCCCGAAGATGACGAAGAACAGCGGCGGAATGACCAGCGTGAAGATCATCGTCCGGCGGTTGCGCAGCATCCTGCGCAGTTCCAAACGCAGGAATCCGGCGCTGAAACCACCGAGCGGGGTCGGCCGATGCTGGGTATCAGCCTGTGCGGCAAGGGTTGTCATGTCAATTGTCTCCGGTGGTGAGCGCCAGGAACGCGGATTCGAGGTTTTGCGAGGTGATTTCGAGGTCGATCGCGGTGGTCTCGGTGAGCAGGTAGCGGGCGACCGCGTCGGAGTCCTTGGTGTGCACGACGATTCGGTCGCCACGCACCTCGACGTCATCGACGCCGGGCATCGCGATCAGCCCGGTCGGCACGGCACCGGGCAGGGTGGCGCTGACCGAACGGCCCGAGGCCAGGTTCTTGATCTCGGCGGCACTGCCGTCCGCGACCACCCGCCCGGCCCGGACCAGCACGATCCGATCGGCGTAGGCGTCGGCCTCGTCCAGGTAGTGGGTGGCGAACAGGACGGTGCGGCCGCGCTCGGAGTCCTGGCGCATCGCGTTCCAGAAGTCCCGTCGCCCTTCGACATCCATGCCGGTGGTCGGCTCGTCGAGCACGATGAGGTCGGGATTGGGCAGCAGCGCGAGCGCGAACCGCAGCCGCTGACGTTGTCCGCCGGAGCATTTGCCGACCATCCGACCGGCGATATCGGCGATGCCCGCCCGGGCCAGCACCTCGTCGACCGGACGTACGTCGGCGTACAGCGTGCTGACGAGCCGGACGGTCTCGCCGACGGTGAGGTCGGGTAGCAGGCCACCGGACTGCAGCACCGCCGAAATCCGGCCCACCGCAAGCGCTTCGGTCGGCGTGCCGCCGAACACCTCGACGGTGCCGGAGTCCGGCTTCGCCAGGCCGAGCACCATGTCGAGGGTGGTGGTCTTGCCCGCGCCGTTGGGCCCGAGGAACGCGACGATCTCGCCCGGTTCGATGACCAGGTCCAGTCCGTCGACAGCCTGCACGGCGCCGCCCCCGGGCACCGCGAAGCTCTTACGCAGATCGTGCAGTTCGATCGCCGGTGTCGCCCGGTGGGCCCCCGAGCCCCGCTTCCCCGAACCGCCAGCCGCGGCGAAGTCGGCCGCGGTCGTCAGTGCTGATGTCATGCAGTAAACGTTCGCGCATCAGCGCCCCGAATACCCCGCACGCATGTCACGTGTCTGCCATGACAGTTGTCATGGCCGTGCCAATTCAGGGCAGCAACAAGCCCTGACGGGCGCGGCCGGCCCCGGACAGCACCAGCACCAGCATGGTGGCCAGCGCCTGATCATCGAGCCCGGCCGCCGGGAAGGTGTAGCGCAGGATGACGTCGGCGAGCTTCTCGCGCACGATCACGGTGAGCGAGCCGAACTGCAGCTCGTTGTTCCGCTCGGCGACCCGCTTGTGCAACTGCGCCTTCACCGGACGATCCCAGGCCAGCACGCAGGTCAGCGTCAGCACGTCGAGCCCGGGCGCGAGCCGCACCGCGCGCAACGAGCACAGCGAGCCCTCGTATTCGAAGCCGATCGAGCCCTCGGGGTCGACGCGCACGTCGATGTCGTAGATCGACAGGCAGGCACCGGCTCGCGCCTGCAGTTCGTGTTCCGGACTCACCGTTGATTCCATGTCCGTGCCGCCGTTCATTTGGTACCGCCGAACCGGCGGTCACGCGAAGCGTACTCGAGGCAGGCCTGCCAGAGGTTGCGCCGGTCGAAATCGGGAAACAGGGTGTCCTGGTAGACGAATTCGGCGTAGGCGGACTGCCAGATGAGGAAGTTCGAGCTGCGGAACTCGCCGGAGGGCCGCAGGAACAGGTCGACGTCCGGCATGTCCGGCTCGTCCAGATATTTCGCCACCGTCGCCTCGGTGACCTTCTCCGGGTCGATCTCGCCCGCCGCCACCCGGCGCGCGATTTCCCTTGCCGCATCGGCGATTTCGGCTCGGCCGCCGTAGTTGACACACATGGTGAGGGTCATCACCGTGTTGTCCTTGGTCAGCTCCTCGGCGACCTCGAGTTCGTTGATCACGCTGCGCCACAGCCGCGGTCGCCGCCCGGCCCAGCGCACCCGCACACCCATCTCGTGCATCTCGTCGCGACGACGCCGGATCACGTCGCGGTTGAAGCCCATCAGGAAGCGCACCTCCTCGGGGCTGCGCCGCCAGTTCTCGGTGGAGAAGGCATAGGCCGAGAGCCACTTCACGCCGATCTCGATGCAGCCCTCGACGGTGTCCATCAGCACGGCCTCGCCGCGTTCGTGGCCAGCGGTGCGCGGCAGTCCGCGTTCCTGTGCCCACCGGCCGTTGCCGTCCATCACCAGCGCGACATGCTTCGGTACCAGCACGGCCGGGATTTCCGGCGGACGAGCGCCCGAGGGGTGCTGCGAGGGCGGACGAACGGTGCGGGTAGCGCCCGACTTGGTCGCGGTGGAGGAGTCTCGGCGGAGGATCACGGCCCCTATCCTGCCTGATGGTTGTGGAGGCCTTGTGAAGGTCTCCACGGTCGCCGCGGATCAGGCGGGGGCGCGTACCGGGCTCGACCGCTCGATCAGCGGCAACGTGCGCAGCTGCCGTTCCAGATGCCACTGCAGATGCGCGGCGACCAGACCGCTGGCCTGCCTGCGCACCCCCTCCGGCACCGTCTCGACGTACTCCCACTCGCCGCGCAGCAGCGCGACCAGCAGATCGAGCACCCCGGGCGCCGGGGTCGCCGAGCCTGGCGGGCGGCAGTGCACGCACACCGCGCCGCCTGCCGCGACATGGAACGCCCGATGCGGGCCCGGCGTCGCGCACTTGGCGCATTCGTCCAGCGCGGGTGCCCAACCCGCGAAACCCATGGCGCGCAACAGGAATGCGTCCAGAATCAGTTCGTGTGGCCGCTGTTTGGCGGCGATGGCGCGCAACGCGCTCGCGGTGAGCGCGTGCAGCCGGGGAGCGGGCGCCCGCTCCTCACCGGCCAGCCGTTCGGCGGTTTCCAGCACCGCGCAGGCGGTGGTGTAGCGGCCGTAGTCGTCGATGATGTCGGAGGCGAACGCCTCCACCGTGTGCACCTGGGTCACCACGTCCAGCGTGCGACCGGGATGCAGCTGCACGTCGATGTAGGCGAACGGCTCCAGCCTGGCCCCGAACCGCGACTTGGTCCGGCGCACCCCCTTGGCCACCGCGCGCACCAAACCGTGCTGGCGGGTCAGCAACGTGACGATGCGGTCCGCCTCGCCCAGCTTGTGCTGGCGTACCACCACCGCCACATCCCGATACAAACGCACGCCTCATCCTCCCACGAAGACCCGACAGCCCCTGGCAGGCGCGGCACCCGCACTGCCACTTCCGGCGACGAATCCACCATGCCGGTCGGCGCGCTGACCTATCCTTTTCTCTACCGTACTGCTGGGGAGGGGCTTTCGGATTTGGACGACCTACTTGGTACCGGAACGGCCGCAGGCTTCCGCGCCACTCGCGAACTACTCGGATTGCCGGTGCCCTGGTGCGCCCGGCTCTTCGCCGTGGCCGAGCGCACCGTAGAACGCTGGGAGCGGGGAGCGTTCCAGATTCCGGACACCGCGGCCCGCGAGCTGGCCGAGATCGCCGACGAGACCGAGCAGGTGGTCGAGGCGATGGTCGACGCCATCGGCGCCGGTGAGATCTCGCCGCGCCTGCACACCTATCGGACCAACGACGACTACTGCAGGCACGAGCCGGACACGCGGTACCCGGCCACCTGGCATCGGGCCGTGTGCGCCCGGGTGATGGTCGAGCTACCGCAGGTGGAGCTGCAATTCGTGGAGTAATTCAGCGGTACAGCATCGGTTCGATGACGAGTTGGAAGAGCGGGGTGTCTACCCGTACGGGAGTCAGTGCGGTCGCGCCGAGCTTGGCCGGCTCGGCGCCGGGCCCGTCGAACAGGCAGTGCCCGTTCGGATTGATGACCAGCGCACGACCGTCGGCCGCGCCGGGCAGGGTGACGCGGGCCGCGCCCTGTACCTCGACGGCTGTATTCGGCGCGATCGGGACGAGGTTGTGCACCCACGGCGCGAGGTAGGGGTGCGCGACGATGGTCGTCGCGTCGGGGCCGCGCTGCACCTCGGTCGTCGGCACCTGGATCGGCGAGATCGCGGGCGTGAGTGCCGGATCAGTGACACCGACGCCGTTCGGGGCCTGTGTGTAATCGGGAGTGAGCGGCTGTGCCTGTGCTATTCCGGCCAGACCGAAGCCGACCGCGAGGCCGACACCTATCGCTACGAGCTTCATCTCGCCGATTCTGGGTGCCCGCACGATCGGGCACGACTATTGCGCTCGAGCTGATTCAGGTCCTTACGATGCCGGAGATCAGCTGCAGTATCGCCTGCTGTGCTTCGGCGCGGGCGCGGTCCGGGTCCTCGGCATGGGCGACGATCAGGGCCGCCTCGTTGAGGGCGCTGATTATCAGTTGCGCAAGCACCTGGATGGGGCCGTCGGCGATCAGGCCGGCGGCGCGCGCGCGTTCCAGCTGAGCGATGGTCATGCCGAGGGCGTGCCTGCTTTCGAATTCGCGCCAGGCCTGCCAGCCCATCACGGCGGGCGCGTCGGTGAGGGCGATACGCAACATCGCGGGACGCTGGCAGATCTCCAGGAAGACACCGAGACCGACCGCCATGCCCGCCATCACATCGTCGGGATCGACGGTGGCGATGGCGTTTTCGATCTCTTCGGTGGTCTCCACCTCGATCTGTTCCAAGACCGCGAGGAACAGTCCGCGCTTGTCGCCGTAGTGATGATGCAAGGCGCCTCGGGTGACCCCGGCCTCGGTGACGAGTTCCTCGGCCGACGTCGCCGCGAAGCCGCGCTCGGTGAACAGCCGACGTCCGGCCTGTTCGAGCGCGGCCCTGGTGGTGCGGGAGCGATCCTCCTGGCTACGGCGTGGCATGCAGCCGAGTGAACTCCAGGATCGACTCGGTGAGCAACTCGGGCTGGTCTTCCGGGATGAATGTGTAGGAGTCGTCGATGATCTTCAGCGTCGCGTGCGGCAGATCCCTGGTCAGCCGTTCGGCGTAGGACATCGGGAAGATCTTGTCCTCGCGGGCCCACACCACCAGCACCGGGATCTCGACCGACCCGAAATGCGAGGCGGCTTCCAGCGTGTAGCGGCTCTTGGCGTTCTTCAGGAACAGTCGCAGGTTCTTACGAATGGCGCCGGACTCGCGGCTGGCCACCAGGTAGGAGTCGGCGATCTCCGGTGGCAGCGGGCGCTTGGCGATCGAGCCGAACACCAGTGGCGTCGAATGCAGCGCGCGAATGCGCGCCACCTCGGTCACCGGGCGCATCGAGCCCGGGATCTTGGCCAGCAAGGGGAACACGTTGAACGGTGGCGGCATGAAGGCCTCGTAGCTGTCGACCGCGGCGAGCACCACGCGGCCGATCCTGGCCGGATGACTGGTCATCAAGACCTGGGTGAGTGCACCGCCGGTGTCGTTGGCGACCACGGTGACATCGGTCAGGTCCAGTCGTTCGAGGAACGACGCGATGAGGTCGACGACGCCCGGCACGGTCAGGCTCGCGTCCGGCACCGGGATCTGGTGCGAGCCGAGCGGCCAGTCCGGGGTCAGGCAGCGGTAGCCCGCGGCGGCGATGCCGGGGACGACCTTGCGCCACAGGTCCGCGTTGACGAGGAGGCCGTGCACGAAAAGGACCGGCGAGCCCTCGCCTATGTCGTGGTATCGGATGCGGCCGCCAGGCAGGTCGATCTCGTGTGTGCGGCCGAGTTCGGTGCTGATTCCCATCGTTCCTCCAGTGCGTTGCGGTCCGAACACTGTTACATACATTCGGTATGTATGTCTATAGATCGGCCGGTAGAACTGCGGAAATCAACAACCCGACGGTCGCGAGACGGGGTGCCGCGAGGGCTAGATGCCGGAGGCGAACTAGTCGCTTGACCAGTTGCGCGCTAACGTCTTCCGGAAGCACGAAGAGACGGAGCTCACAATGGCGGACACCACTCGGCAAACCTCCGAGACGCAGACCGGCGACCTCGGGCTGGCCGACCATGCCGCCGCCATCGCGCGGGGCACGATCAGCTCCGTCGCCGCCGTCGGTGCCGCCCTCGATCGCATCGAGGGATCTCAGTCGACGCTCAATGCGTTCCGAATCGTGCGTCGTGAGCGGGCACTAGCCGAGGCGGCCGAGGCCGACCGGCGCCTCGCGGCGGGTGAACGTCCGCCGCTGCTCGGAGTGCCGATCGCGGTGAAAGACGACACCGATATCGCCGGTGAGCCAACAGCATTCGGCTGCGGTGGCGACTTCCCGCCGAAAACCGAAGACGCCGAATCGGTTCGACGGTTGCGCGCGGCAGGCGCGGTGATCGTCGGCAAGACCAATACCTGCGAGCTCGGCCAGTTGCCGTTCACGAGCGCGGCCTCCTTCGGATACACCCGCAACCCGTGGGCCGCCGACCACACACCGGGCGGCTCCTCCGGCGGCTCGGCGGCGGCGGTCGCGGCCGGATTGGTCCCCGCCGCACTGGGTTCCGACGGCGCGGGCTCCGTCCGCATCCCGGCGTCGTGGACCAATCTCGTCGGCATCAAGCCGCAGCGCGGCCGGATCTCCACCTGGCCGCACGCCGAAGCGTTCTACGGACTCACCGTCAACGGCCCGCTGGCGCGCACTGTCGCCGACGCCGCCCTACTCCTCGACGTAGCCGCCGGACCACATCAGGGCGATCTACACACTCCCCCAACAATTTCCGCCACCGAGGCAGTCGGCCGCGATCCCGGCCGACTGCGCATCGCCCTCTCACTGAACACCCCGTTCACCGCGACAAGGACCGCACTCGACCCCGAAATCGCCGCCGCAGTGCGCCGCATCGGCGACACCCTGCGCAAGCTAGGCCACACCGTAACCGTCGCCGACCTGCACTACGGCCTCATGATCGGCGCATCATTCCTTCCCCGATCCATGGCCGGCATCCGCGCAGCCCACCAGAAATTCCCTGGCGCCCAAGTAGATCCACGCACCATCGCCAACACCCGCCTCGGCCGCCTCCTCGACGGCCCCGCCCTCTTCGCCGCCCGCCGAGCAGAACCCTTACTACACAAGCGCATCGGCAACTTCTTCCACAACTACGACCTAGTCCTCGCCCCCACCACCGCAACCCCTCCCCCACGCGCCGAAGACATCGACAACATCGGGGTCCACGCCACCAACAACCTCATCACCGCCGCCTGCCCCTACACCTGGCCCTGGAACGTCCTCGGCTGGCCAAGCGTGAACGTCCCCGCCGGATTCACCGACACTGGCCTACCCGTCGGCGCCCAACTGATGGGCACAACGTCCACCGAACCGCTTCTGATTTCGGTTGCCGCACAACTGGAGTCGGAATTGCATTGGGAACGTGAACGCCCTGACCCGTGGTGGCTATCTCACTGAATCGGTTTCTATGAGTCTCCCCGATCCTTGGCGGCCTTTTTCACGGCCTCCTGCAAAATAGCCATCTTTTTGTCATACAAGGCGAGAATAGCACCATCGGTACCGAAGTCTTTCCCCAGCTTTGGTTTCATTTCCGTGTCCGCTACCTTGAGCGCGTTGTCGTAGGCCGCCTTGAAATCATCGACCTCGCAGACCAAATACCGCCAAAACCGCAGCCTATCATCGTCTTTCCAGCCGACGACCGGCGGCGAAAAATCTACCTCTTCTTCCGTCGTCCTCGCCTGCTTCCCCTTTCCCGAATTCTTCTTTATGGTAAGTTTTGTCATCGTATACTTTCGAGCGTAATCTACCGGGTCGTCTCCCTTGTCGTACTCCAGTGGACTGAGGCGATACCCCTTGTCGTACAGCTCGATCGCTTCGTCGCTGAACTGCCGTTTCGATCCCTCTAAATCCTTGCGAGGATCGATGGCTCCATCGCAGAAATCGTTGGCGATCTGTTTCCATTCTTCTTCATTCTTCGCGGCTTGCTTTTCTTCCAGCTCAGCGGATCTCTCAGCCGGGCTGTCGTCCGCATGTGCTATCTGCGGCGAAGCCACACCTGAGATCAGCAGCGCCGAGAACCCGGCCGTGAACAGTGCGGACAATCGTGTACCCACAAATTCCTCCTCGGTGATTCCCCATCGATGACGGTGAAACGCATGGAACTGCTAGATATTCGGTGCCGCCGAGCACATGGATGGCCCAGATCACCACCACTGGCCACGCGCCGACTCACGTCTACGCGAAATCTGCACTCTCTCTCGGGATCAGCACTCGCTCTAGGGCCCTAAAGTCGGTGCCGATCCCGAGACAGGGTGCAGATTTTAAGGGCTGGGCATCGATTGTCCGCACTTTGCTCGGGGCCACGAGGGGCGATCGGACAGTGCTTGCCTTGCGACAGGGGAAACATGAGTGCGGAACTCGTTGCGGTCAGGCTCGGTACCGCGCTGGCCGGTCGGGCCGCGCATCTCCTGTTGGCGAAGCAGCAGGGGAGCAAGAGCGGCGGTCCGACATGGCCGGGCTGATCAGGCGCTACATCCCTGGCGTTCGACCGCAGCGCAGCGTCAAACGGCAGTTCGAGCAGATCGCCGATG
Source organism: Nocardia sp. NPDC050175 (assembly GCF_044459885.1). Lineage (NCBI taxonomy): Bacteria > Bacillati > Actinomycetota > Actinomycetes > Mycobacteriales > Nocardiaceae > Nocardia > Nocardia sp. NPDC050175. Next base: position 118,176 of record NZ_JBITJI010000004.1, read on the forward strand.
CGGTGGCCGAATCGATCGGGCTCGGCACGATCGCGGCGGAATACGATCTGGGATCGGTGGTCGAGCACGAACTGGACAGCCTCAGGCTCTCTGGCAGAGGGGCACCGACTGCCCTCGTATCGGCGCGGTGCGCACCCCGACTCGAGCACCTGACGCTGACCGACTGTGATCTCACCGCAGCGTTACCAGCACTGATCTCGGCCGTGCCCGGGCTCCGATCGCTGTATCCGCAATTCGTCGAACTTCCCGACGACCTCACCCATTGCCGGCCTGCCAGCGCTGGAGAAGATTCAGTTGCTCGAGTGCACCGGACCGGCAAACGGCCCGATCAATGTGGCATCTATCCCCCCGCCCGATTCGCCACGGCAATTGGTCGTCAACGTCGACGCCGCCACGCGAACCGTCGGGGCGATAGCATCGACTACCGGCATTGTGTTCGATCGGACCCCAGCAGAGTGATCCGCCGACGGCACACAACCACGCCCTAGAACCCCAACTTGCCCAACTGTTTCGGGTCCCGCTGCCAATCCTTGGCGACCTTCACGTGCAGGTTCAGGTAGATGCGGGTCCCGAGGATGTTCTCGATTTGGTGGCGGGCGTTGGTGCCTACCTCTTTGAGGCGGGCGCCGCCCTTGCCGATGATGATCGACTTCTGGCTGGGGCGTTCGACATACAGGATGGCGTGCACGTCGAGCATTTCCTCGTTCTGCTCGTACGGCAGGATCTCCTCGATTACCACGGCCAGCGAGTGCGGGAGTTCGTCGCGGACACCTTCGAGGGCCGCCTCGCGAATGAGCTCGGCCATGAGGGTTTCCTCTGGCTCGTCGGTCAGTTCACCGTCCGGGTAAAACGCTGGCCCCTCAGGCATTTTCGAGGCGATGACATCGATGAGAACCTCGATCTGCTCACCCTTGACCGCGGACACCGGCACCACATCGCAGTCAGGTCCGAGCAGGTTCGACAACGCGAGCAGCTGCTCGCCGATCTGATCCCGGCTCACCTTGTCGATCTTGGTGACCACACCGAGCAACGTCGTCTTGGGCGCCATCTGCTTGATCTGCTGCACGATCCACTTGTCGCCCGGCCCGATCTTCTCGTCGGCGGGGATGCACAGCGTGATCACGTCGACTTCCGAATACGTATCGCGCACAAGGTCGTTCAGCCGCTGTCCGAGCAGGGTGCGTGGGCGGTGCAGGCCGGGAGTGTCGACCAGGATGAGCTGGGTATGGTCGCGGTGCACGATGCCGCGGATGGTGTGCCTGGTGGTCTGCGGGCGCGAGGAGGTGATCGCGATCTTCTGGCCGACCAGGGCATTGGTCAGCGTCGACTTGCCGGTGTTCGGCCGGCCGACGAAACAGACGAAACCGGAACGGAATTCGCCGTCAGCCACCGCGCACCTCGCTGGCCTGCGCCGCGTCGACGGCAAGCTGGGAGTCGTCGACGATCTCGAATACCGCGCCGTCCCGATCGGTGAAGATGATCTTGGCTGCGGGCGACACCTCGCGCACCGCCGCGACCCCGAAGTCCGACAACCGGCCGCCGACCACCACGGCCGCCTCGAATCCCTCTGCGCCACTGGAGATCGCGGCCGCGACGGCCGACTGCAGCGCGGTCAACCGCAGCGCCGTCAGGGTCACCTCGCCGGCCGCGTAGGTGCGGCCGTCGGTGTCGCGCACCGCCGCGCCGCTGGCGCCGCCCACGCGACCCATCGCCCCGCGCGCCAGCACCAGCAGTTTGTTGTCCTCGGGATCCAATTCGGTCATTCGGTGTCTCCGTCCTCGTGTCGACCGGCCGGGGTCTCCCGATCCGCGCCATTGCCTTTGCGTTTGCCGTTCGACTTCTCGCCGTCGGCGTCCTTCACCTTGCGCACCACCACGGTGTGCACCCGCACCCGCCCGCGCGTGTCCGCACCGCCCTCACCACGCAGCATCAGCCCGTGCACCGCGACCTTCGACCCGGGCAGCGGCACACGGCCGAGCTCGTGTGCCATCAGCCCACCGACCGTGTCGACGTCCTCCTCCTCGATGTCGAGCCCGTACAGCTCGCCGAGGTCTTCCACCGGCAGTCGCGCGGATACGCGGTAGCGGCCGTCGCCGAGGTCTTCGATGGGCGGCGTCTCGTCGGTGTCGTATTCGTCGGCGATCTCGCCGACGATCTCCTCGAGCACGTCCTCGATGGTGACCAGCCCGGCGATGCCGCCGTATTCGTCGACGAGCAGCGCCATGTGGTTGCGCCTACGCTGCATCTCGTCGAGCAGGCTGTCGAGAGGTTTGGAGTCGGGCATGAACACGGCCGGGCGCATGACCTCGCGCACCAGCACTTTGCGGCCCCGTTCCGTATAGGGCACAAGGTCTTTCAGGTACACCACGCCGAGAATGTCGTCGACGTTCTCGCCGACCACCGGAATGCGCGAGTGCCCCGACCGTACGGCGAGCGACATCGCCTGTGCCGCAGTCTTATCCGCTTCGATCCAGACCATCTCGGTGCGCGGCACCATCACCGCGCGGGCGGCGGTGTCGCCGAGTTCGAAGACGGACTGGATCATTCGGCGTTCCTCGTCGGCCACCACGCCGCGCTCGCTGGCCATCTCGACCACTTCGCGCAGCTCGATCTCGGAGGCGAACGGGCCGTTGCGGAAACCCTTACCCGGCGTGATCGCGTTACCGAGCAGGATGAGCAGCCTGGACAACGGGCCGAGCAGCGCGCCGATGAACTGCAACGGCAGCGCCGCGGCCAGCGCGATCGAATAGGCGTGCTGGCGGCCCAACGTACGCGGGCCGACCCCGATCACCACGTAGGACACCAGCACCATGACGACGGCGGTGACCAGCAGCGCCCAGTCGTCTTCCCAGACCGCGATCAGTGCCGCGGCCAGCAGCACGGTGGCGCCGATTTCGCACAGAATGCGCAGCAGCACCATGAGATTCACGTACCGGGCGCGGTCGCCGACGATCTTGCTCAGCCGCACCGCGCCGGGCCGGTCGGCCCGCACCAGATCGTCGACGCGGGCTTGCGAGATGGTGTTCAACGCCGAATCGATGGCCGCGAACAGTCCCCCCACGGGGACGAGCAGGACGGCAAGCACTATCAGGGTCAGCGAATTCACGCGGGTCCTAATGCGTCACCCGGTGTGGTGAAGCCCGCCTTCCCCAGCAACCTGGCGTCTCGGGCGGCGAGCTCGGCCCGACGCTGTGCTTCGCGCAGGCTCTCGTACCACTCTTCGAGCAGCCGGGCCTGCAGCGCGAACATTTCCTTCTCCTCCTCCGGCTCGGCATGGTCGTAGCCGAGTAGGTGGAGCACGCCGTGCACGGTGAGCAGCGCGAGTTCGTGGTCGAGCGAGTGACCCACCTTGCGGGCCTGACCCGCGGCGAACTCGGGGCACAGCACGATGTCGCCGAGCATGGACGGGCCGGGTTCGGGGCTGTCGGGGCGCCCGCCCGGCTCGAGTTCGTCCATCGGAAAGGACATGACGTCGGTCGGGCCGGGTAGGTCCATCCAGCGCATGTGCAGGTCGGCCATGGTGTCGAGATCGACAAGAACCATCGACAGTTCCGCGGCGGGGTGCACATCCATCCGGGTGATCACGAAGCGCGCGACACTGACCAGATCTTCTTCGGGCACGTCGATACCCGACTCGTTGGCGATCTCGATACTCACCCGGTCAGCCTAATGCCGCAGGTCGACACCCAACGCCGTTGGGTGTCGACCAAATGACCGACATTGTGCGCAACTCAGTGTCGATCGCCTCGACTCGCGGCCCGACGCTGCGCCCGGTTGCCCGGATAATGCGCGCCGACCTGCGGCGTACGCTCCGACTCGGCCCGATCGTAGGCGTCGACGATGTCGGCGACCAACCGGTGCCGGACCACGTCGCTGCTGGTCAGGTACGAGAAGTGGATGTCGTCGATGTCGGTGAGGATCTCACTGGCCGCGCGCAGCCCCGATCGCGCTCCGGTCGGCAGGTCGACCTGGCTGACGTCACCGGTCACCACGATCTTCGAACCGAACCCGAGCCGGGTGAGGAACATCTTCATCTGCTCGGCCGTGGTGTTCTGCGCCTCGTCGAGCACGATGAACGAATCGTTCAAAGTTCTACCCCGCATGTATGCCAGCGGCGCGACCTCGATGACTCCGGCCGCCATCAACTTCGGGATGGCCTCGGGATCCATCATGTCGTGCAGTGCGTCGTAGAGCGGGCGCAGGTACGGGTCGATCTTCTCGTTGAGCGTGCCGGGCAGGAAGCCGAGCCGCTCGCCCGCCTCCACCGCGGGGCGGGTGAGGATGATCCGGGTGACCTGCTTGGTCTGCAACGCCTGCACGGCCTTGGCCATCGCCAGATACGTCTTGCCGGTGCCCGCGGGGCCGATGCCGAACACGATGGTGTTGGCGTCGATCGCGTCGACGTAGCGCTTCTGGTTGAGTGTCTTGGGCCGGACGGTCTTGCCGCGCCGGGACAGGATGTCCAGGCTGAGCACCTCGGCCGGGGACTCGGAGGAGCCCTCCGTGAGCATCGAAACGGTGTGCCGCACCGCTTCCGGGGTCACCACTCGGTTCCGGCCGGTGAGCGCGACGAGCTGTTCGATCACTCGCTCGGCGAGGGCGACGTCGGCCGCCTTGCCGGTGAGGGTGACGGAATTGCCGCGGACGTGAATGTCCGCGTCGAGCAACTCTTCGAGTTCACGCAGGTTCTGGTCGGCCGAACCGAGAAACGGGAACACGGATTCGGGAGCGAGTTCGATACTGGAACGCACGGTGCGTGCTGCGGGACCCGAGGTGTTGTCGTCAGCCGTCCCGGGGGTGGCAGCCGACGAAGTCGGCGGGGCGGGTAAGCGCGAGCCTGCTGCGGAGGTTGTCGGGTCGCCGATCTCGCCTTGTGTTCTCAAAAGTGGCTATAGCCTGCTTTCCGGTCTCGACGTGCTGCTGTGTTGATGAAAGTTTAACGCGCCCCACCGACACCGCCCAGTGAATAAGCCGCTAACGGGAGGACCGGATGATCAGGGGATTCCCCGGCGTCGCTGCGCCCAATCCTCGGTGAAATCACGAAAGCGTCGCGCGGCCCCCGGCGCCGACGTCTGCGCCGACCACACCAGCCCGACCTCGCGGGTGGCGCCCGCGTCCGCGAGCGGGATCAGCACCGGCCCCGGCAGCCGCACATCCGCCTTCACACCGGCGACGCGCGGCGAGCTCGCCGGGCCGATGTCCTCCTCCGGCAGCACTCCGACGCCAAGACCTGCGGCGACCAGGCCCGCGACGGTGATCAGGTCGCTGGCCTCGAAGGCGATGCGCGGGCGCAGGTCGGCGGCGGCGCACAGTTCGTCGACGATGCGGCGCATGCCGAAGCCGGGATGCATGGCGATGAAGTCCTCGTCGGCGACCTCGTCGAGGCGCACCTGCCTGCGGCCGGCCAGCCGGTGATCGGCGGGCACGGCCAGCGCGAGCCGCTGCCGGAGCAGGCCGCGCCAGCCGATGCCCGCCATGGTCGGGCGCGGCGAGACGATACCCAGATCCGAGGTCCCGTCGAGCACATCGGTGGCCACCATCTCGGCGGGACCCTGGCGTAGCGCGAAAGTGATTCTGGCCGAACCACGACGGAATTCGCCGACCAGTTGCGGAACCAGCCAGCCGCCGAAGGAATGCAGAAAGGACAGGCGCACAACGCCGTTGGCAGGGTTGTTCAGATCGTCGATGGACTTGGCGGCGGTGTCGAGTTCGGCTTGGGCGCGGCGGGCGTGTTCGTAATAGATGCGGCCGAACTCGTTGAGGGTGATGCGTTTGCCGTGGCGGTCGAACAGTTCGACGCCGAGCCTGCGCTCGAGCCTGCCGAGCATGCGGGACAGGGTCGGCTGGGCGATGTGCAGGCGTTCGGCGGCGGCGCCGACGCGTTCCAGTTGGGCGAGCGTGGTGAACCACTCGAGGTCCTCGCTCAGCATGGGTGCCCACTCTCCTCGATCCTAGTGACGAGCCTCACAGTGCAGGTCGGAGCGGCCGCGACTGGTCTGCCTATATGCGTTCGGTGCATGAACTCCGCCATTATTATTCATTTCCCTTCGGAAGGGGTGGCGAGCGATTCTGAAGGCCATGACCTCGACGAAGACCCGGCCTGTCGCCGGGGGCCGGACCACGCACGAGCGCCGGATCACCACCGCGCTGTTCGCGGCGGGCTTGGCCACCTTCGCGACCATGTACAGCGCGCAGGCGCTGCTGCCGAGCCTGTCCGCCGCGTTCGGTGCGACGCCTGCCCATGCGGCGCTTGCGGTTTCGCTGACCACCGGGGTCGTCGCGCTGGCGATCATTCCGGTGAGCGCGCTGTCCTCGCGGTTCGGTCGCACGCGAGTGATGACGGTGTCGGCGGTGAGTTCGGCTGTTATCGGCGTGCTGCTGCCGTTCAGCCCGACGCTGGATGTGCTGCTGACCGGGCGGGCGCTCCAAGGGCTCACCCTGGCCGGGGTGCCTGCCGTGGCGATGGCCTATCTGGCCGAGGAGATCGGACCCGACGGGCTCGGCGCGGCGATGGGCGTCTACATCGCGGGCACCACCTTCGGCGGCTTGGCCGGACGCGTGATTCCGGCGTTCACCCTGAGCGTGGCCTCGTGGCGGTGGGCCGAGGCGACCATCTCGATCGCGGCCGCGGTGTGCACCGTGTGGTTCGTCCGCGGTCTGCCGCCCTCGCGCAGTTTCGTCGCCAGACCTGCCGGAATCCGCACAGTACTCGGCGATCTCGCCGCGCAGCTACGCCACCGCGGTCTGCTCACCCTGTTCGCGCTGATCTTCGTATTGATCGGCGGTTTCGTCTCGCTCTACAACTTCCTCGGCTACCGCCTCACCCGGCCACCGTTCGAATTGCCCGAGGCCGTGGCCGGTTTGGTGTTCGTCCTCTACCTCGCGGGATCGGCGGCCGCGGCGATTACCGGTCGCGTCGCCGACCGCGTCGGGCGACTCCGAGTCCTCGCCACCGCCGTGGCGATCATGGCCGTCGGGCTGGCCATGACCATCCCCGACAACCTCGTCACCCTCGTCATCGGCATGTCCCTGTGCACCGCAGGCTTTTTCGGCGCCCACACGGTGGCAGGAGCCTGGGTCGGTGCCATGGCGAATGGAAACCGAGGCGCCGCATCCTCGCTGTACCTCTTCGCGTTCTACTTGGGCAGCTCCATAATCGGCGGAGCCGGCGGCATCGCCTACGTCCACTACGGCTGGCCCGGCCTGGTCCTCGGCGTAGCAGTACTGCTCGTCATCGCCGCAATCCTGGTCGGCACCTTGACGATTCACGCGAAATCCCGTTCGGGTGCGGAGCAGATGACAGTAGGGATCTAGTCGCGGAACGTTGCTACCAGCGCGACGTCAGCGCGCCGAGGGCACCGAGGGCGACGGCGGCAGCGGTCGAGGTGCGGAGCACGGTGGGGCCCAGTAGAACCGCTTCGGCACCGGCTTCGGTGAGGGCAGCCAGTTCGGAGTTGTCGAGGCCGCCTTCCGGGCCGACTATCAGGATGACTTCGGGGGCTGCGGCGAACGGGAGTTCGGTGAAACGCCCCGTGCCGGATTCGTGCAGGGCGGCGACGATCGCGCCGTCCGCCTTGGACTTTCGGATCAGCTCGACGAGGTCGCGGGTGCGGTGTAGGTCCGCTACCTCGGGGATGTAGGGGCGGCGGGATTGGCGGGCGGCCGAGCGGGCGGCGGCGCGCCACTTGTCGACGGCCTTGCCCGCCTTGCCTTCCCAGTTGGCGATGCAGCGGGCGGCCTGCCACGGGACGATGGTGTCGGCGCCCGCCTCGGTCATCAGCTCGACGGCCAGTTCCGAGCGGTCCGACTTCGGCAGCGCTTGAACGACCGTCACACGCGGTGAAACCGGTTGTGCCACAGCACGATTCAGTACCCGCAGGTCCAGCCGGTCACGTTGCGCCGCAACGACTTCCGATTCGGCGAGCACACCGCGCCCGTCCGACAACGTGATCGGCTCGCCGACCCGGATGCGGCGCACCGTGGCGGCGTGCCTGCCCTCCTGGCCGTCGAGCACGGCGATGGCGCCCGGTTCGGGCACCTCGTCGAGGTAGAAGACCGTCGCGGCCAATTAGCGCCCGCTGAACGAGGCCCGCAGCCTGGCGAACAGGCCACTGTTGTGCTCGGACTGGGTGGACATGACCTCGGCGCGCTCGCTCGGGCGCATGCCCTTGTACTTGCGCAGCAGTTCGGTCTGCTTGCCGTCCAACTTGGCGGGGATCACGATGTCCAGGTGCGCGAGCAGGTCACCGCGCGCGCCGGAGCGCAGCCGCGGCATGCCGTGCCCGCGCAGCACCGAGACCTCGCCCGGCTGGGTGCCCGGCGCGATGGTCAGTTCGGTGGGGCCGTCCAGGATGGTGTCGATCACCACGGTGGTGCCCAGGGTGGCGTCGACCATCGGGACGCGGATGGTGCAGTGCAGGTCGTCGCCGTCGCGGACGAACACATCGTGCGGCTGCTCGACGATCTCCACATACAGGTCACCGGCGTGCCCGCCGCCGGGACCGACCTCGCCCTGCGCGGCGAGCCGCACCCGCATGCCGTTCGCGACACCGGCCGGGATCGGCGCGGCGATCTCGCGACGCGCACGCACCCGGCCGTCGCCACCACACTTGTGGCACGGATCGGGGATGGTCTCCCCCGCGCCGCGGCAGGTCGGGCAGGGGCGCGAGGTGAGCACCTGGCCGAGGAACGAACGCTGCACGGATTGCACTTCGCCTGCGCCGCCGCAGGTTTCGCAGCGCACCGGCTTGGACTTGCCGTTGGTGCCCGCGCCGGTACACACGTCGCACAGGATCGCGGTGTCCACCGTCAGATGCTTGGTCACGCCGACCGCGCATTCGGCCAGGCTGAGCCGGGTCCGCAGCAGCGAGTCCGCGCCGGGCTGCACCCGGCCGCGTGGCTTGCGCGCGCCACCCGAGGCGTTCATGCCGCCGAAGAACGCCTCGAAGACGTCGCCGAGGCCGCCGAAGCCCGCGCCCGAGAAGCCGCCGCCACCACCGCCACCGGACTCCAGCGGGTCACCGCCGAGGTCGACGATGCGCCGCTTCTCCGGATCCGACAACACCTCGTAGGCGGCCGACACTTCCTTGAACTTGGCCTGCGCCGTCTCATCCGGGTTGATGTCGGGATGGAGTTCCCGCGCCAACTTGCGATAGGCGCGCTTGATCTCCTGGTCGGTCGCGTTCTTCGCGACGCCGAGCAGTCCGTAGTAGTCCCGTGCCACTTGAGTTCTCTAGTCCTTGGTCGTTCTCGAAGGTGCCGACGGTGCTTCACCGCTCCAACCGCATGCTGATGGCCAGCATTAGTCGGATGCACTCAACTTTATCCGGCCGGAAGTACGAGGGTATCAGCGGCATCGGAGCCGTCAGCGTTCGGCGAGGACCTCGCCGATATACCTGGCAACGGCCGCCACCGAGGCGATGGTTCCCGGATAGTCCATCCGAGTGGGACCGAGCACACCCATGCCGCCGAGGATCGCGCCGGAGGTGCCGTAGCCGGTCGACACCACCGAGGTGCCGCGCATCTGCTCGACCTGGGTCTCCTCGCCGATGCGCACGGTCACCGTGCCCGGCTGTTGCGCGGCGGCCAGCAGCTTGAGCACGATCACCTGCTCCTCCAGCGCCTCCAGCACGTCACGCAGCGAACCGGGGAAGCCGAAATCGGCAGCGTTGCGGGTCAGGTTGGCAGTGCCGCCGAGCACCAGGCGTTCCTCGGGATGCTCGACCAGCGTCTCGACCAACACCGTCGACACCCGGATCAACACGTCGCGCAGGCGCAGCGGCGCCCGCTCGGGTAGCTCCGCGACCGCCGCCGATGCGTGCGCCAGCCGCTTGCCGTCCATCGCGCCGCCGAGCATGCCGCGCAGGGCGGCCAGATCCTCGTCATCGATCAGCGCGCCGAGTTCCACCAGGCGCTGATCGACCCGGCCGGTGTCGGTGATCACCACGAGCAGCAGCCGCGCGGGATTCAACGCGACCACCTCGATGTGCCGCACCGTCGACGCGGACACCGACGGGTACTGCACGACCGCGACCTGCCTGGTCAGCTGGGCCAGCAGCCGGACACCGCGGCGCAGCACGTCATCGAGGTCGACGCCCGATTCCAGGAATTCCATGATCGCGCGCCGCTCCGCACTCGACAGGGGCTTCACCTCGGCGATCCGGTCCACGAACTGCCGGTAACCCTTGTCGGTGGGGATGCGCCCGGAACTGGTGTGCGGCTGCGTGATGTAGCCCTCCGCCTCCAGCACCGCCATGTCGTTGCGCACGGTCGCGCTCGAAACACCCAGATTGTGCCGCTCGACCAGGCTCTTCGACCCGATCGGCTCCTTGGTCGCGACGTAGTCCGCGACGATCGCGCGCAGGACCTCGAAGCGCCTGTCCTCGGTGCTCGACATCGGCCCCACCTCCTCGCTTCGTCCTCGGGTACGCCGCCGCTCATCGCACAACACCATGCGAATCCCGGCCTGTCTGCTCAACCAGTCTAATTGCCTATACCTGAATCGCCCCCTTGCAGCGCTGGGGAGGGGGCGCGACCGGAATCGATGGAACTGATCGTGATCGCTTCGTAGTTCGGGCCCCGGCCTGTCGGACAGCCGTCAGATGGCTTGTCGACGTCAGGGGATCGCGTGCAGCACCGACGGGGTGATCTGGGCGGCTTGGGTGCAGGCGTCGAAGGGGAAGGGTGGGGTGGCGGGCGCCAGATTCACCGAAACCGTGAGCAGATGCGCGTTGTTGGCGGTCGGTGGGTCGGCCCGGCGGTAGTTCAACGTTATTGCGCAGCTGGAGTTTTGGCGGGTGGGGTCGGTGGACTGGACCGTGCGCAGCTCTATGCCGGTGAGTCCCTCCACGTTCGTGTGCCGCGCGTATTGGATGGACTGGCCGCCGTCGAGGCCCGACGGTAAGCGCAGCACCTCGCCCGTCTTGACCATCTGCTCGCTGGTTTGGTCGAACGAGATCTCGACGGTGGTGCGGTTCGCGCCGCCCGGCTGGACCAGGGTGATCGCGCACTTGTAGGCCTCGGGCCAGCCGACCGAGGTCATCTGCCAGGCGGAGAACTGTGCGGTGATCTGCGCGGTGGCCGCACAGGGGTTGCGCTGCAGCAGTGACCGTCCGCCCTGATCGTCGATCACGTGTGGCGGCAATGCCAGCAGACCGTCGATGGTTGCGGCCAGGTATTCCCTGGTGAAGCTGCAGGGCTGCGACCATGGGACGGGCGTCTTCGCCGAGCCTGCCAACTTGGCGACGCTGAGGAAGTGCGCGAATCCGGTGTCCCCGGCCGGGATTCGGTAATCGCAGCTGTACGCGTCGGGTCTGTCGTCGCTGCTCGCGCTGCGATACACGGTGTGGCCGTTGATCTGTTCGGTCTTGTCCGCCGCGCGTTTGTCCGAGGTGTAGAGCTTGTCGAGTTGCAGGTTGAACGAGTAGTAAGCGTCATCGGGGGCGCTGAGTATCAATCCGCAGCCGGTCCAGCCGCTGCCGCGGTCCATGCCCGGACTGCGGTCGAAGCGCTGGAATACGCCGAGGCGCTCGGCGTATTCGCGGTTCAACAGCGCGCACGGGTCGGTGGCGCGGATCCGGGCCATCAGGTCGGGCGTGCCGGGCGCGATGGCGGCCAGTTCCGCCGAACCCGGCGTCCCTACCTGCGCTTTCGCCGCCCGCGGTGCGGTGGACTCGGCGGTGGATCGCACCGTCGACTCCTTGGAGGTGGTGCCGCATCCGCCCAGCGCGATGGCGACCGTGGCAATCGCTACCACGGCCGCCCAGCGCCGACTGCCGCCCACTATCAACGGCAACTCCCTCGGCTTATCGAACGATCCACGGCAGGTTAACCCAATAATGAGCGCTCTCTTGTTAATTCTCGAATACCCGGCGAATCGTGACCCAATCAATGCCGGAATCCGTGCCAGGCGAACAAAACTCATGATCAACCGGGGTGGGCGGCGGCGACCCGGTGGTCGGTTCAGCGATCGGATCCTCATAGCCAACGGCTAATTTCGCGAGGCGTTCCCCGGCGAACCGGAGGTTCAAGTCCGGTTCGCCGGAGCAGCGCGTAGCAACGGATGGTCGGCGGTCCGCTACGACAGGCTTGCAGCACTTGGCTTCTCGGCGGCAACGAGCCGCACCTGACCGCACATCCGTTGTGGCGGTCGGGTGCTCGCTGCGAGCGTCTCGTAGCGACGTGCATGCCCCATGAGGGCGCGCACGAAATCGCCGGCCGATGTGTGCGGCCCGCGAAACGGTGCGCGGGGTGGGCGGCTGCCGGGTGCTGAGCTCGGCGGACGGCTGGTGGATACCGGGCGGAGAGGGCGGCTGGCGGACGCCGATAGGGCTGCGGCAGTTGACTTCTCGGCGATTCGGAGCGCTCACCGGGTGGGCCGCCTGGTGGTACAGACACAGCGGCAATGATGCACCTCATCCGAGTGGACCTGAACCCGCTCTCGCAGATAAGGTTTCAGTACTTCGATGACACGGACCGGGGCACGCCTTCAGTAACGCACCGGAAATTATCGGCGGGGAACGTTCCCAGTGGTGGAACCAGGGCAGAATTCGCCAGGTTCCAAGGATTCCCGTCATGCGGTTCCAGTTGCATACCTGGCCAATAGCGAGGCTACGAAAGGGAATTGCCGTGACCCCCACCGGATCGACCCTCCCGCGACGCATGCTGGCACGTCAGCTACGCGAGCTCCGGGAGCATTCAGGAGTCAGCGCGGAATTCGCCCGGCAGGCGATAGGCGTTGGCAAGCAAACACTCTGGCGAATGGAAACCGGGCAACCCGTCCGATTGAATCCGTTGTTCATCGAGCGGCTGTGCGCGGTATACGGCGCGCGCGACGACGTGACGCGGACGCTGCTCGGGTTGGCGGAGGAGTCGCATCGCACCGGATGGTGGCAGGCGTATGGGGATGCCATTCCGAAGCACTTCGATTCGTTTGTCGGATTGGCAGAGGCGGCGAAGCGGATTGTTTCGTATCAGACGGTGCTGCTGCCGGGGTTGTTGCAGACCGATGCCTATCGGCGCGCGATGACCCGCGTGCACTCCCCCACAATGCCGACCACCGAAGTCGAACGGCGCATCGAACTGTTCGCTCGCAGAAAGGCTCGGCTGACCGATGCCGACAACCCGTTGACCGTCGAGGCCATCCTGGACGAATGCGTCCTACGTCGCGCGATCGGCGGTCCGGCCGTGATGGTGGATCAGCTCGATCACCTTGCCCGAGTTGGTGAACTGCCCAACGTCTCGGTGCGGGTGGTCCCGCTCGACGCGGAGGCCTACGACGGACTGGCCGTGGGCCCGTTCGTGCTGCTCGAATTCCCAAGGCACCCAACAGCACATCTCACCGAGCCGCCGGTTGTCTACCTGCAGAGCCACACCAGCGCGCGCTACCTCGACAAGCCCGACGAGGTGAACCAGTACCAGCAAGCACACGTCGACCTGCAGCGTTCCGCATTGACCGAGCGCCGCACCCGCACCCTCATCCGCAAAATCGCAAAAGAATACGCAGCGCACACAGCCCTATCCCCGGCCGTCTGACCCCACGACCACGCACCAGCCGCAGTCAGGGCTGAGTAGAGGCGGTAAACAACGACTTGACGTAGGAAACGCGCTCTTGACGCAAGCTGCAGCATGCGTCAAAAGCGTGCAACATGCGTCAAGTGGCACTGGGTATGCGTGTGCGGACCGCGGTCAGCTGGCGGCGCTGCGTTGGGCTCGGTCGTTAGTTGGGTCGTTGGTCCATGCTCCGATCCAGGACTGGCTGGCCGCCAGTTCCTCTTCGCGTTGGGTGCGGGAGTGGTCGCCATCGTCGGATCGGTACATCCGGAGCACCGGCGGTGCGGGTTCGGCGGGGGCGAGGGTGGCGAACTCCGGTTCTCGTCGGGGGATGGGGATCGGCACGGGCTCATCGGCTTCGGGTTCGGCCTCGGCGGGGGCGGTGCGGCCGTCGAGCAGGTTGAGCGCGAGTGCGCACAGCACGATCACCGCCCCACCTAGGATTCCACTCCAGGTGGGCACCTGACCGAAGAAGACCAGCCCGAACAGCAAACCCCACACGCATTCGACGGTCAGCATGTTGCCGCTGAGCACCGCGTCGACGCGGTCGAACGAATAGTTGATGAGAAAGACATTCAGTACGCTGAGCACACCGGCGAGACCGACTGCGGCCCATAGCATTACCGCTGATGTGTGCGACGGAATATGCGGAATGCTGTCTCCCTGTACAACAGAAGTCAGCACCACACCTACCGCGCCGACGCCGAGGGTCAATGCGGTGAGCTCGTGATTGTTCAAAGTGCCGTCGTGCCAACCTCGTCCGAGATAACCCAGCGACATTGCCACCATGGCGACCAGGGCAAGCAGGTTGCCATAGTTCAGTGAACTCGCGGCACTACCGCCGAATCCCGACAGGATTGCGACACCAACCGCGGAGCCGCCGACGAAGATAATCCGGACGGCGGAGACGCGCACGCTACGCAACAGCATCCCGAGCGCGGAGACCAGCGGGAGGGCGGCGATGAACGAAATGTCGCTCACCGCCGTCATTCCCGCGGCCTTGGAAAATATTGTGGTCCCTACGACGTACAGCAGGACGGTGCGTCCGACGATGACACACCATTCCCGCATGCGGATCCGCAGTATGGTGCGCCAACGGATCCACCGACTGAATACGACTATCGCGATGAAGAACGCCAGGCCCGTGCGAAGATAGACCTGCTGGGCGGGAGTGAAACCGCTACCGAGATAACGGGACAGCACCGTGAGCATGGCGAAAGACGCGGTTAACAGGACCAGCGCTCCGATACCGCGCAGGTCAGTTGACTGTCTGCTTTGTACGATCGCGGACCCGTTGATGTCGCTCACATTACCGATATGATCGACACCCGGAACCGTACTCCCGGGTATTTTTTACATGATTGCCGCAGCTACAACGGTATGGGGCTGAACAAGTCCCGCTGCGGCATCACGTGCCCGTGCGTGCCTCAGTTATGTGGCATTTCGACTAGGCGGAACCCCCTGCGGCATGGTGTAACCGAAGATGCCGCCGGTCTGTGCGGCAGTTGCATCGCCGTCCGCGGGCCAGCCATCCGGCCAGGATCCACGCGGCGGCCAATACCGTCACAGCCACGGTGTTCATTGCCGAGGCGCAGGTCACGAAGGTGGCCAGTGCGGTCACCGCTGTCGCGATAGGCGTCATTACATGCACCATCTTGTGGGCGAATGACACTGGGTCATCCTCGTCGGCGGTGCACTCCGGGTCTGCCAGGACCCTACCGACGATGACGATTCTTTTCATGCCCCCAGGGTGCCGCTGATCGCTACGACCGGCCAGAGATTGCCCCGCCCTTGCGCGCCAGGCGTGCAGAACGCGCTGTTTATGGACGAAAGACCAGTACACGGATACGGTCGGAAGCACGGACAACGCAGATCCGTGCGCTCGTCCGGGTTAGTTCAACAGTGATCTGGAGATGTTGTGAGCGAGCGACAGCGAGCGAACCGACAAAACAGTGCGCTCTCGCGCATGACGGAGCCGAGCGCCAGCGAGGTGCAGTCATGAGCGAGCGACAGCGAGCGAACCGACACGAAGCGCCCTCGCGCGTGACAGAACTCAGGGCTTAGCAGGGTAAGCCGTGAGTATGCAGCGTGAGCAAGCGATCCGACAACACAGTGCACCTTCGCGCACGAGGGAGCTCAGGGCTAGCAGGGTGAGCCGTGAGCGAGCGAATGGAGAACATAGTGCGCCCTCGCGCATGACCGAGCTCGACGCCAGCAGGGTGAGCCGAGAGCGGACTGCGCGAGCGAAACAACACGATGCGCCTTCGCGCACGCGCTCAGGGCTAGCAGGGTGAGCCATGGGTCCACGTGAGCGAGCGAACCAGCAGTACAACGCGCCTTGGCGCAGCGCACCTACCGACAACACAGCGTGCGTCCGCGTAATGCTGAGGTGAGGGCAGCAAGGGGGAATTGGAATGAACGGGCCGCACAGCATCGCGTGCGGAAGACGGGTGGTCCGCGAGTACGAGGCCGCCGGTGGATCGACCTGGGACCAGGTACACGCGGTCCGGTCGCACTGCGGCGTCTCGTTGCTGCGGGCCCATCGCATCGCGTACGGGTTCACTCTCGTCGATGTCGCGCACCGATTGCAGGAGATCGTCACGGCTGACGGGTCGTCGTGCCGAGGACTGTCGCATCAGAGCGTGTCCCGCTGGGAAACCGGCTTGGATATGCCGTCGTATCAGTTCCTCGACGCGTTGTGCCGGTTGTATCGCACCCGGCCGGACCGGCTCGGCTTCGGTCACGACTACACCGACGACGAACCTCCGCCCGCGCCACCTCCGAGTCGCTTGATCGTCACTCCCGCTTCGCAAGTCGGCTCCACCGCGCGAGATACCGTGCGCGCGTTGGAGGAAGGTCTCGAACTCAGCGGCTATCTCGTCTACGTCCAGCCGCCTTCGGAATACATCCCGGCGCGGATGCGCGATCTGGCCCAGGTCCAGCAGGTGAAGCTGACGGACCACTCCGCGGATCTGCGTCGCCGGCTGCACCGGATCGAGGCAATTATTGCCGGGCTCATCGCTTTTCGGCTCAACGACGTCGCCGATCTGCACGACACCTTCATGTGGTTCGCCAAGGCACGCCGCGCCGCGAGGCAAGCTGGCGACCCGACGCTCGAGGCCTGGCTGGCCGGACACATGGCGCACACCCACGAGTGCTATCGGCATGCGCTCGATCAGGGTTTGGCCGCAGCTCGTTCGGCGCAGGCGGCCAGCGGCCGCGGTCCGACGGCGGCGGGTGTGTTCGGCCTGCTGGCCGAGGCGGGCATCCAGGCCAGGATCGGGCGGCGCCGGGATGCCCTGGAGGCGGTCAACGCGGCGGATCGGATGTTCGCCGCGCTGCCCGACACGGCGACGACCGACGACAACCTCGGCACGTCCGAATACATTCTGCGCTGGCATCAATCGCATGCGCTGAGTTCGATCGGTGACTGGCGGGCGGCCGAGTCGATCCGTGATCGGATGCTCGAATTGCCGATGGCCGAGAAGGATCAGGTCGGGCGGGCGCTGCTCGATCTCGACATGGCCACCCTGTGGACCAGGCAGGGTGAGCTGGACCATGCGCGCGAACAGATCCGGCAGGTCTGGCAGTCGTTGCCGCCGGAGCTGCGGGTGGGTCAGGTTCGCCGGAACGTCTCGCAACTCGTGGTCAGCCTTCCACAGGGCATGCGGGACAACATCATCGAGCGTTGATCTACGGGCCCACTCGGTTGAAGAGCCTGCCCGCGAGGTCTGCTCCGGTGATGTGGCCGTGTTCGTCGCGTGTGAAGAAGCCGCGCTGACCGGCCAGGGCACCGGAGGTCAGGATGTAGTCGTCGCCGGGGAGCAGCCCGAGCTCGAAGGGCGAATAGTCCGGGGGCAGTTCGATTTCCGAGGCGGCACGGACCTCCGGTTTGATGACGACCTCGAGGGTGACTGCGGTGCCGTCGGTGTCGATGGTCAGCGCCATGGTGCTGTATTCGTAGGTGCCGAAGATTTCCTGGGCGCGGGTCTCGTCGTAGGGCAGCGGCTCTGGATCTCGATCAGTCACTCCCACATACGTTTCCAGGACCCAGCGGAGAACGGCCTTGTTGCAGGGGATGCCTTCGGGGCCTGCGTTGGCCATCACGATGACGGCGAAGTTTCGTTCGGGGATCAGCAGCAGGTCGGCGAATTGGCCGTTCGATGAGCCGCCGTGGCCGACCGTGCGGACACCGTCGACCTCGCGCAGGAACCAGCCGATGCCGATGGCGTCGCCGAGGGTACTGCCGCGCAACGCGATTGTCTGCTCTTGCATTCGGGTGAGCGCATCGGTGGGCAGTAGTTCGGCACCGCTCTCGGTGCGGCCGTCGCCGAGATGGAAACGGGCCCAGCGGAGTTGATCGGCGACCGTAGAGGCGAGGCCGCCGCCCGGGTGGTCGGCGCGGGTGTCTTTCCACGGACGTGCGACAGCGAGTGAGCCGTCCTCGCCTGGGTTGTGTCCGACGGCGAAGCGGCGGGTCATGATGTCGTCGGGCAGGTAGTGGCTGTCGGATAGGCCGAGTGGTTCGAGAACCAGTGTGGCGACAGCTTTTTCGTAGGTCAGGCCGGTGACCTTCTCGATGATTCGGCCGGCCAGGTTGAAACCTACCTGGCTGTACGAGGCTCGGGCGCCGACCGGCGCGATCTGTTCCAGGGCGGCCATTTCTGCGACGTAACGGGCCAGGGCGTCGTCGCCCGCACCGGTGTCGATGATCATCCTCGCGTCCAGGCCAGCAGTGTGGTTGAGCAGGTTCAGCACGGTGATTTCGGTGGCGGCCTGCTGGTCGGCGAGGGCGAGTTCGGGGACATAGCGGTGGACCGGGGCGTTCAGCTCGACGCGGCCGTCGGCGACCAGGCGCATCAGTGCGGTCGCGGTGTAGGTCTTGGTGATCGAGCCGAGCAGGTACAGGGTGTCTTTCGTGATAGGCAGCGGGTTGTCCAGGCTGGTCACGCCGTGGCAGGCGAAGGTTGCTTGGCCGTCGGCCCATACTCCGACAGCGACGCCGGGTATGCCGAACTTTGTGGCTGTTGCCTCGACGAAGTCGGTCAGTTGTGTCATGTGGTGCCCCTTGTGGATTCGGTGCGTCGGCTGATGGGCATGACGATGCCGAGCACCCCTGACACGGCGCTGATACGGGGCTTGGTCGACAAACCGGCCTGCTGGTGGAGCCACGGTTGGTGTTCAGGCTGGCGGCAGGTGGGTGCGCTGGTCGTAGGCCAGGAGGTGGTAGCCGTCGGCGGTGCGTTGCCAGCTGGTGATCGAGCCGTTGCCTGCCAAGCCCGCTTCGGCGAGAGCGAGAACCGCTGTGTCGGTGAGGTTTTCAAGGAGTTGACGGAGGAACAGGACTATCGCGTCATGCGCCACGATCAGCACGCGGCGATGGCGGTGGTCGGCCGCGAGATCGGCGACGACTCCGCGTAGCCGGTCCGCGACGTCTCGGAACGACTCGCCGCCGGGCGGCCGGTAGCCGAGCGGGTCGCGGGCTTCCTTCGCGGGTTCCTCGGGGAAGCGCTCGCGCACGACGACGGGCGCGAGGTGATTGAATTCGCCGCGGTGCCGGTCATAGAGGCGCTGGTCGATGTGGTGACACGGCAGATCACGGTTCGCGGCGCGCAATTCCCGCTCGGCGAGTTGCCAGGTCTGCACGGCTCGCAGGTACGGCGAGCACAGCACCAGGTCGGGCAGTTGGTCCGAGTCGACGGCGGCGAACCACCGGCCGACGGCGGTCGCCTGCCGCTTACCCAGATCGGTGAGAGCGATGGACATGTCGTCGGACTCGAATGGTGTATTCGTGGCGAAAGCTACATTCGCGGTGCTTTGCCCGTGCCGGACCGCGTACAGCAGATCGACAGATCCGGAGCCCTTCGGGTGCGGGCAAGATGCCTCGAATTCACGCTGCTCCCAAGCGCTTTCAGAATCAGATCGCACGCCTCCCCCTTCGTGATCACCCCGAATTATGCGCCCTCCCCCGCCCCAGATGCGCCGTGCTGCCCCTTCCGGGCGGGGCGAAGCGCCCATGGGAAACCGGGGCGGTGCGGCCTTCGCTGCGCCGCACGGAGCGCGGGTGCGGCGCGGCGAAGGTCCGGGTCTAGGCCTTGGTCAGCGTGGGACGGCTGCCGCTACTACCGCGGCGACCTCGGCGGGGTGGGAGACCAGCGAGGCGTGCGACGAGTCCACCTCGCTCGTGTGGGCGCCCATGCGGTTCGCCATAAACCGTTGGGAGGCAGGGGGAATCACTCGGTCGGCGGCGGAGACGAGGTACCAGCTGGGCGTACCGGACCAGGCGGGTGCGCCGGAGGGTTCGAGGTTGGCCGCGATCGCGATGGAGTGCTGGTGCGCGATCATGTCGGCGGCGGTGGCCGGGCTGACGTCCTGGGCGAAGACGGCATTGAAGCTGTCGGGCGCGACGAAGCCGTCGAGGTTCTTGCCCGCGATGCCGGTGGGGTCGTCGACGATGCCGAGTTGCAGGACCGGCGGGAGCAATTGGCTGCCGGGGAAGCGGATCGGGTCGAGCAGCAGCTGGGCGGGCTCACCCTGCACCGGAGCGAAAGCCGCTATGTAGACCAGGGATTCGACCTTCGGGTCGTGCACGTTGCTGATCACGGCACCGCCGTACGAATGGCCGACCAGCACAACGGGTCCGGAGATGGTGTCGAGGGTGCGTTGGATGGCGGCCGCGTCGTAGGCCGGACCGCGCAGCGGATTGTCCGGTGTCACAACGCGATAGCCCTGCTCACGCAAAGCGGCGGCGACGCCGTTCCAGCTGGTGGCGTCGGCGAAGGCGCCGTGCACGAGCACGATGGTCGGGAGCGGTGCGGCATCGGCGGGAATGGCCGCCAAGGTCGTCGCGGCAGTGATCGCCACCGCCGCCACGGCTGCCCGCAGAGTGCGAGTGAGGTGCATGGTTGTCCTGTCGGGTCGGGTTTCGCGGCCGGTCGGTGCGCGAGGAGGTCCAGCAGGTCGGCAATGGACGTCTGCTCGAACTCGCCGCGCAGGCCGTGCGATGCGTCAGCGTAGACGTTCGGCTGAGATTTCGGCAGGTCTACGCGCTGTTGGGGACCCCATCCGGGATGCGGGCCGCGCCGAATGCTGCGATCGGCGTGAGCTGATCATGTCACCGTGCGCGACAAGCACCGCGATCTCGATCGGCTAGGCGGTGAGACTGGCGGGGAGGTTCTGCTTGGTCAGGAAATCCAGTGCGGTGTCGGCGATTTCGTGCCAACCGTGGTCGGCGGGCATGGAGTGGCCACGATCGGCGAACACGACCAGTTCGGTGACGCCGGGATTCTTGCGCTGAATTTTGTATTCGGAGCGGACTGTCGCTTCCGGCACCAGGCGGTCGCGGCCGCCGGCCAGCATGAGCAGAGGGCCGCGCTCACGTTTGGTGTCGACACCCGCCTCGCTGTTCGGCGCGAAATTGGCCAGGCCCGCCTGGAACAGGGGGCGGGCCGGAGCGGGGATGCCGTGGGTGGCGAACAGTTTGTCCGATTCCTCGCGGGGGATCGCGTTGGCGAAGGTGCGGTGGTAGCTCTCCGGCGTGTGTGACCACGTCTTGCCACGCAGCCAGGGCTTGCTCAGCACCGGTAGCACGCTCTTGACCTGGGCCAACGGCAAGGTCAGCACGCCGCGGAACTGGGCGGGGTTGATCGCGACGCATCCGGCGGCCGAACCCGAGCCGAGCAGTTTCTGCGCGATCAGGCCGCCGAAGGAATGGCCGATGACCACGGGTGGCGTCGGCAAGTCGGCGATGAATTTCGCATAATGCTCGGTGACTTCGCCGATGCCGCGATTGTTCAGCGCGTCCGGGTTCTTGCGGGTGGCGTCGGCGGTTTCGGCGTCACCCGGCCAGCCCGGCGCGAAGGTCTGATAGCCCGCGCGGTCGAACGCGTCGAGCCAGGCGCCCCAACTACTGCTGTGCATCCATAGTCCGTGAATGAACACGACCGGACGTGCGGTGGGATTCGACACGAAAACCTCCTGGGACGGCGCTGTACACGATCTGCGCGACTGCGGCGGGCAGTGGAATGATCAGTCAGCGGCTGGAGCGGGTCCGGACCAGCTGACGCGTCCGGACAGCAGACACCGCACGATCTCAATGATCGCGCGGCGCTGGGATTTTCGTGACCCGTTCGCACCCGGCGCTCGCGCACCGCGGACGGGCGGTCTCCCCGCGAATGGCGGGGAGGTTTCTACTAGTCGCAGACCCTGGCTTGCTTGCCGGCGAGTGCGTCCAAGCCGAGCATCGCCAATAGGGACTGGCAATCATCGGCATTTTGTGAATAGCTGGCAACGGTGCGTGCGGCCACCGCGCTCTGTCGCGCAGTTTCGGCCTTTTCATTTGCCCGCGCCTCGGCGAATTCGCCCGGTTCGTGGATGAGGGTGATGTGTCGTGCCGGGGACATGAATCTCCTTGGGGTTGATCGAAGCCTACAAGGCGGGCTCGCTCCGCGACAGCCGAACCAACCCAGCAGTTCGCTGAACAGGGTCGGTCGGGCGGCGCAGACCCGGCAACCGAGCGGCCGGCCCGGCGGGTCGACCGGGGGATAGCTGGGACACTCGCCCCGGTGGTGGGGCGGTTGCGGACGCCCCGGAGGAGCCGAGCCCACTTGACGCCGACGGAAGTTGCGGTGATCGTCTCGCGTCCGGCCGCGGCACCGTGGCGACCCAGCCGGTGTGCGATGAGCGTTGCGTCACATGCGCGCGGGAACGAGTCGCCCGGCACTCCCGCACGACCGATCCCGTCGTAATTTTTCCGGTCAGGGGACGAGGAGCTGGCGTACGACACCGTCGGCCAGGAGTCGGCCGCGGTCGGTGAGGACTAGGTGGTCCGCTGTGCGGGTTGCCAGGCCGTCGGCGATGACTCGGTCGGCGGCGGCCAGGCCGATGGGGTCGAGGTCGGTGAGGGGTAGGCCGGTGCGGAGGCGGACGGCGAGCATGACGCGTTCGGTGTAGCGCTCGTCGGGGGTGAGGGTTTCCCAGCCCGCGGCGGGGAGGCCGCCGTCGGTGACGCGGTCTGCGTAGCGGGCGGGGTGTTTGATGTTCCACCAGCGGACGCCGCCGACGTGGCTGTGCGCGCCGGGCCCGGCGCCGAGCCAGTCGCCGCCATCCCAGTAGCCGAGGTTGTGCCGACAGGCCGCGGCCTCGCTTGCGGCCCAATTGGATACCTCGTACCAGGTCAAGCCTGCGGCGGCGAGGCGCGCGTCGATGCGTTCGTAGCGGGCGGCGAGTACGTCGTCGTCGGGGGCGGGCAGTTCGCCGCGGCGCACGCGGCGGGCCAGTGCGGTGCCGTCCTCGACGATCAGGGAGTAAGCGGAGACGTGGTCGACGCCCGCGTCGAGCACCGCGTCGAGGCTGGCGTCGAGGTCGCCGTCGCGTTCGCCCGGGGTGCCGTAGATCAGGTCGAGGTTCACGTGATCGAACCCTGCGGCGCGGGCTTCCTTCGCAGCCGCGACTGCGCGACCGGGAGTGTGCGTGCGGTCGAGCACTTTCAGCACGTGGGCGGCGGCAGATTGCATGCCAAGCGAGATTCGGGTGAAGCCGGCCGCGCGGAGTCGCTCGAAGAACTCCGGCGAGGTGGATTCCGGATTGGACTCGGTGGTCACCTCGGCGCCGGCGGCGAGAGTGAAGTTCGCGCGCACAGCGTCGAGCACCGCGGCCAGCCCGTCACCGCCGAGCAGCGAGGGTGTACCGCCGCCGACGAAGATCGTCGCGACCTCGGGCGTCGCCGACGGTAGCGCCGCGAACTGCTGTGCCGCCGTGGCCAACTCACCCCGCAGCGCTTCGAGCCAGGACTGCGGCGACGCGGAGGTGCCGAGTTCGCCCGCCGTGTAGGTGTTGAAATCGCAGTATCCGCATCGTGTCGCGCAGAACGGCACGTGCACATAGATCCCGAACGGACCGCCCCCGAAGTCACCGAGCACCGGTCCGGACATCTCGGTGCCGACAGGGATAGTCGCAGGTGAACTCACCCCTCTAGTGTGCAGGTCCCCCTCCACCCACCCGCCCCCGGGCGACCCACCGCCGCGATGGGGCTGGACGAATGATCCCGCAGCCGAGGGCAGGCGCCGCAGCCGAAATCTGCGCTCTCCAACACCGACCAGCTTCGGACAACCCGCTGCCGCGATGTGATCTGGACGAACGATCACCGGGCAGGACCTCGGCGATGGCCGCGCGGCCGAACGTGGCGCGTCTCACTTCGGCTGGATTCGGCCTATCAACCGCCACCCTCGCGGGGTGATCTATGACTGGCGTCACATATCAGGTCAACGGTCCAGGGGATTTCCCGCAAAAGTGCGGAAAATACGGACACCCCGTCGGAAGGCCGCCGCTGAGGTGGCACAATAGGCTCCATGCGCGCATCGGGAGTACGACTTGTGGCACGTCGCCACGTCGACTACAAGCGCGTCTGTAGTGCCTGCTGTCTGACCGAATCCCCTCGGTAGCTCAGCGACGCCCATCCCCGGGTCTTTCCCGGCGATCCCGATATTCGACTTCATCGGTCCGCTGACACCGCAGGTGCGAGTCAGCCCAGCGCCTACCCACCCCGCTGGCTCCGCCAGCTGCCGTCCCCCTTGGCGCCACCAGCACGGATATCAATAACCCCCGCAGGAGCGACCCCTATGACGTCGAGTACCGACGCCGGTGCGACCGACCAGTCCGGCCCCGAATCCCGGCCCGGCCACCACACGCGCCCCGACCGGCCCGCCTCCGAGCGCCGCGTCCGCCCCGACCGCCCGCGCGCCGAAGCCGCAGCGACCGCGCCGCGCGCCCGCAGCACCAAGCCGGTGCGCCGCAAGGCGGAGGGCCAGTGGGCACTCGGCTATCGCGAACCGCTGAACCCGAACGAGCAGTCCAAGAAGGACGACAACCCGCTCAACGTCCGCGCCCGGATCGAGAACATCTACTCGAAGCAGGGTTTCGACAGCATCGACAAGGGCGATCTGCGCGGCCGGTTCCGCTGGTGGGGTCTCTACACCCAGCGCGAGCAGGGCTACGACGGCAGCTGGACCGGCGACGAGAACCTGGACCTGCTCGAGGCCAAGTACTTCATGATGCGCATCCGCTGCGACGCGGGCGCGTTGACCGTCGAGCAGCTGCGCACCCTCGGCCAGATCTCCACCGAGTTCGGCCGCGACACCGCGGACCTCTCCGACCGCGAGAACGTGCAGTACCACTGGATCGAGGTGGAGAACGTTCCGGAGATCTGGAAGCGGATCGAAGCGGTCGGGCTCAAGACCACCGAGGCGTGCGGCGACTGCCCGCGGGTGGTGCTCGGTTCGCCGCTGGCTGGTGAATCGCTGCACGAGATCATCGATCCGACGCCCGCGATCGACGAGATCGTGCGCCGCTACATCGGTAAGAAGGAGTACTCCAACCTGCCGCGCAAGTTCAAGACCGCGATCTCGGGCCAGCAGGACGTGGTGCACGAGATCAACGACATCGCGTTCGTCGGGGTGAACCATCCCGAGCACGGGCCGGGCCTGGACCTGTGGGTCGGCGGCGGGCTTTCGACGAATCCGATGCTGGCGCAACGGGTCGGCGCGTGGGTGCCGCTCGACGAGGTGCCGGATGTGTGGGAAGCCGTGGTGTCGCTCTACCGCGACTACGGCTACCGCCGCCTGCGCACCAAGGCGCGACTGAAGTTCCTGGTCAAGGACTGGGGCATCGAGAAGTTCCGCGAGGTGCTCGAGGAGAAGTACCTGAAGCGCAAGCTGATCGACGGCCCCGCGCCGGAGCAGCCGACCAAGCCGATCGATCACGTCGGCGTGCAGCGGCTGAAGAACGGGCTCAACGCGGTCGGGTTCTCCCCCATCGCGGGCCGGGTGTCGGGCACCATCCTGACCAAGGTCGCCGACGCGGTCGAGCGGATCGGGTCGGACCGGATCCGGTTCACGCCGTACCAGAAGCTGATCGTGCTCGACGTCGCCGACGACAAGGTCGACGCGCTGATCGACGAGCTGGCACCCCTTGGGCTGCAGGCCCGTCCGTCGCTGTGGCGGCGAAACCTGATGGCCTGCTCGGGCATCGAGTTCTGCAAGCTGTCCTTCGCCGAGACGCGCAAGCGGTCGCAGGTGCTGGTGCCCGAACTCGAGGAGCGACTCGCGGATCTCAATGCGCAGCTGGACGTTCCGGTCACCATCAACATCAACGGCTGCCCGAACTCGTGCGCGCGGTCACAGATCGCCGACATCGGGTTCAAGGGCCAGCTGGTCGACGACGGCAGCGGGAATCACGTGGAGGGCTTCCAGGTTCACCTGGGTGGCAGCCTCGGCTTCGACAGCGCCTTCGGGCGAAAGCTGCGTCAGCACAAGGTGACCAGCGACGAGCTCGGTGACTACATCGAGCGGGTGGTGCGCAACTTCACCAAGCACCGCGAGGATGGCGAACGGTTCGCACAGTGGGCCGTTCGTGCCGACGAGGCCGATTTGAAATGAGCCTCGATTGCGCCGGGCACGTGATGGGAGATCAACTGTGACAACCGAACTGGTGGCGAAACTGGCCGAGGACGAGCTCCGGGCCATCGCGGAAAAGGGCGCCGCCGACCTCGGGACGGACGCGTCCGCGCTCGAGCTGCTGCAGTGGACCGAAGAGCATTTCGGGTCCGGATACATCGTCGCCTCGAACATGCAGGACGGCGTGCTGGTTCATCTGGCCGCGCAGGTCCATGCGGGTGTGGACGTGCTGTTCCTGGATACCGGCTATCACTTCGCCGAGACCATGGGCACCCGGGACGCCGTCGAGGCGGTGTACGGGGTGAACGTGATCAACGTTCGACCGGAACACACTGTCGCCGAACAGGATCAGTTGCTCGGCAAGGACTTGTTCGGACGTGATCCGGGCGAGTGCTGCAGGCTGCGCAAGGTTGTTCCGTTGCAGAAGTCGCTGGCCGGATACAACGCGTGGGTCACCGGCATCCGCCGGGTCGAGTCGCCGACGCGGGCCAACGCGCCGCTCATCTCGTTCGACGAGGCGTTCGGGCTGGTGAAGATCAATCCGATCGCGGCCTGGTCCGACGACGAGATGCAGGACTACATCGAACAGCACGGCATCCTCGTCAATCCCCTGGTGGAGGAGGGGTATCCGTCGATCGGCTGCGCGCCGTGCACGCGGAAGCCGGAGCCGGGAGCCGATCCACGAAGCGGGCGTTGGGCCGGCCTCGCCAAGACCGAATGCGGGTTGCACCAGTCATGACGGAGACCATTGTGAGTGAACTTCTGGGCGAGTCCTCGAATACGACCGAGCGTGCTTTCGGCATTACGGATTTCGACACTCTGGCCGCGCTGGAGTCGGAGTCGATCCACATCTTCCGTGAGGTGGCAGGGGAATTCGAGCGGCCGGTGATTCTGTTCTCCGGCGGCAAGGATTCGACTGTGCTGCTGCACCTGGCGCTCAAGGCTTTCTGGCCCGCGCCGCTGCCGTTCTCGCTGCTGCATGTCGATACCGGGCACAATCTGCCTGAGGTACTGGCGTTCCGGGACAAGATCGTCGAGCGGTACGGGCTGCGGCTGCATGTCGCCAAGGTGGAGGACTACCTCGCCGACGGCAGACTCACCGAGCGGCCGGACGGCATTCGTAACCCGCTGCAGACCGTGCCGCTGCTGGACGCGATCAGCGAGCATCGCTTCGACGCGGTGTTCGGTGGCGGCCGCCGTGACGAGGAGCGATCCCGGGCGAAGGAGCGAATCTTCTCGCTGCGCAACGCCTTCGGGCAGTGGGATCCGAAGCGGCAGCGGCCCGAGCTGTGGAACCTGTACAACGGGCGGCATGCGCCGGGCGAGCATGTCCGGGTGTTCCCGCTGAGCAACTGGACCGAGCTGGACATCTGGCGCTACATCGCCCGTGAGGACATCGATCTGGCGAGCATCTACTACGCGCACCAGCGGCCGGTGTACCAGCGTGACGGTATGTGGATGACGCCCGGTGTGTGGGGCGGCCCGCGGGAAGACGAAGCGCTGGAAACGCTTTCGGTGCGGTATCGCACCGTCGGCGATGGATCGTCCACCGGTGCCGTGCTTTCCGATGCGGCCGACAATGCGGCGATTCTCGCCGAGGTGGCCGCGTCTCGATTGACCGAACGTGGCGCTACCCGTGGTGACGACCGGGTGTCGGAGGCCGCGATGGAAGACCGTAAGCGAGAGGGATATTTCTGATGTCCGACCTATTGAGGCTGGCTACCGCCGGTTCTGTCGACGACGGTAAGTCCACTCTGGTCGGGCGTCTGTTGTACGACACGAAATCCGTGCTGGCCGACCAGATCGACGCCGTTACTCGCGCGTCGGTGGACAAAGGTCTTGCCACGCCGGATCTTTCGTTGCTCGTGGATGGGCTGCGTGCGGAGCGGGAGCAGGGCATCACCATCGATGTCGCCTACCGCTATTTCGCTACGCCGCAGCGCTCTTTCGTGCTCGCGGATACGCCGGGGCACGTGCAGTACACGCGGAACACGGTGTCGGGTGCGTCGACCGCGCAGCTGGTGATCCTGCTCGTCGACGCGCGCAAGGGTGTTATCGAGCAGACCCGCAGGCACGCAGCGGTGCTCGCGCTGCTCGGGGTGCCGAAGCTGGTGCTCGCGGTGAACAAGATCGACCTCGTCGACGACGCGGCGACCGTGTTCGCGGAGATCTCCGCCGAATTCAACGGGCTCACCCGGACACTCGGCTGGTCCGACGACGACGTGCTGGAGATTCCGGTCTCCGCGCTGCACGGCGACAACATCGCCACCCGCTCGGACAGCACCCCGTACTACAGCGGCCCCTCGCTGATCGAGCACCTCGAGTCGGTGCCGGTCGACGCCGACAGCACCGGCAATCACACACTGGGACTTCGCTTTCCGGTGCAGTACGTGATCCGGCCGCGCACCGCCGAATACCCCGACTACCGCGGTTACGCCGGCCAGATCGCCGCCGGTGCGGTCGCGCCGGGCGACGAAGTGGTGGTGCTGCCCTCCGGGATTCGCACCACCGTCGAGCGGATCGATACTCCGGACGGTGAACTCGCGGTCGCGCAGACCGGCCGCAGCGTCACGCTGATCCTGGCCGACGACGTCGACATCTCCCGCGGCGACACCATCGCCTCGGTCGCCGACGCCCCCGAGCCCATCGACACCTTCGACGCCACCGTCTGCTGGCTCGGCGACAAGCCGCTGCACCCCGGTGCACGTCTACTCCTCAAGCACGGCACCCGCACCACCCAGGCCATCGTCGGCACCCTCCTCGAACGCTTCGACGAACAGCGCCTGATCGCCGCCCCCAACCCGGACTCCTTGGCCCTCAACGACATCGGCCGCATCTCCCTCCGTGTAGCCGAGCCCCTCGCGGTCGACGACTACCGAGTGAACCGCCACACCGGCAGCTTCCTGCTCATCGATCCGTCCGGTGGCAACACCCTCGCCGCCGGCTTGGTCGGCGACGTGCTGTCGGCCGTAGAAGTCGGCACCGGAGTCTGACATGACGGAACCGTTCGGCATCGCGACGCGGCCCGTCGCCGCGCAGGCGGTGCCGGGCGGGGTGATGGAGTCACAGGTAATCGAGGCCACGCCGGGCAGCGGCGCTGACGCACTGCCGACGGCGGCGGTTTCGGCGCGTGACATCGTGCCAGTGGCCGCGAGCATCGCGGCGCAGCCGGCCGTTCCGGCAGCAGTGCTGCCGCATGCGCCCGCTTTGCTGAACATCGTGGGTGCATCGCTCGGCTTCGAGGTTGCACCGATGCACGGCAGGACTGCGTTGATCGCGGTGGCGCACGGTAGTCGGGATCCGCGGTCAGCGGCGACGGTGGCGGCGGTTGTCGCGGGCCTTGCGGCTGCGCGGCCGGGGGTTGATGTGCGGTTGGCGTTTCTTGATCTCAATGCGCCATCGGTTGAGCAGGTTGTGGATGCTATTGCGGCACAGGGGCATACCCATGCTGTGGTCGTGCCGCTGTTGCTGGGTAACGCGTTCCATGCTCGGGTGGATCTGCCTGGTCTGCTGACTGCCGCTCATGGCAGGCATCCGCAGTTGCACCTGACTCAAGCAGATGTGCTCGGCCCTGATGCTCGACTGATCGCGGCGCTGCGAGATCGCGTGTCGGAAGCGTCCACCTCGATGCGAGAGCCGTTGGGCCGCCTGGGTATCGCCGTTGCCGCCGTCGGCTCCTCCGCCCCCGCCGCCAACGCCCGCACCGCCGACGTGGCCCGCCGCCTTGCCAGACTCACCGGTCACCTCACCGAGATCTGCTTCGCGACCACCGAACCGTCACTACCCCAGGCTATTTCCCGCCTGCGCACCCGCGGGGCCGACGACATCCTCGTCGCACCGTGGTTCCTGGCGCCTGGCCTACTCACCGACCGTCTCGTGACCGCGGCCCCGGGCGTAGTTCACGCCGACGTCATCGGCCCGCACTCGGCGCTCACCGACATCGTCTGGGACCGCTACGACGCCGCGATCTCGAACGCGCTCACACTGTCGGCCTGACCGCACGTAGCTGGACGGGTACCCGTCCTACACGGACACTTTCAAGCCAACACTGCCAGGAACCCGGGCACACAGGGCGAAAAGTGTCCGCAGAGACCGACACTCAGCTCAACAGGTTGTCGACGATGGCGCGAGCCGTCGCCACCCCCCACTCGTCACCCATCTGGTGAGACGTGTGGGCGGCACCGATCACGGCAGCAAGCTCGAAAGCGATCACGTCGGCATTGCGTTCACCGAGGTGGCCTTGCTCCTGGGCACGCCGGATTTCATTGGCCAGGAAGGTGAGAAAGTCGCGATTGTCCGCCGAGATGGCGTCACGGACGGGGCCAGGACGACTGTCGAACTCGGCGATGGTGGCCACCCGGAAGCAGCCGCCGGGAAAGGCGGGCTCGACAACCTGGCCGAACCAGCGATCGATGAGGACGCGCAGACGAGGCATGCCGCTGTCCTCGTCCAGGCTCGGCGTGATGACCTGGTCCAGAAACACATCACGCGCCGCCTTGACCGCGGCCAACTGCAGGCTCTCCTTGCTGCCGAACAAGGTCGCGATGCCACTCTTGCTGAGCCCGAGGTCGGCGGCCAGCCTGCCGATACTCACCCCGGTCAGTCCCTCGACGGACGCCACATCGGCGGCATGGCGGGCAATCGAAGCCCGCGATCGCGCCCCTTTGGCCAAACGCTGGTCAGTGCCTTGCTGCCGGTCAGCAGCGGTAGTGGACTCGGACATCTCCCCATTCTTCCACGAAATCCCGCGAATACGAACGTACGGTCGTACTTGAATGAACAACCGGGGCACGCCCTCATTCCCTGACCCCACCTCCCACAACGGCCCGCCCCCAGGTATTCGAGGAAGTGCCCCGCAGCGCTCGCAGTGACCGCCGACGGGTTACCTCCAACAGCAGCAGGTTCGCGAAGAGCTCCGCTTCATCCTCCCGGCAACTCTGCACATCAGTGCGCCCGAGTACTCGCCCGACAACTGCGGGATCAATGTTCGGCAGCAGCCGGTGGCCCCCGATCGACCCCGCCCCCGCAGCAGCCTTATCGAGCAACATATGGCCGATTTCGTGCGCGATGATCTGATCGGCGTGATATTCGGTAGTTCTGGCGTCGTAGGCGATCACGTCCGAATCGCCGCAGTTCAACCAGACCCCGGACAGTGTTCCGTGGCCAGGCGCTCCGGCTACCGATACAGCCGGCAAGGGCACCAGGTAGATCGGGCGCCCTCGCACATTGCTCAGTGCGTCCAAGAACTGGCCGCGATGCCAAGGGCGAGGAATCAGCGGCAGGACAGAATCCCTGGCCGCGACCACCCGCCGAGCGCTGTCGTCCATCGGCGTTCACCCCCCATCTCGTGCGCTCCCCTGCTTCCTCTAGACGGCCGTCAGGGGCGTAGACGCACTGGTAACGCGGTCAGCCCGCGGATGGCAAAGCTTGTGCGCCACTCGGGTTCGGAGTGCGGCGAAAGTTCCAGATCCGGATACCGCTGCAGCAGGCGAGCCAGTCCGATGCAGCCCTCCATGCGGGCCAGGGGCGCTCCGATGCAGTAGTGGATGCCGTGGCCGAAGGCGAGGTGACCGTTGTCGGATCGGTCTATGTCGATGCTCTCCGGATCGGCGAATCGACGAGGATCGCGGCCTGTTGCCGCCACCGACAAGACGATCAGCTCCCCGGCAGGGATGTCGATGCCGCCGAGGGTGATCGCGGTAGTCGTGTAGCGGAAGGTGGTTTCACTCGTCGGTGACCGATGCCTGAGCACCTCCTCGATGAACGCGGGAATTCGCTCGGGGTCGCTGTGTAGCCGCTGGTGCGAGTCGATGTCGGACAACAGCGTGACCACCGCGTTGCCGATGAGGTTCGCAGCCGTCTCGAAACCGGCGACCAGCAGGACGAGAACCATGCTGCGCAGTTCGCGGGCAGTGAGCCGGTCGCCGTCCGCCTCTGCCACGATGAGCTCGGAGAGCAGGTCAGCGCCCGGTTCGGTAGTCCGCTCGGCGATGAGATGATCGATGTACGCGACGAACTCGGCGGCGGCCGTCATCCGCTCGCGCGGCGCGTGCTCGCCGGACACGATGACCGTCGACCAACGCTGAAATCTCCCACGATCTTCGTCGGGCACTCCGAGAAGCTCACAGATCACCGACATCGACAGCGGCACCGCGTAGCCGTCCAACAGGTCGACGACATCATCGGCGGCGGCCAGCTCCGTCAGTAACGCATCGGCGAGCTCAGCCACGCGCGGTGCCAGCCCGCGCACGGCTCGGGTGCCGAACGCTCCGCTGAGCAAGGTCCTTAGCCGGGTGTGCTCGGGCGGGTCGTAGAAGACCAGCATGTGTTCGAATGGACCGCTTTGGACCTGGTGGCCCGCATTGTTGGCCGCGAGGGCCGACCGCGCGCCGTCCGCGCCGAGGCGCTTGCTGATACCGGGATGCGTGAACGCCTCTTTTACTTCGGCGTAGCCAGTGATCAGCCATCCGGTGCTGCGATCAGGAAACACCATTCGGTTGACCGGTCCCCGCTCCCGCAGCGCGCGGTAGGCGACCTGCGGGTCACGGTAGAAATCGGAGGTCAACACGAACGCCGAGTTCACTGATCCGTCGGCGGCAGAAGCGGTTTCGATCTCCATGTGGTGAAGCTATCAGCGCGGCGGCGACCACTGTCCAGGGAACAACATGCACTGTTAGTGCATGTCTGCGCTCCGTACTATCTTGGCAGCGGGCGGAGCGGACGCAGCAGCCGGCCGCATCAGATGGGGGAATCACAAACATGCTCGACCCCGATATCACCACCTTGGGGCAGGCGCTCACCCGCCTTCGACGGCGCGAGCAAGCCCGCCGACGTCAGGTCGGGATGTTGTTGCCTGCAACGATATTCAGTCGTGAGATGGCGGCCGAGGAAGCACATATCTCCGCCAGCTACCTGACCCAGCTAGAGCGGGACACTGCCGCTGGTCAGGTTGGCGTGGGAATCCTGCGCCAACTGATCGACACCTATCACGCCAGTGAAAACGACTGGCAGTACGTGTGCGACTTGGCAGGCCACCAGGCACCGTATCCAGGCTTGGCGGGAATGAGCCCGACGATGGACATCCCCTCGCTGGAACAGCACCTACAGGCACTGACCCCGATGATGCGCGCCGAGATGGACGAGGCCGCAACCGATCTCGTGTCCTACTACACCAGCCCGCAGCGCAGGTTACTGGCCGCCAACCGTGCGTACTTCGACGTCTTCCCCGACCAGCGACCGGGCCTGTACATGCTCGAGTGGGCCTTCGACAGCCCGGCCGCCCGCGACGTGATGATCACCTGGGAAACCGATGCTCGTCTCGGCGTCGCCTGGCATCGCGGAATCATGGGCCGCTATGGCAAAACCGAGTGGGCCCAGCAATCGCATCGACGACTATGGCAGTACCCCGAATTCCGTGACATGTGGGAGGCCGGGGACGTCACGTATGCGATGGCCAAGGACTATGCGGCGCAGGTGCGCTTCGATGGCCATCCCTACGGCATGACCATGGAGAACTGGCACCTGTACAGCGTCAGCGACGCACCGATCCTCCGGTCCAGAGGACGGCTGTACCCCCTCTGAACGCTACGCCGGTGGAGATTTTCCGGGTCAGGCCTGGTAGCGGTCGATGAGTTCGGTGCCTATTCGGGCTAGTTCGGTGCGGACTTCCGGTGGGTCCAGGACTTCGATGGAGGCGCCCCAGCCGGCCAGTTGCTGGGCAAGCATCCAGGCGGTGGGGGCGGTGACTCGGACTCGGATGCGGCCGTCGTCGATCGGGCCGTCGACGACGCAGTGGCGGCCCTGTTGGTTGCGCAGGATCGGGAGTAGGCGGTCGGCGATGAGGACGGTGGCGGCGGTGGCGGCTCGGCGTTGTTCCAGTTCGTCCACTACCTCGTTCCAGGTGGCGGAGAGGTCGAAATCGGTTGGGCGGTGGGCGGGTTCGGCGGTGACGGTGGCTTCGGTGACGCGGTCGATGCGGAAGGTGCGTTGGCCGTGGTCGGTGCCGGCGATGAGGTACCAGATGGCGTCCTTGTCGATGAGGCCCCATGGATCGACGAGGCGCTCGGTGTGTTCGCCCTTCTTGCTGGCGTAGCGCAGCCGAACCTTGTTGCGCTGCACCACGGCTCGCTGTAGCAGCGCGACGACCGGTGGCAGTTCCCGGTCCGTCTGGCCCCATCGGGCCGGGTCGATCACCACCGCGTCGGCGGCCGCGGCGGCGTCGGTGCGGAAGGGCTGAGGTAGGGCTCGAACCAGTTTGCGCAGCGCCGATTTCACCTCCGGTACCGCGTTGGCCGACGGGCCGGCCAGCAGGAAAAACGCCCGCGCCTCCCCCGCGGTCAAGCCGGTGAGGTCGGTGCGTGCGCCGCCGACCAGCGACCACCCACCGCCGCGACCCGGCTGCGGGTACACCGGGACACCCGCCGTCGACAACGCCTCGAGGTCACGGCGCGCGGTGGCGACCGACGTTTCCAGTTCCTCGGCGACTTCGGCGGCGGTCACCCGTCCGCGCGTCTGCATCATCAGCAGGATCGCCACCAATCTGTCCGCTCGCATGCGCACAATTCTGCCGGAAAAAGTGCTCATTCGGTGAGCACTTTAAGGCGGAGGATGGTTTCTACACGTAAGGCACGAACCGAAAAGGAGATCGACATGCTGCGAGGAATGGCGACGAGCACGTTCTACGCCGACGACCTGGAGGCCGCGAAGGATTGGTACCGCGAGTTCCTCGGCGTCGAGCCCTACTTCACCGTCCCCGGCGGCTACTACGAGTTCCGGATCGGCGACTACCTGGCCGAATTCGGCATCGTCAACCGCGCCTACGCACCGGAGGGCGCCCGCAACACACCCGGCGGCGCCATCGTCAACTGGCACGTCGACGACCTGCGGACCACCTTCGACCGGCTGCTGGAACTCGGTGCCGAGGAGTACGACCCGATCACCGAACGCGGCGAAGGCACCGGCTTCGTGACCGCCGCCGTCATCGACCCCTTCGGCAACATCCTCGGTCTCATGTCGAACCCGCACTACCTCGACGTGCTCGCCAAAACCGGCCCGGCCTAGCCTCGAAAACCAAAGACATGGTGCCGGACGGGACTCGTTCGTCCGGCACCATGCCCCGCGGCGTGTCCCGGCCGGTCGCCTCGGCCGGGACACCGCGCGAGCCGCCGCTGGCAGGCAGGCTCTGCCCAGTAGTCGAAGCCAGAGGGCGCGCGGATTGGTCTGGATTTCGGCGGCGCGCGGGGTAGCGAGGGCGTTGCGGCGATCGGGTCGTCATATGATCTGGCCCACATCCCGCCGTTGCCCCGCGCACGGCTTCCGGCTTGGTCAGGCTTGGAAGGACATCTATGGTCAGCCGCGCCCGAGCACTACCCGGCGCCCGCACCCCCGACGGCGTGACCGATCCAGCGAACACTCCGGAACTATTGCTGCGCCGCGTCGGCCGCGGCGACGAGCAAGCCTTCGCCGCGCTGTATGACATCGTGGCGGGCCCGGTGCTCGGCATCGTTACCGGCGTACTGCGCGACCACGCGCAGTCCGAAGAGGTCGCGCAGGAGGTGCTGCTCGAGATTTGGCTCAAGGCAGCGCAATTCGACGAGCACGGACGCAGCGCCTTGGCGTGGGTGCTGACCATCGCGCACCGTCGCGCCGTCGACCGGGTGCGCTACCAGCACGCCAACATCGAACGGGAAAACCGCGCAGGACTATTGGAGCCGCGCCACGGATTCGACGAGGTGGTGGAGGCGACGCTGGACAAGATGGAGCACGAGGCGGTCCGGCAGGCTCTAGCTGATCTCACCGACCTGCAACGCCGATCGATCGTCCTCGCCTACTACGGCGGCCGCACCTATCGCGAGGTCTCCGAGGCCCTCGACAAGCCGGTCGGCACGATCAAGACCCGGATGCGCGACGGACTCCTCCGTCTGCGGGAGAGTTTGGGAGACCGCTCGTGACAACCGACCTGCACAACCTCACCGGCGCTTATGTGTTGGATGCGCTGTCCACCGCGGAGCGCGTCGTCTTCGAGCAGCACCTGGCCGACTGCCCGGCCTGCCGCACCGAGGTCGACGAGCTGAGCGAGGTCGCCGTACACCTGGCCATCGCGGTCCCGCCGCTGCCCGCAGCGGGCATGAAGGAGCGGGTGCTCGCCGACATCCGTGCGCGGCCACAGCGGCGACTCGATGACGCGCTCGGGCAGACGCAGTTGTTGCCCGCGCTGGACGCGCTCGGCCGCACCGACATCATGCCTGCATTGAATGGGTTGTCGGACAACCACTTTCCGCCTCCGCGCCGCGAGTGGATCATCCGGGTCGCGGTCGGCGTCGCGGCCGCGGTCGCGGTGGTAGCCGTGCTGATCACCGGGCTCACGATGGTCGGCGGTGAGCACGGCGGCGATGTGGTCGCGGCGGATCAGGTGCGCGATGCGCGCGACGCGGTCACCAGGAATGGCGTGCTTACGGTGGCGGATGGTGCTGCGACGGCAGTGTTTTCGGCCAGTGTCGGCAAGGTGGTGGTCACCACCACCGGACTGCCGACGCCGGACAACGAACACGGCTACCAGCTGTGGACCATCCCGGCCGACGGCACGCCGCGGTCGGCCGGGATGATGCACGTTTCCGGTGGCCGCGCCGAATTGACCGCGGACCTCGCCCAAGACACCGCGCTGCTGGCTATCACGGCTGAACCGAGCAATGGGTCGGTTCAGCCGACGACGCCCATCGTGGCGCGAATTCCGTTGAACTGAGCTACTTCACACAGGTGAACTGCATGACGTCGATGTGGCCCGCCCGGAAGTGCTGGGCGCATCCCGTCAAATATCGCATGTACGTCTGATAGGTGTCCGGACCACACAGGGCTTCCGCCTCGTCGCGCCGCTCGGCCAGCGCGGCTGCCCAGTAGTCGAGAGTTTTCGCGTAGTGCAGTTGCAGCGGGTGGATCCGTTCGACGGTGAAGCCCGCGTTCTGCGCGTACTGGCGGACGCCCGGCGGAAATTTGCTGCTATGAAAGGGTAATTGGCCGCCGGGAAAGATGACGTCACGGATGAAGCGGAAGAAGTCGATATCGGAGCGGTCGAGCTTGATGCCGCGCTCGCGCAGGTACGTGAGGCCGTAGATGACGATGCTGTGCAACAACATTCGGCCGTTTTCGGGCAACGTGCGGTAGGCGAAGTCGAAGAACTCGGTGTACCGCTCGTGCCGAAAGTGTTCGAACGCACCGATACTGACGATGCGGTCGACCTTGCCGTCGAACTCCTCCCAGCCCTGCAGGCGGACTTCGGCTCGGGCGCCGTAGCCGGCCTCGTCCAGCATGCCCTGCACGTAGCTGTGCTGGTTCTTGCTGAGCGTCAGCCCGATCACGTCGACGTCGTAGCACTCCAACGCGCGCATCATCGTCGAACCCCAGCCGCAGCCGATATCGAGCAGGGTCATGCCGGGCTGTAGATCGCACTTACCTAGGGCGAGATCAATTTTCGCGCGCTGCGCCTGTTCCAGGGTGTAGTCGTCCTGCTCGAAGTACGCGCAACTGTAGGTGCGAGTCGGGTCGAGAAACAGGGCGAAGAATTCGTCGGACAGGTCGTAATGGGTCTGCACCTCCGCATAGAACGGCGTGCGGGTCATGTCGATAACCTCCGTCGAGTCCATCGATGGTCGACCGATCGCAAGTGGCGACCGGGCGATGAACAGGCGATCGAACTACGGCGACAGGCGCCGTGACGTCACGCAGCGGCGATGCTTGGCCAGGCGACGGTCCTGACATCAGCTACGAACATCAGTGTTCACAATAGCGCAAGGACATCAGTCGCCGACAGGGGGCGGTCGAGGTCGGGGCCAAAGCTCCGGCGCGGGGCTCAGTCACGGCCGAAACCAACACCCCGGCACCATGACGACCGGGCACCAGGCTGGGGCAGAACTTGCTCCACGGCGGTGACAACCGCGCTCAGTCAGGAGCGAAATCAACGCTCCAGCACGGTGGCGACCAGGCTCCAGTTACGGCCGGAACCAACGCTCCAGGATGGTGGCGACGCCGTCTTGCTGGACGTCGCCGGTGACCTCGTCGGCCAGGTTTCTGACCTCGGCGGGTGCGTTGGCCATGGCGACGGAATGTGCTGCCCAGCGGAACATTTCGCGGTCGTTGTAGCCGTCGCCGATGGCCAGGGTGGCGGTGCGGGGAACGCCGAGGGAGCGGCGGAGGCGTTCGAGGGCCCAGCCTTTGGAGACGCCTTGGCGGGAGACGGTGAGCCAAGGACCGAATTCGCCGTGCACCCAGCTGGCGCCGGGGACGTGGAGTTTGTGCAGCAGGCGACGCATTTCTTCCAGCGAACCCTCTGGCCACCAGCCGTTGAGCCGTGGAGTCGGCTCGCTGCTCAGAGCACTGTGGTCGACGAGCAGATATTCGCCGAGCGAGTACCCACCGGGGCTGACGCCGGTAGCCCAGTAGCCGACACCGACCTTCTCAACGGCGAACACCATCTCTGGGATCAGCGCCCGCAACGCGACGACCGCAGGCGCCGGATCGAACTCCTGCACGGTCAACGGCTGCCCCTTGGCCACGTCGACATGCACCGCCCCGTTGGAGCACAGCGCGTGCCCTTCGATCAACCCGAGCTCCGCCAACACCGGACGAGTAACCAGCACAGTCCGCCCGGTCGTCACCACCACATGCGCACCCGCCGCTACTGCCGCACGCACAGCCATAGCCACGCGCTCACTAACCGGACTGCCGGTCTCGAGCAGCGTCCCATCTACATCCAGCGCGATCAGCTGGGGTCCCCCGGTTGCCACCAGCCCATTGTGCCCCGCTGGCACAGTGCTCGTCCGCGGTTCAATCGCACCGAGACTGTCACTCACGTCTGACGATTCAGCCTGGTCGCCGAGACCGGTGTGCTGACCGCACCGCACAGCGTCGAGATCATGCGCCCCAGACGCACGCCGGCACCAACGATCGTCCGAATCTGCACTGTCCCGAGAGACAGTGCAGATTTCGAGGGCAGCGGGCTACTGACGCTCTCGTCGGAGTACGGCTCTGGCCAATTCGGCGGGCGAGCCGGTGGTGGTGTCGATGATCAGGTCGTAGGTCGCGCCGTGGTCATGGACGGAGTGGAAGTGGCCGCGGGCCAAGCCGATCTCGTTGCCGCGCGCTAGCTCTCGCTGTTCCGCGACGGGCAGCGGACAGGCGACGGCCACCAGCTGAATGTCCAGGCCCGCGAGGGCGGTCTGCCACATCGGGAGCAGATCCGGAGTCAGCAGCATCTCATCGATGACCAGGTGATCACCGCCGTGCGCGAACGCGGCGGCAGCCGTGCACGCGGATTGCAGCATCCGACGGCCCACCGCGCCGTAGCGGACAACCAGCAGTGGGTGGCCGTCGTCGTCGCGGCCAGTGCGGTCATACCAGAACCCCGCACGACTCAGCGGACCATCGCGACCGCCACCCCAGTTCGGCGGCACCAAGCCGAAGAGGGTGTCGATTCCCCAGTAGACGAACGGCACATCGCTCTCGTCCTGGATGCTCCGAGCCAACGTCGTCTTGCCCGCACTGGATGTCCCGTTGAGGAAGATGACCTGGCCTGGGCAGTCGGCACTCCGCATCCGACCACCCTATCGAGTTGGCCTCGAACAACCCTATGCAGCAACCACCACGGCTGCACTGCTCGAGACCGTCCGCTCGGCCACCTTCACAACCGATGAGGGATATTCAGCCACCGCATCGGTTCTCGGGACCACCCGAGTCGTCACCGCGCTACCCGCTCAGCATGCCTCGCAACCGATCAGGCACGTCTGTGTGTCCCCGGCCAAGGCATGCGCCCAACTCGGTCCAGGCGCCAGCGGCGGCAGGGCCGCTAGTGGGCCCCTACGCCGCCGCCGGTGGAACCGCCGGATGAACCGCCTGAGGAGGCACCGCCGGAAGTTGCACCGGCTGAGGTCGATCCGCCCGAGGTCGAACCGCCGGAAGTGGAACCGCCGGAAGTGGAACCGCCGGTAGCAGCTCCGGAGGTGCTGCCACCGGCGGAGACGCTGTTCGAGGTGCCGCCGGAGGTGCTGCCGCCAGCAGTGCTTTCGCTGGATGTGCTTCCGCCCGAAGAGGTTCCGCCTGCGGTCGAGCCGCCGGAGGAGGTGGATCCTGACGACGAGGTTTCGGAGGAGCCGCCGGTGGTGCCACCTGACGTGGAGCCGCCGGTGGAGGTTTCACCGGAGGACGTTCCGCCGGAAGAGGCGCCCGATGTTCCGCCGGACGATGTCCCGCCTGACGTCGATCCTCCGGTGGTTTCGGAAGCTGTTGTGCCGGTTGAGGTGCCGGTGGCCGAGGTCGGGGTGTCGACGACGCCACCGGTGGCCGGAGTGCTTGCGGCGGGTGCGGCGGCTACCGGGTCTGGGACTGCGGGAGCCGAATTAACCGGGGGCGCAGCAGGTATGGAGCCAGGGGCCGGTACCGCGGGGACACCTGCGATGGGGGCCGCAGGCTGGGCGGAGGTGCCTGGGGCCGGGGGTTGGCCCAGCGGCGGGATGAGTTGGCCGAAGGGCAGGGGGTTGATGAAGTAGGCCGGGTCGGCATAGGTGCCGCCGTGTGATGTGGTGGCGCCGGGGAGCCGGGGTTCGTTGTGCGAGCCGAGGCGGGATTCGGCGACGCTCGGGCCGAGTTTGGTCGTATGGGCCGCCGGGGTGATGAACAGGCCGTAGGCCGAGGGTCGCGGCATGGCCGCGGCAGCGGCGAGGGTTCGCGAGGTCGTCCAGCCGGCCGGTGTCGCCACCCAGGCGTCCCGGTGACTGGCCAGGTCGGCGCTGGAGTCGTAGAGCAGGGTGTCGGTGGTGGGTGCGTCGAGGCCGGGGAAATGTTCGAGCACCGGCGACGCACTGGGGACCGCAGGGCTGCCGAATACCGTCACCGCCGACATGGCTACTGCGGAAACGACAGCGGCACTGGAGAATACGGCCACGCGCGGCGCGTGCTGCTTGCCGCCGGACGCGGCGAGCGCCATCGTACGGGCGGCCATGAGGGCCGCGCCCGCGGCGACGATCTGACCGGGGTCGGCCGAAACCACCAGGGGGCGGCCGAGTTCGGCGAGGGTGCGGGCGACCTCGGCGGGGCGGGAGGCACCGCCGATCACCAGGATGCTGCTGATGTCGGACAGGGTGAGGTCGGCCGATCGGACGGCGGCGCGCACCACGTCGAGCGTGTCGTGCACGTGCGAGGTGCGCAGGCTGTCGATGTCGACCATTGACAGAGTCGACGTCGGTACGGTCGCGCCGGGCTTGGCGTCGTGGGCGTATCGCGCGATCATCGCGCCGAGCGGTCTGCCGCCGAAGTCGTAGGAGCGCAACGGCTTTCCTACCATCGGGTGGTTGTCCCAGTCCGGGCCGACGCGCACGACGGTGACGTCGAGGCTGGTCCCGCCGAGGTCGTAGACGAGGACGAAGCCGGGCTCCAGCGGGCCGTGTTCGTTCTCCAGCCATTCCGCCGCGGCGACCGGTTCCGGCACCAGCGCAACATCACTCGCGCCGGACAGGTCGAGTGCCTGCCGCAGCAACGACACCTCTTTGTCGGAATACGTTGCGGGATAGGTGGCTACGGCACCCGACTCGGACGCGGACGGCTCGGCGTCGCGCAGTCCGTTCACCACGGCGGCGACCAGGTTCGCGGGCGACCAGATGCGCCCGCCGACGATCATCGGCTCCGGGTCGGCGCTCAGGTCGGCGAAATCCGTTACGGCCATGCTGAATTGCGGGATGCCACCGATGCGTAGTCCGCCCGCGCTGTCGAAGGTCACTGCGGTGCGTCGACTGCGCACGACGGGCCGGGTACGTACACCGGTCGCCGAAGCAGTCATAGAGTTCACTGCGCCGATGCTGAAACCCAGACCTGTGGTCATATGCTATCCCGTCAACGTACCGAGACCACGTCCATCACACAGAGAACCATGTGGCCGCGGTCGTCTTCCAAACAGCCAGCACAGATTAGCTGTTCGGCTCGCTGGAAGGATGTGGAATAGACATGAACGGCTAGAGAATGGCGTGAAACGTTTAGCTCGCAACGGCAATGATCCGTGTCACCTGCAACTATGCTCCGGCAGCGGATTGTTCAGCCCTCTCGACGGCCGTCGATTCAATAGCGCACCATCCAATCCGGTTACCATGCAGCGATCCGGACAATGCTCCGATAGATGATCAACACCGCGAACTTCGCCGAGAATTACCCGTCACATAAAGACACTGACCGGTCGGTAACCAAACTATAGCCAGCCCCGGTGATTTCAGCACAGCTAAACCCGGCCCACCAGATACATGACGCATCAACTCAACGACCGTTTCCCGCCAGCACGGCCCACCCGCTCCGGCTTGACTTGGTTCTGCGACCGCACCACCCCGGTGAGATCGCAAGAACGAGAAGGGAAATGGAGACCATGGCGACACGGTTCGCGGAAAAGGTCGTACTGATCACGGGCGCCAGCTCGGGTGTCGGCAAGGCGGTAGCGCTGCGGGTGGCGAGTGAAGGTGCCGCTGTAGTACTCGGCGCGCGCGGCAAGGACGCGGGCGAGCAGGTCGCGGCCGATATCCGGGCGACAGGCGGGCGGGCGCTGTTCGTGCCGACCGACGTGACGGTAGCGGAAGACGTGGCGCGGCTCACCCAGGCCGCACTCACCGAATACGGGCGGCTCGACGCGGCCTTCAACAACGCGGGCGCGGTCAACGCCTTCGGTCCGATCGGCGAGATCGATGACGCAGGCTGGCGGGCCGACCTGGAACTCAACCTGACGAGTGTGTTCTACGGTCTGCGCCATCAGGTGCCCGCGCTGATCGCCAACGGCGGCGGCGCGATCCTCAACAACGCCTCGAACCTCGGGGTGGTCGGCATGGGCTCGGTCGCGCCGTACGTGGCGGCCAAGCACGGCGTTGTCGGCCTGACCAGAGCGGTCGCGCTGGAGTCGGCGAAGCAGGGCGTCCGGGTGAACACGATCGTGTCCGGCGCGATCGACACTCCCGCCTTCCGCAACTCGATGGGCGCGACCCCCGAGGGCGAAGCCGCCATCGCCGCACTGCACCCGCTGGGCCGGATCAGCCAGCCGGAGGAGACCGCGTCCTTCTGCGCATACCTGCTCAGCGACGAAGCCAGCTTCATCACCGGCGCCGCACTCGCGATCGACGGCGGCTTCACCGCGCAGTAATGCTCGGCAGCGCACGAATCAGTGCCCCGCGCACGAATCAGTCAGCGATTGTCAGCGCGGCGGGACGAAACGTGCGCGGCGATGAACCGCGCGGCGGACGGAGCGCAGAGTT
This sequence comes from Nocardia sp. NPDC050175, assembly GCF_044459885.1. Taxonomy (NCBI): domain Bacteria; kingdom Bacillati; phylum Actinomycetota; class Actinomycetes; order Mycobacteriales; family Nocardiaceae; genus Nocardia; species Nocardia sp. NPDC050175. Next base: position 161,449 of record NZ_JBITJI010000004.1, read on the forward strand.
CGGGCTGGAGCACACGCGGCGGCGCGATTCGGCGCAGCCGTGTGCTGCTCGGCAGCGCACGAATCAGTCCGCCGCGCACGAAACGGTCAGCAATTGCGGGCGCGGCGGCATGAAACGTGCGCGGCGGGGAGTTCGGGGCGTGGTCGCGCCCTCATCGCGCGACCTGGGCACCATCGACGGCGCCGTTGGCGTCGATGGTGGCGGCCTCGCGGGACCACGTAGTCCCGCGAGGGGTTCTGTCAGGAGCGGGTCAGGAGGCGGCGGACCGGGTTGCGGCGCTTGGTGGCGCCGGAGGTGCGGACCGCTGGCTGACGCTGGTGGATCAGGCGGTCGAATTCCGTTGCGGTACCGGCGGGTTCGGGGAGACGGCCGGCGTTGTAGTCGTCGGCCAACTGCTGCACGGTCTGCTGAGCACAGGACTTGTTGGTGCCGATGAAGCCGGTCGGGCCGCGCTTGATCCAGCCGGTGACATAGGTGCCCGGCAGGACGGCACCGTTGACGCGTTCGAGGACGCGGCCGTCTTGGTTCGGGATCACGCTGCCCGCGGCGTCGAACGGCAGGCCGGGTAGTGGCACGCCACGGTAGCCGACCGAGGTGAGCACCAGGCCCGCATCGAGACGTTCGGTGCTGCCGGTGGCGACCGCACGGGTGCGGCCGTCCGCATCGGTGACGAGTTCGTTGCGGCTCACCTCGAGGCCCGCGACCCGGTCGGTGCCGAGGATTTCGGTGGGAGAGGCGAGGTAGCGGAACACGATTCGCTTGCGTTCACCGAACGGCCGGGCGCGCACGGTGTGCAGCAACCGCAGCTTCTGCTCGACCTGATACGGCAGACCGTCGGTGACCTCGGGCAGCTCGCCGTCGATCGCGATGTCCACGTCGGCACCGAGCAGACCGACGAATTCCGGCACGGTGAAAGCGGATTCGAGCGGACCGCGGCGGCCGAGGATGACCACCTCCTCGATCTTGCTCTCCCGCAACGCCCGCAGCGCATACGGCGCAATGTCGGTGCCCGCCAACGCATCCGGATCGCTGGTCAGAATGCGCGCGACATCGAGGGCGACGTTGCCGTTGCCGACGATCACCGCCCGCTGCTGCGACAGATCGAAAATGCGGTCCACGTGATCGGGATGCCCGTTGTACCAGGCGACGAAGTCGGTGGCAGAGATATTGCCGGACAGTCCTTCACCGGGGATGTCGAGCTTGCGGTCGGCCGACGCACCGACGGCATAGATCACCGCGTGGAAGTGATCGAGCAGCTCCTCGTGCGAAACATGCCCGCCCACTTCGACATTCAGGTACGAACCGAAGCCGTGCTGGGCCGAGATGATGTCGAACAGCTCGCTGACCTTGCGGGTCTTGTCGTGATCCGGTGCGACACCGTGCCGGGCCAGCCCGTACGGAACCGGCAGCCGGTCGAACACGGTGACCGACACGTCGGGCTGGGTCAGCAGCTCGTCGGCCGCGTACATCGCCGACGGACCCGACCCGACGATCGCCACCCGCATCGGCTGACGCTCGGTCCGAATCTCGGCCGCGGGCACCGGCTTTGCCAGCAGCGGCCGCGGCCGAGCCTGCCGGTAGAAGTCGGCGTTGATCTCGATGAACGGCTTCTGCTCGTCGGTCAGCTTCTTCGCCGAGACGATCGCGTCGACCGGGCACGCGGTGGCGCAGGCGCCGCAGTCGACGCACGCCTGCGGGTCCACGTACAGCATGTCCGCGGTCAGGAAGTCGGGCTCATCCGGCGTGGGATGGATGCAGTTGACCGGGCAGGCGTACACGCAAGACGCGTCGCTGCAACAGGACTGCGTGACGATATAGGGCACGTCAGCCGGCCTTGGCCGAACGCAGCGGCTCCGAACGGTAGCGGGTGGTGTGGCCGTCGATCTTGAGCAGCTTCCAGACCGCCTTGGAGATCGGGTTCATCAGGCCGATGTCCTTGGCCAAAGTGCGCACGTCACCGAAGAAGTCACTGAACTCCTGCTTGGATTCCTTCGACCCGTAGAACAGTTCCTTGCGCACGTAATCCGGGATGTCGAATTCGCGCCAGAACGACCGCGGCGGGGTGAAGATCGAGCGGCCGAGGATGTACATGACGATCGGCATCGCGATGGACAGCACGAACTTGCTGCCCGGCTTCGCCTCCGGCACATGGATTTTCAGGAACTCGTGGGCGAAGGAGATGTGCCGCGCCTCTTCGGCCACGTGAATGGCCATGACGCCGCGCATGATCGGGTGCACGTCCTCGTCGGAGCGCAGGATCGCCTTCTGGATGTGGTCGATCGGCTCTTCACCGGCGAGCACGGCCATGAAGAACAGGTTGGGGAAGAGCGCGGCCACCGGGGCGCCGACGTACTTGAACTTCCGGACGAGCGGGCCCATGCCGGGCACGTCCTCGCCGATCCGGTTCACCATCTCCTGGAACATCAGGGTGTGGTTGTGCTCCTCGATCATCTCGTGGGAGCAGTAGCGGAATTCAGGGGAACCGTTGGGCAGGCCGAAGTTGTGCGTCACCATGCCGCTGATCAGGATCGTCTCGAACTGCAGGCCCACCTTGGCGACGTTGGCCTGGCGGTACTTGCCGATCGCGATCTTGCGCTCGTCGGTCTGCGCGAGGTACCACGGGTGGCGACCGAGCGGGTCGGCCGAGACCGGGAGGATCCAGCGCTCCGGGCCCGCGTCGGGGGCGAAGTCGGGGTTGTCCCAGTCGATGTCCTCGAATGGGTCGAAGTGCTTGTTGACCGAACCTTCGGAGAGCAGCAGCAGCTTCGAGGCGTACTCCTGCGCCTTCTCCAGATCGGCATCGATCGGGGGCGTCACGGCTGTAGACATCGTCGTCGCTGCCTCTCCTTGTAGGACGTTTATCTGTATCCCATAGTTACACCTATGGAGAGTCACGTCAAGGCACGAAGACGACACCTGGACGGTTGATCACGAGGAACTAGTGCTGGCGAACGCGAGAGGCCGCCGCCACCAGTTCCCCTCGTCGGGAAACGGTGGCTGCGGCCTCACTCGACGCAACCAGCTGATCAGGCGGATCCGGCGGCGGCCGCCCTCGTCACCACCGCCACCGGATCTCCTTAATGCAGCCCCAGCTGCGCCAATCCCACGACCACGCCGTCGGCGGGCAGCGCGAGCGCCATACCGACACCGGCGACGGACAGCCCGGCGGCCAGCGCGACTCTGCTCAGTCGCTGCTTGGTCCGCTGCGACAGCCCCATCGCCCTGGTGGCTGCCCGGCGGTGCGCGCCGGGGCGACGCTTGCCGTGGTGTTTGCCCGCCGCTTCCTCGGCGGCGACGGCGGCTCGGCGGCCGATGATCGCCGCTCCGTCCGCGATGGTGCGCTCCGGATCGGGCGCGGTGATCACCGGCCGGGCCAGCTCGCCCGCCAGCACCTGGGCCACCTCGACCGGTCGCGCCGCCCCGCCGACCACGACGACACAGTCGACATCGGCCATGGTGACGTCCGCGGCACGCAGGCATCGGTAGACGAGCGCCAAGGAGGCCCGCACATGTTTGGTGCGCAACTCGTCCGCAGTGGTGCCGGTGACCGAACCGGATATAGAGGCCGAGGGCAATCCGTGCCCGGCACGCGAGGCGACCAGCGCACCGAAGGCCCGGCCGCCGTATTCGGCGGAGTGCATCGGCTCGCCGACGATCGGATTGCTCGGACAGCCCGCACCGACCCGGACCAGCGTGATGTCGAGGCTTGCCCCACCTAGGTCATAGACCAGGGCGAGCCCGGGCATGAGCGGGCCGCGGTCGGCTTCCAGCCAGGTCGCCGCCGCGATGGGTTCGGCGACCAGCTGAACAGTGTCGAGTCCGATCGCGTCCAGCGAAGCGCGCAGATCCCCGATGTGCGTCTCGGTGTAGCGCGCCGGGTAGGTGAGCGCGATGCCGACGTCGCTGCTGTGCGCGTCGTAGTGCGGATGATCCAGCAGCGTCTCGGTGATCAGGCTCTCGGCGACCACCGCCACCAGGTCTGCGGGTGAGAGGGCACGGTGACCGACCCGCGCCGACATGATCGAACGTTGGGTGAGATCGGCGAATTCGATGATCGCGCGCCCGTGCCGCGGGATCATGCCGACCCGGGCCAAACCCGTGCTGTCGAAGGTGAGTGTCGTTCGGCGGGTGATGGATTGGGAGCGCTGGGCCCATCGGCGGCCCGGTGGAGCTTTCGCTGAACCCTCCTCCGCGAGCGCGGAAACCGTGTTCACCGTGCCGATGCTCAAACCGAGACCAACCGCCATCGCAATCCTCTGATCGCCGAGCCGATTTGCTTCGAACAACGTCCACGCAACCACTCCGCGACCGGCCTGCCAACCACCGGACACCCTGTTGTCCGCAGCCCGCCTGTTTTGGAACAGGTTGCATAGCACAAGCAGCGATCCTGGTCACCTGCCCTGGACGGCGGCGAATGCGACGGCGGCCGGATCGCGCTGCGACACGCCGATATTGGAGGGTGTCCCGTCCGTGTTTGCGGAGGCGCCGAACAACCGTCCAGACGTCGGGCAGCACCCGCGGATACACGTTCTCACATGCTGTGATAGCCCCTAACAATCCCCCGAAACCCGGACATGCGACCGCCGGAGGCGGATACTGTCTCGAATCGCCGGGGCGAGACGACGACACACCGCACCGCCCACACCTTGGACACTCGACCGGATGAGGTGTCAGCGCAACTCTGTACCCGATATCGTGGCGCCGCCCGATCGCCGGAACCGACGGATTTCCTTGCGCCAGCACAAGATCAGCAACGTCTCAGCAGCCGGATGATCTACCGACCGACGCCGCCTGAATCCGCGCCCTCCGACCGGTGATCCTCCGCCGGATCTACAGCACCAGGCTCCTGTCAGTGGACGTAGAGCGCCTGGCATTCGGCACCGATCACCGACACAGCCGGTACAGATAGTCCGGCGCACGAAAGAGCAAGGCGTCCAGGCATTTCAGATTCCCGCACCACGGATCGGTCATCCGTTCCGGCACAACCGCTTCCGACTTCAGACACTGAAGGCCAAGCCGAAAGCCATTGGTTTCGGCTGCGGCAGTGCAGAATTGACGGCCCTGCTCAGTGCGCGGGCAACTCCGGGATTCGGGTAGCCCGCGCATACACCGTTTCACCACCGGACAACCGCAGCGCCTCCGCGTCACCGCGAGTCACCTGAGCCGCGAACAGATCACCGGTCGCCGCGTTGCGCAGTTCGACCCGCACCTCGAACCCGAGGTGCACGACCCGCTCGACGGTCGCCCGGGTGACCCCCGCCGAGTCGGCGGTCCCCTCGTGCTCGGCCAGCGACATGCTCGGGTCACGGCCGACCCGAATGTCGTGCGGGCGCACCAGATGTCCGTTCAGCCGCGCCACCGCACCGAGAAACGACATGACGAACTCGTTGGCCGGCCGGTCGTACACGTCCTCCGGCGTACCGATCTGCTCGATGCGTCCCTTGTTCATCACCGCGATCCGGTCGGCCACGTCCAGGGCCTCCTCCTGATCGTGGGTGACCAGCACGGTGGTCACATGGACCTCCTCGTGCAACCTGCGCAGCCAGGTGCGCAGATCGGCGCGCACCTTGGCGTCCAGCGCACCGAACGGCTCGTCGAGCAGCAGCACCTGCGGGTCGACGGCGAGCGCGCGCGCCAGCGCCATCCGCTGCCGCTGGCCGCCCGAAAGCTGGGCTGGATAACGGTGCTGGAATCCGTCGAGCCCGACGATGCCGAGCAGTTCGTCGACGCGCTTGGCGATCTCGTTCTTGGGACGCTTGCGGATCTTCAGGCCGAACGCCACGTTGTCGCGCACGGTCATGTGCTTGAACGCGGCGTAATGCTGGAACACGAACCCGATGTCGCGCTTCTGCGGCGGCACCCTGGTCACGTCGTTCCCGGCGATCACCACGATGCCGGAGTCGAGCGATTCGAGTCCGGCGATCGAGCGCAGCAGCGTCGACTTGCCCGAACCCGAGGGCCCGAGCAACGCGGTCAGCTCGCCGGACGGGATATCGATGGTGACGTCGTCGAGCGCGGCGAACGAACCGTAGTTCTTCTTCGCATTGGTCACGGTGATCATTTAGTGCCCCGTTTGCGTTCGAGGAGGGTCATCAACAGGAGGGTCACGAGGGCCAGCGCCATCAGCAGGGTCGCGGCGGAGTAGGCGCCGAAGGTGTTGTGGTCGTTGATGTATCGGCCGTGCACCAGCAGCGTCAAGGTCTGCGACTTGCCGGGCTGCGCGGACGACACCATGATCACCGCACCGAATTCACCGAGTGCGCGGGCCACGGTGAGCACAACGCCGTAGGTAAGGCCCCAGCGGATGGCGGGCAGGGTGATGCGCCAGAACGTCTGCCAGCGGGTGGCGCCGAGGGTGGCGGCGGCCTGCTCCTGGTCGTCGCCGATCTCGTGCAGCACCGGCTCGACCTCGCGCACCACGAACGGCAACGTGACGAAGATGGTGGCGAGCACCATGCCGGGCAGGCCGAAGATCACCTTGAAGCCCGCGCTCTCCAGACCACCGAACCAGCCGTGCACACCCCACAGCAGGATCAGCGCGACGCCGACCACCACGGGCGAGACCGCGAACGGCAGATCGACGATGCCCTGAACGACCGTGCGGCCAGGGAACTTTCCGCGCACCAGCGCGAGCGCGGTGAAGATGCCGAAGATGACGTTCAACGGGACAACGATCGCCACGATGATCATCGACAACTGGAACGCCGAGATCGCCGCGGGCGTGCTGATCGAATCGATGAACTCGCCGATGCCCTTTTCGAAGGTGCGCAGCAGGATGATGATCAGCGGCGACACCAGCAGCACGAACAGGTAGCCCAGCGCGACGACCCGCAGCGAAATGCGGGCAGGCCAAGAAAGATTCATCGCGCTTCCTGTTCCTTGCGCACGCTGCGCTCGGCGAGCAGTCGCAATATGAGCAGCGATGCGAACGAAATGACCAGCAGGGCAACCGAAACCGCCGCCGCGTTGATCGGCCGATCGATCTCGATCTGCTTCTGGATGTACTGCGAGGCCATTTCGGTCTTGCGCGGAATCGCGCCGCCGATCAGCACCACCGAACCGTACTCGCCGATGGCGCGCGCGAAGGCGAGCCCGCCACCGGAGATGATCGCGGGGCCGAGCGTGGGTAACACGATGCGGCGGAACGTGGTCCAGTTGTCCGCACCGAGCGAGAGCGCCGCCTGCTCGACCTCGCGATCGGCCTCGATCAGCACCGGCTGCACGGAGCGAACCACGAACGGCAGCGTGACGAACGCCAGCGCGACGATGAGGCCGGGCTGAGTGGCGTTGAGGTGGATGTCGATTGGGCTCTGCGGCCCGTAAAGGGACAGCAGCACAATGCTGGCCACGATCGTCGGCAGCGCGAACGGCAGATCGATCAGCGCGTTGACGATGCCCTTGCCGGGAAAGTCGTCGCGCACCAGCACCCAGGCGATGAGCGTCCCCATCACCACGTTGATCACCGCGACCACGATCGAGACGAACACGGTGATCCGCAGCGAGTCCACCGCGGCGGGCGCGCTGATCGCGGCCCAGAAGCCGGACCAGCCCTCGTCGAAAGAGGTGACGGTGAGCGCCGCCAGCGGCAGCAGCACGATGATGCTGAGCCACAGCACCGCCGTGGCGATGCCGAGCGGGCCCACCGAGCCGGTCACCCGCAGCCACGACCAATTGAACCGGCCCGGGGAACCGCCGGGAGCGGGCGTGGTCCCGGCGGTGCTGCTGTCAGTCACAATCGTCCAGTATCCCGTGTGCCGGAGCCGGCTACTTGGTGGCCTTGTCGTAGATCACCGCGACGGAGCCGGTGTTCGGGGTGAACAGGTCCTTGTCGACGGCCTTCCAGCCACCGAGGTCGGTGATGTTCCACAGCTTCTGCGGGGTCGGGAAGTCCTTGGCGAAGTCGGCCGCCACCTTCGGGTCGACCGGGCGGAAACCGGCTGCCGCCCAAGCCTTCTGGCCCTCGGGGGTGTAGAGGAAGTCGCGGAAGGCGACCGCCTTCTCCTGGCTCTTGCTGTTCTTGAGCACCGCGACCGGGTTCTCGATCTTGAAGGTGACCGGCGGGATGAAGTGCTCGATCGGGTCGCCGTTGCGCTCGGAGAAGATCGCCTCGTTCTCGTAGCTGAGCAGCACGTCACCGGTGCCCTGCAGGAACGTCTCGGTGGCTTCGCGGCCCGACTTCGGCTGCACCTTCACGTGGTCCTTGGTGACCAGCTGGCTCAGGTAGTCCAGACCGGCCTGCGGGTTCTTACCGCCGTCGGACTTGGCCGCGTACGGGGCGAGCAGGTTCCACTTCGCCGAGCCGGAGCTGAACGGGTTCGGGGTCACTACCTCGACGCCCGGCTTGAGCAGGTCGTCCCAGTCCTTGATGCCCTTCGGGTTGCCCTTGCGGACCACGATCGCGACGACCGAGCCGAACGGAATTCCCTTGGTGGCGTCGGCATTCCAGTTCGCGTCGACCAGGCCTGCGTCGACCAGGCGGGTGACGTCGGGCTCGACCGAGAAGTTCACGATGTCGGCCTCGGCGCCGTCCTTGACCTTGCGGGACTGATCGCCCGACGCGCCGTAGGAGCCGTTGACCACAACGTTCTTGCCCTTGTCGGTCTTGTTGAACTCCGGGACCACCTTGTCGAAGCCCGGCTTCGGGACCGCATAGGCGTAGAGGTTCAGCGTGCCGCCACTGCCGTCGGCGCCACCACCCCCGGCGGTGTCACTGGCTCCACCGCCGCACGCGGTGAGGGCGACCGCCGCGAACGCGGTGAGTGCGGCGACGGTGGCGCGTCGGCGCGGGGAGAGCCAAGAATTGCGAGACATCGGGGTGGACCTTTCCTACGGACCGCCGATTCGGGACCTCGAACGGCGGAGACAACTACTGTTGGATCGGTAGACCTTGCCGCCGCGTCGATGCGAGCGGTGGCGTGGCTATCGGCCGGGTAGGCCGTCGGGGGTTCGGGGACGTCTGCGAAAAGGTTGCACGCCAGTCTACGAGGGAGGGACGCGCAAACGTGCCCGGTCAGCCGATCAGCGACAGAGAATGTCGGCGACAGCGAGATTGCCGACCGCGATCAACGCCAGTTCATGGCGGACCCGCGGGACGCAACTCGAAGACACGGGCAGACTGTAGCAGAGGCCACGGCCCGAGTTCGAATCTACAGAGTTCCAGGAAGACGGGGGTTTCATCCCATGACTAACAGCCCGGATCGTATACGTACGAGGTTTCCCGGCATCAGCACTCGCGCGTGGGAGCACCCCGCCGATCGCACCGCATTGGTCGCGCTGCGGACCCTATCCGGGTTCGACGTCATATTGCGGACTTTGTCCGGTTTGCTGCAAGAACGCCAGCATCGACTTCTCTACCTCGCGACGGCCGTTCGAGTCGACGAACGACAGTTCCGTTCGCTGCATCAATTGCGCGAAGACTGCGTCGCGGTGCTCGACGCCCGCACCACGCCGGAGATTTTCGTGCTGCAGACCCCGGAGGTGAATGCCCTCACCATCGGCATGGACCAGCCGTTCATCGTGCTGACCACCGGTTTGATCGACCTGATGGATACCGAGGAGTTGCGTTTCATCGTCGGCCACGAGCTCGGCCACGCACTGTCCGGGCACGCGGTGTACCGCACCATGCTCATGCATTTGCTGCGAATCTCCGCCAGCATCGGCTGGATGCCGGTGGGCGGCTGGGCTTTACGCGCGATCGTCGCCGCGCTGATGGAATGGAGCCGCAAATCCGAGTTGTCCGGCGACCGGGCCGGGCTGCTGTGCTCGCAGGACGTCGACGTCTCGGTGCGGGTGCACATGAAGACCGCGGGCGGCACCTGGATCAAGGAAATGAACCACGGCGCGTTCCTGGCCCAAGCCGACGACTACGAACGCTCCGGCGATCTGCGTGACGGTGTGCTGAAACTGCTCAACCTGGAATTGCAGAGCCACCCGTTCTCCGTGCTGCGCGCCGCCGAGCTGCGCCGCTGGATCCAGAGCGGTGAGTACGACCGCCTGCTCGCCGGCGACTACCCGCGGCGCGACCAGGACAAGAACGCCAGCCTCACCGAGGAGATCAAGGAAGCCGCCCGCACCTACCGCAACAACTTCGACCAGTCCGAGGACCCGCTCATCCGCACCGTGCGCAACCTCGGCCGCGACGTCGGCTCCGCGGTCAACACGGTCGGCCAGGAGGTCGGCGAGACCGTCTCCAAGATCGGCAAGCGGTTCAACGACTGGCGCGCGGGCGAGAACTAGCGGGTCACCAACCAGGCGACGACGACGAGGACGAGCAGGGCGATCAACGCCAGCTGGACGCGCGAACGGGGCATCAGTGGGCGCCGCTCTGCACGGTCGGGCGGGTTTCGCCGGTGGTGAGGTCGGCGGGCACGGTGTCGGGCACGGTGGGTAGCGCCTCCTCGACGCCGTGTCTGCGGTCGAGCACCCGAAGCAGGGCGCGCAGCGTCCGGTCGAGCAGGTAGGCGATGGCGAAGCTGACCGGGACCATGCCTACCAGCACGACGAGGAATTGCGGGATGAACGGGAGTCCCGCGACCCACAGCTCGAAGCTGTCCCACCAACCTGCGATCTGATGCACCAGCCCAGCCTAGTGCGTCCACCTGAGAGCTCGGCAAGGTCAATATTCGGTCACGGACGCGCCGCCCGGCAGGCGCGACATCAGACACAGTGGACGTGGGGCTGTGGTGGGCCCGAAGATGTGGGTATGGCGTCTCCTGAGTCCTCCGACGACCTCACCGTCGACGAGCCGTATGACCTGCCGGTGCTGAGCCACCTGACCGAATCCAAGCGGCACGGCGCCTTCCCGCCGATCGACGACTACGCGTTCCTGTCCGACTGCGAGACCAGCTGCCTCGTCGCCAGCAACGGATCCGTCGAATGGATGTGTGTGCCCCGCCCGGATTCGCCGAGCGTCTTCGGCGCGATGCTGGACCGTAGCGCGGGCCACTTCCGGCTCGGCCCGTACGGCGTCAACGTGCCGAGCGCGCGCCGCTACCTGCCGGGCGGGATGATCCTGGAGACCACCTGGCAGACCGAGACCGGCTGGCTGATCGTGCGCGACGCGCTGGTGCTCGGCCCGTGGCACAACAATGACCAGCGCTCCAAGACGCACCGCCGCACCCCGATGGACTGGGATGCCGAGCACATGCTGCTGCGCACGGTGAAGTGTGTGAACGGCACCGTCGAGCTGGAGATGAGCTGCGAGCCGTCGTTCGATTACCACCGTGCGGTGAGCCGCTGGGAGTACACCGGCAAGGTCTACGAGGAAGCGACCGCGGTCCGCACCGACGACCCGAGCGCAGGCCCGAGCCTGGTGCTGACCACCGACCTTCGGCTCGGGCTGGAGGGCCGAGAAGCCCGCGCGCGCACCAGGATGCAGGAGGGCGACGAGAAGTTCATCGCGCTGACCTGGTCGGAATTGCCCGCGCCCAAGACCTATGCCGATGCGGCGCAGAAGATGTGGCAGACCACCGAGAGTTGGCGCCAGTGGATCACCCAGGGCAACTTCCCGGATCACCCGTGGCGCAGCTACTTACAGCGCAGCGCGCTGACACTCAAGGGCCTCACCTACGCTCCGACCGGCGCACTACTCGCCGCTGCCACCACATCTCTCCCGGAAACCCCTGGTGGTCAACGCAATTGGGACTATCGCTACACCTGGGTGCGCGATTCCAGCTTCGCCCTGTGGGGCCTGTACACGCTCGGACTCAACCGCGAGGCCGACGACTTCTTCGCCTTCCTGCGCGACGCCACCACCGGTGAAAACGGCGATGCTGTTCCGATGCAAGTCCTTTACGGCATCGGCGGCGAACGCCAGATCACCGAGGAGACGCTCGACCATCTCAGCGGCTACGAACGATCCAAGCCGGTGCGCATCGGCAACGCCGCCTACAACCAGGACCAGCACGACATCTGGGGCACCATGCTCGATGCGGTGTACCTGCATGTGAAGTCGCGTCAGCAGGTGCCGGAAACGTTGTGGCCGTTGCTGGAACGTCAGGTGCACGCGGCCATCGCGCACTGGCGCGAGCCCGACCGCGGCATCTGGGAGGTACGCGGTGAGCCACAGCATTTCACCTCGTCCAAGGTGATGTGCTGGGTCGCACTCGACCGCGGCGCGAAGCTGGCCGAGCTGCACGGCCAGTTGGAGCACGCCGCCGACTGGTACACCATCGCCGACGAGATCAAGGCCGACATCCTCGAGCACGGGGTGAACTCCAACGGCGTCTTCACCCAGACCTACGGCGGCGACACCCTGGACGCCTCACTGCTTTTGGCGGTACTGAACCGCTTCCTGCCGCCGGAGGACCACCGGATCCGGGCCACCGTGCTGTCCATCGCGGACCGGCTCACCGAGAACGGGCTGGTGCTGCGCTACCGCACCGAGACCACCGACGACGGATTGACCGGTGCCGAAGGCGCTTTCACCATCTGCTCGTTCTGGCTGGTGTCGGCACTGGTCGAGATCGGCGAGCTGCGGCGGGCCAGGCACCTGTGCGAGCGACTGCTCGCCTTCGCCAGCCCGCTGCGCCTCTACGCCGAGGAGATCGACCCGCGCAGCGGCCGCCACCTCGGCAACTTCCCGCAGGCCTTCACCCACCTGGCGCTGATCAACGCGGTCACCCACGTGATCAGGGCCGAGGACTACCGGAACGCGGGCGGCTTCCAACCCGCCCACTCCCCCGCGAACAACCCTGGGTAGCAGGGATTTTCGTCAGACGGTCAGACTGTCGGCCTGTTCACGCAGGCCGCGCAGTTTGCCGAGCTGCGCGTCGACGTCGGCGATCCGGTCGCCGCTGCGGTCGCCGTACTTCTCGTAGGCCGCCTCGGCCAGGCGCAGCGCCTCGTCCGCCTGCTTGGCGACGTCGGTGGCGATCTCGGTGAAGTGATCGCGCAACACCCGCTGCATGGCGCGCAACCGATTCCGCGATTCCTTGCTCACCTGGAAGATGACGTCGTCCATCAGCCGAGCCACCGCGACCTTCGCCTCGGCGCGACGGCGGGCCTTGCGGTTCTTGCGGTCGTCCCACAGCGCGTTCACACCGAGCAGTACACCCGCACCGGCCGAATACCAGTTGACCAGTGACATGCCGAGCAGGCTGGTGGCGAGACCGACCATCAGGACGCCGCCGTAGGATCCGCGCAGACCGGACAGGAACTGTTGGGTCACACCGGCTTTCGCGCTTTCTAGGGGCTCGAGCGGCTGCACCGGTTCGAGGACCTCGCCGGGGTTGTCCAGGCGCAGATCCGGCAGCGGCGCGGCGCGGTTGTCCGCCAAGAACTTCGAGGCCACCTGCTCGGACAGTTCGACCGAGCGATAGTGCGCCATCACGAAGTTCTCCTCGACCGCCTCGCAGATCCTGGCGTCGAGGTCGGTGCCGAATTCCTTCCAGCGGCGCGCCGGATCGGTCTTGATGATCTCCGCCTCGGCATCGCGCACGAGGTTGCGCAACCGGTGCCGCAGGTCGTGTTCGATGTCGGCCATCAGCTCGGTGCTGCCGTCGACCAGGGTGACCTGCCAGTTCGCCGTGCGCTGGCGCAGCTGATCGGCCCCGTCCCGCGCCCGGACCAGTTGGTCGGTGATCTCGTCGCGGCGCCGCGGATCACGCAGCGACTCCACCTCATTGCGCAACGTCAACGCGAGATGATCGCCGACCAGGCGAATATCCTGCACCGCCGCTTCCGACGCGACACTGTCCGCGCGGGCGACCACGTAGTCGCGCAGGTGGTCGATCAGTTGCGGCACACCGGATTCGATGTCGCGCTGGTAGTTGCCGGACAGCCCGGCCTGCCGGTGCAGTTCCGCCGACACCGGCGCCACCGCGAAGCCGAGTCCGGCCGCGTCGAGCAGTTCCCGGTTGCGCTGCTGGGTGTGCGACCAGTGGGAGAACTGGTCGATCTTGTTCAGCACGCAGATGACGGTCGGGCAGATCTGCTGGATGCGCTGCAGATAGGCGATCTGATCGACGGTGAGTTCGGTGGCCGCGTTGGTGACGTAGAGGACGGCGTCGGCGGCGGCGACCATCGACCAAGTGGTGTTGTCGGCGCCGCGCGCACCCGGGGCGTCCATCACCACGACCCCGTCGGCCAGCAGCGAACTCGGCTGGGTGAACTCGGCCCGGACAACGCCGAAGCCGGAGATGGCAGGCCCCGGATCGAGCGGGTCCACCGACTGCCGCTCGGTGCGGCCGTCGACCGAACGGACCAGTGTCGCAGTCGGTTCCGGTCCGTACTCGACGATGACAGGCACGCTCAGGTCGCTGTCGGTGGCGCTGACCGACGCGCCGACCAGACTGTTGACCAGCGTACTCATGCCGTTCTTCGGCTCACCGACGACAACGAGGCGAACCCGGGGATCACTGACCCTGGCCCGGACCATGCTCAGGCGACTGCCCAGATCGTCCCGACCCGCGAATCGGGTCATCTCCCGCAGTTCGTCCAGAATCCGGATCAGCGGCGCCATCGCGTCCGGATGTTTCACCGTCGCGGCCTTCAGCCCGGCTGCGGCAGACAACCTGCCTCCTTACATGTGTTTGCTATCGATCGACATGGACGCCCCTGCACCCCTTGACCACACAACAAGCTCCGATTACATCAACGCTATGTCCAAGCCGCCCGGCACCATGTGGTGGATCTCGGCCATCGTCGCTTCCGGCATCAACGCACCGGAAAGGCCGCCGCCCGAAGCGAACGCGAGGGTCGAGTGGTCGTCGTAGAAGGCATGGTCCTGGATCGGGACCATGGACGAGTCGACCATGTGTGCACTGCTGATCGGATCTGCGATCGCATGCGGCTTGGGGTCGATCGTCGTCGGCGGCTTGTAGGTCGGCGCCTGTGTCGGCACCGGAGCCTGGGTCTGGACGGGAGGCTGGTAGGTCGGCACCGGGACGTCGTGCGTCGGGACCGGGACATCGTGCGTCGGCACATCCGCGGTCGGGATGTCACGAGTGGGCACGGTCGGCACGTCCTTGGTCGGCACGGTCGGCTGGGTGGTGACTCCACCGGACGCGCCACCGTTGCCGGTGCTCGGGCCGGTACCGGTCCCGGTGCCCGGCGTGGTGACGCCGTCATCATCCGGGGAGGTGGTCGGCACGTGCGTCGGCTGGCTGCCGGTGGCCGGCGGAACCTTGGTGGTCGGCACGTCCGGCCCGGTGCTGATGCCGCCATGACCCGTCGAAGGGCTGCCCGCGCCCGGCACCTTCGTCGTGATATCCGGCGTCTTCGGGGCGCTCGGAGTGGCAACGTCGGTCGGCACCACCGGGACCGGGACGGTCTTGGTGATGGTGGTCGGCGTGTTCGGGGTGGTGACCGAACCGTCCGAGTGCTTCGTCGTATCGGTCACCGGAGTAGTCGTCGGCTTCAGCACCGGCGTCGGGCGAGCGTGATCGAAGATCACCGGTGTGGCGGCCGCGGGCACGGTGAGCACCGACGGACCTTCCGGCGCGGTGAACACATTCGCGATCGGCGTGGTCGCGGCGTCCGGCTGGATCGTGGTCTGCAGCGGGGTGGCCGCGACCGGTTGCGCGGCACTCGCCACGGGCGCGACGGCGACAACAGGCGCCGCGGCGGCCACGGGTGCGACCGCGGCCGACATGACCGGCGCGGGCGCGGCGAGCGGCTGCACGACGGGCTGCGCGGTCGATGCCGTCGACGAGTTCGAGCCGGGAGTGGTGAGACCGCCGACAACGCCCGGGTGGCTGTGGTGACTGTGCCCGGTCATGGCCGGATCGGTCACCGAGCGTCCGGTGCCGTCGGGCACGTGACCGAGGCCGCTGCCGAGGAAGTCGGTGAACTGGTCGAGCTGGTCGCCCACGTGACCGACGCCGACGTCCACCTTCATCTCGGAGTTGAAGTAGATGCCCTGCGGGCCGATGCCGAAGTCCACCGACCACTGCGTGCCGACGAAGACGCCGAGCGGGTCACCGCCGCCGTCGCCGACACCGTCGAACGGACCACCGGCGGCCGAGGCCGCGTGCGAGCCGGGCAGGTCGAAGGCGCCGGAACCGGGCGCGACGAAGCCGTTCGTGCCCGGCAGGCCGAAACCGTGCCCGGCCTGACCCAGCCCGTGGCCGGGCAGGCCGAAGCCGTGGCCGCCGGGCAGGTCGAGATCGTTCGAGACACCGCCGGTACCCGGCAGTTGCAGACCGTTGGACGCACCGGCGTCCGTACCGGGCAGGCCGATGCCGTTGGGTGTGCCCGGCAGGCCCATGCCTGGCTGGCCGGTCGCGTCGGAGGTGCCTGGCAATCCGAAGCCTGGGTTCGATGTCCCCGGCAGTTCCATGCCGTGCTGGCCCGACGGACCACCAGGCACGCTGGGCAGTCCCATGCCGGACTGGCCGCCATCGGTGCCCGGCAACGCGAAGCCCGCATCGGTGCCGCTGTAGTCACCGTTGAGCGTCGGCAACGGCAGATTCGCGCCGTGGTCACCGCCGGGCAGCCCGAAACCGGGAGTGGGGTGCGCAACCGTCGAGTTGGTCGCGTGCGGCGGAGTCAGCGGAGCCGGCTCGACGACCAGGTCCGGGAAGGTGATCACCGGCGAGGGGATGTCGGAGTCGGGATCGGTGTTGTGTGCCCAACCCGCGTTCCTGCTGTCCGCGTGCGAAGAGTTGGGATGAGCCGGGACGCCGCCGCCGTTCGCGGCCACCAGTGCGCCGCCGGTGACGTAGGCGCCGGCCCGCGCTACCCGCGCGACACCCGTGGCCACTCGATAGGCGGTGTCACCCGTGCGCTCAGCTGCCTCGGTGGTCTCGTCATCGAAGGGCAGGTCACGCGTCATGAAAGCTCCATCTCGGGTTTCCAGCAACCATCCTCACAGACCGGCCAAGCCGAGTGAAGATCACCTAACACTATTTCGGGAAAACCCGACTGTCACATTCTGCAGGACTGTAGAGACTCCACAGGGGGCGAGCAACACAACCTTGCCATCCCGAAAACCAGAACGAAAGCCCTATTTCTAGTGGGTTACCCAACTGGACAAAGCCTCCAATTTGCACCATGACCAGGTCAGATTCTGCCGGTGCGCCGCCAGGCCGCGCGAAGGCCGACGAGACCCTAAGAAATCTCTAACGATTGCTCAACAAGTGGTGAAGATCCTTTGCCTACCGTCGATTTCATCGGACCAGCCGGGCCGACAGCATCGATCTGAAGGAGTCACCCCTCATGACTGCACTCATCGGACGCCGCATCGCGGCCGTGCTCAGCGGGACCGCGCTCACCGCCGCGGTGGTCGCGAGCATGGCGGGCGCCGCCTCGGCCCAGCCGGGAGCGCCGGGCACGCCGCCGCTCCCGACGCAGCCCGGTCCGCGCATCGCGATCGATCCGGTCCCCGGCGAACCCATCGTCTGCCCGCAGATCGGGCCGGACGGGTCGGTGGTGATCACGCATGGTGCGGGTGAGGAAGGTCCGTGGGTCACCATCGAGCGCGAGTTGCCACCCGGTGCCGTCCCCGCCACTCCGCTCGACACCAGGCCCGGCGTCCCTGCCGACGCCGCACCCGCATACCCGGCCGAGCCGGGGTGCGTCGTCGCCAGCGTTCGCTGACCGACCGGGATTACTGTTGATCCATGACCGGACACCGGATCTTGGTCGTGGACGACGAGGTTCGTGTGCTCGCGTCGCTACGACGCGGGTTGGAACTCTCCGATTTCGAAGTGGTCACCGCGGCCGACGGCGCCGAAGCCCTCGCCATGGTTCGGACCACGGCACCCGACGCCATGGTGTTGGACGTGAATATGCCGACGCTGGACGGTGAAGGCGTGGTCACGGCATTGCGCGCGATGGGAAACGACATCCCGATCTGTGTGCTCAGCGCCCGCAGCGCCGTGACCGACCGCATCGCCTGCCTCGAACGCGGCGCCGACGACTACCTCACCAAACCCTTCGACCTCGGCGAACTGGTCGCCCGGCTGCGCGCGCTGCTGCGCCGCCGGGTCACCACCGAACGGCCGGACGCGCAGGTGCGGGTCGGTCAGGTGCAGATCGACCTGGCCGGGCACCGGGTGCTGGCCGCAGGCACGCCCGTCGACCTGACCAAACGAGAATTCGAGGTGCTCGCCATGCTCGCCGACAACCCGGGCATCGTGCTCGGACGCGAGCAAATCCTTTCCACGGTATGGGGTTACGACTTCGCCACCGACACCAATGTGGTCGATGTGTTCGTCTCCTATCTGCGGCGCAAGCTGGAAGCGCCCGGCGCGCCACGGGTGGTGCACACGGTGCGTGGAGTCGGGTTCGTACTACGGGAGCAGCCGTGAAACGGTCACCGTCGCTGCGTACTCGGGTGGCAGTAGTTTCCGGTGTCGTCGCGGCGCTCGTCGCGCTCACCCTCACCATCACCTTCGCCGCGTTGCTGAACGCGACCGGTGAGCGACAGTTGGACGACACCGTGTCATCGATGGCGGTGCGGGTTGCTCCGCCATTGAAAGGTGTTCCGGCGGAGCGAATTCCGGGACCACCAGCCGCAGCCGCGCCACCACCGGCCGCCGCACCACCGCTGGCTGCGCCGCCGCTGGCAGACGCGCTGCCCTCCCCTGCCGCGACCGCTGGGACAGCAGCCCCCGGCTACGCGACCCAAGCGCCTTACGCGGCGAAAGACATCCCCGAGGACGCCACCGTCGCCCGCGGCGACCTGCCACCCGACGCCGCGATCACCCGCGTCGACGGACTGCCCGGCGTACTCGTTTCGCTGGACCCCAACCGCGACGTCGTCGCCTCGGCCATCCACCGCAGCCAGCTGATCGGCCTCGGCATCGGCGTCGCCGGCGCGCTGACCGCCGCGTTGCTCGGCTGGTTCCTGGCCGGTTACGCCGCCCGCCCACTGCGCAGGCTGGCCGCCGCCACCCACGGCATCGACACCCTCGAGGAACTGCCACCGCTGTCCGGCCAAGGCGCCAGGGAGGCGGAAGAACTCTCCGACGCCATCACCCGCATGCTCGCCCGCCTCGAAGCCGCCCACCGCGCCACCAACCACGCACTCACCAGCGCCCGCGACTTCGCCGCCGTCTGCGCCCACGAACTGCGCACCCCACTCACCGCGCTGCGCACCGACCTACAAGTGCTGGCCACCAAGGAGATTCCCGCCGAACAACGCGGCACCATCCTCACCGAGGTCCTCTTCGCCGAACAACAGATCGAAAACACCCTCACCGACCTGGAACGACTCGCCGTCGGCGAACTCACCAAGCCCGACCTCTTCGAACCCTTCGACCTCTGCGAAACCCTCGACCGCGCAGCCCAAGACGCCCAACGCCGCCACCCCGACGTCCACATCACCCTCACCGAATGCGAACCGGTCACGATCACCGGCACCCCCGGCGGCCTGATGCTCATCGTCACCAACGCGGTAGCGAACGCCGTCCAACACGGTCACGCCGAAACCGTCACCATCACCGTCCACCCCACTGCAAACAACACGGTGGAAATCCTCATCGACGACGACGGCACCGGAATCCCAGAAACCCTGTGCCCCACCGCTTTCGACCGTTTCGTCAAAGGCCCCGGCTCCCCCGGCTCCGGCCTCGGCTTGGCCTTGGTCCGCCAACAGGCCGAGTTACATTCCGGTACGGCCGAACTCGCCCGCAGCCCGCTCGGCGGCGTGCGCCTCCAGGTCCGAATTGCCGTACAGCCCTCGGACTGACATTCGGTCCGAGGCGCTGTCTACTTGCCCTTCGGCTTGTCCGAAGCAGCATCCGTGAAAGGGAGCGTCAGTCGGCAAAGTCCTTGAGCGCCTCGGTGTCGAGTGTGATGCCGACCGGCGGGGGAAGCGTCACCTCGCGTCCGAAGGCATAGCTGTGCACATCCTGATATCCGTCATCGCCTGGCTGGCTGTGCACCACAACGGTCCCCGCATCACGATCTATCAATAGATAGATCGGAATCCCTGCCTGGGCGTAGGCAGCGGGCTTCTCCACTCGATCGCGTTTATTGGTGCCCGAATCGTGGGACGTGACTTCGACCGCCATCACAACAGGGTCCGGCGAGGCCCATTCACCGGCGCCGCCGAACGCATCGTAAGGCGCCAGCACCCCATCTGGACGTGCTCGACCCTTCCGATAAGGCCCAACAGCCAAGCCTTGCCCGATGACATGCAGAAAGAGACCTGGGCTCAACGGCATCAACAGCATCAACAGCCAGTTGAGAACCCGGCCGTGGTCACCATCAGGCACTCGTTTGACCCCCAGTCGTCCGTCGATAAGTTCGACCTGCATCCCCTCGACCTCGCGATCGACCGCGCGGGCGATCGCCTCGAACTCCTCGGTCAGGAATGTGTCCTCATGCACCGCAGTCATCGCCATCCTCCCTGGTTCAGCACCGCTCGCCGACGCATTCTGCCTCATAGCTCACCACCTACTAGGCATTATCGCTCGATTCGCCGACGCATGCCGGATCGACGACCTACTACTTGCCCTTCGGCTTGTCCGAGGCAGCATCCGAGGACAACGCCGCCACGAATGCTTCCTGTGGGACCTCGACGCGGCCGATGGTCTTCATCCGCTTCTTGCCTTCCTTCTGCTTTTCCAGCAGCTTGCGCTTGCGGCTGATGTCGCCGCCGTAGCACTTGGCGAGCACGTCCTTGCGGATGGCGCGGATGTTCTCGCGGGCAATGATTTTCGAGCCGATGGCGGCCTGGATGGGCACCTCGAACTGCTGGCGCGGGATGAGTTCGCGCAGCTTGGTTGTCATCTTGTTGCCGTAGGCCTGGGCGGCGTCCTTGTGCACGATCGCGCTGAACGCGTCCACCGCCTCACCCTGCAGCAGGATGTCGACCTTGACCAGCGCCGCGTCCTGCACGCCCGTCTCCTCGTAGTCGAGGCTGGCGTAGCCGCGGGTGCGTGACTTCAGCGAGTCGAAGAAGTCGAAGATGATCTCCGCCATCGGCATGGTGTAGCGCAGCTCGACGCGGGTCTCGGACAGGTAGTCCATGCCGCCGAGCTCGCCGCGGCGACTCTGGCACAGCTCCATGATCGAGCCGATGAACTCGCTCGGCGAGATGACGGTGCACTTCACCATCGGTTCGTAGACGTGCCGGACTTTGCCCTCCGGCCAGTACGACGGGTTGGTGACGACATGCTTGCTGCCGTCTTCCATCTCTACGGTGTAGACCACGTTGGGTGCGGTGGAGATCAGGTCCAGATCGAACTCGCGCTGCAGCCGCTCGCGGGTGATCTCCATGTGCAGCAGGCCGAGGAAGCCGCAACGGAAGCCGAAGCCAAGTGCGACAGAGGTTTCCGGCTCGTAGGTGAGCGCGGCGTCGTTGAGCTGGAGCTTCTCCAGCGCGTCGCGCAGGTCCGGGTAGTCGGAGCCGTCGACCGGGTACAGACCCGAGTACACCATCGGGCGCGGCTCGCGGTAGCCGACGAGCGGTTCGGTGGCACCGTTGCGCGCGGCGGTCACCGTGTCACCGACCTTCGACTGGCGCACGTCCTTTACGCCGGTGATCAGGTAACCCACCTCGCCGACGCCGAGCCCCTGGGTCGGCTTGGGCTCCGGCGAGACGATGCCGATCTCCAGCATCTCGTGCGTGGCGCCGGTGGACATCATCTTGATCTTCTCGCGCGGCGTGAGCCTGCCGTCCACCACGCGGACATAGGTGACCACGCCGCGGTAGGTGTCGTAGACCGAGTCGAAGATCATCGCGCGGGCGGGCGCGTCGGAATCACCGACGGGCGCGGGCACCGTCTTGATGACCTCGTTGAGCAGTTCGGTCACGCCGACACCGGTCTTGCCCGACACCCGCAGCACGTCGTCGGGTTCGCAGCCGATGATGTGCGCGATCTCGGCCGCGTAGCGGTCCGGGTCGGCGGCGGGCAGGTCGATCTTGTTGAGCACCGGGATGATCGTCAGATCCTTGTCCAGCGCCAGGTACAGGTTCGCCAGCGTCTGCGCCTCGATGCCCTGCGCCGCGTCGACCAGCAGCACCGCGCCCTCGCAGGCTTCCAGTGCGCGCGACACCTCGTAGGTGAAGTCGACGTGGCCCGGCGTGTCGATCAGGTGCAGCACGTAGTCCGTGCCGTCGACCTGCCACGGCAGCCGCACGTTCTGCGCCTTGATGGTGATGCCGCGCTCGCGCTCGATGTCCATCCGGTCCAGGTATTGGGCGCGCATCGCCCGCTCCTCGACCACACCGGTCAGTTGCAGCATCCGATCGGCCAGCGTCGACTTCCCGTGATCGATGTGCGCGATGATGCAAAAGTTCCGGATCCGAGACGGATCGGTGAACGTCGTGTCGGCGAAGCTGGCGGGCACTCCACTCCTCATGGGTATTGGCAAACTGCCGTCTATCGTCCCATGAGCAGTGCGAAGCTTCCGCCAGCGGTGTGCCCGAGCGCGCGAGGCGGGTGTCGCGGGCGGTGTTTCCCGGCCGGAAACAGTGGGCGCCCACACACTTGATGCCGTGCTGCTATGACTCGGACTTCACCCCTCGGCCGGCTTCATCCCTGCTAGCGAGGGCCTTGGCCGGATCTGGCCGTCCGATGGGCCAGAGCAAGCCCAGATCAGCAAATTCGTAGTTGTCGCGAGGCGGTCGCGGCGCGGATGAGAAGACGGCGGTGCGCCGTTATATTGCGAATATGGCCCGAAGTTGGAACTCCCTCGGCAAGCAGCTCGGACTTATCGCGAAGGAGCAGGGTCCCAAGATCGTCAGGCAGCAGGGACCGAAGCTGGTGGAGCGGCTGGTCGGGTCGCTGTCTGGGCGGCGGACGCCTGCGGTGAAGGTGCGGCCGACCGCGTCCACCCCGGTGCCGACGGCCGAGCGTGCCCGCCAGATCGTCTACTCGCCGCAGTTGGACGGGCGGGCCGATCCCGGTGAGATCGTGTGGACCTGGGTGCCGTTCGAGGAGGATCCGAGCAATGGCAAGGATCGGCCGGTGCTGGTGGTCGGTCGGGACCGCCGGACCCTGCTCGGGTTGATGCTGTCGTCGAAGGCTGATCGGGCGCACGACCCGAACTGGGTCGGTATCGGCAGCGGCAGTTGGGATCCCGAGGGCAGGCCCAGCTGGGTTCGCCTCGATCGGGTGCTGGATGTGCCGGAAGACGGCATCCGCCGCGAGGGAGCCATCTTGGCGCGCAAGACATTCGACCTCGTCGCCCACCGACTGTGCGCCGAATACGCTTGGCACTGAATCGAATTGCGCGGCGACGTCAGCCTCACCTGGTGGCTGCCCGATCTGTTCCTGCTGCTGTTCCCGATTCCGGCACTGATCGCGTTGACCTGCAACGCGAGGACCGTGGCGGAATAGCAACGGGCCCAACGACACATGGTCGATGGGCCCGTGGTCAGCTCAACTCACGACAGCAGGTTGCGTGAACGGCCGAACAGCAGGCCGTACACCAGCGCGCCGAGCGCGCCGCCGATCAGTGGGAACACCACGAAGGCCCAGACCTGACCCATCGCACCGTCCTGATAGGGCGCGACGGCGAGGCTGCGGGCCGGGTTGACCGAGGTGTTGTCCACCGGGATCGAGATGAGGTGGATGACCGCCAGCGTGACGCCGATCGACAGACCGGCCAGCGGCACGTCGGAGAGCTGATCTGTCGAGGCGAGCACCACGAATACCAGCAGCGCGGTCAGCATGACCTCGATGATGATCATCGCCGCCATCCCGTACCCGTTCTGCAGCACGATCTCGCCCAGCGGCCCCTTTTGCGCCGACGGACTGTGATGCCCCCACCCATTCGCGCCGAGCCCGTCGACCGCGCGGTCATAGGACGGCAGATTCTTCGCCAGCGCGAACAAAACGAGCCCGGCCAGGAACCCGCCGATCAATTGCGCGATCCAATATCCGACCGCCGTCACCACGCTGATCCGGCCGAGCAGCAAATGCCCCACCGTCACCGCGGGATTCACGTGACATCCGGAAATCGGCCCGATCGCATAGACGAGGAACAGCAGCGAGAGCCCGAAGGCCAACGCCACCCCCAACGCCCCGACCCGCTCCCCCGCCAGCACCGCGGTACCGACACCGCCGATCACCAGCACAAACGTGCCGAGCGCCTCAGCACCCCACTTCTTGGTGTCGGGAATGGGTCCGTATTCGGCAACCTCTTCGACGAATTCTTGAGCCGTTGACATCTGCTAAACCGCCTCTCCGCGTATTTAGGCCATACCAGTCACTGCCGCAAGACTTGGTCACAGGTCCAACGTCAGGTGCGCAGCAATTTTTGGGCGTACCCGACGAGTTACCCATGTACGGACGAAATCAGTTGTCCCTATGCCGCCTCTCAGGAACGCTACGCGTCCGAAGTACCTGCGACAACGACCCTTGCAGCGTGTCCCTACGCGAGACGGGTGATCTCTACAACGACCTCGAGATCCGTGGAGCCACCTCCGGAGAATATGCCTTTCAGCGGCGGCACATCCGCGTAATCCCGGCCGACACCGACCGAAATGTGTTGCTCGTTGATGGCGATGTTGTTGGTCGGGTCGTAGCCCCACCACATGCCGGTCCACGCCTCCACCCAGGCATGCGACTGGCCGGCCACCGTCACGCCGATCTCGGCGGCCGGATTCGGGTGCAGGTAGCCGGAGACGTATCGGCTGGGAATGCCCATGCTGCGCAACAGCACCAGCGTCAGGTGCGCGTAATCCTGGCAGACGCCCTGCCGCTCGGCGAACGCCTGCACCGCCGAGGTGTGTACCGAGGTGGTGCCCGCGAGATAGGTCATCTCCCGGTGTACCCATTCGGCTGCGCGGACAACAGCTTTCGCCGGTGGCAGACCTTTGGACAGCTGCTTGGCGATACCGGCCAGCTTGCGGTCGCTCGGCACATACACAGTGGGCGCGAGCATTTCGTCGAAGCGGTCGGCGATCCGGTCCGTGCGCAACTGATCCCAGTCCAGCTCCTCGGCCGGACCGGCGAACGGCTCGGTCTCCACCACCGACGAGCCGGTGACCTCCAATTCGGTATGCGGCGCATGCAAGTCGAACGCGGTGACCGCGGTGCCCCAGTAGTCGGTGTAGCGGTAGGAGCGGGTGGAGGGCTCCGTCTCGACGCGATTGAGGATCACGTTCTGCCTATTGTCCGCGCGCGGCGTGAGCCGAGCCTCGTTGAACGACCGCGTGACCGGCGCGTCGTAGACATAACCGGTGGTGTGCACCACCCGGATTCGCCAGCTCATACTTCCCCCTCCACCTGCACGTGACCGTCCCGATTGCTGTGCAGATCGGTCCACGCCACCCAGGGCGCGGCGTGGAAGTACTGCAGCGCGATCGCCTCGCTCACCTCGCGGCAGGTCTTCTGCAACGACATCAGCCGGTTCTGCAGGTCCTCCAACAGCACACCGGGCGGCAGGAATTCGAGCTCGCTACGTGCGCGGCCCAGCAGACGTTGCGCCTCGTGCCTGGCCCCGACCCGGCTGCTCGGCCGCTGATCCAGTTCGGCCAAACAGGTTTCGGCCACCCGCACCGAGTGGAACACCGATCGCGGGAAAAGCCGGTCGAGCAGGATGAATTCGGCAACCAGGTTGGCGTCGAGGGCGCCGCGGTGGGTGCGCAGGTAGGTGTCGTGCGCACCGGCCGAGCGGAGCACGGTCACCCAGGCGGGCGAGGAGGTACGGTCACCGGCGCGCGAAAGTAGCAGGCGCACAGTCATATCCACACGTTCGATGGAGCGGCCGAGCAGCAGGAAGCGGTAGCCGTCGTCGCGGCTGAGGGTGGAGTCGGACAGTCCGGCGAACATCGCCGCGCGATCCTGCACGTAGTGGAAGAACTCGTGCGGCCCGAGACTGCGCGCCGCTTTCTCCGCGACCGCCAGCCCGATGTAGGTCGCATTCAAGCATTCCCACATCTCACTGGAAGTTACTTCCCGTGCGCCCCTGGCATTTTCACGAGCATTGGCGATCGAATCGATGATCGAGCCACCGTCGTGACTGAAGGCGACGAGGTCGGTGACCGACCAGACATCCAGCGCGCCTTCGGGAGGTTCGATGCCGAGCACCCGCAACAGGACTCGCGAAGTACGGTCGGGATCGACGGTCGCGTCCTCCAGCAGCTGATGCACCGCGACATCGAGGATGCGCGCGGTGTCGTCGGCGCGCTCGACGTAACGTCCGATCCAGTACAGCGATTCCGCGTTGCGGGCCAGCATCAGCGCGTCACCACCCTTGCCGCTGCTGTTGGGTTTGCCCGCCTTGCGATTGGCGTTGTTCGTGTTGCCCCGATAGTCGCCCACTCTGCGACTGCCCCGATAGTCGGCTGCTTTGCGACTGCCGTTGCTCCTGCTGTTGTTGCTGCTGTTGCTGATTCGCCTGCGACGCCGTCAGATCCCGGCCCACCTCGCGCGAATCCGATTGCGCCGGTTCACCGACCAACTCCGCGCCCGCCAATTCCCGATCGGCCAGTGAATCCCGCCCGGACAACACCCAGGTGTCCTTACTCCCACCGCCCTGACTGGAATTGACCACCAGCGACCCATCAGGCAGCGCGACCCGGGTCAGCCCACCGGGCAGCACCCAGACCTCGTCCCCGTCATTGACCGCGAACGGCCGCAGATCGACATGGCGCGGCACCAACTCGTTTCCGACCTTCGTCGGCACTGTCGACAACTGCACCACCGGCTGCGCGACCCACCCGCGCGGATCCGCCTTGATCCGCCGCCGCGACGCCTCCAGCTCCCGCGGCGACGCATCCGGCCCGATGACAATGCCGTATCCGCCGGAACCCTCGACCGGCTTCACCACCAACTCGGCGATCCGATCGAGCACCTCGTCGCGTTCGTCGTCCAGCCAGCAGCGGTAGGTGTCGACGTTCGGCAGCACCGGCTTCTCGTTGAGGTAGTACTCGATGATCGTCGGCACGTAGGCGTAGATCAGCTTGTCGTCGCCGACGCCGTTGCCGACCGCGCTGGAGATGACGACATTGCCCGCCCGCGCCGCGTTCAGCAGCCCCGCGACGCCGAGCACCGAATCCGGCCGGAAATGCATGGGATCGAGGAAGGTGTCGTCGATCCGGCGATAGATCACGTCGACTTGCCGCTCGCCCGCCGTGGTCCGCATGTAAACAACGTTGTCCCGGCAGAACAGGTCACGCCCCTCGACCAGTTCCACGCCCATCTGCCTGGCCAACAGCGAATGCTCGAAGTATGCCGAGTTGTACACACCGGGCGTCAGCACCACCACCGTCGGATCGGCCTCGTTCGGCGCAGCCGACGCGCGCAGCGCCGCGAGCAGGTGACTCGGGTAGTCGCCGACGGCCCGAACCCGGTGCGAGGAGAACAGATCGGGAAAGACCCGCGCCATCGTGCGCCGGTTCTCCATCACATAGGACACACCTGACGGCGAACGCAGGTTGTCTTCGAGCACCCGGAAGTCACCGCGCTCGTCGCGAATGAGGTCGATGCCGGCCACATGAATGCGCACCCCGTTCGGCGGCACCAGTCCCGCGGCCTCGCGATGGAAGTGCTGACACGAGGTGACCAGGCGTTTCGGGATCACCTCGTCGCGCAGAATGTTCTGCTCGCCGTACACATCGGCGAGGAAAAGCTCCAGCGCGACCACCCGCTGCTTGATGCCGCGCTCGAGCTTGGCCCATTCCGCGGCCGCGATCACCCGGGGCACCAGATCCAGCGGGAACGGTCGTTCCTGTCCGGACAGCGAGAAGGTGATGCCCTGATCGATGAACGCGCGGTCCAGTGCGGCCGCGCGCGCCGCGAGGTCGGACACGTCGATCGGCGCGAGCGCGGCGAACAGCCCCTTGTACGGCTGCCGCACCCGGCCCGAACCGTCGAACATCTCATCGAAGGCCTCGGCGTAGCGGCCTGGTCGATAACCCTCGAATAGCCCTGGGGGCGCGACCTTGCCATTGCTGGCGGCCCGCCCGTTCATACCGACCGGTCTGGACTCGACGGATCGCGCCGAGCGTGGCGGTGAGGCGGGAGTCATGCAAAAATCGTGCTACACGCAGCGGCAATGCTGCGTGTGACACAGGTAAATTTCTCGCATCACTAGTCCGCTACTGGCGATATGCCCGGTTGTGACACCGACCGGTCGGTGTCATCCACCAAGGCGGTCCAGTGCTGATTTCGTGCGCCGAGCGGCGGCTGGTATCCTCGACCTTCGGCGTTGCGTTACCCGTTTACCGAGGGTGCGACGCACGCGTAAGAACTTTTCCAGCACAAACCACTCAGCGACAGGAACACGAGGAAACAGGCGTGGCCAACATCAAGTCCCAGTTGAAGCGGATCCGTACCAACGAGGAAGCGCGCAAGCGTAACCAGTCGGTCAAGTCCGCGCTGCGCACCGCGATCCGCAGCTTCCGGGAAGCCGCCGCGGCCGGCGACAAAGAGAAGGCCGCCGCGCAGCTCCAGACCGCGAGCCGCAAGCTCGACAAGGCTGCCTCGAAGGGCGTCATCCACGCCAACCAGGCTGCCAACAAGAAGTCGGCCCTCGCGCTGGCTCTGAACAAGATCTGATTTTTCCGGTACCGATCCGGTACCACATGCATTGACGCAGCCGCCGTGGCCTCGACGACCACGGCGGCTTTTGTCGTGCTCATCCCCCGGTCAGCACACTGTTCATACTAGGGATTCCGGATCGGGCCACAGCCTGTCGGTGGTTCCAGCTACCATTCGGCGCATGGTTACCGTTTACGCCAATCAGACCGTGGTCCGTGGCGAGGATCTGCCCGACGTGATCCGGGCCGCCGAGGTCCTCGGCCTCGGGGTGAAGATCGAGAACGTGATGGTTCCCATCGACGATGAGGGCAATTACTCGTTGGAGTGGGTTGTCACGCGTGACGAGGAAGTACCCGTTTACGACGACTGGGAGGGCCGCTATGAGGAGTCCGAGGAAGACGAAGAGGAGCTAGTACTCAGCTCTGTGGAGTGAGTCCTGGCGATGTCCGATCGACCAACGGCGCCGGATCGGCCACCAGCCGATCCAGCGCCGTCTGAGAATCCGCATCGGCCGCTCGATAGATGATGATTCGCTGGTCAGGATCCTGCACCGGCATCAGCACCTCGTAATTGACCACCAGCTGCCCGACAATCGGGTGGCGCAGCGGCTTGGCGCCGCGTCCGTTCACCTTCACGTCGTGCTGGGCCCACGCCTGCTCGAACTCCGCGCTGCCGGTGAACTCGGCGATCAGATCGCTCAGCACCTGGTCCTCGGGATGGGCCGCCCAGGCCGCCCGCAAGTCGGCGATGCCCTCGCGGATGATGCGCTCACGCTCCACATAGAACTCACGCATGCTCGGCTCCATCAGGCACAGCCACATGGTGTTGCGATGCCGCGGCGGCAGCGTGTCGAAGTCGACGATCAGCCGCGTCATCTCCCGGTTCCAGGCCAGGATGTCGTAGCGATGGTTGACCAGCATCGCCGGTAGCGGCGAAAGATCATGCACCAGCATGGCCAGCGCGGGTGCCGCCACCGTGCTCGGCTTTGCGGCGTTCGGCTGCCGCTGCTGGGCCAGATCGAACAGGTAGGCCCGTTCGTCGGTATCCAGCCGCAGCGCCCGCGACAAGGCCTCCAGCACGTCAGCCGACGGTCGTAGGCCACGTCCCTGCTCCAGCCGGACGATGTAGTCGGTGCTGACCCCCGCCAACTCCGCGACCTCCTCGCGCCGCAGCCCCGGCGTGCGCCGCGCCTGCCTGCGCGCGGGCAGCCCTAGGTCACCGGGCATCAGGCGTTCGCGCCGGTCCCGCAGGAAGGCCGCCAATTCGTGTGTCGGATTCGCGGCGCTCACCGGTCCGCCGTGGCCGTTCAGCCCGCCGGGCCGTGCGCTCGCGCCGCCTGTCGCGTTCACCGTTCCAGTCATCACCTTCGATATTACGGCTGCATAGGACTGGCTTTCCCAGGAAGAAGCTTCCCTTACCCATCTCCTTGCCCCGCTCCAGACTGGGTTTCACACCAAAGATGCACCAACGACAAGGAGCTGGACATGTCCGGAGCCCGCACCCTCGATACCTACCGGCTGCTCGGCCGCTCGGGTCTTCGGGTGTCTCCGCTGTCTCTCGGCACGATGACCTTCGGCGCCGACTGGGGTTGGGGTGCCGATAAGGACGAGGCACGCAAGATCTTCGACACCTACCTCGATCGCGGCGGAAACTTCATCGACACCGCGAGCCAGTACACCAACGGCAGCTCCGAGCAACTGCTCGGCGAATTCACCGCGAACAATCGCGAAAGCCTGGTGCTGGCAACGAAATACACGATGCTGCGCCGCCAGGGTGACCCCAATTCCGGTGGGAACCACCGCAAGAGCATGTTCGCCTCGGTCGAGGCGAGCCTGCGCAAGTTGAACACCGACTACATCGATCTGCTCTACCTGCACGCCTGGGATTTCATGACCCCCGTCGACGAAATCCTGCGTGGCATGGACGATCTCGTGCGTTCGGGCAAGGTGCTCTATGTCGGCATCTCCGATGCGCCGGCCTGGCAGGTCTCCCGGATGCAGGCGATCGCCGACCTGCGTGGCTGGTCACCGCTGATCGCGCTGCAGATCGAATACAGCCTGATCGAGCGGACCGTCGAACGTGACCTCATTCCGATGGCACGGGAACTCGGCCTCGGGGTGATCCCATGGTCGCCGCTGGGCGGTGGCGTGCTCACCGGCAAATACACCCGCGAAGACCTGAACCACCAGGCGGCGGATTCGCCCGAGGGCACCCGTAAAGATGTGGTGGCGGCACAGGGTGCGCTCACCGAGAAGTCGCTGGACATCGCCGACGTGGTCAAGGAGGTCGCTACCGAGATCGGCAAGTCGCCCGCACAGGTCGCGCTGGCCTGGACGTTGCGCAATCCCGGGGTGACCTCGCCCATCATCGGTGCCCGCACCGCCGCCCAGTTGGAGGACAATCTCGGCGCGCTCGACGTCGAATTCGATGCCGCACAACTGGATCGGCTGCAGCAGGCGAGCGCCATCGAACTCGGCTTCCCGCACGACATGCTGGCGCTGCCGATGACCCGCAATGTCATCGCCGGTGATCTGAAGGTTCAGGGGCGCGCCTGAGCGACCAGTTAGGCGGCGGTGCGGGCATTGCTCGCACCGCCGCATAACGCCAGTCGTAAAGTCATTCGACCCGCTGAAGGCCGGTCGCTAGCCTTGCGTCTATGGATCTGGTGGCGCGGGCCTATGACAGTCCGGATGCGCAGAAGTTGATCGCGGAGGTCCAGCAGGAGTATGTGACGCGCTACGGCGAGCCGGACGTGACTCCGACCGATCCGGCCGAGTTCGAACCGCCGCGTGGCACGTTCCTGGTCGGTTATCTCGACGGGATTCCGGTGGCCTGTGCCGGGTGGCGCGCCCACGACAGTGACGAGCCCGACTTCCGTGACGGGGATGCCGAACTCAAACGTATGTATGTGGTCGTCGAGGCTCGCCGACGCGGCCTGTCCAGGTTGCTGTTGGCCGCCGTCGAGCAGAGCGCGGTGGCGGCCGGGCGTCGGCGGATGATCCTGGAAACCGCTGCGCTGCAGCCGGAGTCCATCGCCCTCTACATTTCTGCGGGCTATCAGACGATCCCGGGGTTCGGTATTTACCAGGACGAGCCGGTGAGCCGTTACTTCGGCCGAGACCTGCCTTGAGATTGCTTCTAGCGCAACACTTTCTCGGATGTCCGGCCGATCAGTTGACGCAAGGAATGGTGTCGCCGGTAATGGTGGCGTCTACCGGCTTTCCGACATCCGGAGTCGGCATTGCGGATCCGGCCTGCGGGTCGGCGGTCGACAGCATCTGCGGCCGAGGCGGGTTGTATAACGCGACAGTGGGATCCGGGTCGCCGAACGCGGCGCGGACCTCGCGGCGGATGGCCGCCGGGTCGATGATGTTGACGTCCTGACCGTTGATGTTGTCGTAGCGGAGCACCGGAAGGGTACGGAATTCAACCGCCGGGCTCTCGGACGTGCCGAGGGTGCGCAGGAAATCGGTGATGTTCCACCCGTCGGACAGCACGACGTTGCGGTGCGCGACGTCCATCAGTGCGGACAGCTTGGCGACATCGGTGAACGTGCCCGCCTTGCGCAGATCGAGCGCTACCGACGTGAGGAAGGCCTGCTGGCGGTGGGTCCGGTCGAGATCGCCGTTCTCCAGACCGTGGCGTTGCCGGACGAAGGCCAGCGACTGGGCCGGGTCGAGCCGCTGCCTGCCCGCGGGGAAATCGGCACCCGAGTAGTAGCTGTCGTTCACCGGCTTGTTCAGGCAAACCTCAACCCCACCAAGCGCTTTGGCCAAGTCATAGAAGCCTGCCAGCGTGACCTCGCCGAACCGATCGATCGGCACCCCGGTCAGGTCGCGCACCGCCTGCACGATCGACGCCCGACCCGCCTCACGTCCCGCGCGCTCCAGGGCCTTGCTATCGGTCACGCCTTGATCGATCAATTGATCCTGAACGGCGGCCTTCTTCAGCCCGTACGCTTCCTTGATCTTCACATTGGTGTAGCCAGGAATGCCGGACACCTTGACGTAGTCGTCTCGCGGAATCGACACCGCAACAATCTTTTTCATATCCGCCGGAATATGCACCAGGATCAAGGTATTCGCGTTGTATCCGCCCTCTTCGCCGTCACCCGCATGTAGCTGATCGAGGATCTCCTTCGGCAGATCATTCCCGTCCTGATCCTTACGAGTATCCAGCCCGATCAACAAAACATTCATGTCACCGGCAAGCGATCGAGGTGCATCCACCCCCAACGCCGCCGACCTGGTGAACCCTTTGTCGAACCGCCCCTCGGTAGCCCACCCGACCGCCGTTCCCGCCAGAACCGCCACCGACAACCCGCCGGCCACCACTTTCAGCACGGCAAGCCCCACCCGCCGCTCCGGCCGCCGATGCACACCACCCCGCCGCCGACGCCCGTGCCAAGCACCGGCCCGCCGGGAATCATCAACCGGAAAGCCCGGTGCAGTTCGCTCGTCCATAACCAAATCCAGTTTGACACGATTCGGATAGCTAGCAATTCGCCGAATTCATCACAAAAGCACTAGTCGACCCATCTCCAGCAACCCCAAAGGCGACCATCGGCCACCACAAAGGGCCTCACCAAGACCGGACAAACCTCGCCTGACATTGCGATCTGTCGAAACGACCTATCGAACACGGAAACCGGCCGAATCAGCAGGTCCTGTGCACTCCAGGGTCATTGAGTTCTGCCCCACATGTGTCTCAGCACACATCCGGCATCGCCAATTAAGTCCGACAGCGTGCCGAATCCGGCCCACCCCGTTCGAGACCAGGCAGAGCATCGGTCTCTCATTGCCGAAGCCGCGTCCGTTCCGTCTGGCCGCGCACGAAATTGCTGGCAAATCCATTCGCAGCAGGCTATTCCGTGCGCGGCCTCAGCCACGGGGTGCGTCGCGGGCGCGTAGCACCCGGTGGTCTCGACACAGCACAATTCGACCAGCCGATGCCGCGCAGGCTGATCAAGCCGTATGCGGATCGGGAGACCTAGCGGAATGCAGGCGCGCATCGCCAGTGTCCCTGCACAACGCGGTCCTGCCAGCCAATTGCTGCGCGAGCTGATCAATTCCTGGGCGGGCCTGATGTTTTCGTGCGGAGCGGCGGCCGTTGGGCGTCAGCCTGCGGAATGCAGGTCCAGGATTTGGGTGAGGGCGTGTTCCAGGGCGTAGTTTGCGTCGGCGGCGCCGCCTTTGACGTCGGCGTTCAGGGCGGCGACTACCTGGAGGGCGGAGCCGATGGTGGTGGGGGTCCAGTTGCGAGCCTGGGCTTGGGCCTTTTTGACCTTCCATGGGGGCATGCCGAGTTGCTGGGCGAGTTTGAAGGGGTCGCCGCGGCCTGCGGAACCGACTCGGGCGATGGTGTGCACGGAGTCGGCGAGGGCGTCGGCGAGCAGCACGTGCGGGACGCCGCGGTCGTTGGCCCAGCGCAGGGCTTCCATCGCGCCGGGGCGGTCGCCGGCGACGGCGAGCTCGGCCACGTCGAAGCCGGAGACCTCGGCTTTGCCGGAGTAGTAGCGGTGGACGGCGGCGACGTCGATCTTGCCGCCGGTGTCGGAGGCCAGCTGTGAACAGGCGGCGGCGAGCTCGCGCAAGTCGGAGCCGACGGACTCCAACATCGCCTGCACGACGTCGCCCGCGACGCGCACCCCGGCGTTCCGGAATTCGCCGCGCACGAACTCGACCCGCTCGGCCGACTTCGTAATTTTGGCACAGTCATGCACGACCGCACCGGCCTTCTGCAGCGCGGGCACCAGCGCCTTGGCTCGTCCGCCACCCGAATGCAGCACCACCAGCACCACGCCCTCGGGCGGATCGCCCGCAGCGGCGGTGATCACCGCGACCGCGTCCTTGCCCGCTTCGGCCGCCGACTCCAGGATGATCACCCGGTCCTCGGCGAACAGCGACGGACTCAACAACTCGGCCAGTTCCGCGGTGCTCGCGTCGCCTGCCCGCATCCGATCAACCGGCACCGCTTCAGCATCCGGCGCGAGCGCACGCACCTGCGCGGTGACCTCCGCCACCGCCCGCTCGACCAGCAGTTCCTCATCCCCCAGCGCCAGATGCAGCGCAGGCCGCTCGGTCACGACGCCACCTCGCCGACGCTCGCCTCCGCCATCGGCGAAGGCACGCCGTGTCGAAGTTTCACTCGCTGACGCTCGCGGGGCTCGGTCACGGCAGCGATCCTACGGTCCCCCACCGACAGTCCCGCGCCGCAGGTTCCGCGTGTTCACCGAGCACCACGCAGAACCCGGCAACTCGCGTCGACGACGCGCCACGTCAACTCGGCGTCGAGCCGGTCGAAGCGCTCTCCCACCTGTGTTCGTGGCAGCCACAGCAGCCGATCGGCGAGCGCTACACCGAATGGTGTTTCTACTGCGGTACCGAAAGGCGTTGCCCGGTATCGGGTTCCGGTTTCTATCTCGACCACCACGACCGTCGGGCCTGCCGCCTCGTTGTATTCGTCGCTAGAGATGACCAGGTACAGCTCGCGTTCACCGGTCAGCGGGGAGGGGTCGGAGAGGTAGACGTCGCCCTGTCTCACGACGGCCCACCGGGGCGTCGATCTGCTTTCCACGCGGCGAGGCCGTCACGGACCGCACGGGACTTCCGCTCAAGTCGCTCAGGGTCCACCGCTTCGGCGTCGTGCACCATCCGAGCGTGCTCATCGAACTCCCGGCGCAGCAGCTTCTCCTCGATCGCCTTGGCGGCGAACGCGGTGAGGGTGATGCCGTCGGTCTCGGCGGCCACCTTGGCCGCGTCTACCAGATCCGCACGTAGCCGCATATTCACAGGCTTTGTCACACCTTCCACTCTACGTTGGGCTGCACATGTTGTATGACGATCTGCTTTACACGGTGTAAACACCTCATCGAGCGGTCACCACGCGTAGTGATCCCCCATCGCCTAGTACAAGCACGTCGCCGCGCTGATCGGTGCGTGCCACGGTGCTGCCGAGGTCGGATAGCTCCGTGAGGACGCCGGCATTCGGATGGCCGAAGGTGTTCTCGGCACCGACACTGACCACGGTCAGCCGCGGGTGCACGGCGGTGAGGAATTCCGTTGTGGTGGTGCGTGACCCGTGGTGCGGAAGCTTCAGCACGTCCGCCTGCAGCGCGACTCCGCTTTGCAGTAATGCTCGTTGCGCGACCGCCTCGATGTCTCCGGTCAGCAGGATGCGTCCGGCGGCCGTGGTCGCGGCGAGGACGATCGAACGATCGTTGGCTTCCTCGGCCTCGGCTCCTGGCGTGGGCCGCGGCCCACCCACCTCCGGTGCGAGCACCTCCAATTCGACTGTGCCGAAACGGAACACCTGTCCGGCCGACAGTTCGATCAACGGAATCCCGGCCTCCCCCGCAACCGCCACCACCTTCGCCGATCCGTCCACTCGCGCACCATGCTGCGAAGCCGCCCCATGTGGGTCGCCTGACGAGGGCCAATCGACTGCCTGCGTGCATCGCTCGCCCGGCGACTCACACGAATCAGTGGCCCGCTGACACTGCACGTCCACCACCCCGGCCACCGAACCTGATCTGCCACTCGCAGCGCCATCCACACGCTTCGCCGAATCATGTTGAGCCTCTGGCGATCCGCAACCGCCGCTCACTGATCCACCTCTGGACTCACGACCACCATCCAAGGCGGAACCTGCTTGCGCGGTCCGGGCCGACCGCCCATCATCGACGACCGCCGTATCGCTGGGGTTCGGCGTCAAACCCTCGAGCTCATGCAATCCGACAGCCACTGCGGCTACGGCTCGTCCGTCTAGTGCGCCACTGATGCCGCCGATGTGGTCGGCGTGGGGATGGGTCAATACCAGTAGTGCGACGCGGGAGATGTGTAAGCGGTCCAAGCAGTTTCGGATCGGGCGGGGCTCGGGGCCGACGTCGATCAGGACGGCAGTGCCCGTTCCGACGGACAGGGCGAGTCCGTCGCCTTGGCCTACGTCGCAGGCGGCGAGTATCCAGCCCGCAGGTGGCCAGCCGGGATGCCAGATCCGCACCGGGATCACCACCACCGCCACACCGAATGCCACCGTCAGGATCACCCTCCGTATCGCGGCGAACCGCAGCACGAGGATGCCCACCGTGACAACGACGAGAGCGCCGAGCCCGCCGAGGATTCCGCTGGGCACTTCGATCGACGAGCCGGGCACATCGGCGGCGTGTTCGGCGACGAGCAGCAACCACCACATCGGCGGTGCGGCACAGTGCACTACGAGCTCGGCCAGCGGCAACCAGATACAGGCCAGCACCGCACCCACTGCGCCGATCACTGTGATGGGCGCGATGACCGGTTCGACCAGAACATTCGCGAAAATCGCGATCAGACTTAGCTTTCCGTCCAAGGCGACCACCAGCGGTGTCGTGACGACGAACGCGCCCGTCGCCACCGCGACGATCTCGGCGGGCACCCGCCGCCAGCCCCGCGCCCGCAGCCAGTCGGCCCAACTCGGTGCCAGCAGGATCAATCCGGCGGTCGCAATAGCCGACAACGCGAAGCCTGCCGAAACCGCGAGTGCGGGCCACACGGCGAGCAGGCCGATGATCGCCGCACAGAGTGCGGGTAGCGCCTGTTTCCGACGTCCAGTTACCAAGGCCAGCAAGGTGATCGCGCCCATCGCCCCGGCCCGCAGCACGCTCGGGTCGGGCCGCGCGATGATCACGAACAACACCAGCGCCGCCCCAGCGACCAATGCTCCGGCGCGCGGACCAAGAGTCAGTACCCGCACCGCCAGCAGCACCGCTCCTAACAAAATTGTGAAATTTGCGCCGCTGACCACACAAAGATGGGACAAGCCCGCGATTTCGAACTCCTCGCGCAGATCGTCGGGCAGCCTGGAGGTGTCACCGTCCACCAGCGCGGGCAACAATCCGGCCGGCTCCTCGGGCAGCGCTCGGGATGTCGCCGTCGCGAAATCCGTACGCACCGACCGGGCTACGCGCTGCCACCACGGCAAGCCGCCGACAACCCGCGGTGATCCCTGCGCCAACAGCATCGCCACCGTGAGATCACGCCGCCCCGGTACATCCACCCGCGCTTGGAACTCGACCGCCTGCCCGGGCACCAACTCGCCCCACCCGTCACCGGACGCCAGAACCACCACCGCCCCACCGGCCCGCACCGTCGTCTCGCCGAGCCGATACTCGTCCAGACCGCCCCGCACAACCCACCGACTCCCTCCGAATGAGCTGCCGCGCACCGGCTTCGGATCACCACTCGGCGTCACCACCACCCGCAGCGAATACCCCGACGCCGCCCGCATCGGATGCGTCGCCACCCGATGCTCCCGCCACGCCGCAGCCACCGCGAACCCTGCCGCCAACAACACCGCCGCCAGCGCAACCACCGCCACTGCCCGCCGCCGCTCCCCCCGATGCGCTATCGCCCACAGCAGCAGAACCCACAACCCGATCGCCAACACCGCCAACGCCCCCGCAAGCAACAACCCCGCCACCCACCCAGCCGTCACCGCCACAATCGTTGCCCCCCAACAACACACCGCCGCAGGCAACAACCGAGCATCGAGCACCTGCGGCTCATCCCCGGAGTCATCGCCCTCCGCACCACTGCCCGGCAACCTTCGACGGCTCGGGTCTATCGCCGGACGCCCGGCACCATCTGTCCCGCCCGGCCCGACACCTCCGCTACCCACATACCGGCCGTCGAGGCGCGGCCCGGCGACACGTTCGCCACGGACTCGCTCTGCCGAGCTCATACCTTCACCAGCTCGCGCAGGCGGGACAGGCGGGCGGGGCCGATGCCGTCTACTTGGCCGAGTTGGGTTACGTCGGTGAAGCGGCCGTGGGTGGTGCGCCAGGCGATGATCGCCTTCGCCATGACCGGGCCGATGCCGGGCAGGGCTTCGAGCTCGGATTCCGTTGCGCTGTTGAGGTCGACGCGGCCCGAAGGGGTTGTCGGATGGGCGGATCCGGACGGCGTGGCCGAGGTGCGGCCGCCCGTGTTGATTGTCATGCTGCCGAGTTGTGGTGGGCCCGGGTTCGGTCCGGGTGAGCCGACGAGTACCTGGTCGCCGTCGACCAGCCGCTGTGCCAGGTTGAGTCCGGCGAGATCAGCGCCATCCTGCGCGCCGCCTGCCGCTACCAGTGCGTCGGCGACGCGCGCACCGGCGGGCAGCCGCACCAATCCGGTGCGGTGCACCAAACCGACCACGCTGACCACCAATTCGGCACTTGGCTCAGCAAGTGCGTCGCCGCGTGCTGCCGCCGCACCACCCGGCTGAGTGGGTACCGGCGCGGCACTGGACGACGCGGCCACGCTCGGCGGTACCGCACCCGATATCCGCGCAACGGCGGGAGTAGCGGTCGTCCGCATTGCAGGCAGCGGCGGCACCGGTCGAGCGACCGGCCGCTCACGGAATATGACGACAGCGGCCACCACCATCGCCACCAACCCGATCACCAGCAGCGTGCACAGTCCCCGACGCCCCGGATCGAGCCGAATCCCCCGAAACCGCTCCGGCACAACCCGATCCAGCCATCCCCGCCCCTCGGCGGGTTCCTCCAGCCACCCCGGCGAACGCACCTCACCGAATTCGTCATCACCGTCCTCGACCTCCAGCTCGGACGGCAACTCCACAAGATCCCACCGCCCCGCGCGCCGGGAAGGTGTCCCGCTCGCCCCCGATCCCGACCGCCGATTCACAGGCGACTCGACCTCAACCTCCGATGACGCGCTCCTGGAGAGCACCGGGCTCTCCGGGACCTCCGCACCCGACCGCCGGCCTCGATCGCGCACGCCATCCACCGATGACGCGACCATCTCTTGCGCTACCGCACCCACCGAAAACGTCGTGTCTCCGGCCGAACCGTCCGCACCCGACCACCCACCTGCACGGAACACAGCGCCTCCCGACGGCTCCGCCGGTATCCATGACGCGCTGTTCTTGTCGATCGCCTGGCTCACACCCGAGCGCAGTCCACCCGGTCCGTGATCCACACTCGACGCATCAGCCATCAGGGACTCATTCCGCAGCGACCCCGTGCTTTCAGGCACCACTAGGCTCTCGTCAGGGCGCAACTCGGTCGACCGCCGATCCGCACCTTGCAACAGAC
The DNA here is from genome assembly GCF_044459885.1 of Nocardia sp. NPDC050175. Lineage (NCBI taxonomy): Bacteria > Bacillati > Actinomycetota > Actinomycetes > Mycobacteriales > Nocardiaceae > Nocardia > Nocardia sp. NPDC050175. Next base: position 200,908 of record NZ_JBITJI010000004.1, read on the forward strand.
CTATCGACGACCGGGCAGGCAGCAACGACGCCTCGGTTGCTCGGGTCGGCAGCACATCGCGGAGGCCGAATCCTCTGGTCGCCGCGGGCCGCGCATTCACCAGGTGGGCTCGGCGGCCGCCGAGGGGACGCGAGGCTTCGGCCGCGCCTGCGATTCCCGTCCGGCTGGCGCTGACGCGGCTGGTCAGTGCGCCGAGTCGTCGCTGCATCCGCTCGCGTTCGTCCTGTCGTGGCATGGGGGCGACGGTAGTTCTGGTCGGCGGCGAAAGGCCGTGGCCGAGCAGGCAATTCAGCGGCCCTGTTGATAACTGCGGGGGTGTGGACAACTCGCCGACGCCGCGCGGGTCGGTCGGCGGGCGTGGCGGACTGGGAGGTGCAAAACTTGGTCCGTGATCCGATTCCGTTTCGGCTTGACGCCGCTGGACCGAGTCGGGCCGGGCGCAGATCAGTACCGGGCCCTGCACTGGTTCGCGCTCACCGAGGGCTGGTACTACATCGGTGTCGGCGACCATGACCTGCTGCGCGTCTCCGACCGCACGGCCGAGCTACTGCGAACCCAAGCCGGACACCACGAGACTCCGCACGACCGCTACGTCGAGTATTACGTCGCCCGCCTGTGGGAGGACATCCTGACGTTGCTGCCGAGCGCACTGGAGCCGGTGCCAAGCGACCTGATCGACTTCGTCGGCACCGAATCGACGGGTTGGTCGTGGGCGGACACACCCGAGGTAGACGCCGCGTCGACCTGGTATGGCGACCGCACCCTCGACACCGGATACCTGTGGTTCGGCCCGCATCTGCGATGGTGGCGCGCCGTCGAGGACGGCTGCGATTCAGTCACCGTCGCTTGGCGATACCCGGTGGATCCGGAGAGCGAGATCGAATTCACCGGTCCCCCGACCGGTCGGTTGAGCGTGCCAACCGACGAATTCCGCACGGCCGTCATCGAATTCGATCGCGCGCTGTTCGTCGCGATGAACGAACGCCTTCGCGAGTTCGAATCATCCGGTCCGCCGGAGGGCATCGAGATCGACCTCGGCCTGTTGCGGCACGAGCACCGGGAGCGAACGCGCTGGCTGACACAGGCGCTGGACCGTCGACCCGACACGGACTGGGAAGCCGTTCGCATCGGTGCCCGCGCCCTGCGTCAGTCCTCGTCCGCGGTCCGCTGATCGGCTTCTCGCGCCAGGTCCTCGGCGAAACAGTTGGGGCGACGGTCATGCGCCACGACAACCAGGGGTTAGGCCCCGCCGGGGAGGACTAGGACGCCTACCGCACCTACGCCGAGATGGACGCCGAGTGCGGGACCGAATTCGGCGACGATCAGTTCGTGGATACCGGGGATCAGGTCGCGGAGTTGGCTGGCGACAGTTTGGGCGGCTTCTTCGGCACCGAGGTGTTGGACAGCGACGGCGGCACCGTCCTCGCCCGCCGCATCGACCGCTGCGGCAACGAGTTTCGCGAAGGCCTTGGAGCGCGTACGGACCTTCTCGCGGAGTTCGAGGCGACCCTCGACGATCTGCAGCAACGGCTTGGTGACTAGTTCACTGCCGAAAAAGGCTGCGGCGGAACTCAATCGGCCGCCACGACGCAACTGTTCGGTGCGATTCACAAGTATGAATGTGCGCGCTCGGCTAGACGCGGCGACCGCGGTGTCGTAGACGACATCAAGCGGCGCTCCGGCGCGTGCGCGACGCGCGGCGGCAAGTACCGGCAGCCCGGTGGCCAGGCCCGCACCGAGCGAATCGACGAGACGCACTCGATCGGCGGCATCCATATCCCGGACAGCCTGCCTGCCAGCCTCCCAGGTACCGGAGAGCTGACGCGAAATATGCACCGCGACAACACCATCGCCGCCACTGAGCACCCACGCCTGTTCGTAGACAGCGCGCAGCTCGCCCGGCGATGCCGCCGAGGTGGTGACCGTGTCGGAGGCATAGTCGATGTCGACAGGGTCGACGCCCTCGCGGATCGCGCGGTCACCGATCAGCACATGCAGTGGTACGACGGCGATATCGAGCTCGGCGGCGAGTTCGGCAGGGAGGCTGGCGGACGAATCTGTCACGACCACGACGGCCACGGACTACCGAACCTCCTGCAGGGTCTTCACCATCGCGTTGGCCACCGCGGTATGCCCGGCCCAGCCCCAGTGGATACCGTCCGGGTTCGCATCGCCGGAGAAGATGTTGTCGCGCACGGCTTCACCGAGATCGACCAGCGGCACCGAGGTGCGGGCCGACCACGCGCGCAGCGCCTTCACCGCGCGCGCACGTCCGGAATGCACGCGTCCGTAGGCATCGCAGTTGTGCACGGACGGCAGCACCGCGACGAACGGCAGCTCAGGCCGCAAGTGCGCCAACGCTTCCCGCGACTGCTCCAGATAGTCCACGCTCACCTTCGGCGGAAGCGCGACGGGGCGACCGAGTTTCGACAGCTTGGGCTGCAGCCAGGTGTAGGTGGCGCGCACGCCACGGCGCAGGACCGGCGGACGGATGTAGCGGATCAGCTCACGCAGCGCGGTCGGCAGCGGCGAGGGCAGGGAATCCATGCCGCCGACCGCGAACACCACCGCACCGGCGCGCGGCACGGCCGCCCACACCCGCGGGTCACCGATCAACGCCCAGTACGCGTCCCGGCAGGTCCAGCCGATCCGGCCGACCACCTCGACATCCCAATCCAGCTCGGCCCCAACAAGGTTCGGCCAGATCCGCGGATGGTCGGCGGGCAGCCCGCCCTTGGGCCCGAAGTAGGACAACGAATCCGCGATCACCAGCAGCACGGGCCGCCCCGCCGCACCATCCGCAACGCTCGAATCGGCTGCCGCAGTGATGGACTCGCCGCCTGCCTGCGGGGAGACAACGCCGACAGCAGATTCGACGGCTTGGGCCGACCCGACAGCTGGTCCAGCAGACGCCGAAACCGAGTCGGCCGCGCCGACGGCGGTTACTTCGACTGCGACGTCGATGGAATCAGCTGCGGCATCGCCCAATTCACTTGGCGCGACAACCGGGCCAGCAGCCCCAGCCGATACAGAACCGACTGCAGCACTGACCGATTCGCGAGCTGGCTCCGCGAGCGAGGTCGCAACGCCGACCGGAGCCGCCCGATCAGGAGGTGGGTCAACAGAACTGGCGGGAACGGAACCCTCGGGTTCGGACGGCCCCTCGCCCTCTTCCGTGCCCGACTCAGCAGGTTCGGGCTCCACCACCGGAGGTACCGGGGGCGGGCCGAACAGCGCGTCCGGGACAGAACGTTCCGGTTTGGCCGAAGCCTTCCGGAACAGTTCATCCGGCACCTGCCGAATCGGATCTTCAGAGGACATCCGGGGCCACCTTCGCCGATGCATTCCACACGTCAAGGCGCCAGCCGGGCTGGTCGATGCTCGGACCGTGACTGCTGAGCTGCACCCAGCTGGTGTTGGCCAGTCCGCCGAGGACGGGCCAGTTCGCTGGAGGCAGGTCGAGCAGCGCGGCCGTGAGGCCGGCGATCAGCCCGCCGTGCGCCACCAGGATGATAGTCCGGCCGGGCCAGTCCTGCCGCTCGACGAGAAGTTCCCGCACCACCGGCAGCGACCGCGCACCGACCTCGAGTTTGCTCTCCCCATTGGGCGGCCGAAAGGTGGCGTCGAGCCGCCACGCCTGGCGCGCGCCGGGATAGTCGGCGTCGACCTCGAGATGGGTCAACCCCTCCCAGTCGCCGAGATCGGTTTCGCGCAGTCGCGGATCGGGCACCACATCGAGTGACGTGTGATCGGCCAGCGCAGAGGCGGTCTCGAAGGCGCGGCGCAGATCCGAGGAGATGATGGCGATCGCGTTATGCGAAACCAGTTCGCGCGCAGCCTCTTTCGCCTGACGACGACCGAGTTCGGTGAGATCGGTGTCGATCTGGCCCTGCATCCGGTCGGCGGCGTTCCATTCGGTCTGCCCGTGCCGCAACAGGATCAGATTGCGCACGTGGGCGTACTTACTCACGGTCGCGCCTTTCTGACGCTCGACGCTGCCCTACCGATGACTCGCTCGTTCACTCGGTGTCGCTCTCCGCGTCGCCGTTCACCGCCGCGGCCCGCGCGTCCGGTCCGCCGATGCCGTCCACCGGCACCACCGGGCAGTCCTTCCACAACCGTTCCAGCGCATAGAAATTGCGCTCGTCGTTGTGTTGGACGTGCACCACGACATCGACGTAGTCGAGCAGCGCCCAGCGACCCTCGCGGGTGCCCTCGCGCCGCACCGGCTTGTGCCCGGCCTCGCGCAGCTTGTCCTCGATGTTGTCGACGATGGCGTTCACCTGACGCTCGTTCGGCGCGGAGGCGATGACGAAGCAGTCGGTGATCACCAACTGCTCGGACACGTCGAGCACCACCACGTCGAGCGCCAGCTTCTCGTCCGCCGCCCGCGCCGCAACCTGCGCGATCTCGACCGACTCGACAGATGCACTCATAGTTGCCCCCCGCTACGCTCGCTCACTCAGCTACCTTCCGCTCCTGCGGGCACATAGAGGTGCCGCTTAGATATGTACTGCACCACGCCATCGGGGACGAGGTACCACACCGGCCGGTTCTCGGCGGCGCGGCGACGGCATTCGCTCGACGAGATCGCCAGCGCCGGGATTTCGACCATCGTCACCGCATCGGCCGGAAGATCGCGCAGATGTTCCTCGAGATGATCGGTATTCAGCTCGTACCCCGGACGGCTCACCCCGACAAACCTCGCCAGTTCGAACAGTTCGGCCCAATCCTGCCATGTCAGGATGTTGGCCAGCGCATCCGCTCCGGTGATGAAGTACAGCTCGGCGTCCGGATGCCGGTCGCGCATCTCCCGCAGCGTGTCGACGGTGTAGGTGACCTTTTCCCGGTCGATGTCCGCGCGACTGACCGAGAAACCGGGGTTGGAGGCGGTCGCGATCACGGTCATGAGGTAGCGATCCTCCGCCGGACTGACCTGTTTATCGGCCTTCTGCCAGGGCTGACCGGTGGGGACGAAGATCACTTCATCGAGCGCGAACCGATTCGCGACCTCGCTGGCGGCGACCAGGTGACCGTGGTGGATGGGGTCGAAGGTGCCGCCCATCACGCCCAGTTTGCGGCCGCGCCGACCTGTCTCTTGCATGAGTGCCGAGCTTAACTGGTCGGCTCCGGGCGGCCAGGAGCGGCGCGGGCCGATTGTCGCCGCCGACAATCGCTGGATCCGCTCGATGGCGCGCACGAGTTCGCCTGGCGCGCGTGATTTGGCTGGCAGATTCGTGCGCGGCCGGAGAATTTGTGCGCGCCGGACACGCTATTCGCCCGCTAGCCCGTAGCCGTCCTCCGCGTCGAGCATCTCGCTCAGTTCGCGGCGGGTCTGGGCGAGCTCCTCGGTTATCGCCGCAGACGAGCCGGTGTCGGTCAGCTCGGCGATCAGCGCCTGCATCGCACTGAACCACGGTCGGCCTGGTCGCTCGTCGGAGGCCCAGAGCTGCAGCCAGGCCGCCGAGCGGACGCAGCGGGCTCGTGACACCACGTTTCCGAGGTCGCCGAACAATTCGGCTGCTCGCTGGTATGCGGCTACCGCCGCCGCGTCCTGATCGCAGTAGTCGAGGGCGGTGGCGGCGGACATGGCGAGGTCGGCATGTAGTTCGCGACGGTCGGGATCGCGCTCGACCAGTTGGGCGGCTTGGGCGAATTGCCTTGCGGCGTCCTGATATCGGCGCAGTGCGTTCAAGGAGTCACCGAATTGGGCACGGACAGTGGCCAGTTCGGCGGGCGGATAGGGAATTCCGTCCGCCGCCATCACCTGTTCGAAGAGCGCGGCAGCCTCACCGTGGCGCCGAACACGATGGAACGCCCGCGCGGCAATCACGGTGTGGTGCAGCAGATCCGGCTCAGACACTCCCTCCCACCTCGCGGCCGCACGCACGGCCGCATCCGCCAGGTCGAGCTCACGATCCGGTTGTCCGGCGATCGCGATGACCAACTGCGAACTGAGCCGCGCGACGTGCTCCGCGGCCAATATCCCCGCACCCACCGCCAACGCCTCCCGCAGCCGCGCCTCGGCATGTTCCGGAGCATCGGCCAACCGTGCGGCGCCGACCTCGGCAAGCCGCTGCCCCTCGGCCAAACGGTCAGCCTCGGAAGCGACCCCCTCCGGCCACTCCTCTGGAAAGGCAGTCACCGTTCGTCCAACCTCGGTAGTGAGTACCGCACCTCCCACGAACGCAGTACGACCCGCGAGCGAAGTATCCGTAAAGGTCGCTCCACCGACTCGAGCCGGATCGCTCCCACGCATAGCGCCACCGGCGCTTGCAGCAGGGCTACCGCCCGGCGGGATGGCACCTCTCTCAGATGTAGCGCCACCTGTTGGCGAGGCACCGCGTGCAGAACTGGTGCCGTTCGCAGCGGGTCCACCGCTGGCAGGCGAGGCACCGCCACCTGACACGGTGTTCGCGCCAATGGCACCTCCGGCAGGAGCCGTATCGCCCGCAGAACCGGCACTACCCGCTGTTGCTGCACCACCGTCACCAAAAGCTGGGACAGCCGCAGCAGCATCACCGTTCCCGGCGGCACTGGACACAGCTGCTTCACCGTCTGCGACGGCACCGGCCGCGGATGCCGTGCCTTCCATCTCCTCCTGCGCAGGAATACGATCAGCCCCCGCCGCGCCCCCGTTCACCCGCGGCAGTCTGCTGCGCAATCCGAGTGGAAGTCGTTCCAGCAGTGGCTGTCTCGCCAATCGGGTCGCGACATGAGTGCTTACCGCCGCGTTCTCGTTGCGTATGTCGTATCGCGCGCACAGGCCCGCGATCTCTGTATCGAGTTCCGCCAGTAGGGAATCCACTGTTTCCCCGGCGACCTGGATGTAGCCGAGGCCGAGGGTGGCGAGTCTGCGCAGTAGCACGCAGACGCCGGTGATGAAGGCGAGGCGGGAGCCGGCGTCGGCGCCGGGGTCGGTGAGCCAGCGGGCGTGTTCGGAGAGGATCTCCAGGCCGCGTCCTTCGTTGCCGGTCAGCGCGCAGAACTCGATGTGCAGTGCTACTGACGGGCGCAGGCTGTCGCTGTGCCGGACCAGGGGGTACCCGGTCAGGTGTGCGCCGCGCGCGTCGGCGAAGCGGCCGGTGCGCATCATCGGGAGCAGGGCTTGGGCCAGCACGCGATGCGGTTCTTCGGCACAGGTGCGGTCGCCGTCGATGACCGGCTGCCAGTGGGCGAGCGCGCCCGCGTCGTCTCCCAAAGCGGCTTTGCTGGTGCCCCATTCGTCGCGTTCACACGCGTCGCAGTCCGACATGCCGTCGCGCGGGGCCGCCATGGCCTCTTCCTGCAGCCGCGCACCCTCCTCGACGTCACCCAGCTTCCGCGCCAGCTGGGCGCGCAGCGCCAGCACCGGGCGCAGGCTGTAACCGCGCTGCCTATAACGGGTTTCGAGCTCGTCGAACCAGCGGTACACGGTCGGCAGCGGTATCGCGGGGTTGTCGATCAGCCCCCAGGTCATCCACTTGAGGTACCAGTGCACCGAATGCGTGAGCGGGCCGAGTTCGACGGGGAACTCGTCGTAGATCCGCAGCAGCCTGCCGTAGGCGACCGGCGCCAGGTCGCGTTCGCCCGCGTAGGTGTAGGACTCGGCGAGCTCCAGCAGGACTCGCCCTTCCAGGTTGCGGTCGGGGGCCGACTTCGCTGCCGCCGCAAGCATTTCCAGCCGCTCGACGCGTAGTCGACCGTGCGGCAACGAGTAGACCTGCGCGAGCGCCTCATTGATCTCGGCGGTGTCCACGTTTCACTCCGTCTCTTCGCCGGTGCCCGCGGCACGTTGCGTTGCCCAGCTGAGGAATTCGCCGAAGGCGCGGTTGAGCAGCGCCGTGTCGGCCGCCCGCAGCGGGCGGTGGGTCATCAGCAGCGCTTGCCCGTACAGCGATTCCACCGCGGTCTTCAGGAAGGCGGGGTCTCCGATGCGGGTCAGTCTGCGCACGACCGGGCTGTGATGGTTCAGCACGAGTTGGGCGCGCGGTGCGGCGGCGTCCAGCGCGCCGAGGATCTCGCTCCACAGCTCGTTCGCGCCGAGCGCGGTCTCCGCCCTGGCGCGTTCGTGGCGCGCACCGCGCCCTTCGAGGTACAGCGCGGGCACCGAAACCGGTTGGAAGGCACGCACAATCACGTCGCAGGACAGCGGATCGAGTACCGCGCGCGCAATGGACAGCACCGGCGTCAACGCCAGTTCCTCGGTCGGGTCGATCGGGTCCAGCGCGGCCGTGATGGCGTCGGTGTCGAGGTCGATCACCTCGACCCCGGGGAGCAGCTGCGGCAGCAACGCGACCAGTTCGCGGTCATAGGCGTAGCCGCCGTTGACGATCCCGATCCCCTGCGCCGCCGCGGTCGACGCCACCTGACGGAACTCCTCCACCGTCGAGGTCACCCGCATGACCGGGTGTTTTCGCGCGAACTCGGTCAGCGGTAGTCGCCCATCCGTGGTCTCGAAAGTCAAGTGCGGCAGCATGATCCGGAACAGCTCCGCCGAATGCCGAGCCATCGCCTTGACGCCGAGGGCATGCACCGCGAGGAACGCGGCCAGCCGCTGCGGCTGCTCGGCCGCGATCTCGGTGAGCCAGTCACGCACTCGATCGCCGAGCACCTCGCGGATGATGGCGAGCCGTTCGTCCTCGTAGAGCCCTTCGCGAGACGCGGTCGGCCGCAACGAATCGGTGTCGATCACGCATCGCACGAAGAACGCCCAGTCCGGCAGCAGTCCACGCACCGCGTCGCCGAGCAGCATGCCCTTCAGATACACCCGGTGCGCGCTGCTCTCGGCCGGATTGCCCGGCTGCGCAAGCACATACGCGACGCCGCTGACGCCGGCCAGTTCCGCGTCCAAGTCGATCACGTCGAGTGGATCGAATCCGAGTGTGCGCTCGCCGAATTCGAGCAGCGCCTCGCGCCGCTCCATGGCGGACGGGTAGTGCCGATGCCACACGGCCGGGCCATCGGTGACCGGCACGATGATGCCGTCGGACTCGACGGTCACCGCGTACGGCAGCAATGAACCGTATTCGCGGGCGAGTTCGATCACCCGGCGCGGCACGAACCACGACTCGGCGCCGGCCCGCGGCGTCAGCTGCACCGTGGTTCCCGGCTCCGGATACTCCGCGGGCTCCAGCAGCCGCACCGAGTAGGTGCCGTCCGCCGCGGCCAGCCATTCGACCGGCGCGGCCGCGCGATCGTCGGCGGACCGGGTGACCACCCGGATCTGCTCGGCCACGGTGAAGCAGGCGAGCAGTCCGATGCCGAACTGCCCGAGGAACTCTCGCCGCGCACCCTCGATGTCGTCCCGCTTCGACGATCGGCCGATGGTCGCCAGGAAGCGGTGCACGTCCGCCTCGGTCAGGCCGACACCGGGATCGGTGATCCGCAAGCCGGTCGCATCGATGCTGATCCGAATCGCGGTAGGCGCCAGTCGGTCTCGCTGCGCACGCGCGGTGACGGCGTCCACCGCGTTCTGCAACAACTCACGCAAATACACCCGAGGGCTGGAATACAGGTGGTGAGAGAGTAAGTCGACGATCCCCCGCAGATCCACCTGGAACGTATAGCTGTCCTCCACCGCCGCCACACCATTGGGCGTTCTCTCCACCATGGTCCGCAATCCTTGCGGCAAGCCCCAATGGTTCGCTTAACAATCGCTGATGACGCCGACCAGGCGCTGATCAGACCTTCGGCCGCTTGGACTTCGGCAGCCTGCTGACCACCGCCTCATAGGACTGGTCGATCAGTTCGCGCACCTCATCGTCCGGTATCGCACCGTTGAGCTTGACCCCGTTCCAGCCGTATCGCCCGATATACGACGACGCCGTCACATCATTCGGATACACCCGGATCAGCTCGTTGGCCTCTTCCCTGGTGCGCCCGCACTTGAGCCCGACCGAGGTCTCCCCGAGGAACGCGAAGATCTTGTCGCCGACCTTAGCGACCACGTCGCCTTCCCACGGTTCGTCCTGCCAAGCACCGGGTTTCGCGAGGCAGTACTTCAGCAGCTGCTTGCCGTTCATGTCCACTCCTCACACGGGCAGCAGCATCGACACCACTGCCGTCAGTTGGCTGGCCGAGCGACATTCGTGCATCTCGATCACCTGCCGGTATTTGTCGGCAGCGGAATCACCCGAACCCCAGTTGGTTTGCATCTCCGGATTGAGCCAGTGCGCGTGCTTGGCGGTCCGTACCAGCGACCGTAGCGTCTCGAGTTCGGGATCACGATAGTTGGTGCGCGCGTCGCCGAGAATCAGCAGTGAGCTGCGGGCGGTGACCGCATCGGGGAAGTCCCTGGCGAATCCGGCCAGCGCGTTGCCGTAGTCGGAGTGCCCGTCCATCCCGACGACGCGCGCCTCGGTGAAGATCCGGTTCATCGCCTTGTCCAGCTGGGTACGCGGATCGAAGAACTGGGTCACCTCGTCGGTCTGGTCGACGAACGCGAAAATCCTTACCCGCGAGAACTGTTCGCGCAGCGCGCTGACCAGCAGCAGGGTGAAGTTGCTGAACCCGGCCACCGACCCGGATACGTCGCACAGCAACACCAGCTCCGGCCGGCCGGGCCGCGGCTTACGGTTTACCAGGTCGATGGGCACGCCACCGGTCGACATCGACTTACGCAGCGTCTTCCGCAGATCGATCTCGCCGCGGCGAGAATGCCTGCGCCGCACCGCGAGTCGCGAGGCGAGAATGCGCGCGAGTCGCTGGGTGCTGCGCCGCATCTCGACCAGCTCGGATTCCGAGGCCCGCAGGAAATCGACGTCCTCGGATTGCCGCGGCACACCATAGCTGGCGACCCGCTCACGACCGATCCGCTCGGCCACCCGTCGCCGCGTCTCCGCCTCCACCGACGCCCGGAACGCATCGATGCGGCCGCGCGCGGCCCGCCGGGCGATCTCGGTGTCGAACGCGCTGGTATCCGGTCCGGCCGCCAGCCCGGCCAGGATCTTGGCCAGTAGCGTCTGCGGCTGAACATCTTTCAACGCCTGATAGGCCGAGAACGACGACCCACTCGCGGACTGATACTGACCGAGCTGATCGACCACCTGAGCCGCCAACGCATCGAGCCGAGCATCGCCCGCTTCCTGCATCAACAGCTCCGCGAGCAGTTCCCGCAGCGCCGCGATGTCCACTTCACCGGTCGGCGTCCTTGGCAGCTCGACCTCGTCGAGAGCGCCGGTGCGTTGACCGATCGCGATCGGAAACCACAGATCGAAGAGCCGATCGAACGTCGCGCGATGCGTGGTCCGGCGCAGCAGCGAACACGCCAAACCCTCGCGCAGCACGTCCCGATCGAGTAGATCGAGCACGGTCACCACCCGGCCCGCGTCCACCGTCTCCGACGGCCCCACCGGAATACCGCGCTCGCGCAGCGCTTCGACGAACCCGACGAGATGACCCGGCAACCCGTGCGGCGCGGTCAGTTCCGCATCCGGCGCGGGCTGCGATCGCGCGGCCATCGGCTCAGGCCAGCTTCAGCTCGGCCAGCGCACGCTGGTGATCACTCTGATGCTTGAGCACGACTCCGAGCGTGGCCCGCACCGCGGAATCGTCCAGGTCGTGCATGCCGAGCGCCAGCAGCGTGCGACCCCAGTCGATCGACTCGGCCACCGAGGGCAGCTTCTTCAGCTGCATACCGCGCAACACGTGCACGATCCGCACCAACTGCGCGGCGACAGCGGCGGACAGCTCCGGCACCCGGCTGGCCAGGATGCGACGCTCGAGCTCCTCGTCCGGGAAGTCAAGGTGCAGGTAGAGGCAGCGACGCTTGAGGGCCTCGGACAGCTCGCGGGTGGCGTTCGAGGTAAGCACCACGAACGGCTTGCGGGTGGCGACGATGGTGCCCAGCTCGGGAACGGTCACCGCGAAATCGCTGAGCACCTCGAGCAGCAGGCCCTCGATCTCGACGTCGGCCTTGTCGGTCTCATCGATCAGCAGCACCGTCGGATCACTGCGCCGGATCGCGGTGAGCAGCGGGCGCGACAGCAGAAATTCCTCGGTAAAGACGTCGGCCTTCGTTTCTTCCCAGTCGTTTTCGCTGGACGCCTGGATGCGCAGGATCTGCTTGGCGTGGTTCCACTCGTAGAGCGCGCGGGCCTCGTCGACGCCCTCGTAGCACTGCAGCCGGACCAGTTCGGCGCCGGAGGTCTGCGCGACCGCCCTGGCCAGCTCGGTCTTGCCGACACCGGCCGGACCCTCGATGAGCAGCGGCTTGCCGAGCCGGTCGGCCAGGAACACCGAGGTTGCGGTGGCTTTATCAGCGAGGTAGCCGGTGCTGGCCAGCTGATCGATCACATCGTCGACCGAGGTGAAGATCGGCTCCTGGGTCGTCTCGGGGGTGGGGGCCACGTGCAGTCCTTCCTTGGCAACGAGCGAGGCTCGCTCCCTTAATACCTATACCGGCCGGATCTGGCCGTCGCCCCACACGATCCACTTGGTGGAGGTCAGCTCCGGTAGCGCCATGGGTCCGCGGGCGTGCAGCTTCTGCGTGGAGATGCCGATCTCGGCGCCGAAGCCGAACTGCTCACCGTCGGTGAACGCGGTTGAAGCATTCACCATGACGGCCGCGGCGTCGACTCGGCTGGTGAATTCGCGGGCCGCGGCCAGCTCACCGGTGACGATGGCCTCGGTGTGCCCGGTGCCCCAGGTGTTGATGTGCTCGATGGCCGCGTCGAGGCCGTCGACCACCTTGAGCGCGATATCGAGGGTGAGGTACTCCTCGCCCCAGTCCTTGCTGTTCGCGGGCACCAGGCCGGGCAGGTCGCCGTGCACGGTGACGCCGTGCCGTTCCAGCGCCTCGATCAGCTTGGGCACCGCGACGGTGGCGATCGCGTCGTCGATGAGCACCGTCTCGGCGGCATTGCAGACGCTGGGGCGGCGGGTCTTGGCGTTGATCAGGATCTGCTCGGCCATCTCCAGGTCGGCGGCCGCGTGCACGTAGACGTGGCAGTTGCCGGTGCCGGTCTCGATGGTCGGCACGGTGGCGTCGCGGACGACGGCGCTGATCAGGCCGGCGCCGCCACGCGGGATGACCACGTCGACCAGGCCGCGGGCCTGGATCAGGTGGGTGACGCTCGACCGGTCCACGCTGGGCAGCAGCTGCACCGCGTCGGCCGGAAGCCCCTGTGCGACAAGGGATTCTCGCAGCACCGCGACCAGCGCGGCATTGGAGTGCGCGGCCGAGGAGGAGCCGCGGAGCAGCACGGCGTTGCCGGACTTCAGGGTGAGCCCGAACGCGTCCACGGTGACGTTCGGCCTGGCCTCGTAGACCATGCCGATCACGCCGAGCGGCACCCGGACCTGGCGGGTTTCCAGGCCGTTCGGCAACACCGAGCCGCGCACGATCTCGCCGATCGGGTCGGGCAGACCGGCGACTTGACGCAGGCCGGAGGCGATGCCGTCGATGCGAGATTTGGTGAGTCGCAGCCGGTCGATCAACGATTCCTCGACGTTGGCGGCCTGCGCGGCGAGCACGTCCTCGGCATTGGCGTCGAGTACCGCATCGGCCGCGCCGAGCAGGGCGTCGGCGGCGGCATGCAGTGCCTCGTTCTTCTGCGCCGTGGTCAGCTGCGCCAGCACACGCGACAAGACCCGAGCCTTGCGTGCGGCCTCGTGCACCACCTCGCGGACGTCCGGCTCGGTCGTCGTTCCTACCGTCATGGGTACAGCCTACTGACCCGGTCCAAGGCCTAATCCACCGCTGCGCATCGCCCGCCGTCCGGTCCGTGGTCACATATTCAGGTGATGGAACTGGGTCTGCTGCTGGTCGTGGCCATCGTCCTGATCATTGTGATTGCCAGTGTCATCGTGGTCGCCGTGAAGTCCGGCTCCCGGCCCGCGACACCGCCGGTCTCGAGCCCGGGCTGGTACCCCGACCCGGCGGATCCGCGCATCGTCCGCTGGTTCGACGGGTACCGGTGGACGGATCAGACGCAGCAGCGCCTCTACTAGCCTTTGACGGCATGGCCGAAAAGACGGACGTTGCCTCGATCGCGGTGCTCGGCAGTATCAACATGGACCTGGTCACCACCACCGATCGGCGGCCGGTGCCCGGCGAGACGGTGCTCGGTACCGGCTTCGCGATGGTGCCGGGTGGGAAGGGCTCGAATCAGGCGATCGCCGCGCAGCGGGCCGGTGGTGCGGTGCGGTTTCTCGGAGCGGTCGGGGACGATGTGTTCGCGGCCGAATTGCGGGGCGTGCTGACGGATTCGGGGGTTGGCGTCGACCGGCTGCGGACGGTGGACGGGCCGAGTGGTGTCGCCGCGATCGTGGTGGACGGCGGTGGCGAGAACAGCATCATCGTGGTCGGCGGCGCGAACGCCAGGATGACCGAGCTCACCGAGGCGGACCTCGACGCGATCGCCGCCGCCGATATTCTGCTGTGCCAGTTGGAGATTCCGATCGATACGGTAGTGGCCGGAGCGCGGCACGCCCGCGCGAACGGCACCACGGTGCTGCTCAATCCCTCCCCCACCCAAGACCTTCCCGCCGAACTGTGGGCGAACGTCGATGTGGCGGTGGTGAATTCGGGCGAGGCCGAACAGCTCGGCGCCGCCCTCGACCCGGTCGCCCATGTAGTCGTGACGCGCGGCGCGGATGGCGCGACCTATCGCGGCCCAGGCGGCAAACAGCTGTCCCAGCCGAGCCCCAAGGTCGACGTCATCGACACCACCGGCGCGGGCGACACCTTCACCGGAGCGCTGGCCGCCGCCTGGCACCGCGGCCCCGAATTCGCGCTGACCTGGGCAGGTGCCGCCGGCGCTCTCGCCACCACCAAGCTCGGCGCCAGCTCCTCCATCCCCACCGAAGCCGAGATCCGCGCCGCCCTCCCCGCGAACTAAAGCACCCTGCCGACGGGGATCCCGCCGCGAATCCGGTGGCGCACAGTGCGATCGGCCAAGCCTTGCCGGTTCACTGTGCCGCCGCCGGACGACGCACCGCCACGGCTGAAAGCTCACGCCGAAGCCCAACTCGCCGACTATCGTTGACGTTCATGCCCACGATGCCGGAGCGCATTCCGTCCGATGGCGACAACGAAGCGGTGATCGGCAGGTTGGATGCCGACATCGTCGCGCTGACCTTTGTCGACAACGCGGGGATTACCCGGGTCAAGACGGTGCCGATGCGGCGGCTGGCACATGCGGCGCGGAACGGGGTCGGGGTGTCGCCCTGCTTCGAGACGTTCGCCTTCGATGATCTGATGACGGCCGGTAAGTACCTCGGCGGGCCGGACGGTGATCTGCGGCTGGTCCCGGATCTGTCGGTGTTGACCGAGCTTGCCTGCCAACCTGGCTGGGCGTGGGCGCCGACCAACAAATACACCCAGGACGGGACGCCCTTCGCCGCCTGTCAGCGCGGATTCGCCACCCGGCAGGCCGAGGCGGCGCGGCAGGCCGGAATTCAGCTGTCCATGGCGTTCGAGACCGAATGGGCTGTTGGCCAGGGCGATACACAGGACTTCACTCCGGCCGCCTTCGGACCCGCCTACGGCCTGGTGCGACTCGGGCAGGTGGCCGACTACGCGCGGGAACTGGTCGCGATACTGGACCGGCAAGGCATCCTCGTCGACCAGTTCCACCCGGAATACTCACCGGGCCAACTGGAACTGTCCGTCCAACCGTCCGATCCGGTCGGCGCCGCCGACGACGCGGTGCTGGTGCGGCACACCATCCGGCAGGTCAGCCTGCAGTACGGCTGGCGCGCGCTGCTCGCTCCCTGCCTCGAGCCCGGCGGCACCGGTTCCGGTGCGCACCTGCACTTTTCGGCACAGGACGACCAGGGCCCGCTGTTCGCCACCGGCGACGGCCCGTACGGCATGCGCCGGACCGGCGAGGCCTTCCTCGCCGGAATACTGCGCGAGCTGCCCGCGCTCGTCGCGGTGGGCGCCGGTAATCCGGCAAGCTTCCTGCGCCTGGAGCCGTCGCGGTGGGCGGGCGTCTGGCAATGCTGGGGCCGGGAAACCCGCGAGGCGGCATTGCGTTTCATCACCGGGGTACGCGGCACCGAGGAGTGGGCGGCCAACGCCGAGGTCAAATGCTTTGACGCGACCGGGAATCCATATCTGATCGTCGGTTCGGTGATCGCCGCCGGACTGGCCGGTGTGGCCGAGGAGCTGCGGCTGCCCGCCGAAATCAGCGGCGACCCGGTCACCTTCGACGCCGAACAGCTGCTGATCTCCGGCGTACGCAGGCTGCCGACCCGCCCCGCCGAGGCGGCCGACCGGCTGGCGGACTCCGCGGTGCTGGCCGAGGCGATGGGCCCCGAATTGCACGACGCGCTGCTCACCGTGCGCCGCGCCGAGGCGGACCGCTATCAGAGCACCAGCCCCGAAGCGCTTGTCGCGCTGACTCGTTGGCGGTTCTGACGTGCTGACCGACGGCCTGACGCTCACCGATCACCACTGCCACGGCGTCGTCCCGCACGATCTGGACCGGGCCGGATTCGAGCGACTACTCGGCGAGGGCGCCACCGGCAGCTTCGATTCCGCGATCGGCCTCGCGGTCCGCCGCTGGTGCGCACCGGCACTCGACCTACCGCCGCACGTCGGCCCGGACGCCTACCTGACCCATCGGACCGAACTCGGCTGGCGCGAGGTCGCCGTGCGACTACTGGGCGCCACCGGCACCACCAGCTGGTTCATCGATACCGGATTCGGCGGCGGCACAGCGGAGTTCAGCCAGCTCACCGATGGCGAGGTGCGCGAGGTCGTGCGGATCGAACACGTCGCCGAGCAGGTCATCGCCGAGGTAGGCGCGGGCAAGACAGTGTTCGATCAAATCGAGGCCCGGTTGCGCGAACGTGCCCGAAATGCGGTCGGACTCAAAACGATCGTCGCCTACCGGTGCGGTCTGGACTTCCCGCTCCGCGAACGACCACCGAAAGCCGTTATCCCCCAACACCGGCTCACCGATCCGGACCTACTCGGCTGGCTGGTCGGCCTCGGCGCCCGCATCGGCGCCGAATTCGGCCTGCCGCTGCAATTCCACACCGGCTTCGGCGATACCGACCTGCGGCTGCATCGCGCGGATCCGCTGCTACTCACCGACTTTCTCCGCAAAACCGCGAATACCGGCCTCACCGTGATGCTGCTGCACTGCTGGCCGTTTCATCGCAATGCCGCCTACCTGGCGCACGCCTTCGGACATGTCCGGATGGATATCGGACTCACCGCCCCCTACGTCGGACACCGCACCCAGGCCGTGCTGGCCGAAGCGCTCGAACTCGCCCCGTTCCGATCGCTGTGCTACTCGTCGGACGGCTACGGCCTGCCCGAACTGCACTTTCTCGGCGCCTTCTGGTGGCGCCGCGGGCTCGGCAGGCTGCTCGACGAATGGCTCGCCGAGGACCTGATCACCACCGCCGATGCCGAACGCCTGGCCGCGGGCATCGCGCACATCAACGCCGAGGACGCTTATCCGACCACTCCGCCCAGTAACACCGAGTAGAAATACTCGCCCGCTACCCGTATTTAATCGAGTGCGATAAGCCGCGTCGATCTTTACCGTTGATCAGGAAACCAACGAAAGGATCGACAGATGTTTCCCGTCGAGCTGCGCGGCACCCGCGCGCAGACGCTTATGTGGGCCGAAGAGCACGCGGTCGAGCAGACCGCGCTGCAGCAGCTGCGGAATATCGCCGCGCTGAAATGGGTCCACGGCGTCCGCGTGATGCCGGACGTGCACCTCGGCAAGGGGGCAACGGTCGGCTCGGTGATCGCGATGAAGGACGCGGTGTCCCCGGCCGCGGTCGGCGTGGATATCGGCTGCGGCATGGAGAGCGTCAAGACCGACCTCACCGCCGCGGATCTGCCGGACGACCTGCGTTCGCTGCGGTCCCGGATCGAGGCGGCGGTCCCGGTCGGTTTCAACGCGCACGACAGCTCGGTCAACGTGACCAAGCTCGGTGGCGAGGTTTCCGCACTGGGCGCGAGCACCGCGACGCTGCGTGCGGGCTGGGACAACTTCTGGGGCTCGTTCGCCTCGCTCGACGACGGCGTGCAGAACCGGGAAGCCAAGGCGCACAAGCAGATGGGCACCCTGGGCGGCGGCAACCACTTCATCGAGGTCTGCCTCGACCAGGACGACGCGGTGTGGATCCTGCTGCACTCGGGCAGCCGCAATATCGGCAAGGAACTCGCCGAGCGGCACATGGCCGTGGCACGGACGCTGTCGCACAACGTCGACCTGCCCGATCGCGACCTGGCCGTATTCCTTTCCGGGACACCGGAAATGGACGCTTACCGCCGCGACCTCACCTGGGCGCAGGAGTACGCCGCACGTAACCGCGCGGTGATGCTGGCCCTGGTGTGCCGTGCGGTGCGCGACGAATTCGCCGGGCGCCCGGTGCGTTTCGATCAGCCGATCTCCTGTCACCACAACTATGTGGCGGAGGAGCTCATCGACGGCATCCCGATGCTGGTGACCCGTAAGGGCGCGGTCCGGGCGGGCGCGGGTGATCTCGCGCTGATTCCGGGTTCGATGGGCACCCGCTCATATGTGGTGCGCGGCAAGGGAAATCCGGCCTCGTTCCAATCGGCCTCGCACGGCGCGGGTCGGCGGATGAGCCGTAACGCGGCGAAGAGGCAGTTCACCGTCGCCGATCTGGTCGCCCAGACCGAGGGCGTCGAGTCGCGCAAGGACGCGGGCGTGGTCGATGAGATCCCGGCCGCCTACAAGGACATCGACGAGGTCATCGCCGCACAGCGCGACCTGGTCGACGTCGTCGCGACGCTGCGGCAGGTGCTGTGCGTCAAGGGCTGAATTCGGGCCGCGCCCACCGGATGTGGGCGCGGCCTAGATTCACTTGCGCCGCAAGGTGGCCGCGAAGGCCGCGCCGATCAGGAACATGCCGGTGAGCAGCGCGAAGCCGTTCAATACCCAATTGTGCAGTGCCAGATGGAAATCGTCGGACAGCTCGGGCAGGTTCTCGATCTGCCGGTAGGTGTCGTCCGGGAAGACGATGTGCAGGATCCCGGGGATCAAGCCCCACACCAGGCCCGCGATCGCCGTGCCCACCGGGGAGAACGCGGCCAGCGCCGCCACCAGGAACAGCAGCACCGCGCCGCCGATGATCTGGAAGTTCGAACCCCACCGGTCCGCCGAGCTGCCCAGGATGACCCACTGCCTGGTGTCCAGCGCGCCGTGCGCGGATAGCCCGACCCCGATCGGGGTGATCACCAGCGAGATCAGCGTGCCGGTGAGCGTCCGGCCGAAGCCGCTGCGACTCTGGAACTGGCTGCCTGGCGGCGACCAGCCCGCCGGCGGCTGGTATTGGCTCGACATGGTTGGCCTCCTGCACGGACCCCGCTTTCGGGATCACCTCGGCCCTATTGTCCGCTGTTCATGGTCATTTCGCGTTGAATGCCGCGCCGATTCAGCGGCGGGCCGCACTGTCGGCGCGACCGAGGAGACGCGCACGTCATGACTGGTTACCATCGGGTATGCGCCAGCGACAACGAGGTTCGGGCTCAACCATCCATCCTGGGGCGGCCGCGGAACCCCCGGCCATTGTGGGTGTTCGGCGATACTTCGTCAGCGCGCGCGGCGTCGACTTCCATGTGACCGAGTCCGGTCCGGTGGACGGGCGGCCGGTGGTCGCGCTGCACGGGTGGCCGCAACATCATTACGCCTATCGCCATCTGCTGGCAGACCCGCCGGCGGGTCTGCGCATCATCGTCCCGGATCTGCCGGGTTATGGCTGGTCCGGTCCGGCGCCGCATCGATGGGCCAAAGACGACGTGGCCTCCGATGTGCTGGCGTTGCTCGATGAGCTCGGGCTCGACCACGTGTTGCTCATCGGCCACGATTGGGGCGGCTACATCGGACATCTCATGGTATTGCGGGAGCCGGAGCGGTTCGACGGATACCTGGTGTTGAACATCGCGCATCCGTGGCAGACGCCGCGCAGCTTCCTGCCGCATCTGTGGCGGCTGCTGGCGTATCAACCGCTCGTCGCCACGTTCGGGCAGTATCTGCAGCAGCGCACCCGGGTGCTCGAGGTGATGCTCGCCAAGGGCGTCAAGAATCGCGCGGAGTTCGGGCCGGAAGTTGTTCGCGCGTATGCCGATCGGTTCCGCGATCCCGATGTCGCGCGCGCCGGAGTCGACACCTATCGCACCTTCTTGCTCCGTGAACTGCCGCGCGGTGCCCGGCATGGGGAAACGCGCCGCGCCACTATCCCGATCCGTGCCCTGTTCGGAGTCGATGACAGCGCCGTCCACCACTCGCTGGCCGCCGCCGAAACCGCGAAGGCCGATGACTACACGCTGGAGCGGGTGGCGAACTGTGGTCACTTCATCGCCGAAGAACAGCCCGATCTGATTCGCGCCCGCCTGATCACGCTCGCCGAGGAAACCGCCGCAACCTAAGCCGACCGGGTCACATCGTGGTTGTCGATGCCCTGCAGCGCCGTGATGTGCTCGACCACAACGGTATTGCCGCCCCGCTGTTTCGCCTGATACATCGCGCTGTCGGCGCACCGGATCAGATCCTGCACCAGTTGACGGCTTTGCCGGTAGCCGTCAGCACCCGCGTCGGCGACGGCGATGCCGATGCTGGCGGTGACCGAAATCGACCCGACGGGTTCGGCGACGGCGTCGCGTAGTCGCTCGGCGGCATCGACCGCGGTCGGGACGGGCAGGCGCGCGACGATCGCGAATTCCTCACCGCCGAGCCGGGAAACGATGCTGCGGGTAGGTGCCGCGTGCTGCAACCGATCGGCCGTGCGCACCAGCACCTTGTCGCCCGCGGCGTGCCCGAAGGTGTCGTTGACCGCTTTGAAGCGATCCAGATCGACCATCATCACGCAGACCGGCACCAGCCCGGAGCCGCCGACCAGCATCGCGGAGTGGTATTCGAATCCGCGCCTGCTCAACAGCGTCGTCAACGGATCGGAGAGCATGTCGCTGCGCAGTACCCAGTAGCAGAACTGCAATCCCGGCGGCACCACCGTGGCCGCGACCATGCCGAGAATCATGATCACCGCCGATGCGGCATCGCCGACGCCGAACAGCGGAATCGACAGCACCGCCGCCGACGCCAACGACCACGCCGTGTGCCCGGCGAGCACCTGCGGACTGTGGAAGGCGCTGACATAGATGCCGACGATCAATAGCAGCATCATCCCGACCGACCGGACGACATAGCCGGGGCTCAGCACGCAGACCAGCGTGATGCAGAGGTCGCCGACCGCGAGCAGCGTCAGCGATTCCACTCGGCTCGGCCACGGCAACCACCACCAGCGCACCACCCACACCACCGCCGCCGCCACGATGCACCAGAGCACCGTGCGGCCGAGCACGTTCTGCGGGCCCGCCGACGAGGTGACCGTCAGCACGCTGATCAGCGGCGTCGCCAGCCCGCACAGGCCGATCGCGAATTTCACCACGCCGAGCGCCGAGCGGTCGGCCAGGGCGTTCACCACCCAGCGGTAGTCGACGCCGTCGTGCCACCAATCCCGCAGCAATCGTAGATAGCCGTTCATGACCGCGCCCCGCCCACGCTCGGCTCGGTCACGCGCGGTGCGCGCTGTGACATGACTCGCTCGCTACGCTCGATCATTCGACTCGTCCTCGGCGTCGACAGGGAAGCCTCGTATCGTTTCGAACCGCACTCACTTGTGGTGAACGCCGCCGCGGAAGCCGGTGATCGCGGTGTCATCGCGGCGATTCACGCAGTGTAGGACAGATCGCCGTACATACCGAGAGTCCGACCGGTATCGATCTCGACAGGCCCGGTCGGGGCGGGCGGGCGCGACGCGGGCGGTTGCTGTCGGTACCGTCGGGCACGATGGAGCGCATGACCACGGCGACCGATGTCCCGGCGATCGACCTCACCGCACCCGACCTTCGCGAGCGCGCGGAACACCTGCTGCGCGAGCTGGCCGGACCCGATGCTCGGCTACGGGAGGATCAGTGGACGGCGATCGAGGCGCTGGTGGTGCAGCGGCGCCGCGCGCTGGTGGTGCAGCGCACCGGCTGGGGTAAGTCGGCGGTCTACTTCATCGCCGCCAAGCTGCTGCGCGGGGCCGGGCGCGGGCCGACGGTGATCGTGTCGCCGCTGCTCGCGCTGATGCGTAACCAGGTCGCCGCCGCACAACGGGCGGGTGTGGTTGCCGCGACGATCAATTCGGGCAATGTCACTGAATGGGACGAAATACACACGCAGGTCGCGTCCGGCGAGGTCGATGTGCTGCTGGTCAGCCCGGAGCGGCTGAACAATCCGGACTTCCGCGATCAGGTGCTGCCGAAGCTGGCCGCCGACGCCGGTCTCGTGGTGATCGACGAGGCGCACTGTGTCTCGGACTGGGGGCACGACTTCCGGCCCGACTACCGGCGGATCCGCACGCTGATCGCCGACCTCGGCTCGGACGTGCCGGTGCTGGCCACCACCGCGACCGCGAACGACCGGGTGGTCACCGATGTCGCCACGCAAATCGGCACCGACACCCTGGTGTTGCGCGGCACGCTGGACCGCGAGTCGCTGCACCTATCGGTGGTGCGCTTCGCCGACGCGGTGGAACGCACCGCCTGGCTCAGCGGACATCTGCGCACGCTCACCGGCTCGGGCATCGTCTACACGCTCACCGTCGCCGCCGCGCACGACCTGGCCGACGTGCTGAACTCGCACGGGCACACCGTCGCCGCCTACACCGGACAGACCGATCCCGCCGAACGTGAGGCGCTGGAGCAGGCGCTGTTGAACAACGAGGTGAAGGCGCTCATCGCCACCTCGGCGCTCGGGATGGGTTTCGACAAGCCCGATCTCGGCTTCGTCGTGCATGTCGGCGCGCCGTCCTCGCCCATCGCCTACTACCAGCAGGTCGGTCGCGCGGGCCGTGGCACCGAGCGCGCCGAGGTGGTGCTGCTGCCCGGGCCGGAGGACGCGCGGATCTGGAGTTACTTTGCCTCCGTTGCCTTTCCGCGCGAACACATCGTCCGCTCGGTGCTCGACGCGCTCGATACCGATCGGGCCTTGTCGACGGTCGCACTGGAACCGCTGGTCGAGCTGAACCGCTCCCGGTTGGAGATGGTGCTCAAGGTGCTCGACGTGGACGGTGCGGTGCGGCGGGTGCGCGGCGGCTGGCTCTCCACCGGCCAGCCGTGGACCTACGACACCGAACGCTACGAGCGTCTGTCCGAGGCGCGCGAGGTCGAGCAGCAGGCGATGGTCGACTATCAGTCGACGAGCGCCTGCCGGATGGAGTTCCTGCGCGGTCAGCTCGACGACCCGGGATTGGCTGCGGAACAATCGGATTCGTCCGGCTGCGGTCGCTGCGACAACTGCACCGGCACTCGACCCGACGTCTCGGTGGACGCCGAAGCGGTCGCCGCCACCCGGGCCCGCCTCGACCGTCCCGGACTGGACCTGAGCCCGCGCAAGCAGTGGCCCACCGGCATGGCGAAGCTCGGTGTTCCGTTGTCCGGCAAGATCACCGGCGGCGCCGAGACCGGCCGGGTACTCGGCAGGCTCACCGACCTCGGCTGGGGTCAGCGCCTGCGCACCCTGCTCGACGGACCCGACGATCCCATCCCCGAGAAGGTCTTCGAAGCCTGCGTCGCCGTGCTGCGGGACTGGAAGTGGACCACCCGCCCGACCTCGGTGCTGGCCCTCGAATCCCCCCGCTACCCGGTCCTGACCGCCACCCTCGCGGCAGGCCTCGCCGAGATCGGCCGCCTGAACGACCTCGGCACCCTCCCCAACCGTCCAGACCGCCCACCGGTATCCGCCGCCAACTCGGCCCACCGCGTAGCAGGCCTGTTCGACTCCTGGGACGTCCCCGACCTCACCAACGTCGAGGGCCCAATCCTGCTGGTAGACACCCTCTCCGACACCGGTTGGACCCTAACCCTCGCCGCCCACGCCCTCCGCACCGCAGGGGCTGACGCGGTACTCCCCTTCGCCCTCGCCTCGGTCACCTAAACGAGCATCGAGGCGAGTCATATGGTCGCTAAACGATCTTCAACAGCAACCATTTGACTCGCCTCGATGACGCCAACAACCCTTTGACTCGCCTCGTTTTCCCCAGCCTCTTTCAACCGGACCACAGCCAGTCCTCACGCTGGAACCCACACGCTGCCCATCACAAGTTGCGGAAGAGAAGGCCGGGTACCCCACCTGACGTGCTCAGCACTACTCCGGTCATCCGATGAACCAGTCGAAAACCTCTGGGACAGCACACCACCGGAGATTTCTCAGTAGACCAACCCGGACCTGTACACCTAGAGACCCTCGGAATAGTGGACCTATCCGGGCAAGTGCTTCTTAGACCTCCGCACGTGAGCAGTCCATAGATGCTGAAGGCCTATCCATGTTTTCCCGTGAGTAGTGCTGGGCACGTCGTGTGCCGTACCCGGCTTTAGGTGCACGTCAGGTGCGCGGTGTCGCGTTGGTGAGGTGGTCATCTGGCTGTGGTTGCGTGACAAGCGCTTTGGACAAGAGGGGGTGGTCGGCGGCGGTTTCGATGGTCGATCAGACCCGCGAGGCGCTCCCCGCGCCGGTGTCCTCAGGATCTGCACTCTGTCTCGGGATCGGCACTCGGAATAGGGCCCTAAAGCCAGTGCAGGTCCCGAGTTAAGGTGCGGATTCTGCTGTCGGCGTGGCGAGTTGGAGGCCGCTCACCCTTTGTGTTATCCGAACACCCCCTGTACGCGGTGTTCGGGTAACACAAAGGGTGAGCGGCTGGGTTCTAGCCCGGTGATCGGGCTGTCAGTGTCGGGATTTGCACTACTTCTCGGGATCTGCCGTTGAACCCAAGTCGGAATAGGGCCCGAAAGCCAGTGAAGAATCAAGCCGTACACCCGCTGTGTCAGCTGCACACCCACTACAGGCGGTGTCGGGCTGACACAGTGGGTGTACGGATGGGTTCTCGCGTAGCGATCTGCCGCGGTTGCGCCCTCGGGGTGCCCGAATCGTCCCTTTGGTGCTCAAGATCAAATGTAGCTACTATGTAGCGATCGCCAGGTTGCGCTGCTCTGCGCGCGGATCTGGCGAATCTTCTCGCTGTTGGATCTGCCGGTTGTTATCGCGTTTGCGTTCTGTGGTTCCGCTTCGCCGCTCGGCATATCTGCAGCTCCAACCCCTCTTTCACGCATCCCTGGAAAGGACCACGCCCCGTGGCAGCATCGGGCGGACTGTGCGCACCCGCGCACGGATACTCCGCATGCGATCGTAATCCTGCTGTGCAGTGGCATATTTCGGCGTGTTCGGTGCCGCGTGACGGCATCGAACAGGCGGATCTGGTCGCTGAGTTACGCGAGTTACGTGCCAGGATTCTGTATGACCGGGGTCGGCGGCCGGACTTTCAGGCCGCCGACGGGACGCATGTCGATGATCAGGAATTGGATTACGGTGCATGGCATTTCGTGGCGCGATGGGAGGCGGACGGCGTCCCGCTCGGCTATATTCGGCTGTCCACACCGGCTACCGGTGACCTGTTCCAGTCGCGTGCGTACCTCGGCGACGAGGCCTACGACGCGGTGCTCGCCGCCGAGGGCGTGACCACTGGCGAGACGTTCGAGCACAGCAGATTGGTCGTCGAGCATCGTGCCCGCAAACTTGGCTTGGGTGCATTTCTGAACGCCGTGGCAATCGGCGCGGCCCACCATCTCGGCGCGAAGATCATGATCGGCACCTCGGGCACCAAGGACGGCCAGGATCAGTTCCACGGCCGGTTCGGCTTCGACCCGGTGGCGGGCACCCGTCGCTACGTCGAGCGCTACACCGAAGACGTGGTGATCCTGGTCCATCGGACGGCGGCGGGTGCGGGTGAATACACCGACCTGGTCGCCGAGATGTCCGCGCGGTTTCCCACCTGGGCGCCGATAAGTCGTTACGCCGCAACGATCCCGGCGGATCAGCACGCCGCGCCGCCGGCCCTGCGATCGAGCGCTCCCGATGACGTCGACTGGCGGCCGGTGTTGTTCGAGCCTGCGCGCGCCGCCGACCGGGCCGCACTGGCCGGACTGCTCGAATCCGGCGTGGTCGGCGCGGTGCACGACACCATCGATACCCAACTCGTCGAGTTGATCCACAGCCGCGAGCCCTCCCGGCGCACCAGTGGCAGCGCCCTCGAAGCCGATGTGGCCACCCAGCTCGCGGGCGTCGAACCGTGGGCGTACGGCACCTGGGTCTGGTATCCCTGGTCCGCCCGGCTGGTGCACGTGCTGCCGCGTGCGGAGTTCCGCCTGGTCCGCACCGATCGCAATCGTGAGAAGATCCAACGCCCGCAACAGCGCCGCCTGCTCGATCGCAGAATCGGGATAGTCGGTCTATCGGTAGGTAACTCGGCCGCGGTCACCCTCGCACTCGAGGGCATCGGCGGCGCCTTCCGTCTCGCCGATTTCGACGAGTTGAGCCTGTCGAACATGAACCGCTTGCGCGCCGGGGTGCACGACATCGGCGTCGGCAAGGCGGTGCTGTGCGCGCGTCAACTGTTCGAGATCGACCCGTACCTGGACATCGAGATCATGCCGACGGGGCTCACCGAGGCCACCATGACCGAGTTCTTCGGCACCGGCGCGGCGGTGATCGACCTGCTCGTCGAGGAATGCGATACCCCGTACGTCAAGATCGCGGCCCGCGAACATGCTCGCGCCCTTGGCATTCCGGTGATCATGGACTGCAACGATCGCGGGATGCTCGACATCGAACGATTCGATATCGAGCCGGACCGCCCGCTGCTGCACGGCAGGCTCGGCGATATCACGTCGCGCGACCTGCCGACCCTCACGGCCCAGGACAAGGCCGATCTCATCCTCGCGATGGTCGACGCGGACCGGATCAGCCCCGAGCTCGCCGCGGCGTTCCCGGAAATCGGTCGGACACTGAGCAGTTGGCCGCAACTGGCCTCCGATGTCGCACTCGGCGGCGCACTCGTCGCGGAGGCGGCACGGCGCATTCTGCTCGGAGTGCCGTGCGAATCCGGGCGGTTCTACATCGATCTCGAGGCCCTGATCGCGCCGGAGCACAACACCGTCACGCCGCGCGAGAGCGCGTTCGCATGAACGCGGTGCTGGAGGAGCCGGTACCGCGGATCGCACCGGTCCGCCCGGCGATCCCGATTGCGGTGGCGGGCACCGGAATACACCTGCCGGACCGGGTCATCACGAACGAGCAGCTCACCAGGACGCTGGACACGACCGACGAGTGGATCGTCGACCGTACCGGTATCCGGGAACGTCGGCGGCTGGCCGCGAATCTGGCGGTCTCGGACATGGCCGCCGCGGCGGCGCGCTCCGCACTGACCGATGCGGCACTCGCGGCGGCCGACCTCGACGCGGTCATCGTGGCCAGCTACACCTCGGATCAACCGCTGCCGTCCACCGCCCTGATCGTCAAAGAACAGATCGGGGCGCACCACGCGCTGCCACTCGACATCACCCAGGCCGCCTGCGCCAACGGGCTGCAGGCAATCCTGGTGGCGGCGCACCTTTTACAGGTGTCGGCGCGGGCGGTCCTGGTCGTCGCCGCCGACTGCGCCTCGCGGGTCACCGATCCGCGCGACCGGACCACCGGGGTGTTCTTCGGCGACGCCGCGGGCGCCGTCGTGCTCACCCGCACCGAGTCCGCCGGTGCCGGATTGCTCGCCTGGGACTTCGGCTCGCAGCTGTCCTACGACGTGGAGATCCGGGCGGGTGGCTCGCGGCTGCCGACCACCGAACACACCGTCGCCGACCGGGATCACTATCTCCGGATGGACGGCCGGGCCGTGTGGGCGACCGCGACAAGTCAACTGCCGCAAAGCATTCGCACCGCCGCGGCGGGCGCCGGTCTGCTGATCACCGAGATCGATCATTTCTTCCTGCACCAGGCCAACCTGAACATCCTCACGGCGGCCATGACCGAACTCGAGGTCCCGATGGAGCGGGCGCCGATCACCCTCGATCTGCTCGGCAATACCGGTTCCGCCGGTGTTTTCACCGCACTGCATCATGCCAGCATCCGTGGCCGTATTCGCCCCGGCGATACCTACCTGATGTCTGCCATCGGCGCCGGATTCCAGTGGGGCACACTGTGTTTTCGGCATCCGACGGCCGCCTCGGGCGAATTGGACTGAGCGGCGCGGTTTTTGACGGACGCCGTGCACGGTGATCGTTCGCGAGTCCGGTTCGATCACCTGTACGGCGCGGCGTGGGTAGTGGGTAGTGGGCGGCGGTTCCCGGACACCCGCCGTGCCGCCGTGTTCGGTCGGCGACGAGCGCTCCGGTCGGTCGACGAGCGCTCGGTCAGTCGGCGACGAGGCGTTCGGTCAGCGACGAGGCGTTCGGTCGGCGACGAACGTCCGGTCGGCGACGAACGTCCGGTCGGCGACGAACGTCCGGTCGGCGACGAACGCCCGGTCGGCGACGAACGCCCGGTCGGCGACGAACGCCCGGTCGGCGACGAACGCCCGGTCGGCGACGAACGCCCGGTCAGCGACGAACGCCCGGTCAGCGACGAACGCCCGGTCAGCGACGAACGCCCGGTCAGCGACGAACGCCCGGTCAGCGACGAACGCCCGGTCAACTACGAACGCCCGGTCAACTACGAGCGTCCGGTCAGTGGCGGGAGTCTGGGAGGGTGATCGTTTTCGGGTCGGGTTCGATTCGGCGGGTCGCGCTCAGGTGGTTGTCCGGAGGCAACGGGCGTCGGGGTTCGCGGACGCCTGCGGTGCCGCCGCCTCCTTCGCGACCCGGTGGGCCGCCGCCGGTGGTTACCTTGCCGCCCAGCAATCTTCGAATGGCTCGCAATAGTTTTCTCATGAGGTCCAGTGTGCTCGCCGGACGGGCGGGCACAACGGTGTTCGCGGGTAGCGAAGGTGCTGGTTTACAGGCTGAGGGTGGCGCGTAGCCGGGCGTCGAGTGATTCGGATTCGGTGGTTGTCAGTTCGCCGAGTTGCTCGGTGAGCCAGGGGCGGTAGGCGCGGTGGAGTTCGAGGGTGTCGGCCCAGCCGTGTTCGGTGTGCGTCGCCAGGACATGGCCGGGGTCGGCGTCGCGCAGTGGGACGACGTGCAGCCAGCGGTAGGGGGAGGTGATCACCGCCGAGTCGGAGACCAGCACGACGGACATGCGTCGCGGCAGCGGAGTGCCGTCGCGCAAGGCCGGGGAATAGCGCCAGACCTCGCCCCGTCTCATGCGGCGCCGCGGGCGTCGGTTTCGGCGGCCTCGGTGACGTTCAAGTCGTCGTAGGCCGCGGCCTGTTCGGCGGCGTCGTCGACCGCCAACTTGGCCAGGCTGTCGTGCACGAGCGCGGTGCGCAGCGAGGCGTTGATCACCGAGGACAAGCTGCGATTCTGCTGGTCGGCCGCCTGTTTTGCCCATTCGGCCACCTGCGGATCCAGCGTCACGGTCACGCGCGTCGCCTTGCTCATACCAATATGCATACCAGAGTGCTGCACATTGTGACGCGCGTTTTCGGACGGCGAGCGGGGTGCCGGGTCGGCTATCGTCGGACGCGTGGCCAGCAAGGCTGCGGCGTCGGCCATCGAACTGGATGTCGGCGACCGCACGATCCGCATTTCCAACCCGGACCGGGTGTATTTCCCGGAGACCGGCGCGACGAAGCTCGACCTGGTGCAGTACTACCTGAGCGTCGGCGACGGCATCGTCCGCGCGCTGCGCGATCGGCCGTGCATGCTGCACCGCTTCCCGAAGGGCCTCGCCGGAGACAAGGTCCATCAGAAGCGGTTGCCCGCGGGCGCACCGGACTGGATCAATACGGTGCGCGTCTTCTTCCCCCGCTACAGCAGGCACGCCGACGAGCTCTGCGTGAACGAGCTGGCCGAGGTCATCTGGGCCGTGCAGATGTCGACGGTCGAGTTCCATCCGTGGAACTCCCGCGCGGCCGACACCGAGAGCCCCGACGAGTGGCGCATCGACCTGGATCCGATGCCGGACTGCCCGTGGTCGCGGGTGCAGCGGGTGGCCGGGGTCGCGCACGAGGTGCTCGATGAGCTCGGCGCGGTCGGCTGGCCGAAGACGTCCGGTGGCAAGGGTTTACACATCTACGTCCGCATCGCACCGAACTGGGGTTTCAAGGAGGTGCGCCGCGCCGCGCTCGCCTTCGCCCGCGAGGTCGAACGCCGCGCACCCGACGACGTGACCACCACCTGGTGGCGCAAGGACCGCGACCCGAAGCTGCTGTTCGTCGACTACAACCAGAACGCCCGCGATCACACCATCGCCGCCGCCTACTCCGTGCGCGGTGTACCGACCGCCACCGTCTCCACCCCGATCCGCTGGGACGAGATCCCCGACGTCGACCCCCGCGACTTCACCATCAAAACCGTCCCCGCCCGCTTCGCCGAACTCGGCGACCTGCACGAGGGCATCGACGACGCGCTCTTCGAGATAGATCAACTCCTCGAATGGGCCGACCGCGACAAGGTAGACGCCGACCTCGACCAGGAAACCGACCTCGACGAGGACTGACCCACCCGCTGCGCCGAAGCACCGCACCGCGCACAAATTCTCCCGACGCGCACAAACCAGCCAGCAAAATCACGCGCGCCAAACAAAATCACGCGCGCCACCGGCCGACCCAGCGGCCACAACGCGCGCACTCGATGGGCCCTCACCGAGTGCTGCGGGCGGCGCGCACCGATTCGCCCGACGCGCATGGAATTGCTGGCGGATTCGGGCGCGGCAGGCAAACTTGTGCGCGGCATCGGCGGATGCAACGGCTGTAAGGCACGCTCTCAGTGCGCCCTCGTCGGGTGCTGGGCGCGGGGCGCACCGATTCGCCCGACGCGCATGGAATTGCTGGCGAAATCGGGCGCACGGAGCGGGATTATGCGCGGGATGGCTGCGGGAAATGGGTGGGCGGGGTGGTACTGCGCCGGATGGCGGATCGGGTGCGGTGATAACGTCGCTGCGGCGCTGTCAGCAGCGTCGCGCGCACTCGCTGTACTGCTCCGAAGGAGGTCTATCCATGAGCCGACCGGCAGTAGCGATAGCGATTGGGCCCGCCGACCCGCCGCCCGCATTGGTGGCGAAGGCAGTTGTGGATGGCGGCGCGACGGTGGCCGAGCTCGACGCGGCGCAAGGCCTGATCTGGGTGGGGACGGCCGGGCAGTTTCCGAATGAGTTGCCGGACACGATCGAGTGGGTGCAGCTGCCCGCGGCGGGCGTGGAGGAGTGGTTCAACGCGGGCGTGATCGCGGCCCATCCGAAGGTACAATTCACTTCCGCCGCAGGAGCTTTCGCGGCGAGCGTAGCCGAGCACGCGCTGATGTTGCTGCTTGCCGGAGTGCGTTATCTGCCCGAGCAGCTGCGCGCGGCCAGCTGGCGGCAGCAGGATTTCATCCCGCATATCGGTTCGTTGCGCGGTAAGACGGTCACCATCGTCGGCGCGGGCGGTATCGGGCGGGCGCTGATCCCGATGCTCACCCCGCTCGGCGCGCACGTGATCGCGGTCAACCGGTCCGGCAGGGCGGTTACCGGGCCCGGCATCCCCGACACGGTCGAAACGATTTCCACCGACCACCTCTCCCGGGTATGGCCGCGCACCGACCACGTGGTCGTCGCCGCCCCTGCTACCTCCGCGACCAACCATCTCATCGACGCGGACGTGCTCGCCCGGCTGAAGCCGCACTCGTGGGTCATCAATATCGCCCGCGGCAGCCTGATCGACACCGACGCTTTGGTCACCGCGCTCGCCTCCGGCGCGATCGCGGGCGCAGGGCTGGACGTCACCGAGCCGGAGCCGCTGCCGGACGGTCACCCGCTCTGGGTTCTCCCGAATGCCATTGTGACGCCGCATGATTCGAACCCGCCGCAGCTGCGCCTCGCCGCCTTCGCCGACCATGCGGGCGCGAACGTCGAGCGATTCGTCAACGGGAAAGACCTGCTGGCCCCAATCGATCCGGACCGCGGCTACTGAAAACCCTGATGGGACATTGCGGCGGGTAAGTAGGCCACCATGCCCCGCCCGGCGACGTACGTATACGACGGCGAAAAGTACTTATAGATGACTGATTCGGGGCACCCCCCTGCGGCCATAACGTAGTTCCTGTCAGCAAGAACGACAGCGAAACCGCAGATCACAGCCCCGAAGGAGCTCATCGTGAACACCATCGTCGCCCAGTACCTGGAAGCCTGGAACACCACCGACGCCGCCGACCGCAAGGCCGCGATCGCCCGGGTCTTCACCGAGACCGCCGGCTACACCGACCCGCTGATGGCGGTCGCTGGACACGACGCCATCGACGCCGGAATCGCCGCCGCGCAAGCACAATTCCCCGGCTGGACGTTCCGCCTGGCCGGCCCGGTGGACGCGCACCATGACCAGGTCCGGTTCACCTGGGAGCTCGGGCCCGCCGACGAGCCCGCCGTGGTTGTCGGCTTCGACGTGGCCATCGTCGAGGACGGCCGGTTCGCCAACGTGTACGGCTTCCTCGACAAGGTCCCCGCCGCAGCCTGACCAAACCCACTCCGCCACAAGCTTATTCACCGAAGGAACCTCTGCCATGACCACCACCGCCCCGTCCTACCTGTCCACTGTCATGACTCCCGGCCCGCAGTTGCTTCGCCTGTCGCTCCGCTTGGACGCCGTGGTCACCGGCGTCAACGGCCTGGCCTACGTCGCACTGGCCAAGCCGCTGGAGTCGCTGCTCGGCCTGGACACCGCGATCGGCATTCCGATCGGGATCTTCCTGACGCTGTACGGCGTGGCGGTGGCGATCATCGGCACCAGGCAGTCGATCAGCACCGGCGCCACCCGCGTGGTGATCGCGGGCAACGCGGCCTGGGTGGTGGTCAGCCTCGCCGCGCTCGTCGAAGGCGCGCTGGAGCTGAACCTGGTCGGCTCGATCTGGGCGGTCATGCAGGCGGTCACCGTCGGCGGATTCGCCGCCCTGCAGTACCTGGGCCTGCGCAAAGCTCAGTAAGCACACCGATAACTGAATATCTCAAACCCCGACGATCGCGGCATCAGCACACAGCTGATGCCGCGGTCGTCGTCGCAGGTCAACCCATATCTCCATCAGCCTGCAATAAATGTGCCATTGACAACTGGCACATTCATCGATGATTCTGAACGCATGACAAGGTCAACGAGGACCTCGATCCCAGGGGGTCGGCAGCCGGCGGAGCCGGCGGGGTGGGTTAGCCCAGGCGTGCCCACCACGGCCTCCACTCGGGCCACCGTGGCCGCGGCGGTCACCCAGTTGGGGTTGCGTCCGCTGAACAACGCGGTGCCGATGAACGCCCCGGGAGTATGGTTCGCCCGCAAGCTCGTCGCCACCTTCATGGCCGTCGGCGGCCCGGTGCCACGCGGCACCGCCGTCACCCCGGTTCGGTCCGGGCCGGTGCGCGGCGAATGGGTCCGTGCCGCCGGCGTCTCCTTCGGCAAGCGCGCCATCTACTACATCCACGGCAGCGCCTACGTCATCTGCTCGGCGCGCACCCATCGCGGGCTGGCCGCGCAGTTGTCGCGCAAGACCGGACTTCCGGTCTTCGTCACCGACTACCGGCTCGCCCCCGAACACCGCTTCCCGGCGGCGGCCGACGACATCGAGGCCGGTTACCGCTGGCTGCTCGACCGCGGCTATGCGGCGAACGACCTGGTGATCGCCGGTGATTCGGCGGGCGGGCACCTCGCGCTCGACCTGCTCATCGAGAACGACCGCCACCACCTTCCGCAGCCGGCGGCCGTGGCGATGTTCTCGCCGCTGTTCGACCTCACCCTGAAGCTGGCCGCCGAACAGGAACGGCGCCACCGCGATCCGCTCATTTCGGCCGAGGCCGCGAGCCGGATGCCGCGCGAGTACACGCAAGGCCTGCCCGACGATCTGCCGCGGCTGCGGCTGACGGTGCCGAAGGGAATGCCCTTGCCGCCCATCCTCATTCAGGTCGGCGGGACCGAAATGCTCCAGGCCGACGCGCGAGCGCTGTGTGAGACGGTGCGCGCCGCGGGCGGCAACTGCGAACTAGAAGTTTGGCCCGGTCAGGTGCACGTCTTCCAGGCGTTGCCGACGCTGGTGCCCGAAGCCGATCAGGCCCTGACCCGCGCGGCCGAGTTCCTGCGCGCGGCACTGGCCGACCGCACTGTCTCCGAGAAGGTGAGCTGATCATGTTCGGACTGGAAAAGCTGCTGCCGCTTGGCAATCGGCCACGGCGCACGTACGGCGCGCGGGCGGTGGTGACCGGCGCGGGCAGCGGCATCGGCCGGGCCTTCGCGCTGGAGATCGCCGATCGCGGCGGCCAGGTGATCTGCGCCGACATCGATGAGACCCGGGCCGATCAGACCGTCGCGCTGATCGAGCGCAAGCATCCCGGCACCGCGCACGCGTTCCGCTGCGATGTGGCGCACCGCGAGGACGTGGAAAACCTTGCGCGCTTTGCCGAATCGCTGTTCGAGCGTCCGGTCAGCTTGGTGATCAACAACGCCGGTGTCGGTATCGGCGGAAAGCGCGTCGGCCAGGTCGGTTTCGAGGACTGGGAGTGGGCGCTCGGCATCAATCTGTGGGGCGTGGTGCACGGGTGTGAGGTCTTCACGCCGCAGCTGCGCGCCGCACGCCGGGGCGGGATCATCAATGTCGCCTCGGCGGCCGGGTTCGCCGCCGCACCGTCGATGGCCGTCTACAACGTGTCCAAGGCGGGCGTGATGTCGCTGTCGGAGACGATGGCGGCCGAGCTGAGCGGCACCGGGGTCGCGGTCACCGTGCTGTGCCCCACCTTCGTGAAAACCAATGTGGCCAAAGACGGTCGGATCACCCAGCAGTCGGCGAGCCTGGCCGACACCCTTATGCGCTGGACCGGCTTCTCGCCGGAATCGGTCGCCCGCACCACCCTCGACGCGCACGACCGCGGGCAGCTGTATGTGCTGCCGCAGCTGGACGCCCACGTCGTCTGGCGGCTCAAGCGCTACTTCCCCGCCCAGTACACCTATGTCCTCGGCCTCCTGGATCGGGTGCTGCCCCAGGACAACTCCCCCGCCACCGACCGCACCTCGGTCACCGACAAGACAGGAGTCTGACATGGCCATCACGATGGACTTCGACGACATGCTCGCCAAGATCAAGGACCGGCAGTGGGCACTGGCCGATATCGATTGGGACGCACCGGGTGCCGAGACCATCTCGCCCGAGCTGCACGCCAAGCTCAAGCCGTTCATGGCCGATCTGATGTGGATCGAGAACGTCGGCGCGCGTGGCTTCGCCGCGATGGCGAAGAAGGCGCCCACCGAGACGCTGCGCGAGATCTACCGCTACTTCCACGCCGAGGAGCAGCGGCACGCGAATGCCGAACTGGCGCTGATGCGGCGCTGGGGCATGCTCGACGGCGACGAGATCCCGCAGCCGAACATCAACGTCAAGCTGGTGATCGACTTCTTGGACAAGTACGCCGACGGCATGTCGCTGTCGTTCCTTGGCACCGTCATTCCGATGCTCGAGGTCGCGTTGGACGGCGCGCTGGTCAAGTTCATCATGGACGAGATCCACGACCCGGTCTGTCAGGAAGTCTTCAAGAAGATCAACAACGACGAATCCCGGCATCTGGCGGTCGATTTCGCGGTGATGGATGTGCTCGGACACGCACAGATCCGCAAGCTTGCCACCGATCTCGTCGGCGGCTGGCTGAAGCCGTCGCTGATCATCGGCGTACTGAGCTATGTGCCGCTGCTGAACAAGATGCGCGACAACATCGTCGAGATGGGCGTCGACGAGGAGAAGCTGTACTCGGCGCTCAAGCGGTACGCCAATGTCGGTGAGCGCAGCGAATTCGCGCGTCGGCTGCCGATGTATCAGCTGGTGAAGATGCAGGGCGGCTGGGTGATCGACCGCGGCCACCCGTATCACCTGGTCGCCGACGCGCTGGTGAAGATCACCGCCAGGGTGCCGAAGGCGCTGCTGCGCAGGGACCCGACCTGGGTCAAGGAAGTCACCTACGAGCCGGCGGCATGAGGCGGATGAACAACACGACACTCGACGTCGCCATCATCGGCGGCGGGTTCGCCGGTATCGGCGCCGCGATTCGCCTGAAGCAGAAGGGAATCGACGGGTTCGCCATCTTCGAACGCGGCGACGCGATCGGCGGCACCTGGCGCGACAACACCTATCCCGGTGCGGCGTGCGACATTCCGTCGCGGCTGTACTCCTATAGCTTCGCGCCGAACCCGGATTGGTCACACACCTACTCGGGTAGCAACGAAATCCTCGGCTACATCGAGTCGATGGCTTCCGAGTTCGGGCTCGGACCGCATTTCCGGTTCGGCAGCAACGTGTCCGGCATCGTCTTCGACGAGGAGGCCGGGCAGTGGGAGATCACCATCGACGGCCAGGGCACGGCGCGCGCCCGCGCGGTCGTGCTCGCCTCGGGACCGTTGGCCAATGCCAGCTTTCCGAACATCCGCGGGATAGAGGAGTACGCCGGGCACAAGATCCACAGTGCCCGTTGGGATCACGACTACGACTTCACCGGCAAGAAGGTCGCGGTCGTCGGCACCGGGGCCAGTGCGGTGCAGATCATTCCCGAGCTGGTCGATAAAGCCGCCTCGGTCAAGGTCTTTCAGCGCACGCCGGGCTGGGTGTTGCCCCGGGTCAACCGGCGCACCAACGCGGTGACCAAGGAGATCTACCGCCGGGTGCCCGCCGCCGAGCAGCTGGCTCGGCAGGCCTGGTTCTACGGGCACGAGTCGGTGGCGCTCGGCGTCGTCTGGAACACGCCGCTGACCCGCGTCGTCGAACTGGTCGGCAAGGCCCAATTGCGCAGGCAGGTCAAGGATCCCTGGCTGCGGCGTCAGCTCACGCCGGACTTCCGGGCGGGCTGCAAGCGGCTGCTGATGACCGACGACTACTACCCGGCCCTGCAGCGAGACAACTGCAAGCTGATCACCTGGCCCATCGCCAAGCTCTCCGAGCGCGGCATTCGCACCGCGGAAGGTGTTGAGCACCAAGCCGATTGCATCGTCTTCGCGACCGGCTTCGACGTGTCCAAGACCGGTACGCCGATCCCGGTCGTCGGTCGAGACGGCCGGGTGCTCGCCGATGAGTGGTCGGGCGGTGCGTACGCCTACAAGAGTGTGGCGGTGTCCGGGTATCCGAACCTGTTCCTCACGTTCGGACCGAATTCGGGGCCCGGCCACAACTCGGCGCTGGTGTACATGGAGGCGCAGATCGACTACGTGGTCAGCGCCGTCGGCACCATCCTGAAGGAGGATCTGCGCGTCCTCGACGTCAAGAAAGACCGGCAGGATCGCTACAACGCGGGCATGCAGCGCAGGCTGACCAGCACCACCTGGAACTCGGGCTGCCGCAGTTGGTATCTCACCGAGGATGGTTTCAACGCGACCATGTACCCGGGGTTCGCCACGCAGTACGTCAATCAGCTGCGAACCGTCGACCTCGCCGACTACACGGTGGTTGCGTCGGACCGGAATGTACGGAAGCCCCGGATCGCGGCGGTTTCCTAGATGACGGGTGCCGGCGGCCTTGGCGATAGACTCGGTCGGTCACGCGGCGTGAGCGACAGGCCCGGAGGCGGTAGCTTGCGTAACCACGGAGGGCCCGTGAACGCCGCAATTGGACATTGACCGTGCTGTTCGGCCGCCGGCAACCCGGCGCCGCGGTGGGCGAGGAGGTGGAATCGATGGAGTACCGCATCGACGACCTCGCGCGCGCCGCGGGCACCACCACTCGCAATGTGCGCGCCTACCAGGAACGCGGCCTGCTGCCCCCGCCCGTCGGCAAGGACGGCCGGGCCAGCATCTACGACAATTCGCACCTGGAACGGCTGCGGCTGATCGACGCGCTGCTACAGCGCGGGTTCACCACCTCGCACATCGGCGACTTCATCACCAGCTGGGAAACCGGCAAGGACCTCACCGAGGTGCTCGGCCTGCAGCACGCGGTCACGGCATCCTGGGCCAAGGATGAAACCTTCGAGGTCCCCCGCGAGCTGATCGGCACCATCCTCGGCGCGGAGGCCGACGAACTCGTCGACCGCCTGCGCGAGATGAAACTGGTGCGGCTGGAAGGTGACACCGTGGTGTTCACCGAAACCCAGCTGCTCACCTCGTTCGCCGAGCTGCACGAGTACGGCCTGGAACTGCGCACCCTCATCGAGATCTACGCCAAGGTCGCCGACCGCATCGATGACATCACCCACATCATGATCACCGCCGCCAAACAGCACATCATCGACGAGCACGGCCCCGGCTGGCTTCCCGACACCAGCAGCGAAATCGCCGACACCACAACAATGTTGAGTAAGATGCGCGAACTGGCCGTAGCCTCGGTCCACTCCACCCTGGCCCGCTCCCTCGACGTGACCCTGCGTCACGAACTAGGCGACTACCTCGCCACCGCCGCCGAACGCGAACGCGCCAGAACGGATTCACACCCCGACTCCTAGCGTGCCGCGGGCCGAGTTAAACCCGGGCCGAATCGTGCTTGTCGGCGAAGGCCAGGAGGCGGGGAATCACCTGCTCCGGAATCGCCCACAGCATGTCGTGCCCCACGCCGGGATAGCTCTCGATGTCGGCGGAGGGAACGTGCTGCCTGGCACGGCTCGCCGCCTGTTCAGGATCGTGCAGGACCGTATCGGCGCCGAAGAGGATCAGCAGCGGCGTGGTGATGGCGGCGAACCGTTCGTCGGTGAGCGGGCGCGGCAACGGTAGCGCGAGCCGGAACTTCAAGCCCGACAACACCATTGTCCACTCGTCGTCGGTGAGCTCGATGGTCGGGGAGAGCCACTCGTTCAACTTCTGCATCTTCGCCTTGGTTGGCCGGATACCGGCGACGATGAATTTGAAGATCAAACCCCAACGCAGCCTGGCGAAGACGGCGGGTGTCGGTTCCAGCAGGCTCAGGCTCGCCAGCCGGTCAGGATGATGGGCCCCGGCCACGGCCGCTATCCACGCGCCGAGCGAGTAGCCAACGAGGTGGACGCGATCCACACCGAGTCCGGTGATCACCTCGGCTACCCACTTGGCGACATCGGTCTCGTCCCGCACCGGCGCGGTCTGCACGCAGCGTCCCGGCCACCCGATGATGTCGGGGGTGTACACGACGCGACCGCGGGCCAGCTCCTCGATGAACGGACTCCAGAACAGGCAGTTGCCCGATATCCCCGGCAGCAGTAGCAGCGGTGCCCCCTCCCCCGCTCCAGATTTACGCACTCGCGTTGTCCCGAACGATGTTTCGACGTCGATTTCCGTCGATGGCACCGCCCACTGCGCGGCCAATGTTTCATAAGCCCGCAGATAGGTGGACTCCACCTCGGCGTTGGTGAACCGTCCGATCTTCGGCATGATCTCCCCTTCCATCTTGATGGTATCAACGTACCATATAAATGGTATGGACGTACCACCAAAGGTCGTACGGTGCGAGTTTCAGGTGCGGGAACGGCGCGCGAATAATGCTGCGGCGCAGGTGTATCCGAGGATCGCCAAGCCGACGGACCAGGCCACCGCGAGGCCCGCGCTGTTCCCCGAATCGGATCCGTTGAGCAGTGCGCGGAGCGTATCGATCACCGGGGTGGCGGGTTGATGCTCGGCGAAGCCGTGCAGCCAGGAGGGCATGGAGGCGGTGGGTACGAAGGCGCTGCTGATGTAGGGGATGAACATGATGGCGTAGGTGAATCCGCCTGCGGCTTCGGGGTTTTGCGCTAGTAGGCCCAACGCGACCGCTATCCAGGTGATCGCGTGAACGAAGAGCAGGGTAATCGCAAGCGCACCCAGCCATGCGAAAGTGCTTGCGGTGGGCCGGAATCCCAGGAGCAGGCCGACGATGAGCACGATGCCAACGGCGAGCATGTTGCGTACGACGCCTTCGCCCACGTGTCCAGTCAGCAGAGCTTGCCGGAAGATCGGCAAGGTGCGGAAGCGGTCGACGGCGCCGGTGCGTAGGTCGGTCGCTACCGCAGTGGCGGTGATCGATGCGCCGAAGCCGGTGCACAACAGAATGATTCCGGGAATTACGTAATCGATGTATAGGCCGTCTACCTGGATCGCGCCGCCGAATACGTAGACGAACAGCAGCATGATCAATACCGGCAGCAGCAGCGAGATGAGCAGGGTGTCTCGGCTGCGTAGCGTGTGCCGCACTGCCCGCCGGAACATGACGGCGGAATCGGTGTAAGCCGTTGCCAGCCGGCTCATCCGCCCGCCGGCGAGCAGGCGCCTGCTCACCCGGCGGCTGCCTCGATGATATCGGCCGTTCGGGGCGTGGCGTCCGCGTGCGATTGCAGTTCTCCCGCAAGGGCTTTCGTGCGCTGCGCGGTCCCCTGCTCCAGCAGGGTGCGTACTCCGGTTTCCAGCCCATCGCGGTCGAGTTTGCGGAAGCTCAAATGAGCGCCGACGCCGAGACGTTCGACCTGGGCACCCCACATCGGCTGGTCGAACGACACCGAGCAGACCAGTGTCGGCAGGCCCGCGCGCAAGCTCTCGAAGGTGGTGCCGATGCCGCCGTGATGAACCGCGGCGGCACAGACCGGGAAGACGATGTCGTGCGCGACCGGGCCGACAACCTTCACCCGCGCACCGGTTTCCGCGTCGGCCGCGGCCAGATCACTCCAGCCAGCACTCACCAACCCGCGGATGCCGAGGCTCTCGCACACCTCCTCGACGATGGCCAGTACGGCCTGGGTGTCCCGAATCGGCATGCTGCCGAAGCCGAAATACACCGGCGGCGCACCCTCGGCGATCCAGGCGATCACCTCGCCGTGATCGGCGGCCAGCTCACCGAGGGCTTCGCGCGCGGTCCGTTCCAGCGGGAGGAAGCCGACGAGCGGCCGCCGCTCGCCCCACTCCTCGGCCAGGCCGGGCACCAGGACGGGATCATAGATCTGCACCTCGGGCACGCCCTCGCGGGCGAGCACGGCGGCCGGGCTCGCGGTCGAGCGCGGCAGGCCGAGTTCCTTGCGAAGCTGGTTGAGGTACTTCATGAAGACGATCCGGCGCAGGTTCTCGGCGAGTAGCCAGGTGGCCTGGTTGACCACACCGGGCGGCTGCCAGTCCGACGGCAGCGCGCCGGGGAACGGATATGCAGCATTCTTCCGACACGGAAAGCCGTGCAGCGAGACCATCGGCACCCGCATGGCCTCGGCGACCGACGCGGCCCGGTCCTCGGTGAGCATCGTCGACACGATGATGTCCGCGTTGGCGCAAACGTCGATCACCTCGCGGTTCATCTGCTCGGCGTATTCGGCCATCTGCTTGCCGACGAGTTGCATCAACCGGAAGCTGCTGCCCGCGGCCAGCGCTTTCTGGCCTTCGTCGGAGGAGTAGAGCTGTTGCACGTCCGGCCCGCAGCTGACGGCGGACAGGCCGGTGCGGGTGGCGAAATCGACCAGGTTCGGCGGTGCGCCGAGTAGGACGTCGTGGCCGCGCCTGCGTAACTCGAGCCCCAGCGCGACCGCGGGTTGCACGTCACCGCGGGTGCCCGTCAACGGAATCGCCACTCTCATGCAAGCTCCTGTCGCGCCGCGCCTCGGCGACTCGTCGTTCTTCCAGCGTGCGCGTGGTGCACATGTCCGTACCGTGGTCCCATGCACGTCGCGCTGTTCACGGACTTCCATCCCGCGACCCTCGGCGGGATCCAGACCTCGGTACATGCCCAGCGCCGCGGGCTCGAGCGGCTCGGCCACCGCGTCACCGTGATCACCGCGCCCACGCCGGAATCTACCGAAGTCGAGCAGGACATTGTGGTTCTTTCCGCACTCGGAGGGGTTGTGGTGAACGGTTTCGCCATGGTGTTGCCGACTCCGGCGAACAACCGGTTGATCGACGCGACGTTCGCCGAGCGCGGTCCGATCGACATCGTGCACACCCAGACCACCTACGGCGTGGCCATCGCCGGACTCCGCGCGGCGCGCCGCCACGGCATTCCCGTCGTGCACACCGTGCACAGTCGCGACGACGTCTTCATCGCCAACACCTCCCCCGTGCCGTACCTGTCCGCGCTCACCATGCGCGCGCTGCACGGCCGATTCGTTTCCCACCGGGGACGGATGCCGCGCAACAACGAATCCCGAGCGGCGCGGCACGCCTGGCGCACCATGGTCGCGCAGGCGCAGGCCGCCGATCGGGTGATCGTGCCGACCGAGCACTTCGCCGAACGCATCCTGGCGCACGGGCTGGAGCGGCCGCTTCAGGTGATCTCCAACGGAATCGATGACGAACTCCTCGACCGTGCGCCTGAACCGAGCACGACCCGAAGCGGCCCGCTGCGAATCCTCTGGTGCGCCAGGCTGTCCGGTGAGAAGCGGCTGCTCGAAGCCATCGAAGCGGTACGGCGAGTGGCGAACTGCACGTTCGACATCTACGGCACCGGCGACCTGCAAGAACGTGCACAAGCGGCGATCGAAACGGGCGGACTGAGCGGCCGCGTCCGGCTGCACGGCGCGGTCAGCCAGGCGGACTGTCTTGCCGCGATGGCGACGCACGACGTATTGCTCTTTCCCTCTTCAGGTTTCGACACCCAGGGCATGGCGCTGCTGGAGGCGGTGGCGATGCGGCTGCCGGTCGTCTACTGCGATCCGGATCTGGCCGAGACGGTGCCTGCGGGCGGCGGTGTCTGTACCCGCGACCCGTCGGTGATAGCAATCACCGATTCGTTGCGCGAACTCGCCGATCACCCAGAACAATTGGCGCCGATGCGCAAGATCCTCACCGACCGGGCCGATGCCGCACGGCAATCCCGGCTCACCGAATCGATCCTGTCGATCTACACCGACCTTGTCGGAGGTACGAAACCCGCTATGCCGCAGTCTGTTCCGAATGTACCCACCGCCCCGGGACGGCTTCCCCTGCTCGGGCACAGCGTGCTGGCGCTACGCGACGGCCTGAAGTTCGTCACATCGCTGGCCGAGGTCGGGCCGATCGTCCGGATCTATCTGGGGCCGCGACCGGCGTATGTGCTCACCACTCCGGACCTCATTCGCGAGCTGAGTTTCGGTGAGGCAGGCGAATTCCACCGCGAGGAACTGCGCGACGCGATCCAGGAGGTCATTCGCGGCGCGTCCAATGTGCTCAGCGGCAAGCCGCACGAGCTGCGCCGCCGGATGATCGCGCCCGCGCTGCGGCAGCGCCGGTTGAACGAATACGCCGTGGTCGCCGCCGATCTCGCGAATACCTGGTCGAAGTCGCTACGGCCGGGCCAGCAGTTGAATTTGGTCGACGAAGCACATCGGCTCGTCCTCGACACGATCTCCTCGACCCTGTTCACCGCCGACTTCGGCGCGGACGCGAAACGGGAAGTCCAGCAGAACATTCCGTGGCTGCTCGGCCAGGTGATCCAGCGTGCCGCGTTGCCGACGCCGGTGCGCCGCCTGCGTTTCGTCGCCAATCGCCGGTTCACCACCAAGTCCCGCCGGCTGCGCGCCGAGATCGGTGCCGTGGTCGCCGAATACCGCAGAGCGGACCACGATTTCCACGATGTGCTCTCCGCGCTGGTGCGCCACAGCGACCCGGAGACCGGCACCCGGCTGTCGGACGAGGAGATCATCGACGAGCTGCTGCTCATGCTGGCCGCCGGTGTCGGTTCGACCGCGTCCATCCTGGGCTGGGTGTGGCACGAGATCATGCGCAATCCGGTCATCGCCATCGAATTGCGCCGCGAGCTGGACGATTTCGTCGGCGACGCCCCGGTCACCCCCGACCATGTCGCGGAACTGCCCTACCTGCGACTAGTCGTGCTGGAAACCCTGCGGTTCTGGGGTCCGTGGGTCAGCACGCACACCGCGGACGGCCCCGTCACGCTGGGCGGCACCACCCTGCCCGACGGCGCCATGGTCGTGTTCAGCCCGTACATGATCCACCACAACGCGCACTACTACCCGGAACCGGAAACCTTCGACCCCGATCGCTGGTTCCCCGGCCGGGTCGAGGAGATCGACAAGAAGGCGATCCTGCCGTTCGGCGTCGGCCTCCGGCACTGCCCGGGCAACAACTTCGCCCTGCTGACCATCACTCTCGCCACCGCCGCCCTCTTCTCCCGCTGGGAGCCGGTCGCCGACCCCGGCTACCGGGTGAAACCGTCGAACCGTGATTTCGTCGCCGCCCCGTCCCGGCTGCCTGCGGTGCTGCGGGCGCGACATCAAGCGCGCGAATGAAGGGTCTGCGATGAATTCTGCGCCGCCAGGTCGTCAGC
This sequence comes from Nocardia sp. NPDC050175, assembly GCF_044459885.1. Lineage (NCBI taxonomy): Bacteria > Bacillati > Actinomycetota > Actinomycetes > Mycobacteriales > Nocardiaceae > Nocardia > Nocardia sp. NPDC050175. The sequence goes on from NZ_JBITJI010000004.1 coordinate 244,958, forward strand.
ACAACTATGGACACCAAGAACCTCGCTGACCTCTATTCGTTGCCGGAGCTTGATTGGGCCTCCGGCCAGGCGCTCACCGCCGAGTACAGGGCCCCGGCCGCGGGCCCGCCGCCCTGGCACGTCTACCGCATCACCGCGACCACCGCGACGGCCCTCGGCACGGTAGAACCCGGCGGCGCGACTCGCTGGCGTTTCTGAGCATCCGTCGGCGGGGGTTCGGCGCGACGCATCGCAGGCCCGTACCCTGCTGATTGGCGCAAAGTGCCGACCGTCTAGCGGATGGGAGTCGCCCTGTGGCATCCGACCAGCCGAGAATGCCGCCGCCAGGGCTGGTCCGCGCGGTCGAGTTGGTGCGCAACGGTTTGTCCGTCGCCTATCGCAAGTTGGTCCCCGGCCAGCTCGCTGTGATGGAGATGCTTGCCGCCGGTTGGTTGACGCAGGCGATTCATGCCGCCGCCGAGCTCGGGATTGCCGACGCGCTGGCCGATGGGCCGCGTAGCGGGGCTGAGCTGGCAAAGGCGGTCGGGGCCGATGAGGACGCGCTGCATCGGTTGCTGCGGTTGCTGATCGGGCACGGCATGTTCAAGAGGCGCCGAGACGGCAGGTACGCGCTTACTCCGATGGCGAAAGCGCTGCAGCGTGATACCGATGTCTCGCTGCGCGACGCGGCCCTGTTCTTCGGCTCCCCGATCCACCGGGACAACTGGTCGCATCTGGTCGACGCGGTTCGGACCGGCAAGCCGGTCGGCGAAGCGCTGCACGGGATGTCGTTCTTCGAGCACGCGCGGACCGACCGGACGCTCGGCACGCTGTTCGACAATGCGATGACCAGCATCGGCAGCCTCGGCCTCGCTCCGCTGCTCGCGGCCTACGACTTCGGCCGCTTCGAGACCCTCGTCGATGTCGGCGGTGGCGAGGGCGCGATGCTCGCCGAAATCCTGTGCCGTGCACCGCGATCCAAGGGTGTCCTGTTCGAACTGCCGGAGGTGGCCGAGTCGGCGGCCGGTCGGCTGACCGACCTCGGATTGGCCGAGCGCTGCACGGTCGAGCGCGGATCGTTCTTCGACGCGGTCCCGCAGGGCGGTGACGCCTACATCCTCAAGCACATCCTGCACGACTGGCCGGAGGACGACGCGGGTCGAATCCTCGCGACGGTCCGCGCGGCGATGAAACCCGGTGCCCGCCTGCTGGTTATCGAGCTCGTCGTGCCGGAGAACGCACGCCCGCATCCCGGCAAGTTCATCGATCTGGAGATGCTGGTGAATACCGGTGGCCGTGAACGCACCACGGACGAGTACCGGAAGTTCTTGGCGCGCTTCGGGTTCAGGCTGACCCGGGTGGTTCCGACCGTCTCGCCGGACAACATTCTCGAGGCCGAGCCCGCTTAAGGTGTCAACGCTCCCGCGATGACCGCGTTGACGACCCTGCTGACCGCGGCAGGCTCCGGCGGCGTGCCTTTGCGGTCGGCGAACAACAGATGCCCGGCCCCGATCAGCGTGGGCGCCAACACATCTATGTCGGCCACCGCGACGATGCGGCCCTGCTCCTGTTCGGCGCCGAGGTACGACGCGATCATCTGCGTAGCCTCGGCCATCAGCGGGACGCCGGTCGGTCTGGTCCGACGCAGCCTGGCGCGCAACTCATCTCGGAAGGTGACCAGACTGACGATCGCCACGGCGACCGACCCGAATACGTCCGTCAGCGCGCCGCTGAGATTGCCGACGACGGTGCCGGTGCCCGCGGACTCGCGCAGGGCGGCGGCCTGATGGTCGATCCGGGCGATGCGGTCGAGCACTAGTTCGGCGAGAAAGTCGTCGAAGTCGGCGAAATGCCGGTGCAGCACGCCCTTGGCGCAGCCCGCCTCCGCGGTGACCGCGCGGCTGGTCAGCGCGCTCGGTCCGTCCTGGCGCAGGATGCGTTCGGCGGCGTCGAACAGCTGCTCGCGTACGTCGCGCATGGCCACTCCTGTTGGCACCGTGTACTTCTCCTTACGTTGTCGTGCCCAAATCGGTTGAGGAGTGGGCATGTGCCCACTTATAGTGGGCACATGCCCACTCTACCGCCGGAGCAACCGTCATCCCCCCAACAATCTCATCAAGCTCGCGCGATGGCGGAGTCGTTCGGTGTGGACGCCGAACGCTACGACCGCTCCCGACCTCGTTATCCCGAGGCGATGGTGCAGTCGATCGTCGCGGCAAGTCCGGGACGGGATGCGCTAGACGTCGGCATCGGCACCGGCATCGTCGCCCGGCAGTTCCAGGCGGCGGGCTGCCGAGTACTCGGCGTCGAACCGGACGAGCGGATGGCCGACTTCGCGCGACGCAACGGCACCGAGGTCGAGGTGTCCACCTTCGAAACCTGGAACCCCGTACGCCGGACCTTCGACCTCGTCGTTGCCGGGCAAGCCTGGCACTGGGTCGATCCCGTCCTCGGCGCGGCCAAGGCGGCCGAGGTGCTGCGCCCCGGTGGCCGGTTGGCCTTGTTCTGGAACGTGGGGCAGCCACCGCGCGAACTCGTGGACGCCTTCGCCGAGGTCTACCGCCGCCTGCTCCCCGACTCCCCCGCCACCCGCGGGCTCGCGACCTCGGCGGTGCAGATCTACCTGGCCGGGTGCGACAAGGCCGCCGACGGCCTCCGCGAGACGGGCGCCTTCGGCGATCCCGAGCAGCAGCAATTCCATTGGAAGCAGCGATACACCCGCACCGAGTGGCTGGAGTTCTCGGCCACCACCGGCGTCGCCACCCAACTCCCGCAGGCCGTACTGGACGAGGTGCTCGGCGACCTCGGCGCCGCCATCGATGAGGTAGGCGGCAGCTTCACCGCGCAGTACACGGCGGTAATGGTCACAGCGGTACGACTCACCACCTGACCGGAGGTCTGCCTGGTCCGTTCGAGAAGTTTGTTCCATCTGAGACCAGGTGAAAGTTTCTGGGCCCATCCACAGCGTGCGCGGCATCGAATAGGTCATGACACGGACATCCTGACCCGAGTTCTGGTAGCGATGTCCGAGTGCGTATTGATCTGGACGGTCCATTGACAGGAACCACGACGAATCAAGGACGGAATGATGGCTGCACGTTGGTCCGCGCTGGTGATAGCTGGGTTCTCGACAATACTGATCGCCGGTACTGCCGGTGCCGCTCCGGCGCGCGTACCAGATGATGTGAAGGGAGTACGCGACGCCTTCTGCAATATCGGAAAAGTTCCCACTCCTCCTATAAATCCACGGGATGATTTGGAAGGCGCGCAAAGGCAGTTCAGCGATGAAGGGATCCTGGCCTATCACGAGGGCGAGAAAATGACTCCGTTGGATTACCGGTACGATCCGATGCTGCGATCCCTGCGCATTGTATTGAACCCCGACGGCAAATTCGGGCCGAAGGGTGGCAACAGCTACTCCGACGCGGACATGCTTCGGGCGTACCGGTACTACTCCTGCAAGGGCATTGTCGAGTTCATGACGGAATACAACAATCAGAAAGGGTTTCGTTCCGAGGAACCGGTCAAGATGAAGGAGGGATACAATACGGACAAACAGATCAACGAGCTCTACCATCAGGCATACCTGATAGAGAAACAAGCAGTGAAAGATGAGCAGGCACGCCAAGGCCTCAAAGTCACGGTCTTTTACGATGAACTGAGTCCGGAAGAACGAAAGAAGTTGGACGATCAGAACAAGACGGACGACGACGATCTTTAACGACTACCGGTCGTAACTATCTCGGTGATACGAAGGCACGGGTGGTAATGCCGAGCGCGCTGCTTGTCACGCAGGAGGCGCGCATCGGCTGACCGACCGCGGCCGAGGCGGAGTCGGTGCCGGAGTAGGGGCCGAATATCGGGGCGTCCGGGGTGGACGGGACGCTGATGCCGAGGCATTCGACCTCGAGGATGGAGGAGCCGTAGCCCTCGTGACAGAGGGCGACGGCGTCGGTCAGGCCCCGGTCGATGAAGCAGCCACCGGGGTCGGCGGCCGCCGGATGGGCTCTGCCGATCATCAGGCCGCAGGCGAGCACTACCAGGCAGCCACCTCCGATGATTCGCCGCAACTCGGTGCGCAACATGAATCCCTTTCTCAGTCCGATTGGGTAATTCATAGTCCGGTGCCGACCGGTTGCCGCGTCGGCGTGAAGCGTCTCTGCCCAGCGCTATTCCACCAGACACGAGGCTTACTCGGGCGGGACACGCACGGTGGCACCGGCACCGTTTGCGGCTAAGGCAAGGTCAGGGCCTGGCCGATGAGGGTGAGGTAGAGCGCGAGGATGAAGACGACGGCGGGGAGGGCGGGATAGTCCGTTCGGTTCCCTCGGAGGAAAGTCCAAGCAGCGGAGACCGGAATCGCCAGCACTAGCGCGGGGAGCCTGGCAATGAGTGATCCGGGTGGCGAGTACTCCCACGGCTGCACCAACGCGACATCGCACAGCACGGCCGCAACCGCACATACCAGCGAGGCCGCCACACTTCCCTTGGCGCCCAGGGCATTCGAGTACAGCAGCTCGTCCGGTCGACGTTCGCGCGATGTCTTCCTGGCGAACTCGAACTGGAGGAACGCACCGGCGAAGATCCCGGCGACCGCCGCGGCCTGCCAGTGTGCGCGTACCTCGCCGGTGTCGATCGCCGAGACCACGAGGTAGCCGGTGACGAGAAGTTGCACCGGATAGGTGACAACGAGATTGACCAGGATGTTGGTGCGGACGGTGGCGAATAACCGCTCCAAGCCCCACAGGGCCAGGCCGTAAGCCATTGCCACAGCGATCATTACGGCAGAGCCCACGGAGAGTGCGAGGCTGGCCGCGATGGCGCCGATGGCGATGAGACCCATGGCGACGCGCAGTTCGACGGCGCTCACCGCGCCGGTTACCAGCGGACGGTCCGGGTTGTGCACGCGGTCGTATTCGAGATCCTTCTGCTCGTCGACCATCCGCAGATACAGCAGGACGAACGCGACCACCACGATCCGGACCATGGTGGACCAGGTCGGCCGCCATGCCGAATCAGGCTGCGTCACAAGGGAAGCGGTGCCCTCCAGGGCGAGCACCCAGAGCACGCCGTACAGCAGGTAGTGCGGCTTGTACATCACCGCGGTGAACCGGGCGATGCGCGCGGCCGACACCAGCGGGTTGGTCACGCCCACCGATCCCACATGGTCACCTCGGTGGCTGGAGTGCGCCGTCCAGGTGCGTCACTGCCGGGCAACAGGCGCGCGACCGGGAGCATGGCCAGCTGGGTCACCTCGCCGAACGGGATGCCGAGCAGGTCCGCGACCTCACGCTCGTAGGCCAGGTGCGCGGTCGTCAGGCACGATCCGAGCCCGCGCTCGCGCAGGGCGAGCATGAAGTTCCATACCGCGGGGTAGATCGACCCGTAGAAGCTCGCCAGCCGCAGCGGCGACGGAGCCTCCGGCAACCGGCCGAGCGAGCAGACGAGGATGAGCGCGGGCACCTCGGCCAGATGCTCCGCGAGATACCGGCCGGAGGCGAGATCGCCGAGTTGATCAGGTCGCGGTATACGTCCGGACAGGTTGGCGGCGAAGCCCTTTCGGTAATACTCGGCGATCTGCTGTTTGGTCTCACCGTCCTGCACGATGAGGAATCGCCACGGCTGCCGGTTGCTGCCGCTCGGTGCCTGCACCGCGATATCCAGGCACTCCAGCAGGTCTCGTCGCTCGACCGGCCGCGTCAGATCGAGGCGACGGCGAAACGATCGGGTGGTGGTGAGCAACTCGGTCGCCATCAGCGATCGGCCTCCGCTTCGTCGAAACCCAATTCGTCGTCGGCGAATTCGAGATCGACCTCGGCCGCGACCGCGTCGGACTGCCGGATCTCGCAGTGGATCACCGTCCGGTCGGCCTGCTGCCCGGTGATCTCCGCGACGCACTCCGCCGGCCGGTCCAACTCTACGAACCGCTCGAAAGAGCTTCCGATACATTCCAATTGGGGTGATCGGTGCAGCACCATGGCCAACGCGGTCTGCCTGCACGCCTCGATCAGCAGGCTGCCGGGAACGTGGTCGAGCTGGTGATCGAACAGAAACGGGTGGCCGAGGTCGGGGACCAGCGTGGCACGCGCGGTGGTGCCGGACAGGTGCGGCGGGGCGATCACGACATTGCGCCAGTTCTCCCGACCGACCTCGGCCGAGCCGGCACGGTCGGCGAGTGCGGAGGCGCCGAGAAATGGCCCGAGGCCGAGGCTTTTCCGGAAGCCGGCGCGCAGCGCCGTCCATTGCTGCGGCGTCATCCAGGAGAAGGAGCCGTCGACGGTCATCATCGACTCGTCGGCACAATCGATTTCGAGCACCATGTCCACGCCGTGCACCGTCTCGCCGCGCAGGTGCCGCCGCGGCACCCGCGCCCGCATCACGAGATCTGCGGGGGCGGTGCCGATTTCCCAGGCCGCGGTGTCCGCGCCGGTGCCGTTGAACGTGCGCACGACGAACGCCATATCGGCGGGGACACCGTAGAACTCGTGACTCAGCGCGATGGCGGCCTGCCTGGCGGCCTCCATCACCAGCAGCGGATCATGGCGCAGGGCAAGCGATCCGGTGTGGTCGCCGTAGTAGGCGTGCATCCGCGGTAACTGGGCGCCGACCACGAACTCGTCCTCGGCGACGGTGTCCAGCGAGGTGACGAACACCTCGGACACCGCGCACCGGTGCGCCAGCGCACGCGAGATGGTGCGGAGATGGGTCGCTGTCTTCACCGTTTCCACGTTCGCCGTCACGGTCGTTCCTCCAGCCAGTCTTTCGCGGTCACCGGTCGCAGCGTTTGCGGCTGCGTGCCGACCCGCATCGGGAGTACATAGGACCCGAGCACGATCACCGACCACGGATCGAGTTCCCGCCCGTCGGCCCACCCGGAATACAGCAGTCGCGCGCAGTCCGCGTCCGCCTGTGGGTCGAAAGCGGGATCGGCCGGGGCACCGGCCGACGCCAGATCGCGCAGGATCCGCTCGACCGCGGCGGCACGGTCGAAGCTGCGGGCGGGGGCTTGCGCGTACAGGTCGTTCGCGATCGCGCGGGCCGCGGACGAGCGGTCGACGCCCTCGCCTGCCTCCGCGATCACCCGCGCCCGATGGTGCTCGTCCAGGTAGACGGCGAGCTCCCGCAGCACATCGGCGGGATCGTCGGGCGAATGCACCAGATTCAGCAGGTAGCTGTGGCGGCCGAGCAGATAGCGCAGCTCGCCGGGCTTGCGTTTGCGGGGATCGGTCGCGCCCTTGGCCTCGGTAAGGCGCACGGGGACAGGGAGTTCCGCGTCGCCGCCGCGCACGACGAGCACCAGCACGTCCGAAATGCCGACGAGCAGATCGGCCAAGCGCCTGCGTTCGGGTGAGGCGATATTCCAGGCGAAATACCACAGTGCGCGGGCGAAGTGCCGGTCGACCGCGACCCGGAAGGCGGAGACCACTCGGAAGTCATTGTCCGCCAGCCAATTCAGCGTCGGCTCGACGGACCTGGCGACGATCGCATCCGGCTTGAGCAGCAGCATCGAGTGCTCTCTGGCGAACTTCGCGGCGTCGACACCGAGGCGGTCGAGTTGGTCGACGGTCTCCTGCAGGTAGGTGTCGTCGACGTAGGCCGTCACCTTCTCCTGCTGCGGTGTCAGCGCGGCGAGCAGCTCGCGCAGCGCGGCGCTCATCGTTCCGTCCCGCCGGAGTCGTTGCCTGCCAACACTTCTTCGATCGACGGCAACGGCACGCCGAGGTAGCCGGATTCCAGGCAGTAGTCCAGCAGCACCCGCAGATGCTCCTTGCCGGTCGACGGTGGTGGTTTACCGAGCAGCACTTCGGCATTCGCCGTGTCGAAGGCCAGCCGCCGCTCGAAGTAGCTGGTGTAGAGCGAGCCGATGCGCCGGTAGTACTCCCGCTCGATGGCGCCGAGATCGTCCTCGCGGAACGTCGCCGCGGGCACGAAGGTCGCGACCTCGAACGACGGGTATTCGGCGAGCACGTCGGAGACCTCGCGCAGCGACAGCGTGTCCCGACCGAGTGCGTGGAAGGTGCGGTGGGTGGCGGAGTCGAAATCCAGGACGACCGCGGCGATCACGTCGGCGACGTGATCGATCGGCGCCAGCGAGAGCGTCGCGTCGTAGCGGCCGGGCAGCGAGCGCAGCTTGCCCTCGACCATGAGCTTGACGACGGTGTAGAGGTTCTTGTACTCGCGGATCACGCCGGTGCCGCTCGCGCCGGTCACGATGCCCGGCCGGACGATGGCCCAGCGCATGCCCTGCTCCCCCGCCGCACGCACCAGCTGTTCGGCGCGGAACTTGCTCTCCTCGTAGCCGTTTCCGAAGGACTGGCCCGCGTCGAGCTCCTCCTCGCCGATGATGCCGCCACGCCGTCCACACACGTAGGCCGTGCTGACGTGTACGAGCGGGACGTCCCAGGCCTGGGCCAGCGCGATCGCGTTGGCGGTACCCTGCACGTTGAGCTCGTGGTAGTCCGTTTCGCCCGCGTCGAACGCGGTGGTGGCCGCGCAGTGCACGATCATGCCGACGCGTTCGGACAGGTCGGCGGAATCACGCTGGGACAGGCCGAATCCGGGGCTACGGATGTCGCCCGCGACCGGGCTGCCCGCGCCGAGGACGGTGCCGTCATTGCGGACGATCGACGAATTGCTGTGCAGCACAGCGGCGACCGGGCGACTCGCGGCGGCCAGTCGGGCAACCACCTCCGCGCCGACGAGTCCTGTTGCGCCGGTCACCAATACGGTGTCGCGCGCGCTCATGACATCACCGCGCCGACACGCGGCTCCGTGATGCGCGGAGGCGCACTATGGTTCACTCGCCGGCGGCTCATGACTGATCTCCCGCAGCCAACGCTGCCGTGACCAGGGTGATGACCTCGCCGACGCGGCGCACGCCGACCAATTGTTCCGGCTTGTAGCGCGGCAGGCCGAACGAACGCTCCAGCACGACGGTCAGCTCCATCAACCGGAGTGAGTCGAAACCCATGTCCTCGATGAGTCGTTGGGTGTCGCCGGTCGAGGCCTGGGGATCGGGCGCCATGGCGTGCACCAGCTTGCGCACTCGTTCCGCCACTTGGGCGTCGGCTACGGCGGTCATGACGGCACCGCGTCGTCGCGCAGGTGTGGTTGCTGGCCGCCGGAGGTCAGCAGGTCGCGGGCCTCGTCCAGCGGCAGGTCGGTGTCGAGATAGCCTGCGATGCGCAGCCAGTCGTAGCCGATGGCCAGTGTGCGTCGCCACTGTTCGCGTGAGTCGAACGAGGCGGGGAAGTTCGTGGCGTCGGGGTCCGCGGCGACCGAGCGCACCAGCGTGACGAAGTCGTCGAGGACCGTGATGCCGGTGGCGGTGTCATCGGCTGCCGAGAATCGCACTTGCCGAGCCGCTTCCAGCCGCGCGAGCAGGTCGTCACGGCGCAGGGCATGCGGAGGCAGGAGACGGCGGAGGGTGGCCGACGGTGCGACGTCGGCGGGCAGCGGGTGAATGCCGAAGGCGGACAACACGACCCGAACGCCCATCGCGATCATCCGGTGCGCGGCGATATCGGCGACGGCGCCCTGATCGTTCTTGACCGCACCCGCCAGGTCCTCGCGAGCGTTCTCCAGCACGATGTTCGACCACACCAGGCTCATCGCACACTCGGTGAAGCGGCGCGCGGGCAGCGGTGACAGGGTCGCGATCGCGTCGTCGCGTGCGGCGCCGGTGACGCCGAGGGCGGGGGCCAGGGCGGACGGCACCGGCGTGTACGGCCGCACCGGTTTGCACATGGCCAGCGCCGGGGTCAAGACTTCGCCACGGCGCCACTGCAATCCGACGAAGCCCAGCCGGAGGAACTCGGCCAGGTCGGCGGTGCTGTCGTGCTGCTGGCGGGCCAGTACCGCGGCGAGTGAATGGCGGAACACCACCGAGCGCCAGGCGCGGGCACCGCGGTCCGAGAGGACGAAAACGTCACTGTCACCGCGGATGACATGTACGCGCTGGCCGATGGCCCAGGTGGTGACGCCGGGCACCCGCGCGAACAGCAGCTGGTCGGGATCGTCGATGACGCCATCGACGCCGAGGTCGGTGGCGAGTTCGAGAACCTGCGCCCAGGTCGCCTGCTCGGACAGGGCCCGCGCCTTCGCATCACCGAGCACGCCTGGCAGCGCGTCGCCGTAGGCCCGTTTCGAGTCGTCGCCCGCCCATGCTCCCGGATCGCTGAGATCGCGGTAACGGTCGATGAGTTCGTCGCCGCCGATCCGATCCAATTGCTTTGGCAGCCATTTGGTTTCGAGATAGCTTTCACCGCGACGGGCGGCCCAGCCCTTGATGGCCTGCAGCAGGCCGTCGCGTGCCCAGTCGATCGCCTCGTCGCGCGACTTCAGTGTGCGCAGGGCAATGGCGTATCGCAGGGCCTGCTTGGCTCGGGCTGTCCACCAGTCCGCGATCAGTGTCGTGAACGTGGAATGTGTTAGCAGCGTGCGCAATTCGTCGACATCCGGGGTGCCCGGCCGGACTACTGTCGCCCGCAGGAATCGTTGGCACCGGTTGAGCAGATCCTCGTCGAGCTCGGTCACGGTGGCGGCTTTCGCTACCTGTTCGAGCTGCCGCCGGAGTTGGGACTCCGAGCGAGTGCGTACTTCGACTCGGCGGCCGTCGATGAACAGCACGGTCGGCAGCGTGGGTAATTCCTCGTCGCCGGGTGCGAGTACCAGGAGGTCGACGTCGGAGCCCTCGTTCCCGAAACCCTCGGCCAGTGATCCCTCGAACAGCACGGTCGAATTCGGTGGAATTGCCACGCTTTCCAGCGCGGCGTCGAGCAACTGACTGACCCGCTCGGCGGTCAGCGTCGGCACGGGGGCGTCGTCTGCGATCCCGACCCGCTGCCTTCCAGGCAAACGACGGATCCGAGTCGCGTCGTCAGGCACGACTCGATTCCCGCTGTCGCCGGAATGACGAAGCGTTTCGCCGGAAGGGCCCTCTGCCTCGTGCACAACCGCGTCCGCCAATGCCCCACTGCGGAACTGCTCCCACATGTACCGCCTTCGCGGCTTGCCACTCGACGTGCGCCGAATGATGCCGCGCGGACCGGTAACGATGGTGACCGTCCGAGCGGGCCCCAATTCGCCGCGAATAATTTTGCGCGCCTCCGGAATCCAGTCACCCGGCTTGGACTCGGCGAACAGCGCGATACCTTGCTCACCCGGCTCGGTGATCGCGACGGCAGCGAGTTTGCCCTTGGTGATCCCGGTTTCCTGCGCAACACGGGACTCGATGTCCTCCATGAACACCGAACGCCCGCGCACCTTCAAACTCGACCCCATCCGGCCGAGCACGAATACCTCACCGCGGTGCAGGAATCCGGCATCGCCGGAGTACAGCGCCCCGCCGGCGATCCTGGTCGACGCGCCGTCCGAATCGTCGGAGTAGCCGAGCGCCACCGAGTCACCGACCACCACCATCTCGCCGAGCGTGCCGTCCGGCAGCTCGTGCCCGTCCGCATCGACCACCGTCACAGTGGATTCGGGTGTCGAGTAACCGAGACCGGTGATCCAGCCCGCGCCGTCGACGCGATGGATGTCGTCGAGCAACTCCCGCTCGAGGATGGTGACGGGTTCACCGAAACGCAGCGTCGGGGTGTCGATCCGCAGGGCGGTGATCGGGCAATGCCGCGCCGAGGAGGTCACCATCAGTGTCGACTCGGCCAACCCGTAGGCCAGCGTGTAGGCGCTCATCGAAAAGCCAAGGGGGCCCGTGAGGTTCGCGAACGACTGGAGATCGGCCACCTCGACCGGCTCGGAACCGACGGCGAGCGTGCGCCAACCGGACAGGTCGAGGTCGGCGATCTCCTCGGGCGAAACCCGGTGCGCCACATAGCCGAGCGCGAACGACGGCGACGGCGAATGCTGGGCGTGCGCCATCGCCCGCAGCCAGCGCGCGGGCTCGCGCACGAACTGGTCCGGGCGCATCAGGTACAGATCGCCCTGATTGGTGACGGTGGTGAGGAACGCGCCGACCAGACCCATGTCGTGATACAGCGGTAGCCAGGACACCATCGCCTCGCCGTCGCGCCACTCGACCAGTGCGGAGATCATCGCGATGTTGTTGGCCAGATTGTGCCAGCTCACCCGCACGCCGCGCGGGGCGGCGGTGGAGCCGGAGGTGAATTGCAGGAGCGCGCATTCATCGGGCTCGCCGAACACGCGCTCCTCTGGCGGGCACGGGCGCAGCGTGGACGCGTCGATCACCAGCGGTTCGTCGGTGCGGCCTGCCGCCGTCGCCGCCTGCCGCACGAACTGCTCGAATTCGATCGAGGTGACCACCAGTCGCGGCTTCGCCTGGACCAGGATCGCGGCGATGTGGGCGATGATCTGGTCGAGGTCGCCGAACATCGGCGGCGCGACCGGCGTGAACACCCCGCCGCACGCCCAGACCGCGTAGAACGCAGCGACACAGGGAAACCCGGTCGGCATGATCACGCAGGCGCCGTCGCCGCTGCCCATTCCGTGTTGCCGCATGAGGGCGGCGATCGACCAGGTCTGTTCGGCCAGTTCGGGATAGCTTCGATGCGCCCAGCCGTCGGCCTCGTCGGCCAAGTGGATCCCAGCCTGCCCGGCCGGGTCGGCTAGCCAATCACGTACGGCCGCAACGTCTTTGTCATGCTCCATCGCGGACATCTCCTTCGGCCAGCACAGTAACCGTTCCGTTTGTGCCATCGACCCGAATCCGCATACTGGTCCGTACCTTTTTGGTCACGTCCTTGACCTGGACCACCGTCGGCACCCCGAGTTCCCGCGCCACGATCGCGACATGGGTGAGCGGGCTGCCACGCTCGATGACCAGCGCCGACGCCGAGGGCAGCGCGGCCACCCAGCCGGGATCGGTCCGATATGCCACCAGAATGCCACCCGCCACGTCGCGCGGCTCGTCGACGACGACGGCGGTCCCCTCGACGATCCCGGAGGCCGACGGGGTGCCGGTGAACACCGTCCCGGCCTCGGCCGCCGGAGTGTCGGTGATCGGCACCCAGCCCTGCCCCGCCAGCTCGGCCCGGCCGAACGTCGCCCCGGTGGTGACGAACCTGGCCGGCGCGACCAGCCCGGCGTCCTTGGCGCGCTGCGCTTTTCGCGTGCCGACGAGGTCGCGCAGGTCCGCGGTGTCGGCGCCGTCGTAGCAGCCGCGCAGCTCCTGCACGGTCAGGTAGAACACGTCGGAGAACTCGTCGACGACGCCGCGCTCGGCCAGGTCGCGGCCCATCACCCGGATCATCCGCTTGACCATGCCGAAGGCCCTGGTCCGGCAGAACCGGAGCCGCTCGCGGTGCGCGGCGCAGCGAGAAACCTTGCCGCGCAACCATTCATAGATTCGGCGGCGGAAGCCGTGCAGGTGGGTGTCGAGGTATTCCTCGGCCTCGTCGTGGTGGCCGAGTGGTGCGTCGGGCAGTGCGCTGCGCAGCATGACGAACAGGCTCGCCGGATCTTCGCGCAGGTCCGGCGTTTCCAGTTTGAGTTCGTCCAGGCTTCGGTAGCCATAGCGATCGATGTAGTCGTCGACCTTGTCGCGGAAGTCCGGGTGGTCCGCGAGAGCCGGGTAGATCTGTTCCGGCGCAGTCGAATTCACCAGGGTGGTCAGTTCGGGATCGATGCGCGCCACATCGGCGAGTGCCTTCATCGCGCGGGCGGGTTCGGCGGATTCGACATCGGCGCCGGGGCCGACCACCGCGTACAGGAACCACTCCGGTGCTTTGGGCAGCAGCAGCTTGGTCAGCAGGAACATCAATCCGGTGCAGGTCAGCAGGATTGCGTCGAGCACCATCAGCGGGCCCCAGCGTTCGACCAGGTCGCGGTCCACGTTTCGGTAGGCCTTGTACGCTTCGGCGCCGGACAGCGCGGTGTAGTCGATCGCGTCGTATTCGTCGTAGACGCGATAGAAGTCGGTCATGAACTGTCCGACGATGTCGTCGATGCCGAACAGTCGCCGCAGATACGTGACGGTGGTCAGCGTGCGCGACCGCAGTCGACTCAACGGGTTACCGAAGGTGAACGGGCGCAACGTCTTCGCGACCTCGTCGGCCAGCGGCTCGTCCACACCGAGCGCAGCCTCTAGCACCTTGCGATTCAACGGGTAGCCCGGCGCGATGCCCACCATGCGATACCAGTGCAGCAGGTTGTAGTAGACGCGGCCGTGAAAGTAGCCGAGCAGCACCGGAGTCCATCGCTCGGTCTGCCGCAGTTGCGCGTCGGGTACCCGTAGGGATTTCGCGTAGCCGTGGTAGACCCGGCCGTAGATGTCGGCGGCTGTCGTGTAGGTCAGCGGGGAGGTGAGGCCGTTGAAACTCTCGATGATGTTGGAGTTGTCCCAGATTCGCTGTTCGCCGTCCGGAACCGCCTCGCCCGCGCCGCGGATGATCGCGCCGGGTCGAGCACCGAGCGTGGTGGTGATCGGGCGCGACTGCAGGAACCAGAGCCCGGCTTCGTCGATCGCCCATTCCACGTCCTGCGGGGCGTCGAACTCGGCCTCCACCTTGCGGCCCAGTTCGGCGACCTCGGCGATCTCGGCGTCGGTCAACGCGGGCAGTTCGCGATGTGCCGGGTCGATCTCGCTGATCACGTAACCCTGCTCGCCCTCGACCATGTACGACCGGTCCTTGTCGCCCAGCACGGTTTCCAGCACCGCGCCGGAGGATTTGTCGACCACCACCGAGTCGGCGTCCACCGCGCCCGACACCAGGCCCTCACCGAGCCCGTAGACCGCGCTGATGACCAGTTCATCGCGTGCGCCGCTGATCGGGTTGGCCGTGAACATCACGCCGCTGGCCCGCGCCGCGATCAACCGTTGCAGCACAACGGCGACCGCGCCCGCCCTCGGCTGCTTGTTGGCGAAGGCGTAGCGCAGCGATCGTTCCGAGAACGCCGACGCCCAGCAGTCACGCACCCGGTCGAGCACCGCGTCGATGCCGTTGACGTTCAAAAAGGAATCGAACTGGCCCGCGTACGAGTGCTCGGGGCCGTCCTCGGCGACCACCGACGAGCGCACCGCGATCGGGCCGCCGAGTCGCGCGTAGGCGGCGGCGATCAGCTCGCGCACCTCGGCGGGCAGCGGTGCCGCGACGATCTCGGCACGCAACGCGGCAGCGGCGACGAGTGTCGCATCCAGGTCATCCAGCCGTGTGACCTCGGTCACTTCTCGCAGGAGATCGGTCTCCGCGGTGAATCGCGCGAAGACGTCGGTGCCGAGCACGGTCCAGTCCGGGACCCGAAACCCGCTCTGCCGCAGGCGGTGCAGACCGCGCGCTTTACCGCCGCCGACGGCGGCGATCGTCGCGATATCGGTCCACGGTCCAAGCACCTGCACGGCATGCTCCCATCACCCCTGATCATCGTGTCGCAGCACAGCGCTCCGACGCGTCGAGCCGAGCCAACGAGCAAACGTAAGGGGTTGTATGGATATATCCGAGAATTCACCGCAGTGTTAGCCCACAATCCTAGGTGCTCGGTGCGGCAACCGCCCCAGCGAGCGACGACCGTTAAGCTACAAAGCAGATTCGGTGGTGTGTTGTGAGGATGTGATTCGGGCGGTGAGTTGGACCTTCACTCCGGACGAGTTCGCCCACCTCTGGCGCGAAACCGACCTGGACCGGCACCCGTATCCGCTGCGCATCCTGGAGACGCCGCGCACCGAGGACGAGGCCGACCGGCTGCGCGCGACGCTGAACGAACGGCTGCCGCTGCGCGCCGACCCCGATCTGAGCGCCTGCCTGCGCATCCTCGCCGCGCCGCACACCAGGATCGTCGCGATCGGCGGCACACACACGCCGGGCAGCGAGATCCGGCTGCTGGCTGCCGCGATCTTCGATCGGGCCGTGCTCGCGGTGCAGGAGCCCGGCTCGACGCCGGAATTCGGCGGGCGCGTTCGTCTCTCGATCGGGCACAGCGGCAAGCTGGGCACCCGGATCGCCGGTCTGCTGCCCGACGCACCGCCCGGGCGGGAACCGGCGCGGGTCGCGCCGACGGACGCCGTCCGCGACGAGGAGACGGTGGTCGCGCGGCAGCCGACAGCACCACGCATCCGCAAGCTGCTGCTGAAACCGCACAGCGCGGAAGGACATATCCGGATCGAGCCGGCACTGGACCAGCCCACTCCGGCGCCGCCGATCCACTACACCTGGTTCGACGTCAAAGGCGACGGGCGTTACCTGATCAGGGCGGGCAAGGAAGTCCACATCACGCCCGCCTCGGCCGAACAGATCGGCGCGCAACTGCAGAAGCGCATCCAGCCGTGATTTCCGATGCCGACCGATAACCACTGCTGCCCGCGGCAGCGGCCACGGGCTAGTCTGAGGCTGACCGACCATCTCAGGGGTGTGCGATGACGATCGAGACCAGCCGAGCCGATATCGTCCGGTTCAAGCAAGCGGCCCAGGCAGGCAGCGTCCAATTCGATCCGGCCGCGGCGCGACGTTGCGCCGAGATGTACGACCAGCAGGCCGAACGACTGATCCAACTGCAGCAACGCCTCGAAACCGCCGCGGAACTGGGCGGATTCGGCGGATTCGTGTCGGCGCAACAATTACAGGCCGGGTTCAATCACAAAGCACGGGATGCCGCTACGTTGCTGGATCACTACATCGAGGCCGCCTACCGGATGAAAGAAGCCTTCCTGATCAGCGGCGGATTACTAGAAGAAGCCGACGCCGCCAACGCCGCCGCCCTGCGCGCCGTCGCATCGAGGCTCCCGCGATGACCGGAAACGATCCCGACTACATCAGCTCGATGGAACATTTCGAGTCGATGCGCCACGAAGAGATCTACGCCAAGACCCAGCAGATCGACGCGGCACAGATACTGCGCGCCTCGGTCGCGTGGCTGGAGGTGGCGGGCACGCTCAGCACCTCGTTCCCGCTCACCCGCGGCAGCGTGGACCGCGTGATGAACTCGATGGAGTGGAAGGGTGCCGCGGCCGACGCCGCGTTCGCCAGCATCCGGAGCTTCGCGGCCTCGGCGGATGAACTCGCCGCGGTCATGGGACAGGTGGGCGCCAGGCTCGGCGGAGTGGCCGCGGCAGCCGAGGCGGTCAAGATCGCGGTGGCACCACCCGGCTCGTCCGGGCCGATCGGTGCCGTGGCGCGACTGCTCGAGGCCGCGCACGTCATCGACGCGAAGATGGCCGAGGAAGCACTGCGGCAAGAGGCCGTGCTTGCGATGAACATGGTGTACAAACCGGCGTACGGGTTGGCAGGCAAGGCCGTTCCGGCGCTGCCCGCACCGCCGGAGACCTCCGCCGAAGTCAAGCCCGCGCCCACTGCACCACAACAACGTCGCCCCGCACCGCCGACTGTGCCGGAGTACACGCCGCCGCAGACCCCGCCGGCCCAGCCGAACGGTCACCCACCGACCCCTGCTCCCGCCCCATCGGCACCGGAATCCCAAGCGCCGCCGAGCACTACGACGCCGCCACGCCCGGTCCCCGACCCACAGCCGACACCACCACCGACCACACAGCAGGCCCCGCCGACCCACCAGGCGCCCCCGCCTGCACCACCGACTCCCGACGCACCGCCGACCCAGCAGGCCCCGGCGCCGCCCCAACCGGCTCCGGCACCACAACAGGCGCCACCGCCTCCGCCAACTCAGCAGGCGCCTCCACCACCACCGCCGTCGACCGAGCAGGCACCCCCACCGCCACCCCCGGCGCCGGCCCCCGGCCCGGTGCAACCGCCTGTCCCCCTTCCTGATCCAGGCGGCCAGCCAGGCGTCACCGGCCCGATCCCGGCGGAAGATCAACAGCAACCACCGTCCACCACCAACCAACCCGGAGTTGTGCCCTCACAGAAGTAACTGGCACACCAAATTCGTTGATGCGCAACGTAACTGAGACTGAGGCGATGGGCTTTCACGTAGCGACCTGGCCGCGGCGGCAATGGGAGAGCTCGATAACCAGCGATCTCGGCTCCCGAGGTGGTCGAGCTACCGCCGTACACCCGCTGCCTCAGCCCCACACCCAGCACAGGCGGTGTGAGGCTGACACTGACGGTGTACGGATAGGTTTTCGCGCGACGACCTGGCCGTAATGCCGTTCTAGAGCGCCATTTCGGGCAACTAACGCGCCAGACGGCAGAGCACGGCGACCACTGCGTGCACCGAAACCCACTTGACGTACGTTGTGTGCTCTTGACGCAAGCTGCAACCTACGTCAAGAGCGCACTTCGTGCGTCAAGTCGCCAGGACCGCCTGGTTTAGTGGTCCTCGATGAGTTTGTGTGCGTGAATCGCCGAGCGGTACAACTTCGGACATAGGCGGCTTGTAACCCACTTGACGTAGGTTGTGTGCTCTTGACGCATGCTGCAACCTGCATCAAGAGCATGCTTCGTACGTTAAGTCGTTGAGGGTTAGACGTTTACGAGGTCGTCGGCGTGGATTACGGGGCGTTGCATGGTTTCTGGGAGGTCGGCGGTGGTGTGGCCGAGCATGGTGGTTAGTTCGGTGCTGTCGTAGGCGACTACGCCGCGGGCTACCAGGCGGTTGGTGGTGGTGATGAGGTCTACTACGTCGCCGCCGTAGAAGCGGCCTCGTAGGGCGGTGATGCCTGCCGCCAGGAGAGAGCGGCGGTTGGCTACTGCGGTGGCGGCGCCGTCGTCGATCAGGAGGGCGCCTCGGCTGTCGGCGGCGTGGCGGACCCAGAACTTGCGGGCGGACAGGCGGGTTGGGCGGGCGGCGAAGGCGGTGCCGACCTTGCCGGTGGTGAGGGCGTCGGCGGCGGAGGTGGCTGCGGCGAGGAGGACGGGGACGCCTGCGTCGGCGGCCAGGCGGGCGGCGGAGAGTTTGGATGCCATGCCGCCGGTGCCGAGTGCGCCACCGCTGCCTGCGATTACGCCGTCCAGGTCGGCGCTGCTGTGTACCTCGGGGATGAAAGTCGCTGCGCCCTTGCGGGGGTCGCCGTCGTAGAGGCCTTCGACGTCGGAGAGCAGGACCAGGGCATCGGCGCCGACGAGGTGAGCGACCAAAGCGGCGAGGCGGTCGTTGTCGCCGAAGCGGATCTCTTCCGTTGCGACAGTGTCGTTTTCGTTCACCACCGCGATCGCGCCGAGGGAACGGAGGCGGTCCAGTGTGCGCTGTGCGTTGCGATGATTCTCGCGGCGTGCGAAATCGTCGGCGCTCAACAGGACTTGGCCGACCGTGCGGCCATAACGGGCGAACGAGGTGCCCCACGCGTGCGCCAGCGCCAGCTGACCGACGCTGGCAGCAGCCTGTTTGGTGGCCAGATCGCGAGGGCGACTACTCAGTCCGAGCGGCGCGATCCCCGCACCGATCGCACCCGAAGACACCACCACCACATCGGATCCCGCACGCATCCGCGCTTCTACGGCATCGGCGAGCAGATCGAGGCGTGCGGTATCCAGCCCACCCTTCAAGCTGGTCAACGCCGACGACCCGATCTTCACCACAACCCGGCGGGCCGACGCGATCGCCAGCCTCGCCTCACTCGAGCCCGAATCCGACTCGGTAGCACCCGAACTCACTGTCATCGCAATCGAACTCCCTGCGCAGCAATAGAACTCGCCGACACCAAACCTACCGTCACCGGCTCAACCAAGCCCGAGCTCGCCATCACCAGCTCGAGCGAGGCCGAGCTCGCCACCACCAGCTCAACTGAAGTCGAGTCCTCTGTCACCAGCTCGACCGAGCTCGGGCCCGCCGTCACCAGCTTCGTCGTCACCGATCCCACTGTCATACCGGCGAATGTCTCGATCGAGTCTGGATCCCACACGGCCGATCTACCACTCGAATCCGGCCTACACCGGAATGGGGCGGGCTCTCGCTGCAGTGACGGGAAGCCGCGCACGGCTACTCCTCGTCGTCCTTCACCAGTCCACGCCGCACCCGCGAGGCGTGCTTGCGCTCGGAGGCGCTGATTCGATCGTCTTGTTCCAGGCGGATATCGGTGCCGCGGCCGGTGGGCACCATGTCGATGCCTGCGGAGATCTGCGGCTCCCATTCGAAGGTCACGTTGCCGATGGTCACCGGGGCGCCGGGCTCGGCGCCCTGCTTGACCAGTTCGTCTTCGACGCCGAGGCGGGCAAGGCGGTCGGCGAGGTAGCCGACGGCCTCGTCGTTGTCGAACTGGGTCTGGACGACCCAGCGCTCGGGCTGCGAGCCACGCACGATGAAGCCGCCCGGCTCCTGTGGGTCCGCGATCACGCTGAAACCGGTCTGGTTGACCGCGATCGGGCGGATCACCGGACGCGCGGGCGCCGCCTTCGGATGCGCCTCGCGGTACTTCAGCACCAGGTCGGCGAGCGCGAAGGTCAAGGGCCGCAAGCCTTCTCGGCTCACCGCCGAGATCTCGAAGACCGGCCAGCCACGTGCGGTGAACTCGGCGGTGACCATCTCGGCCAGCTCGGCCGCATCCGGCACGTCGATCTTGTTCAGGATGACCACGCGCGGCCGGTCGGCCAGGTCGCCGAGGTCGGCGTCGGCGCTCAGCGCAGGTCGGTAGGCCGCGAGTTCGGCTTCCAGTGCGTCCACGTCGGAGACGGGGTCGCGACCAGGTTCGAGGGTGGCGCAGTCGACAACATGCGCGAGTACCGCACAACGTTCCAGGTGCCGCAGGAAGTCGAGGCCGAGGCCGCGCCCTTCGCTGGCACCGGGGATCAGGCCGGGCACGTCGGCGACGGTGAAAGTCGTATCGCCGCTGAGCACCACACCGAGGTTGGGCACCAGGGTGGTGAACGGGTAGTCGGCGATCTTCGGCTTGGCCGCCGACAGCACCGACACCAGCGAGGACTTGCCCGCGGACGGGAAGCCGACCAGGCCGACATCGGCGACGGACTTCAGTTCGAGGACCAGATCGACCTCGTCGCCGTCCTCGCCGAGCAGCGCGAAGCCGGGGGCCTTGCGCGCCTTCGAGGCGAGCGCGGCATTGCCGAGCCCACCGCGACCGCCACGGGCGGCGATGAACCGGTTGCCCGCGCCGACCAGGTCCATCAGGACCTTGCCGTCGCCGTCGAGCACCATGGTGCCGTCGGGCACCTTGAGCAGCAGGTCGACGCCCTGCTTGCCGTCACGGTTGCTGCCCTCGCCCGGCTTGCCGTTGCCCGCCTTGGCATGCGGGTGGAAGTGGAAGTCGAGCAGGGTGTGCACGTTGGGGTCGACCTCGAGGATCACGTCCCCGCCGTTGCCGCCGTTGCCGCCGTTGGGTCCGCCGAGCGGCATGAACTTCTCGCGGAGTACCGAAGCACACCCGTGTCCGCCTTTGCCGGCACGCACGTGCAGTACGACACGGTCGATGAACTTGGACATTTCCGAATCATCCTCCTTCAGGACTGGTCGATCGCAGTGGTGCGTCTGTGAAACGCGGTGATGTCTTGCTGAAAATGCGCTCTATCTTGCGAAAACGCGAAAACGGGCCAGGGTGGCGACCCTGACCCGCTCGGCTGTTGTCTGGAGAGGTTAGGCCTAGGCCTCGACCGGCTCCGGGACGACGATGTTGATGGTCTTGCGTCCGCGCTTGGTGCCGAACTCGACCGCGCCCGCCGCGAGGGCGAACAGGGTGTCGTCACCGCCACGACCGACGTTCACGCCGGGGTGGAAGTGGGTTCCGCGCTGACGCACCAGGATCTCGCCTGCGTTGACCTTCTGGCCACCGAAACGCTTGACGCCGAGGCGCTGGGCGTTGGAATCGCGGCCGTTCCGGGAGCTGGACGCACCCTTCTTGTGTGCCATAGCTGAATCTCCTCGGGATGTCTTACTTGATGCCGGTGACCTTGATGACCGTCAGCGGCTGACGGTGACCCTGACGCTTGTGGTAGCCGGTCTTGTTCTTGAACTTGTGGATGCGGATCTTCGGGCCCTTGGTCTGCTCGACGACCTCTGCGGCCACGGAGACCTTGGCCAGCTTCGCGGCGTCGGTGGTCAGGTCGGCCCCGTCAACGACGAGAACCGGATCCAGGGCGACGGAAGTACCCGGCTTACCCTCGATCTTCTCGACCTTCACCAGGTCACCGACCGCGACCTTGTACTGCTTTCCGCCGGTCTTGACGATCGCGTACGTTGCCATCGGTCGGCTTCCTCCACTCGATTAAGTACAGTCATGTTTCTTCTCGCGACACAACTGCGCGACGCGAGATGTTCTTGGCTGGCTTGCTGCGCGGGGCGTGATATAACGCCCATCGCCAGGCAGCGACCGACCTAGGTTACCAGAGCACCCCTTCAGCGACACAATCCGCCCGTCGGCAGCCTGCGAGCAACCCTTTTCCGCCGGGAGTTCGGTGCGTTTCCCGTGTTGCGGCGGACTCGCTGAGCACGGTCATAAACCGCCTCAGAGTGCCCGTCACACAACGACGCGGCCGATCGCACCCAAGGGTGTGACCGGCCGCGTCGAGGCTGTCAGATCAGCTGCTACTACTCCGCAGGCGGCGGGCCCGCGGGACGGCCGACGGCACGACGCCGCGGCCTGCGCACCGGCACCTCGACCGGAACGTCGGCGGTGAAGTCGACGGCGGGTGCGGGAGCCTGCTCCGGGGTCGGCAGCACGAACACCGCACCACTGCTGTCCGCAGCGGGAGCGGCGGCCGAACGGGCGACCCTGCGCCGCCGACTCGTGCGCGGCGCCGGTTCCGGCGCACCGTTGGTTACCGCACGATCCTCGGCAGGCGGTGTCACCGATTCCGCAGGAGCCACCGGTGTCTCGACAACCGGTGTGGTCTCGACAGTTTCGGTATCCGCGTCCTTGACGACCTCGGCCTCGGCCGTGACGACCTCGGTCTCGAGCGGCTCGACCGCCACCGACTCACTGGCCGCGGCGCTCGACTCGTCCGGGCCCGCCACCGACTCGTCCGTGACCACACCCGACTCGTCCTCGTCCGCATCATCACCGTGATGCGCGGCCATCGCCAACGCGACCGGATGCGCCCGCTTGACGGCGATGTCCTCCTCGGACTCCACCGGCGCGGTCCCGTTGGTCGCGACGACCGGCGCGGCGGGTGCCGCACCCTTGTCGCGGCCACGGCGGCGACGCGATCCGGTTTCCCGAGCCGCGCCCCGCGCACCCCCGTCGTCGCCGGAGGACGGCTCGACCGGGTAGGCGTGCACCAGGATGCCGCGCCCATGGCAGTGCTCACAGGTGGTCGAGAACGCCTCGACCAGACCGGTGCCCAGCTTCTTACGAGTCATCTGCACCAGGCCGAGCGAAGTCACCTCGGACACCTGATGCCGGGTGCGGTCCCGGCCGAGTGCCTCGGTGAGCCTGCGCAGCACCAGATCCCGGTTCGACTCGAGCACCATGTCGATGAAGTCGACGACGATCATGCCGCCGATATCGCGCAACCGCATCTGGCGCACGATCTCCTCGGCCGCCTCCAGGTTGTTGCGGGTGACCGTCTCTTCCAGGTTGCTGCCGCCGGAACCGGTGAACTTGCCGGTGTTCACGTCGACCACCGTCATCGCCTCGGTGCGGTCGATCACCAGGGTGCCGCCCGAGGGCAGCCACACCTTGCGATCGAGCGCCTTGGCGAGCTGTTCGTCGATCCGGTAGGCCTCGAACACGTCGACGCCGTTGTTGTCGTGCCGGGAGACCCGGGCGAGCATCTCGGGCGCGACGGTGCCGATGTACTTCTCGACCGTGCTCCAGGCCCGCTCACCCTCGATGACGAGCCTGGAGAAGTCCTCGTTGAACAGGTCGCGAATGACCTTGACCAGCAGGTCGGGCTCTTCGTACAGCGTCTTGGGCTGGCCGTCGTTCTTGCCTTCGGCGGCCTTCTCGATGGTGCGCCAGGTCGCCTGCAGCCGTTCTACGTCGCGGGCCAGTTCGTCCTCGGCGACGCCCTCGGACGCGGTGCGGATGATCACACCGGCGTCGTTGGGGACGATGTCGCGCAGGATTTCCTTGAGCCGCTTGCGCTCGGTGTCGGGCAGCTTGCGGCTGATGCCGGTGGAGGTGCCGCCGGGCACGTACACGAGGAAGCGGCCGGCCAGGCTGATCTGTGTGGTCAGCCGGGCGCCCTTGTGCCCGACCGGATCCTTGGAGACCTGGACCAGCACGAGCTCGCCGGGCTTGAGCGCCTGCTCGATCTTGCGCTCTTTGCCGCCGAGACCGGCGGCCTCCCAGTTCACCTCGCCCGCGTAGAGCACGCCGTTGCGGCCGCGGCCGATATCGACGAACGCCGCCTCCATGCTGGGCAGCACGTTCTGCACCTTGCCGAGGTAGACGTTGCCGACCATCGACGCGGAACCGGTGCTGGTGACGAAGTGCTCGACCAGGATGTTGTCCTCGAGCACCGCGACCTGGGTGGCGGTCGGATGATCCGGGAACGCCTTCTCGCGCACCACCATCACCCGGTCCACCGCTTCGCGACGGGCCAGGAACTCCGACTCGGTCAGGATCGGCGGACGACGCCGACCGGCCTCGCGACCGTCCCGCCTGCGCTGCCGCTTGGCCTCGAGCCGGGTGGAACCGGTGATGCCCTGCACCTCGTCGACGGCGGTGGCGCGGCTGCGGCTCTTGTTCCGCGGCTCGCGCTCGTGCACGACGGTGTTCGGCGGGTCGTCCTCGGTGGTGGTGGCGGCCTCGGCCTCAGGGGCGTCGCCCGCCACCTTGCGACGGCGACGACGACGGCGGCGACGGCTCGCGCCCTCCGGCTCGTTCTCGTCGTCCTCGGTGTCGGCGTTGTCGTCGGACGAGTCGCTGGCGTCCGTGTTGTTGTTGCTGTTGTTGTCGGCGGTGTCGCCGCTCTGCTCGTCCTCGGTGTCGTCCGAGTCGTTCTCGTCGTCGGCGTCGTTCTGCTGCTCGCCACGACCGCGACCGCGGCCACGACGGCCACGACGCCTGCGACGCGGCTGACCATCGGCGTCGCCCTGCTGGTCGGCCGAGTCCTGCTCGTCCTCGACCGTCTCGGGCTCTTCCTCCGGCTGCGGCTCCTCGACCGCCGGCTCTTCGCGCTGAACGACACGCTCGGTGCGGCGCTTGCGGCGGGTCTGCTCGGCGGCCGCGGCATCCGGCGGCAGGAACAGCGGGGCCTGCACGACGGCGGCGGACTCGAACACCACCGGCGCGGCGACGTGCGGCTCTTCCCGGACCGGGTGGGTGAACAGCTGCACCGAGGGCTGGTGCGCGACTTCGTTCGGGTTCTCGGCGCCGGAGTTGCCGATCAGCGGCTCGGGCGCGGAGAAGACCAGCCCACCGTGACCACGGCTAGGCGCGGGTTCCGGTGCCGCCGGGGCCTCGACCGGCTTCGCCGCAGGCGGCTCGACCGGCTGCTCGGCCGCGACAGGCGCTGGGGCATCGCCCTCCGGCGGACCGAGCGCGTCGCGGACAGACTCCGCGATCGCCCGATCGACGTTCGACTGCGCGCTGCGCGCGTCGGACCCCAACTCGGTGAGCTTGGCCAGGATGCGTTTGCTCGTTACCCCCAGCAGCTTGGCGAGTGCGTGAACTCGGATTCGCTCCGGCAATTGTTCGGCATCCTGTGGTGTTGTTTCCAATGGCTCTTTTTCGGCCACGAAGTCTCCTCGGACCCCCGGGCGCGTCCCTCCCGGTAAGGAGTGAAGCGGCCGACGCGGGGGCACTATCCGTTCGCCTCACGCCGCTCAGCGCAAGGTCATATGGTCTCGCCCCGCATGTCCGGTTATCACCATGTTGTTCGTCGGTTTGGGCTAACTGGTCACGCGGCGCCTGGCTGTTGGCTGAACTCCACGATTGTGAGCGCTCATCCAGCGTGCCGACGCGAACAGCAGGCCCAGCGACCGGGCCTTTTGTCCGTGGCAGCGATGATCGGCATCGAACCGCGGTGTGTCATCCGGCTGCGATGGCCCCGATAGTCCACGTACCTGCGCGAACAGTCGGCATCAAAAGCAGCCGATGTCAGTATCCCATACCGAGCGCCGCGGGTTCGCCGCGGCGCACGACTAACCTCGCTAAAGCTCGGTTAGCCGCGCACCGCTGGGCGCTGTGTCTTTGGCTCACTCGCTGCGCTCGCTCACGACTGTGTTCAACTCGCAAACTATTTTCAGGCCGAAAACTCCGGAAACCACAGAGCTATCTCACGCTTGGCCGATTCGGGCGAATCGGACCCATGTACCAGGTTCTCCTGGGTCTCCAGGGCGAAGTCCCCGCGAACGCTGCCCGGTACGGCCTTTTCGACCGGGTCGGTGCCGCCGGCGATCTGCCGGAATGCCGCGATGGCGCGCGGCCCCTCCAAAATGGCCGCGACTACGGGGCCGGAAGTGATGAATTCGATCAGGGAGCCGAAGAACGGCTTCTCGGCGTGCTCGGCGTAGTGGCCCTTGGCCAGGTCCTCGGACACATGCTTCAGCTCGAGGGCCGCGATCTTCAGGCCCTTGCGCTCGATTCGTACCAGCACCTCGCCGACGAGGCCACGGGCCACACCGTCCGGCTTGATGAGTACCAACGTCTGCTCAGTCACGGCGCACACTCTAACCGGCACCCCCGGTGGGTACCGAACTCGCGGTTCGATCGGCGCCGATTCAGGAGGAGCGCTGGGCCCGCTGACTCGGCAGCAAACCCTTCTCCATCCGGCCGCGCACGTCCGCGCGCAGCACCAGAATGAAGCCCCAGACCACCGCGAAAACGATGCCGATGACGCCGATGGACAGATGGATGAACATGCCGAGCAGCACGAATACCTGCAGCCCGAGATTGAACGGCATCGCCCACGACCTGCGCTGCACGCCCGCACCGAGGAACATCACCACGGCGAGCACCACCAGGTAAGTGCCCGAGACCCAGGTGACCCCGCCGCCCACCGAGCCGACGACCGGCAGCGCGAGCAGCACCACGATCGCCTCGAGGATCAGCGTGCCCGCCATGACGCCGCGGAAGCCCTTCCACGGATCGGTCGTCGGCGCGGGCACCGAATCCGGTTGGGCCTCGGGCTCACTCATGACTCCACCTCGCTGCGCTCGGCTCCGTCGCGCGCGAGGCGCCCTGTGTCTATGGTTCGTTCGCTGCGCTCACTCACGCGGGGTCCTTTCCGAACAGCGCGCGCGTCGCGCCGGCCGTCACCACGGATCCGGTCACCACGACCCCGGCACCGGACACCATCTCCCCTGCCTCGCCGATTTCCTCGGCGATGGCGATGGCGGTCTCCAGCGCGTCCGGCAGGGTCGGCGCGGTGATCACCCGCTCGTCGCCGAAGCGCTGCACCGCGAGGTCGGCGAGCACGTCGACGTCCATCGCGCGCGGCGATCCGTTGCCGGTGACGACGATCTCGTCGAGCACCGGCTCCAGCGCGGTGAGGATGCCGTCGGCGTCCTTGTCGGCGAGCACGGAGACCACACCGACCAGCTTGCGGAAGTCGAACTCCGCGGTCAACGTCGAGGCGAGCGCCTGCGCGCCCGCCGGGTTGTGCGCGGCGTCGATGAAGATGGTCGGCGCGCTGCGCATCCGCTCGAGCCGGCCCGGGCTGGTGACGCTCGCGAAACCCGCACGGATGGCTTCGATGTCGAGCTGCCGGTCGGCGCCCGCACCGAAGAACGCCTCGACCGCCGCGAGCGCGAGCACCGCGTTGCGGGCCTGGTGCTCGCCGTGCAGCGGCAGGAAGATCTCGTCGTATACCCCGCCGAGGCCCTGTAATTCGAGCTGCTGGCCGCCGATCGCGATCTGCCGGGCCAGCACCCGGAATTCGCCGCCTTCGCGCGCCACGGCCGCATCCACCTCGACGGCTCGACGCAGCAGTACGTCCATCGCCTCGGGGTCCTGCTCGGCGATGACCGCGACGGTGTCGCGCGGAATCAGGCTCTCCGGCGCACGTTTGATGATCCCGGCCTTCTCACCCGCGATGGACGCGATGTCGGGGCCGAGATAGTCGGTGTGGTCCAGGCCGATCGGCGTGATCACCGCGACCTGTCCGTCGATCACGTTGGTGGCATCCCAGGTGCCGCCCATGCCGGTCTCCACGATCGCGACATCGACCGGCGCCTCGGCGAAGGCCGCGAACGCCATGCCGGTGAGCACCTCGAACTTGCTCATCGCCGGACCGCCCGCCGCGGCGGACTGCGCATCGATCATCTCGATGAACGGCACCAGCTCGCGATAGGTCTCCACGTATTGGGCCGGCGTGATCGGCGCGTTGTCGATGCTGATCCGCTCGGTGGCCAGCTGCAGGTGCGGGCTGGTGATCCGGCCGGTGCGCCGGTGCAGCGCGGTGAGCAGCGCGTCGATCATCCTGGTCACCGAGGTCTTGCCGTTGGTGCCCGCGACGTGGATCGCCGGGTAGCTCTGCTGCGGCGAGCCGAGCAGGTCCATCAGGGTGGCGATCCGGGTGAGCGACGGCTCGATCTTGGTTTCCGGCCAGCGGGTGTCGAGTTCGGCCTCCACCAGCGCCATTTCGGCCAGTTCGACCGGCGACGGCCCGGAACTCAGCCGCGGTCCCGCGGCCGGGTGGCGGAGGTCGTCGCCGTACTGCGGTTCGGGTTCGTGATTCATTTACCGCTCAGTTCTGCGAGTCGGGCGCCGATGCGCGCCACCTCGGCGGCGGCGACCTCTTGGCGGTCCTTGATCTTCGCGACCACCGGCTCGGGCGCCTTGGCGAGGAAGGCCTCGTTGCCGAGTTTGGCTGCGGTGCCTGCCAATTCCTTCTCCGCCGCGGCCAGGTCCTTCTCCAGGCGGCGGCGTTCGGCGTCCAGGTCGACGGCGCCGGAGGTGTCCAGCTCGACGGTGACGGTGGCACCGCTCAGCCGGACCTCCACGGTCGCGGTAGCCGCGAATTCGTCGCCGGGCTCGGTGAGCCGGGCCAGGTTCGCGACCGAGTCGTGCAGTGCGGTCAGACCGGCGGTGTCCAGGCCGATGAGCTTGGCCGCCACCTTCTGCTTGTCGGCCAGGCCCTGATCGCCGCGGAACCGGCGGATCTCGGTGATCAACCGCTGGGTATCCGAAATGCGCTGGGCCGACACCTGATCCGCAGGCACACCGGAGGCCTGCGGCCACGCGGCGATCACCAGGGACTCGCCGTCGGTCAGTGCCTGCCACAGCGATTCGGTGACGAACGGGATGACCGGATGCAGCAGCCGCAGCACCGCGTCGAGCACGGTGCCGAGCACCACCTGGGTGGCCTCCGCGCGGGCGCCCTCCTCGGCGAACTGCACCTTGGTCAATTCCAGGTACCAGTCACACAATTCGTCCCAGGCGAAGTGGTACAGCGCCTCGCAGGCCTTGCCGAACTCGTAGCCGTCCAACGCCGAATCCACTTCGACACGGACCTCTTCGAGCCGATCCAGGATCCAGCGGTCGGCATCGGTGAGCTGGGCGCGGTCCGGCAGGTCACCGGTCCGGGCGCCGTTCATCAGCGCGAACTTGGTGGCGTTGAACAGCTTCGTGACGAAGCTGCGCGAGGCGAGCGCGTGCTGTTCGCCGACCGAGAGGTCACCGCCGGGATGCGCGCCGCGGGCCAGCGTGAAGCGCAGTGCGTCGGCACCGTATTCGTTGATCCAGGCCAGCGGGTCGATGCCGTTGCCGCGCGACTTCGACATCTTCTTGCCGTACTGGTCGCGAATCAGGCCGTGCAGGAACACATCCTTGAACGGAACCTGATGCCCTTCCTTACCTGCTGGCCCACCCGTCGCCCGACCACCACCCCCCACGGAATCGCTTCGCGATGCAGTAAGCACCGGGTCGTCGCCGACGAAGGTGCCGAACATCATCATCCGGGCCACCCAGAAGAACAGGATGTCGTAGCCGGTGACGAGAACGCTTGTCGGATAGAACTTCTCGAGTTCCGCAGTGGCGTCGGGCCAGCCCATGGTGGAGAACGGCCACAGGCCCGAGGAGAACCAGGTGTCGAGCACGTCCGGGTCCTGCACGTAGCCCTCGGGCGCGGTCTCGTCGGGGCCGACGCAGATCACTTCGCCCTCGGGGCCGTACCAGATCGGGATGCGGTGGCCCCACCACAGCTGCCGGGAGATGCACCAGTCGTGCATGTTGTCGACCCAGTCGAACCAGCGCGGCTCCGAGCTGGCCGGGTGAATCACGGTGTCGCCGTTGCGAACCGCGTCACCGGCGGCCTTGGCCAGCGATTCGACCTTGACCCACCACTGCATGGAAAGCCGCGGTTCGATCGGCTCGCCGCTGCGCTCGGAATGCCCGACGCTGTGCAGGTAGGGCCGCTTCTCGGCGACCACGCGGCCCTCGGCGGCCAGCCGCTCGCGCACCGCGACACGCGCCTCGAACCGGTCCATACCGTCGAATTCGGTTCCGGTGTCGATGATTCGACCGCGCTCGTCCATGATGTTGGGCATCGGCAGGTTGTGCCGCAGGCCCATCTCGAAGTCGTTCGGGTCGTGCGCGGGGGTGATCTTCACTGCGCCGGAACCGAATTCGGGATCGACGTAGTCGTCGGCGATGATCGGGATCTGCCGCCCGGTGATCGGGTGCTCCAGGGTGGTGCCGATCAGCGCCTGGTAGCGCGGGTCGTCCGGGTGCACGGCCACGGCGGTGTCGCCGAGCATCGTCTCCACCCGGGTGGTGGCCACGATCACGTGCGGTTCGTTGTCGTCGAGCGAGCCGTACCGCAGCGAGACGAGCTCGCCGGGGATCTCCTGGAAGTTGACCTCGATATCGGAGATCGCGGTGCGCAGCGCGGGTGACCAGTTGACCAGTCGCTCGGCGCGGTAGATCAGGCCCGCGTCGTAGAGCCGCTTGAAGATCGTCTGCACGGCCTGGGACAGGCCGTCGTCCATGGTGAATCGGTCGCGGCTCCAGTCGACGCCGTCGCCGAGCGCGCGCATCTGCCACTGGATGGCGCCGCCGGATTCGCGCTTCCAGTCCCAGACCTTGTCGATGAACAGCTCGCGGCCGAAGTCCTCCTTGGTCTTGCCATCGACGGCGAGCTGCTTCTCCACGATCGTCTGGGTGGCGATGCCCGCGTGGTCCATGCCGGGCAGCCACAGCACCTCGTAGCCCTGCATGCGCTTGCGGCGGGTGAGGGCATCCATGATGGTGTGGTCAAGGGCGTGGCCCATGTGCAGGTTGCCGGTGACGTTCGGCGGGGGCAGCACGATCGAGTAGGGCGGCTTGTCGCTGGTCGCGTCGGCCGCGAAATAGCCAGCGGCTACCCAGCGCTCGTACATCGAGGCCTCTACCTCGCCGGGGTTCCAGCTCTTGGGGAGGGCATCGGCACGATTACGCGTCTTGTCAGGGGCTGCGCTGGTCACCCGACGATTCTAGTGGTCCGGCTCAATCGATTTCCGCAGGGTGCGCCGCCGACGGCGGACGGTCGCACCGAATGCGCACGGTGGGCGTTGCGTCCCGCGCGTCGTGTGAGACTTGCCGGTGTGAGTGAGCTCGGCGAATTCCTGAGGGCCAAGCGTGCGTCGATCGCGCCGGAGCGGGTCGGGCTGGCGCCGGTCGGCAATCCGCGCCGGGTGACCGGGCTGCGCCGCGCGGAGGTTGCGCAGTTGGCCGCGATGAGTGTGGATCAGTACACCCGGCTGGAGTTGGGCAGAGTGACGCGCGTCTCGGACGAGATGCTCGGCGGCATCGCGCGGGCGTTGTTACTGACCGAGGCCGAGCAGTCGTACCTGCGGCTGCTCATGGTGCCGCACAACGGAATCGGACAGAAAGAAAGGCGGAGTCTTCGGTGGATGAGGGACACCGAAGACTCCGCCTACACCTGAAAGCTTACCGTCCCAACTGGAAGGGTTCGGGAATCCATAAGCAATTCTCAGAATCTGGCATTTTCTACCCCTGATCTCCGGATTATCCGGTCGAAACGGGCACCTGGGCGGCGGCTGGCGAGCGGTCGGCGAGCGCAGGCACGTCCGCGCGCGAGCCTGCGGCAAGACGTCCGGTTAGTCACAATTCGACTATGTCCGTATTGTCCGTTCTTGCCAGATCGGCCGCAGGTGCGGACTCTGGAAGATGTGAACGCATCCGCTGGTCCGATTCAGGGAAATCTCAGTGAAAATGCAGGGTTTTCCCCGTTGCCGGAGCAGCGGCCGCTGCGGACTCTGGAAGAGGTGAACCCTCCGCTCGCCACGTTGCCGCCACCCTCTCCCGAGGCACTACTGCCCTTCCTCGCGCCGGATGCCGTGCACGATCTCCGGGGCCGGGAGATCGATGAGCTGCACTATCCGCCGATGACGGCGCTGGTTGTCGCCGGGATACCGGGCGCGGGCAAAAGTACCGTCCTGCGCCGGTTCTTCGGCGCGACCACCGAGGCCGAGGATCCGTCCGGTGGGCCGGAGGGATCGATGGTGCTGGACTCGCTGCAAGCGCGGAACAGGTTGCGGCACCGGCTCGGCTGGCTGCCCTATTCGCTGTGGCGACCGGTCGTGCACGTCGCGCATTTCGCGGGAATTCGTACGGCACTGCGGGATACGGACGGGCCGGTGGTCATCCACGACTGCGCGACCACCGGTTGGGCGCGACGGATCATCTCCCTCTGGGCCGCCGGGTACGGCAGGGAGTTGCACGTGATCCTGCTCGATGTACCGACCGCGGTGGCCCGCGCCGGTCAGCACGCCCGCGGGCGGCGGTCCAATCGAATGACGTTCGTACTGCACTGCTTTCGCTGGCGACGGCTGATGGAACGACTACGCGCCGGCGGTGGCCTGCGGCCCGCACCGGAGTCGCTGGTGATCGTCGACCGGATCAATATCAATCGCATGCGCCGAGTCACCTTCGCCGCGTAGGGGATTCCTCAGGGGACCAATACGGTCAGTGCGCCGGGAACGGCACGAATGGTGATCGGCAGCATTCCCGCGGGTTCGCCGTCGGCGGTGGCAGGGGCGCCGGGTGCGGTCAGGGTTATTTCCGCGGCTCGATACTGCTTTACCTCGGGGTGGTTCTGCCGTTTGCCCGCGGACAGTGCGGGCAGCAGGCGCAGCATCTCCGAGCGGGACAGCTTGCCGACCACGGTGAGGTCGAGCAGGCCGTCGTCGAGCACCGCGTCCGGGCAGATCAGCATGCCGCCGCCGTAGGTGCGGGCGTTGCCGACCGCGACCATCACCGCGTTGGTCTCCACCGACGATCCGCCGCCGGGGTTCATCAGTCCTTCGGTGACCGCGCCGGTCAACTCGACCTGGTAAGGCACGGTGAACCGGCCGGAGATCTCGGCCAATGCGGCGACGGTGTACCGCAGCCGTCCCCTCGGCCAGCGCATAGCGTTGGCGCGCAGGGTGACTCGGGCATCGAACCCGGTACCGGTGACCGTGGCGAACCACATCGGTGCCGACGCGGACGACTCGATCTGACCGAGATCGATGGTCCGGGTTCGTCCGTCGATCACGATGTCGGCCGCGGCGACCGGATCCTCGGTGGGCACACCGAGTTCCCTGGCGAGGTCGTTGCCGGTGCCCGCCGGGATCAAGCCCAGCGGCACACCCGTTCGCGCGACTGCACCGAGAGTGACGTTCATCAGGCCGTCGCCGCCGATGCAGACCACCGCATCCGAGTTTTCGCGCTCGATCGAATCCCGCACCAGCCGAACCGTTTCGGCGGCCGACGGCGCCCGTACTTCGGCCACCTCGACCCCGCGTTCCCGGAATCGGGCCAGCGCCGCGGCCGCGACGTCCTGACCGGCGCCCAGCCCCGCGTGCCGATTGGTCACCACGGTGACCGCACGCACGGCGCGGGATGAATTCTCCGTCACGGAACCAGCTTTCCAGGATTGAGGATGCCCGCGGGGTCCAATTCGGCTTTCACCGCGCGCAATACGCGCACCCCGAGGTCGCCGATCTCGGCGGACATCCACGGGCGGTGATCGGTGCCGACCGCGTGATGGTGCGTGATGGTGCCGCCCGCCGTCACGATCGCACCGCCGACGGCCTGTTTCGCCGTGTGCCACTGGGCGATCGGATCATCGAGCTGCTTGGCGACAATGGTGAAGTACAGCGAGGCACCGGTGGGGTAGGTGTGCGAGATGTGGCACATGATCAGCGGCGGGGTGCCCTGCCCGGCGAGCGAATCGGTCAGTGCCGCAGTCACCTTCGCCTTGAGATTGGCGAGGTTCGCCCAGGTGGTCGCGGTCTCCAGCGTCTCGCACAGCACGCCGACGTCTAAGAGGGCGTCGCGCATGTACGGCGCGCCGAAGCGTCCGTGTTCCCATTCCCTGGCCGGAGTTTCGCCCAGTGCGGTGCCGCCCGCGGCTGCGAGTAGCGCGCCCGCTTCAGTGCTGCGGGCCGCGACATGCGCTGCGGAGCCTTCGAAGGTGGTGATGGCCAGGCAGCCGGACACCGCGTTGCCGCCGATATCGCCAGCACGCGCCAGGTTGACCCCGGTCTCGGCCTCGTCGGACAGTCGGAGCACCGTCGGCGCCGCACCGGCCTGCACGACCGAACGCAGTGCGGCAGCGCCGGTTTCGAAGTCGGGGAACGACCATCCTTGGTAAGCAGTGGTTTCCGGCACCGGGTGCACTCGCACGGTGACCTCGGTGATCACCCCGAGTGCGCCCTCCGAGCCGACGAACAACTCGCGCAGGTCCGGACCCGCCGCCGATGCGGGCGGACGACCGAGTTCCACCGCACCGGTGGGCGTTGCGATTTTGAGCCGCTGCACCATGTCGTCGAAGCGCCCGTAGCCTGCCGAGGCCTGTCCGGACGACCGAGTCGCGGCGAACCCGCCGATGCTGGCGAATTCGAAGCTCTGCGGGAAGTGCCCGAGCGAAAGTCCGTGTGCGCGAAGCAGTTCCTCCGCGCGCGGTCCGGTGAGTCCGGCGCCCAGTGTGGCCATGCCGCTGACCGGGTCGATCTCCGACACCGTGTCCAACCTGCGCAGGTCGACCGCGATCACCGTGTCGAAGCGACCGCGCACCGGGTCGACGCCGCCGACGACGCTGGTGCCGCCGCCGAACGGCACGACCGCGATGGCGTGCTCGGCGCAGTAGGCGAGCACGGCGAGCACCTGGTCGTGATCGGCGGGGAAGACGATGGCATCTGGTGCGTCCTGTGGCCCCTCGGCGCGGCGACGCAGCAGGTCGGGGGTGCTCTTGCCGCCCGCGTGCCGCAGCCGATCGTGGTGGTCGGCCGAGACGTTGTCCGGGCCGACCACCTCGACCAACCCGTCTCGTTGGGCAGGCGTGAGCGCCGACTCTCGGAGTGACACTTCGCCCTCATCGCGGCGCGCCACCGGGTCGCCGGACACTCCGAACACCTGCATCAGGAGGCCCCGGATCTGTGCCGATAACGGCTTGTGTCCGGCCGGAATGCCCCAGGCATCCCAGACCATACTCGCCGCGACCCCGGTTACGCCCGAGTTTTTCGCCGGAGCCAATCCCTCGCCGGTGTACTTCTGCGTCTCGACCATGCGTTACAGTTTGACATAGAATGTCAAGCAGTAACGAACCCGAACTCTCTAAGGTGATGCCTTGACCGCTCCAGTCGACGACGCACTGTCCGCCATCGACCTGGCGATCCTCGACGCGGCCCGCCGCTGCGTGGAGGAGTTCGGCGTGCGCCGCACCACCCTCACCGAGGTGGCCCGCCGCGCGGGCGTCAGCAGGCCGACCGTCTACCGGCGCTGGCCGGACACCGGGGCGCTGGTGGCCGAGCTACTGGTGCGCGAGCTGCGCGCGATCGTCGCCGCCACCATGCCCACCGCGGGCATCGGCCGCACCAGGCTGGTCACCGGCATCGTCGCGGGTGCCGTCAAGGTTCGCTCGAATCCGTTGTTCGGCAAGATCTTCCGCACCGACACCGACTTGATGCTCACCTACGTCTTCGGCCGCCTCGGCCGCAACCAGCGCGCACTGATCGAGTTGTTCACCGCGGGAATTCGTGAAGGTCAGCAGGACGGGTCCATCCGCGAGGGCGCCCCGGAACAGCTGGCCACCATGCTCCTACTGATCGCGCAGTCGGCGGTTCAGTCGGCGGGCACCGTCGCTCCGCTGCTGGCCGGAACCGACCTCGACGCCGAGCTGGCCAACGCGCTCGACGGCTATCTCGCACCTAACGATCGAAAGGTGCTGTGACGATGACGCATTCGGCGAACACCACGGCGATCGATCACCGCAAGATGACGGCGATCGGTTACGCGCCCGTCGGCAGGACAACTGATCTCGGAAAGGCGATGCGATGACAGCGGATTCAGTGTCGAGGGGAGATTCCGCGCTCAACGCGGACCGTCGCACCCGGGAGCTGCGGCGGCTCGGCGATGAGTCGGAAATCGACGTCCTGGTCATCGGCGGCGGCGTCACCGGTGTCGGCGCCGCACTCGACGCGGCGGCACGCGGGCTGCGGACCGTGCTGGTGGAGCGGCACGACCTGGCGTTCGGGACCAGTCGATGGAGTTCCAAACTGGTGCATGGCGGGCTGCGGTATCTGGCCAGCGGTCAGGTCGGCATCGCGCACGAAAGTGCCGTAGAGCGAGGCATTCTCATTCGCACCACCGCACCGCACCTCGTGCGGCCACTCCCGCAGCTGGTGCCGTTGCTGCCCAGTATCGGTGCCGCGCAGAGCACGCTGGTGCGCGCAGGTTTCCTGGCGGGTGACGTGCTGCGGCGCGGCGCGGGCACCCCGGCCGCGATCCTGCCCCGTTCCCGCCGAGTGGCAGCCGCCGAGGCCCTACGGCTCGCGCCGACCGTGCGCCGCGACGGACTTCGCGGCGGACTCCTGTCCTGGGACGGACAGCTCGTCGACGATGCCCGTCTGGTCGTCGCCTTGGCGCGCACCGCGGCCGCGGCGGGTGCGACGGTGCTGACCCGCGTGGAAGCCCTTGACGTGACCGGCAATTCGGCGAACCTGCGCGACACCCTGACCGGCGACACCATGACCCTGCGCGCCCGCGCGGTCGTCAATGCCACCGGCGTGTGGGCCGACGAGGTCGACCCGAGCATCGAGCTACGCCCGAGCCGCGGCACTCATCTGGTGTTCGACGCCGAGTCGTTCGGCGGCCTCACCGCCTCGCTGACCGTCCCGGTGCCCGGTAGCACCAGCCGTTTCGTCTTCGCCTTCCCCGCCGCGCACGGCCGGGTGTACCTCGGCCTGACCGACGAGGACGCGCCGGGCCCCGTCCCGGACGAGCCGAAGCCCACCGAAGCCGAAATCGACTTCCTGCTCGACACCATCAACACCGCTTTGCGTGAACCATTGACCCGCAAGGACATTCGCGGCACCTACGCGGGCCTGCGCCCGCTGCTGAAGACCGCGGACGACAGCACCGCCGACATCTCCCGCAAACACGCGGTCCTGCACTCCCCCACCGGCGTCATCACCATCGTCGGCGGCAAGCTCACCACCTACCGGCAGATGGCCGAGGACGTCATCGACGCCGCCGTCACCCGCGCCGGCCTCACCGCAGGCCCGTGCCGCACCAAACGACTTCCCTTGGTGGGCGCGGTTTCCGGCGCCGCCCGCGACCGCATCGACGCCCCGCCGGTCCTGATCGACCGTTACGGCAGCGAAGCGGCCACCATTCTCGCCGCCACGCAACACAATCCGGCCCTCGCCCAACCGGTGGCCGCCGGAATCGACGTCACCGCAGCGGAATTCCAGTTCGCCGTCACGCACGAGGCCGCCCTCGACGCCGACGATCTGCTCGACCGCCGCAGCCGCATCGGCCTGATCGCCGCGGACCGTGCGGCCGCCACCCCGGCCGCGATGGCCGCGCTGGCACCCGCCACTTAGGTCTCCGAGACGGTCCCGTCGAACGACCACGAATCGAGATCGGCGCTCATGGAGGCGCGCGGCCAGTCGTCCAGGCCGTGCGCCGCCTCGGCCGCGCGGATCGCGTGCAGACCGGGTGTCTGCTCCTCGTCGCTCAGGTAGCGGAAGCCGAGGCGCTCGTAGTACGGGCCGTTCCAGGCGACGTCGATGAAGGTGGTGAGGGTAATCGACTGCATGCCATGGTCTTTCGCCCAGAACACGGCGTGATCGATCAGGCGTTTGCCGATGCGTTGGCCCCGGTATCCGGGCAGCACCGACACCTGGTCGATATGGGCGTCGCCGTCGACAACGCCGAGCACCAGGTAGCCGATCGGATGGTCGCCGTCGTCGGCCCACACCCACGCCCGCCCGGCGCGCTGGAATTCACGTAGCGTTTCCAGCGAGGGCGGTTCATCCTCCGCCACCGCGGTCATGCCGATATCGGCGAACGGTTTACCCGCTGCGATCTCGATCTCCTGCAGGGCTGGCAAATCGACCTCGGTCGCCGGTCGGATCACGGACACCCCTGACATCTTAGAGTTCAGGTGACCGGCGTGGCGAGAATGCCCTCGATCAGCACCCGGAGCGCCCATTTTCCGCGGGCATCGCCCTCGCCCGACAGCAGCGCTTCCCGCATCACCGTGATCATCGGATAGCGCTCCGGCGGCAGCTCGGCGAATTGCCGGGCGACGTCGGCGACGTGTTCGGTCTGCGGCATGTCCTTGGTGTTGTACGCGCTCTGTTCGGCGGCTGCCGCGGTGATGTGCAGGTAGAGCAGGTCTACCGCCCACGCGTTGGTGAGATCGTCCACGCCGCCCTCGGCAAACAGCGCCAGCATCCGATCGAAGAGCAGCAGGGCGTTCTCCCCGGTGGGAATCCCACCGAGCGCGACGAGCGCCAGCCCTTCGTGCTTGCTCATCACCGCCACGGTCGCATCGACCAGCGCGACCAGCCGTTCGCGCCAGCTGCCGCCGGTCGGTTGCGCGATCGTGCCGAGCACGTGGTCGAGCATGGCGGCCATCAGGTCGTCGCGGTTGGCGACGTAGACGTAGAGCGACGCTGCGCCGGTGTCCAGTTCTTGTGCGACGCGGCGCATGGTCAGCGCGGCGAGGCCGTCCTGGTCGAGGATGCGCAGGCCGGTTTCGATGATCACGTCACGGCTCAGCGGGGCCTTCGCCGGACGGGCCCGGCGGCTGACGGGCGCGCTGTTCATGCCTGGGCCTCGCTCGCGCTCGAATCCGCCGTAACCGCAGCGGTGGCTGTGCTCATTTGTCGCTCTCCGCTCTCTCGCATGCTGTCGAGCATACGCCCTTAACGAACACCGTTTGACACGAACGCCGTTCGTCTCGTATCGTTCTCTCAAACGAACAACGTTCGTAACGATCGCAGTTCGATCGAAGCTACTCCACCTCGAAGGAGGTGCCCCATGACCACCGTCACGCACCCCATCCCCGCAACTCCCCAGGTCACCAGCCGGATGTGGGCCGTACTCGCCGTCATCATCGCGGTCGAGGTCCTCGACCTGCTCGACTCGACGATCACCAACATCGCCGCCCCGACCATCGCCAAGGACCTGCTCGGCGGCCAGTCGCTGATCCAGTGGCTCGGTGCGAGCTACGCCCTCGCGCTCGGCGTGCTGCTGGTCGTCGGCGGGCGGCTCGGCGATCGCTTCGGCAAGCGCCGCCTGTTCCTGATCGGCCTGGCCGGGTTCACCGTCGCCTCGGTCGCCTGCGGGCTGGCCTTCGACCCGACCTCGATCATCGCCGCCCGGCTGGTTCAGGGCGCGTTCGGTGCGCTACTGATTCCGCAGGGTTTCGGCATCCTGACCGCCGTCTTCCCGCGCGAACAGCTCGGCAAGGCGTTCAGTGTGTTCGGGCCCGCCCTCGGTCTGTCCGCGGTCGGCGGCCCGATCCTGGCCGGTTTCCTGATCGACGCCGATCTGTTCGGATTCGGTTGGCGCGCCATGTTTTTGATCAACATCGTGCTCGGTGGCGCCGCGTTCGCCGCCGCCTACCGTCTGCTGCCGTTCGACAGCGGCGATCACACCGTTTCCATCGACGGGCTCGGTGCCGGACTGCTCGGTGTCGCGATGTTCGGCGCGCTGTTCGGCCTGATCGACGGCTCCGACCATGGTTGGACCGCCGTGCCGCTCGGCTCGCTCGCCGCCGGTCTGGCCTGCTTCGGCTTGTTCGTCCGACGCCAGCTGACCGCCGCAAATCCACTGATCAAGCCGACGCTGTTCAAGAAC
Source organism: Nocardia sp. NPDC050175 (assembly GCF_044459885.1). Taxonomy (NCBI): domain Bacteria; kingdom Bacillati; phylum Actinomycetota; class Actinomycetes; order Mycobacteriales; family Nocardiaceae; genus Nocardia; species Nocardia sp. NPDC050175. Next base: position 284,733 of record NZ_JBITJI010000004.1, read on the forward strand.
AGAGGCTTCACCTCGGGGCTGCTGCTCGGTCTCGTGTTCTTCGCCGCAGTGTCCGGCCTGCTCTACGTCTTGTCACTGTTCCTGCAGAGCGGGCTCGGCTACACCCCGACTCGTGCCGCAATCGGCCTCGCTCCGTTGGCCGTTGGCATCGTGGTCTCCTCGATCGCGGCCCATCAGTTCATCGCCCGGCTCGGTCGCAACCTGATCCTGATCGGCCTGCTGATCACCTTGGCGGGCACCGGTTTGCTGCTGTCACTCGCCGTTACCGCCGGAACAGACGTCGCCCCGTGGGCGCTGGCCGTACCGATCCTGGTCCTCGGCCTTGGTCTCGGCACCTGCTTCGGCACCATTTACCAGGTCACCATCGGTGATATCGAACAAGCCGAGACAGGCAGTGCCAGTGGGTCTCTCACCGCCGTGCAGCAGCTCGCCAACGCTATCGGCGCGGCCGCCGTCACCACGGTGTACTTCCACTCCGCAGGCGTCGGCCAGGTGCACGCGCTAACCGTCAGCCTGACCCTGGTCGCCGCCATCACCCTCGCGAGCTGTGGTCTGGTGCGCCTGCTGCCACGCAACGCGCCTGCCGAGCACTGAGGTTCACCACGAACTTGCGCTGTTTTTCGTGATCAACTACCCGAATTCACTACTCATCAAGGATTTCTCATGATTCTCATCACCGGAGGCCGCGGCGCGGTCGCCACCCAACTGCTCACCCTGCTGCACGCCGATGGACTCGCTGTCCGGGTCGGCTCCGGCCGACCCGAGGAACTCCAGCTGCCCGCCGACGTCTCGGCCGTCGCCTGTGATCTCAAAGACCCGAACACTTTTCCCGCCGCCCTCGCCGGAGTCACCTCCGTGTTCCTTTACGCGGAGGCCGCCGCGATCAAGGAATTCGTCGCCGCCGCAACCGAAGCCGGTGTCGAGCACATCGTGCTGCTGTCCTCGTCCGCGGTGCTCAGCCCCGACCCCGCCGCCAACCCGGTCGCGAAGGCGCACCACGACGCCGAGCTCGGGCTCGCCGACGCCCCGATGACGGTCAGTGTGCTGCGTCCCGGCGCCTTCGCGGGCAATGCCCGCAGCTGGGCCCGGGCGATCAAGGCCGGCCGCCCGATCAACCTGCCCTACCCGAATGCCTACGCCGATCCGATCCACGAAATCGACGTCGCCGCAGCCGCGTACGCCCTGCTCACCGCGCCGGAACATCGCGGGCAACAGCACACGCTGACCGGTCCCGAAACCCTCACCTTCACCGAGCAGATCGACCTCGTCGCCGAAATCACCGGCCGCACTATCACTGTCGACCAGGTCACGCCCGAAGCGTGGAAGCAGCAGATGGCCGACTACATGCCTGCCGCCTACGCCGACGGACTGCTCGACTACTGGCGACTCAACGACGGCATCCCGACGGAGATCACCGACACCGTCGCCACCCTCACCGGCCGCCCGCCGCGCACCTTCACCAGCTGGATCGAAGAGAACGCTGCCGAATTCACCAGCTGATCGCCGGGCAGCCGTTCCGATGCTCGCAGACTGAGGCCGAACACCGTTTCTGTCAGCCGTCCACCTCCTGTACTGGGTGAGCGGCTGACAGAAACGGTGTTCGGCCTTGCTGCGGAGGGTGGGTGCGCCCGTACGGGCAGATGCGACTGGCGAATTCCGGGTGCGCCGAGCTTGCCGAGCGGACATATCCGATGTTGGCCTGGCAAAACTAGGCGATTTTGCCAGCCGACACGCGGGGTTGCGACGCGCGAAGCAGCGATGCACCCCCAGTGTCAGACGAGACGGTCACCACATTTGCGTTTACGGGCGAAACGGGACGAACACCACGCCGACGGGATCCACGGTCGGTCGGCCTGTTGCCGGGTGAACGGCGAGAATCCCGGCGGCACTGCTGAATTCAGCGGTCGGCCAATTCTTCAGCCTGAGTGCCACAACCTAGCCGCGTGAGTCCCACCCACCGCCGCCACGCGCCGATCTGCCCGAGGCACACGCTCTATGCTGGGCTCGAATGTCGGTAGTGCGCCGGGAAGGAGGGCGCGGATGCGCAGCAAACCAGCCACTGTTGGTATCGCGCAAGGTCATGGCCTTGTCGCGCGCTTCGGTGGCGTAGTTGTCTATCTGGCTGGTGAAACCGCCGCCACGGATCGGATCCTCGGCAGCATCGAGGCGGTCGCGGAGGCCGAACATCCCGGAGCGGCGCTGGCCCAACGGCTGGCCGCCGTCGTTTTCGGCGGAACCTCCGAGACGCCCCCGTTCGGCGTGGTCGCACCGACCGGCGACGGAACCCTGATCCTGCTGCGCGGACCAGTCTTCGCCGAGATCAACGGCGCGGAAGGCACTCGACGGCTCGATGGAGCACGCGCGTTCACCTGGGTCGACGAGATCGTGCGCGAACCGCTGCGCCGAATCACCGTCGGCACCGACACCGGAACAACACTGAAGGCCTTGCCGCGCACTGACCTCCGCGCAGGTGTCGTCCCCGGCGGTGGCTTCGTCCTGAACGTCCCTGTTCGTCGTGCGAGCAAAACGACCAAGGGTTCTGCGACGCTCCGCCCCTCCACGTCGAGTTCCGCGACACCGCGCCCATCCACCGCCACATCGAGTTCCGGGGAACCCCACCCGTCCGCGTCAAGTTCCGCATCACCCCACCCGTCGGCGTCAAGTTCCGCCTCTCCGCGTCCGTCCGCCGCGACATCGAGTTCCGGGTCACCCCAGCCGTCCGCGTCGAGTTCCGCGACACCGCGCGGGACGTCGAGTTCCGGGGCCCCCCGCCCGACCGCAGCTGCGGCGGCTTCCGAGCCCGCGCCGACCGTCGCCGCCGGATTCGCCGCCACACCCGAACCCACCGGTGCCGACGAGGCCGTCGATGTCTCCGCGTCCGCGCCTGCCAATACGTCCACCTCAGCAGCATCGGTGACTTCGGATTCCGCCGCCTCTGTCGCCTCGGACGCCCAGACCTCCGCAGCCTCGGCAACGTCCGATGCGCCGACCTCCGTGACTTCCGCTACGTCATCGAACGCCCACGCCTCGTCCGCGGCCAAGTCCTCCGCTGGCCAGTCCGCGTCGAAATCCGGCCCCTCGGCGAACCGATCCGCTGCGGCAGCATCGTCGGCCGCCTCCTCCACGAAGCTCCGTTCGAGCGAATCGGCGCGGCCACGGGCAAGGCCGCGCCCGCCGATCGGAACCCGTCCCGCGGCAGACCGCCAACTTGCCTGGTCCCAAACTCACCAGCCCGGCGCACGACCTGAACCCGTTGCGCTGCACAAGAACTCGGCTGACCGCGCCACTCGCCTCATGCGTCCCGCCGCCGAACACGACCAAGCCGCAGGCACTCTCGTCCTCGAGAACGGCACCGCCTACCCCCTCGACCGCCCCTACGTCATCGGCCGCGGCCCGCAAACCGACGACTCCGTCCGCGCCGCCACCGCCGCCCCCATCGTGATCCAACGCGACCGCCACGTCTCCCGCGTACACGCCTACGTCTCGGTCGCCCGCGGCAAAGTCTTCGTCCGCGACGCCACCGCCACCTCCGGCACCTTCATCGCCCCACCCGGCACCGACCAGTGGACCCGGATCGGCACCGACCCCACCGAACTCCGCCCCGGCTGGAGCGTCCGCATCAGCGAACGAGTACTCACCTACCGCTGCCCCAACGAAGACCACCGCGAATCCTGACTAACCACCGGCAATCCGCTACTGCCACTGGATACCTGCCGAAATCACGCGTATGGCTGGGTATCGCAAGGTTCGCCGATCACCGGCACGACCCCATCCGTGTCGTGTGCGGCAACGAAGAAATGGCACACCCTGGTTGTTCCAGCAAGAATCCTGACCACCTTGGAGAACCCGTGCCCGTACTGCGATCCACACTGTTCGCCGCCGCGTGTGTTGCCATGTTCTTGCCCGGAACTGGGGTGGCGCTCGCCCAGGACCGCGCCCTCGAACCGGAGCCCGGTATTCATGCGGCCCGTGCCGAGACACCTACACAGGCCCTGATCGCTCAGGCCCAGGCTCGCGCCGACAGCGCCGCTGCCCGCGCTCACGCTGCCGCCGGTATCGCCAACGCCGCCGCTGCTGCCGCCCACACCGACGTCCCCACCGAAGTCGGCGACGCCAACGCAAACGCCGCCGAAGCCGCCACTAACGCCCACGCTGCAACGACCAAGACGACTACTGACGCCACAGCCCTCGCCGCCGATGCTGCCGACAACGCCACCACTGTGGTCGACGTTGCCATCGAGGACCGCGCCGACACCGATGCCGTCGTCACCGCCACCGCCGCCGCGCAAGAAACGGCAGAACGAGCCGCGAAGGCCCCTAACGATGTCAAGTTGGCCAATGATGCTGCCGAGGCCGAGGAGAACGCCGTCGCGGCCAGCTTCAAGGCGTTCGGTGCCCCGAAGGTTACGAAGATCGCCCGGGTCAAAGCGTCGTAAACGGTAAGAAACGAAGACCGCCCCGAGTCCTGGCAAACAAGCCACGCCGATTCGCGCGCACCATGTCCCTATTCGGTTGCGGGCTTCGGTTCTTCGGCCGGAAGCCGATGGATCTCGGCCTCATCGAGATCCCCCGAGTCGTCGTCGAGATCGTCGTCCGGTTCTGGTGGCGGGGACGCGTAGCCGAGCAGGAACGCAACGGCGGCAGTAACTCCCGCGAAGGCCAACCACAGGCCGGTGTCGGGTACCCACCATCGGGCCACCGACGCGATGAACGCGAATACCAGTCCGATCCCGAGCCCGGGCGCGAGCAACCGTAATCCGCGCTGCCAGCGTTCAGCCGAAAGTCGTTGGCGTGCAATGGCGAATGCCGTGTCCGCGAAGCCAAGTACGGTGAGAACGGCAAGCGCTAGCCCGAACAATCCGTACACCGACCACAGCGATCCACGCACATCGGTGATCACCGGTATCGCGGCGACCGGTGCATCGCTCCCGCCGTAGACCGCGAGCTCACCGCCGATCAACCCGGTCGCCTGCCCCGCCAACCCACGCAGCTCCAGCCGATACTGCAGCGACTCGGCTTTGCCTGGCGCAACCGTCAATTCGACGGCGGTGGAGTAGGAGAAGAAGCCGAGACCGAGCACGTGTCCCGCGAGATCTACGTGCCGGATCTCCAGCGGGTCACTCGTATTGTTCGTCAACTCGATCGCGATCCGAATGGTGCTGTCCGGCACGAGCCGCAACGGCCGATCCACCGACGTTCCCGCGATATCGTGCCCGTCGATATTCGCGGCCATGTCGACCCCGTCAGGTCGTGCATCCGCTTGCGCCGCCGTCCATCCCAGCACGATCAGCAGCAGCACCGGCCAGAGAATCCGCCGAATGCCATGGGAACCACCGCTCATTCGCCCCTCCGTGCAAGTAGATGCGACGCGAGGCGGTGTCCGTAATACCACCCACCGAGCACGAGGAAGAACAGGATCACGGTCACCGTGAACGTGTCCGCCCCGATACTGCCGACCAGCACCACATCCAGCGGCGCGACCAACGTGCGCCCACACTTAGCCGTCACCTGATACCTGCCGACATCCACCGTCCCGGTGACGAGCGGCACCTCGAACGCCCCATCCACCCCGGCGACCGTCTTCCCGACGGCAACGTCGCCGATCGTCACATCGACCGGCGCCTGCGGATCACACCCGTGACCGCTGGCCGTGACTCCAGCACCGGGCCCGACCGAGGACGGCGTGAGATCCATTGCGGGAGGCGGTAATCGAGGCGGCGGGGGCGGCAGCACCTCCGGACCGGGCGGCAATACTGCCGGTTTTCGCACCGGATTCCTGGGTGGCACAACAGCATCCGGCGGCCTGACCGGCGGAAGTGGTGGCGGAATCGCCTCCTCCGGGGGCGGCGGGATCACTTCCGACGGCTGATCGGGCGATGTCGTCGAGGTGTCAGGCGGCAGTGTCGTCGTAGTTATGGGCGGACTCGTGGTCGGACTCGTGACAGGAGGACTCGTAGTAGGCGGAGTGGTGATAGGCGAAGTCGTGACATCCGGCGTCTGCGTATCAGTTGATGGCGGAACGCTCGGGCAGGTCGTCCCATCCGACCCACCGCAAGGCTGGTCCACCCGACGAGGCAGCGGCCCATCGTGTGTCTCGCTGTCATCCCCCGGCGGCAACGGACTAGTCGGCTGCCGTGCAAACACCGGCTCAGCGCGAGTCCCAGGTTCCGCCAGCCCACGATCTGGCGACCACCACTGCGGCTCGACTATGGCAGGCGCCGCCGCGACCGAACCCGCTTGACCGAAAACCGGAAACCCAAGCAGCACAACCCCACACAGCAGCCCAGCAACCCCGAAGAGGACTCGGCTCGCGCGTCTCTTCCCCACCTGCCGACGCCCTGCGCCGGCACGCGCAGCAACTGGTGCCAGCGTCCCCATCGGCCATGCTCTCGGTAGGCGTACCACCGCCCTCGCGCCGACCCTGCCCGGTTCGAGGACGGACTCCGTACGACCGCGCCTACGTGCGTGCGATCCCTCGCATCGTAATGCCGTGCGCGCCAATGCGGAGTCAACTCGGATGAGCCCAGTTGTCCGGCTATCGCCGAGTTAGCGCTGGTGCGGGATCTGGGGAGGCCGCTGCCCACTAGGGTCAGCGCGGGTACCGCACCCGCATCGCCCTGAGTGCATACCATCGAAGTAGCTGGTCCCCTGCCCGACTCAGACAGCGCGAAGAGGACAATACGAACTATGCACCGTAATGGGCCGACCGAGGATATCGATGAGTCCGCGCTAACCGTGACCGCGCCGAAAGAGCAGGCTGCGGGTGTCACCGCGGTCGCGGTGTCGATGAAACGCGCGGTCGAGGAGATGGGTGTGATCCGGACCGCCCGCACCCTCGCTCGGGTCAATCAGGTGCACGGCTTCGATTGTCCCGGTTGTGCCTGGCCGGAGCCGACCGGTCATCGCCGCCCGGCCGAGTTCTGTGAGAACGGCGCGAAGGCGGTCGCCGAGGAGGCGACGCTGCGCACGGTCACGCCGGAGTTCTTCGCCGCGCATTCGATCGATGAGCTGGCGGACAAGTCGGGCTATTGGCTCGGCCAGCAGGGCAGGCTGACGCACCCGATGGTGTTGCGCCCCGGCGACACCCACTACTCCCCCATCGCCTGGGACGACGCCTACCGGCTGGTCGCGGATCACCTGGGCGCCTTGACATCTCCCGACGAGGCCGTCTTCTACACCTCCGGCCGCACCAGCAACGAGACCGCGTTCCTCTACCAGCTGCTGGTCCGTAGTTTCGGCACGAACAATCTGCCGGACTGCTCGAACATGTGCCACGAGTCCTCGGGCGCCGCGCTGACCAGCTCGATCGGCATCGGCAAGGGTTCGGTCTCGATCGATGACTTCGCCGCCGCCGACCTGATCATCGTCGCGGGCCAGAACCCGGGCACCAACCATCCGCGCATGCTCAGCGCGCTGGCCGACGCCAAGACCAAGGGCGCGAAGATCATCGCGATCAACCCGCTGCCCGAGACCGGCCTGCTCGGCTTCCGCGATCCGCAGACCGTGAAGGGCTTCACCACCGGCGTGTCCATCGCCGACCACTTCCTGCAGATCCGCCTCGGCGGCGACATGGCGCTGTTCCAGGCGCTCGGCAGGCTGCTGTTCGAGGCCGAGGACCGCGCGCCGGGCACGGTGGTGGACCAGGAGTTCGTCGACGCGCACTGCACCGGTTTCGCCGAATACGAAAAGCAGGTCCGCGCGGTCGATTTCGACACGGTACTGGAGGCGACCGGCCTCACCCAGGCCGAACTCGACCGCACCGCAAAGCAATTGGCCGAGTCGAAGAACGTCATCATCTGCTGGGCCATGGGCCTCACCCAGCAGGCGCACGGCGTCGCCACCATCGAGGAGGCGACGAACCTGCTGCTGTTGCGCGGCATGATCGGCAAGCCGGGCGCGGGCGTCTGCCCGGTGCGCGGGCATTCCAACGTGCAGGGCGACCGCACCATGGGCATCTGGGAGAAGATGCCCGACGCGTTCCTCGACGCGCTGGACCGAGAATTCGGCATCACCAGCCCGCGCGAGCACGGCTTCGACACGGTCGACGCCATCCGTGCCATGCGGGACGGGCGGGCGGCGGTGTTCTTCGGGATGGGCGGCAACTTCGTCTCGGCCACCCCGGACACCGCGGTGACCGAGACCGCACTACGCAATTGCGCACTGACCGTGCAGGTTTCCACCAAGCTCAACCGCAGCCACGTGGTGCACGGCAAGACCGCGCTGATCCTGCCCACCCTCGGCCGCACCGATCAGGATCTGCGCGACGGCCTGAAACAGCAGGTGTCGGTGGAGGATTCGATGTCGATGGTGCACCTGTCCACCGGCAGGCTGAAGCCGGTGAGCGAGCACCTGCGCAGCGAGGTCGCCATCGTCTGCGATCTCGCGCTCACCCTGTTCGGCGCGGACCACCCGGTCCCGTGGGCGCGCTTCCGGCGCGACTACGACACCATCCGCGACGCGATCTCCCGGGTGGTCCCCGGCTGTACCGACTACAACACGCGGGTACGCGCCCGCAACGGCTTCGTCCTACCGCATCCGCCCCGGGACAGCCGCGAATTCCGTACCAGCACAGGCAAAGCCAACTTCGCGGTGAACGAACTCAGCTGGACCCCGGTCCCCGAGGGCAGGCTGATCCTGCAGACGCTGCGCAGCCACGACCAGTACAACACCACCATCTACGGCCTGGACGACCGCTATCGCGGCGTGCACGGCGGCCGCAAGGTGGTGCTGGTGCACCCCGACGACATCACCGCCCTCGGCTTCGCGGAAGACGATCTCGTCGACGTGATCTCGGAATGGACCGACGGTACCGAGCGCAGCGTCAAGGGTTTCCGGCTCATCGCCTACCCCACCCCGCGCGGCAACGCGGCGGCCTACTACCCGGAGACGAATCCCCTTGTCCCGCTGGACCATGTCGCGGCACGGTCGAATACGCCGGTGTCCAAGTCGGTAACCGTCAGACTCGAACGGGCAAGCAATGAGTAGAGTCACCGCCCGCCGCAGAATGCGCCGGATCTCGCCGACGGGTGAGATCCAACGCCCCGACACCCTGGCCGTCGAAGAACCACTCGAGATCCGGATCGGCGGCGAATCGCTGACCGTCACCATGCGCACTCCAGGCAACGACGTCGACCTGGTGCACGGATTCCTGTTGAGCGAGGGCATGATCGGCGTCGCCGAGGAGATCATGGCGGCCCGCTACTGCGCGGGCACCGACGACGAAGGTCGGCAAACCTACAACGTCCTCGACCTCACTCTGCGCAACCCGGTTCCGATGCGGCCACGGAACTTCCTCACCACCGGCGCCTGCGGCCTGTGCGGCAAGACCGCCCTCGATGAGGTGCGCACCCTCTCCAAATACCCGATCGCCGCGGGCGGGGCCGCAGTGGACACGCAGGTGCTGGCGGGTATGCCGGACACCTTGCGCAGCAAGCAGATCCTGTTCGAGGCGACCGGCGGCCTGCACGCGGCGGGCCTGTTCACCACCGATGGCACCGCACTCGCGGTGCGCGAGGACATCGGCAGGCACAACGCCGTGGACAAGGTGATCGGCTGGGCGCTGCGGGAAAACCTTGTTCCCGCAAGCGATCTGGTGCTCATCGTCAGCGGGCGCGCCTCGTTCGAGCTGGTGCAGAAGGCGGCGATGGCGGGCATTCCGATGCTCGGGGCCGTCTCCGCGCCGAGTTCGCTCGCGGTCGATCTGGCGGCCGAGACGGGCCTCACCCTCGCCGCGTTCCTGCGCGGCGACACGATGAACGTCTACACCCATCCGGATCGGATCGTCGCCACACCGAACGCCACGTCGATGCTGGCCTGATCACCCTTGCCTGGACCGGGTGTCCGTTTTACCGTAGCAGCACGTAATCGGAGCAGTCGGGCGGGAACGGAGTGACCGATGCGGTTTTCGGTGGAGGGCACGCCAGAGGGGTTACGCGTGCGGATGCGGTTCGAGCAGTACCGCCGCCGCCTGTTGAGCACCCGAATCGCCTTGGCGGTCTTGGCGGTTCAAGGTGTCGTCATCGGACTGTGGGCGACCATCGCGCCGCATTCCTGGTACACCAGCTTTCCCGGCTTCGGCATGCACTGGATCTCCGCCGACGGCCCATACAACCACCACCTCGCCGGCGACGTGGGCGCGTTCTTCCTGGGGCTCGCCGCGGTGACCATCGCGGCCCTCGTGTTCAACAGCACCGCCGCGGCGCGCATCGCGGGTATCGGCTGGCTGGTCTTCAGCGTGCCGCATTTCGTCTATCACGCCTTCCACCAGCCCATGGATATGAGCGGCGTCAGTTTCGCCATCAGTCTCATTGCCGCGGGCTTGCTGGTCGCCCTCGCTCTCGCCTGCATATTGCTGCCGCCACGCGGGGACATCCCGATGTCGGACCCGGCACCGCTCAACGTCAAGTTCCCGAGTCGGCGGCGCACACGTTAGCTGGACACCGTCAGCCGCACCGACGACAACGCCCCACAGCCCGTATGGGCGCTGTGGGGCGTTTGTACTGTCTGTGCGGCTGGGGGCTGAGCTACGTGGTCAGGACCGCGAGCAGGCGGTCCTTCGCGAGGCAGAGCCGCGCCACCGACGTGAGGTTTCGTTCCCCGGTTGGATCAACCGCGAATCTAGCTGGATCAGTCCTTCAGGGCGTCGAGCAGCGCCGCACGCTGACGTGCGCCGAGCCCGCCGATCCGACGATCCTCCGGGATCTCCGCCTGATCCATCAACTTGGCGGCCTTCACCGGTCCGACACCGGGCAGAGCCTTGATCACCGCGGCGACCTTGGTCTTCTTGACCAGCTCATCAGAGTCGGCCTTCTTCAGCAGGTCGGCGACCGAAACCTTGCCCGCCTTCACCTTGCCGATCAGTTCGGAGCGCGCCTTGCGGACCGCTGCCGCTTTGGCCAACGCTTCAGTGCGCTGCTCCGCGGTCATGGTAGGCAGTGCCATGTCTCCTCCGCTTCCACTCGTCACTCGAACATCTGGTTGACCGGACCGAGTAAACAGCACTCCACCGGCAGCGCAAGGCCGACACACCGGGACCGGTTCGGCGGAGTTAGCGATGAGTTTCCTGGCTCGGGGTCGACGAAAGCAGTAATCAGCGGGCAAAGAAGCCGAAAACCGCCCCTGTTCCGCTAGGCGGACCGGTGGTAACACGGCGCCCGGTCGGAGCGACAGAATTAACGAAAGCATCAGCGCGGGATAAAGGTTCAACGGCGAACCACGGGGGATCAATGACGATCCCCGGCAGCGGGCGCGATCGAGTTTTCGGGTCGTCACCGGGTCCCAGCACGCGGGTGCCGACAACAGCACAGCGACTGCGGGGGCATTCCAACTTTCGGGGGGATTCCCCACTGCCCGAGCCACCTCGTCCGGGCCGTGGACAGCGCAACGTCAGCGCGAACCGATCCTTGACCGCCCCCGCGGCTGTGCTGCTACTGTGCCGAATTAGAACACGTTCCAATTCGGCAGGAGTTCCGATGACCAAGCAGATCCGCGATGTGATCGAGCAGTACGTCAAGCTGGTCGGTGCAGGCCCGACCGAGGCGATCGTCGAGCTCTACGCACCCGACGCGACCGTCGAAGACCCGATCGGCACGCCGGCCCGCAACGGGCACGCCGCCATCCGCGAGTTCTACGACGTGCTCGCCGCGCTCGACCGGGACACCGAACTGCGGCCGGAGACCGTGCGCATCGGCGGCAACGAGGCGGCGTTCATGTTCACCATCGTCACGCGAGTCGCCGGACAGCGCTTCACCCTCTCGCCCATCGACGTGATGGAATTCGACGACGCAGGCAAGATCACGCACATGCGCGCCTACTGGAGTCAGGAAGACATGGCCATCGAGCCCGAGTGACTCGCCGGGATTTTCGGCGCAGATAACGCTCGAGCGTGTCCTCGGCGCGCGGAATCGACTATGAAGAGTAGGTGTCGATGCCACCTGTCCGCTACCCTCGCAGCGAGCTACTACCCAGCTCCCGGTGATCGGGCAGCCCGGCATCTCCCGATTTGTCGAGTTCCGTTCAGCCCATCCACTTTTGGAGCAGCATGCCCGAGGAACACCCCTTCGACGAAGTCGCGCAGTTGGCAAGGCGGGTCGAGCGGGCCCGCGGTCGACTGGCCTACCAGTTCGATCCCGCGCTGACCGAGGCACTGGCCGAGGACGAGCTGGAAGCCGAACGTGAACTGGCCGAGCGCATCCGCACCCAGGACCGCGGGCAGCGCTGGAAGTACGCCGAGGCCGTCTCCAACGCCGCCGACCGCGCCAGGCAGACCAAAGAAGCCATCGAAAAGGCCGACATCCGCGACCTGCTGATGGCGCGCAAAGCCATTGCCGCGCAGCGCCGTGAGTCCAGCCCGCACGCCCAGCTCGCCTCGCTGTACCGGCATCGCGCCTGGTCGCTGCGCGCGCTGGCGGGCGTGGTGATCGCGGGCATGCTGTGGTCGGCGGTCAACGTGCAGCACAACATCGCGCCGGACGGCGTCACCGATCCGCTGTACTGGTTCAGCTATCTGGTCGAGGCGATGATCAGTGTCTGTCTGGTGATCATCATGATCGGCACCACCAAGCTGGCCGAGTGGGGTGTGCTGAACAGCCGCACCCAGGTTGTCGCGGCCGAAATCGTGCTGCTCGCGCTGACAATCGGCTTGAACACCTACCCGCACGTGCGGGACGCGCGCTGGTTCGACGCGGGCGTGCATGCGGTCGCGCCGATGATGATCGGTGTCGCGCTGCTGACCCACAATGCGGCGAGTGCGCGATACAGCCAGGCGATCACCCGGGCCACCGAGCACATCCAGGAGAACCCCGATCGGCCGCGACCGATGTTTGACGGCACGTTGCTCGGGGCGCAGCGCGGGTAGTCGGCGGCACCGCTTTGCCGGGTGGGCAACCGGTTTGCTGAGCGCTGCCGCGTGAAGTTGGCGCTCCCGGCTCGCCGGGAGAACTGCCGATCGGCTGCCAAATGAGCACGTGTTGTTGCGGCTCGTGAGTGGTCGGCGGTACGGTTTGCCCAGGTAACAGGGGTGGGCACCGGGACGCATCCACCTCGGATGGACTTCACGCGCCGGCGGTAAGGGGAACGAATGACCAGCAGGGGGAACAAGCTGCGTGGTATCGCCCTGGTAGTGGGTGTTGTGCTGGTGTTGGCGGGGTGTCAGAAGACGACGGATGGGCCGCCTACTGAGACTGGGGTGGCGAGTGCGACCGGGGCGACGAGTTCGAGTGTGAAGCCGTCGGGGTCGAAGGATCCGGATGCGGCGATCTGGGATCCGTGTACGGCGCTGCCGGACGATGCGTTGCGGGCTGGTGACCTCAGCCCAGACACACGCTCCAAGGATGTTGCAGGCATAGACCCGACGGGCTGGAAAGTTTGCAGTTGGAGGTCATCCGCCCGCTGGTACACCCTCGCAGTGCTGTCTGGTGACCCCACTCTGCAGCAGGTCCAAGGGCGTCAAGATTTCGAGAGCTTTACACCCCTCACCATCGGAGGGCGTTCGGCACTGCGCTACTTGTTCGTCGGTGACGAAAAACGACTCGATTGTGGTGTAGCCGTCGAGGTCCCCCAAGGCAAAGCTAACGGAACCGTGGCATTTCTAGTGACCACCCGGTACTCGGTCGGCAAGCTAGGCGACCCTTGCGAGCAGGCGATCAAGCATGCCAACGATTTTGCAAAGTACCTGCCTGGCGGAGGGAACTGAACAATGGAATCGGCTGCTCAGCAATCAGACTGGCGACAGCTGCTCGACCGCGCCAATGCTGGCGAACTGAGGTTGAGTCCAGATGTCGGCAAGGATTTGGACGCCAAGTGCGTGGCCTACCTCGACGACCTCGATGGCATCCGTGACACTTCACGAGAAGTTCAAAACGTCTCAGGCTTCGGTGGTATGCCGTCAGGACCCATCTTGGAACGAAAGTTCTCACTAAAAGGCAAAGACGGCGAAACTTCACTCCAGTCGTCCCTCGAGACGCACATCGATGAAGTCAAACTCATGCGGCAAGTCTTCGCGCAGGCCATGGCAAACTATTCAGGAGTAGACGAAAGCAACCGTCAGGACATTGCGGCCATCAACATCCCGGGGGTGGGCAGCCCATGAGTCAGGACGACTACCAAGCGCGGATCATTGCGGCTCAGCAGCAGTGGAATGACGACCGTACCGCCATCTACTCGCATCGCAGCAAACTGGCGCAGGAGATCGAGCAGGGCTATGACCCGCCATCGATCGCCGACCCTGGCGCGGATCTGCTCGTGATCGAGACCGGCACGCTGAAGGATCTGATCAGCAAGGTCGAGGTGATGCAACCAAGTCGGGCGTGGGAAGCCTCACAGATGTGGCAGAACATCAGTGCCGCCTTCCGGGAGAAGTCGCACACGTTTGGTGACGCGATCAAGGCAACCGTCACCAACGGGTGGGAAGGTCAGGCCGCAGATCAGGCGGTCCAATCGGTCGGCCGGTACGTCGATATGTCGCAGCAACTGACACTGTCCACCGAGCTCATCTCCGTAAAGCTGTCCGAGTTGTATACCGGCCTACATCAAACGCAGGCACTGATGCCGCGTGCCAGCGACAGCAGCCCTGATCTGCGCGGCAAGACGCTGCCCAGTGAGGGCGTACTGAAGGTCGACGACCACAACCAGACCGAGGCGACGGCGGAGGCGCGGCGCGTGCTGCGGACGGTGTATTGGCAGGTGGCGAACCAGACTGACAACGGGGTTCCCGTGGTGCCGAATAGTCCGACGCTGGTGAACAATCCGAATCAGCCGGTCAGTCCTCCTTCACCGTCGTCGAACTCCCCGGGTCCTTCCGGCACTGGCGATCAGCCGAAGCAGGAGAACCCGACCACGTCCGAAGACAAGTCCGGTGATAAGTCGGGCGACAAGTCCGGGGATCCGTCGCAGGATCAGAACTCCCCCGGCACTCAAACGGCGAGCGATAAGTCGCAGACCAATCCCGCTGGCACAACGCCTCAATCCACCACTCAGGCAAACAATCCCACGTCGACGCCGAATACCACTGCTGCCAGCACGACGAGCCCGAATGCGCCAGGCACTACACCAGGGGTGACCCCGGCGCCCAGCCGCAGCACTACGCCGGGCAGTCCGACTACCCGCTCGCCCGGCAGCCCCGGAAGTCCTGGCAACCCAAGCACTCCCGGCACACCGTCTCCGGGTCGGAGCATCCCCGGCACCCCGCAGCAGCCGGGAACCGTGGCCCCGCTGGCCGCCCGCGCGGGCACCAGTACCGGTGCCGCGGGCCGCCCTGGCATGGGTGGCATGCCGATGGGTGGTGCCGGCGGCAAGAAGGATGACGACGAAAACGCGCATCAGACCAAGGATTACTTGATCCGGGACTGGTCGGAGGAGCTCCTCGGTGAGCCGAATAAAGCTGTGCCCCCGGTGATCGGGGAAGACTGAGCGTGCGCAGTTGGAGATTCACCGGCCAGGAGTTCGATATCCTCTGGTCGGCCTACGGTCGCGACCGCCTGCCGTACCCGCTGGCTTTCCGCCCGACCACCGCGGTCGATTGGGATGATCTGGTGCGGCAACGGGAGTCGGCGGTTCAGGCACTACTCCCCCAGTATTCGGAGAATCTCGAACTCGCCTTGTCGACGTTGCTGGACCCCGAGACACGGGTCGAATCCAAGGGTTTCGGCGGCTCAGGTCTCGCCGCGGTGTTCCGATTCCACGGCGCGGTCCGAAATGGTTCCGGCGCCACCCTCATCCAGCTGCCCGGCACGGCCGAGGACACCGGTGGCGACGTGATCATGGGCTTGTGCGCGCCGAACGAAGTGGCCGCCGCAGCGGTGGCCGCGCTGCCGAAAGCGCAGGCGGGCACCCACCCCGCCGTCAGTTTCCGTCGAGACGAGATCGCCGCCGACCGGCAGCGCTACAGCCGTCGCGCGAACGAAGTCAGCATCAACGATCAACTCAATCGCATGTTCAAACGCGACCGCACCGCCGTCGGCGAGATCACCGTGTTCCCTGGCCCTGCAATAGATTCCAGGCCGACCCACGACGGCCGCGGCTTCCTCTGGACCGACTATGCAGAGGACGGCCGCTACTACATCAAGTCAGGCGACCCGATCGTCGCCACACCCATGAGCCCCACGTCGATGACCAACGAAATAGCCCGGCTCCTCGACCTCACCCGCCGCTACTACCGCATGGAAAACGAACAGACCAAAGCAACATGGTGAGAGAGCACTACGGTCCGCCGGGCAGGCGCCTACGCCCAGCACACACCTCGGCGGCCAGATCGTCGTAGCCGACGGCCAATTCGGCGAGCTGTTCCCAAGCATCGCCTAATTCCCATGGCGACGCACTGGCCAGGGCCGCGAATGCGCAAGCCGTGAATTGAGCGAGGCGGTCGATTACAGCGCCGAGGGTTTCGGTATGGATGTGCGCGGCGCCGTGCGAGGGTGGCAATTGCAGGGTGATCCAGCGGTTGATGTCGCGTACCAAACCTGCACGCCGCGAGTCGATGTCATCGATATACCTGCGGTCGGCGATGGTGTCCCTGGCCGCGCACAGCCGTTGCTCGTGCAGGTCGGTCAGCTCACGTGCGAGGCGGAGCAGTGGGTGGTCCACCGCCACTTCTCCCCGACATGCCTGCAGCAGTTCATGTTTCGGAGGGAGCGGGTCGGTCAACACCGGGGCCCTCTCGTGATGCAGGAATGCACTGCGGTGAGCAGGATCAGGCCGGACGGGCGGAAGGTGTCGCGCGGAGCGACTATCCAGTGCCGTTGGCCGGTGCGGGTGTCGATAGGTGCAGGCAAGGCAATCTCCGCGCCATTCGGCACGACGGTGACGTTGCGGCGCAGCAGTTCCGGGAACCGGCTCATGTCGGTCGGCAGGTCAGGGCGGCACAGGAAGGTCCAGCGTCTGGACCTCAGGTGGGAAATGATGGGGCCGAGGGTGATTCGGCTGTGCAGCAAGTCGTCGCGCACGTATTGGCCGAGTGAGGCAGGCATGGTGATCGCGCCGATTCTGCCTGTC
Organism: Nocardia sp. NPDC050175; assembly: GCF_044459885.1. NCBI lineage: Bacteria > Bacillati > Actinomycetota > Actinomycetes > Mycobacteriales > Nocardiaceae > Nocardia > Nocardia sp. NPDC050175. The sequence continues at coordinate 301,722 of NZ_JBITJI010000004.1, forward strand.
CGCACGATGATTCGGCCGACCTCAGGGTGGATGCCCGCGGGTAGACCACAGGTGCGCCGGTAGTAGGTGCACCGCGAAGCTGGTGTGTCGGTGAACATCAGGTTGTCCATGGGAAGCCTCGACTCGCATCGCCGGTTCAAGGGTGCGCCCGGCGGATAACGAAGTTGCTAGGTTTGTGGTGGACTCGCTAGCCGCTTCACCGGGCGCACGTCAACAAAACACCTGTCAGGGTGGTGATGTGTGCGGCTTCGGGTGGCCCGAATGAAGTCTCCCGATTCCCCAGCAAACCTCCCGCGGCAGTTGCCATGATCTACCCGATGCGGGTCGAGCGGCCCGCCCGAAGTGGGGAGGACTTCATGCCGGACACCGGATCTACCCTGCCGCGAAGGCAACTCGGCCGGTATCTGACGGAATGGCGCAGTCGTGCGGGGATGAGTCAGCAGAAGGCTGCCGAGCTACTGGAAATGGGCTCGAGCAGTCTGCAACGCCTGGAGCGCGGTCAGAACAGCCGGATCAAGGCGCGGGATATTCAGGCCGCGTGCGATCTGTATGGGGTGCCGAGCGAGCTGGTCGAGGCGTTCATTGGGCTGGCCCGGCAGGCGGGCGTCAAGAGTTGGTGGCACGAATATGGCGACCTCATACCGAAAGACTTCGATGTCTTCGTAGGCCTTGAATCGGCCGCAGTCGAGTTGCGCTCCTACCATCCCGAACTGGTACCCGGCCAGTTCCAAACCCCCGACTACCTGCGGGCCCTGGCCGAGCTTCGTTTCCCGGAGGCTGCTGCGGCCGAACATGACCGGTGGATTCAACTGAAGATGCAACGGCAGAACATAGTTACGCGCAAGACAAACCCCACCACGGTCAAGGCCGTGATCGGCGAGGCAGCGCTACACCGCATATCCGGCAGCCCGAGAACTATGGCCGAACAGCTCAAATGGCTGGCCGACGTCAGCACACGGCCGAATGTCACAATCCAAGTACTTCCCTTCCGTGCTGGGTTCCCTGTCGGGGCATACATCGGCCCCTTCGTCATCCTGGACTTCGGGGTGACAGTCACCGGAGAACAGGTGGAGCCAACAGTGGTCTTCATCGAAGGAAGCTCGATCGGCAACCTGTACCTCGAAAAACCGGACGACGTCAGACGATACGATGAGTTGTACGAGGGCATCAGTCAGGCAGCGTTGGATGCCACAGCCAGCAGGAATCTGTTCCGGCAGGTAGCAAGGGAGTATCTAGCGTGACCGTCGACCTAACTGGCGCTGAATGGTTCAAGAGCAGCCACAGCAACCCCGACGGCGACTGTGTAGAGGTCGCGTTCCTCACCAACGGTCTGGTCGGAGTCCGAGACTCCAAGAACCCCAACGGTTCCGCGCTCGTCTTTACCCCCGGTGAGTGGGACGTCTTCACCACCGGAGTGCTCGACGGAACGTTCAACCGCCCCCAGCCTTGAACGTAGCGAGTCCATTTCATAGTCAACGGCAGATGGTCGCTGCCATCCGCCGTTGACTATTAAGCCCAGCCCCGACCGGACCCGATTCCGGCAGACTCGGATTCATGTCGCTTCCCGCAGTCGTCGAAGACACCGTCGAGTTCTATCTGACCTCGGTCGATGCCGAGGCTCCCGGCCTGATCGAAGGTCTGTATCTGGAAGGATCGTTGGCGCTCAACGATTTCCGCCCGCATACCAGTGACATCGACTTCGTCGCGATCACCGCGAAACCGCCCAACCCCACCGAGTTCGACGCACTCGAACGAGCGCATGCGGCACTTCGCGAACGGCAGCGTCACCCGTTCTTCGACGGGATCTACCTGACCTGGAGCGACCTTGCGGCAGGCCCGCAAGCCACGGGCGAGCGGCCATCCAGCAACAGCGGACGACTAGCGAAACTCGGTGGCGGACAGCATAATCCGGTCACCTGGCACACCCTCGCCGAGCACGGTGTCACCCTGCGCGGACCGGCCGCTGCCGACGTCGACATCTGGACCGATCCCGATGCGCTGGCCGCGTGGCAGAACACCAACCTCGATGAGTACTGGGCCGCCGGATTGACTCGCGCTGCTCAGCTGCTCAGCAAAGACGGCCTCTTCCTGCTCACCGACTACGCCACCGCCTGGACCGTCACCGGCATCGCCCGCCTGCACTACACCATCGCCACCGGTGACATCACCTCGAAAGAGGGCGCGAGCCGCCACGCCCTGCAATCCTTCCCCCGCCACTGGCACCGCATCGTCGACGAGGCACTGCGCCTGCGGCGCAACGACTCTCGCCGATCGCTCTATCGAAACCGACTCGCCCGCCGACGCGACATCCTCGCCTTCGGCCACATGGCGATCGCCGATGCCCACCACATCTTCCAAAGCCGACCCGAGACACCGCACGCCGAGTAACGAGACGAACTTCGAAACCTTCAGGCACGCAGCGCCTTACCGAGCCATCTCCTCTGGATGCGCGACCGATCGAAATCGATTCACTTCGGGTAATGGCGACGCAGGTTGGCGGCGAGGATGCGGTCGAGCGTGCGGTCGGACAGTATCCGGGCCAGGCGGGTGATCAGGGCGGCATCCCGGCCGATGGTGTAGCGAGTGCGCGGCTTTCCGGTGGTCACGGCCTTCGCGATGACCCGCGCCACGCCGTCGACGGGCGTGCCACGCGAGACGCCACGGCATCGCAGGCATGGAACTAAGCGGCTACCTCGCCGCCGACAAGTGGCACACCACAGCAGACGACGTCATCGACACCCTCATCCGAATGGTCGCGAACGCAGGCGTAACGACATAGCTCAGCTGTTCAGCCGGAAGCTGAGCTGGGTGCCGAGTTCATGGAAGCCCAATGCCAGGGCGACGCGTCTGGACTGCGGCACCCGAGCCCGCCACTGGGTCAGCAATCCGGCTTCGAGCGCGTGGACCACCGCCGCGGACGCCGTCATGCGGGCCAAGCCCTGACCGCGCCGGTCCGGTGCCGTCAGCACGGAAAGGTGAGCGGTTCGGCTCGGCCAGGTCCGGTATCCGGCGGCAGCGATCACCTTGTGGCCGTCCCGGATGACAAATGCGGGGGACGTGATCTCGTCCAGTCCGCTTTCCTCCGCGTCGTGATCGCCTGCCAGCGTCGCGAGGTAGCGTAGATCAGGATGCTCGACGGGCAGCGCCTCGAGTGCCAATGAACCTGGCGCAGGCCGGAAGTCGCCCTCCTCCAGATAGGCCAACGTGGCCGGGCCGAGCACCTCCGCCAACGGCAACGCCCTGCCGAGCAATTCGGGATCGACAAGCTCATCGACCGCCAGTTCGGCGGCGCGAATCGTCTCTGCAGCAACGAGACTGGGAGCGGTCGCGATCGCTTGCCCTTGCAGCGCAATGACACCCGCCCATCCCGGCGGACAAATCAATGCCTTCGGCGAGACCACCACACTGACGCCGATCGCCGATGAGAACGAAACCGGCACCGCAGCCAACCCTTCCCAGAGCGCTCGAGCTTTGGTCAGCACCGGTTCCGTCGACATGACGTCAGTATTGTTCGTGCAACGACACTTACGCCGACGGGCTGGCGATCAGGCACCACAGGGACAGGAGCGGGGTGGAGTTGCAATCCCACCCGACGACGGACTCGGTCGGCGTCGCAGTGGCCGGTTCGAGTGGCAGGGTGTCGGCCATGGCAGTTCCGCCACCAACCAGAGTCGCGGCGCCGATCAGGGCGGCAACGAAGATTCCACGCAGTGCGTGCATTCGAAACTCCTCATACGTCGGGTGGTAGCAACCTGAACGTAATCGCCGAAGCCTCACGTCGCACGACCCGAATTCCGTTGCCCCCGGACCGAGCCTGATTAGACTGGCGCAAGGCCCATTTGGGTGGAGGGGGATTCCATGCGCCGAATACGGCGACCTGTCATCGTGCTGCCGGTATTGGCGCTTGTCTTGTCACTCGCGGCCGGACACGCGTCGGCCGACACCTCGTACAACCTCGAATTCCAGCCGCCACCTGCACATTTCATCGAACTTCCCGACAGCGAACCACAAATCCCCGCGGCGATCGCGGGCCAGCGCCTGGACTGGAAGCCGTGCACCGAGGTCGGGCTGATCGCCGCCGCGAACGGCAATCCGGCCGCCGGTGTTCGTGCGCCCCTACTCGACGGGTTGGATTGCGCGACGGTGCGCACGCCGCTGGATTGGACGCAGCCCGAAGCCGGGCCGGTCGCGACCTTCGAAATCTCGCGGCTCCCCGCCCGAAAGCCGGCATCACGACAGCTGTTGACCAGCCCAGGTGGTCCCGGAGCGGGGTCCTTGCTCAATCCGATCGAGTGGGCGACCGCGTTTCCCGAGCTGCGCGAGACCTACGATCTGCTGGGTTTCGATCCGCGCGGCACCCGCCTGTCCAGCACCGACCAGGATTGCGACGCAACCATTTCGGGCGATCCGCTGCTCCTGGGCACCGGTCGTAACGACCGTACCGACGTACTCGACTTCTCGGCCGAATCGGTGCGCCTGCAGTTGGGTCAAGCCCGCGACTGGGTTCGATCATGCGTCGACCGGACACCGGATGCGTCCACGGCCGGGACCATCACGTACTGGCAGACCGTCCGGGATCTGGACCTGGTGCGCGCACTCTTGGGCGCACCGACCTGGAGCTATCTGGGCGCCTCGCAGGGCACGATGCTCGGCCTCGAACTAGCGCGCACCTTTCCCGACCGCGTCGATCGCATGGTGCTCGACTCAGTGGCCGACCCAGCGGTCTCCACCGCAGCGGGATATGCCGAACGATTCTCGCGCCAGCAGAAGGTGATCGAGCAACAGTTCGCACCGTGGCTCGCCGCACGCCACACAGTATTCGGTGACACCACCGACGCGGTACTCGCCGCACTGACGAGACTGCGCGCCGACCTCACCGCCCACCCGATCCCGCTACCGCTCGACCGCACCTTCAGCGGCAACGATCTCAACACCCTGTTCTTCGGCGTCGACAACAGCCCCTACGAAGTGCTGGAACGCAAACTACTGACCTTGCGCACCGGGATCGACTCTCCCTCGGCTACGACACAACTCAACGCCGCCATGACATTTCGGATGACGCCCCTGCTGGACGAGCTCGCTCAGGATGTCCTCCTGGCCAGTTCGCGCATCGGCTGGTGGACCGCTCGCAACTGCAATATCGGCCCCTGGAGCCATAACCTCGACGAGGTCGTCGACACCGCAAGACAACTCGCCGCTCGCGCGCCATTGACCTACTTGGGCCTGGGTTTTGCCGCGGTATGCGCGTTCTGGCCCGAAACTCACACTGGCACAGGCTCGGCGGACTACGACCGGATCGGCTCCGCAGTTCTCCTCGCCAACGAGCGAGACCCGGTCACACCGATCTCGGGCGCCCGCACCGTCCGCTCGACCATCCCGAACGCACGCCTGGTCACGGTGGTCGGTAAGCCCGGCCACCTCGTCCTGCCACAAACCAAACCCAAGGGCCTCCCCGGTTCCGTCCCCGGCACCAGCTCGTGTGCCCGAGCCGTCACGGTGGACTATCTCGTCCACGGACGAATCCCCGACCGCGACACACCGTGCCAGCCGGACTGAAAACCGTTGTTCGAGGTGCTCGAGCCGACTCGATCCGGACGGTCGTGTCGCCCGGCGACGGCGGGCGCGCGCACTAGATTGATCGTCATGTCACGAGATGCAGCAGCGCAGATCAGGGCACTTTTCGCGGATTCGGTTGGCCGCGGATTCGATCCGGGCACGGTGGTGGGCGCGGACGATGCCGAGATCGATGCGATGGCGCAAGCCCAGCGGGTGGCCGCGGTGCCGGAGTCGGTTCGTGAGGTGCTGCGCCTGATGGGTCGTGAGCTGGGCCGCTACGAATCCCTTGGGGGTTCGGGTCGCCGGAGACTGGGGGTTCGCGCGATCTATCCCGAGGACCGGAAGCGGGCGGAGAACTTCGCCGAGTACGACAGCTCGCTGACCGATCCGCGACATCTGCTGGTGTTGTCCGTGCTCGAGCTGGACGAGGGCTGGTTCTACGAGGTGGTCGACGGTTCGCAAGTGACAGAACCCGATCCCCCGGTGTGGTTCGGCAGCAGCGACGGCTTCCTCGCATCGCCGACCTACCCGTCGGTGACCGTGTGGTTCGCGGGAATGTGCGCGGAGGTCGAGGGACTGATCGCCGGGGACGTCGACCGCTAGACAGGAAACTGCCCCAAGGTTGATGTTCGAGGTCAACCTTGGGGCAGTGGGGATTGCACGGGCCGCGGATGCCTGCAGGTGTTCACCCGCGAACCGGTCTATCTACCTACCGGAGGACCCGAGAGCGCCCGCCACTCCACCCATGAAGTCGGTGACAGCGATGTATGCAGCAGCAATGGCGACCAACAGGAACTCCATGACATATACATCGCGTGCCGTAGCGATTCGTTACCACTGATCCAACGATAATTTTTCGCCGCCTGTCGGAGCCGCTCCCACTCACACGAGACGTTCCACCAACAGCAACGTCCCGATGATGATCATGGCTACGCCGGAGATGCGGGTGACGATGCGGGCGGCGGTGGGGCGGGCGCGCAGGACGGTGCGGGCCAAGACGCCGACGCACAGGTAGATCGCGGCGCAGCTGAGGGTGTGGATCAGGCCGAGGGTGCCGATCTGGGCGGCGAGCGGCCAGGAGCCGGTGCGGTCGGTGAACTGCGGGAGCAGGGCCAGGAAGAGCAGGATCGCCTTGGGGTTCAGTCCGCTGATACCGATGCCGCGCAGGACGCTGGTGCCCCACCGGGCGGGGCTCGTCTCCTCGGGCATGGCGGTGGGGGTGCTCGACGAGGCCAGTGTCGTGCCGCCGAGCCACATCAGATACAGCCCGCCGAACACCGTAAGCGCGGTCAGTACAACGGGATTCCGGTCGACCACCGCCGCGACGCCGGCCGCGACCACCGCGGTCAACGCGACATACCCCAGGAGCAGTCCGCCGACGGCAGGCACCACCGATCGCTCACGCAGACCGGCGGCGATCGCGTACGCCCAGTCCGCGCCGGGGACGAGGATCAGCAGGACCGACACGGTCCAGAACGCCGCGATGTACCCGACAGCCATGCCGACCTGCTCCCTTCGAACGAATACCCGAAGGAAGGATAGGCGAGTTGATCAAGGAGGTGATTCCAAGTTTTCGCAGCTCGGCGGCCATATATGGAAGGATCTTCCCCATGGATCGCGTTGACCGGAAGATTCTTGCCGAGCTACAGCAGAACGGGCGTTTGACGATCACCGAACTCGCCGCCCGAGTCCGGCTGAGCCTGTCGCCATGCCACCGTCGGCTGCGGGAATTGGAGAAGTCCGGCGTAATCCGCGGCTACCGCGCGCTGGTCGACGCCGCGGCCGTCGGGCTGACGTTCGAGGCGCTGGTCTTCGTAACGATGCGCCAGGAGGATCGCACCACCGTGGCCGCGTTCGAGCAGGCCGTCGCGGAGATACCGCACGTGCTGCAGGCGCAACGCCTATTCGGTGACCCGGATTTCCTGCTGCGCATCGTCGCGGCGGATCTGCCTGCGTTCCAACAGCTTTACGACGAGAAGCTGGCCACACTACCCGGCGTTCAACATTTGACCTCGACGCTGGTGATGAAGCACGTGGTACTCGAACGACCTGTGCCGCTGTAGAACTCAGTACGGGTAGCGACGCTCGACGGCGTCCTTGGCCTCTTTGAGACCGGCGCCGGTCAGCTCGCGATAACGCTTGATCGCTTGAATCTTCTTGCCGTCGGCCAAGATTGCGTCGATCTCGACCCAACTGAAGGCGGGCCGAGGGCTAGTCGGCACCGCCCCGATCGGTCCGGCGGGATCGGCAGGCAAGTCCTCGATCCCCAGATGCCTGAGGATCAAGTCGACTTTATAGTTCAGCGCGTCGATCTTCCGCTCGAGGCGGCGGTTGTCAAACATGCTCGAATCGTAGTGACCGCCACCGCCACGGAAAACTACGCGGCGTCGAGCACCGCGTCGACGAGGTTGGCGGCGGTATCGAAAGCGGCGACATCACCCGCGAGTTCCAACAGCCGGTCGACACAGCGCGGGCCGGTGACCAGGCGGATTCGGCGGCCGGTATGCCCAGCCCAGTCCCGCGCCTCGATCAGCACGTGCAGACCGGCGACGCCGAAGAACGTCACCTGGGACAGGTCGACGACCACCAGCGGTCCGGCCGTGCTCAATGACCCGATCAGCTGCGTCTTGAACTGGTCGGCAGTGTAGTAGTCCACCTCGCCCGCGAGAGCACAAAGAGTAACCCGGTCGCTGGGAGCGGTGAGAGAAATACTCAGTCGGGCTTCCGGCTCGGGACGACTCGGCAACTTCGCTCGACTCGGTGCCACACCTCGGCTCGACATCGGTCTCGACGTGGTACTCGCGGGGAACGCTGAGGAAGCAAGAGTGGTCGACATGAGGATCTCAGTCCTGTCGCGCACGGCAATTGACGTCTGTTGCCGGCAATGCGTTGCGCCCTGGGCTACACCTGAGCTCCAGAACTAGGCTGTTCGCTCAACCCTGAATACCGGGTACCCAGAACGAGCGTCTTTACACAAAGAAAAAAGCCACCGCAGGTGTGCGGTGGCTTCTTTCAGGTCTGTCGTGGTTACGCCGACTTCTCCCGGCGTTCCGTCCGCTGCGCCTTGCGAGGCACGATGGTCGGCAGCACGTTCTCGGTGACGGTGTCGGAATCGACGACCACCTTGGCGACGTCGTCGCGGCTGGGGATGTCGTACATCACCGGCAGCAGGACTTCCTCCATGATGGCGCGCAGGCCACGAGCACCGGTGCCGCGCAGGATCGCCTGATCGGCGATCGCTTCCAGCGCGTCGGTGGTGAACTCGAGGTCGACCCCGTCCATCTCGAACAGTCGAACGTACTGCTTGACCAGCGCGTTCTTCGGCTCGGAGAGGATCTTGACCAACGATTCCTTGTCCAGGTTGGTCACCGAGGCGACGACCGGGAGGCGGCCGATGAACTCGGGGATCAGGCCGAACTTGATCAGATCCTCCGGCATCACCTCGGCGAAGTGATCGGCGGTGTCGATCTCGGACTTGGACCGCACCTCGGAGCCGAAGCCGATGCCGCGGTGGCCGGTCCGCTCGGAGACGATCCGCTCCAGACCCGCGAACGCGCCCGCGACGATGAACAGCACGTTGGTGGTGTCGATCTGGATGAACTCCTGGTGCGGGTGCTTGCGTCCGCCCTGCGGCGGCACACTCGCCTGGGTGCCCTCCAGGATCTTCAGCAGCGCCTGCTGCACGCCCTCGCCGGAGACATCGCGGGTGATCGACGGGTTCTCGCTCTTGCGGGCGATCTTGTCGACCTCGTCGATGTAGATGATGCCGGTCTCGGCGCGCTTCACGTCGTAGTCGGCGGCCTGGATCAGCTTCAGCAGGATGTTCTCGACGTCCTCACCGACATACCCGGCCTCGGTCAGCGCGGTCGCGTCGGCGATGGCGAACGGGACGTTGAGCATCTTGGCCAGCGTCTGCGCCAGGTAGGTCTTGCCGCAGCCGGTGGGGCCGAGCATGAGGATGTTCGACTTGGTCAGCTCGACGACCTCGCCGCGGCTGTCGCGGCCCTTGTCGCCGGCCTGAATACGCTTGTAATGGTTGTAAACGGCCACCGCGAGTGTGCGCTTGGCGGTGTCCTGCCCGATCACGTAGTTCTCCAGGAAGTCCCGGATCTCCGCGGGCTTGGGCAGCTCATCGAGCTTGACCTCGCTGGACTCGGCGAGTTCTTCCTCGATGATCTCGTTGCATAGATCGATGCACTCGTCGCAGATGTACACCCCTGGTCCCGCAATGAGCTTCTTGACCTGCTTCTGGCTCTTTCCGCAGAACGAGCACTTGAGCAGATCGCCGCCATCTCCGATGCGCGCCATCTCGTGGGTCCCTACTTCCTTGTCCGCGTGCAACCGTCCGTCCAGGTTGCCAGCTATCTGCCGCGTTACTTGTCAGCGCCACCGGCCATGGTCGCAAACGCATCGACCGGTTCCGGTGGGTGAGGCAGTGCTGTCAACCGGGAGCAAAGGTCCCTAGGTTGACCGTACCTGGTGTGTGCGATGGAGGTCGACAACTCGAGCATGTTTCTCCGCCGGGTTGTGCGAGTTCTCACGGCACCGGAGCGCGTTGTATCCGTTCAGCAGCCTTTTCGTGCTCCGGCCGCTTGTTTCATCGTGGCTGGTGACCGCAGCGTTTCCGGGCCAGCCGTCGCACTGGAGCAGTCCGGCCGGGCAGCATGCCACTAGGCACACTTCCCGGCCGGAATTCCCTGGGGTAAAGCAATTTACGAGCAAATCTCCGCCGGGATCGGCGATTCGCCCCGTTCGATCACTTCTTCTGCGCGCTGAGCTTGCGGTAGTCGAACACCTGGTCGATGATCCCGTACTCCTTGGCCTCGGCGGCCGTCAGGATCTTGTCGCGGTCGGTGTCCTTGCGGATCTGATCCGCGTCCTTGCCGGTGTGGAAGGCCAGCGTGGTCTCCATCAGGCGACGCATCCGCTCGATCTCGGCGGCCTGGATCTCCAGGTCCGACACCTGACCCTGGATGCCACCCTCCAGCGACGGCTGGTGGATCAGCACGCGAGCGTTGGGCAGGCAGGCGCGCTTGCCGGGGGTACCGGCGGCCAGCAGCACGGCCGCGGCCGAGGCGGCCTGGCCGAGGCAGACGGTCGCAACATCGGCGCGCACGTACTGCATCGTGTCGTAGATGGCCATCAGTGACGTAAACGAGCCACCTGGCGAATTGATGTACATGGTGATGTCGCGGTCGGGATCGAGCGACTCGAGCACCAGCAGCTGCGCCATGACATCGTTCGCCGAGGCGTCGTCCACCTGCACGCCGAGGAAGATGATGCGCTCCTCGAACAGCTTGTTGTACGGGTTGGACTCCTTGACGCCGAAGCTCGAGTGTTCGATGAAGGACGGCAGGATGTAGCGCGACTCGGCGCCCTGCGGCGCCATACCGCCGAGCGCTGCGCGTGGGTCAAACTGGTTGGCCATCTTTGTCTCCAAAGTCTGTGTGTGTAAGCCGCTGATGCGCTGAACGGACAAAGGTCCGGATGGCGCCTACTTGTCGCTCACGCCGTTGGTCTGATTCGCGTGGCTGATCACGCGATCGATGAAGCCGTACTCCAGCGCCTGCTGAGCGGTGAACCAGCGGTCGCGGTCGGCGTCGATCGCGACCTGCTCCACGGACTTGCCGGTGTGGTGCGCCTGCAGCTCGTTGAGCTCACGCTTGGTGTGCGCGAACTGCTCGGCCATGATCGCGATATCGGCCGCGGAACCACCGATGCCTGCCGACGGCTGGTGCATCATGATCCGCGCGTGCGGCAGGGCGTAGCGCTTGCCCTTGGTGCCCGCAGTGAGCAGGAACTGACCCATCGACGCGGCCAGGCCCATGCCGTAGGTGGCGATGTCGCACTCGGCGAACTGCATGGTGTCGTAGATGGCCATACCCGCGGTCACCGAACCACCGGGCGAGTTGATGTAGAGCGCGATGTCCTTGGTCGGATCCTCCGCGGTGAGCAGCAGGATCTGCGCGCAGATCTTGTTCGCGATGTCGTCGTCGACCTGCGTGCCGAGGAAGATGATGCGCTCACGAAGCAGCCGCTCGTACACCGAATCGCTGAGGTTGAGACCAGCAGTCGCGGATGTCATGACGACCCCTGCCTGATTGACTGTCACGGATACCTGCCTTTTCTTACCGGCTCGTTGGCCGACGGCCATCTCTGGTTCGTTGTCACAAACATTAACGAAGCAGGGCGGCACCGAACTCCCGGTACCGCCCTTCTTCGCTCACAGCGCAATCAACGCAGCTTGCCGCCGCATGTCACGCGTGCATTCCATAAACTTATTCGGCCTTCGCCGCGGCGGTCTCGGTCGACTCGTCCTCCGCGGCTGCGTCGGTGATCACCTCGACCTCGTCGGCAGCCTCGACAGAATCATCTGGGGCACCGAACATTTCGGCGGTGTCCACCGTGTTGCCCTCGGAGTCTGTCACCTGCACCTTGCCGACCACGCCCGCGAGGGCCTTGCCGCGCCGGACGTCGGCGAAGATCGCGCCGAGCTGGCCCGCCTGCTGCACCTGCTGGATGAACTGCTCCGGCGCCAGGCCGTAGCGCTGCGACTGGAACAGGATCCGCTCGGTGAGCTCGTCCTGGCCGACCTGGGTGTTCTCCGCCTCGGCGATGGCGTCCAGCAGCAGCTGGGTGCGCACCGACTTCTCGGCGGACTCCTTGGCGTCCTTGTCGAACTCTTCGCGGCTGGAGCCCTGGGCCTCCAGCGCCTCGGCCAGCTTGGCCTCGTCGTGGTCGAAGCCGTGCACGGCGTCGTGGGTGACGGCGTCGATCTCGGCCTGCACGACCGCCTCGGGCAGCGGCACCTCGACCTGCTCGAGCAGGGTCTCCAGCACCTTGTCGCGGATCTGGCCTGCCTGCTCGACCTTCTTGCTGCGCTCGACCCGGCTGCGCAGGTCGGTCTTCAGCTCCTCGAGGGTGTCGAATTCGCTTGCCAGCTGGGCGAAGTCGTCGTCGGCCTCGGGCAGCTCGCGCTCCTTGACGGACTGCACGGTGGCCTTGATGACGGCTTCCTTGCCCGCGTGCTCACCGGCGACCAGGGTCGAGGTGAACTCCTTGGACTCGCCGGCCGACAGGCCGATCAATGCCTCGTCGAGGCCCTCGATGAGCTGGCCGGAGCCGACCTCGTGGGACAGGCCGGTGGTGGCCGCCTCGGGGACATCCTCGCCGTCGACCGTCGCCGACAGGTCGATCGACACGAAGTCGCCGTCCTGCACCGCGCGCTCGACACCGGTGAGGGTGCCGAAGCGCTGACGCAGCGACTGCAGCTGCTCGTCGATGTCCTCGTCGCCGATGGTGAAGGCGTCGACGGTGACCGCGAGGGTCTCGTAGTCCGGCAGCGTGAGCTCGGGGCGCACGTCGACCTCGGCGGTGAACGCGAGCTCTTCGCCGTCTTCGATCTTGGTGATCTCGATCTCGGGCTGGCCGATGACCTTCACGTCCGCCGCGGTGACGGCCTCGCTGTAGCGACCCGGCAGCACGTCGTTGACGACCTGCTCCAGCACCGCGCCGCGGCCAAGGCGGGCCTCGAGCAGCTTGGCCGGCGCCTTGCCCGGACGGAAGCCGGGGATCTTGACCTGCTTGGCGAGTGCCTTGTACGCGCGATCGAAGTCCGGCTTCAGTTCCTCGAAGGGCACCTCGACATTGATCCGGACCCGGGTCGGGCTCAGCTGCTCGACGGTGCTCTTCACGGACATGCTCCTTGTTCGTCGTCTGTTCTGGTTGAGACGCGATCCCCCGTCGTCCCGGACTTCTACCGGGACCCCGGCACCCGCCGGGCTGGCGAGGGACGCGGCGTACGCATCCCGACCAGGTTAGTTGACCGGCCGGGGCGGGCTGCACTCGGCCGGTTTTCGGGCCCTACTTGCCGACCGACACCGCGTCGGTCACGAAGACCAGCGTCTCGTTCGGCGCGATGCCGCTGCGGCCGCTGGCGCCGTAGCCGAGGTCCGGCGGCACGATCAGCAGTCGGCGCGCGCCCTGCTGCACGCCGATAAGTCCCTGGTCCCAGCCCGGAATAACCTGTCCGCCACCGAGGGTGAGCTGGAACGGGGTGCCGCGGTCGAAGGAGCTGTCCTTCTTCTGTCCGTTGGACCAGGTGATCAGTGCGTAGTTCATGGTGAGCGCCTGACCCGAGGCGGCGCCGGGGCCGGTGCCCTGGATGAGGTCCTTGGTGATGAGCTTCTTGGGCGGGTCGCAGTTGTCGGGGAGGGTGATCTTCGGGGCGGTGCCGAAGTCGCCACTCACCTTGATGTCCTCCGCCGTGCATTCCCGGCCCTTGCTCACCGTCGGGCCGCCCTGCGCCTGCGCGCTCGCCTTCGGGGCGGAGGAAGAGGAAGGAGTGGACGACGCCTTGTCGTCCGAGCCACAGGCGACCAGAGTGCACGCTGCCGCGGCCATGGTGCCGATCCCGATGATCCTGCCGAGTGTCTGCATGCGGCGAACCTAGACCATCGCGGCGGCGAACGTCCCAGTCGCCCTTCGCGCGTCGAACTGCCGTTAGGCTGGCACTGGAATTCTCCCCCTAGGACGAGGAGAGTCGGCGCATGACGAACCCGAGTGCGGGTAGTGATACCTCGGCCGACAATGTCGGTGGCGCGGGCGGCGACACCGTTGCCCCGCAGCCCTATCGATTGACCGACCTCGCGGGTCCGCTGGACCGCGACGAACTGACCTCGATCGACGCCTGGTGGCGGGCCGCGAACTATCTGGCCGTCGGGCAGATCTATCTGATGGCGAATCCACTGCTACGCGAGCCGCTGCAGGCCGAACACATCAAGCCGCGGCTGCTCGGTCATTTCGGCACCGTGCCCGGGTTGAATCTGGTGTGGGTGCATGCCAATCGGGCGATTCGGCAGCGCGGGCTCAGCGCGGTCTTCGTGGCCGGGCCGGGGCACGGCGGGCCGGGGCCGAACGCGTGCGGCTGGCTGGAGGGCACGTATTCCGAGCTGTACAGCCACATTCCGCAGGACGCGGCGGGGATGGGTACGTTCTTCGCGCAGTTCTCCTTTCCCGGCGGGGTGCCGAGTCACTGCGCGCCGGAGACGCCCGGCTCGTTTCACGAGGGTGGTGAGCTCGGCTATTCGCTGATGCATGCGTTCGGCGCGGCGCTGGACCACCCGGACCTGACGGTGTTCTGCGTGATCGGCGACGGCGAGGCGGAGACCGGTCCGCTGGCCACCAGCTGGCATGCCAACAAGTTCCTCAATCCGGCGCGCGACGGCGCGGTGCTGCCGATCCTCGCGTTGAACCAGTACAAGATCGCGAATCCGACCATCCTCGCGCGTATTCCGGAGGCGGAGCTGGTTTCGCTGCTGCGCGGGTACGGGTATGAGCCGATCATCGTGTCGGGTAGCGATCCGACCGAGGTGCATCAGGCGATGGCCGTCGCGGTGGATACCTGCATGGAGCGCATCGCGCAGATTCAGCGGGCCGCGCGCGGTGGCACCGATGGGGTGCGGCCGATCTGGCCGATGATCGTGTTGCGCACGCCGAAGGGGTGGACCTGTCCGCCGATGGTGGACGGTGAGCAGGTCGAGGGCACGTTCCGGGCGCATCAGGTGCCGTTGCCTGCCGCGCGGACCGACGCCGGTCACCGGGCGGTGTTGGAACAGTGGCTGCGGTCGTATCGGCCGGAGGAGTTGTTCGACGAGTTGGGCAGGCCCGTTTCGGAGCTGCTGGACCAGGTGCCGGATGGTGATCAGCGGATGAGTGCCAATCCGATTGCCAACGGCGGCATGCTTGTTCGTGATTTGAACCTGCCGGACTGGCGCGACTTCGGGGTCGAGGTGGCCACGCCCGGCGGGTCGCAGCACGAGGCGACGCGGGTGCTCGGCGGCTGGTTGCGCGAGGTCACCCGGAACAATCCGGACAACTTCATCACCTTCGCGCCCGACGAGCTGGCCAGCAATCGGCTGCAGGACATCCTCGAGGTGACCGGTCGCAACTGGCAGGCCGAAATCGGTGAGTACGACGAGCATCTCGACCGCACCGGGCGGGTGATCGAGGTGCTGTCCGAGCACATGTGCCAAGGGTTGCTGGAGGGGTATCTGCTCACCGGCAGGCACGGGGTGTTCACCTGCTATGAGGCGTTCATCCACATCGTCGACGCGATGTTCAACCAGCACGCCAAGTGGCTCGACGCCAGTGCGGGGGTGCCGTGGCGGCGGCCGATCGCGAGCCTCAATTATCTGCTCTCGTCGCATGTTTGGCGGCAGGACCACAACGGGTTCACCCATCAGGATCCCGGCTTTCTCGATGTGGTGCTCAACAAGAAGGCGTCGATCGTGCGGGTCTATCTGCCGCCGGACGCCAACACGCTGTTGTCCACCTACGACCACTGTCTGCGTTCGCGGCACTACGTCAACGTGGTGGTGGCGGGCAAACAGCCACAGGCGGACTGGCTTTCGGTGAACGAGGCGGCGGAGCACTGCGCGCGTGGGATCGGTATTTGGGATTGGGCTGGTCACAACGACGAGCTCGGCACTATTCCGGATGTGGTGCTGGCCTGTGCCGGTGACGTGCCGACGCTGGAAACCCTTGCGGCGGCGGCGATTCTGCGTGATCGGCTGCCCGCGTTGCGGGTGCGGGTGGTCAATGTGGTCGATCTGACGCGGCTGCAGCCGCAGGACGATCATCCACATGGGTTGCCCGACAGCGAGTTCGACACGTTGTTCACGCACGACCGGCCGGTGATCTTCGCGTTCCACGGTTACCCGTGGCTGGTGCACCGCCTCACCTATCGGCGGGCCAACCATGACGGGCTGCACGTGCGTGGGTACCAGGAGCGCGGGACCACCACCACGCCGTTCGACATGGTGATGCTCAATGATCTGGATCGGTATCACCTGGTGATGGATGTCATCGATCGGGTGCCGAGCCTGGGTGAGCGAGCCGCCGGGCTGCGGCAGGAAATGGTGGACGCGCGGTGGGAAGCGCGGGCGTGGACGCGCGAGCACGGCGAGGACATCCCCGAGGTCGCCGACTGGACTTGGCCGTACCCGACCGCATGAGCGTCGACCCGGTTCGGTGGGTTGAAACTTCCTTGCGCAGGTTAAGGCGGGTAAGCGACGATCGCTAGATGCTACTGACGATCACTTGCACACCACCGGAGGGCGCCGCATGGCCGGCGACCGACCTGGGGTTCTTGCTGCACAAGAACCCCGACCGGGTGCAGGCGTTCGATCAGTCCTACGGCACCGCGCATGTCGTGTACCCGGAGGCGACGGCCGCCCGATGCACCGCGGCGCTGATGCTGGAGATCGATCCGATCCGCTTGGTGCGTGGACGTTCACGCGGGACACCGGATTTCAGTCTCGGACAGTACGTCAACGACCGGCCGTATGCGGCGTCATCGCTGCTGTCGGTGGCGATCGGCGCGGTGTTCCGCACCGCGCTACACGGGCGCTGCACGCTGCGGCCGGAGCTGGTCGAGACGGCACTGCCGTTGCGGATCGAGCTGCCCGCGGTGCCCTGTCGTGGCGGGGCGGAGGTGGCCGAGCGGATGTTCGCGCCGCTCGGCTGGGCGGTAACGGCCACTCCCCTGCCGTTGGATCCGGCGTTTCCGGAGTGGGGTGATTCGCATTACCTCCGGGTCGAGTTGTCCGGGACCGTCCGGTTGTCCGACGCGCTCTCGCACCTCTATGTGCTGCTGCCGGTGCTGGACGGGGCCAAGCACTACTGGCTGGCGGCGGATGAGGTGGACAAGCTGATCCGAGCCGGTGGCGGATGGTTGGCCGAGCACCCCGAACGCGGATGGATCACCCGGCGATACTTGGCGCGACGGCAGTCGCTGGTGCGTACCGCGTTGGCCCGGTTGGCCGAGTTGGAAGAGGTGGAGCCGGAGGCATTGGACGCGGTGGAGGAGGTGGACGACGACTCGAGCGGGGTCGGTTCCGCCGAAACACGTTCCGCGACAAACCAAGCGGCTTCCACCGAGAGCGATTCGGGCACAGCAGATTCCGGTGACGCGGCGGTGGTCCGCATCGACATGTCGGTGAACAACTGGCGCGACGAGGAGACCCGGGTCCTGGACGACTCGGTGAGCGACGGGGTCATCGCGACAGCAATCGACGGCGACAACACGGTGGTGACCGACAGCGGCAACGCGACGGCGGCCGACAGCGGAAGCGGCAGCGGCAGCGGGACCGACGGCCCCGGTGCGGCGAGGACGGCTGAGCACGGTGAGGGCGAAACATCGCGGGGTACAACGTCTTTGGCGGTGATTCGGCGGGCCGCAGTGCGTGCGGCGTTGCATGAGGTCGGTGCGCGGCGGGTGCTCGATCTCGGTTGCGGGGAAGGTACGTTGTTGCGGGAGTTGCTGTCGGACAAGGCATTTACTGAGATTGTCGGGGTGGATGTGTCGATGCGGGCGTTGCATATCGCCGAGCGCAAGTTGCGGCTCGAGCGGCTGCCTGAGCGGGTGGCGCAGCGGCTGACTCTGCGGCAGGGGGCGCTCACCTACACCGATGCTCGGTTGCGTGGTTATGACGCGGCGGTGTTGATGGAGGTCATCGAGCATGTGGATTTGCCGCGTCTCGGGGCGCTGGAGCACTCGGTGTTCGCGGGAGCGGCGCCGGGGGCGGTGCTCGTCACCACGCCTAACGCGGAGTTCAATGTGCGCTATGAGACGTTGGCGGCCGGTACGTTTCGGCATGTCGACCACCGATTCGAGTGGACCAGAGCGGAATTCGCGGCGTGGGCCGACCGAGTAGCGGCGCGGTACGGGTATACGGTGCGGTTCGTGCCGATCGGCGAAGCGGACGCGGAGTTCGGGGCGCCTACGCAAATGGCGGTATTCACGAAGAACGAGTTCAACAACACCGAGGTCACGGCGACTTCGACTAGGGAAGGGGCGGCATGATGGCGGAACTCTCGGTGCCTGAGCTGTCCCTCGTCGTGTTGATCGGCAGCACCGGGTCGGGCAAGTCGACGTTCGCGCGCAAGCACTTTCGATCGACCGCGGTGGTTTCTTCGGATGCCTGCCGTGGCATCGTCAGCGATGACGAGAACGACCAGTCGGCCACACCGGACGCGTTCGCGCTGTTGCACCATATCGCCGGTGTTCGGCTGCGGCGCGGACTGCGCACGGTCGTCGACGCGACGAACGTGCAGGCCAAGTCGCGGCAGGAGCTGATCGCGGTGGCGCGTGCGCACGATGTGCTGCCGGTGGCGATCGTGCTCGACGTGCCGGATTCGGTGTGCCTGGAACGCAATTCGGCGCGACCGGACCGGGCGGCGCTCGGTGCGCACGTGGTGGTCCGGCAGCAGCGTGAGCTGCGGCGCAGCCTGCGCGGGTTGGAGCGTGAGGGCTTCCGCAAGGTCTATGTGCTGCGCGGAGTGGCGGAGATCGAAGCGGCGACCATCGTCGACGAAAAGGCGTGGAACGACAAGCGCGAGCTCACCGGGCCGTTCGATGTGATCGGTGACGTGCACGGCTGCCGTGGCGAGTTGGAAACGCTGCTCGGCGAACTCGGCTATGCCGTCGACCGCGACGAGGTGGGCCGCGCGATCGGCGCGAGCCATCCGGCGAGTCGCACCGCGGTGTTCGTCGGCGACCTGGTCGATCGCGGGCCGGATACTCCGGGCGTGCTGCGGCTGGTGATGGGCATGGTCGCGGCCGGAACTGCCTTGTGCGTCACCGGGAATCACGAGAACAAGCTCGTGCGCGCGCTCGACGGCAAGCAGGTTCGAGTGGCGCACGGTCTGGCCGAGTCGCTTGCGCAGCTCGACGGCGAGGACGAGGTTTTCCGCAAGGCGGCGCACGAGTTCTGCCGTGGGTTGGTCAGTCATTATGTGCTCGACGGCGGCAAGCTCGTCGTCGCCCACGCAGGGCTGAAGGAAGAGTTCCACGGGCGCGCGTCGGGCCGGGTGCGGTCGTTCGCCATGTATGGCGAAACCACCGGGGAGACAGACGAATACGGGCTGCCGGTGCGTTACCCGTGGGCCAATGACTATCGCGGCCGCGCCACCGTGTTGTACGGGCACACGCCGGTGCTCGACTTGCAGTGGGTGAACAACACGCTGTGCCTGGACACCGGCGTGGTGTTCGGCGGCAGGCTCTCGGCGTTGCGGTATCCCGAGCGCGAGCCTGTTTCGGTTGCGGCGGAGTCGGTTTGGTATGAACCGGTGCGGCCGCTGGAAGCGACCACGATCAGCACGGCCGAGGGCGTGGTGCACCGGGATCCGGGCGTGCTCGACCTGGATGACGTGATCGGTCGGCGCGTGGTGGAAACCCGGTATCACGGGCGGGTCGGCGTGCAGGAGGAAAACGCCTGTGCCGCACTGGAAGTGATGAGCCGTTTCGCGATCGACCCGCGCTGGCTGGTGTACCTGCCGCCGACGATGTCGCCGTGCGCGACCTCGGAACTGCCGGGCTACCTGGAGCATCCGGCGGAGGCGTTCGCCTACTACCGCGCCGAGGGCGTCGACCAGCTGGTGTGCGAGGAGAAGCACATGGGTTCGCGGGCCGTGGTCCTCGTTGCCCGCTCCGCGCAGGCCGCGCGGGACCGATTCGGCGTCGACGACGGCGGCACCGGCGTGATCTACACCCGCACCGGCCGCCCGTTCTTCGACGATCCCGAGCACACCGCGACCCTGCTCGCCCGCGTACGAGCGGCAGCGGAAACCGCAGGGCTGTTCGATGAGCTGCGCAGTGAATGGCTGCTGCTCGATACCGAGCTGATGCCATGGTCGGCGAAGGCGATCGGCCTGCTGCGCAACCAGTACGCGGCCGTCGGCGCGGCCGCACGGGCCGCACTGGGTGCCACCACCGAGGTCTTGGCGGCGGTGGCGGAACGCGGACTGGATGTCGCCGACCTTGCGAGCCGCACCGGGGCACGCAAGGACGACGCCGCCGCGTTCACCGATGCGTACGGCCGCTACTGCTGGCCGGTCGATGGCATGGCCGGACTGCGACTCGCGCCGTTCCAGATCCTCGCTGGCGAAGGCGCGAATTACGCGGTACGCGAGCATGATTGGCACCTCACACTGATCGACCGCCTAGTCGCCGCCGACACCGAACTGTTCACGCCGACAGGCCGCATGTTCGTCGATCTGACCGCCCCGGACAGCACAGCGGCCGCCACCACCTGGTGGACCGAACTCACCGCAGCCGGCGGCGAGGGCATGGTGGTCAAGCCACGCCAGTCGCTGGTCCGCGGACCGAAGAAGTCCGAGGGTTCAACAGGCGACGGCAGGTTGGTACAACCCGGCGTCAAATGCCGCGGCCCCGAATACCTCCGAATCATCTACGGCCCGGAATACCTACGCGAACCCAACCTCGACCGCCTCCGCTCCCGCGGCCTCGGCCGCAAGCGCTCAATGGCACTGCGCGAGTACGCCCTCGGCCTCGAAGCCCTAGACCGACTCGCCGCCGGCGAACCCCTGTGGCGAGTACACGAAGCCGTCTTCGCGGTACTAGCGCTGGAGTCCGAACCGGTCGATCCGCGGTTGTAACCGGGTGCAAATCGCGCGGCGCATGCTTCTGGGCGGCGCGAGACGCTGCACAGCCGCACAGGTTCTGACGTCCGCACGCGAATCACACGTCGAGTCGTGGTGCGGGACATCAGAACGGGTGTGCAGCCCGCAGTTCGCCACGCCGGAAGCAGAATCTGCGCACTCTCTCGGGACCTTCACTGCCTCTAGGGCCCTATTCCGAGTGCCGATCCCGAGACAGAGTGCAGATCTTGGCGATACCGGCTCGGGGAGCACCGGGGGGAAGCGGCCCGCGACCTGGGTAAAGCTGGTGGTGTAGCACGAATTGCTCGGACGGCAACTGTCTCAGACCCATTGCATGCGGCAACTGATACGCGTTACCGTTGGTGTTAGCAGGCTGCTTGCAAGTGTTACCGGGGTGGCTTGTCCGGCGTTCTGGACAAAGGAGTCTGACCATGCCGTTAGCGAGCTCGGACAGCGCGCCCAGTGCGGGGTACATGCTCATCGATGACCGTTTCACCGTGGTGGCTGCGAAGTTTTTCGGGCTGTTCCGGCGCAGGCGGCAGGGCGGTGGTGCCCTGGCGGTCTACCTGAACGGCGAGCCCGTGCTGGATATCTGGGCGGGCTGGGCGGACAACGACCGGCGGTGGCATGCCGACACGATGGCGCTGTCGTATTCGACCGGCAAGGGTGTGGCGGCCACGGTCATACACCGGCTGGCCGAGCGCGGTGTGCTCGATTACGACGCGCGGGTGGCTACCTACTGGCCGGAGTTCGCGGCGAACGGCAAGGCCGACATCACTATTCGCGACGTGCTGAACCATCGCGCCGGATTACAGCGCACGCGAGGGCTGCTCGACGATCCGGCGGATCTGCTCGATCACGATGCCTTGGCCGCCGCCATCGCCGCCTCCGCACCGGATCCGATGCGACTGCGCGCGTCCGGGTATCACGGGCTCACCTTCGGCACGATCGTCGCCGAAATCGCGCAGCGGGCGACCGGGCGCACGTTCGCCGAGCTGGTTCGTACCGAACTGGCGGAACCGTTGGGCGACAACGACTTCTATTTCGGCGTCCCGCAGCATCAGCGCCATCGGCTGGCCAAGCTGTCGCCGCGGCTCGGCGTCGCGCGGGTGCCGTTCGATCGGATGATCGCGCCGTTCGCCTCGATGAAGGCGGTGCACTCGGCGCGTAGCGCGGTGTACGACGGGTGGGCCGATATGACGCTCGGCGAGCAGCCCTACGACACGATGATGCCGGGCTGGAACGGCGTTTTCACGGCTCGGTCGCTGGCGAAGATGTACGGCGCGATCGCCAACGACGGCATGATCGGCCGTCGGCGCCTGCTGCGGCCGGAAACCACCCGATTGATCGCGGAGATGCCGCCGGGCAGCAGGTTCGACTATGTCCTCGGCGCCCCACCGCATTTCGCCCTCGGCTATCACCGCGGGATCGTCGGCACCAAGCTGACGCGGCAGGCGTTGGGGCACTTCGGGATCGGTGGATCCGGCGGCATCGCGATGCCGAGGCTCGGTCTGTCGGTCGCGTTTGTCACCAATCACCTTGGTAATCACGCGATGTCACTGGGTGACGCGCGGCTGCCGATATTGGCCATGCTCGCGCAGCGAGCTGCCCAAGGCCTGGAAGGCACTGGCGAACTGTCGGACTCCCTCGACGCCGCGGTCGGCTGAGTCAGCGTCTGAGTTTGCGCCAACCACCGGCGCGATTGTTGGCGATGATCTGCTCGAACATCGCGAGAAGCGGTGCGGCGGGGACCTTTTCGCCTTCTCGGACGGAAACGGTTCGTGCGGTCTTGTTGTCGTGGCCCGCGGTGATGATGCCATCCGGGTCCGGCACGATGGCTCCGTCGTAGAGGAACACGTTGACGTGCGTTTTCGCCGCGAGCAGGGCGCAGATGTTGCCGTCGAGCACGAAGTACGGCTGCACGGTCCGCTTGATGGTCTCGACGACCGCCGGGTCGGCGGCGTGCACCAGTTCGCGCACCTCCTGGCAGATCGCTTGCTGCCAGGCGGGCAACGCGTCGATATAGGTGTCGACGCGCGGATCAGTCTCGTAGGACATGGGCCGATACAAACACAAAACGAGCGGTCCGATGACCGTTTCTCGCCAGCCTGAGTACGATCGACCGTATGGAAAGTGCCCCCGACGCCTCGGTCCTCGCCCGGCGCGAGCCCGCCGAGATCACCGACAAGCGCCTGCTCCGCGGCGCGAAGACGCGGCAGACGGTGCTCGACCACGCGGCGAATATCGCCTCGCTGGACGGCCTGGAGGGATTGAGCTTCGGCAGGCTCGCCACCGAGGCCGGACTGAGCAAAGCGGGCATCCAGACGCTCTTCAAGACCAAGGAAGCGCTGCAGCTGGCCACCATCGACTACGCGCGTGACCTGTTCGTGGACACGGTGGTCGAACCAGCCCGGCCCGTATCGCACGGTGTCGCTCGGCTGCGGGCACTTGTCGAGAACTGGCTCGGCTACGTGGAGCATCCCCTGTTCGCCGGCGGCTGCTTCTGGGTGGCGAACATGCCGGAGCAGGACAGCAGGCCGGGGCCGGTGCGCGATGCGCTGGTCCGCGACCGTCAGGCGTGGGTGCGCATCCTCGAGCGCGAACTGGGACACGCGGTGACCGCGGGCGAAATCGCCGAGCTCGACGCGGGACTGGCCGCCTTTCAGATCGACGCCGTGCTCTGTGCGACCAACACGGCGCTGCGTCTCGACGACAAGGAGGCCATCCGCCGGGCCTGGCGCATCGTCGAGAGCTTCCTTACTTCGCCCTGACCGCGGGCAGCCGGAACACCAGTATCGTCACGAGGATCGCGAGCAGGCAGGTCGCGATCGACGACATCGCGAAGGCGTGTCCCGCCGCCGCGGCGCCACCGTCCGTGCCGGGATGGAACGAGGCGAAGAAGACCGCGCCGATCACCGCGACGCCGAGCGCGCCACCGACCTGCTGCGCGGTCGACAGCGCGCCCGACGCGGTGCCGACGGAGTCCGGGCTGATTCCGGACAGCACCGTGCTGAGCAGCGGGGTGATGAGCAATCCGCCACCGACGCTCTGCAGCATCAGCAGTGGAATCACCAGTGCCGGAGTGATTTCGGGGCCGTACAGCAAGACGACGGCGGTTGTTAGATAGCCGGTCGCCACCACGATCGAGCCGACTTCCAATACGCGCCGACCGTATTTCGGCATCAGCCGACTGGCGACCATGCTGAAGACGAAGAATGTTGTCGCGGCGGGCGCGTACACCAGACCCGCGCCCAGTGCGGACAGGCCGAGCCCCTCCTGCATCGAAATCGACAGTGCCAGATAGTAAGACGTCAGGAACGCGTACACGCACAGGACGAGCACGATGCCGACCGCGAACGAGCGCTGCGCGAACAGCGCCAGTTGCACGAGCGGGTCGCCACCCGCGCGATCGACCCCTCGTTCGATCGCGACGAACACAGCGAACGTGGCCGCGCTGGCCGCGAAGCAGGCCCAGGTCCACCATGGCCACCCGGCATCGCGGCCCTGAATGAGCGGGAAGGTGAGCAGGACGAGCGCGACGCTCAACGCGAGTACGCCGGGAACGTCCAGCTTGCGCGCGCCGGCCGCGCGTGACTCCGGCACATACTTCGCGGCGAGCAAGATCGTCGCAACGCCGATGGGCACATTCACCCAGAACACCCCGCGCCACTGCGAACCGAACAGATCGGCCCCGATCAGCAACCCGCCGATGAGTTGACCGCCGATGGTCGCCATGCCGATCACCACGCCGAGCACACCGAATACCCGATGCCTGCCGTGCTCGGGCACCAGCACCGCGATCATCGCGAAGACCTGCGGAACCATCAGTGCGGCCCCGAGTCCCTGCACGACCCGCGCCGCGATCAACATGCCGGGGTCCTGCGCGGCGGCGCACGCGATCGAGGACAACGTGAACACGACCGCGCCGAGGATGAAGATCCGTTTGCGCCCGTACACATCCGCGAAACGGCCGCCGGTGATCATCAGTACCGCGTAGCTCAGCTGGTAACCGGCCAGGATCCACTGGAGTTGCCCCTCGGAGGCGCCGAGGTCCGCGCGGATCGCCGGGCCCGCGACCACGACGATGTAGGAGTCGAGGATCGCCATGAACATGCCGATCATGACGACCGACACGGCGGGCCACGGCACGACGGCCGGACTCGTGCCGACGGGTTGTCTCACATCCACCATAATGGAGACAATACGGTCGTACGTATGTTTATGGCAACCGATATCGGGGCGCTCGAATTCGCCTCAGGCTGAAGGCTTGTGCGCCACCGCGAAGATTCGGCGGAACGGGAACCAGGTGGTGCCGTCGGATTTGGCCGGGTACGCCATCTGCAGGCGAGGTGCCAGTTCGGTGCGGAATTCGCGCCAGTCTTCGTCGTCCAGGGCCGCGCGGATCGGGCGCAGTGCGGTGCCGGATACCCACTCCAGCACGGGATCTGGGCCGGAGAGCCGCTGCAGGTAGGTGGTCTCCCACACGTCGACCTCGACGTTGTCGACCGCGAGAACCGTTGCATATTCGGCGGGAGTGGACACCGCGTCGGCACTGCGCAGTGCGATCTCCCCCAACCCGGCCTGCCAGCGCGCCTCGGTGGCCAGCGCGCGGATCTCGCGGTGCGACGGCGCGTCGAAGTTGCCGGGCACCTGCATGGCGAACCAGGCGCCGGGCGGCAGCGCGTCGAGCCAGTCCGCGAGCAGCGTCAGGTGGTTCGGAACCCATTGCAGGACAGCGTTACTGACGACGACGTCGGTCTCGGCGTCCGGCGTCCAGTCGTTGACGTCGAGTACTCGGGCGTTGATTCCGCGCTGCTGCGCCTCCTCGACCATCTCCGGCGAGGAGTCGAGCGCGTCCAGTTGCGCGTCCGGCCACCGTTCGGCGAGCACGCCGGTGAGGTTGCCCGGCCCACAGCCCAAATCCACTACCCGGCGCGGTTTTTCGGCATCGATCCGGCCGATCAGTTCGAAGAACGGGCGTGCCCGATGATCGGCGAAGTCCAGATACTTCTTCGGATCCCACATACGAAACCCTTCTCGTAAACAGTACGAGCGTACTTAGTACGATTGTACTGTATGGCACTGCCGCCTCAGTGATGCCACGCATGCCGACCGGAGAAACCGTTCCGATGGAAGAAACCGACCAGTTTGCTATGCTCGACGGACGGATAGTCAGCACCCGCGGCAGGTGTCGCTCGGATCTTCGTTGCCGCCCGCTCGGTACCAGTTGATCAATGTCGTTGCACGCAAGCCAGATACAGTGAGCTGTATCGGAAAGGTGCGTGAATCATGACGGAACCCAAATTCGCGATCGGCGATCGAGTCCGCCACGTATCCATGGGTCACCACGGTGTCGTAGTCGCTGTCGACAGAGAACATTCCACAGCCCACGACGCCAACGACCTCAGCCTCAACCCGGCCATCCGCTCCAGCCCTTGGTACAAGGTGACCTTGGAAAACGAGCAAGGCCAGCCGGTAGACAGCTACCTGTCCGAATCCCAACTGGACTCCGAGTAGGCAGACGCCACCGGCTGCGACCCACTCAACTGAGTCGCAGCGCCTTTGCCATCGTGCGCTGCGGTCCGGGGCCACCCGGGCATCCGGCGTCGCTGAATCCGTTGCGCCGGTACAGCGCTACCGCGTGCTCGTTGTCGGGCGAGACCGTCAGCAGCAGAGCAAGCGCCGCCAGCCGCAATTCTCGCCAGACCTGCCGGTCATCCGAACGCGCCACCCGCACATCGATCACGATGCGAGGGTGCCCGCCGGCGAGGGCGACCGCAATCGGTGGTGCACTGCTGGACACGCGATCATGGGGAACTGGTGCTGTTGCCACTCGCGATACCAACACCAGTTCCCTGTGATCCACTGACCAACTGGGTGGTGGGCCGAGTTGTGTCTGGCGGCGGGTGGATTCCGCTGACACTCTTGTACGCACAGCAGAATTCAAAGCAGGGGGGATCGATGGTGGCGAGGGTGTGGCGGAAGCCGGGGGCCGAGGTGACCGTTCTCGTTCGAGTGCTCATCTTGGTTGTTCTCGGCGTCGGAATCGTGGTTGCCGGATTGCATATCGGGAACGCCAGATCAGTTGTTCACCAGAGTATTCCGGCGAATCCGGGCACTGCCATCGCAGACCTGATCGGCGGCGATTTGTCTTGGCCGAAGGGTGCGACCGCGGTGGTGATCGGTGAGATCGCCATTATCGGTTTGGGCTTGTTCGTGCTGCGGTGGGTTCGCGAGCGCAGGTCCCGCGGACGGCCCGCCGTCGACGGCAAGGCCGGGTTGCTGGCGACCGGTGCAGCGCTCGAATCGCTGACGGCAGGCGGTGCACGATTGACGGCACAGGCGCTCGGCGTGCGGCTCGGATTCGAGGACGCACCCGGCGTTGCCATCGGCACCGCCGTCGCCGATGGTTGCCGACTGTACGGATCCTACGAAGATCTCCACCTCGACATCTGGGGTCCCCGGCAAGGGAAATCGACGTGCCGGGCGATCCCTGCGGTCCTCGACGCCATCGGCGCGGTGATCACCACGTCGACGAGCCGTGACGTCGTCGACGCCACCCGGGGCGTGCGAGAAGCCAAGGGCAGCCCGGTCTTTGTATTCGATCCGCACGGGATAGCCGATGAACCACCTACCTGGTTCTGGAACCCACTGACTTGGGTGGACGGCGACGACACTCGCGCGGCGCAACTGGCCCGCCACTTCGCTGACGCCGACGCCCGCAGCGACCGCGACGATTACTTCGAGATCCAGGGCGAGGAGCTACTCGCCATGCTGTTTCTGGCCGCATCCGTGGACCGGCGGCCGATCACCCAGGTGTGGGAATGGGTGACGAACCCGGTCGACACCGAACCTATCGAATTACTTCGCCACCATGGATCCGGTTTCGCCGCGTCGGGCCTTGCCGCGATCTACAACACCGACGTACGGCACCAACGCGGGATCTTCGGCACCGCCATGAAAATGGCTCGCCCCCTGCGGTTTCCCAACATTCACCCGTGGATCACCCCGGGCTCCGACAGGCTGGAGTTCGATGAGCTCGAGTTCATCGAGCGGGGCGGAACGCTGTACGCCTTGTCGGTGGAGGGGCGGAATTCGGCGGCACCGTTGGTCAGCGCGTTCATCGAGACAATGCTGGATGTCGCTGCGCGACGGAATACCCGGTTGATGCGTGAGGTGTCGATCAACATGCCGGTGCTCGCGGTTCTGGATGACGCCGCGAATATGGTTCGGTGGCGGGACTTTCCGCAGCGATACAGCTATTACGGCTCGCGCGGCGTTGTTTTGATGGCGATGCTGCAGTCGTGGGCACAAGGCGTCCGGTGCTGGGGGCCGGAAGGCATGGACGAGTTGTGGTCGGCGGCGACCATCAAGGTGCTGGGTGGTGGTATCGACGATGGCCCGTTTCTCCGTGACCGGGTGGGCGGAATCGGCAGCCACGAAGTCGCGACCCGATCAGTTTCGGTGTCCGCCCGCGGCATCGGCTATTCGACATCGATCGCGTCGGCCAACACGCTCGGTGTTTCGGAGCTACGGTCGTTGCCGCGCGGTCGAGCGGTGCTCTTCGCCGCCGGTGTGCCGCCGGTCCTGATCAAGACCGAGCCGTGGTGGGAAGGGCCATACGCCGACGAGGCGCGAAAGTCCATCGCCGCTCACGGACCACGTAGCACGAGAGAGCTGATCGAACTCCTGCAACCTAGCGGGATTCCACCGAAAAACTAGTGGCTCGAGGGGTTCTCGGCGGGCTAGGTTGCGGAGATGGCGGAGATTCATGGGCGGTGCGATGGCCAGTTTGGTGCGGTCGCAGAGGCGTTGACGGCTTCGTTGGATGGGGATGATGTCGGGGCCTCGGCGGCGGTGTTTGTCGACGGCGAAGCGGTGGTTGATATTTGGGGTGGGTATGTCGATGCCGAACGTAGTGAGGCGTGGGGGCGGGACACGATCGTCAATGTTTGGTCTACGAGTAAGACGATGGTGGCGTTGTGTGCGTTGATTTTGGCTGATCGGGGCGAGCTCGACTTGGATGCGCCGGTTGCCGAATATTGGCCGGAGTTCGCGGCTGCAGGGAAACAGGATGTGCGGGTAAGGCATCTGTTGGGTCATACTGCGGGGCTGCCGGTTTGGGATGTGCCGGTTACGGCGGATGAGTTGTATTCGTGGTCGGCGGTCACTGGGCGGCTGGCCGCGCAGGCGCCGCTGTGGGAGGCCGGGAGTGCGGGTGGGTATCACTCGATCACGTTCGGTTATCTGGTCGGTGAGGTTGTCGCGCGGGTGAGTGGGCGCAGTGTTGGCAGGTTTTTTGCCGAGGAAGTGGCTGGGCCGCTGGGTGCGGATTTTCATATCGGGCTGGGTGCCGAGCACGATCGGCGGGTGGCGAGACTGATTGCCGCGCCTGAGGGTGATAAGCCTGAGGGGTTCGAGGTCGGGGTGTCCGATGCCAATACTGTGGCTTGGCGGCGGGCCGAGATACCTGCGATCAACGGGCATGGGAATGCTCGCTCCGTTGGCTTGGTGCAGTCTGTGCTGGCGTGTGGCGGCACCGTCGGTGGGGTTCGGTTGCTGTCGCCGGAAGGGTGTGAACGCGTCTTCGAGGAGCAGTTCCACGGGGTGGACCGGATTCTGAACCAACCGATCCGCTGGGGCCTTGGCTACCGCCTGGAGAATCGCACCGCCTCGTGGGGCGGGTGGGGTGGTTCGCTGGTGCTTGTCGACTTCGAGCATCGAATGACGGTGTCGTATGTGATGAATCAGGTGCTGTGGGACGCGGGTTATGACCGGTCCCTCAGCATCTTGATGGCCGCGTATGAAGCGATCACCGACTGAATTCAGGCGGCGATATGGGCGCGGAGGCGTTCGGCGAAGGTGCGGGCTGCCGCGAGGTCGGCGCCGTTGGGGCGGTTCTTCTTGATGCCGCCGAAAGGCTTGAACGGGGCGAAGGTGTCGAGCGCGCGGCAGGAGAAGGTTCCGGTTACCTCGAAACCCTTCTGCTCCAGCAGCTTTACCAGTGGGCGGGAGAAGCGCTGGAAACGCGCCTCGGGAAAACCGCTGGTGGCGAAGACGAAGGCCTTGCGTCGCTGTTCCTGCGGGAGGGACTCGACGAACTCGCGTAGCTGAGTGTGGAAGGCGCCCAGGAAGATTCCCGAGCCGAAGCCGACGAGGTCGTAGTCGGCGAGTTCGCCCGGATCGATCTGGTCGGGGGTGACGACTCGGGCCGAGAGGACATGGCCCATGACGTCGGCGATTCTTTTCGTGTTGCCATGGGATACCGAGGTGCACACGAGGACGGCCTTCATGACGATGCTCCTTCACGTTGGGAAGATCCGGTCTTCCTCGGAGACACCGCCCGATCCGCGATCGTGACATCCGGGCGGCTGTGGTCTCGATCACTTCCGCGGTAAGCGATAACACGTTGCACGGTAACGGTTTTCATAAGATGTCCTGCGGCCGTTCGAGGGGGCGCGGCACGTCGGCGGATTGCAGCTTTTCCGGATTGCGTACCGCGTACAAGCCGGTGATGAGGTCCCCGTCTATTTCGATCATCAGGACGGTGTCGAGATGCCCGTCCGCACCGGACCGGAACAGCAGCGCGGGCAGTGCATTGAAGCTGCCGAACTCGACGGCCATGTCCGCCATGCTGTTCTGGGCGAGCCCGATGATGAACTTGGCGACCGGCGCCGCACCGGTGACCGGGCGGCCCGCGACGATCACGCGGCCGCCGCCGTCCGAGATCTGGACGACGTCGGGTGCGAGCACGTCCATCAGATTTTGCACCTCGCCGGTGCGTGCGGCCAGCAGGAAGCGGCCGATCACCGCACGATTGGTGTCGGCGTCGGGTTGGAAGCGTTTGCGGCGGGCCTGCACGTGTTCGCGGGCCCGGTGCGCGATCTGGCGCACGGTGGCGTCGGACTTGCCGATCATCTCGGCGATCTCGACGAGGCTGTGGCCGAACACCTCGGACAGCACGAACACGGCCCGCTCGGTCGGCCCGAGGGTCTCCAGCACGAGCAGCATCGCCATCGACACCGATTCGGCCAGCAGCACATCGTGGCTGGCGTCGTGTTCGGTGCGGATCGGTTCGGGCAGCCAGTTGCCCACGTAGTCCTCGCGGCGACGGCGCGCGGACCGTAATTGGTTGAGTGCCTGTCGCGTAACGATCTGCACGAGGTAGGCGCGGGGATGCTCGACTTCGTCCTCGTCGATGTCGCGCCAGCGAAGGTAGCTGTCCTGCAACACATCTTCGGCGTCGGCCGCGCTGCCGAGGATCTCGTAGGCGATGGTGAACAGCAGCGGCCGGAACTGGTCGAACACGCTGGGCTCGGTCATCGGACTGCGATCGAGTTCGGCACTGTCGAAGTCGGGCCGGGCAGCCAGCGGTAAGCACGGGGGAACCGCATCGAGCTGACGGTGAAGCGGCACACCCGTTCCTTGACCACTGCGGCCACCCGCCCGGACAGAACGAACCCGCGAGCGCTGTCATCGCGGTGCGTGGCCTGAATGAACCCGTCGCGCCGCCCGAGGCTGATCGCCTGCCCGGCCAGGCCGAGCGACAGCGGCTCCGGGCGTTGTCCCCTGAGCAACGCGAGCACGGTGTCGGCGCCATGTGCGCCCATGGGTATCGCGGCCTGACAACTCATCCTCAAGTGCTCCCCCACATGTCGAGGTGGTGCGGCGGCGTCCCCGACGCCGACGATCCGTCCATGATCAACACACACCAACGTATCGTCGGTGCGCAGCCGGCCGTCCGCAGCCACCGGTAGGCCGCTGCGCAGCGCCAAGTCCGGCACGCTGAACGAGCCTGCCCATACTGTGCAATCGCTGGGCAGCAGACCGGTGTCGGTTGCAACGCCATCGGGCCGGATTCCAGTGACCAGCACCCCGGTACGCAGCCGCACACCGGCTTTCGTGAGTTTGCCTTCGATGCTCACACGGCTCGACTGCGGCAACCACCCGGCCACCGACTGCGATACCAGCTCGACCACCAAAGACGGGTACCGGTAGGCGATTTCGGCGGCAGTTTCGATCCCCGTCAGGCCGCCACCGATCACCACGACCCTCGCCCCCGCCGACAGACTAGGTAGTCGCCTGCGCAACACCTCGGCGCCAGCCAGGTCGGCGATACTGCAGGCGTATTCGGTCCCTGACGGACCTTGGGCGGCCGTACTGCCCACCGCGTACAGCAGATAGTCGAATTCGAGTGCGGCACCGTCATCGAGCCGCACCGAACGCTCACCGATCTCCTCCACCGTCGCCACCCGCAGGCGGACGTCGCGGTGCAGCAGCCCCCTTCGCTCCTGCACTGCGCTCGCCCCACCCGCCGCATGCTCGTGCAACCGAATCCGCTCCACGAACTCCGGCCGCGGATTGACCATCGTCACGCGCACCTCCGACCGCCCAACGGCGGCAAGCCGATTCGCAGCCATAACCCCCGCATAACCCGCACCGACAACCACCACGTGCGCCACCGCGACCACCTCCGTCCAGCCCGACCCGACATCTCGAAGACACCGCCCGAGCGGCGACCGTGACAGCGGAGGAATGTGGCAACGATCACACCCGCGAGCGCGGAAAAGGGGGCCACAAAACGAAATCGGCGCTGGCCATAGCACCCAAAGGGTCCTCGACCAGCGCCGGAACGCTCAATTCGTTGTCGGGGTGACAGGATTTGAACCTGCGACCCTCCGCTCCCAAAGCGGATGCGCTACCAAGCTGCGCTACACCCCGTTGTCCCTCGCGGCGGTTATCGGCCGCCGCCGAGGCTGAATTCCGTGTGGAGCGGGTGACGGGAATCGAACCCGCACCATCAGCTTGGAAGGCTGAGGTTCTACCATTGAACTACACCCGCAGGCAAACGACATCGATAGGATCGCCACGATGTCGTGTGCGTCCCGACTGTACCGAACCCTGCTTCGCAAATGCCAATCAGCCCCCCGCGCACGGGGATAGCGCAGCCGTGTGTCCGGTCGTCAGCGCGACACCCTATGGTGAGTCTCGCACGCCAGTCGCCCCGGTCAGGGCGTGGCGCGCGGTAGCAGAACTTAATGAAATTAAGAGGGATCTCTTCCTTGAAACTCGGGCGTGTCGGACCGGAAGCGGGGAGCATATGGGACGCGTGACGACTCCTGTCGGGGGGAGCCGTGGCCCACGGGGTGGCCACCAGTCACGCCCGACCGGTCGCGGAGAGGATGCCACCTATGGGGACATCACGACTCGCCGAAATCGCACTAGCAGGAAATTGCTCAGTGCGACCGACCGCCGGGTGTGCTTGTGGCAGGAAAATCCGGCTCCACACCACCACTGGGCAGAAGACCCGCAGACCCTCGGCTACTCCCACCGCTACTTCGGCGCCGCGACCAGGCAGGCGGCCCAGCGGGCCGACCGCACGGCCACATCGCGTCGAGGCGTGGCGAGCGGCCGGGGGGACCCGCATGGCGAGGCGCTACAGCGTGTCGCCAGCGCGTCTCGGCGCGACTTCTCAGCGAACGAAATCCGGGTGTAACGCCGACGCGATTCCAGCGATCTCATATCCGATCGCCATTCGCGAGGCATCGAGAACACGTTGCAAAACAGCGTTTTTTGATGCCGGGTGGCTTGCTAGGATCCTTTTTGCCGGACGGGGGTATCTGGAAAGGGGGCGGTGAGCGTGCGCCGAGCGAGGTGGACACAACCGCGTAGCAGTGCGAACGATCGGGGTGACGTCGGCACCTGTGTCAGCACAGGGCCTCTGGGTACCGACGCCACCTGCGCAGGGTGAGTTCGATGTCGATCGATATCGAGCCCCCTGTCGCCGCGATGGCCCGCGCCTGGGCCCGCGCGGTGTGCGCCGAGCCGGGTTCCGGCGCGGCGCCCCAACACCTGGAACCGGTACTCATCGAGATCGTCGAGCAACTGCTCACGCTCGCCAGGTCCGAGCCGTTCCCGGTGCCGCAAGCACGGCTGCTCGGCGCCAAGCTGTCCGAGGCGCCGTTCGACCGGATCCGGATGCTGGCGCAGGCCTCACGCTGGCTGCTCGGCTTCCCGTCCGGTGCGCCCGGTTCGCTCGTCGCCACCCGCTGGCCGTTCGTCGCCAGTCAGGCCATCGACAGCTACGCCCAGGCGCTGCAGGAGCGTGCGCTGGCGCAGCAGGAGCAGAACCTCTCGGCCAAGGTGTCGCTGCGCGTGCAGGAGATCGCGGCGCTGCAACATCGGCTCCGGCACGAGGCGACCCACGACGCACTCACCGACCTGGCCAACCGCACCCTGCTGCAGGACCGCGTCCGGCTGATGGCGACCGACCCGAACCGCGGCGTCGGACTGCTGCTGATCGACCTGGACCGGTTCAAGCAGATCAACGACGGCTACGGGCACGCGATCGGCGACGAGGTACTGGTCGAATTGGCCAACCGCCTGCGCGAGGTGTGCGCGCCGGACACGGTGATCTGCCGGTACGGCGGCGACGAATTCGTGCTCGCCGTCAACCCGCCGCAGAACACCCTCGGCGATCTGGCCAGTCGGATCGTGTCCGCGCTGCGCGACCCGGTGTGGTCGACGGCCGGGCCGGTGCCGGTCTCGGCGAGCGTCGGCACCGCCTTCAGCCCGCCCGGAAGTTCCTGCGATTTCAGCGATCTGCTTCGCCGCGCCGACCGCGCGATGTACTCGGCGAAGACGGCGGGCGGGCGGCGGTTCGCACTGGCCGACGAGCCGGCGATCGACGAGGCCGTCGCAGGTTGAGGGGATAGTCCGGTTGACAGGTGCGGCACCGGAAGCGATTCCGGGCCGCCGTGACCGTGGCCGGACGAATCAGGAACGCGAGGCATGACTTCAGGCGCCGGACAGCCGGACTGGGCTAACCAGGCTGACAGGTGGGGCACCAGAAGAGGTTTCGGGCCTCCATGACCGAATGGGCGATCGGGGTGCCGCAGATGCGGCAGGGGGCGCCCTGGCGGCGGTAGACGTAGGTGCGTGGGCGGTCGGTGGCGTATGACGGTTCGCCGTGGTCGTCTTCGGGGCGGACCACGACCATCTTGCCGACGCGGACGCCGACCTTCATCAACGCGACCAGGTCGATCCACATCGCGGCCCACTCGTCGGCGGACAGCGCGGTGCCGGGCCGGTGCGGCGAAATGTGATGCCGGAAGAGCAGTTCCGCACGGTAGACATTGCCGACGCCTGCGACCACCTGCTGGTCCATCAGCAGCGCGCCGATCGCTCTGCGCGAGCGCCGCATGCGCTGCCAGGCCCGGTCGGGATCGGCGCCGCGGCGGAGCGGATCGGGACCGAGTCGATCGGTGAGCGCGGAAACCTCTGGGGCGAGCAGGACTTCGCAGGCGGTCGGCCCGCGCAGGTCGGTGCCGAAGCCGGGCTGCCCGTCCGATGCGCCGAGCATCCGCATCCGCACCTGTCCGACCGGCTCCCCCATCGGCAGCTCGGACTCGGTGAACTTCCCGTACAGGCCGAGGTGCACGTGCACGATCAGACCCGAGTCGTAATGGTGCAGTAGGTGTTTGCCCCACGCCTCGGCACGCGTCAGCAGGTGACCGTCGACGCGGGCGGCACCCGCCGCGAACTTGCCCTGCGGGCTGGACACGCGCACCACACCGCCCGCGAGGCGCTTGTGATGCAGCCTCGCGAGCCGGTGCAGCGTATGACCTTCAGGCACAGACGGTTACAGCTCAGTACGCCGGAACCGCCGGGGCGACACCGGACTTCTCGTACTCGGCGAGAATGTCGATGCGCCGCTGGTGCCGGTCCTCGCCCGACCATTCGGTGCTGACGAACGCGTCGACGATGGCCAGCGCCTCCTCGGTGGAGTGCATCCGGCCGCCGATGCCTGCCAGCTGAGCGTTGTTGTGCTGCCGGGCAAGCTGGGCGGTCTCCACGCTCCAGGTCAGCGCGCAGCGGGCGCCGGGCACCTTGTTCGCGGCGATCTGCTCACCGTTGCCGCTGCCGCCGAAGACCAGCCCGAGGCTGCCCGGGTCGGCGACGGTGCGGCGGGCCGCCTCGATGCAGAAGGCCGGGTAGTCGTCGAGCGCGTCGTACTCGAGGGCGCCGCAGTCGACCACCTCGTGGCCCGCCTTTTCCAGATGGTCCTTGACGTGATTCTTCAGTTCGAAACCGGCATGGTCGGCACCGAGGTATACGCGCATGGCAGGCATTCTGTCAGGCCCGTTTCCGGCTCGTTACGAAGGGGCACGCGGCCCGATTAACACCGGCGGCTGCTATCGCGAATCGAGAGATACCTCGCGAGTGTCCTGAGCCA
The DNA here is from genome assembly GCF_044459885.1 of Nocardia sp. NPDC050175. Taxonomy (NCBI): domain Bacteria; kingdom Bacillati; phylum Actinomycetota; class Actinomycetes; order Mycobacteriales; family Nocardiaceae; genus Nocardia; species Nocardia sp. NPDC050175. Next base: position 337,975 of record NZ_JBITJI010000004.1, read on the forward strand.
CAGCGTCGCTGTGGACATGGCCGAGGAGCCGCCGCCGTTCCCAGCAACTGAATAGAGTTCATTTCATGCAGCCGCACGAACCCCAGCCCCATCAGACGGGCCAGCACGTCGACCCGTATGCCTCGGCCGGGTGGGCGCAGCCGCAGGACGCGTCCTATGGCTCCCAGCAGCCCTACGGCTCCCCGCCGCCCTACCCCGCTCCCCCGCAGTACGGCCCCTACCCCGGCGCTCCCGTCCCACCGCCGCTGCCACCGCAGCAGCAGCCGCGCGGGCTGTCACCGTTCGGGATGCCCGCCAGGCACAGCTGGGAGATCCCGATGCTCATCGTGGTCGTCCTGCTGACCGTCCTCGCGTACGCGATCGCCGTGCTACTGCTGGCGACGGGCAACTTCGACCAGTACGTCCTGTTGCTGGTGTTCGCGCCGATCCTCATCTGGCTCGGCCGCGGCGTGCTCTATTCGACCCAGCGGGTGAACGGCGTCAAGATGTCGCCGACCCAGTTCCCGGAGGGGCACCGGCTGGTGGTCGAGGCGGCCGCGCGGTTCGGCATGGCCAAGGTGCCCGACGCCTACGTGGTGCTCGGCAACGGCCAGATCAACGCGTTCGCGAGCGGGCACGGGTTCCGCCGCTTCGTCGCGGTCTACAGCGACCTGTTCGAGATCGGCGGCGCCGCACGGGAACCCGACGCGCTGGCGTTCATCATCGGCCACGAGGTCGGGCACATCGCGGCGGGGCACGCCTCGTATTGGCGCCAGCTCGGCATGTTCCTCGTCCCGTTCCTGCCGTTCATCGGCAACTCGCTGATCCGCGCGCAGGAGTACACCGCCGACAACCACGGCTACTGCAATCGGCACACGGGCGCACCGGCCGCGATGGGCACGCTGGCGGCGGGCAAGTACCTGAACACGCTGGTCGGCTTCGACGAGATGGCCGACCGGGCGGCGATGGAGAAGGGCTTCTTCGTCTGGGTGGTCAACGCGATGTCCTCGCACCCGGTGCTGACCTGGCGGATGTGGGCGCTGCGTGACCGGAGCAGGCACGGCAAGCTGTGGTTGCGGCCCGCCCCGCCGGCGGGCGCGATGCCACCGCAGGGCTACCCGGGTAGCTACCAGACTCCGGCGCTACCGCCGAAAACCGTTCCGTAGCAAGCACCGAGTGCCGCGGGTCGAGCCCCGCGGCACTCGCCGGTGCTCAGTCGAACTCGGGATCTTCGGTGCGAGTGCGCTTGAGCTCGAAGAAGTGCGGGTAGTCGGCCAGCGTCACCGACGCGTCCCACAGCTTGCCCGCCTGCTCGCCGCGCGGGATCCGGGACAGCACCGGACCGAAGAACGCGGTGCCGTTGATGTGGATCGTCGGCGTGCCGACGTCGGGGCCGACCTTGTCCATGCCGGCGTGGTGGCTCTTGCGCAGCGCCGCGTCGTAGTCGGTGCTCTCGGCGGCCTTGGCCAGCTCGGCGGGCAGGCCGACCTCGGCGAGCGAATCGGCGATCACCGCGGTGAGGGACTCCTTGCGCGAGTCACGCTTGTACTCTTCGCGGCGGTTGTGGATGCGGCTGCCCATCGCGGTGTAGAGCGGCAGCAGCACCTTGTCGCCGTGCTCCTGCGCGGCCGCGATGGCGACGCGGACCGGGCCCCAGCCGGTGTCCAGCAGTTCCTTGTACTGCTCGGGCAGGCCCTCTTTGTCCTCGTTCAGCACCGACAGGCTCATCACATGGAAGCGCGCCTCGATGTCGCGCACCTGCTCGACCTCGAGAATCCAGCGGGAGGTGATCCAACACCAGGGGCACAGCGGGTCGAACCAGAAATCGGCAACATCTTTCGCGGAGCTTTTCTCACTCACGACGGGTCCTCTCGAATCGCATGCTCGACGGGCGGCGCTGAGCCCCGCCGCTATAGGGAACCAACCACGGCGCCGCCCGATTCGTTCCCGTCCGGTGCCGCCGTTTTCCGGAGATGCCGAGGGCGGTCCCAGTAGGGTTTAGCGGCAGGAGTCCCGGTTCCCTCTCGACAAGGAGTCCAGATGAGTTCTGATCAGCGTTTCGTCATCGTCGGCGGCGGACTCGCCGCGGCAAAGCTGGCGGAGGCCTTGCGCGCCAACGACTTTCCCGGATCGGTGACGCTGATCGGCGCGGAGGAATGGCTGCCTTACGAGCGACCACCGCTGTCCAAGGAACATCTGGCGGGCAAGAAGCAACTGACCGAATTCACCACCCATCCGCGGCAGTGGTACCGCGACCACAACGTCGAGGTGCGGGTCGGCACGACCGTCGAACGCCTCGATCCGGCCGCGAAGACGATCGCGCTGCCGGACGGCTCCACGCTGTCCTACGACAAGCTGGCGCTGGCCACCGGATCGACCCCGCGCACCCTGTCCATCCCCGGCGCCGACGCGCCCAATGTGTACACGCTGCGCAATATCGAGGACTCCGACACCCTGATCGAGTACTTCGCGAGCGCCGCGCAAAGCATCGTGATCATCGGGGCGGGCTGGATCGGCCTGGAGGTCGCGGCGGCGGCCAGGGCCGCGGATCTCTCGGTGACCATCGTCGAGAACGCCGAACACCCGTTGCTCGCGTCGCTCGGACAGGAGATGGGCGAGGTGTTCGCCGAGCTACATCGGTCGAACGGGGTGGATCTGCGCCTCGGCGCTCAGGTCACCGAGATCACTACGACCGAAGGGATCGGGATCAGGCTGGCGACCGGGGTGAAACTCGCCGACGGCAGCGTCATCGAGGCCGAGGCGGTGCTGGTCGCGGTCGGCGCCCGGCCGAACATCGAGCTGGCCGCCGAGGCCGGGCTCGACGTCGACGGCGGCGTGCTCGTCGACGAACACCTGGCCACCAGCAACCCGGACATCGTCGCCGTCGGCGACATTGCCGCACAGCAACATCCGGTGCTCCAGCGCCGAATTCGGGTGGAGCACTGGGCAAACGCGCTCAACCAGCCCGCGGTCGCGGCCGAGACCATGCTCGGCAAGCAGGCCAGCTACGACCGGCTGCCCTACTTCTTCACCGACCAGTACGACCTGGGCATGGAGTACACCGGCTACGCGGCGCCCGGCGACTACGCGCGCGTGGTGACCCGCGGGGATGTGGCGAAACGCGAGTTCGTCGCGTTCTGGCTCGACGCGGACAACCGGGTGCTCGCGGGCATGAACGTGAACGTGTGGGACGTGACCGACCGGATCAAGGAACTGATCCTGGCCGGCGAACCGGTCGATCCCGAAGCGCTGGCGGACACCTCGAAACCGCTGTGACACAGGTCACTTCAAGGAGCGAGCGGATGCGTCGAAACGGCACGCTTGGTTCCGACCTCACCGCGAGAGCGTCACACAGGCGCGCCGACCGGTAGCCGGAAAGAGAACCCGATGAAATACATGCTGATGAAGACCTATCGAACCCCCGCCTTCTGCGACACACCGATCAACGAATGGTCCCCGCAGGAGATCCAGGCGCACATAGACTTCCAGCGCGCCCTCGGCGAGCAATTGGCCAAGTCGGGTGAGCTGGTAGACGCGCAGGGGCTCACCGGTCCGACCGAGGCCCGCATCGTCAGCTCCGACGGCCGCTCGGCGCCGGTGGTGACCGACGGACCGTTCCCGGAGACGAAAGAGTTCTTGGCCGGGTACTGGATCGTCGACGTGGAAAGCCCGGAACGGGCCTACGAGATCGCCGCGCACGCCTCGGCGGCACCGGGGCCGGGCGGTAAACCGATCGGCGAATACATCGAGGTACGGCCGGTGATGAGCGTCCCGGCCAGCGACCAGTGACCAACCGGCGAGTGGTGCCCGACGACACACCGCTCCCGGCGAGGGCCGAGGACCTGTTGCGCGAGTTGGCGCCACAGGTCCTCGGTGCGTTGGTGCGCCGGTTCGGCGATTTCGACACCGCCGAGGACGCGCTGCAGGAGGCGATGCTCGCGGCGGCGACCCAGTGGCCGGTGGACGGACTCCCGGACAACCCGCGCGGCTGGCTGATTCAGGTGGCGCAGCGCCGGATGGCCGACACGGTGCGGGCCGAGGTGGCCCGGCGGCGCAGGGAGACAACGGCGTTCGATCGCGACGTGCCCGACGCGATGCCGGTCGATTACGACGACACGCTCGCCATGTTCTTCCTCTGCTGTCATCCCGCGCTGTCCTCGGCCAGTGCTATCGCGCTGACGTTGCGGGCGGTGGGCGGGCTGACCACGGCCGAGATCGCGCACGCGTTCCTGTTGCCGGAAGCGACCATGGCGCAACGGATCACGCGGGCCAAGAAGAAGCTGGCGACGCTCGAGCGGCCGTTCGCGCGGCCGGGTGATGTACCGCCGGGCAGGAGCGAAGCGACCCGGGATTCGGCAGAGCGGCGGGCTCGGCTCGGGACCGTGCTGCATGTGCTGTATCTGATCTTCAACGAAGGCAGTACGAGTACGTCCGGTCCGGATCTACAGCGCGCGGATGTATCCGCCGAGGCGATTCGTCTTGCGCGCGCGGTGCATCGAATGTTGCCCGACGACACCGAGGTCACCGGGCTGCTCGCGCTCATGCTGCTCACCGATGCCCGGCGTGCGGCCCGCACCGGCAGCCGAGGTGAGTTGATTCCACTCGCCGAACAGAACCGGGCACGGTGGGACCGCGAGCAGATCACCGAGGGCGTCACACTGACGACGAGCACTCTCGCACAAGGACTTACCGGGCCCTACCAGATCCAAGCGGCCATCGCGGTGCTGCACGCGCAGGCGATCAGCACCGAGGACACCGACTGGACCAAGATCCTCGCGCTGTACGACCTGCTCGAAAAGCTTTCGGACAACCCGATCGTCACGCTCAACCGTGCGGTCGCGGTCGCGATGGTGCACGGACCCGAGGCCGGTCTCGAACTCGCTGCGACACTGGACGATCAACTGGCAGGCAACCACCGGCTCGATGCCGTCCGCGGCCACTTACACGAAATGGCAGGCGATTTCGACGCCGCCATCACCTGCTACACCACCGCGGCAGGCCGCACCCCCAGCGCGCCGGAAAACCACTACCTCACCGTCCGTGCGGCCCAACTCCGGCATCGGTGACACGTTTTGCCGCAGCCAGGTGCCACTCGCCCACCGGCCCGTGGGGCAGACTGCTTGGGGTGACGGATAAGACGAGTGCGGGGGTTCTGGTGTTTCGGCGCGGCGGCGCGGGCGTCGAGGTGCTGATCGGGCATATGGGCGGGCCGTTCTTCGCGCGCAAGGACAACGGCGCGTGGTCCATCCCGAAGGGCGAGTACGAGCCGGAGCTGGAGGACGCGCAGGCGGCGGCCAGCCGCGAGTTCCACGAGGAGCTCGGACTGGTCGTGCCGCCCGGCGACTGGATTCCGCTCGGCGACGTGCGATACAGCAGCGGTAAGGGCAAGAAGACGCTGACCATCTGGGCCGTCGAGGGCGACCTCGATCCGGCCGACGTGGTCCCGGGGCACTTCGAGATGGAGTGGCCGCCGCGCTCCGGACGGATGGCCAGCTTCCCGGAGATCGACCGGGCGGACTGGTTCGACCTGGCCACCGCGCACGAGAAGCTCGGCGCGGGCCAGCGACCGTATCTGGATCGGCTGAACGACTACCTCGAGCAGGCCTGAGCGCTACTGCGGCACACCGGTCCAGGCGCGGCCGGTGACGAGTTCGTAGGCCTCCACGTACTTTTGGCGGGTGGCCGCGACGATGTCGGCCGGAATCTCCGGGCCCGGGTACTCCTTGTTCCACCCGGTGGAGGTGGACCAGTCGCGGACGAACTGCTTGTCGAAGGAGCGCTGCGGGCGGCCGGGTTCCCACTCGGCGGCGAGCCAGAAGCGGGACGAGTCGGAGGTGAGCACCTCGTCGCCGAGGGTGAGAGTGTCGCCGTCCCAGCCGAATTCGACCTTGGTGTCGGCGACGATCACGCCACGCTCGGTGGCGTGTGCCGCGCCGCGGGAGTACACGTGCAGAGTGAGGTCGCGCAGCTGCTCGGCGACCTCGCGGCCCTCCTGGTTCACCACGTCGGCGAAGGTGATGGGCTCGTCGTGGCCCTCGGAGGCCTTGGTGGTCGGCGTGAAGATCGGCTCGGGCAGCTTGTCGCCCTCGCGCAGGCCGGGCGGCAGCGCGACGCCGGATACCGAGCCTTCCCGCTGGTACTCCTTCAGCCCCGAACCGACCAGGTAGCCGCGGGCGATGCATTCGACCTGCACCATCTTCAGCGGCTTGACCCGGATGCCGCGGCCGGCGAACTCGGCGGGCACGTCGGTGGCCGAGACCACATGGTTGGGCACGTCGGTGAAGTAGTCGAACCACCAGTTGGACAGCTGGGTCAGCAGCGCGCCCTTGTCCGGGATCGGCGTCGGCAGCACTACGTCGTAGACCGAAACCCGATCGGACGCGACGAGCAGCAGGGTGTCGCCGTCCTCGTACAGGTCGCGCACCTTGCCGGCGTGTACATGCTTCACTCCGCAGCTCCGATCATGGATAGGGTTGGTTCCACCAGGCAGTGTTCAATTCAAAAAACTCCCGCGCGGGCAACCTTACCCAGGTGGCATCGTGGGGAACGCCAGAGCTAGTTCTTCGAACCCGAAGGAGCCTTATGTCCGCACCGAACCTGACTCGCGACCAGGCGATCGAACGCGCGTCGACAGTGACGGTCGATAACTACCGCATCGACCTCGACCTGACCGACGGTGCGGGCAAACCGGGCGAGCAGACCTTCTTTTCCCGCAGCACCGTCACCTTCACCGCGACGCCGGGCGCGAGCACCTTCATCGATCTGGTGGCCCGCGGCGTGCGGTCGGCGGTGCTCAACGGCACCGCGCTCGATGTGTCCGGCTACGACGAGTCCACCGGAATCGCGCTGCCCGATCTGGCCGCGACCAACGAGCTGGTCGTCGAGGCCGACTGCGAATACTCGCACACCGGCGAGGGGCTGCACCGCTTCGTCGACCCGACCGACGACTCCGTCTACCTGTACTCCCAGTTCGAAACCGCCGATGCCAAGCGGATGTTCGCCTGCTTCGACCAGCCGGACCTGAAGGCGACGTTCGACATCAGCGTGACGGCCGCGCCCGACTGGCAGGTCATCTCCAACAGCGCCGTCGTGGAAACCCTTGCGGCAGAGCCGGGTAAGCACGTCTTCCGCAGCACGCCGAAGATGAGCACCTACCTGGTCGCGCTCATCGCCGGCCCGTACGCGCAGTGGACCGACGTCTACACCGACGAGCACGGCAGCATTCCGCTCGGCATCTACTGCCGCGCTTCACTGGCCGAGCACATGGACGCCGAGCGGCTGTTCACCGAGACCAAGCAGGGATTCGGCTTCTACCACAGCAAGTTCGGCGTGCCCTACGCGTTCGGCAAGTACGACCAGCTGTTCGTGCCGGAGTTCAACGCGGGCGCGATGGAGAACGCGGGCGCGGTGACGTTCCTGGAGGACTACGTCTTCCGTTCCAAGGTGACCCGCGCGTCCTACGAGCGGCGCGCCGAGACCGTGCTGCACGAGATGGCGCACATGTGGTTCGGCGACCTGGTCACCATGAAGTGGTGGGACGACCTGTGGTTGAACGAGTCGTTCGCGACCTTCGCGTCCGTGCTGTGCATGGCCGAGGCGACCGAATACACCAGCGCCTGGACCACTTTCGCGAATTCGGAGAAGTCCTGGGCGTACCAGCAGGACCAGCTGCCGTCCACCCACCCGATCGCGGCGGACATTCCCGACCTGGCCGCGGTCGAGGTGAACTTCGACGGCATCACCTACGCCAAGGGCGCGAGCGTGCTCAAGCAGCTCGTCGCATATGTGGGCCTGGAGCCGTTCCTGGCCGGTCTGCGGGCCTACTTCGCCGACCACGCGTACAGCAACGCGACCTTCGACGATCTGCTCACGGCGCTCGAAAAGTCCTCCGGCCGTGACCTTTCCGGCTGGGGCACGCAGTGGCTGAAGACCACCGGCCTGAACACCCTGCGCCCGGACTTCACGGTCGACGACGAGGGCAAGTTCACCTCGTTCGCCGTGCTGCAGGGCGGCGCCGAGCCCGGCGCGGGTGAGCGTCGCGTGCATCGGCTCGCCATCGGCGTTTACGACGACCAGGACGGAAAGCTGGTGCGCACCAAGCGGATCGAGCTCGACGTCGAGGCCGCCGAGCGCACCGAGGTGCCGGAGTTGGTCGGTGTCGCGCGCGGGAAGTTCGTGCTGATCAACGATGACGACCTGACCTACTGCTCGGTGCGCCTCGACGCCGACTCGCTGGACGTGCTCGTCAACCGGATCGCCGATATCGCCGAGCCGCTGCCGCGCACCCTGGCCTGGTCGGCCGCCTGGGAGATGACCAGGCAGGCCGAGTTCCGGGCCCGCGACTTCCTCGCGCTGGTGCAGCGCGGCGTCGGCGCGGAATCGGAAATCGGTGTGGTGCAACGACTCCTGATGCAGGCGAACCTCTCGCTGCGCAGCTACGCCGACCCGGAGTGGGCGGCGAGCACCGGCTGGACCGTGTACGCGGACCGGCTGCTGGAGCTGGCCCGCGAGGCCGAGGCGGGCTCGGACCACCAGCTGGCCTTCGTCAACGCGCTCACCGGCGCCAAGCTGTCCGCCTGGCACACCGAGGTGCTGCGCGAGCTGCTCGACGGTGACCCGGGCAAGGTCGGTCTCGGCGGCCTGGCGATCGACACCGACCTGCGCTGGCGCCTGGTGATCGCGCTGGCGGCGGCGGGCGAGATCGACGCCGACGGCCTCGCTACCCCGTTCATCGATCAGGAGCTGGCCAAGGATCCGACCGCGGCGGGCAAGCGGCATGCCGCGACCGCGGCGACCGCGCGTCCGCAGGCCGAGGTGAAGGAACAGGCCTGGACCAAGGTGCTCGGCGACGACTCGATCTCCAACATCACCACTCGCGCGATCATCGCGGGCTTCGCCCCGGCCGGTCAGAGCGAGCTGTTGACGTCGTATGTCGATCGCTACTTCGCGGAGGTGCCCAGCGTGTGGGAGCGTCGCTCCAGCGAGGTGGCGCAGACCGTGGTCGTCGGGCTCTACCCGGGCTGGGCGATCAGTGACGACGCGGTCGCCGCCGCCGACAAGTTCCTCGGCGGCGATCACCCACCGGCCTTGCGCCGCTTGGTGATCGAGGGCAAGGCGGGCGTCGAACGCGCCCTCCGCGCAAGGGCTTACGACGGGCAGTAACCACCGGTGTAGACCCGACCGAAGGCGACCTTCATCCCCGGAGACGGGGCGAAGGTCGCCTTCGGTCATGTCTACGGCTGGCCTTCAGTCGGTACGGGAGGTCAGCGGTGCCTGTACTCCGGAGTCAGCGGAACAGAGCGGTATTCGCTGTGGCCCACTGGGCGAAGGTGGTGGCGGGGGCGCCGGTGAGGTCGGCGATGGTGGTGGTCGGTTCGGGATGCCAGCCGACCATCGAGCCGGTGATTTCTACATACCATTCGGCGGTGCTCATGGTCCGCGCGAAGATTTCGACCGCCTCGTCGGCGGGGACCTGCCGGACGGTCAGGGTCCGGCCGAGGGCGATGCCGATCTGGGTGATGCGGTCGGCTCGGGTGAGTACTTCCGGGCCGGTGAGTTGATAGGTCTGGCCGTGGTGGCCTTCGGAGAGAAGAACTTTCGCGGCGACGCGGGCGATGTCGCCCATCGCGATCGGGACGCTCTCGACCTCCGGGTATGGGTCGCGGATCTCGTCGGACGCGCGGATCTGTTCGGCCCAGACTGTGGCGTTGTCCAGGAAATCACCGGCGAACAGGTGCGTCCAGTCGAGCCCGGAGCCCTCGACCGCCTGCGCTATCGGCGTCCAATGCGCCTCGCCGGACAGATCCACGATCTGCCGGATGCCCGCCCCCTTGGCCAGCGAGACGACCTCATCGATGGTCTCCAGCATCGGCGCGAGATACATCCGGTCCACGCCCTCGAACGCGGCGGGCAGTGACGACACCCTGCCCAGATACCCCTCGGCGATCTCGACGCCCGCGGGCAGCGCGGCCCGCTCCGGATGGTTGGTCAGTGCTCTGACATCGTCCGCACCGCCCGCGAGCAGGTGGTCGACGACCATGCGTCCGATGTTCCCGGTTGCTCCTGTCACAAGAATTTTCACCCCACCACCGTGCTCCAGTCGCGCGGGGGGCGGCAAACCCCAAATGTGGTGCTAGCGAACAGAAAATTTTCCGCGTCTAGCCCGGCAGCGACCCGCAAACGCCACCGGCGCGCTCACCCATATCGGGTGAGCGCGCCGGAAGCATTGCTCGTGACTCCGCCGCGCGGGCGGATGTGGTCAGCGGCCGATCGCTGCGGCCATCACGCGGACCGCGGAAACCAGGCCGTCGATGAGCTGGCCCTGCCGGAACGAGCTGGACGCGGCGGTGACGCCGAGCTGGCAGACCCGATCGTTCGCGCGGTCGGCGACCTCGCGGCCGGAGCGCACCTCGATCGCCTTGTCGTTGGGCGAGACGGCGATGAGCACCGAACGCGTCGCCTCGGGCGTCGACGGGAAGATCGCGTCCGCACCCGCGGCCGGATCGGCGCCGAGATCGCCGATGTAGACGTTGAACCGCACCTTGGTCGCGCGGGTCGCCTCGGTCAGCACGTTGTCCATCGCGAGCCGCTCGTCATCGCTGAACGGGGCCTCCCGGAACACATCGCCGGCCTCGTGCACGCCGGAGACGCGTCCACTTGTGGTGACCACGTACCCGTGCGGCAGGTCGGCCTCGACCACCGCGGGCCACTTAGAACTTGCCACTTGCCCGGCCTCCGATCAGCTCCGCCTTGGTGGCCTCGATCGCCGCATGATGACCATGCGACGACTCGGCCGAATGATGACCGGTCGAGGTGACCTCGTCGGTCGCACTCCACAGCACCGGCGCCGACGTCCACTCTTGACTGAGGTCGTAGTGGGCGGGCTTCGTACCGGCGAGTGGCTTACCGAGATACGTCAATCCGGCGATCGCGCCGTATATCACCAGCGGGATGCCGAGGAAGACCAGCACAGTCTCGAGAATGCTCACGGTCCAACGGTAGACGATGCTGTGTAGTAGTTCTTCTTCTGGTCACACTCACTGTGCTTCGTGTCGAGTCGTCCGGTCCGTCAGACCAGCCAGGCGGCGGCGTTCGGCGGCAGTTGGCCGCCCTCCAGCGGCGCGCTGGCCAGCAGCACATCGCCGGGCGGCAGCTGGGTGGGCGCCTTCGACGCGTTCAGCACGCAGACCAGGCCGCCCTCGCGGCGGAAGGCGAGACAGCCGGGCGGGCTGCCGTACCACTCGATCCGCGTGCCGCTGAATTCCGGTCGCAGGCCACGCAATTCGATGGCCATCCGGTACAGCGAGAGGGTGGAGCCGAGCTCCTCGAGCTGCGCTTCGACGGTGCGGCCCGCCCAGTCGGCGGGCATCGGCAGCCACGGTGTGCCGGTGGTGAAGCCGAACGGCGGTGCGGCGCCCTCCCACGGGAGCGGCACCCGGCAGCCGTCGCGGCCGCGTTCGGTGTGCCCGGAGCGTTCCCAGGCCGGGTCCTGCAGTACCGCGTCGGGTAGGTCGTCCACGTTGGGCAGGCCCAATTCCGCGCCGTTGTAGATGAATACCGAGCCGGGCAGGGCCAATTCGAGCAGCATCATCGCGCGGGCCCGGTCCTCCCCCACCGCGCCGTCACCGTAGCGGGTGACCTCCCGCTTGATGTCGTGGTTGGACAGCGTCCAGGTGGGCGAGGCGGCGACCGGTGCGACCGCGGCGAGGGAATTGTCGATGGCCGCGCGCACGTCGTCGGCGTCGAAATCGGTTTGCGCCAACCGGAAATTGAAGGCCAGGTGCAGTTCGTCGGCGCGAAGGTACTCGCCGAACCGGACGTTGTCGTTGACCCACACCTCGCCGATCGACACCGCGTCCGGATAGTCGTCGAGCACCTTGCGAATGCGGCGGTGGATCTCATGCACCGCAGGGTTGTTGAAGCGCAGATCGTCGTCGTCGTTGGCGAGCAGGGCGGTCTTGACCACCGCCATGTCGGGCAGGCCTGCCGGTTTCGCCATGCCGTGCGCCACGTCGAGGCGGAATCCGTCGACGCCGCGATCGAGCCAGAACCGCAGCGTCTTCTCGAAATCGGCGGCGACCTCGGGGTTTTCCCAGTTCAGGTCGGGCTGCTCGGGAGCGAAGATGTGCAGGTACCACTGGCCCGGCGTGCCGTCGGGTTCGGTGACCCTGGTCCAGGCGGGACCGCCGAAGATGCTCGGCCAGTTGTTCGGTGGCGCGTCACCGCCGGGGCCGCGGCCGTCGCGGAACAGGTAGCGGGCGCGTTCCGGGCTGTCCGGACCGGCCTCGAGCGCCGCGAGGAACCAGGGGTGTTCGCTGCTGGTGTGGTTCGGCACCAGATCCATCGTGACCTTGATGTTGCGGTAGTGCGCCTCGGCGATCAGCTCGTCCATCGCGGCGAGCCCGCCGAAGAGCGGGTCGATATCGCGGGGGTCGGCGACGTCGTAGCCGCCGTCGGCCATCGGTGAGGTCATCACCGGGCACACCCACAGTGCGTCGATGCCGAGCAGCTCGAGGTAGCCGAGTTTGTCGCGGACGCCCCCGAGGTCACCGACTCCGTCGCCGTCGGAATCCGCGAAGGATCTGGGATAAACCTGGTAGAACACGGCCGACCGCCACCATGGTTGCGTGGTGCGATCCACCGGCACCAGTACGGCGGGTGTATCAGTCACATACGTAATAGTGCCAAAGTTTTGCGGCAAAAACTCTTAGGCGGAGCACCGATCTCAACTTGAGGCAAACCGCCAGCGTCCGCCGGGACGCGCCGAAAACCCTCGGCCCGACTCGGTTCTCGACCGAAACGCCCTTACCAGGGGGTGTTCATCAGCGAATTCGCCGCCATCTCCAGGTAGTCCAGCAACGCCTTGCGATGCTCGTCATCGAGCAGCTCCGGCTCGATCTCAGCTACGGCGATTCGCATGCAACGCAACCACGCGTCGCGCTCCAGCGGACCGATGGTGAACGGGTTGTGCCGCATCCGCAGCCGCGGATGGCCGCGCTCCTCGCCGTAGGTGCGCGGGCCGCCCCAATACTGTTCGAGGAACATGCGCAGCCTGCGCTCGGCCGGGCCGAGATCCTCCTCCGGGTAGAGCGGGCGTAGCACCTCGTCGGTCGCCACCTCGCGGTAGAACGCCGCGACGATCCGCCGGAACGTGTCCGCCCCGCCGACCGCCTCGTAGAACGACGCTGTCGTCTGCTCTGCCGAAGCCGCTGCTGTCTGCTCGCCCGAAGTCATAGACCCTCTCGATTCGCTGGATGCGCCGACGTCCATTGTGCCCGCGCTCGGCATCGGCAGCCCACACCGCGGTTTTCCGCGGCAGTAAATCGCGGACCGGCGGCTCTTCAGCCACAGTTAACCGGACATTGTTGAAAATCACCGTGCAATAGCCGTCGTTCCATGGTCAACTGGGTGGCAATCTCTGCCGAGCTAACAGCATGATCCTGCCAATCATGAAATTGAGGTCCAGATGAAGCAGCGGCACAGCGCCAGGTCACACGAGGCGCGGACACACCGACAACTCCAGCCCGCCGACGTCCACAATCGTGGCTCGGGGGCTACTCCGCTGCATATCCTGTCCGATCATTATCCGGGCGCGCATCACGGTCATCCCGATCATGCGCACCGCTCAGCATCGCCGCCCAGTGAGACTCCGAGCTGGTTGAAGCGCCGGGTGCTGCTTCTGAACGCCACCTACGAGCCGCTTACCGCCTTGTCCGCGCGGCGCGCGATCGTCCTGCTCATCTGCGATAAAGCCGACACCGTCCATCACGACGCCGAAGGCCCGGTAGTCCATTCCGCCGAAGCCGCCGTCGCCATTCCCTCGGTGATCCGCCTGCGCACCTATGTCCATGTGCCGTATCGGGCCCGCGTCCCGATGACCCGTGCCGCCCTCATGCACCGTGACCGCTATCGCTGCGGGTACTGCGGTGGCAAGGCGGAGACCATCGACCACGTCATCCCGCGCAGCCGCGGCGGGGAACACTCCTGGGAGAACTGCGTCGCCAGCTGCGCGCCGTGTAATCACCGCAAGGCCGACAAGATGCTGAGCGAACTGGGCTGGACCCTGCGCTCACCGCTCGTCTCGCCGAAGGGGCCGCACTGGCGGCTGCTGTCCACGACGGCCGACCTGGATCCGATCTGGTTGCAGTACCTCGGCGAAGGGGCCGCCTGACTCACGTGTATTCGATCACCAGGGTCGCCCACGTGTGCGGCTCCAGTGCTTCGAAGACGTGTGGGAGATCGCCCGGGTAGGAGATGTAGTCGCCCGGGCCCAGTTCGACGGGTTCGTCGATCAAGCCGACCTTCGCGCGTCCGCTGGCGAGGAGGACGTGCTCGAAGACGCCGGGGATGTGTGGGTCCGAGCGACGGGCGTGGCCTGGTTCGGCGGTGATCCGGAACAGGTCGCGGCGGGAGTTGGGTGGGCTGGCGGCCAGCAGGGTCGCGCGGTAGTCGGATTCCGCCGCGGCGACGACCGGGCCCTCCCCCGCGCGGATCAGTCGCACGGCCGGGCGCGGTGGATCGAGCAGGCCCGAGAAGGGCATGTCCAGGGCGACGCACAGGGCCCAGAGGGTTTCCAGGCTCGGGTTGCCGGTGCCCGATTCCAGTTGGGAGAGAGTGGATTTCGCGATGCCCGCGCGGTGCGCCACCTCGGTGAGCGAGAGGCCGGCCCTGGTGCGTTCGCGGCGCAGGGCAGCGGCGATCACCGCCTGGGGTGTGCCCGTCGGTGAGTCCTGCTGTGCCACTTGTCCTCCCATCGTGTGGTCAACCACTCAACAGGAAACCATATTGACGGATCGGGTCGCGATGTTCACTATAAGCTACATGCGTTCGATATGGCGAACACTCGGGCGGGATACGTTCTCCGGGATCGTGGCGGTGTGCCTGGCGGTTTTTGTGATCGGTGTGTCGTATGGCGCGACCGCGATCACCACCGGTCTGCCCGCGTGGCTGCCGATCGTGCTCGGCGTGGTGGTGCTCGCCGGGGGTGCGGAGTTCCTGTTCATCGGGATCGTCGCGGCAGGCGGTAGTCCGATCGCGGCGCTGCTGGCCGGGCTGGTGGTCAATGCTCGGCATCTGCCGTACGGGTTGTCGGTGCCGGAGGTGGTCGGTACCGGGTGGCGGCGGTTTCTCGGCGTGCATCTGATGAACGACGAGTCGGTGGCGATGTCGCTGGCCCAGTCCTCTATCGAACGCAAGCGAGCTGCCTACTGGGCGTGCGGTTTTGGTGTGCTGCTTGCCTGGCCGGGAGGTGCCGTGCTCGGTGTGGTGATCGGGACCTTCGTGCCGGATACTTCGGCGTTCGGACTGGACGCGGTGTTTCCCGCGGTACTGCTTGCGCTGATCGTGCCAGCACTGCGGGACATCGCGACGTTGCGTGCGGCTGCGGTCGGCGCCATCGCAGCGGTAGCGAGCGCGCCATTCTTGCCCACGGGAATGCCTGTGCTGGTGGCACTTTCGGGATTGCTCTGCGTAGGTCGAGATCACGGAAAGACAGATATCGCCGAACCTGCTGTGCCAGTGGCGGTTACGAATCGCGAACTGAACACTGTCGAATCAGGTGTCGAATGATATTGGTCGCCAGCATGATCGCCCTTGCCTTGGGAACCTACGCATTTCGCTGGTCCGGTCCAGCATTGCGCGACCGTATTCGCTTCCCAGCCCGCACAATTCGGCTCTTGGAAGTCGGCGCCGTCGTCCTGATCGCCGCTTTGGTGGCCGTCACCGCCCTGCCGACTGCCTCCGGGGAGTTCGGATTCGCGCTCCCCGCAGGCGTTCTCGTCGCCGCCGTGCTGGCCTGGCGCAAACAACCCATCCTCGTGGTTATCCTCGCCGCCGCCGCGACCACCGCTCTACTGCGACTACTGGGCCTGCACTGACCCCGCTGACCGCAGTCGCCGTTCAGGGTTTGCGGCCCACGCCTGCCCAGATCCAGGCGGGTCCGGCATCGGGATCGACCTCGTACAGGGATTCCTCGGCGAGTTCGGGGTGCCAGTCCTCGAGCGTGACCACGCCCGGCTCCACGATTTCGGTTCCGGCGAACAGCTTTTCGATCTCGGCGCGGGTGCGCGGGACCATGGCGATACCGGCGTGCTCGCAGGCCTGCACGGCCTGCGCCGTGGCCGTCGGATTGAAATCCGCGGTGGGGTGACTGATCGTCAGGCTGCTGCCCGAGGGCACCGCCTCCAGTAACCGCGCGATGATGCCCTGCGGGTCGTCCGAATCGCGGAAATACATCATGATCATGGTCAGCGTGATGGCGACCGGTTGCTCGAGATCGAGCGTGGCGGCGATGGCCGGGTCGGCCAGAATCGACTCGGGATCGTGCAGATCGGCGTGGATGAACGCGGTTTTACCCGCCTTGGCACTCGCCATCACCGCGCGGGCGTGGGCGAGCACGAGCGGATCCTTGTCGACGTAGACGATGCGGGCCGCCGGATCCACCTCCTGGGCCACCTCATGGGTATTGCGGGCGGTCGGCAGGCCGGTACCGATGTCGAGGAACTGGGTGATACCCAGGTCGGTCATCGCATAGCGCACGGCGCGACCGAGGAAGGCGCGGTTGTGCCGAACCATGGTGCGGATGGTGGGGACGTACGCGGCGATCCGGTCGCCGAGCGCACGATCGACCGGGTAGTTGTCCGCACCGCCGAGCCAGTAATCGTAGAAGCGAGCCTCATGCGGTTTGGTGGTGTCGATGGTGACCGGCAAACGTGGACCTGACCGACCGTGACTATCCGACATGATGCTCCTCTTCTCGGGGGGCGGCCGCACAGGAATCTGCCAACCTCACCACATCAATGTGTCTCCGACACATAGCGACTCGCCAGAACGTACTGCGCCAGCATATTCCGGTGACTGCGCCCTCCGCCGCGAATCCGTGCTGAAGTGGAACGCGCGCCGACGCCCTTTGTGGGCCGATGTGGGCGGGGAACCTCACCGAACACGCTCATCGATGCGGCGGTCGAGGTGACCGAGGGCCAGCAGCGTGAAGATGTCGGCGAGGACCGGAATGGTGAAGCGCAGCGGTCGCGGCCCGATCGAGTCGGAGATGGCGGCGATGCTGCCGTCGTCGCGCTGGCAGGACAGCAGGTAGGTCGCCGCGCGCGCGGCGGGTGCCGGGTCGTCCTGGCGGCACACGGCGATCAGGGCGTAGGCGGTACTGATCGGGTCGCTGGGTTCCCCGTGTTGCTGTCCCCAGCCGCCGTCGGCGTTCTGCCCGTCCAGCACGAGGGTCATGATCTGTTTGGTCATCTGTAGCAGGTGTGCGGGGTGGTGGCCGGGGTTGCGGGTGGTGGCGAGCAGCGCGCGGAAGACGGTGTGTAGTCGGCTGCTCGACCAGTCCGGCGGGAAGGAGCCGTCCGCGCGTTGCTGGTCGGCCAGGAACTCGAGCCCGGAGATGATGGCCGCGTGGCGGCGTTGCCACTGCGGGGTGAGCGCGTCGACGGCGGCGGCGGTCATGCAGGCTTCCGACGCGGCCCCGGCGATGTAGGTGGGGAACCCGCCGTCGGGGTTGCGGACCGCCATCAGTGATTGCTCGCCGCGGCGGATCGGTTCGCGGTACCGGACGGTGTCGAGGGTGTCCAGGAACTGGATGGCGACCGAGGTGTCGTCGACGTCGGTTTGATAGGCCAGGTCGGTGTAGGACCAGCCGCCGCCGGGCTGCTGCTGGGACACCAGGTGCGCGGCGACGGTGTGCAGGACCTCGCGCGGGGCACCGGCGGCGGCGAGTGCGACACCGGCGGTGGCGGTGCACCAGGTGTCGGTGTTGGCGACGAACGGCAGTCCGCCGTCGTCCCGCTGATGAGCCATGGCCTTGGCAACCCCCTCGCTCACGACGTGCTCGGTGTGCGGGAGGCGGTGCAGCGCGTGCAGCGCCCACAGGTGGATGAGGACGTTGTCCTCCCAGACTTGGCTCTGGCGTTGGGTTTCCAGCAGAATCCGCACGTCCTCGTCGCTGATCTGGTCGTGCCGGTCCGCGGCGTCGGCGAGGACTATCTTCACCGCGGTGACCTGCACTCTGGCCCAGCAGTGCAAGCCGGTCAGGTCGAAGGCGCCCGGGTCCAGTGGGCGCGGGGGTACTAGACCGTATAAGGCGAAGGTCGCATCGAACATGGCGTGTTTGCGAGCGCCGGTGAAGCCGGGTGCGCGAGCGAGGAACACCTCGGCCAATCCCGCAGTGGGACCCGCGGTCGCGGTGCGGGTGAGGGCCAGATCGACCAGGATGCGATCCAGTGGGTCCGTCGTGGCCACGGCACGCAGATAGTCGACGAGGCGAGTCCGCCGCTGGGGTTGCAGATCGGTCCGCTCCAGCAGGTTCAGCGCCAGCACGGACTCCAGGACCCGGCTCTGACAAGGGTCGCGGACCGCGCCGTCGGGACCGACGCGCGCCGTCAGCCGGGACCGCAGGCGCGCGGTTGCGGGAGCGAGGAGCGGCGGAAAAAGTTCAGGGGCCCAGCTGATCTGGGCATGGGTGGGTGTCGCGGGTCGCATGGGCAGTCTTTCGGATGCTCGAGGTCGGTGCGTCGCGCGCCGAGTGCCGTCGCCGCACTTGCCGCGCTGTCGGGGGATACCTCAACATGCTCCTCCCGCAACGGAACTGACGCATCGAAAAGACGATCTTGGTGTGCGGCGAACGCCGGATGATCGCAATTGGCCTGCCCGAGGGCATGTTCCACACAAAGCGGCAGCGCACTACTCGGCCTTCGCGACTAGGTCAGCTCGGGGACAGGGAGATGCTGCCTGCGCGGCGGCGGGCCACCGAGCCGTAGCGAGCGTCTATCCGGAGCCAGGTGTTGGTGGCTCGGATGCGAACGATTTCGGTGGGCAGGATGCGGCGGGAGTCGGCCTTGTCACCGGAGTGCGGGATGAAATCCATTGCGGTGAGGGCGAAGACGACGCGCATCGGGACCTGGACCTGGGTGTCGGCGCCGGAGACGGTGAGCACGGTCTGGTCGAGCAGGGAGGCGGGTGGGCCGTGACTGCTGCCGTGTTCCTTGGCCAGTTGGGCGCCCTGTTCGGCGAGTTCGACCAGGGTGCGGGCGGGTACGTCGTCGATGTGCAGGAAGCCGTCGACCGGCGGTAGCGCGCCACGCCATGCGGAATCCATCGAGTAGCCGAGGTCGATGGGCAGGCCGGAGCCGAGCCCGGCCAGCACCATGTCGGCGCCGACGGTGACGTCGTCGACGCCGAGCTCACCGACGATGGTGCGGACCGCGAGCGCCTCGAAACCCGTTGCCACCCAGGCCGCGACGTACTGATCCCCGCGGCGGCGGATACGTACCACCGCCGCGGGGTCCAGCCGCACCGCCCGAGTCAGGAACGTCGCGAGGTTCTCTCGCTCCGCCGGATCGGACACGTGCAATACGCGTTGTTCTGCCATCACGGCTGTGCTGCCGTTCTGGACCAGCGAATACCGATGCGGATCAGTCCAGCCACTCGGCCAGATAGTCGCGTTCGGCCTCGGTGAGCCTGCGCAGGCGCTGCCCGGACATGTCGAACGCGGCGATCTGGGTGGAGGCGATCACCGCGGCAGGCGAGTCCGGTGCCGCACCCGCGGCCCGCACCTCGTAGCCGATGGTGAAGTCGACCGCCCGCAGCCGTTCGATCCACATCGCGATATCGAGCGGTGTGTCCTCGTGCCTGAGCTGTCCGCGGTAGCGCACCCGAAGGTCGGCCAGCACGCAGCCGGTGCCGAGCGCGGCGGTCGGGCGGCCCGGCTCGAGCAGCCACGGGATGCGCGCCTCCTCCAGCAGGGTCACCATGCGGGCATGGTTCACATGCTGGAAAGCATCCATGTCCGACCACCTGACCTCGACCTGGGTGTGAAAACGCTTGGGCAGCACGACATTGCCACCCGTCGCCTTCCCGCTACCGTTCAACGAGCTGGTCAACGTGGTACCTCCGATTGGGCGCCCACCCCACTCACCATGCTTCGCACTTGCCGCGCGGCCACCGACAGCGTGGCGAGATCGTGGGTTCCGGACTCGAACAACTCCGACAGTGCGGCCCGGGCACGCCCGAGCCGAGACTGGTTCTTCGACTCCCAGTATGCAATCTTCTCGTCCGCGCTCTCCTCCGGGTCACCCGCGGAGAGCACATCGAGGGTCAGCGAGCGCAGCGACGAGTACATATCGTCGCGCAGCGCGAGCCGGGCCAGCGAGTGCCAGCGGTCGCCCCGTTCGAGGTGGCTCACCGCCTGGAGCAGCCAGTCGATCTTGAGGTGCTCGTTGAGCGCGTAGTAGAGCGACCCGACCTCGTCACCGTCGCGATCGGTGATGTCGGCGATGTCCACGATGTCGAGCAGCGGGAACAGGTTGAGCAGCCCGAACACCTCGGTGGCCAGGTCGGTCGGCGCACCGCGGGCGATGAGCTCGGCCGACTGATCGGTGAGCGTCGCGACGTGATGTCCGCGCAGCCAGCCCGGCACCTTCGGCGCCAGCGCCTGCACGTCCTGGCAGTACCGGTTGATCTCCGCGCCGACCGCGATCGGCTGCGGCCGGTTGCTCAGGAACCAGCGCGAGGCCCGGTCCAGTGTCCGTTTGGTTTCCAGCTCCAGCAGGTCACGCACCGCGGTGGCGGCGTCGGCCGCGCGGATCCGCGCCCACATCTCCGGCAGCCCGAAGATCTCGGTGGCCGCCGCGAACGCACGCACCGAGTCGGTGGGCGTCGCGCCGGTCTCCTCGCTCAACCGGTGCGCGTAGGTGATGCCGCCGTAGTCGACCATCTCGTTCACGATCATCGTGGTGAGGATTTCCCGGCGCAGCCGGTGCTTCTTGATCGCGGCACCGAACCGCTCCCGCAACGGTGTCGGGAAGTAGTCGGGCAGCCGGGTGACGAAGAAGGGGCTGTCCGGCAGATCCGTCTCGAGCAGGTCGGCCTTGAGCGAAAGCTTCACGTGCGCCATGAGATTGGCGAGTTCCGGGGACGTGAGCCCCGCGCCCTCCTCCAGCATGCGCTTCAGCTGCGCTGCCGAGGGCAGTGCCTCCAGCTCCCGGTCGAGGCCGCGGCGCGCTTCCAGATCGTCGATGAGCCGCATGTGCACGTTCAGCATCTGCGGTGCGTCGGTGCGGGACATGCCCATCAGGAAGTTCTGCGCCACATTGTCGTCCAGCACCATCTGCGCGACCTCGTCGGTCATCGAGGCGAGCAGCGGGTTGCGTTCCGGCTCGGACAGCTGGCCCGCGCTGACGACGCCGTCGAGCAGCACCTTGATGTTGACCTCGTGGTCGGAGCAGTCGACGCCGGCCGAGTTGTCGAGCGCGTCGGTGTTCATCTTGCCGCCACTGCGGCAGAACTCGATGCGGCCGAGCGCGGTCGCACCCAGGTTGCCGCCCTCGCCGATCACCTTGACCCGCAACTGGTTTCCGTTGACCCGGACCGCGTCGTTGGACTTGTCGCCGACGTCGCCGTTGACCTCGGTGCTCGCCTTGATGTAGGTACCGATGCCGCCGTTCCACAGCAGTTCGGCCGGCGCGAGCAGGATCGCGTGCACCAGCTCCGGCGGGGACAGCGATTCGATACCGTCGGCCAGCCCCAACGCCTTTCGGACCTGGGGGCTGATCGGCACCGACTTCACCGTGCGGTCGTAGACGCCGCCGCCCTTGCTGATGAGCGAGGCGTCATAGTCCGCCCACGACGAGCGGGGCAGCTGGAACATCCGCTGCCGTTCGGCGTAGGAAGCCGCGGTGTCCGGGTTCGGATCCAAGAAGATGTGCCGGTGGTCGAACGCCGCGAGCAGGCGGATGTGCTCGGACAGCAGCATGCCGTTGCCGAAGACGTCACCGCTCATATCGCCGACACCGACGACGGTGAAATCCTGTGTCTGCGTGTCGATGTCCATTTCCTGGAAGTGGCGCTTGACGCTCTCCCAGGCACCCTTGGCGGTGATGCCCATCGCCTTGTGGTCGTAGCCCGCCGAGCCGCCGGAGGCGAACGCGTCGCCGAGCCAGAAGCCGTAGCGCTTGGCCACATCGTTGGCGATATCGGAGAACGTCGCCGTGCCCTTGTCGGCGGCCACCACCAGGTAGGTGTCGTCGCTGTCGCGGCGCACCACCCGGGCGGGCGGTACCACCTCGCCGGTCGCGCGATCCACGTTGTCGGTGACATCGAGCAGGCCGGAGATGAAGGTGCGGTAGCAGCTGATGCCCTCGGCGCCGAGTGCTTGACGATCCGCGACCGGGTCACCGGTGGCGGCCGGTGGCTGCTTCACCACGAAGCCGCCCTTGGCGCCGACGGGGACGATCACCGCGTTCTTGACCGCCTGCGCCTTGACCAGACCGAGCACCTCGGTGCGGAAGTCCTCCAAACGGTCGGACCAGCGCAACCCGCCACGGGCTACCGGACCGAACCGCAGGTGCACGCCCTCGACTCGCGGCGAGTACACGAAGATCTCGAATTGCGGCCTCGGCTTGGGCAATTCGCTGATCTCGCGCGGCTCGACCTTCACCGACACGTAGTCACGCGACATGCCCTCGGCGTCGGTGACGTAGTAGTTGGTGCGCAGCGTCGCCCTGATCAGGTTGAGGATGGCGCGCAGGATCCGGTCGGCGTCGAGGCTGACCACGTCGTCGATCCGGCCGCAGACCTGGCCGTCCAACTCGGCGGCGTGCTCGGCCGAGACGGTGTCCGGGTCGAAGTGCGCCGCGAACAGGTCGACGAACAGCCGTGCCACGTCCGGATAGGTGAGCAGCACCCGGGAGATGTTGGCCTGGCTGTACGGAAAACCGGCCTGCTGCAAGTACTTCGCGTAGGTGCGCAGGATCGACACCGCACGCCACGGCAGCCGCGCGCGCAACACCAGTTCGTTGAGCGGGTCGGCTTCCGCGCGGCCGTACCAGGCCGCCTCGAACGCCTCGGTGAACCGCTCGCGCAGGCCGCGAACCTCCGCCTCCAGCACGGCCGCCCGCTTGGACGACTCCAGCAGTTCCGCGTCCAGGTCCCGGTCGAGCGCGCTGCGCAGCAACTCGGGGCGGGCCAGCAGACCGAAGTCGTAGATCCAGCGTTCGCCGCCGGTGCTCGGGTCGCCGCCGGGCTGGGCCTCCAGCTCCAGCTGGTACGGCCGCTCGTCGACCACTTCGACGCCGAGGCTCTGCAGCACCGGAAGCACCTGGCTCAGCGAGATGCCGGGGCCGGCGACGTAGAGCGAGAACCGCCAGGAACCGGGGTCGGACGCGATATTGCGGTACAGGTACTGATCGATGCCGCCGTCGCGCAGGTGCTCCAGGCGGACGATGTCGGCGAGCGCGCGGCCCGCCTCGAAGTCCTCCTTGTAGGCGTCGGGGAACGCCTCGGAGTAGCGCTGCACTACCGCGGGGTCGAGCATCGTCGAGGTGCTGACCTCGTCGTTCAGCAGGTCTTCCCAGGTCCGGCTCGCCTCGCCGAGCAGCGCCTGGATGCGCAGCCGGTTGGCCTCGGAGGTGTCCGCGGCCGGTGCCGCGTAGCGCGGCGCGCCGTGCTCGGCCTCCGGCATGCGCACCGTGAAATACACACTGGCCAAGTCGCTTTCGCCGACCCTGGCGGAGTAATCGATGGAGACGCCACCCAGTTCACGGACCAGGATGTCCTGCATCTCCAGCCGCACCCTGGTGGTGTAGCGGTCGCGCGGCAGATAGACCATGCACGCGACGAATCGGCCGTAGCCGTCCGCGCGCAGGAACAGGCGCACCTGCCGGCGCAGCCCGATGTTCAGCACCGCGAGGGCGGTCCGGCGCATCGTCTCGGCGTCGGAGGAGAACAGCTCGGTGCGCGGGAAGGACTGGATGACCTCGAGCATCGCCTGCCCGGAGAACGACTCCAGGTCGAACCCGCTCTCCTCGATCACCGCGCGCACCCGACGCTCGATCACCGGGATGTCGAGCACGTTCTCGTGCACCGCGGTGACCGTGAAGACGCCGATGAACAGGTGCTCGCCGACGATGGTGCCCGCGTCGTCGAAGTCGGCGACGCCGATGAAGTACGGGTATACCGAGCGATGCACGGTGGCCGGGACCAGGCCCTGGGTCAGCATCAGCAGCGGCCGGTCGGCGGCGTTGATCGGCACCCGGAAATCGGTGCCGACGTCGGGCCGGAGCACGCCGAGGCAGGTGCCCGGCATCGGGTTGGACGACTCCTGCCCCTGCTCGGCGCTCAGCTGGTAGCGGGCGTAGCCGAGCACGGTGAAGTTGCCGCTGGCCAGCCAGCGCAACAGGTTCGCGGTGTCCACCAGGTCGGTGTCGGCGAACGGCGCGGTGCCCGACTTCGCGGCCAGTTCCAGATCGTCGGCCAGCCTGCTCTGCACGTCCTTGATGGACTCGGTGTCACCGATGACCTGACGGACGTCGGCGACCACGTTCGGCATCGCGGATTCGATCCGGCTCAGCAACGCCCGGCTGGTGGACGGGTGCAGTTGCAGGTGCATCCACGACTCGCGCAGCGCGGTCGCGCCGTTGGTGCCGTCCACTTCGTGCGGTGCGGCGTGCTGCAGCAGCCCGTCCGCATCGCGTTCCACCTCGAAGATCGGGTGGATCACTTCGCTCACGCTGACACCGAGCCGGGTCAGCGATGAGGTGATCGATTCGACAAGTAGCGGCATGTCGTCGGTGACTAGCTGTACCGCCGCGCCGAGGCCGGAGCCGTCGTCGGGGTGATACACCCGGACCAGAGCCCGGTCCGCCGGGCGGTGCATGGCCAACTCCATGTGCCGCCGGAAGATTTGAGTGATGCCGGTGATCGCGCAGTCCACATCGCCCGCGTCGACGTGGCGGAAATACGCCTCCTCGAGAGTCGCAAGTTCGCCGCGCAGTGCCTGCGGCAAACTCGCGGCCCACGCCGCACTGGACAATTCGGACGAGACCGTCATTTTTTCGCCAACTCCTCGGATTCGGTTCCGTAACAAAGCGACGCCGGTCCGAGAGTAGCTGTGCGTGGAAGACGAGGGGGTGAAATCCCTTCCAATCCTGGGGTGTTCACCATCACGGCGGTGTTCGCCACGCGATTGCCCAGCTCGGATGAATGATCTCGGCACAGCATCGTTCGGACGCACGAACGTCAGGTGTGCGCGACAGGGTCTTTCTGCGGCGGCAGCGGGGCCGAAGCACCTCGGTTCAGCTCGGCTACCAGGTCGACGGTGGGGACCGCCGATTGCTCGAACTGTGCCTGCGCATTCACGTGTCCCACAGTAGCGAGATTCGTCACGGCCGTGGGACCGGGTCCAGTGCCGTTGTGCCGGATACGAGACATAACGGGCGTACGGTATTGCGTCGCGCGCCGGGACCGAGTCGTGACGTCGTGTTCGACGCCGGCGACTCGGTCCCGATCAGGTCCGCGGCGGAGGGGAGAGGTCCGCCGACGGATCAGTCGCGGGTCAGCTTGCGGTGCGTAACCCGGTGCGGGCGCGCCGCTTCCAGGCCGAGGCGCTCGATCTTGTTGGCCTCGTAGGCCTCGAAGTTGCCCTCGAACCAGAACCACTTGGCGTCGTTGTCGGAGTCGCCCTCCCACGCCAGGATGTGCGTGCAGGTGCGGTCAAGGAACCAGCGATCGTGGGAGATCACGACGGCGCAGCCGGGGAACTGTTCGAGCGCGTTCTCCAGCGAACCGAGGGTTTCCACGTCGAGGTCGTTGGTCGGCTCGTCGAGCAGGATCAGGTTGCCACCCTGCTTGAGGGTGAGCGCCAGGTTCAGCCGGTTTCGCTCACCACCGGAGAGCACGCCGGCCGGCTTCTGCTGATCCGGGCCCTTGAAGCCGAACGCGCTGACGTAGGCGCGCGACGGCATTTCCTGGTTGCCGACCTGAATGAAGTCGAGCCCCTCCGACACCACCTGCCAGACGTTCTTCTTCGGGTCGATGCCGGACCGGTTCTGGTCGACGTAGCTCAGCTTGACCGTCTCGCCGACCTTCACCTCACCGCTGTCCGGCGCCTCCAGCCCGACAATGGTCTTGAACAGCGTGGTCTTACCGACACCGTTCGGGCCGATGACGCCGACAATGCCGTTGCGCGGCAACGTGAACGACAGATCCTTGATGAGCTGACGGTCGCCGAAGCCCTTGTCCAGGTGCGCGACCTCGACCACCACGCTGCCGAGGCGCGGACCCGCCGGAATCTGGATCTCTTCGAAGTCCAACTTCCTGTGCTTGTCGGCCTCGGCTGCCATCTCCTCGTACCGGCCGAGGCGGGCCTTGTTCTTGGCCTGGCGGGCCTTGGCGCCGGAGCGCACCCAGGCCAGCTCGTCCTTGAGCCGCTTCTGCAGCTTCTGGTCCTTCTTGCCCTGGACCTCGAGTCGCTGGGCCTTCTTCTCCAAGTAGGTGGAGTAGTTGCCCTCGTAGGGGTAGGCGCGGCCGCGGTCGAGTTCGAGGATCCACTCGGCGACGTTGTCGAGGAAGTACCGGTCGTGGGTGACGGCGAGCACGGCGCCGGCGTACGCGGCCAGGTGCTGCTCGAGCCAGAGCACGCTCTCGGCGTCGAGGTGGTTGGTCGGTTCGTCGAGCAGCAGCAGGTCGGGCTTGCTGAGCAGCAGCTTGCACAGCGCGACGCGGCGGCGCTCACCACCGGAGAGGTTGGTGACCGGCTCGTCCGGCGGCGGGCAGCGCAGCGCGTCCATCGCCTGCTCCAGCTGGGAGTCGACGTCCCACGCGTCGGCGTGGTCGAGGAACTCCTGTAGCTTGCCCATCTCGTCCATGAGCTCGTCGGAGTAGTCGGTGGCCATCAGCTCGGCGATCTCGTTGAAGCGATCCAGCTTCACCTTGACCTCGCCGAGGCCCTCCTCGACGTTGCCGCGGACCGTCTTCTCCTCGTTCAGCGCGGGCTCCTGCATCAGGATGCCGACCGTCGCGCCGGGCGCCAGGAACGCTTCGCCGTTGTTCGGCTGGTCCACTCCCGCCATGATCTTCAGCACGCTGGATTTACCGGCGCCGTTCGGGCCGACGACACCGATCTTGGCGCCGGGAAGGAAGTTCAGGAAGACATCGTCGAGCACGACTTTGTCACCATGCGCCTTGCGAACCTTCTTCATTGTGTAAATGAACTCAGCCATAAGGAGGAAGCCTATCGGTGTCGGAAACGGTGAGTTGAACCGGCGGATACCCCTCGCAGCGCGCGGCCAAAAGTGCGCGGCCTGGTCAGGCGTCGGCGTGCTCGGGGTGGGTCGTTCGGGGTGGCGCCGTGGAGGCGGCTGCGACATTCTCCCCCAGCCCGTCGCCTGCCGGCACCTGATGTTCAGCACTGAAGCGGTCGCCAGTATTCCGCATCTCCGACCATCTGGTCACCCGGGCGGTGCAGCGGCCGAGGTCGAGTGAGCGTGCATGCCATCCCAACTCTGACGTCACGCCACCCCCTGACGTCGCGTCAGTTCGGCCGTCCGGAAGCAGAGAGAGCACCGGAACCCAGTCAATGCGTGGGATCTGCCGCTGCATGTCCAGCAGACCATCAGCACGACTGATGTCATCGAGCGAGAGTCTCCCCCTGCAACACTCCGTCCCTTAGCCAGCGGCCACGATCCGGTTCCGTTCAGGCGGGACACTCCAAAAGTTATCCTGCCGACTTCGATACATCCGTGACTGAAACGATCCAGTTACTATCCGCCCAGCCTGGCGCGTGAACTCCTACTAGATCGAGCTGAATGGACACTGGACTGAAACAGCCACGCATTCATTCGATTTCAGATAATCGACCAACCGTCGATAAGTGGGTCTTATCAGCGTTCGAGGATCAGCGGCTTCATGCCGAGCAAGCAGTCTGATCAGGAGCGTCCGTATCGACCTCAGCAACTTCTACGCTCAACTTTGAGACGATGTCTTCCACCGCCTTCTCCCAACCGGGCGTATTCCCTCCAGCTGTATGAATCGCAGCCCGAATCGCGCTGGTACTTACATTCCCCGCGTCAAGTAGATCGTGCGCAGTTACCCGCAGTTTGAGCCGAACAACACCATCCATCTGACGATCTACGCTCGCCGCCAGCACCTGATCGAGCGTCCCGAGGACCGACGACACCTCGCTGATGTGCTTAGCCACCTCGCGCTCGTCACCGGGGATGTCGCCTTGCAGCTTAGCTAGGAATATGGCCTGCCAAATTCGTACGACATCAGGCTCGGGGCGCGCCACCACTTCCTTGCTCACACGCTCGCCAATGCGCGCCTCACGTTGCGACCTGCTTCCGCTACCTTTTTCATACTTGATAGCACGAAGCTCTACATCGAAGCCGAGAGCATGCATCATTCGAGCCAAGCTACGCAGGGTTAGATTCCGACGTCCACTCAGTCTGTTGCTGACTTCCGTCGGCCGCACCTTCAGCAAATCCGCCAGTTGCTTCTTATTCTTTCCGGTCGCATGCATGGCCTCATACACCAGCTCGTTCGCAGCCAGAACAAGTCGCTCCTCAGCGAACAGCGCGTCAGATTCCGATGTACGTCTAAACCAAGTTGTCATTTCCGTTGCGCCCCCTTAAATATCTCACGTGCACGCTCGGCTTGTTTGCAAACCTTCCGATCAGGCGGTTTCTTTGCTCCGTGCGTAGCCACCCAGTTCTCCTCGTGCCTGACCGCGTAGAGCCGGAAACCGGTCCTTGTCTTGATCTCTGAGACAGGTGGACTTCCGGGGCATTGTAGGACTCTCATCTCGTCTGGACTCCGTAAGAAGCCCACCTCGGTGAGTCGAGCGAACCGCGCCCGGAATTGGGCACTGGTGCGGTCATCCAGGCCGGCCAGCCACGCCGAGGCTGCACACTCGCCCCTATGGTCGACCACGCCGTACACAGTCAGTCTCGGACCTTCATAGATGATCTCCAGCTGAAGTGAAGTCATATCTTCACCTCCCTCGCAGTGTAGGGTGCGAACCGCAACCTTGGACAGGTCTGCGGCAAACCCGTTGTTGTAACGTTCAACACCCAGCCCTCATCGACGACACTCCCATGGGTGGATATCTCGTGGCCATGCCGGATCTGCAAGCATGGTTGTTATCAGATCGGGCGGCGCGCCACGGGCCGATGCGGGCCCTCGGTGAGTTGAACCGGCGGATACCCTCGCAGTGCGCGGCCTGGTCAGGCGTCGACGTGCTCGGGGTGGGTCGTTCGGGGTGGCGCCGTGGAGGCGGCTGCGACATTCTCCCCCAGCCCGTCGCCTGCCGGCACCTGATGTTCAGCACTGAAGCGGTCGCCAGTATTCCGCATCTCCGACCATCTGGTCACCCGGGCGGTGCAGCGGCCGAGGTCGGGACCGATGGCGGTGGCCCGCATCTCCAGGTCGCGCCGTTCCACCCCGTCCCTGCTGCGGTATTCGTGCGAGCGCAGCTGGCCGTGCGCGATGATCGGGTCGCCGCGCCGCAGCGAGGCGTCCACGCCCGCCACCAGCCTGCGCCAGCAGCTCACGTTGAGGAACAGGGTGCCGTTGTCGACCCACTCCCCCGTCTTCTGGTCGAGTCGGCGCGAGTTGCTCGCCATCCGGAAGATCAGCATCTGCTCGCCGTTCGGCAGCTCACGCTTCATCGGATTGTTGACGATCGTCCCGACGACGGTCGCATTCGCCTCGTACATGATGACGCCCCTTCGCATTCGGCCCGTGGCGGTTGCCCGGAGACTTCCTCCCCGCGAGGAGGACTTCTCCAGCCTCACCGATGCGACGGGTGATCGGGCGACGCGATCCGAGAATGTGGACAACTTTCGCGAATGTGGATATCCGGTGCTTCTTTCGAGGTCGGCGAAGCGGGCGCGAAAGTGGTTACAGCACCGAGAGATCGGTGTTGGCGCCGCAGAGGACGATCACCGGGCGCTCGTCGGGAGCCGGGACGTAGACGCCGCTCTGCACCGCGGCCAGCGCGGCCGCACCGGCGAACTCCACCACGATGCGGAACTCGCGCCACAGATAGTCGCGGGCCGTCGCGATCGCGTCGTCGGTCACCAGCAGCGAACGCACCTGATAGCGGCGCGTGATGTCCATCGCGATGTTGCCGATCCTGGTGGCGCCCAAGGATTCCGCCGCGATGCTGGACACCTCGACCTCGACGGGGCGGTTCGCCGACAACGCGGCGTGCAGGGTCGGAATGCCTTCCGGCTCCACGCCGACCACCTGCTGACGACGGCCGATCGCCGCCGCGATCCCCGCGACCAGCCCACCGCCGCCGACCGCGGCGAGCACCGACGGACGCCCGCGCACCTGCTCCTCGATCTCCAGGCCGACCACCCCGGCGCCCGCGACGATGGCGGGTAGGTCGTAGGCGTGCAGCTGCAAAGCATTGCGTTCCGCGGCGAGCTGGTTGGCGTAGCCGACCGCTTCGGTGTAAGTCGTTCCGTGCCAGAGCACCTCGGCACCGTGCGACCACATCGCGGCGACCTTGGTGTGTGGTGCCGACTCCGGAACGACTACGGTGCAGGACTTTCCGAGATGCGCGGCCGCCAGCGCGGCGGCGATGCCCGCATTGCCGCCGGAGGCGATGACCACCTGATCGGTGCCGTCCGGGGCCGCCAGCAGCGCGTTGAAGCTGCCCCGAACCTTGAAAGTGCCGCCGTACTGCAGGTATTCGAGCTTCATCGTGACCGGCACCGGACCGTTGGGCCCGGCGACGGTGGTGTGGAAGACCGGCGTCTTACGGATCCGCCCGGCCAGCCGCCTACGCGCGGCCCGCACATCGGATCGATAGATCCGATCGATCGGTCTGTGTTCGGAGAAGACTACGGACCGTTCGTTCACAACCACACCTTGACCAACTCGACTCCACCATGACCTGAGACTTCATGCCCGAAGGCATTGCGCCGTCACTTACTTATGTACCCCTCGGTCACGTTTTGCCAGCTCAGCGAACATCGCGTTGTGCGCGGACAGCGCGGCGTCGTGGTCGCGGTCGGCGGCCCGATCGGTGCGCTGCGCCAGCTTCCGATCGCTGCGCGACCATTGGATGAGCAGCGCGAGCATCACCACCACCAACGGCACCTCGCCGCTCGCCCAGGCGAGACTACCGCCGGTGCGCTGGTCGCCGAGCAGGTCGCCGTTCCAGCCGAGGCCGAGGCCGCGATAGAACCAGCCGCCGAGCACCGTGTTCATGCTCATCAACGCGATGCCGAAGAACGCGTGGAACGGCAGCGAGCCGAACACCATCGCGAGCCTGGTCAGTGGTTCCACCTGGCGCGGCTTGGGATCGATGCCGATGACGACCCAATAGAACAGATAGCCGCTGAGCAGGAAGTGCGCGTTCATCATCAGGTGCGCCGCGTGCGAGTCCGCGTACGTGTCGAAGATCCCGCCGAGGTACAGCGCGTAGAACCCGCCGACGAAGATGACCGCCGCCACAATCGGGTGGGTCAGGAAGCGCGACACCGGATTGTGCACGGCGGCAAGGATCCACTCGCGCGGTCCCGGCGCGCCGGTGCGTCCGGCGGGCGGCAGCGCGCGCAGCGCGAGGGTCACCGCGCCGCCCAGCGCGAACAGGATCGGCGCCAGCATGGACAACGCCATGTGCGCGCCCATGTGCACGCTGAACATCGCGGGCGAATACCGACCGACCCCGGACGAGGTGGCGATCAGCAGCACCGCGCAGCCGGACAGCCAGGCGATGGTCCGCCCGACCGGCCACGCGTCGCCGCGCAACCGCAGGCGGCGCACGCCGAGCAGATACAGCACCGCGAGCACGATCGACAGCGTTCCGAAGATCAGGTCGAAGCGCCAGTCGAACAGCAGCCGTGGCACATTCGGCGGGCCGGCCAGGTTGTAGCCGAGTTCGACCTCGGCGGCGGTCGGGATGCTGGTCGGCGGTGGCGGCGGGGTGCGGCCGAGTCCGACGGCCAGACCCATTGTTGCCGCGAAGACCAATACCTCGACACCGGCGAATCGGATCAGCGCACCGCGGTCCTTCGGGTTCGCGGCGAGTGCGGGCAGTGCGGCGCGGCGCTGCACGAAACCGATCAGGCCGAGCACGATCAGCGCGGTGGCCTTGGCGAGCACCAGCTTGCCGTAGGTGGTGGTGAGCAGTTCGTCCCACGGCACCCGGACCCAGGAGTTGATCACTCCGCTGACGCCGATGGTGACGAACGCGATGGTGGCGGTGAGCGAGAAGCGGCGGGCGGCGAGGTCGGTGTGCGCACCACCGCGGCGCGCGTGCGCCAGTAGCGCGAACAGGCCGCCGACCCACACCGCGGCCGAAACCAGGTGCAGGATCAGGCTGTTGGTGGCGAGGTCGTGCGCGCCACCGGAGGACGAGTGGCCGGTCAGCGCCAGCGGCATCATCGTCACGATCGCCCCGGCGAACAGCACCGGCGTCCAGCCCCAGCGCAACGCGAGCCGGGCACCGACGGCGACGATCAGTGCGAACAGCACCGTGGTGCGCCAGGCGCCGGCCAGCTCGATCTGATCGATGGCACGCCACAGAGCTTCCGGGCGCAGCGTGTCGCCGACCGGCTGCCCGGTGGTGTCGGAGACCGTCAGCGGAATGAGCAGCGCCGCACAGCAAGCCCAGATGAGCGCGAAATTGGAGGCCCGGCGCACCGCGCGATACCCGCCGACGTCGAGCAGGCCGTTCGATTGCGGTGGCACCAGGAACGCGGCGAACAACAGCGACCCGACCGTCAGCGCGGCCGACAGATCGGCGAGCGCGCGCACCGCGGGCAGGCCGTATGTGGTCAGCGCTCCGGGGTCCGGAATGCCGAGCAGACTCAGGGCTTGCGCCGCGGAAAGGCCGACCACCAGCGCGGCGACCACCGCCGCGATCGCGCCCGTCAGCGCGATCAGCACAGCGTATGTCGCCGCCGTCCGGGTGACCTCCAGATCAGGTGAAGCGGACGGGTCCTGCGCTGACGACATACGACTGAGCGTAGTTCGATTGTTATCGCGTAGCCGCGCCGGGTTTGGGCCGATAGGGTGGTCGGCGGATCACGGAGGTGCAATGTCGATCGTGTCGATCGTGTTGATTGCCTTGGTGGCGTTGTTCTTCGCCGCCATGGGCGTCTACGGGCTGTTGCGGCCCAGCCAACTCGTCGACCCGCTCGGGCTGCTCGCCGATCGCGCGGATGCCCGCGCCGAGGTGCGAGCCGTCTACGGCGGTTTCGGTGTCGCGATCGCGGTGGTCCTCGGGTTGGCCGCCGCCGATGTCGGCGACCTGAGAACCGGGGCCTGTGTGGCCGTCGCGGCCGCGCTGGGCGGCATGGCGGTCGGCCGGATCTGGTCGGGCGTCGTGGAAAGCCCGTCCGCCTTCTTCCCCGTTTGGTTCTACCTGGTGCTCGAGGTGATCATGGCCGCAATGCTCGTACTCGCGGTCACGCTGACCCCTTAGCCATCTGGTCGGTCGCTATAATTGGCGCGCTGGACAGCACGACCAATGTCGGCCATGGTGGAACCCACTGCCTCCGTAGCTCAGTTGGATAGAGCAAGGGCCTTCTAATCCCTAGGTCGCAGGTTCGATTCCTGCCGGGGGCGCCACACCCCCTGTGGCCTGCACGAACAGTGCACCACAGGGGGATTACCCACCCAGCACAGCGGTCAAACACCTAGGGCTTTTCGTCAGCATCGGCTGACCTTCATCTACATGTACGGCCGTACCAGTTTCTGCATCTTCGTGATCTAGGATGCCGCGGTGCAGATCTCGATGTGGGTTCCCTACGACAAGAAGCGGCAGAAGCGGTTGGTGAAGTTCGTCCTGCGCTCGCAGCTGATCTCCATTCGGGTTGCGGGCGGGGGGATGGTCGTCCTCGGCCTCCTGTTCCTCGCCCAGGATATTTCGACGGTGCTGGCCTACTTCTTGATGCTGGTCGGCGTCTTCTGGGCGGTGGCGGTTCCGCCGCTCACGGTGCGTCAGACGATAGATAATCAGTCCGCTCTCGCGAAGGACGGATGCCAGCTGACCCTCGATGACGAGGGCGTCACGACGGCCCATCCTCTGATCGAATCGCGGGTTCGGTGGGGCGCGCTGAGTCACGTCGTCGAGACTCCCGAGGTTTGGTACCTCGTACTCAGCAAGATGTCGGCAGTCGCCGTCGCGAAGACACTCATGACAGAAGAGCAGCGAGCCACCTTCGCCGAGTTCGTGCGCGGGTTCCGGCCAGTCGCGAAGTAGCAGTGTCGTCCGGCGGACGCATCGCAACTGCCGATTCCCGCTAACGCCGAGGTCGTCTTACTGCGCCCGCTTCTCCGCGCGGCGGGTATTGCAGCGCTCCCCCTCAGCGACCTGATACAGATCGCCACTTCAGCTAATTCGCAACAGTGTCATGCAGCCTCCCATCCCATTGTCTTTCGGTGACGAATACTTACCGCTACTGACATCTATCGAGAGGAGACACTGTTCATGACGGTTTCGATGGCCGCCCGAGGCACCATCGTGCTCGCCGCCCTCGTCACGATGGCAGGGGTATCGGTCATGGCGCATGCCGATACGGCCGATCAGCAGGCGTCCGCCACGGCGTGCGCGAAGGAGGAAACGGAGTATGCGACATCGATATACGAATATTATGCCACTCGCTTCGATGGAGAAGCGGCTGTAGAAGAAGCAGGCATCAAAGCCCACAGGGGTCTCAATTGGCCATACCGGGAGTATGAAACGGATTGGGAATTCATGAGGGTCACGGCAAAGAAGGAACCCTCAGAGGATTACGATGCACGCTTCGATCGCATTGTTCTGGAACCGATGTCGAAGGCACTGCAACCGCTGCTCGACGCAAAGACCAAGCGGATCAATTCCGTAGAAGAATCGCGGTTGGAAAAAGTCGAAATGAAAAACGCCTACGACAGCTGCAAGGGCAAGAAGCCGCTCTGCGAGAAAGAGTTCAACAAGTACATCGAGAAGTCGGACCCGATTGCAAAAGACCTCGAGCAGAAAGAAAAATCGTGGCTTCCGATGACTGGCGGGCAAGGAGAAGGACTGGAATCGGAGAAGGCATCCGATGAATGGGTCCAGAAGCTGGGTGACGTTTACAAGGAGTACAAGACTTCCATCGAAGGCGACGAGTTGTGGGATGCCATGGTGAAGGCCGTCCAGGATGACGACAAAGCTGCCCACGCTGCCGCGCAGAAGAAGTTCCTGGCCGGCGCCGATGCGGACCTCAACAAGACGATCGACGACTTCGTCACCGCCCGGGAGTCAGCACACGATGCCATGGTCGATGCGATGATCACATTCGAGGATCAGCTCAAGGCCCTGACGAAGTGCATTCAACCCACGTAGCAAAAGCTTTAAGCGAAGCACATGCCCGTTCGAGGATGGCTCCACGAAAACGAGGAGACGGCAACGATGCAGCAACAGAACGGCGGAGTCCGAGCCAGTACGAGCAGGGCGGTCCGACTCGAGTTGTTCGGCGGGCCTGAGGTGCTAACCGTCCAGGACGTGCCCGAGCCGCAGGCGGGCGATACGCAGATCCGATGGCGGGCCGACACGTCCGCGGCAAGGTCGTGATCGACCTCTGACCGCGGCGCTCATCAGTCCTACAGGACGCTGACATAACTCCCATACCGACCGTTCAGGGCATCCTTCGCGGCTTCGGCAATGATCTGGCGGCTGTCTTGTGTGCATCGGATCAGGAACGCCCGCACCCTCGGCCCGGACCATCCGGCCGCCGCGACGGCGGGCCAATACGGCAGGTATCTCTCGTGGAACCTGGCCGCGGTGTATTCCAGAATTTGGTCGACTGCGTCTTCGGGAAGGTTCAGCCGGAGCATGGCTACCGCCCGAAGCGCGCCGTCATCGAGGAGCTCCACGTCTTGTTGCAGGCACCAGAGCACTGAGCGCGGGTCGTCGTCGATTTCGCGGTCGAGTCGTATGATCGCGTCTCCGAGAGCCGCATTGACGGCTGTGGGCTTGCGGGGCCGCAGGGCCCATTCTTTCAGGAGTTCGGCGTCGGCGCGTGAGCCCGTCATGCCGAGTGCCATGACCAGTTGATATTGCGTCTCCCAGGTGCGTTGGTCTTGCATTTCACGCTCGAGCGCACCGCGTATCTCGCCTGATGTCGTCGGATCAGCAAGCGCGCGTAGTCTTTTGGCACCACGCCGTCGCTGCGCTGACGCGCGATCAGTAAGTAGCGCCAATGCCTCGTCTCGCGACAGTGCCATGCTGGTCCGCCTTGCGCTCTTTACGTGCTCAACTGAATATCTCTTGATGCCAGACCCGTCGAGCCTGGATCCTCGGCTGCGCTAAGCGTCATAAG
This sequence comes from Nocardia sp. NPDC050175, assembly GCF_044459885.1. Classification (NCBI taxonomy): domain Bacteria; kingdom Bacillati; phylum Actinomycetota; class Actinomycetes; order Mycobacteriales; family Nocardiaceae; genus Nocardia; species Nocardia sp. NPDC050175. The sequence goes on from NZ_JBITJI010000004.1 coordinate 374,037, forward strand.
CGCGTCATGTCAGGCCAATGGTCAGCTGAGCGCTGCCCTGTAACGGTCGAACTCGGCTCGAGCCTCCTCCGGGAGCGGCCCGTCTGCTGTCACGATCCCGTACCAGTGGTTGTCCTGTGGGTCCAGGATGCGGTCGAGGGCGCGAACCGCTAGAGCATGCAAGTCCTCGTTAGCGCCGAAGTCAAGATCCCGGGCATACTCACGGCCACTGGTATCGGTGATCAGACCAGGCTGCTGCCGGTCGGCGATCAGTGCGACCACCGCCAGTGCGGGGACGGACACGAAGTACTCCAAGTAGTCCGTGGATACCGCCGAATTGAGCAGCTCTCGAAAACGCTCAGTAACGTCACGGCCGGAATCGACAAGGCCATCCAGATAGTCAAGTGCGCTGTCGTCATCAAAGGCTCCGTGGCCCCAGTTTCCCACGTCTTACTGTCTATCAGAAGGTTGATGAAAGTACACATCCGATACCGGGTACATGTTCATTGCGAGCCCCATAGCACCCGGCCGCCGACGATGACGATGACCCCAATATTATATAAAGCACTCCGGCAAATATTGGTGCCAGACCTCCGTCGAGCCTGGATCCTCGGCTGCGCAAGGTCCGGCACCACACCTTTTGACGAGAGCCCGTTGATCGCTGGGCTTCTCACTCCTATTTTCTCGGCCGGAGAATTCTTCACTCTGCTCGACCGCACCCCAGCGGCCGAGCACCACCTCGCCGACCCGGTCAATTCGGATCAACTGGCGGACGAGGGCGCTGTCACAAGCCAGCGCGCATCGCTCCGCCGCACCCAATCACACCCCCGCTCGCCGATAGCCGATCGGCCATTCACCGACGAGCGGCACCCCATCACCTGTTCAGCGACACAACAACTGTCCTGAATATGCCTCCGCGAGAAGCGAACTCGGCAACTGATTGCCGCAACCGAGCGTGTATTATTTCGGGCAGCCGCCGGTGGTCGGGTTGGTGGCACACAGGGCGGCGCTGCCAGTGCTGGCACTTCCGGTGCCCGCGCTGCCGGTCGAGAGCGGGGTTCCGGCAACGTTGCCGTTGCCGACCTTGACACCACCGCTAACCGAGGAACCGGAGTCACTACTACCGGTGGCCAGCACATCGATCAGGCCGCCCAGCGTGCTCGCCGAACCGGTGCTCGCGACGGGCGCGGCCTCCTCGGCCGAGGCCGTACCCGCCATTGCCAGCATCAGACCCGATGCCACGACCACCGCAGCGCCGATCGCACGAAAATTCCTCATCGAATTTCTCCTCATCAGAAGTTTTAACGCCACCCCGATGGTCCCCACCGAAAGGGGTGGCGGCCGAGTCAACTAAATCTACGGCGACGAATTTTTAACACATCGCCGCGAGGCTTACAAATCGGAGAGATCAAACCTGCGCAAACCATCGCGACCTCGATAAATTGAATCGTCTGACTCTTATGAGCATGTCGAATCGCCCGTACCCACAATTCAGGTACAGGTCGATTTCGATATGTGCGCCAACTGAATTCTTCCCCCGCCGACAAACGCCGGAGAGACCTTCATCGCAGAGATAATATTCGCTACCTCATAAGCCCTATGCGGTGTAGCTGGTGGCGGTGGCGTGTATTTGCCTCACGTAGGTGTCGGAGTGGTTGTAAGCGAAGATGGCTTGTCGCCATCCGCGTGCGGTGGACAGGTCACCACCGGAGGCGCACAAGTAGCGTCCTGCTGCCAGTGCGGCGTCGTCGATGTTGTCCGGGCTGCCGACCTGTTCGCTGGCTGCGGATTTGGCCTTGGCGAGAGTAGTGGCCAGGGTTTTGTAGTCGGTATCGGCACGCACACCCCACCGCTTCCACGTGTCGGGGATGAACTGGAACGGACCCGCCGCCGTCGCATAAACGGTGTGACCAGTGCGCGCCGAGGCATCGGGATCGATGATGCGAGCGTTGCCGTTGGTGCCATCGAGCGCGACACCACGGATCGGAGGTTTCACCAGACCATCGGTGGCGATCTTCGCGCCACGATGACGGCCGTGGTCGCTTTCCACGCGAGCGATACCGGCCAGCGTGGTCCACCCCAGATGACAGCCGGGTTGGGTTTTCGCCAGCACGACCGCGGCATACCCGTAGGCCTGCAACGCCCGCACCGGAATCCCGTACTTGCCGCCTCGGCTGCGCGCCCAATCCTGCAACGGGGCGGCCTGGCGACCGGCCGCGACCAACTGGATCATCGGCACCGGCTCACCGGTGCCGGGCGGCGCGGCCCCGACCTCTCGATCGGGTCCGCGACCGCAGCCCGCGACAGCGGTAGTCACCGCGACTACCGCCACCAGCAACGCCAGAAGAGGCGCGATCCCCCGCCGACCCCGCGCGCTCGATGGGTATCTGTTGCTCATCATCTCTCGAAACTCACTGACACTGTTGCCGATGCCACGTGTCCAACTACGTCACCTACTTGCACGACCGGGCCGTAGTTGTAGGCGTGGTTGCGGTCGGCTTCTTCGACGTCGAGGGCGGTGTTGTCGTGCGCTGTGGGCTCGTCGTCGACGGCGCCCGGGTGGTCGTTGTCGGTGACGGCGTCGTCGTTGTCGTCTTCGTGGGTGTCGTTGCTGTCGGGCACCCCGTCGGCTTCGACGTCGACGGCCGCGGCGGTGTTGTCGTCGCCGGGACAATCACGGTGACGGTGGACGGTTGCGGTGGTGTTGTACCGGCCGGGACAACCACGGTGACCGTCGACGGGCCACCACCAGGAACCTGAGTAGACGGCTGGCGCGACGCCTGCACCGAAATGCTGCCGTCGATCGAGAAGCCGGGGCTCGCGGTCGGTGTCTCCGTAATCGTGGACGGCGCAACGGTTTCGGTCGTAACACCGGTTTCCGTCGTCACCGGGTCTCCGCTGACGTTCTCGATCGGGGCCGAGTCGGTCACCGTCACCGTGGCCGGCGTGACCGACTGATCGCCGCCCACCGGTTCAACACTCGGAATATCCCCCGGCGGGGGCACATCACCCGGTGTCTCGGAAACAGTTGTCGGGAAACTGGTTTCGAGCGGTGTCGTCGTGCTGGCGAGCCCGCCCTGCAGCAGTTGAGTGATGTCATCGAAGCTCTGAGTCCCTGGCGACGCGTCCGACGACGAGGCGGCATCAGTCACCTCGCCTGTTTTTTTCGGATTAGTCGCTGTCACGATCACGACGGTTATCACCGCGATCATCACGACGGCCGCAGCCGCGGCGTAGGGCAAGTGCCGGCGGACGTCACCCGCGGTGACGTAGTCGCTGACCCGCCGCCACCGCCGCACCAGCGGGGACACCGCTTCCTCGCCGGGAGCCGCATCCTCGCCGGGAACATCCCCCTCCGACACATCGTCCGGATCGTCGAAGGCATTCGGCTCATCCGGACTGTGCTGATCCTCGTGGATGCCGGCGGGAATGGCGATGACTTTGGTCGCCTCAGGGTCGTCGTAGCCGGGGTCGTATTTGTCGGGATCTTTGTTGTCGGGTTCTCGCACCAGAGTGCTGCTTTCTTCTCAGAGACGAGTCGCCCCACCGCCTGATGGCATGCGGGATCAACCCGTCGACGGCCCACACGGGCACGTACTACGAGTGACGAACTGTCGGAGGTGTTGATCCGCGGAATCGCGCTGCCCACTCGGTTCCGCGAGTCGCGGGCGGCTGTGCCGGTCAGGCCTGGCACAGCCGCCCGCAATTGGTGATAACGGAGCTAAGAACCAGTCACCACGCCACGCAGAACACGCCCCAAGAACCGCCCATTCGAAGACCCCGACGATCCGTCGCCCTCGTCCGTCCCATCCTGCGACCCGGTATTCAGCGAACCCGACGACCCAGTTGTGGACGAACCCGAAACCCCCGGCCCGGAGAACGATGAACCACTACCGCCCTGATCAATCTGCTCGACATTCGCGATGTAGCGCACCACTGGCAATGGTTGCGCAGACGCGGCCACCGCAGGCAGTGTCAGCGCCCCCAACAAAGCACCAGCGAATATTCCACCAGATATTATGTTGATCTTTTCCATCTAGCCTATTAGCCCCTTCAACTGAACCGACGCAAAGACGCACTGGACTATTCCCATTTCCACCCAGAACATGCCATTCAACGGTGCGATATAGCCGCACGCCCTCCAACGGCGTGAGAGTCAGCCCTATCGCTTCAACGAACCGAATCGACTCCTCAGCGTCTTTCGGATTGGTAATGCACGCCTATTCAAATCACCAGTTCTGAGCCCGTTCTTCACACAGCTACCCATCATCCGAACTGACTAAATCTGCATCAGTGCCGGCGCAGACCCACTACCCGTTCGTTTCCTTTCCGATCGCTCGAAGAACATCCGCTAACCAAATGAGTCCGTAGGAAACGATGTCTTCGTTAGCAATCATTGCCGCAACATTGCTCCACGATTCGGAGATCTGGCCAACCGTCAACCCCGGAGGATCCGAGTACACGTTGTTCATCTCCGCCACCGGCACCGACCAGAAATAGTCGTCATTAATTGATACGTTGCCGTCCGGCGACATACGTCGGACGTGATCAATCAGCACATTGAATGCGTCGATCAATTGCCCATAAGTCATGACCACAGCTGGTTCGCTATTCATTTTATCAGCCATTTCTGATCCTCGCGATCTCATCTTTGAAGTTTTGAATCTCATGCTCCAAGTGCCGCACCCGACCTTCGATGATATTCTGACGAACCTCCTCGCTCGGTGCATTCTTCAGAAACTCTTTGTTGTCATACGCATCGGGGTTGGCCTTGTACGCCTGAAGCTTTGCTTCATGCTCTTTTATTCGTTCCTCCAACGATCTAATACTCTTTTGTTCCTGCGTCGTCAGTTCACGTGGCCGGGTGCCCGCTCCCGCCGCAGTGCCAGCATCTGCCGGGGCAGGCACCGCTTGGGCAGGTGCTGGCACTGCCGCTGCAGCTGGTGGATCGGCTGGCTTCGCAGGGTCTGGCTTGGCCATCTCGTTGCCGAGGTCTATTGCACCCCAGACAGCGCCTGCGGCAGCACCGGCCAACACGGCACCTTCGACAATGGCAGGGATAGCGGGGACAAGGAGGAAGACGAATGTGCCGGTGAGGTCGCGGGAGTTGATCGGGTCGCCGTTGCAGTACTCGTAGCCGTTGGCTGACCCTCCGGGCACGGGGTCGACTTGCAGGAACCGGCCCAGGATGGGCAGGTAGGTGCGGGCTCCCATCTCGAGGGCTTGTTGGCTGGCGAGGTGCTCGATGGGGACGGTGTGCTGGCCGAGGTAGCCAAAGTCCATGCCGCCTTCGGCGGTGGCCGGTATCGGGATGTCACCAAAAGCGCCGGTGCCGGGGTCGATGTTTTGGCCGTACGGGTCGTACAGGTGAATGGTTCCGGTACGGGTGGCGGTGCTGTCTGCGGTGAACAAGATGTCACCATGGACGTTCGGGTATGACCAGTTGGCGTCGTTCGAGGTGTAGTTCTTGGTGAGCACGGCACCGCCGGGCAGCTTCAGCACACGCTGGCGCAGGTTCCCCGAATCGTCAAGGATGAAGTCCGGTCCGCCGGAGTCGGAGGTGAAGCCGTATCGAGTGACCTGTCCTGGTTTGCCCTTCTCCTTGACCGTTCGGGCGGTAATGCGGTCGTTGACATCTCGGGTGTACTGCACCGACCGGCCGGAAGCGGTGGCCGTGGACATATGCCGGAGTGTGGAGTCGTAGCCGAGTGTGTCGGTGCCGATCTTGGTGGTGTTGCCGTAGTTGTCATAGGTCAACGACAGATTTGTGGCACCGCTGGTGGACAGCAGCCGGTCGGCGTCGTCGTAGCAATAGCTGGTAGCGCTGGGTGTGGCGCCGTTGAAGCTGTCGGTGAAGGCGGTGCGGTTGGTATTCAGGCCCGCCTTCTTGTTCGGACCGCACCCGTTGTCACTGTCGAATACGTAGGTCAACTGGTGGTGCGGAACGGTGGCCGCGACCAGGCGGCCGATGCCGTCATAGGTGTAGGAGGAGCTGTAGGCAGAACCGGAATTTGCTGTGTCGGTGATTGTTTCGTCGATGATGCGTTGGTCGCGAGAGCGGGTCACCGCGCTGGTGACCTTGGATCCGGGCACCTCCCAAGTGAACGCAGCCAGTGAGCCCGTGTCGTTGTGGGTAATACCGAGGTTGGAGTTATTGCCATACGCGACGCGCTGCAGAACTCCCGCGTCGTATCCAGGAGTGGCAACTGTGGTCCCGTCCAGGTCCACACGGATCAGGCGGAACGCGTCATCCCAGACGTAGGAGAGAGTCGAGGTGACTCCCTTGACCGTGGATTTCTCGCTGACCTTACGCCCGGCGCGGTCGTATCCGGTTGTCGTGGTGACGCCGGCGGCGTCGGTGTAAGAGGTGATCCGGCCGAGCAAATCGACCACTTTGGCGCTAAACCCACTGTCGTCGCTGACTTTCAGCTCCCGCGGGTCACCGCCTGCCGCGTAGCCGTAGGTGATGGTGCGACCTTTTTGATCGCCCATCGCCGGAAACGACTTCTTCACGGTGCGTCCGCGGGCGTCGTAGTCCAAACACAACCACGGCTCACTGTTGGTCCGCAGCGCGACGACACGGCCAGCGGCGTTGTAGACCGTCTCGACGGTGTTGGTTGAACCGTCGGAGTTCTTCGGCCCGCGAATGGTTTTGACTCTGCCGCCCTGGTTGACAGCAACGGACTTGGCATCACAGGGGTTGGCGCGGGTTTCGTTGTCCCCGTAGTAGGTGGAGGTACCGCGCTTATCAGGATTGGTGAGCTCACCGGTCGGCAACGTTTCGGCCAGTTGGCGAAGAAAGCCTTGACCGGGCCGCTCGAACAATTTTCGGCCAGTCAGGTTGAGCCCGCCCGGATCTCCGGTCTTGGATACCACCAACCCGAAGACCGGGTCGATGCCATTGGCCGGGTCCGAGTAACCCTTGACCACCTGCTTCGACGGTGCCCGCTCGATGTCGCCACCGGAAGTGTTACCGGTGGCCGTGCTGGTTTCGAGGCCGTAACGGGGTGCCAGGTTCTGCCCTGGAACCGTGACCTCAGTGCCTGCACCCGAGCGTGTCCAAGTGAAGTCGAGTGCACCGGTGGTGCCGCCGCGGTTGTAGTAGTCGACCCGAACTCGATGCCAGCTACCAGCGGTGGTGTTGGTGTAGGTGCCGGATACAGCGGTGGCGGCCTTGTCGGTCCAGCTGTCCACCGTGAGCACGTCGTCGATCCACAACCGGACACCGTCGACAACGGTGAACCCGAGTTTGTACTCACCGGTTACGGGGAACTTGACCTCACCAACGAACCGGCCCGACCAGCCACCACTGTTCGCGACAGGCGGCGTCGAACCCCAAATGCGTTTCAGGCTGCCGTCGGCGGTGCCGACACCGGTCGCCCATTCCTTCGGGATGCCCGCGAGGAAGGGGTTGTCGTAGAAGGCAGTCTCCAACCCCGCCAGATTCTCGTCATACCCCTTCCGGGTATGGGGCATGGTGTCAGCGCACTCAGGCTTGGGCAATTGCCCATCGAAGCAATCCGCAGGAGCCGGACCATACTGGTCCGTCGGGCGATCGGCGTGATCATAGATCAACGTCGAACGCCGACCAGTCGTGTCGATCGTGGCTGTCAGCTTGTCTTTGGCGTTCCATTCGGTTCGGACGGTGTCGCCGACGGCGTCGGTCGAGGTGAGCTGGCGACCGGCGTCGTCCCAGGTCACGGTGCGGGCGTATAAAGTATCGAGTCCGCTGACACTGAAGGACGCTTTTTTGTTGACGATTTCGTACCGGTAGTTGCGGGTCACCCGGTAGCCCATGTCGCTGCCGTCCCATTTAGGTGCGGTGACCTGAACCGGCCGCGAATGCGGACGCGCGGGATCGTTGTCGTCGTAGAATGTGTCGTACTCGACCAGCCAGCGTTCGGCGTTCAAGTTGTAGGACGGCAGTGTGGCCCGCCAGTCCACCGCCAGACTGTCACGGACTTCGTTCAGCGGCCCGACCCGGTCGAGTGCCTTCTGCTTTTTCTCGGTGTCGTTACCGGCCTGGTCGTACAGGTATTTCGCGGCATCCAGATCCAGGTAGCTGTAGTCGCGGATCTCTGAACCCGGGTTCTCGATCCGGGCCAGTGCGCCGACGATGTACCAGAGCCGGGTTTCGGTGCCGTCCCAGTACTTGATCCGGCACAACTTCTGTTCTGGCGCGGAGTAGGTGCCCGGCGGCCGGGATACACCGCCATAGCATTTGTCGCTGTTGTCGGTGTTGTAGTACAGGGTGTGCGACCGGCCCGACACCGGGTCCTTGATCTGGGTCAGCCGTGCTGGTGTGCCACTGTAGAGATACTGCAGCGACGCCGGTTTCTTGCTGTCGGCTACTTTCGACACCGCGGCCAGGGTGCCATCGACGTTGAACACCGACACCACACCGTTCTTTGTGACCGAGATCCGGCCACCGGCATCGACAGCAAGGACACCGGCTTCATCCTTGGGCGGGGTGTATCCACCGGCCGAGGCCTTGGCCCAACCGTGTTTCCCACCGGAGGCGTCGGTGAGCACCACCGATCCGTCGAGCATCTCGGCCGCGACGTACTCGCTGCCCATCAGTCCCAGCGTCCAGCCGCCCGGCAGCGGTGCGGGGTCTTGGGCGAACAACCAGTCGGTCGGCACGACCTTGGGCCCGATGTTGTGGGAGCGGTTGTCACCGGTGCCGGTGGTGCTTTTGGCCCACAACACCATTCGTGGCTTTTCTGTCGTGTGGTGATACAGCTCGACCTTGATCGGCACCCGCTGCCCCGCGGTCAGCGACACATCGGTCTTCTTCTTGGCAGTGACCGCGGCGAATTCGTCACCGACCGCGGCAGGGTTCGCATTGTCGTAGGCGAGGGTGTTATCGATCCAGATCTTCGCGCCGTCGATATGGGAGCCCGCGAAGCTGAAATCACCGGTTACCGGAGCCCGAAAGTATCCTTCCCACCGCACGACGAACCACTGCTTGTCCAGCGCGGCAGGTACCGGATCTTCCTTCCACGGCTGGGTGTCCGCGGTACCGGTCCAGGTGCTGCGGTAGTCCAGGTTCACCTGTGGTTCATTGCGCACCATCACCGGCGTCGTATCCGCAGCACCGTTGTGGTCGGCGTCGTTGAAATACGACCCCCGCACACCATGCCCGTCGCCGCCCTGGCGCGAGTTGTACGAGAAGGTCACTCCTGCGGATCCACCAAGTGCCTCGAAGACCGGGCCCGCCGCAGTGGTCTGGAGATTGCCGTTGAACTGGTTGATCGTGACCGGGCCCATCGAGTCGGTCGGTGCAGGCCCCGCGTTACCGATGCGCTTGTCCACGGTGAAGTGCCCGACCCACTTCGACGGGGTCGGCGTCGAACCGCCGGGTGGCACCGTTGCTGCGGTCCAGCTGTAGCGGGCACCGTCACGCAGCACATACTGGGGGACCGTCCACTTCGGGGTGTTCAGGCAGCCGGAGTCGACCACGCTGCCTGAGCGGCCGTCGAAACCGGTGGAAATCTTGAAGCAGTACTTGACCCCGGATCCGGCGGCGCTGACTTCCAGCGTCGGAGTATCGGTTGCGATCACCGAGTCCTCGACCGGGGCAACCAGGTTCACCTGCGGGCCTGGATTGGGATTGGTCGGGTCGGTGGGATTGGTGCCTGTGCCGTCGCCGTAGTCGACGACCAACGCCGCTTGCAACAGCTTGTAGGAGTATGAGCTGGTTTCGGTGCCACCCAGCATGAACCAGGTATTCTTGTCGGTGGCTTTCACGCGGTCACCGAGGAAGCTGGTCAGCGCGGGCGCGGTCAGCGAGCCGGATTCGCCGATGCTGGCCGAGGCCAGTTCCGGGCCGATCGCGTCGTAGCCCAGCGGCGTTTTGGCCTGGTACAGGGTCACCGTGGACGTGGGCTTCATCTCTGCCAGCGGTGCCATCAGTTTCAGGTCCATGCGGGCGCCGGTGACGTTCTTTCCGGCCAATGGTGTGAGGTTGTAGCGAATGGCGGAGCGCCAGAAGGCGTCCCGGCCCAGCCCGGATCTCGCGTTGCCGACCCGGATGCCGCAGTCGTCTTCTGCTGAGCATGGGGCTGCGCCCTTTTGGTAGGCGATGGCCTCGGCTTGCTGTCCGAATCCGAAGGTGTAGGTCGGGTCGACCACCACCGGGAACTTGCGGGCCGAGTCTTTCAGCCACTTCGTGTCGACAGCCACAGTGAGCTGCCACGCCTCGCCGTCGCGGGCCAGGGTGTAGCTGCCGTCGGTACGTGCCGAGGGCGTCTTGTCCTTGTCGTTGCCCGAAGAATCCCAGACCTCGATCGGGGGCAGCGCGGCGACGACCTTGCCTGCCTTGTCACTGATCTTGACGGTCTTGCCTTCCACCTTCGGTGTCAGCGCACCGGTGTTCAGCTTGAACACCCAGCGCCCTTCGCCCACAGCAGAAGCGGCCTTCAGGACGATCGGCTCTTTGATCGCGTCCGCGGACACGTCATAGGTGACATCAGTGTTCGGCAGGGCGTTGGCATAGGTCGCGGTCGAGCCGGTGACCTTACGGCCGGCCTTGCCTGCGCCCTTCAATTCGAGGGTGACCGGAGTGCCGTTCTGGTTGACCCGGAACAGATTCGGGTCATTGGCGAACTCGGCCAGGTCGATCCCGACACCCGTTCGTGCCGCGGTGACCCGCTTGGAATCTTTCTGCTCCACCAGCCGGGTATCGATCGGATCCCAGCCGCCGCGGCTGTTACGGACACTGATCGGCACCTGCGACAACACCATCGTCTTGGTGCCGTTGGTGTTGGTGAACTCGACCGAGTCCTCGGTCCGCGCGGACTCTTTCGACGTCTTCGGATCGAAACCACTCTGCACCGGAGCGGCAGCGGCAGCGCCGCCCGCGAGCAACGGCGTGAAATCCGCCTCCGGCTCCGACGCCTTAGTAGTCATCGAAGGCTTCGCGACGGCCTTCGACAACATCAGCGGGATATCCCGCGGATTCTTCCCTTTCGGCGCCGCGGCGGCCTCCGGAGAAACAACCACCTGCACCAATGTCGCGATCAACGTGGCGACCAAGACGGCCGACCACGAGACCACTTTCAACCGATACCAACTAGCAGGGAACCAACGCACCAACGCGTCGCCCTGACGGCGAAACCTCATCACACTCCACAACACCCGAGCCCATCCCCTTGATAGGCCATCCCCAAATCGGGCGAAAGAGTAGCAACGCAACAAAACAACTCGAGGCGGGATTAATTGTGCACGATCCACCCGGATTGTGAAATAGCTCACTCGACGAGACTCGACGTATGACTTTAGCAAATTTCCATCTGTTGATTCTTCAACTTCATTCCGGGGCAAGCGATTTGAGCTATTCACGCCACCGGACCCATTGTGCCCTATGAGCGACCTGGGCTGCACTCCCTTTGCGCACAGCACTTTTCGATGCCGCCGCCCTCGCGGCAAGAAACACCGCAAACGCCGCATCGTCGGTATATCCGTTGACTCCGAACAACATTGGCGGACACTCTTTCCATCCGGAAGGTCTCACGCCTATGTGACGACGCCAATGATTGGATTGCGGCCCCACCGCAACCCGGACACAGCCCTCAGGAGGCCGAACCCATGGACTCGGTCGCCCGAGATTGCCTACACAACAGCTTCCCGCACGCAACCAAATCAGCTGCGCAGCTTCATATCTGATGAAATATCGGCGTCAGCAACCAGGCAGCACATCATCAGACAAGCAGGCTCGACCTAGGCACCGACCAACCCCAGACACCGGCACGCTCAGGCTTCTCTCAGCTTCCGCTCAGCCTCCCCTAACCCGAATACTCCATAACATCGAGCCGGACGGCTTCACGGCGACAAGATAACCTGTTGCAGCACAAGCATTTTCAGAATCTGGCTGATAACCGGTCACTCGAGACCGCATCCCATCAAGTGGTACAGCAAACCTCGCGCGACAGCAGTCGACGAACACGTCGACCGACGGATCGGTGCCCGAACTGTGGGATAGATCACTACGAATGAGGTCGGCAGTAACTTTCCCGCACGCTCCGATGTCGCGATTGGGCCAGGTGGTGGCCCAACCAGTTGTCCCGACACGGTCAGTCCAACAACACATTCCAACACCGATCCCGGCCAATACTTCGTCGGCGCGCGCCCCGCCGTTCAGTCGGGCAGGGGTTCGGATGGGTCGAGGGTGTCGTCATGCAGCGCGGGGCTGAGAACGGCGATCAACGCCAGCAGGCCCATTGCCGCGGCGATGGTCAGCGCTGTGGTCCGGGTGCCGAAGCTGCTCAGCAGCAGACCACCGACGAACGCGCCTGCGGACGCCGTACCGGAGGAGACGAGCGCGAAGACGCTGCTGACCCGTCCCTGCAGCCTGCCGGGGGTCGCGGCCAGCTGGCGTACCCCGATCACCACGTTCATCAGCGCGCCGGCGAAACCCATTCCGGCCATGAGCAATCCGAACGCGAGGGGCTCGTGGGTAAAGGCTACGGGCGTCATCAGCGCCGTCCAGACGATGAGCGCGCCTGCGATCACGGTGAACAGTCGCACCCGATCGACCACCCTGGCGCCGGCCAACGCCCCTGCTATGCCACCCAGCCCACCTACCAATCCGATGAGACCGACGGACAACGCCGATCCGCCGTGCTCCTTGACGGTGAGCGAAAGTGTCAGTACGAGAACCTGAAAGAGCAGATTGCTCGCTGCGATGAGCCCGAAGGCGGCCCGCAGGAATCGCTGCCGCCACACCCACCGCATCCCTTCGATCACCTCGGCCCGGATATTGCGGGGGGATGCGGTCCGCGGTCCCTGCAGATCCTTGCGGATGAACAGCAACGTGATGAGAGCCAGCAGATGGGCCAGGGCGGTGAAACCGAACGGCACCCAGGAGCCGAGGGTGAAAAGGCCGCTCCCGGTGGGCTGGCCGAGCAACCCGGCGGCCTGTCCACGCGCCTCGTTCTGCCCCATGGCCTGGGGCAGTTGGTCGCTGGGCACGATATGGCCGATGGCCGCCCGCTCGCCGAGCCGGTAGCAGAGCGCGGCCGAGCCATCGACGAACGCCGCCACCATCAGCACGGGCAACCACAGGCTGCCCGAAATCAGCATCGCCACGACCACGACCATGGCGAGCAATCCGGCCAGGTCACTGCCGATCAGCAGCCGCCGCCGATCCCAGCGGTCGACCAGCGCGCCGGCGGGCAGTTGCACCACCAATTGCGGTAGCAGGACGGCGAATCCGACGAGACCCGCGCCGATCGGGCTGTTCCCGTACCACAGCATGAGCAGCGGGTAGGCGACCACGCTCGCGCGCAGGCCGAGCATCGAGAGGCCGGCGCCGGTCCACAGCAGCAGGAAGTCCCGATTACGACGCAGCGGGACCGTCTCGGCGCGCACACCCTCCGGCGCGGACTCGTCGAGCAGACTCACAGGGGTCCACCGGCGGCCGCGACGACGCCGACCCGGCACCATTCCAATACCGCCATCGCGCTGTGCATCTTGTTCTCGGCCTGGTCGAAGGCGATGCTGCGCGGACCGTCCAGCACCCCTGCCGTCACCTCCTCGCCCCGGTGGGCGGGCAGGTCATGCAGGAAGACGGCCTGTGGACTGTCCTGCCACAGCGCCTCGGTGACCTGGAACGGCGCGAAGATCCGGCGCCAGTCGGGATCGGGCTTGCTGGTGCCGGTGGTCTGCCACCGCGTGGTGTAGATGGCGTCCATCCCCGCGGGGAGGTCGGCCATATCGTGCCGCTCGCGCAGCATCGATCCGTGTGCGGCGGCCCAGGTTTCGGCTCGCCGCCGGATATCGGCGGTGAGCCCGTAGCCCCGCGGCGTGCGCAGTTCCAGTTCGGTGCCGGGGAAGCGGGTCAGCCCGAGGGCGAGCGCGGCGGCGGTGTTGTTGCCCTCGCCGACGTAGAGCACACGCAGCCCGGACAGCTGGCCGAAATGCCGCAGCAACGTGCTGAGATCGGTCAAGCCCTGGGTGGGGTGCTCGTCTTCGCTCATCGCGTTCACCACCGACATGCGGTCCTGGGCCGCCCAGACGCGCAGCTCGGCGGGATCGCCCGCGGTCCGCGCCACCAGCGTGTCGAGCATGCGGGACAGCACCCGACCGGTGTCCTCGCTCGTCTCTCCGGTGTTGATCTGCAGATCGGCGCCGTTGTACGCGATGATCTGCGCGCCGAGTCGCAGCGCGCCCGCGGAGAAGGCGGTCCTGGTCCGGGTCGAGGTCTTGCGGAAGTAGATACCGGTCACCGTTTCCGCTAGCGGTCGGCCGGAAGTCGGTGCGCCCGAGGCGAACTCGGCGCCGCGAGTCACCAACGAATGCAGGTCGACATCGGTGAGGTCATCGAGAGAAATGAGATGGCGGATGGCCACAGCGTGCTCCTTTCCAACCTGCAGCGTCGGCGACGGGTCTATCGGTTTTCTATTTAGAGACGCCGTATAGCCGCCGGGGACAGGGTCGACCGGAACCGGGCCGTGGATCGTCCGGTCGCGACCGGCTATCGAGAGGAACGAACAGGCATGCTGATCCTTCGGCGATCCGACGTGGTGGAGACCCTGCGAGACCAGGAATTGGCGATCATCGACGTGGTCGCCGAGGCGTATCGGCTGCACGACGCGGGCAGCACGACACTGCCGCATTCGACGTTCCTGCGCTTCCCGGAGGAGCGACACCGGCGTGACCGCATTATCGGCCTGCCCGCCTATCGCGGCGGCGCCGCGCCGATCGCCGGGATGAAATGGATCGCTTCCTTTCCCGGCAATGTCACGGCCGGCCTGGAGCGGGCCACCGCCACCGTCGTCCTCAACTCGGTCGAGAACGGCCGTCCGACAGCGTTTCTCGAGGGCTCGGTGATCTCCGCCAAGCGCACGGCGGCCAGCGCCGCCCTGGCGGCACGCCTGCTCGCAGGCCCGGACACACCCACCGGCGTGACGCTCGTCGGCTGCGGCGTGATCAACCTCGAGATCCTGCGCTTTCTGGCGGCCGCCCTGCCCGGCTTGGCCGAAGCCACGCTCTACGACCAGGATCCGGCGCGCGCCGAGGCGTTCGCGCGGACCAGCGCCGAGGCCGTGCCCGGCGTGCGGACGGTGCTGGCGAGCACTCTCGACCAGGCCCTTGCCGCCCACCCGCTGCTGTCGCTGGCGACCACCGCGGCCGAGCCGCACCTGGACCTGTCGCCCTGTCCCCCGGGCAGCACGGTACTGCACGTCTCGCTGCGCGACCTGACGGTGCAGACCATCCTCGACGCCGTCAACATCGTGGACGACACCGATCACGTCTGTCGTGAGCGGACCTCGCTACACCTCACCGAACAGCACACGGGTAACCGGGATTTCGTGACCGCGCAGATCGGGGCGCTGCTGCGCGGCACGGCACAGCTGCGGCGCGAGCCGGGGCGGCACGTGGTCTACTCCCCCTTCGGGCTCGGCGTGCTCGACATCGCACTCGCGGAATTCGTGCGGGCGCGAGCGGAGCGCGACGGGCGGGGCACCCGGGTGCCCGACTTCCTCGCGTCGTGACGCGAGCCGGGTGAAAGCTGTTGTGCCGGAGGGAAAACCCTACCTCGGATTGGTCGGTATCCTTGGCTGACCGGTCCGTCGCCGATCGCCAGACTGGAAGACATGCTGAGTTGGCCAGAACATCGTCCCCTCGTGACCCGGCCGCGGCGGGCTGCGCAGTCCCCGGGCCACCGATGGGCGGTGCTGTGCGCTGGAGGCGTTACGGTGCTACTTATTCCATGGTGTGTCATCCTCTTCGCCACCCTGCCGCAGACCGTGCGGGTGGGGAACTGGCCGCTGCTCTGGCTCGGTCTCGACGCCGCGGAGGCCCTCTGCGCGGCGGTGACCCTGCTGTTGCTGCTGCGCCGCAGCCCCGCCGCCGCGCTGAGCGCCTCGGTCGGCGCGGGGCTGTTCTTCGCCGACGGCGTGTTCGACATCGGGACCTCACTGTCCGTCGGTGGATTCACGGTGTCGCTGCTGATGGCGGTGTGTCTGGAATTCCCGGTCGGTATCGCCGCACTGTGGTTCGCCGCGCGGGCGCTGCGGGAGCGGCCACTGCCGTCGGACAATGAGGTCGCCGACGACGTTTCGCGGAGTCCATCGCGCGGGCGCGCCATGGGGAATCGCGCATGACGGCACAGTCCGTTATCACGATTCCGGCGCGCCTGCTGCGCCCGTGGCGGACGGCGGCGTTGTGGACGGCGTGCGCCCACGTGGCCGTCGACGGCGTGGTCGCCGTGCTCGGCGCGCTGGCGGTGACGTGGTTCGCGGTGGCACTCGTCCTGGTACCGATCGGTCTCGGCATTCCGCTGGTGATCGCCGCCAGGTGGACGTTGTACGGGCTGGCGGTGTTCGAGCGTAACCGGTTCGCCGCCACCGGAGGCCGGGAAATCCCGCCCCCGACGCCGCCGGATCTGTCCGGTCCGGTGATGCAGGCCGCCCGCCGCCTGGTCAACGATCGCACGCTCTGGCGCCACATCGGCTACTTCGTCCTGCTGGTGCCGGTGTCGGCGGTGACCCTGGGCGGCCTGCTGATCGCATGGTCGTTTCCGCTGGCACTGCTGCTGATGCAGGTGTATTGGGCGCGCAGGCCGGCGGGCGAGATCGTCGTCGGCCCGCTGGCGCTCGGCGGCATCGGCGGGGCGATCGCGGTGACGGTGGTGACGCTGACGCTCGGCGCAGTGCTGATACCTAGGGGGATGCGGCTGCTGCTGGCGCTGGACGTCGCCCTCGCCGACGCGCTGCTACTCCCGTCGCCGCACGCGGTACTCACCCAGCGCGTCGAGCATCTGCAGCGCACCAGGGCCGCGACCGTCGAGGCGGCCGAGGCCGAGCGGCGGCGCATCGAACGCGATCTGCACGACGGTGCCCAGCAGCGCCTGGTCGCCCTGTCCATCATGCTCGGCCGAATCAGCGCCCGCCTGAAGAAATCCGGCGACCTCGAGACCCGTGCCCTTGCCGAAGAGGCCAAAAGGAATGCGAACGAGGCGATTACGGAACTGCGCAATCTCACCCGCGGCCTGCACCCGCCGGTGCTGACCGATCGCGGCCTGGATGCCGCGCTGTCCGCGGTGGCCGCCCAGTGCCCCATCCCGGTCGAGGTCGACGTGCGCGTGACGCCGCGCCCGTCGATCACGGTGGAGAGCATCACCTACTTCGTGGTGACCGAGGCCTTGACCAACGTCGCCAAGCACTCTCGGGCCGAGCGGGCGCGGGTGGCGATCACCCGCACCGGCGACCGCCTCACCGCGACAATCACCGACGATGGTGTCGGCGGCGCCGATCCGGCGTGCGGCAGCGGGCTACGCGGCCTGACCGACCGCGTTGCCGGTGTCGACGGGCGGATCCGCATCGCCAGTCCCGCCGGTGGCCCTACGGTCATCGAAGTGGAGATGGCATGCGAGTGATGATCGCCGAGGATTCGGCGCTGCTGCGGGAAGGCATCGCGGCCCTGCTGCGGGAGCAGGGCATCGAGGTGTGCGCCACCGTCGGCGATGCCGACGCCCTGCTGAGCGCCCTCAGCGACGACGAACCCGACGTCTGCGTCATCGACGTCCGGATGCCGCCGACCTTCGTGGACGAGGGCCTGCGCGCCGCCTTGACGATTCGCTCCAGCTGGCCCGGCGTTGGTGTGCTTGTGCTGTCCCAGTACGTCGAGGAGCGCTATGCGCTCGACCTCATCGGCGCCGACAAGTCCCGCGACGACCCCGATGGCGGTGGTGGTCTCGGATACCTGCTCAAGGACCGGGTGTCCGAGGTCGAGGACTTCGTCGACGCCCTGGCCCGGGTCCATCGCGGTGAGACCGTGCTGGATCCCGAAGTGGTCAAACAGCTACTCGCCCGGAGCCGCCGACAGGATCCGCTGGCTACCTTGTCGGCCAGGGAGCGTCAGGTGCTCGCGACGATGGCGGAGGGGCGCTCCAATGCCGGAATCGGCGCCGAACTGTTCATCGGCGCGGCCGCCGTGGAGAAACACATCCGCAATATCTTCACGAAATTGAGCCTGCCCGCCGAGGACGGTGACAACCGCCGTGTCCTCGCCGTGCTGCAGTACCTGGGGGTCTCCGAATGACACCGCGGACCCGCCGCTGGTTCCTTGTCACCGGCCTGCTGGTGTTCGCCGTCGTGGTCGCCAGCGGCCTCTCGTTGATCATCGATCATGTGCTTCCGCGAAAACCGTTCTCCGCGACCGCCACCGTCGCCGCGGGCACCAGCCTTCGGGTGGCGGCCGAGGCCGCCGACATCACCCTGCGCGCCGGGACAGACGAATCGGTACACGTCACCGCCACCGGCGACTACCCCTACACCGCCACACCGAACACCATGACGGCGTCCACCGCGAACTCCGTCACGACAGTGACCGGCGGCTGCCGGAGCGCGTGCTCGCTACACCTGGACATCACCCTGCCGGCCACCCTCACGGTCCAAGCCGAGGTCAAGTCGGGCAGTATCACCACGACCGATATCACAGGCCCCCTCACCGCGCGTACTCAATCCGGCTTCATCGAGGTCGCGAACCCGGCGAGTCCGGTCGAATTGCACAGCGGCAGCGGACAGATCGTGGTGCGCGGCAGCCGCTCGAACCGGCTGATCGCCACCGCGGCCAGCGGCGAGGTCCGGGTCGGCTTCACCGCCGTCCCCACCGCGGTGACCATCACCACCGCCGCCGGTCACGTTGACCTGAACCTCCCGACCGCCGAGTACTACATCGACGCCACCAGCCGGTCCGGTACCCCGACGATCGACGTACCCAACAACCGCTACGCCGGCAACACGATCAAGGTCAAAACCGAATCCGGTGGTATCGACATCCACTGACCCGACCTCGGCGCAAAGCCCAGTTGACTGCCGTAACTCTTTGCAGCAGTAGGTATTCCACCACGATAGGAGCTCTGTCATGGCCATGCTCGAACCGAACGACGCCAGCGGGATCCGCTTCCTCACCGACGAGGAAACCGACGCACTCCTGGCTGCCCCGGACGGATCGACCTGGATCGGCCGACGTGATCGCACCCTGCTGCAGGTGGCGGTGCACACCGGGCTACGAGCATCCGAAATAGTCGGGCTCTGCCGCGAGGACGCGCACCTGGACACCGATCCACACCTGTGCTGCCATGGGCCGGAGGGTGCCTATCGGGCGATCCCATTGACCCCGGAAACCGTTGCCGCACTGAGCACGTGGCTCGCCGAAGGCAACGACACCGAGCTGATCTTCTGCACTCGATCCGGCGGAGCACTCAACCCCGCCGCGGTGGAGCGGCTGATCGCCGGCCACGCAGCCACCGCCGCACGCGCCAACCCGGCACTGCGGATCACCGACGTGTCGTCGCACACCCTGCGCCATACCGCCGCACGGTCGCTCCTGCACAACGGCGCCGCCCCGTCGGTGGTCCCGTTCCTGCTCGGATACGAGACCGCCTGACGGGGCGGCGCCAGAAGGAGCGGAAGGCTACTCGCGCACCGCGATAGCCTCCACCGCGCGCGTCCGGCAGAGCAGCCAGGCCGGAATGATGGTCGAAAGACAGGCTGCGGCAACGGTTCCCACGATCGTCACCAGATAGGTGGTGGCATCGATCGACGGGACCACCGAGCCGGTGATCCCCTTGCTGAACGCCGCGAGCGTGAGCAGGGTGACGAAGGTCCCCACGATCACCGAAACCACGCCCACCGCACCGGCTTCCCACCCGAGCATGGCCATGATCTTGGCACGGCTCATGCCGATGAGGCGCAGCGCGGCCAGTTCCCGGCGGCGCTGGAAGGTCGCCATGGCAAAGGTATTCACGACGGCGATGCCGGTGAAGGCGATCACCAGCCCCACGACGAGCGCATTGAGGGCCTCGTTGTTGCGCGACTGAACCGGCGCCGGAGCGTTGTCGGTGATGCCGACCCCCGGGAATGCGGCCGTGGCCGCTTCGATCCTGGCGCGGTCGCCCCCCTTGATCAGAATGGCATTGTCCTGCAGCGTATCGACGTGGGCCGCAAGCAGATCGCGGGGCAGAATCAGGTCACCGAAACCGAGGTTTCGACGGTAGAGAGCCACCACGCGCATCGTGGCCGCGGTGCCGTCGGCGAGGGTCAGTTTCAGTTCCGAGCCCACCTTGGTCTGTGCGCCGTCGGCGGCGTTGTCACTGACCGCGACCGTGTCGGCGGCCATCCCGGCCAGCGAGCCCGCGTAGATCTCCGGGTCGACCATGGTGCTGAGATCAGCCGGCGTCATGCCCTGCACGGAATATCGGTTTCCGTCCACAAAGGCGCTGCCGCCGACCATCTCGGTGACCGCGGCCACGCCAGGCTCCGATCGCAGCGTGGCGGCCAGGGCCGGCGGCACGCCGGCCTGTCCGGTGACGGTGTAGTCCGCGAGAATCCCGTCCCGGGCCTGCACCCCGGCCGCCCCGGCCAGCGTCGGCGCGAGGGACAACGCGGTGCACGTGACGGATACGGCCAGGATGAGTGGGGCGAATCCCGCTGCGAGACGGCGTGGTTCGAATCGGCCCGCGGCGGCGGCGAGGTATCCGCTGACGCGGGAGAAACGGGCGCCTGTCGAGGTCAGGACCACCGCGAGCCCGGCGAGCGGCACGGAGAGGAATCCGGCGGCGATCGCCGGGACCAGGATACCGCCCATGCTGACCGGCAGCCCGGCCTTCTGGGTATGCGCCAGCACCAGCGTGGTCAACACCCCGGCGAATCCGATGATCGCGACCACGCCGGCCACCTTTGCCCACCACGCCGTGCCCCGGCCCGACAGTGCCACCTCGCGCAGTCCCTCGACCGGATGCATCCGGCTGGTGCGCCAGACCGCCACCACGGCGGCACACCAGGCCGCAAGCAGGGTGGTCGCCACGGCGACGGCGGCGGGAATCGGACTGAGCGACAAGCGAAGTGTGGCCGGAATGATGCCGGAGTCGACCAGCCACCCCTGAGAGAGCGCGGCCAGCGCGGTCCCGGCCACCGCCCCCGAAACCCCGGCTGCCAGGCCGAGCCCGATCGCCTCCCGGCCGATCATGGACCGAACCTGCCGGGGCGTCGCGCCGACGGCTCGCAGCAGTGCGATCTCCCGAAGCCGCTGCTGGGTGGCGAGGGTGAAGGTGCCGGCCACCACCACCAAGGCGATCCCCAGGGCGGTCCCGCCCGCGGTGGCGCCCATGCTGATCAGCTTCACCCGGTAGCTCGAGGCGTCGGGAAATTCCTGGGTGCCACGCCCGTCACCGACTTGAACGCTCGCGGGCGTATCCCGAAGCGCCTGCCGCACCGCGTCTTCGGCCGAGGCAGGCCAGACGCCGATCGCCGCCACCTGGCCCTGGTGACCCGCCAGGCGCCGGGCCTCGGCGGTGGAGAAATAGAACAGCCGCTGCCGCAACCCGTGATCGGTGATGCCGGTGACCGTATAGCTGCCGGGCCCGTCGCCGGCGATCACCTGGATCTTGTCTCCGACATTCAGGTTCTCCGCCGCCGCGGTCCCGGCATCAACGACGACGTCACCGGCGCCCGACGGAACGGCGCCGGCGCCCAGGCTCATCGGAGTCATTGCGGCAGAGTCCCATTCGTGCCCCGACGACTCCGGTCCGTCGACAACCTGCCCGTCCTTGACGAGATGTACCGGGAAGGTGAGTTCCGACACCACGCGCGTCACGCCTGGCACGGCGGCGAGGCGGGCGGGGACGGTGTCGCTCACCCAGGCCCGGTCCGGCAGGTCCTTGGTGCGATACCGGGGCGCACCCTTGTGGTACTGCGTCCAATGCACCTGCTGATCGCCGGTGA
This sequence comes from Nocardia sp. NPDC050175, assembly GCF_044459885.1. Lineage (NCBI taxonomy): Bacteria > Bacillati > Actinomycetota > Actinomycetes > Mycobacteriales > Nocardiaceae > Nocardia > Nocardia sp. NPDC050175. Next base: position 395,750 of record NZ_JBITJI010000004.1, read on the forward strand.
CCACGAGGGGCGATCCCGCATACCGCTCGGGTGCCATGGATCCGGCCAGACCGGTCGCCAGCAGCACCCCGCACAGCGCGACCAGGGCGGCGGCGAAGAACAGGGCGACCAGCGCCGCCTTCCGGTGCCGAACGGTAGTCCAGAACTGGGTCACGACACCCGCTCCAGCTCGGTCATTCGCTTCGCGACGAGATCGGCGGTCGGTGCGGTGATGATGTCGGCCACCCGCCCGTCGGCGAGAAAGACCACGGAGTCGGCGAAGGACGCGGCAACCGGATCGTGGGTCACCATGATCACCGTCTGCGCCCATTCGTCTACCGCTCGACGGAGCAGCTCCAGTACTCGCCGGGCGTTGCTGGTGTCGAGCGCACCGGTCGGCTCGTCGCCGAAGATCACCTGTGGGCGGGTGATGAGCGCGCGGGCGAGGGCCACCCGCTGCTGCTGACCGCCGGAGAGCGCGGCAGGCAGGCGGCCCGCCTGATCGGCGAGCCCCACCAGTGCCAGGGCCTGCTCCACCCGGTTGCGCTCCGCTTTGATTCCCGCCAGGCGCAACGGCAATGCCACGTTCTGCGCCGCCGTGAGCGACGCGATGAGGTTGAAGGACTGGAAGACGAAACCGATGTGTTCCCGGCGCAGCACGGTCAGCTCGGTCTCCGACATCGCGGTCAGCTCGTGGGCGCCGAGGTGGACCGTGCCCGCCGACGGCTTGTCCAAGCCTGCCGCACAGTGCAGTAGCGTGCTCTTCCCCGAGCCCGAAGGCCCCATCACCACCGTCATCGCCTGCCTCGGCAGGTCGAGTGTCACCCCGCGCAGCGCGGATACCGCTCCGCCGCCCGCGCCGTACACTCGCTCGAGTCGGTTCAACCGAACAGCGGGGCCACCTGCATGGCCGACGCTATCCGGAACGCCAACGGATTTCGGAACCGATCGCATGCGCGATCCACCCTTCTCCACAGTCGGAACAATTCAGGACGTTGTGAGATCGATGTCGCCGGAACCCGAGGCGACCGTCAGTGTGTTCGCCGCTCCCGCGACGTTGGGGATTCCGTTGTGGATCGATCCGCTGTCGGTATGCGTATCGATCCGATAGGGATGAGCGGGCACGGTGACGGAGATATGGCCCGACTTGCTGTGCGCGGTCAGCTTGTTCGGCGCGGCCGACAGCTCGATGCCGATATCGCCCGATTTGGTGGTCGCCGCGACGGCGGGCGCGACATCGCTCAAGGACACACTGCCGGAACCGCTCTCCACGTCCACCGGGCCCGCGATCTTCCTGATCGTCGCCGATCCGGAACCACCCCGATAAGTCACCTCGCTGACGCCCTCGATGTCCACGGAACCGGAACCGCCGAAGACGCTGATCTTTGTCGCGGCCGGGACGGTCAGCGTGTAATCGATCCTGCAGTTGTCGCAATCCGCGCTGAGCGCCAGCGTGCCGTTTGCCTGGCTCGGCACAGCCGAGGGCGCGTGGGAGCGGTAGGCGATCTCCCGGTGAATCTGAACGGCATTGCCCGGCGTCACCCGTACCGATCCGCTGCCGTTGTGGATCTCGATCACCGCCGGATTGCCTGCCACCGACGTATCGTCCGAGGTGTGATTGGCGGCCGGTCCCAGGTCCGAGCATGCCGTCACCCCGAGCGGCACGGCCATCGAGCAGACCACCACTCGGAGAATCGCCGACGATGTTTTCGCCGAAAGTTTCATAGCCCCCCTCTCCTGTTTTTGTCGGCAACATACAAGCCGTTGTGCCGGTCACCATATCCGGCGATAGCGGGTACAGAACAGTCAGGATTTCCCTACCTGACGCAAATGTCTTCGTGCAGAAGGCTTTTCGGATCGCCTAGCGGTCAGCTGTGGACACCTGGCGTCGTTTGGGGCACCAGCTCGGCGCCCCGTGGCGACGAGGCGCTCGCATGCACGGCGAGGACACACTGCAGGAGGGCCTGCGCTCCCTGCACCAGCAGCGGTTCGGGGGTGTACTCGTCCGGGGCGTGGCTGATGCCGCCGGTGCTCGGCACGAAAACCATTGCGGTTGGCACGTATCGGCTGAGCACGCTGGCGTCGTGTCCGGCGTAGCTGAGCAGCCGACCGACTGCGGGAGCAACCGTTCGCAGCGACATCTCCACCGTGTGGCACAGCGCGGGATCGAAACGAGCCACCGGCTTGTAGGAGATCTGTTCCACGGTGCCGGAACAGTTCTCCGCCTCGGCACTGTGCTGGACCAGCTGCTCCAACTGACGGCGCACCGTCCGGAGCGCTTGTTCCGTACCGGCCCGGAACTCGACGACGAATTCGGCCCGGCCCGGGATCACATTGGGTGCGCCGGGCTCGAACTCGATGAAACCGAGGTTGGCGACCATGCCGGGGTCCAGGGCGGTGACCAGGTCGATGATCTGGGCCGCCGCCTTGACCGCGGCCTGCCCCGCGTCGGCCCGTCCCAGCATGGGCGTGGTGCCGCCGTGGTTGGCGACACCCTGCATGGTCACGGAATAGCGTGCCACACCGACGATTCCGCTCACCGCAGCGAGCTCGAGCTCTGCGGCTTCCATTCGCGGACCCTGCTCGATGTGCAGTTCCAGGTAGCCGGCGACGCTCTCGATATGGCCGCCCGCACATAGGGCGGTGGAGCCCACCAGTCCCCCCGTCGAGTTGGCCTGTGCCCCTTCCTCATCCCAGAAACTGACGATCTCCAGCATGTCCGCCGCCGGGTGGTCGGCCTCATGGAGCACGCGAAGCACCTCGAGTGCCGCGATGACGCCGTAGGCGCCGTCCAGGTAGCCCCCGCCGGGCACGGTGTCGGTGTGCGATCCGACCAGCAACCAGGGGCCTCGGCTGTTCCCGCGGCGGCCGAAGACATTGCCGGTGTCGTCGGCCCAGCTGGACAGCCCGCATGCTTCGATGCGCTCCCTGATCCAGGCTCGGGAGGCAAGGTCGGCGGCGGAACCGGCGACGCGGTCGATCCCGCCGTCCTGCCGTCGTCCGAAGGTGGCGAGTTCAGCCAGGTCCAGCAGAAATCTCCGGCTCGAAATATGTAGTGGTGTCATGTGTTTCAGCTCTCTGTCCCGGGGACGTACCGCAGCAGGGCATCGACCCTGGACGGTTCGAAGACGCCCTGGTGATCACCGGCGATCCGGTCGATTCGCAGACCGCGCAGCGCGAGCGACCGCCATCGGTCCAGATATTCGGCGTAGCCACGCCCGCCGGTGACGGAGTGGGTGCCCGTGGCGCACTCGTCGGTCAGTACCAGGTGGACGCGCGCGGCGAGCGGTCCATAGCGGTAGGCCGACATGCTGCGGTCGAGCAGGCGCCAGGTGCGCATGTTCGCCGCCAGTTCGTCCAGCAGTTCGGGCTGGGCGCTCACCCCGGCCAGCCGCAAGAGCGCGATCAGCGTCTCCTCCACGCTCGCCCTGGACGCGCCTGTGGCGGCCGCACGGATGGCGAACAGGCGCTCGGCCTCGGCGAAGAACTGTTCATCCACGGCACCGCCCTGACCCGTCGCCGAATCCGCCCGATCGATGGCCGGATCGATGAGCGTCAGGATCGGGGCCGGCTCACCCCGCTCGATCAGTTGCCTGGCCATCTCCCACGCCACCGCGGCCCCCGACGACCATGCGAGCAGGTGCACGGGGCCGTCGGGTCCGGTCTCCGCCAGTTCCGCGAGATAATCCTCGGCCAACATCGCCACCGACGGCGGAGCGGCCTCGTCGCGAATTGCCTTGGCCGCGAAGGCCGCGACCGGGCGCTGCGGGCCGATTCGCTCGGCGAGCGGCCGGAACCAATGAATGCTCCCGCCGACGGGGTGCACGCAGAAGATCGGGGTGCCCTGACGGTTGGGGCTGAGCCAGACGAGGGATCTCGTCGCGGTGTCCGCCCGATCCACCTTGGCGGCCAGCTCCGCCACCGTCCGGCATTCCAGCAGGTCCGCGGTGGACAGGGCGAGGCCGAGTTCCTGCGCTTGGGCCACCACGCGCAGCATGAGCAGGGAGTGCCCACCGAGCTCGAAGAAGTCGTGGTGGACGCCGATGCGTTCGAGGTCGAGCACTCGACGCCACACCGAGGCGATCAGCACTTCGGTCTCGGTGCGCGGCGCGAGGTAGGTACGACTCGCGGCGAGACTCGTCAGTTCTGGCGCGGGCAGCGCGTTGCGGTCCACCTTCCCGTTCTGGTTGAGCGGGATCTTGTCCAGTTCGATGAACAGCGTCGGCACCATGTACTCGGGCAGCGTCTGCTTGCAGTGGGCGATCAACGCATCGCGGCCAGGTATTTTCGCCCCCTCGGCCACGCAGTAGGCGATGAGCTGTTTGTCGGTGTCGGCCAGCCTGCGCGCGACTACCAGGGCGTCACGGATCTCCGGATGGCCGGTGAGCACCGTCTGGATCTCGCCTGTCTCGATGCGGTAGCCGCGGACCTTGACCTGGTGGTCGACCCGATCGACGAAGACGATATTGCCGTCGGGGCGGACCCGGCACAGGTCACCGGTGCGGTAGAGCCGGGATCCCGGCATCCCGAACGGATCGGGGACGAACCGGTCGGCGGTGACGTCGGGCATATTGGCATAGCCGCGCACCACCCCGACCCCGCCGACGTAGAGCTCGCCGAGGGCTCCGATGGGAGCAGGCTCCATATTTTCGTCGAGCACATACATCGTGGTGTTGGGAATCGGCTTGCCGATCGGAACGAGTTCGCCATCCTGGTCGCCCGCGATCTCGTAGGTACAGTTGGCCACCGAAATCTCCGTCGGCCCATACTCATTGAGCAGGACCGAGGGGGCGCCGAGCACCCGCCAGCGTTCCAGGGTGCGGCGCGGGAAAGCGTCGGCCCCGACCGCGAGCAGCGGTGCCAGGTCCGCCGCCTCGCCGGCGGTGAGCTGCGCGGTGAGCAGGTCGAGGTGGCCCGGCGTCATCTTGATGAAGCGGTACGGGCCGGACTCGACCAGCAGCCTGCCCAGGTCGTCGACCTCGACCTGCTGCGGAAGCACGTGGACCGCCTCGCCCATGATCAGCGGCGTGTAGAGGTCGGGTACCACCATGTCGAAGGCGATCGACGAAAACAGCGGCGCCCCACCGGAGCCCTGCGCGGCGTAACCCTCGACGCACCACCACAGGTAGTTGGTCACGCCGCGGTGCGGAACCAGCACACCCTTCGGTCGTCCGGTGGATCCCGAGGTGTAGATGACGTAGGCAAGGTTGTCCACCCCGGCGGCGGGCGGCAACGCCTCGCCGGACTGGGCGTCGATCAGCTCGCGGTCGCGATCGACCAGCAGATAGTCGTCGGCGGGCAGGATATCGGCGAGCAGTTCGGCGTAATCGCTGTGCGTCAGCACAATGTTCGCGCCCGCGTCGGTGAGCATGTAGGCGAGCCGCTCGGCGGGATAGGTCTGGTCGAGCGGAACATAGGCGCCGCCCGCTTTCCACACACCGAGCAGACACGGGACCAGCTCGGGGCCGCGGTCGACCAGCACCCCCACCACCTGCTCGGGGCCGACACCACGCGCACGCAACAAGTGGGCGTACCGGTTGGCCCGGGCATCGAGTTCCGCATAGGTCATCCGGGTTCCGGCGAAGGTCACCGCGACCGCATCGGGATTCTTCGCCACCTGGATCTCGAAAAGCTCGTGCACACAAGCGATCCGGCGCGGCGCGGCGGTGTCGTTCCACGCGGCGAGGACCTGTTCACGCTCCCCGGCCGGCAGGTAGGCGGCGACCGCGTCACCGCCGGGGGCGGCGGCCATCGCCACCAGCACCGCCCGGTACATCGCGCCGAGCCGGGCGCCATTGGCGCGGCTGACGGCGGCCGTATTGGTGGTCAGGACCACGTGACCGTCCTGCGTGGCCGCGGAGAGTGCGAACTCGTTGGGGCTGGCGTCCACGCTCATCGCGTAGTCGACGAGATCCCGGTCGACCATGTGGAAATCGAGGTAATTGAAGAAGACGTCGACCAATCGCCGGCCGCCGGCGAATTCGTTCTGCATGGCCGACAGCGGGAATCGCCGGTGCGGCCACAGCTCGATCTCCTGCGCGAAGACCTGCTGGACCAACTCCCGCCAGGTGGACGCCGATCCCCGGAAGGCGAAGGGCACGGTGTTGAGATACATGCCGTAGACCTGGTCCGCGCCGAGCCGCTCGGGGCGGGTGTCACAGACCAGGCCCGCGAAGAAGGTGTCCTCGAAGGTGAGCATGCTGAGGACCTTGAGGTGCGCGGCGTGCACCACGCTCTTCATCGGCACGCCCGCCTCGGCGGCCAGCGCCCGCAGACCGTCCTCCAGGTCGTGGAAGGCGACGGGGACCTGATACATCTCCCGCGGCGCGGCGAGATCGCCCCAGTGCGCAGGCAATTCGAATTTTGTCCCCTCGCTCACCACGCGACTCCAGTAGCCCCGGTCCTCGGCCGAGGTGAGCGCCGCGCGCTCGGCGGCGACATAGTCGGCGTAGCGCACCGCGGGCATCGGCGTGGCCACCGGAACAGCGCCGGCCCGGATTTCGCGATAGCAGCGCAGCAGCTCCATCAACAGCGAGTGATAGCTCCAGCCTTCGAGAATCGCGTGGCACTCCGTGATGACCAGCCACCAGTCGGTCTCGCTCGTGATCTGCGCGAACACCCGAAGCAAGGGCGGATTGCCGAGGTCGAACGGATTCGCTCGTTCCAGTTCGATGTGCGCATGGACCGCCTGCCGCTGCGCCTCGTCGTCCAGCCTGCGCAGATCGTCCATGCCCACCGACATCTCGGCCGTGCGGTGCACCAGCTGCAGTGGCTCGGTGTAGCCGAACAGGTCGATGGAGGTCCGCAGCACCTCGTGCCTGCCGACGACCATGGCGGCCGCGGCTTTCAGGGCGGCCGGTGAAAAGGGCCGATCATCAAGGACTTTGAACGCGGTCACGTTGTGATAGGTCCGCTCCGCGCTGCTGAGCATCTCGAAGATCATCCCGGCCTGCACCTGCGACAGCGGGTACGCGTCGGTGACGTCTGTCTCGCGGACGCGGTCCGTGTCGGCCGCGGCCAACAGGCTGAAGGGAGCCACGGTCGGCTCCTCCACCAGGGCGGTGGTGTGCTCGGCAACCATGTCGGCCAGCCGCGCCACCGTCCGCAGCCGGAACACGTCGCGGACGGTGACGTCGAAACCGGCCGCCCGGATCGCACCGACCAGGACCACCGCCTTGATCGAGTCGCCGCCGAGATCGAAGAAGTCGTCGTCGACGCCGACCTGGTCCAGGCGCAGCATCGTTTCCCAGATCTCGGCCAGCACCGCCTCGTCGCCGGTGCCGGGGGCACGGTAGCCGCGGACCGCGCGATCGATCGCGCGCCCCGGCGCGGGCAGCAGCCGCCAATCCAGCTTCCCGCTGGTGGTCAGCGGGAAATGGTCGACAGCGACGAAGGCCGACGGGATCATGTAGACCGGCAGCGACCGGGCGGTCCAGTCCTTGAGCTCGGCCGGCTCGGGCGCCCCTCCCGAATCCTCGCCACGAATGACATACGCCACCAGCTCCTTGATGCCCGGGATGTCCTCCCGGACAACGACAACCGCGTCCCGCAGCCCCGGATGACCGGCCAGTACCGACTGGATCTCGCCGAGTTCGATGCGATAGCCACGAACCTTCACCTGGCTATCGATGCGGCCGAGATGCTCCAGCTCCCCGTCCGGACGGACCCGGCCGAGGTCTCCGGTCCGGTAGAGCCGGGCGCCCGGCGGACCGAACGGGTCGGGGACGAATCGTTCGGCGGTCAGGTCGGGGCGTCCGAGGTAGCCCCGGGCCAGCCCGGGACCGCCGACATGGATTTCCCCCGGCACCCCGATCGGGGCCAGATTGCCGTCTCGGTCCAGGACGTAACTGCGCAGGTCGGCGATCGGGCGGCCGACCGAATTCGAGGCGTACTCGTTCTCCGCCATGGTGATTCGGCGGTGGCTGACATGCACCGTCGTCTCGGTGATCCCGTACATGTTGATCAGTTCCGGGCGCTCGACGCCGAGCCGGGCGATCCAGGGCTCGAGCTCACGGACGTCGAGGTGTTCGCCACCGAAGATCACCGTGCGCAGGGCGAGGCGGCGCATCCGGGGATCGTCGCGGCGCGCCGCGTCCGTCAGGGCGCGGAAGGCCGACGGAGTCTGGTTGAGGACGGTAACCTGCTCCGCGACAAGCAGATCCAGGAACTCCTCGGGTGACCGGGACACTCCCCCGCCGACGATGACCAAGCGGCCACCGTGCAGCAGCGCCCCCCACAGCTCCCAGACGGAGAAATCGAAGGCGTAGGAGTGGAACAGCGTCCAGGTGTCCTGGGGACCGAACTCGAAGTGGCCCTTGGTGGCCGCGAAGAGGCGGACCACATTGGCATGGGTGACCGCGACGCCCTTGGGTTTGCCGGTGGAGCCCGAGGTGTAGATGACGTAGCCGAGATTGTCCGGGGCCGTACGGTTTTCCGGGGTGGTCGCGGGCATGGCGGCGATCGCCTCGTGGTCGCGATCGAGCAGTAACAATTCGAGCGAACGGGTAGCCGCCTCGGTCACCGTCGCCGCGTGCGCGGCATCGGTGACCACGATCTCGGCACCGGCGTCCGAGAGCGCCCAGCCGAGCCGTTCGGTCGGATGGGACGGGTCCAGCGGCAGGTAGCCCGCACCGGATTTCAGCACCCCGAGCAGCGTGGCGACCAGCTCTATCCCCGGCTCGAGGCAGACGCCCACCAGGGAGTCCGGCCCTGCGCCACGTTCCCGCAAAGCATGGGCGAGCCGATTGGCGTGCGCGTCGAGCTCCGCGTAGGTGCGGCTCGCACCGCCGGACACCACCGCGACCGCATCGGGTGTAGCGGCGGCCCGCGATTCGAAGAGCTCGTGCAGGCATGCCGCGCTCGGCGACGGTAGCTCCGCCGCCGACGGCGACCGTCCCCCCGCACTGAGCAGCGCGAGCTCGGTGGGCTCGAGCAGCGCGAACGCCGAGACCCGGGTATCCGGTGCCGCCGCGATACCGTCCAGCAGCCGAAGGTATCGATCCGCGAGGCGCCGCACGGTATCGGGTTCGAAGAGCGCGGTGGCGTATTCGATGACGCCACGCAGCGGGCCGCCGGCCTCCTCCTGCAAGTGGCAGGAGAGGTCGAACTTGGCGACCGTCGACGGGACGGCGACACGTTCCACCGCCACGCCCGCGATGCCCGAGACGGCATCGGCGGACTCGTGCATCGCGAACGCGACCTGGAACAGTGGCGTTCTGGCCAGGTCGCGGTCCGGCTGCAGATCGTCGACCAGCTGACTGAACGGCACGTCCTGATGCTCGAGCGCATCCAGCAGCGTCGACCGGTTCGCCACGAGCAGTTCGGTGAACGACGGATCTCCCGACCAGCGGGCCCGCAACACCAACGTGTTGACCAGATAACCGATCAGGTCGCGGATCTCGGCCCGGGTCCGAGCGGTGACGGGCGTGCCGACGGCCAGATCGGTGGTGCCGGTGTGGCGAGCGAGCAACACCTGAAAGGCGGTGAGCAGCACGACGAACGGGGTGGTGTGCTGCTCCCGCGCGATCGCCCGCAACGCGTCGGCGACGGGGGCGGCCACCGCGAACGGAACCGTCGCCCCGTGCCAGTCCCGCAGCACCGGTCGCGGCCGATCGGTGGGGAGTTCCAGCGGGCCGAGCCCGGCCAATTGGCGCTGCCAGTAGGCCGAGCCGCTCGCCTGCGCCGCCGACCGGTGGTTCCGCTGCCATGCCGCGTAGTCGGCGTATTGCACGGACAGCGCGGGAAGTTCGCCGTTCTTCGGCTCGCCACCAGACCCGTACAGCGCGGCCAGCTCGCCGGTGAAGATCTCCAGGGAACCGTCGTCACCGGCGATGTGGTGCATGACGACGATCAGCAGGTGCTCGTCGTCGCTCAGCCGAATCAACCGGGCCCGGATCGGCGCCTCGCGCTCCAGATCGAACGGGGTTGCCAACTCCTGCTCCAGCAGCGCCCACGCGGTCGACTCCCGCTCTTCCAGAGCGAGTTCGGTGAGATCCACCGAGTCCATGGCCGGTACGGTGTCGACCGAGCCGATCACCTGGACGGGCACCGCTCCGGCCAATCGGTAACGGGTGCGCAGGATTTCGTGCCGCCGCAGCACCTCGGTGAACGCCAGGCGCAGCGTCTCGGGGCACAGTGGCCCGCGCAACCGCAGCACCAGCGGCATGAGGTATTCCGGGCTCTCCGGAGCCCATCGGTTGAGGAACCACATCTGCTGCTGCCCGAACGACAGCGGCAGGTCCCCGTCCCTGGCCGCGGGACCGATCTCCCGCGGCACGCGCGCGGCGGCCGCGTCGCCACTTGCCGGGCGACCGGCCAACCGCCGCCGCAACAGCTCCTCGCGGAGGTCCCGGTCCTGGAAGTTGGCCACGCCGGCATCACCAATCGTCATGACGGGGTCTGCTCCTTGATCTGGTTCGTGTACGCCGCGATCTCGGCGTCGTCGAGCAGGGCGATCTCCGCTCGGATCTCCGCCTCCAGCACGTCCGCCAAGTCGGCGAGGGTGGGCCGCTCGTAGACCGTGCGCAGCGGCAGCACGAGCGCGAAGGACTCCTGGATCTCGGTGACCATGCGGGCCGCGAGCAGGGAGGTCCCCCCTGTGTGGAAGAAATTGCATCGTGCGCTGTCGACCCGGATCCCGCCGAGCAGCTCGCTCCATATCTCGGCGAGCCGTTCCTGCACGGGGCCGAGCAGGGCGACCCGCTCCTCGGGCGAGCTCCCGAATTCGGCGGGCGGCAACGCCTTTCGGTCCACCTTCCCGCTCGGGTTGAGCGGGAACTCGTCGAGCGTGACGAAGACCATCGGGATCATGTAGTCGGGCAACCGAGTTCGGCAGTACGCGGCGAGTTCGGCGGATGGCGGCCCCGGCGGATAGGCGGGCACGCAGTACGCGATCAACTGCTGCTCCGTCCCGACCTCGGCGGCGACCACGAGGGCATCGTGCAGCTCCGGATGGGTGCGCAGGACCAGGGCGATCTCGTCCGGCTCGATGCGGTGGCCCCGGATCTTCACCTGATTGTCGATCCGGTCCAGGTATTCGATCGTCCCGTCGGGCCTGCGCTTGACGAGGTCTCCGGTGCGATAGAGGCGCGAACCCGGGATCGACGAGAACGGGTCCGGGATGAACTGCGCCGCAGTACGTTCCGGCAGGTTGCGGTAACCGCGGGCGAGTCCCACCCCGCCGATGAGCAGCTCGCCGGGCACCCCGACCGGGACCTGCACCAGGTTCTCGTCGAGGACATAGACGGTGGTGTTCTGCAGCGGCCGCCCGATCGCGACCCGATCGGGGGCCTGCGCTACCTCCCAGGCCATCGACCAGATCGTGGTCTCCGTCGGGCCGTAGACGTTGGTCAGCCTGCCCACCCGCGTGCGTAACTGCCGCGCGAGATCGACCGACAGCGCCTCCCCGCCGACCAGGGCGACCGTCGAGGGTCGGTCGAATCCCGCCTGCAGCAACAGTTTCCACCCCGACGGGGTGGCCTGCACGTGCGAAACCCGGTGCCTGTCGACGAGGCCGAGCAGGGCCTGTCCGTCTCTGGCCTGCTCGGCACTCGCCAGCACGACCCGGCCGCCGGAGATCAGCGGGAGGAAAAGCTCGAGCCCCGAGATGTCGAACGACAGCGAGGTGACGGCGAGCCACACATCACCGGGCGCGGCACTCAGGTCGTCGCGCATGGCGAGGAGCAGGTTGGCCAGGCCACGATGTGCGACCTCGACGCCTTTGGGCCGCCCGGTCGAACCGGACGTATAGATGACATAGGCGAGATCACCGCCCGGCGGCGCGAATCCGGCTGTCTCCGTGGTGTTCTCGACATCTCCGCCCGACGTGAGCAGCACGGTGGTGCCGTTCGCCGCGGGCAGCAGTCCCTGGTGTGCGGCGTCGGTGATCACCACCGTGGCCTGCGAGTCGCCGAGCATATAGGCGAGCCGCTCCGCGGGCAGCTCCGGACTGAGCGGAACATACGCGGCGCCGGCCTGCCAGACCCCGATCAGGCAGGCCACCAGATCGGGGGTGCGGTTCATCAGCACCCCGACCACCGATTCGGGCCCGACACCGATGGCGCGCAAACGGCGGGCGTAGTGGCCTGCGCGCTGGTTCAGCTCGGCATAGGTCATCCGGCTCGTCCAGGAATCCGGGGATCGGCCGTCGATGATCGCGACCGCGTCCGGGGTAGCCGCCGCCTGCCGCTCGAAAAGCTCAGCGGCACCGGCCGAGTCGCGGCCGACGACGGTGTCGTTCCATTCGACGAGCGATTGCCGTCGTTCGGTCGCGGTGCGCAGCTCTACCGTGGAAACCGGCGCGTCTGGTTGTGCGGCAACGCTTTCCAGCAGCGTCAGGAAGTGCAGGGCCATCCGCTCGATGCTCTCCCGATCGAAGAGCGCCGTAGCGTATTCCAGTACCGCGCCCAGTGACCCGTCTCGGTCACGGTGCATCACCAGCATCAGATCCGTCTTGGCCGTCTGCCAACCTTGCTGCAGTACCTCGATTTCCGCGGCGTCCGCCATCGGCGCGGTGAAGCCCTCGTCGTGCAGGTCGAACATGACCTGATACAGCGGCGTGCGGGACAGATCGCGCTCGGGCTGCATCGCCTCCACCAGTCGCTCGAACGGGAGCTCTTGATGAGCGGACGCGGCCATCGCGGTGCGGCGCACCCGATCCAGGGCCACGTCGAAACCGGGATCACCGGTCAGGTCACAGCGGATCACCAGGGTGTTGAGGAAAAGACCGACGACGCCTTCGGTTTCCGGGCGGATCCGTCCGGCGACCGGAGCGCCGACGGGGATATCCCATCGACCCGTATAGCGAGCCAGCAGGGTGGCGAACGCGGTCAGCAAAGTCATGTACGGGGTGGCGCCGTTGCGCTGTCCCAGCTCGGTGACCGCACGGCTCGACCGGGCCGGAACGGTGAAGACGACAACTCCCCCGCGCACGTCGCGGATCGCCGGACGCGGCCGGTCGGTGGGCAGGTCCAGTGGCGCGATGCCGTCCAGGACCGAGCGCCAGTGGGCCAGCTGCCGATCCAGCAGGTCGCCGGTGAGCCGATCGCGCTGCCACACCGCGTAGTCGGCGTACTGCACCGGCAGCGGCGCGAACTCGGGCTCGCGCCCTTCGCGCAGGGCCGCGCAGGCGACCCGGAATTCGCGCTCCAGCAACGCGGATGACCATCCGTCGCAGGCGATGTGGTGGATCGTCAGGATGAGCAGATGCTCCGTGCCGGGGTTGCGTACCAGCAGCGCCCGCCACACCGGACCCGCGCCGAGGTCGAACCCCTTGGCGCATTCCGCCGCGAAAAGCTGTCCGAGCGCGGCATCGGCGGCCGGTCCGAGATCCTGCTCGGCCAGCTCGACGACGGGTTCGAGGTCGATGACCTGCCGGGGTTGTCCGCCGATCACCGGGTAGCGGGTGCGCAGCACCTCGTGCCGCCGGGCCAGCGTCGCCAGCGCTCGCGCGATCTGCTCGGAGCTCGTCTCGGCGGGAACCCGCAACAACAGCGGCACAACGTATTCCGCGCTGGCCGGGTTCAGCCGGTCCAGCAACCACAGGCGCTGCTGCCCGAAGGACAGCGGCATCGAGGCGCCGCGCTCGACCGGGCGCACCGGGGACATCTCGGCGCCGCGCGTCGCGATCAGTGCCGCCTGCTCCGCCACGGTGGGCGAGGCGAGCAGGTCCGTCAGCGCGACCTCCTGCCCCGACGCACTGTGCAGCCGCCCGGCCAGGCGGTTGAGCATCAGCGAATATCCGCCGCGCTGATAGAAGTCGTCGTGCACCCCGACGCGGTCGATACCGAGCAGTTCGGACCACAGACCTGCGACGAGGTGTTCCTCGGCCGTCCGAGGGGCTACGTACTCGGGGTCCATGGGCGACTCGCCGGACCAGTGATCCGGCAGCGCCGCCCGGTCGAGCTTGCCGCTGCTGGTCCGCGGCAGCTCCGCAAGCGAGACCAGGACCGTCGGCACCGCATAGTCCGGCAGCCGGGCGCGGAGATATTCGCGCAGTTCGCCGACCGTAATCTTGCGCGTGGCAACGAAATACGCCACGAGCTGCCGGGTACCGGCGCGATCCACACCGACGGTGACCGCCGCCTGCCGAATCACCGGGTGCGTGGTCAGGACACTCTCCACCTCGCCCGGCTCGATCCGGACGCCGCGGATCTTGACCTGATCGTCGAGGCGGCCGAGGAATTCCAGGATGCCGTCGGAGCGCCACCGCGCCCGGTCGCCGGTGCGATAGAGCCTCGCGTTGGCCGGACCGTAGGGGTCGGGGACGAACCGTTCGGCGGTGAGCGCAGGCCGGCCGAGATAGCCCCTGGCCACGCCGGGCCCACCCGCGTAGAGCTCGCCGGGGACGCCGATCGGGGCCAGTTCACCCGCCGCGTCGAGCAGCAGTACCCGCATCCCGTCGATGGGACGGCCGATCGGCACCTGACCGGTGGTTTGCGCGCGGTCGAACCGGTGGGCGGTGATGTCGATCGAGCATTCGGTGGGGCCGAACGTATTCCATAGTTCGGTGTCCGGTCCCAGCGGATCGAGGAGCCGATGCGCCAGCTCCGCGTGCAGCGGTTCGCCTGCCGAGAAGATCAGCCGCAGCGAGCCGCACAGTGGCCAATCCGGCTCGCCCGCAAGCAGACTCAGCACCGAGGGCACGCCCTGCAGCACGGTGGCGCCGCGCTCGATCACGGCGCGGACCAGGGCCTCGGGATCCCGCTCGGCACCCACCGGCGCCAGCACGACCGTCGCGCCGACCACGAGCGGGGCGAAGATCTCCCAGCCGGCCGCATCGAAGCTCAGCGGCGTCTTCTGCAGCACCCGGTCGGCACTGCCGAGCTGGTGGCGGCGCACGGTCCACCGCACCCGGTTGGCGATCCCCTCGTGGCTGATGACCACGCCCTTCGGCCGTCCGGTCGAGCCCGAGGTGTAGATCGCGTACGCGGCGCCCGACGGATCGCCCGGCCGCCCCGCATAATTCGTCGGAAATTCGGCGATCCCGGCGGCCGCGTCATCCAATGACACCCCGTTGTGCACTTGGTGGGCCAGCCGGGACTGGGTCAGCGTCAGCGCGACTCCGGTATCCCTTTGAATGAAATCCAGCCGGTCGGCCGGGTGGGCCGGATCGAATGGCACATAGCCGGCCCCCGCCTTCCACACCCCCAGCAGGGCGATCACCAATTCCGGGCTGCGTTCGATACATACGCCGACCAGATCGTCACGGCCGATGCCGCGGGCGCAGAGAAAGTTCGCCAGCTGATCGGCCCGCGCGATCAACTCACGATAGGTGAGCCGGTCGTCACCGGCTTCCACCGCAACGGCGTCCGGCGTCAGCCGAGCCTGTTCGTCTACCAAGCCTGGCAGCATAATCCCTACCGTTCCCGAAACCGATGAATTGTTCAGCCGCTATTTTTGGACTGCCGCCATACGCTGCCGCAGGCTGAGCGGACGCATATCGGTCCAGACCGACGCGATATGCGCGAGACAATCCTTTTTGGGGCCGCGGGTACCCTCCGCTCGCCAGCCGGCGGGGATATCCCGCTCAGCCCACCACACCGAATACTGTTCCTCGTGGTTGAGCACGACCAGATATTCGCGAATATCGGCTTCGTCGGCCATGACTGTCCTTTCTGTTCGAATAGCGAGATCAGTTCGGCAGGGCTTCCAGCAGCTGCTTCTCCCCCGCGATATTCAGATTCCGATCCACCCAGTCGTCCGAGAAGACGGTCTGCAGATACCGGTCACCGCGGTCCGCCAGAATCAGCACACAGTGCGACCCGGCCGGAATCTCCGCCGCCTTCTCCAAAAGCGCGGCCACCACCGCCCCCGACGAGGCGCCCGCCAGAATGGCCTCGGTGGCGACCAGCCGACGGCAGGCGCGGACGCACTCCGCGTCGGTCACATGAATGACCTCGTGTGCCGCGCCCTGATCGAACAGCGCGGGGCGAACGGCGGCGCCGTGCCCGGGCAGCAGCCGTTTCGTGGCGGGCTGCCCCTCGAAAATGCGGCTGCCGACGGCATCCACCGCGACCAGGCGGGTCGACAGCGAGTGGGCGGCAACATATTGGGCACAGCCACGCAGGGTGCCGAACGAGCTGACCGCCGAGAACAGATAGTCGACCGGCGCGTCCAGCGCGGACACGATCTCCCGCATGGTCTGTTCGTGGGCACGCGGGTTGAGCAGGTTGGCGTACTGATTAGGCCAGTACGCCCCCGGTAGTGAGTCGGCGATCTCCTGAACCCGCCGGATGCGGCTCAACAGATACTCGCCGTCCGCGCCCGGCCGGTTCACCATCTCCACCTCGGCGCCATAGGCATGCAGCATGCCGATGTTGTGCGGGCTGGTCTTCGCGTCGACCACACAGACGAACCGGATGCCGTAGTAGCAGCAGATCTGGGCGATCCCGACGGCGAGATTGCCGGAACTGGATTCCACCACGGTGGACCGGCCCGGCACCAACTCGCCGGACGCGATCTTGTCGGCCAGCATGCTGAGCGCGGAACGGTCCTTGATACTGCCGCCGGGGTTGGCCATCTCCAGTTTCGCGTAGACGGAGAAATCGAATCCCGACGACAACTTGACTAATTCGACAAGAGGCGTCTCGCCAATAGTGGCGAGAATACCCCCATGTTGCACACCCATCAGAATCCTCGTCCCTGCCAAGCTTCCCTGCCGCACAGTTTGGTGCCATTTCCTATATCCGCCCTATACTCCTCGCGGATCCTGTTCCGGGTAGCTGCCCCGGGGCCTGCTGTGATAAACAGGGACTCGGACCGCCTATCGGTTCCAACTCAATACATATGCATATGAAAATTGGGGGATCTATGGCCGCCATATCGCCACTGACCATCCAGCAGGAATCAATGCTGCTGCTCAACAAGATGGCGCCCGACGGTATCGGGTACAACCACTTCGTGGGATTCGCCGTCCGCCCGGGTATCAGCGTCGAACAACTGCAACGTGGCATGGATACGCTGCTGGCCCGGCACGAACTGCTCCGGTCTACCTTCCATGCCGACCACACCGGCACCCATCGGCTGACCAGCCGGCATGCGGTAATCGAACCCGAAGTCATCGACGGCACCACACTGGATGCCGACCAGACCCGTGAACTGGCACAGCAATTCGGCTACCGCCACTTCACGCTCGGCGAACAGCTACCGCTGCGCTGCCTGCTGATCACCCGGGGCCGGGAAGAATCGGTGGTGGTGCTGGTGACACACCACATCGCGAGCGATTTCCATTCGATCGGCGTGCTCGTGGAAGACCTGTTCACCAGCGCGCTCGAGCCGGATCGCGCACTGTCCCCGGTCGAGCACCCGTTCACCGATCATGTCCGGGCGGAGCAGCAGTGGCTGGACTCGGACGAGGCCGCGAACGCACGCGACCATTGGTTGTCGCTGCTCGACGGGGTCGATCCGGTGCTGGAATTGCCTGCCGATCTGCCGCGGCCTGCCGAGTACCGGCTGGTCGGCGGCACCGTCGACTTCCGGCTGCCCGACCAGCTCGTCACCGAACTCAAGACCGTGTGCCGCGAATCCGGTGTCACGCCGTTCTCCTACCTGCTGGCCGCCTTCGTCGTCCTGTTGCAGCGCAGCAGCGGCCGGCGCGAGTTCGTCATCGGCTCGGGCATCGGCACCCGCAGCCGCCGAAGTGCCCATGTGATCGGGCCTTTCGTGAACACCATGCCGATCAAGGCGGCTCCCGGAGCCGACCTCACCGTCGCCGCGCTCGGCACGGCCCTCGCCGAGCAGATCACCCGGTCCGCCGAACACGCCAGGTATCCGTTCGCGCTGCTGCCCAGCGCCCTCGGCATTCCGCGCGACCCAAGCAGAACACCGTTGGTGCAGGTGCTCATGACGCTGATGGCCGTCGGCCGGACCAACCCGGTGCTCGCAGCGATCGCGGAAGGCACGGGGCACGTGGAGATCGGTGATCACCTGCTGGAACACCTGGACCTGCGGCACCAGGAGGGGCAGTTCGACCTGGGTCTGGAGATCTACCAGACCCCACAGGCGATCCGGGGCCGACTGAAGTTCAACAGCGAGATCTTCACCATGGCCACGGTCGAGCGGATGGCCCGGCACTACACCACCCTGATCGCCGCGGCGGTGCACCACCCCGGCGAACTCATCGACCGGTTGTCCATGGTGGACCAGGAGGAGAAGGCCAGATTGCTGGCCTTCTCCTCCGGCGAATAGCGTTGGTGCGCACGGGGAACTAAGCCGACCGCTCGACAGGTGCGCTGGCCATCGGCACCCGAGGGCGGCAACCCAGCAGATCCAGGGCATCTTCCACATCGCTGGTGTCCTGGATCAACGCCCGGTCCTCCTGGCCGATGAAATCCGAACGGACGAGGTGGTCCAGCATCAGGATCAGCGGATCATAGAAGCCGTCGCGGTTGACCAGCACCATCGGCTTGCAGTGGAACCGCAGCTGATTCCAGGTGGCCACCTCCATCAGCTCGTCCAGGGTGCCGAGACCACCGGGCAGGACCGCGAACGCATCGGACATCCGATACATCAAGGCCTTTCGTGCGTGCATATCCTTCACCACGTAGATCTCACCCCGAACCTCCAGGGACTTCTCGCGCTCGCGCAGCTCGCGGGGGA
Organism: Nocardia sp. NPDC050175; assembly: GCF_044459885.1. Taxonomy (NCBI): domain Bacteria; kingdom Bacillati; phylum Actinomycetota; class Actinomycetes; order Mycobacteriales; family Nocardiaceae; genus Nocardia; species Nocardia sp. NPDC050175. The sequence goes on from NZ_JBITJI010000004.1 coordinate 414,326, forward strand.
CGACGCCGGTGACCGCGCCACCACCGTCGAACACGCCCCTGGCCACGGCATGCATCACGCCGGTGCCGCCCGCGCCGTAGACGAGACTGCCACCGCGGCCGGCCAGTGCGAGCCCGAAGTCGTGGCCGAGCGCGATGTGATCGTCGGACGCGCCGGCCCGAGCGCCGCAGAAGACGGCGACCTTGTTGGTGAATGTGTTTGTAGCGCTATTGAACATGCTCATCTCCTCGATGACTTACTGGGATTTCGTGGCTGGATGACCACGGGTTGGTCCGGTCCGCCGGTCGGGAACGAGCACCAGAGCGCTGCAACACCCTCATTCCGGTGTCGCTCGCGACAGTTGGACTTCGGCAAACGCCCGACTGAAAAGCTGCTCGCCCGCCGCACGAACATCGAGCGCCACGGTGGCGGCGTCGGGTCCTATCGCCTGGATACGACCGCTCAGCGCGAGCTCGACCGCGGCCTCCGCGTCGACCTCGGCCAAGCGGGAGAACCGCACACCGAATTTCCGGATGGCGGTCGGATCGCCGAGCCACGCGGCCAGATATCCGGCGGCCAATCCCATGGTCAGCATTCCGTGCGCGACGACCGTCGGCAGACCGGCGAACCGGGCGGCGGCGTCGCTGAAGTGAATCGGATTCGGGTCCCCGGCTACGCCCGCGTAGTTCACCAGATCGCCGCGAGTCAGCCGGGCCGTCTGCGGCGGGAGCACATCGCCGACGGCCAGCCGGTCGGCCTGCGGCACCGTGTCGACGTCGGGTCCCCGATAGGGCCCGGCGGTGGCGACCTGCGGTTCCGCCGCGGCGGTTACCGGAATCAACCGTGGCGGCCGGTCCCCCGCACCCTGCCTGGCCACAGCTTCGACGAGCCGGGCGATATCCGGGCGCACTTCCTGCCCCTGCCGAACCGCGATCGTCGTCGATTCGGTTCGGATGACACAGCCCGACTGGTCGGTGACGACGAATCGTAAAGCCACGAAGTCCGTGTCGGCCGGCGAGCGAATCGACGCTATCGTCACGGCGGAGCGCAGCCGGTCCCCCGCGACGATGGCCCGGTGCGTCTCGATTGTCTGCTCGGCGTGCAACACCTGCGAGAGATCACGGTCGGGGAACACCGCGTTCAACACGGCGCGGATTCCACTGACCGTGAGAATCGAGGTGAAGGTCGGCGGCGCCACCAGCCCGAGATAGCCCAGTTTCCGAGCGCAGTCGTCGTCTCGATGCACCGGATGATCGTTCTGCACCGCCGCGGCGAATTCGCGAATCTTCTCCCGGCCCACCTCGTAGTGGTCGGGCAGCCGGAACCACCGGCCCACCAACCTGCGATCGTTCGTCAAGGGATCGTCACCACTTGGGCAGCGTGCACCAGTCCGGCGCCGTAGCCGACGACCAACGCCAGGTCGCCCCGGGATACCGCGCCGTCGGCGCGCAGCGCATCCATGGCGAGCGGGATCGAGGCGGCGCCGGTATTGCCCTGGGTCACGATGTCGCGCGCGATGGCCACCGCGGGCGGCAATCGCAAGGCGCGCACCAGAGTCTCGGTGATTCGCAGATTCGCCTGATGCGGGATGAAGGCCGCGAGATCGTGCGCCGTGACCCCGGCCGCCGCCATCGCCTTTTCGGCGACCGGTGCCACGGCGCTTGTCGCCCAGCGGTATACGTCCTGACCGATCATGGTCAGTGCCGGGAAGCGGGATCCGGATCGGGCGAAGTCGTCCGGATCCCGCAGCGCGTCCCATGGGGTGTGCTGCCGGATCGCCTGACTCTTCGCCCCCTCCGAACCCCACACCACCGCACCGATTCCCGGTGTCGCCGACGGCCCGACCACCACGGCGCCTGCGCCGTCGGCGAACAGGAACGCGGTCATGCGGTCCTCGAAATCGGTGAGGTCGGACAGCCGTTCGACCGATACGACCAGCACCCGCCGCGCGGAACCGCCACCGACCAGGTCGCCTGCGATCGTCAGTGCGTAGTTGAACCCGGCGCAGGCGGCGCCGACATCGAACGCGCCGGACCGTAACCCCAATTCGTGCGCTATTTCCGCGGAAACGGACGGAGTATTCCGCATCGACGACAGCGTCGCGACGATCACACAGTCGATATCCGCAGGCACGAGCCCGGCATCGGCGACGGCCGCGCGCGCCGCCGAGGCCCCCATCTCGACCAGAGTTTCCTTCTCCGAAGCCCGGCCTCTGGTCATGATTCCGGAGCGCGCCCTGATCCATTCGTCATCGGAGTCGATACGCTCACAGATCTCTTCATTGGTTACTGTCCGGCGCGGGCGATAGGCGCCGAGCCCTTCGATGCGGGCGAATCGCGTGCGGCGATCGGCCCGCATCTCACGTAGCGACATCTTGTTCTTCAATTCACGTGCCCCGTACCGTCTCTAAATTGCTTCGGGTAACATCTCCGGTTCACGCCGACGCCGACTCCTACCGTCGACCTCTCGGACCATGTACGTCGCCGTTGTCACGGCCGCCCTGGCACAGCCCAACATCTCCCGCGCCCGGGTCGTCTCGGAGTGGTTCAGCAATGACATGCCGTCCAGCGCGCATCGAACAAGGTAGGTCGTCGCCACGGTCAGTGGTTCGCCCGCCGGGATCGTATTCAGCTTCTCGTACGCGGACCGGAGTAGAAATTCCGCCTCCTCGAACGAGCTCCCTGGCATTACGCTGCCCCGGATTGATCGCTTTCCTGCCGCATGACGTAGTCGGCAAGATCGGCGACGGTGGTCAGCTTCGGCAATTCCGCATCCGGAATTTCGACGCCGAAGGAGGACTCGCTCGCCACGATCAGATCGACGGTGGTCAGCGAATCGACGCCGGCCGCCGTAAAACTGATCGACTCGTCATTACCGCCCTCGTACTCGGGAAGGAATCGCTTGATGAGAGCGAAGATCTCGGTGACAACCTCGACACGGTTCATGATAAACAACTTTCTCACTGATTTCCGATGAAAAATTCTCGTACCCTAAAGGCGAACAACCTGAGCCGCGTGGCTCAATCCCGCTCCGTATCCGATCAGCAGCGCCAGGTCACCGGATCGCACATCGGAGCTCTCGTACAGGCGATGCAGCGCGAGCGGGATCGTCGCCGAAGAGGTGTTCCCGGTATCGATCACATCGCGTGCCACCCGGTCCTCGGCGAAACCGAGTTGACGGGCGAGCGCATCGACGATGCGCAGGTTGGCCTGGTGCGGCACGAACCAGGCGATCTCATCGAGTCCGACACCGGCGAGCTCGCAGGCCCGTTTGGCGGCCGCGGGCATTTTCCCGGTGGCCCACCGATAGACGGCCTGGCCCTGCATCGCGATCCGGTCGTTTTTTCCCTCCTGTGCTTCGGTGGCGAGTACCGACGCCCGCGACCCGTCACTGCCCCAGCTGACCGGACCGATACCCCATTCGTCCGACGCCGAGACCACGGCGGCACCCGCACCGTCACCGAAGATGACGAACGGCTCGCGAATTTCCGGCCCGATCAGATCGGACAGCCGCTCGGAGGAGGTGATGAGCACATTTCGCGCTTGGCCGACCGCGACCGCATTGGACGCCATCGACAGCGCGTAGGTGAACCCGGCGCACACCGCTGCGAGATCGAAGGCGCCGGGCGCCGGAATGCCGAGTTCGGTCGCGATCTGCGGCGCGGCAGCGGGCATCAGCTGGCGTCGGCTCGAGGTGGTCAAAATGACGAGATCAACCTCGTCCGGCGCCACCTTCGCCGCTTCCAGGGCTTGCCCACCTGCGACAATTGCCATGGAGATGATATCGTCCGCCGGCCCGGCGTGATAGCGGGACTCGATACCGGTGCCGTTTCGAATCCAGTCCGGATCCAGTCCGGCCAGGGCGGCCAATTCATCGTTTTTGACGAGGTTACCGGGGCGATAAACACCCAGGCCACTGATTCTTGTTCCGCTAGAAGTCACAACGTCGCTCCACCATCGATCTGAAATACCTGGCCTGTGATATACGAAGAACGGTCGGAGGCCAGAAAGGCGACCAGCTCGGCTACTTCTTCGGCGGTGCCCGGCCGTCCCAGAGTAACGCCGGAGAGTATCTTTTCGGTGTGTTCCGCAGACAACGCCGAACTCATATCTGTTTCGATCAGTCCCGGTGCCACGATATTAGCTCGCGCGCCATACCGGCCTATCTCCTTCGCAAATGATTTGGTGAATCCGATCATGCCGGCCTTGGAGGCCGCATAGTTGGTCTGTGCGAAATTTCCGTACACGCCGACCACGGAGGACACGGTGACCAGCGAGCCCGACCGGCGGCGCATGAAACCGCGAACCACACTGCGGGCAATATTGTAAAGACCGGTCAGATTGACGTGGATGACATCGTGCCAGTCCTGATTGTCCATCAGGGCCAATGGGCTGTCCTTCACGATGCCCGCACTGTTCACGACGGTGGTTATCGGTCCGACCGTGTGCTCGACGTGCCGGATGAACTCCTGCACCTGCTCGAAATCGGTGACATCCAGTTTTTGGGACACCACTTCTACGCCCTTGTGACCGACCTCGTCGACCACTACTCGGGCGGCGTCGGAATTGGCTCGGTAAACGAAAGCAATGTCGTAGCCTTCCTCGGCCAAGCGGTTCACCACCGCCCGGCCGATGCCACGCGATCCGCCGGTTACCAGCGCAACCGGTCTTTTCGGGGTCGGGACCGACACTTTACCCCCACGATTACTGGTTGTTTCTTTTGTCGAGAATAAGCGTGCGCCACGCGTCGATACTGAACCTATATACAAGTGCGCACGCGGCTAATGCTTGTACGCATCCTCCTGCACCCAGTGAAAACCACGGGCGAGTTGCGGGATTTTCTGTAGGTCAAGCTGTTCCAGGCGCATATGCACGGGTTGTCCGTCGAGCTGCCCGTCCAGGGTGAGCCGGTCGGGCTGGGGCCTGGTGTAGGTCAGCACGATGACTCGGGCGCGATTACTCGGGTCCGTCAGGGTGAGCGTATTGCGGTTCTGGTCGACGTCGGCGCGGTATTTGGTCAACGAGTCGTTCATCGATTGCACGGACGTCTGCGCAGGCACATCGTCGAACACAATGCGACGCCAGCGTTGCGTGTCCGTGGTCAGCGGCGGCAATTCGTGGCCTGCGACGGAGTATTCCTCGATGTTCCAGATGCCGTACAACGGCGACTTCGGCTCTTCCATCCTGGTGATGGTCCAGCTCTGGTCCACGAGCGCGGCCAGAATCCAAATCCCCAGCAGCACTTGGGCGCCCGCCGCGATCCGGTTGGCGCGCACCGTGCGAAACAACGTCTGCGCACGCGATCGTTCGACCGGGCGGTCGCTCAGGAATACGTCCCGCAGTCGACGCGCGTGCGGTGCGGCCAGTACCAGGCTGAGCAGCAAGAGCTGGAACGCGAAGAGCTTCACCGGCACATCGAAAGCCAGGTTCAGCACGAACACCTGCAGCATCGACACCGCACTGAGCAGCGCACCCAACAGCGCCGTGCGCGGCAAGATCAGCAGCAGGCCGGCGACGATTTCGGCTGCCCCCAAGGACATCTCGTACGGTCGCGACGAGGCGACCTGCTGCCACAGCACGCTCATCGGACTGAAATCGCCCCACGGCTCGATCATCCTGGCAAGCTCGAACCGCATTTGGACCGGGAATACCTTGAGCGTGCCGTAGAAGAACATCTGCGATGCCAGGCATATCCGCAGAAATACCTGAAACCACTTGTGCAGCATCGTGTACTGCGTACGCCGTCGGTCCAGGACCGACCAGATCACGGCGACGACTACAGCCAGGACGAGCAGGCAGAACACCCATACCCAGTAGAACATGATGTCGCCGCCGCGCGAAGGATGGTATCGCGCCTGCACCCCGAACACGTGGGAGCCGACCCAGTCGACGACCGGGCTCAATTGCCGAGCCTCCCATCCGAGCACGCTCTCGCCGGCGTCGTTGGTGAGAAATCCGCCCCACCGCACCATGATCTGTCCGGTGCTGAGGCAGAACAACAGCAAATATGCGAAGTAGAACCGGAACACCATCAGGGTGGCCGGGTGCCAGCGCCGCTGAGGTTTCTCCTCACCTACTTCCCGATCATCTTGCAACGCAATAGAATCCACGTAAGTACTCATGCAATCGCCCTACTTCTTGGTCCGCGGTCCCGGCGGCGGCTGGATGCGGTAGCCGTCGGGGATCGTCGGAACATGCACTCGCCGACGGCCGAGCGCCTTTTCGATCGCCGGTGCCAGCCGGTCCAGCTTGGCCTTCTCGTTGGCCTCGTCGCGCTCATGGAATTCGGGCATGACTTCCCGCGCGAACAGCTCCATCGATGCGCAGATCTGCTCGTGCGGGATCCGGCCGGTCTGACAGATCAGCAGGATCTGGTCGACCCCGGCCGCTTCGTACTTGCGGAGGTTGGCTCTGATCTGGTCCGGCGTGCCGACCCCGTCGAACGCCGAGCTCCCGGTCGTCGAATTCTCGTCGGCACCCGACGCCACGTCCGGAATACCGAGGTCCTCCCACAGATTGGTGTTGCCGGGCACCGGGCGGCCGTACCGGTAGTAGTAAACGACGGCCCTGGCGAAGAATTCGTGATTGGCCATCCCCTGCTTCTTGGCCACCTCTTCATCCTCGTGCGCCATCAGATACATGGTCATGGCCACGTTCGGATTCACCGTCCGGCCGACCGGAACGCAGCTTTCGGACTCGATCGTCGCGTAATAGTCGTCGACCCACTTCCCGGCTTCCTCAGGACCGACGAAAGAAAGGGTGAGCGCGCCGGTCCCGCGTTTCGCGGCCTCAACGATCCCGTCGCGGCGCGACGCCGAGCGCCACAGCGGCGGGTGCGGTCGCTGCAGCGGCTTGGGCAGCACGTTCCTCGGTGGCATCCGGACATATTCGCCCTGATAGCCGGCGAATGGCTCCTCGCTGAACATGCGGATGATCGCCTCGAGCGACTCCTCGCACGCTGCCTGCTTCGTATTCCATTCGACATCGAATCCGCCGAGCTCGACCGGCGTGGACGACTCTCCGGAACCGAATTCCACCCGGCCATCGGAGATGAGGTCGAGCATGCTGATGCGTTCGGCCACCCGCGCCGGATGGTTGATCTTCGGCGTGATGACCATGACCCCGTGGCCGAGCCGAATGTTCGTGGTGCGCTGGCTGGCCGCCGCGAGGATTACCTCCGGCGCCGAGGAGTGGCTGTACTCCTCGAGGAAGTGGTGCTCCACCATCCATGCGTAGTCGAAGCCCAATTTATCGGCCAGTTCGATCTGGTCGATGGTCTGCTTGGCGATGCGATGGGCACCGCCTTCGACCCAGGGCTTGGGTTCTTGGAGTTCGAAGAACAGACCAAACTTCATTTGCGGCTCCGGTCTTGTCGTCTAACTGGTCAGATCCAGCCTGGAGCGCAGGGCAATACTGGACCTATACACCGCATACGAAGGGCGGCAACCTGCACTTTTCCGCCCACCGTTGCACCGCGATCACGAAGTCCGGCAACAGCACTCACGCATTCCGATAGAGAATTGCCGTCCGCTCGCTGTGCAACCCGGGCAGCGGAAAGAGCCCCGGATCGCCGTCGAGTACGGCACGAAATGCTTGCACAAGATCGAATCCGGGATCCACCCCGAGTTCGTCGGCCAGCAGGGCTCGTCCCTTTTCGTAGACGGCCAGCGCCTCCGCCTGACGGCCGGACAGGTACAGCGCCGCCATCAGCTGCACCCGAAGCCGTTCCCGGAACGGGAAGCGGTTGACGAGACCGACGAGTTCCAGGATCAATGTCCGGTGCAGTCCGAGCGCCAACTCGGCGTCGATGCGGTACTCCGTTGTCGTGGTCCAGGCTTCGTCCAATCCCGGCAATTCGGTTTCGGTCAGATACTCGGTGACATTGGTGAGTGCTGAACCACGCCAGATGCCCAGTGCCGCGCGAAGCAGTTTCGACGCCTCCTCGAACAGCCCCGCGGCCAGCCGATCACGCCCCTGCTGGGCCATCTCCTCGAATACCTCGATATCCACCCAGGCGTTCTTCGTGTCGACTCGATAGCCGGGCGCGCGGCGGATCAGCTCGACCTCCGGGCTCAGCCGTTTCCGCAACCGGGAAATGTAGGTGTAGATCTGCGCATCCACCGTCGTCGGCGGATTCCAGCCCCACAGCAGAAAACTGAGCCGGTCGACGGAAACAACCCGGCCGCGGGAGAGCAGCAAAATCGCAAGCATCGTTTGCAATTTCTTTCCCGGCAGGGCAAGCTCACGGCCGTCCCGTGTCGCCTCCACCGGCCCGAGGATCTTCAATGTCACATGTTCCCCCACCTCTCTTGCCAACGGAATTGTTCTTGCTTCTACAATTGCCATTGTCTCTCCTGGAAAATCTGTCAGGCACAAAGAGAAATACGGCCGGGCCGACTGCGGCTCGGACCTCGACGCCGCCGGCCACCGCGCCGATCCCGCCCTCCCACTGTCGAGATCGGTGCGCAGGCCCCACCTGGGCAGCCGGGCAGCGCAGGCCGGGCCCGGGCACCCGGTCAGGTGCGGGCACGGTACGGGCGACGTGCCTGCTACGGGCATCTGAAACGCCGACATGCGCGTCACGATCGCCGATGCCGCTTTCAGATCGCTTTCGTCCGTGCGGCCCAACCGAATCCACCCCGCGATAGACCAAACTTATAGGGGCACAAAACAATTCACGGAGGATTAGAGGGACACCGGAAGCGGCGTGTGGAATATTCGAAGCATGCGACGCACAGAGCCGCAATCTGCGGATACGCGCTCGTCCACTCGCTCGCTGGTTGCTGTCGGTGCGGGTGTCATGCTGGAGAACTACGACTGGGTGCTCTACGGCCTGCTGATCAATCAGTTCGCACCGGCCTTCTTCGGTAGCGGCAACCACGATCCGCTGCTGCAAGGCTGGGGTGTCTTCGCGCTCGGCTTCCTGGCCAGGCCGATCGGCGGCATCGTCTTCGGGCGGCTCGCCGACACCCGAGGGCGGCGATTATCGATGCTGTGGGCGATCGCCGCGGCGGCGGCGGGCAGCCTCGGCATCGCGCTCACCCCCACCGCCGATGCGATCGGATTCCTCGCTCCGGTCGCGCTGGTGTGCTGGCGCCTGCTCATCGGATTCGCCGCGGGCGGCGAACTTCCGGTGGCACAGACCTATCTGGCCGAACTGGCACCGGACAACCGGCGCAATCTGTGGTCGAGCGCCATGTACTTCTCCGGCTCGATGGGAACGCTCGGTGCGACCGGACTCGCGATGCTGTCGTTGCAGCTGTTTCCGCTCCCGCTCACGTCTGGGTTGAGCTGGCGCATCCCGTTTTTCATCGGCGGCGTCGGTGGGCTGGCGGTCCTGCTGTTGCGCATGCAACTGCGCGAGAGCCTGTCGTTCACTGCTCCGGGCACCCGCGCCGGGCGGCGACGGGTCAGGGCCCCGACCACCCTCCTCCGGCCGATGCTTGCCGTCGTTGGCCTGACCGCAGGGGTCACCAGCGCCCTCTACGTCTGGGGCACCGCTACCACCAGCTACGCCACCGCCACGCTCGGCCTGTCGAAAATGACGGCCCTGGCCGCCAGCGGCGCGGCGACCATCCTCTTCGCCAGCACGCTGCCGATGTTCGGCCTGCTCGCCGACCGGATCGGGGCCCGCACGGTGATGGCCACCAGTGCCGGACTGTTCGCCGTCGCGGGATTTCCGCTCGCACTACTGCTCACCAACGCCACCACGATCCGATTCGTGGGTTCGCTACTGATCGCCACGGTGTGCCTGTCCGCGATGTGCGCGGTCCTGCCCGGGATGCTGTCCGGACTGTTCCGAACACACATCCGGGCCACCGGACAGGCCATTCCGTATACGCTCACCGTCAGCGTCTTCGGCGGGACCGCCCCCTGGCTGCAACATCTCGCGGGGCGCCACTCGGGTCTGTTCGCCGCCTACCTGGCAGTCCTGCTGGTGATCACCGCGATCACCGCCCACCGGACCGCTCGGCTCGGCTCGACGGAAAAAGAACCAGCTCACCGGTTCGCACCGATTCGAACCGGAATACCAGGACATACCGCAGCTCAGCATCCCGCACGGGAGTGAGATGCCCTGTATCATAGGATGATTGGCGTATGATCGCTCAGGTGCGACCTGCCACGTGGTTCGGCATTCTCGGACCAGTAGCGGCCGTCGTCGGTGGGGAACCCGTAACCGTAGGTGCTCCCAGACAGCGCGCCCTACTGGCCTCGTTGGTGCTGCAAGCCAATCAACTGGTGACAGTGGACGAGTTGGCCGAACATCTCTGGGGGGAACATCCGCCCGCAGACGCCCGCGCGTCCATTCAGATCCACATGTCCCGGCTTCGGAAGCTGCTCGGGAAAGCCACGCCCAGCGATCGACCGCAGCTGATCGAGACCAGAGCCCGTGGCTACGTCCTCGGCCTCGAGCCGGAGCAGAGCGATATCTCCGAGTTCCGCCAAGCCAGAGCCGAGGCTACCCGGGCTCGTACCGACGGCGATCTGGCCGCGGAGGCGGCGGCCCTGTCCGCGGCGTTGCAGGTCTGGCGCGGTGAGGTTTTCGCGGATGTGGCGTCGGAATCGCTGCACCGGGACATAGTTCCCTATTTGCTCGAATTGAAACTGGAAGTCATCGAACGTCGCTACGAGGTACAGCTCGAGCTCGGCAATCACCGGCGATCGATACCCGAGCTGCGGGCCGACGTCGCGCGCCATCCGCTGCGCGAACGGCTGTGGTACTTCCTGATGATCGCCCACTGCCGGTGCGGCCAGCAGGCCGAGGCGCTCGAGGTCTACCGCACGGTGTCGCGCGTGCTCGATCAGGAGCTCGGCACCGCACCGTCGGCCGAACTGTCGGCCCTGCATCGATCCATCCTCGCCACCGGCCCGGTCGAACAACCGCCGTCGATCGGCTGGACCGCCACGTGCGGACTGCCCGCCGATATCCCGGACTTCGTCGGCCGGGCCGAAACGGTGGCCACGATCGCAGGCCAACTCACCGCGGCCGTTGGCGCATCCGGGATTCCGCTCGTCTCGATCGACGGTCCGCCGGGGGTGGGTAAAACGTCCCTGGCGGTCCGCGTCGCGCATCGCCTTCGCAAACAGTTCCCGGACGGGCAGTGGTACATCCGGTTGTCCGGACCGGCACGGCAGGGCAAGCGTCCGGCCGATGTACTCGCCGAACTGCTGCAGGCCTCCGGCGTCAGCAGAAGCCTCCTGCCCCCCGGCATCGACGCCCGCAGCGCCATGCTGCGCGCGCGGACGGCCGACCGGCGGGTACTGCTCGTCTTCGACGACGTGCTGTCCGCAGAGGCCGTCCGGGACGCGATTCCGGGCACCGCCGGGTCCGCGGTGGTCATCGTCGGTCCGACCTACCTACCGGATCTCGTGGTGCATCACAGCGCCCACCCGGTGCATCTCAGCGAATTGTCGTTGCCGGAGGCACGCGAGCTGCTGACATCGATCCTCGGCGAACGACGCGTGTCCGCCGAGAGCGCGGCAGTCGATCGTCTTGTCGAGATCTGTGCGCGGCTACCGCTGGCCCTGCGCGTGGGTGCCGCGTATCTGATGGGCAGGCCGCTGCTCGGTATCGACGAATTCGTCAGCCAATTGGGCCGGGGCAGTGCGCGATCCACGTTACGCATGGGTGCCAGGGACAAGTCGGCGCTGATCGCCGCGCTCGATTTCGCGTACTTCGCCATGTCGAAGGACGCACAGCGCGTGCTGCGGCTGATCGGTCTGCTGCCCGGGCTGGATTTCACCCTTGGCGCGCTGGAGGCGTTGACCGGCAACGACATCCCGACCGCCGCCGTGCTCGACGAGCTGACCGTGTTCGGGCTGCTGCGCGAAACCGTCGCGGGGCGCTTCCAGGCCGGCCGGCTGATTCAGCTGTACGCGGCCGATCGCGTCGCCGATGCCGAGGGGCGCGACGAGCGGCGCCGGGCCATCGAACGTCTGCTCGAGTGGTTTCTGTCCGCGGGCAACGCCACGATCGAACAGGACAACCTGGCCATCGCGGTGAGCGTCGCCGCGCAGAACGGTTTGCACAGCCTGGGCAGACGAATCGTCATGGCCATCGGCCCCACGCTCGGCTCGGGCGACGTCGGGCACCGGCGTAGCCTTCCGCGGGGCGAGCCCGCGACCACCTCCGATGTCTACGCCCTCAACGCACGCGCCCTGTACTTGCAACGTATCGGCAAAGCGGGCGAGGGCACGGCACTGCTGCGCGAGGCGCTCGACACCGTCCGCCTGCGCCAGGATTTCAAGGCGAAAGCCTTCACCGCAAGCAATCTCGCCGCAGGGCGGGAGCACATCGGGCGTCTTCCGGAATCGCTCGGTCACGCGATGTCGGCGATCACGCTCAAGCGGACGCTGGGGTCCGAGCTCGACGACCCCGAGGATCTGTACGCGCTCGCGATGATCCTGCTGTACTCCGGAAAGTCCGACCAGGCTTTCGCGCAGCTCCGTCGCGGGGTACAGATCAGTCAGCTGATCGGCTCGACAGACGCGGAGGCCCGCGCGCGGTGCGGATTGTCGGCCATCTATCGAGGACAACGGCACAGCGGGCAAGCGGTGGCCCAGGCCCGCAAAGCCGAGGCCCTGGCGGCGCGCGGCGACGACTCCGGCACGATGGCCATGGCGTCGAGCGCGCTCGGCGAGGCGCTCCAGGTCGAGGCAGTGCTCGGCGGCATCCCCGCACAGCTCCCCGAGGCCATGGCTTATCACACTCGCGCGCTGGATATTTCGGAGTCGATCGGTGATCAGCTGACGTCCACGCAGGCGCACATCTGTCTTTCCGCGGCGCACCGGCATCTCGACGATCGGGAAGGAGCGCTGGAGCACGCCGTGCTGGCGACGAATCTGACTGTCGCGCACGATTTCCGGTTACTGCAGGGGAAAGCCCTTGGTATTCTCGCCGTCGCGAATCTCGCGGTACAGCGGCTCTCGATCTCGTCGGACCGGATCGACGAGGCGCTGCAGATTCACCTGGCCACCGGGAACGCGCTCGAGGAGGACTGCCACCGAAACTGGCAGCACATCATCAGGGAATCCGAGCGGAAAGCGCACCGAACAGTACTGTCGTGACCTCGTTCCTACGAACGAGCCGCACCCAGATCGGTTTCCGAACCCAGGACTCGGATACCTCCGGTCGAGGGCACCGCGCCCGTTCCCACGGGACGACGTCGCCGGGCATCGGTGGACGGAAGTCGAAGCAGTCCCGCCGAATTGCCCGCGCCGACGGTGGCCAGGTTGATGATGCTGGATTCGATTTCCTCGCCCTGCCGCTGAGTGAAGTCGAGGACCAAGCTGGCCACCGTCGATCGATCGGCCAGGGTGGCCGGTGCCTGGACGAGTACCAGCGCATCGGGGTCGTCGACCGGCCGGAAGGCGGAGAACATCAGCCGGAGTCGATCGTGCGGGCCGACGGCTACGACCACCTCGCGGGCGGTCAGATCGTCGATGGCCTGGCACTCCCACCAGGTGGTGAGCTCCGGAAAATCGGCGCGGAGTACCGCGTATATCTCTTGGGTGCGAGCGTCGTCATGCCGTGCCGTCTGGGTGCGGAATTGCGCGAGGACGGCGCGGGCGAGGTCATTCCACTCAATGACATTGGCGCGGATCGCCGGATCCCCGGCGACACACCACATGAAATTGCGGCGGGCCGGGGCGATGTGCCCGGGGTCGGACCATACTGCCGCATACGCTCGATTCCACGCGGTGATGTCGAACCGGGAGTCCAGCAGCACCGCGGGACTGGTCTCCCAGGAGTCCAGCAGACACTGCGTGCGCCGCGCGACCGCTTGGTGATCGGTCTGCTCCAGCGCGGGCGGTAGGTACCCGGCCAACGCGAGCAAATGACGGCGAGCCGGCACGTCCAGACCCAGAATCTGCGCGACCGATTCCAGCACCTTCTTGGATGCCACGACTCGGCCCTGTTCCAGCCAGGTGTACCACGCCACGCCGACGCCGGCCAGGGCAGCGACCTCCTCGCGACGCAGGCCGGGAGTACGGCGTCGACCGGTGTTGGGCAGACCGACATCCTCGGGCTGTCGCTGTTCGCGGTGCGCACGCAGAAACGCGCTCAGCTCTTTGGGATTGGCAGAATCCTTGGGCGCAACAAACCTCGCGGCTCCATGATCGCTACGCAACAGTCGGCCCCTTCGATCGGTCGGCGAGGAGCCCTGACACTCAGCCATCGACCTAACCGGTGCGCATCGAGAATCCCCTTGTCAGCCCGGCGGCCGCTCCCACAACGCGCTACCGGGAACGCGGCAAGTGTATCAAAAGATCACCGTACCCGCTTCGATCAGCCGACCACAGCGCCTGCGAAATTGGCTGTACGACACAATAATTCAGCACCTAGTCGACAAGTGTTGTCAACCTCGACAGTCAGCCGAGCTGGGCGCGAAGGAACTCGGTGACGTCGCGCACGGCGTCCACGGCGGCCGGTAAGCCGGGAACGGCGATATGCCAGAGATGATCCGTGTCGTCCCAGATGCGGTGTCGTACCTGACCGCCGACGGCGCTCATTCGTTCGGCGAAGCGGGTGGCGTCGTCGGCGAGCACTTCACGGGCGCTGGAGTGGATCAACATCGGCGGCAGCCAGGCGAGCGCTTCGTCGGCGGCGAACAGCGGGGAGGCCAGCGGGTGCCGCGGATCCGCTCCGGCAAGATAGCGATCTACCGAATCGCGCACCGACGCGGCGTTGAGCATCGTGTCCGTGCCGTGGCAGCGCTCGTATGCGGCGGCGACGACGGTGAGGTCGTACCACGGGGACAGCCCGACGATCGCGGCGGGCGCGGGCAACTCGATATCGCGCGCAGCGAGTACCGCCGCCACAGCGAGTCCACCGCCGGAGGATTCACCGAGTACCGCGATCCGCTCCGGCGCAACGCCGCGGTCGAGCAGCGCGGCGTATGCCGCGAGTGCGTCGGCGACCGCGGCCGGGAACGGCTGCTCGCCGGAGAGCCGGTAGGTGGGCAGCAGGACTTCCATATCGGCGCCGGCCGCGAGGTAGGACGCCAAGCCCTGCGAGGTCATGGGCGATCCGGTCCGGTATCCGCCGCCGTGCAGGTGCAGGATGGTGCCGGCGTGTCCACCGGTGGCGGGACGGACACATTGGGTAGGCCGGCCGCCGAGGCCGGTCGCGCTGAGCACCGTGCCGACGGCCAATGGCGCGCGCCCGCTGGCCGCCAGTGACCATGCCTGTGCGGGATCGATCGTTCTGCGCCGCATGCCGTCTCGGTGTCCTTGTCGATCAATCACCCGAACGCAGCTCGGCCAGCAGTGGACGCAGCTTGCTCGGCTCGGCGGCCAGTTCGGGAGTGACGCCGATGCACAGCACCACCGTGGTAACACCTGGATGGAGGTAGCGGGCAATGCGTTCGCGCAGTTCGGCGGGACTGCCGTGCAGCCACAGCTGATCGATCAGCTCGTCCGGCAATGCGAGTGCGGCGCGGGGCCGGTCGCCCGCGGTGAAAAGCTGGTAGGAGTCGTGCAGCGCCTGCTCGCGCCCGCGCCAGACGTGGAACGCGTGGTAGGGCTTCTGATTGAGGATCCAGCCGAGGAAGCCGCGGCCAGCCTGCCGCGCCGCGGCCGCGTCGGTGGTGGGGCAGACGAACAGCTTCACCACCGTTTCTCGATCTGGATGCGGTCCGCCCGCGGCCGAAATCACCTCCGGCACATCATCATCGGTGAGCAGATTGAGGATCGCACCGTCGGCCTTCTCGTAGGCCAGCCGCAGCATCCGCGGCCGCAAGGCCCCCACGATCATCTTCGCGCCGCACTCGGCGAGCAGCGGCCGGACCGCGTCGACCGTGCGCCCGACCGTCTCCAGGGGTGCGCCGTGCGGAAGGCCGTTGAGCGCGGTCACATGGTCGGGGACCGAGGAGCCGACGCCGAGCACCACACCGCCTGCCGCGAATTCGGCCAATCCGGCGGCGGTTTGGGCGAGCACGCCGGGGCCGCGGGTCTGCGCGGGAACGACGCCGACGCCGACGCGGAGCCGGGGCTGCCACGCCGCGGCGGCGGCCAAGGGGGTGAACGCGTCGATCACCCCGCCCTCGCCCGTCCACACGTCGGTATATCCCAGATCGGGCAGTGCCTGCACCGTTTCCCGTTGTTCGCACATCTTCATCGCGGGCAGCGGGAGGTTAACGCCCCAGCGAAGCGGTTGTTTCGGCAATGCCATCGGCAGTCTTCCTCCTGGTGCTCGGGAACGCGCGGCGCAATCGACGCGCGGGCCTTTCGATCAAAATGTAGGACAGCCAGGCGAGTACCGTCGTGACAGCGACGGTGAGGGGGAACAACACGGCGAAAGACACCGTGCCCGGCCCGGTTTCGGTGAGCCGGAACCAGCTTTCGACCACCACCATGTGCCACAGGAACAGGCCGTAGGAGATCCGGCCGAACCAGGCGGGAATGCCCCGGGACAGCGGCCGAGCCGGCCCCCGCTGCGGCGCGGCCAGCAACGGTGCCACCAGCGCGACCGCGACCACCATATTGAGCACGTGCTCCAGCAGCGCTTGGCCGACGGTGGGATAGAAACTGGTGCTGCCGGTGATCGGGCTCGACAGCAGCACGTATCCGACCAGCGCCACCACCCATCCGGCCCACGGATATCGGGCCAGCGCGGCGAACCGGGCGCCGGACGCGGACACCACCGCCAGCGCCATACCGGCAGCGAAGTAGCCGAGATATTCCGGCAGCCAGAAGTTGGCCTGCGGATAGGCGCCCGCCGACGGCACGTGCGTGGCCACCACCGACACGATCGTGACAACCTCCAACACCCCCAGGGCGGCGAAGGCCATGGCGGGCCGGCGCAGGAGTGGGTGCAGCACAACAGCAATGAGCGGCAGTACCAGGTAGAACGCGACCTCGGTCGCCAGGCTCCAGGTCTGCGTGATCCCGGTCGGGATGCCCCCCTGCCCGTAGATGTGCAGCAACAACAGCGCGCGCAGGGTCTCCCACGGGTGCACCGGCGCGAACAGCAGCAGCGCCGCCAGTGCGGCGATCCAATACGGGGGCAGGATGCGCAGCGCTCGATGCCCCAGATACCGGAGGGTGGCCGGGCGTCCGCGCCCCGCCAGTCCGGCGGCGGCGTAGGGCCGATACAGCAGAAACCCGGACAGGACGAAGAACACCGGCACCGCCACCGTGCAGCGCGCCAGCACGACCCCGAGCGGGCCGCCCTGCCCGATCCCCAGCCAGCTGGAGGCCACCTGCCCGGTGTAGATCCCCACGTGCAGCGCCATCACCATGAAGGCGGCGATCGCGCGCATCCCGGTCAACGCGGGCGCGTCGAAAGTCGCTCCGTCGGCGCTCGAGGCCAGCGGCTCGCCCGCCGGAATCGTCAGTGGCGAAACGGCAGTCATGAATCCTCACCAGCCTTGGTCCGGGTTTCGGCCGACCGGGTCCGGCCCGCCAACGGCAGCGCGGTCAGTGCGGACAGCAGGGCCAGTCCGCCGCCGACCAGCGCGATGCCGACGGCCGCGTTCGCGAACGCCCCTACTGCGGCAACGCCGATCGCGGCACCCGCGTACAGGGTCGCGCTGTTCCACGAACTGGCGGTGGCGGCGAGATCAGGGCGCGTGGTCAGCAGCAAGGTCTGCACGTTCGTGACGAAGGCGCCACTGGCGACGAACCACACCAGCACCACCGCGGCCACCAGGACCAAGGGCGCCGCCCAGGCCGCGAGCACCGCCGAAACGCCGAGCACGACGGCCCAGACCGGAATCCACCCTGCGTCGTCGCGACCGTGCCGCCGGGCCCGGTCGCCGATCCGCCCGGCGAACAGCGATCCGAGCGCACTCCCGATCCCGACCAGCACGCCGAGCACGCCGAGCGCGCCGACCGACAGGTCGAAACGGTCGTGCAGCACCGCGCCGAGGAAGGTGTATGCCCCGAGACTGGCGGCTTGCAGCAGCAGCACCACGACCAGCGCGCGCCGCGCCGTCTGGTCGCGCCAGATCACGAACACCGCCCCGAGCCGCAGCGGTCGCCGCTCGAATCGACGGTCCGGCGTACGAGTCTGGCTGTGCAGCAACGGAAGTGCCAGCACGGTCAGCGCGGCCAGTACCCAGAACGGCGCGTGCCAGCCGCCCCAGCCGGCCAGGAAGCCACCCGCGGGGACGCCGAGCACCTGTCCCGCGGCGAACAGGGCCATGCCGAGGCCGATCGCGCGACCGCGGACCGCCTCGCCGGAAGTCTCGGCCAGGTGCGCCCAAATCGACGGTCCGGCGAATCCGGCGCCCAGCGCACCGACCACCCGGCCGAGCACGAGAACACCGAGATTCCCGGCCAGAGCGGCCATGACGTTACCGAGCAGGAACAGCACGGCGCCGATGAGGATGGTGGGCCTGCGGCCGAAGCGATCGGAGACCGCACCCAGGAAAGGCGCGGTGAGCGCGTAGACGATGGTGTAGGCGGTCACGGCGCTCGCCGCCGCGGCCGTGCCGACCCGCACGGACGAGGCGATCGTCGGCAGCAGCGGGGAAATGAGGAATGTTTCGGTGCCGATCAGGAACAGCAGTAGATAGACGCCGCAATATCGGGCCCACGCCACCTGGGACGGTGGCGCGATTGCGCGTTCGGCGGTGCGAGACATGCGATTCCCTTTAGTTTCGCGATCGAATAGGTTGGTTGTAATGGGCTTCGCGGACGCCAACAAGTTCTCCGTTCATGCTGTGAGTGGCACACACCCCCTGAGAGGGGGCCGACGAGCTCACCGTGGGACGGCACGCCAGGCACGCACGGAAATCCGGTAGACCTCGCCATATTCGGCCATCCGGCGAGCGGCGACCGCGCCGACGGCCCGGAAATAATCCGCTTGGCGATCCGGCACGACCCGGCTGAAATACGTTCCGAAAGTGGCGATATGGAAGCGGCGGTACTGCTCGGCATCGACTACCCGCACCGATACCCGGCGGTCCTCGACGGCATCGATGACGAGCCTCCGGTTCAGGATCGCGCGTACGTCGTCGACCGGTCGCGCTCGTGCGCCCATCGGGATCACTCGATCGAGCAGCTCCGGTGCGGCTCCGATCAGGGCGAGGGACTCGGCGGCGATCGTGTCCTCGCCCCCGCGCCCCGAACTGTCGATATCGGGATGGTGGGTAGTGACGAGAAATGCGCCGTCCGGTGCGAGATGCGCTGCTATCCACGCCGATACGCGGTCCTCGTCGGGATACAGCCAGTGCAGCACCGACGTCATCGTGACCAGATCGAAAGTCTCGGCGCGATCGGGCAATTCGCGCAGGTCGGCCAGCTCCACCGCGGCACGCGCACCCAACCGCGCGCTGGATTCCCGCACCCGCGCGGGCAAGCCGTCGATGCCGAGTGCGCGTTCGACCGGCCATTTGTCCAGCGCGGTCGCGAGCAGTAAGCCGGTGCCACAGCCCAGGTCGGCGATTCGTCGCGGGGCCCGCGGTGCCATGGCGAGCACCCAGTCGATGTCCTCGGCTTGGCGCAATCGGCTGACCTCGTCATAGTCGGCCAGGTTCTCCGCCTGGGTCACGAGGTCGGATGCGGCACTTTCGCTGCTCATCAGAGCGGTCGCGAAATCAGCTGCTGGATACGTTCCCGGACCGCGGTCTGGTCGTGCCCGCGGAGCAGGTTGATGCGATTGCGGGCGAGGTCGCCGCGGTGCACGGACTCGTACAGGTGCTGGCGCTGGCCGAAACTGTCCGAGGTCAGCTCCCAGGCCAGGCGGAACAGGCGCGACTTCTCGGCGGCCCCGATGTCTTTGCCGTGCATGTAGCGGTCGAGAAAGGTGCGCAGCGTGGGATTGGCGAGGTCGTTTTCGGTCGGTTGCATCAGGGTGCCGGACTGACCGATCCGCCGAACGATGTCCACGGCGCGGCCGGAGACTTCGGCCGCCCAGATCGCCGCGGCGGGCGTTGGCCCCGGCGCCAGCAGGCCGCTGTCCGTACGGCCTGCGCCTGCCTCGCCCGCCGCCAGGAAATGGTCCAGGATCTCGACATAGCCGGCGAGCTCGCCCAGCTCCTCCTGGATGTTGCGGAACTGGTCGACGCCGATGGCTTCGGCGATCAGGGTGCCGACACCGAGTAGCGTGCGCAGCCGTTCCTGATAGCGGATCTGGCCGATGTACTGACTCCATGCGGTGACCCGGCCGAGCCCCTCACGAGCCAGCGCACCGTCGTGCAGGAGAAAGACCCGCTCCCACGGGACCTGCACCTCGTCGAAGAACAGCATCGCATCCTGCTCGTCGAACCGGGAGGCGAAGGGGCGGGGGTGGCCGTGCCCGCTGGTGCCGAACGGTTCCCGGCACAGGATGTGTAACCCCGGCGCGTTGATCGGCAGTGCGAACCAGACGACGAACTGTTCGGTGCCACGCTGGGCGAACGACGCGGAAAGGTAGACCAGCACTTCATGGGCGAAGGGCGCGAGGGTGGCCAGCTGTTTCGCCCCGCGCACGACAATGCCGCTCGCGTCTTCGCTGATGATCCTGAGTGCGTGGTCGGGATGGTCGACCACGTCGGCGCTCCGGTCGATCTGCGGGTCGCCCAGGGCATGGGTGAGCAGCAGGTCTCGATGTGCGGCATAGTGATACCAGGCGGCGGCGTGCGCGCCGAAACCGGCGCGATTGCTCTCCAGCCGATGCCGAAAGTCATACAGCCCCAAGGCAATCGACGCCATGAACGCGGGCGCCCTGCCATGTTGTCCCCACGACTCGCGCATCCACACCGCCGCGCCGCGCCGCGCGGCACGCAGATCATCCAGGGTGTGCGGCGGGTGGTAACCGCGACCGATGCGCAGACCCGTCGCGGGATCCTCGACGGTCAGTGTTTCGCGGTATTCCGGATCGTGCTGCAGGTCGAGCAGCCGCGCGAGCTCGGCGACCGATCGAGCGAAGGCCGGATGTTCCGCGACACTGTCGATCTGCCGACCGTCCAACCACACGGCGCGCCCGTCGTCCAGTGACGCCAGGTAACGGTCTCCCGTCAGCGCACCTAACGGTGCGACATCCACCGCCAGCGGCGGCGCGCCATCGATCCCGCCGGAGCGGTCCGCCGCGCGCGGTTCGAAGTACTCGGTATCGGTCATGCGCATTCGTCCTCTGGGATCGGCGCGTGCTCGACGCGCGGTAATCTGCCGCTCACGTGATCCGCACCTGATAGGTGCTCAACCAGGAGTTAACGGCCACAAGGAATTCCAGGCCCCCCGTAGGGTGCGGCGCGGCGCGCGGCCCGGGTAACACCGCACCGTCGTCCAGCAAGCGCCGGACCTTGGCCCGATCGACGAGCTGGAACACCGGGGCGTCCCGGCGCAACAGTTCCTCGACCTCGTCGCGCACCGCGCGCCGGTAGGCCGGGGCCGAGCTGGCCGGATAGCCGCTCTTCGGACGGTTCAGTACCAGGTCCGGTAGCAGTCCGGACAGCGCCATGCGCAACAGCGCCTTCGGTGTGCCGCCCTCGGCCTTGAGCCGCCAGGGGACGTTCCACAGGTATTCGACGAGGCGATGGTCGGCGAACGGCACGCGCACCTCGAGACCGGCGGCCATGCTCATTCGATCCGTCCGATCCAGCAGGGCCGGCAGCCAACGCGTCAGGGCCAGATAGGAGATTTCGCGCATCCGCCGGTCGAATGCGTGCTCCCCGGGCAGCAGCGGCACCTCGGCGAGGGCCGCGCGCAGGCGTTCGCGCGCGTACTCGCGCGGGCGCACCAGGTCTGCGACGTCGTCGCGAAGTAGCTCCGCGGGCGAGCTCTTGTGCCGCGACCACGGGAATTCGTCCAGCGGACCACCGGAACCGTGAAAGTACGGATAGCCGCCGAACACTTCGTCGGCGACGTCACCGGACAGGGCGACCGTAACCTGTTCGCGGACACCACGAAACAGTAGGTGCAGCGACGTGTCCGGTTCACCCCAGCCGGGCCGGTCGCGGGCCGCCAGTCCGGCACCGCGATGCGCCAGCAGCCCGGTACCGGTCACGGCGACCGAGGTGTGGGCCGTACCGAGTTCGGCGACGACTTCCCGGATGTAGGGCTCGTCGTCGGCCACGTTCCACGCGCCGAGTTGCTCGGGTGACTCGTGCGCGGGGAAACCCACGGAAAAGGTCGAGATCTTGTCCGTCGCAGCGGCGCCCGGCGCGACGGCAAGTGCGGTGAGCGCACTGGAATCCAGACCACCCGACAGCAGCAAACCCAGCGGAACGTCACTGATCAGCTGACGACCTACGGCATCGGCGAGCAGATCGCGGACGTGCGCCACCGTCTCCTCCGGCGGGTCACGATGGTCGGCCGACCGCAGTTCCCAATAGCGAGCCGAGTGCAGCCCCGCCCGCGAGAACCGAACCAGGTGGCCGGGACGAACCTCGTACAGTCCCCGATAGAGCGCGTGCCCCGGGGTCGGCGCGGTCGGCACCGCGAACAGTTCGGCTATCCCTTCGGCGTCGAGCTCGGCGCGGAACAAGGGATTGGCCAGCACCGCCTTCGGCTCGGATCCGAACAACAGCCGCCCGGCCGCCGGTGCGTAGTACAGCGGTTTGACGCCGAGCCTGTCGCGAACCAGCAGCACCTCTTCGGTGCGCGCGTCCCAGATGGCGTAGGCGTACATACCGTTCAGGCGCTCCGCTGCCCCCGCGCCCCACTCCAGATGCGCACGCAACACGACCTCGGTGTCCGAGTGGGTAGCGAAGCGGTGCCCGAGCGCGGTGAGTTCCGCGCGGAGCTCGCGGAAGTTGTACACCTCGCCGTTGTAGGTGATCGCCGCCCGCACGCTGCCGTCCTCGTCGCGAACGACCATCGGCTGCGTGCCACGGTCGACATCGATGACCGCCAGCCGACGATGTCCGAACGCGGCCCGCTCGGACAGCCACACGCCGCCGGCATCGGGACCGCGCCGAATCATGGTGTGCGTCATGGCACGGACCGTGGCTGCGTGGGTGCGCAGATCACGCCCGTAATCGATCCAGCCGACTATTCCGCACATGAGCTCTCATCCGCGGATATCGTGTGCGCACCGGTCCGGGCGGTGATCTCCCACCGGCATCCGTGACCGTTGGCGCCGTCGATCAACGTGTACCGCGACTGGAAACCCTTCGCAGCCACGTTCGCGCCGATCGCATGGGTGCAGTACTCGCACGGGGAATCGAGCGTGATCGGCACGCCGCGCGCGCGGGCCCGCTCCCGGTAGTCCCAGATGCCGCAGCGATCGATCTCGATCGTGGCACGATCCGAGCCGGCGTCCGGCACTCGGTACTCGGACGAGTAGAGCTCTGCCTGGCGGGCAATGCGCAGCGCCGGGTCGAGCGCACCATTGCCGTTGTCCCGCTCGACATATCGGTGGACCTCGGCGTTCGCGTCCGCCCACCCTTTGAGTTCACCGTGTCCGTACCTGGTCACCAGAAACCGCTCCATCAGGGCCTGTGCCCGGAAGAAGATCCGCTGCCACCCGGCGGAGTCCGCATCGTCGGGCAGATCAGCGAACATCTGTGCGCACAACCGAAGCCAGTCACCGTGGTCTCGACCACCGTGGTGCTCGGTGAGGTACCGCGTCATGCCCGCCGCTGCCTCGAAGACCCGCTGTTTCCAGAGTGCCGACCTCTCGATCTGGCTCATCGTCACGGAATGCCCTGCCATGGATCCCCCCTATACCGGGTTTGCCCCTAATAATGGTGTCGTATCATCATCGAAACTCGACGCCCCCTCGGCCTTCGCGGCCAAGCCCAACAATAGAAATGGCGCTGACTTCGGTCAATGCCAATCCGATATACCCTGATAAATACACTATCTAGTACAGGTAACAGGATAAAATTGTTCGCCACCGGCGGGCCCGGCGCTACACTGCAGAGGTGTTCACCGGCTTTACAGCGTTCGATTTCGATGTCTCCGGCGTGCGGATCCACGGCGTACATGGCGGCACCGGACCACCATTGCTATTGCTGCACGGTTTTCCCCAGACGCACGTGATGTGGCACGCGGTCGCACCGCGATTGGCAGAGGAATTCACCGTCATCGCCAGCGATCTGCGCGGCTACGGAGACAGCGGAAAGCCGCCGACGACTCCCGACCACGCGCCGTACACGAAACGCGCGATGGCCGACGATCAGGCACAACTGATGACATTGCTCGGGTACCAGCGGTTTTCGGTCGCGGGACACGACCGGGGTGGTCGCTGCGCCTACCGGCTGGCATTGGATCACCCTGGGCGGGTGGAGCGCCTCGCGGTGTTGGACGTGGTACCGACCCTGGACGCGCTGGCGGGAATGAACGCGCAGTTGGCTCATGCACTGTGGCGCTGGTTCTTCCTCAGCCAGCCCGCGCCGCTTCCGGAAAATTTCATCGCCACAGACCCGGAGACATTCTATTTCGGCAAACACGCCAACCTTTTCGAGCCGAGCGCCCTGGAAATCTATCGGCGCGCGGTAGCCGACCCGGAAACTGTCCACGCCATGTGTGAAGACTATCGCGCAATGGTCGATTCAGATGTCCGCCATGATGAAGCCGACCGCGCCGCCGGACACCGGATCACCTCGCCACTATTGACTCTTTGGGGTAAGCGTTCACACCTGCACCATCATTACAATGTCCTCGACATATGGCGCTTATGGGCAGATAACGTGCACGGCCGCGCACTCGACTGCGGCCACTTCCTTCCCGAGGAATCACCAGCCGAAACCGCCGAAGAATTAGCGGCATTCTTCAGATGAATCTGCCGTCGCCCCAGCGAGCACCCATACCCATGCTGCCGCGGTGATACCGCGAGCACGGCTCAGCCCTCGTCGGGAAGACCGTTCTCCTTGGCGAGGATCCGGTATCGCGCCAGCAGGGCATGGTGGTCGAGCAGGGCGACCTGGGGGAAAAAGGAGAGGTGGCTGACCAGGAATCCGGGGAAAATGCAGTTCGGGCGGCCGAGGTAACCGGGGATCACCACGGACAGCAGATGTTCGTCATCGTCCACGGCGGACATGTACGACAGGTCCGTGCCGAGCCAGGAGATGAAGTTGATCGACAGACGATCCTGCCACGGGATCGGCGCTCGCGGCACTTCCTCGAACGGTCGCTGGTCATCCAGGAAGTGATGGTGCAGTATCGACGCCAATGTGCCGCTCGCCCAGAGGGTTCCGCCGAATCCCTGCGCAGGCAACTCCAGCCGCATCAGGTCGTGCGGTATCGCGCCGGACTGCTGCTGGTAATAGGCGCACACACCGTTGTTGACGACGTTGGCGCTGACGAGAAAGAAGTTCGGTTCCTGCCGCCGGAATCGGATGAATTCCGCTAGCTGATCGAGCTGCAGGTAGACGACATCGTCATCGCATTTCAAGAAGACGGCATCGGCATAGTATTCGGCCCGGACCGAGTAGAACCGGTAGAACTCGGCCCAACCCTGGCCACCGACGGCGGTCCGGTACCGGTACTCCGTCGCCGCCAGATCGGGAAAACGCCATTCGCCGTCGGAGCCGTACCCGGTCTTCACGTAGACGCAGTACGCACCGATGCCGCCGACATCTGCCAGCACCGTGTTCCCGTCCACGCTGAGCGCAAGGCCCGACGCTCCGACCGATACCTCCAGATCGCGAAATACATTCTGCGACAGAATGCCTGGCGTGTAGCGATCGGCGACCGGCGGCGGACGATCAGTACGCGACTCGTGCTCGTGCAGAAACAGTTCGCCGGCGCGCACCTGTCGAAGCACGGTTCGTTGATTACTCCATCCACCGATGACCAGCTCGTAAGCCGGCGCATCCTCGTCCTGAGGTGCGAGCCCGATGTGAACATCATTGGCCGCACGCACCCGGCCGCGCCACGGCGAGTCCGGAACAAGCTCGCCCGCAGCGGAATACAGCGGATCGTCCGCGGTGCGGCCGACGATCGGGAAACGCGATGCCAGCCAGCGGCCGTCGTCGTCGTTCCGGGAAAAGTCCCAGACATGCCATTCGTCGATCAGACCGCGCCGAATCGCCTCGCCCACATAGCCGGCGAGCAGCTCCATCCGGTCCCGTCGCCCCGCGAAGGTGACAAGGATGACGGGTTCCGTTGCCATCAGTTCGATGCCCGCTAGGTCAATGTGGCCAGGACGCTGTCGAGCGCCTGGCGCATGTCGGCCGCCTCGATCCGCATCAGCGTCTCCTGGTCCAATGCCCGCAGATCCAGCGTGTCGTCCATGGCGAGCCGGTACTCCCGCTCCTCCTCGGCGGTTTCGACGATATTACGGATGAATCGGCCGTTGCCCGCGATGTCGACGCCGCGCCGCGGCAGGCCACTCTGATCGGTGCGCTCGGCGTTGTACAGCTCCGTGCACGCCGAGCGCAGGAGCTCGATCGCGTCGTCGGAGATGGTCGAATCACGCTTGCCCGCAATGAATGTGCCGATGTCGCACAGTTCCGTCGGCGAATACGAGTCGAATTTGACCCTTTTCGAGAAGCGGGACGCCAAACCGTCGTTGCTGGCCAGGAATCGGTCGATCTCGCCGTCGTAGCCCGCGATGATCACCACCAGCCGGTCGCGATCGTTCTCCATCCTGGCGAGCAGGGTGTCGACCGCTTCACGACCGAAGGCATCACCACCGGACAGTCCGGTCTGGATCAGCGTGTATGCCTCGTCGACGAAAAGCACACCGTCCATTGCCGAGTCGATCAGCTTGTTGGTTTTGATGGCGGTGGAGCCGAGGTGCTGGCCCACGAAATCGGAGCGTTTGGTTTCCACGACCTTGTCGGTTTTGAGCAGGCCCAAGCCGCAATAGATCTTGGCCACCACCCGGGCGATGGTGGTTTTACCCGTTCCCGGCGGGCCGGTGAAGGCCAGATGCTGACCGCGCGGCATGCTGGTGAGGCCCTTCTCGGCCCGGATCTGCGCCAGTGTCGCCGAGGATTGCAGCTTGGCGACCTGGACCTTCACCGCGCCGAGGCCGATCTGCGCCTGCAGTTCCGCGCGGGCGACGGCCAGGATCCCCTCGGCCCTGTGCTGTTGCTGCTCCTGGGCGGCCTCTTCCAGTGACGGCGCCGACGCCGGATCCCAACGGTCGACCCGGGATTCGAGCTGTTCCTTGGTGGTGACCACGATGCGGAACTTGGGGTCGTGCATCGCCTGCGCGACGGCCGCGAAATCGGGGACCTGGGTGTAGACGGTCTCCAGTAGTGCGCGCGCCTCGTCCTCGTTGCCCTGCTCGCGCACGCACAGGCCGCGGCAGTACATGGCCGCGATGCGCGCGGCCGGAATGGGACCGCGCTCGGCCATCTCCAAGCGCCGGGTCGCCTCGCCGAACAATCCGAGGTGCGCGCACGCGGTGCCGACCATGACGTGCGCACCCGCGGCCATGTAGGTGTCCTGCCACTCCGCGGAACCGACCAGCACCGACATCACGTCCGGCCAGCGCTGCGTGATGAAGTGCAGGACGGCGCGGGTATAGGCACACACCTGATCGTCGACCACCCGGTCGGGATCATCGACGATCTTGCGGCGTCGGGCCGCGAGCTCGTCCAGGAGTTGCTCGGCATCGCCGAAACGCTTGTCGTCGATCAATCGCATCGCCTGGGCGAGCCAGATCTCGGTCAGGCTGGCGATCGGATAGTCGATGTACTGACCGATCTGGAACCGGCCCGACAGTTGTCGCGGCGGCAACCCGAGGCGCCGCTGCTCGCGCAGCAGCGAGGTCGACGAGGTCTCGTAAAGCCGTTGCAGCACATCGGGAGTCACCTCACCGGCGGTGACCCGGCCCAGCCAGGCATCGCACATGCCCGGATCGAGTTCGGTGGCACGGCGGAAGGCGGCTTTGGCGTAGTCGAGATCCTTCGCGGCCTGTCGGCCGTCGACCATGACACCCAACGACAGCACGCCCGCGTCGAAGATCTGTTGCGCTTGCCGGTTGGCTGACATGCCCGGCAATGTAGCGGCCATCGCCCGCACCGGTCGCCTCGGAACAAACCGCGCCTACCGGACATTCACGGACCGTTCACATACTCCCGAGGGCGTGACCGGGGTTTCCGCATGTCGTCTCCGCGGCGCGGTTACGACGAGGCGAACTCTGTTCGCCACGGGTGCCACGCCATCGGCCGATTGATACCTTGCCGAAGATCGAGACCAGGAACTTCGGGAGTCGTTTAGGTGATGGAGTCGACGGCTATCGAGCCGCAGCGGTGCCGTGTTTCCGTGATAGGCGGAAATACCCAGGTGGACGTGGTGTTGCCCACGGCGGTCGCGATCGCCAATTTCATCCCGGATGTGGTGGAGCTCATCGCATCCCGCAATCCGGACCTGTCCGAGCACGACGACGGCGGCCCGCTGGCGGCCCAACATTGGACGCTGGCGCGGTTGGGCCACAGCGCGATCGATCCCGCGCGCACGTTGACCGACGCGGAAGTCTTCGACGGTGAACTGCTGGTGCTGCGGGCGGTGGACTCGGCCGAATCGCCCGCGCTGTTCGACGATGTCATCGATGCCGTTGCCCGGTTGACCGAAAGTTCTTTCCGCGGTTGGACATCCAGTTCGTCCGGGCGGGCGGGCATGGCGGCCGCCCTCGCCGCCAGCGTCGGGGTATGCCTGCTGCTCCTGGTCTCGGCGATGCGCGGCTCGGGCATCGTGGCGGGTGTGAGCGGCCTGGTGGTCGGACTGCTGACGCTGGTCGCCGCCACGCTCGTCGCCCGGATCTACGGCGCGGCGGCAGCGGCCACCGGGCTGTCACTGTGCGGGCTGTTGCTGGCGGGCAGCGGCGCGGCCGTGCTGGTGCCTGGTTCACTCGGCGCCCCGCATCTGCTGCTGAGCAGCGCGGTCACCTTGTTGCTCGCGGTGATCGCGCTGCGGATTGTCGGTGCGGGCCAGACGATGTTCTCGGCGGTGATCAGCCTGGCGGTGTTCGGCACGGGCACCGCGGGCGCGGTGACGGTGTGGCACGTGGCACCGTCGAAGGCCGCGGCGGCGGTCATCGTGGTCGCACTGATCGGCATCACGCTGGCGCCGCGCATCGCGGTGGCGGCGGCCCGGCTGCCGGTGCCGCCGGTACCGACGGCCGGTGGCGCGATCGATCCGCGAGACCACGAGCCACGCCCGAATATCGAAGGCATCGGCGCGATCGGCGCGACGTCGATCCCGTCGGCGGCCGGGCTCGGCCTGCGTTCCCGGCTGGCGAACCAGTACCAATCCGGCATGATCATCGCGATCGTGGCGGTCACCGTAAGCGCGACGATCACGACGGTGGTGACCGCGACGCACTGGAACGCGGTGGCGCTGGCCGGTGCGGTCGGGATCGTATTGGCCAGGCGCGGGCGCGGATTCGCCGACCTGACCCAGGCCTCGACCCTGGTGCTCGGCGGCTGCGCCGGCCTGGTGGTACCGGCGGTGGTGGTGGGTCTGCGGATATCGGACGCGACGCTCCCCGCGGCGGGCGCGCTGGTGGTGTTCGCGGTGCTGGCCGTGCTGATCGGCGTGGCGGGCCCGCACCTGGAGGTGTCGCCCGTCGTGCAGCGCGCGGGTGAGCTACTGGAATACCTGATGATCTGCACGATCGGCCCGCTGGCCTTCTGGATACTCGACATCTACTCCCTCGCGCGCCATGGCTGAGCCCCGGCGCGCGGTGCTGCGGGGCTGCGCGGCCGGGCTGGCGCTGGGCTTGGCGCTCGCGCCGATCGGCACGGCGCAGGCCGTGGCCCCGCCCGAGGTGGATCCGGGTGCGCTGGTCACGAACGCCCCGGTGGCGCCGCCGGAACCCGCACAGCAGCGACTGCTCTGCTCGCATCCGATCTGGACCGGTCCCCCGCCGGTCGGGACACCCGCCGTGCAGAAGGCGCTCGGACTCGAAGCGGCCTGGAAATTCAGCAGGGGCGACGGGCAAACCGTGGCCGTGATCGATACCGGCGTCAATCCGCACCCTCGCCTGAACGTGGTCCCTGGTGGCGATTACGTCGCCGATTCCAATGGCA
Source organism: Nocardia sp. NPDC050175 (assembly GCF_044459885.1). NCBI lineage: Bacteria > Bacillati > Actinomycetota > Actinomycetes > Mycobacteriales > Nocardiaceae > Nocardia > Nocardia sp. NPDC050175. The sequence goes on from NZ_JBITJI010000004.1 coordinate 444,162, forward strand.
CGGTCGATTGCGACGGGCACGGCACGCTGGTCGCCGGACTCATCGCCGCGCACCCGGCGCCGGACGGCAGCGACGGCTTCTCGGGCGTGGCTCCGCAGGCGACGATCCTGTCGATCCGCCAGACCAGCCTGGCCTACGAACCCAAGAACAGTTACGGCACAGACCATCCCGGCGGGATGTCGGCCGGCGGCTTCGGGACGGTTGCCACCCTCGCCGACGCGGTGGTGCACGCGGTCGACCTGCACGCCACCGTCATCAACATCTCGGAGGTGTCCTGTCGCCCGGTCGGCACCGACCCGGTGGACGGAATGCTCGGCGCCGCTGTGAAATACGCCAACGACCACGATGTCGTCGTCGTTGCCGCAGCGGGCAACCTGGAGTCCCAGGGGGCATGCAAGGACCAGAACGGCACCGCGGGCTGGGATGCGGTCAATACCATCGCGGCCCCGGCCTGGTTCGCCCCCTATGTATTGACGGTCGCCGCGGTCGAGGCCGACGGATCACCGTCGCCGTACACCCTTTACGGACCGTGGGTCGGGGTCGCCGCGCCTGGCAGCAATCTCATGTCGCTCGACAGCACCTCAGGTGGTACCGGGCTGGTCAACGGCACGCCGCAGTCCAACGGCCAGGTTGCCCCGGTCGACGGGACCAGCTTCGCCAGCGCCTACGTGGCCGGTCTGGCCGCGCTGGTCCGCGCCCGCTACCCGCAACTGTCCGCGGCCGAGGTGACAAACCGCATCACGGCCACCGCGCACGGGCCGGGCACCGGGCGCGACAGCCGGATCGGGGCGGGCATGATCGACCCCGTCGCCGCGCTCACCGCGGTGCTGACGCCAAGGACCGCGGGCGACCCAGCGGCCGGCATACCGATCGCCGCGCCGATCCCGCCGGTACCCGAAAACCCTTGGCCGCGCTGGATCGGCGAGGCCGGGGCCGTGATCTGCCTGGCTCTGCTCGGTCTGGTGCAGGCTCTGTCGATTCCGTTCCGGCGGGAACAACACAAAAAACTCGCCTTCCCCGGCGACGAGACCGAGGAGCTGTCATGACTACTCAGGGCTTCATCCGGGTGGCTCGGATCGCACCGCCGCGCGCGCCGGGCGGCGAGGTGGTGCTCAACGCGCCGCCCGAGATCACCGCACCGATACCGAGCCCGCTGTGGCAGCGGTTGATGCCGGTGGTGATGGTGGTCGCCATGGTCGGCATGGTGGTGCTGATGGTCACCATGAGCGGCAAGGCCATGCTGAGCAACCCGATGACCATGATGTTCCCGATGATGATGCTGATGTCGATGGTCGGCATGATGGCCGGACGCGGACAGGGCGGCACCAAGAAGGCCGCCGAACTCAACGAGGAACGCAAGGACTACTTCCGCTATCTGGACCAGCTGCGCCGCGATGTGCGCGATACCGGTGCGCTGCAACGTGAGTCGCTGACCTGGAGTCACCCGCACCCGATCGACCTGCAGGCGCTGATCGGCACCCGGCGCATGTGGGAGCGCCGACCCAACGACCCCGACTTCGGGCACGTGCGCATCGGCATCGGCAGCCACCGCATCGCCACCAAACTCGGCAGGCCCGAGACCGGCCCGCTCGAAGACCTGGAACCGGTGGGCACCGTGGCGCTGCGCCGTTTCGTCCGCACCCATTCGGTGGTGCACGCGCTGCCGACCGCGATCTCGCTGCGCGCGTTTCCCGCGGTCAATATCGAGGGTCCCCGCGAGCACGGCCGGACGCTGGTGCGCGCGATGCTGCTCGAGCTGGCCACCTTCCACGGCCCGGACCACCTGGTGTTCGCTATCGTCACCGCCGACCCCGAGTCCGATACCTGGGCGTGGACGAAATGGCTTCCGCACCTGCAACATCCGCGCGACGCCGACCGCATCGGCACGGCCCGCATGCTGTACGAATCGCTGTCGGAGCTGGAGACCGCGCTGTCGGAGGACCTGCTAGAGCGTGGGCGGTTCCTGCGCAACGCGCCGCCGACCGCGGGCCGGTTGCATGTGGTGGTGGTGATCGACGACGGTTATGTCAGCGGCTCCGAGCGCACCATCAGCGACGCGGGCCTCGACTCGGTGACCGTGCTCGACCTGACCGCGCCGCAGACCGGGCTCGCGGTACGCCGCGGGCTGCAGCTGGTGGTCGAGGAAGGGGTGATCGGGGCCCGCACCGGTGGTTCGGTGGAGAAATTCGCCGACCCGGATCTGGTGAGTTCGGCAGTAGCCGCGACCTTCTCGCGCGGCATGTCCCGCTACCGCATCGCCACCACCGCACAGATCGTCAATCTCGGTGACGGCGGCAGTGGTGACCCTGGTCTGATGGCACTGCTGCGGATCTCGGACGCGGCGGCCATCGACCCGAACACGGTCTGGCGGCCCCGGTCTTTTCGCGAGCGGCTGCGGGTGCCGATCGGTGTCACCCCCGACGGAACACCGGTCGAGATCGACATCAAGGAATCCGCCGAGAACGGCATGGGTCCGCACGGATTATGTATCGGCGCAACGGGTTCCGGTAAGTCCGAGTTTCTGCGGACGCTGGTGTTGTCGCTGGTGACAACTCATTCACCCGACCTGCTGAATCTGGTGCTCGTCGACTTCAAAGGCGGCGCGACCTTTCTCGGCCTCGATCCGCTGCCGCACGTGGCCGCCGTCATCACCAACCTCGAGGAAGAACTCTCGATGGTGGACCGAATGCGCGACGCGCTGGCGGGCGAGCTGAACCGCCGCCAGGAACTGCTGCGCTCGGCCGGAAACTTCGCCAACGTCACCGAATACGAGAAGGCCAGGGCCAACGGCGCCCCGCTCGATCCGCTGCCCGCGCTGTTCGTGATCGTCGATGAGTTCTCCGAATTGCTCTCGCAGAAACCGGATTTCGCCGAGCTGTTCGTGATGATCGGCCGGTTGGGCCGCTCGCTGCGGGTGCATCTGCTGCTGGCCTCGCAGCGACTGGAGGAGAACCGGCTGCGCGGGTTGGACTCGCACCTGTCGTACCGGATCGGCCTGCGCACCTTCTCGGCCGGTGAATCTCGTCAGGTACTCGGCATCACCGACGCCTACCATCTGCCCGGCCAACCGGGCGCCGGATACTTGAAGAGCGACTCCTCGGATCCGTTGCGGTTCAACGCGACCTACGTTTCGGGCCCCTACGTGCCGCCGACCACCCGGCCGACCGGCGGCGGTCCGATCGCGCCCGCGATGGGCGTCGTCGATGTGTTCACCGCCGGCACCGCCGAGGTCACGACGGAGACGCCGTCGGTGGTCGAGGTGGCGCTGCCCGACCTCAGCGAGCTGCTCGCCGAGACGCCGCTGAGCGGGGTCGAACGTTCCGTGTTGCAGACCGTGGTCGAGCGGCTGGTCGGCCACGGCCGTCCGGCGCACGAGGTGTGGCTGCCGCCGCTCGAACTCTCCCCCACCGTCGATATGCTGCTGCCGCAGTCGGATTGGCGCTCGCCGGAAAACGTGCACGGCAAGCTGTGGCTGCCGATCGGCATCGTGGACAAGCCGTATGAGCAGAAGCGCGACGTCTTCACCATCGATCTGGCCGGCGCACAGGGCAATGTCGCGGTCGTCGGCGGACCACAGTCGGGTAAGTCCACCACGCTGCGCACCATCATCATGGCCGCTGCCGCCACGCACACCCCCGAGCAGGTGCAGTTCTACTGCCTCGACTTCGGCGGTGGCACCCTCGCGGCGCTCAACGGCCTGCCGCATGTCGGCTCCGCCGCCGGCCGACTCGAGAGTGATCGGGTGCGCCGCACGGTCGCCGAGCTCAGCACCCTGTTGCGCCAGCGCGAGGCCCGATTCCTGGAGCTGGGCATCGAATCCATGCGTGACTTCCGCAAACTGCGGTCCGGGCTGGCGGCACTGCCGCAGGACCAGCGCGCCGCACATCCACTCGCCGCGGACCTGTTCGGCGACGTCTTCCTGGTGATCGATGGCTGGGCCGCGTTCCGCGAGGAATTCGAGCTGATCGAACCCCAGGTGCAGGCGCTGGCCGCGCGCGGGCTGTCCTACGGCATCCACCTGATCATCGGTGCCAACCGCTGGGCCGAGTTCCGGCCCGCCGTCAAGGATCAGATCGGCACCCGGATCGAACTACGCCTCGGTGATCCGTCGGACTCGGAGATGGATCGCCGTGCGGCCGTCGGGGTTCCGATCAATCGACCGGGCCGCGGGCTCAGCCCGGACAAGCTACACATGCTGCTCGCCCTGCCCCGCCTGGATTCCGACGTCGACCCGAACACGTTGTCCGAGGCGGTCATCGCGGCCAAGGAGGCGCTGACCGAGCTCTACGGCGAACGGCGCGCGCCCGCGGTCCGGATGCTGCCACTGGAACTTCCGCGCGAGCAAGTACTGGCGACAGCCCGTGCGCAGGGCCTGGTGCTGGACAACCAGCGGGTGCTGATCGGACTCAGCGAGTCCGAATTACAGCCGATGGTCCTGGATTTCGCGGAACAGCCGCATCTGATGATCTTCGCCGACGTCGGCTGCGGCAAGACCACGCTGCTGCGCAACATCGCGCAGAGCATCGTGGAGAATTGTGGTCCGGACGAGGCCCGCATCATCCTCATCGACTACCGGCGCACCATGCTCGGCGCGATCGAAACCCCGCATCTGGCCGGGTATTCGACCTCCGCGCAGACCTCGATCCCGACGCTGAAAGAGGTCGCGGGATTCGTCTCCGCCCGCCTCCCCGGTACCGACATCACCCCCGCGCAGCTGCGCGAACGGAATTGGTGGACCGGGCCGGAGGTGTACGTGATCGTCGACGACTACGACATGGTGGCCGCCAACAATCCGCTGCTACCACTGATGGATCTGATCCCGCAGGCCCGTGACATCGGGCTGCACGTGATCATCGCCCGGCGTGCGGGTGGTGCGGCGCGGGCACTCTATGACGGCGTGCTCGGTCCGCTGAAAGACATGTCGGTGGACGGCATTTTAATGAGCACGCCCAAGGACGAGGGCGTGCTGCTCAGCGATGTGCGGCCGGCGCAGTACCCCACCGGGCGCGGAATGCTGGTGTCGCGCACTCGAAGTCGCGAGCTGATCCAGGTCTGCTACCTGCCGCCGGTGTGAGTTTCCGGTGCGGAATCGGTCAGCGCCGCGCGGAGAACTCGTCGGCGCCCTGTAGACCGTCGGCTGCCTGCCGCATGCCCTTGGCGAACTCCGTCAGCGTTTGCGCCAGGTCGAAACCACCCTGCAGCAGGTCGACGCTCATGGCGACGTAGCCGGAGGCGCCGGTGGCGAACTTGCGGCCGGTCGCGTCGGTGGCCCACGGCGGCCGGGGGCTGTCGGTGGAGCTCACCACCGTGGCCGATCCGCTCCCCGAGGTACCGCTCGGTACCGCGGAGATCGGGTCGCCGAGGCGGGTGAGGGTCTCGTACAGCGTGGTAACCGTGTGGCTGATCGCCTCGTACACGCCGTCCATGTCGGCCGCGGCGGCCCGGAGTCCGGCGGCCGAATCGACGGTAATGACCTGTGCCACAGTGGTTCCTCCTGGTCGGGGCGGACCACACCACCGTGATCGACACAGTCGACCGGGACCAGGATTGTGCGCGAGCAGCGCCGAAACAGTTTCTTAACAGTATGTTTCGGAGCTTATGAGCTGAATCACGCTGTTACGCAGCACTACTCGCCCGACGGCCTCGGTATTCCAGCTCGCCCACCGGGAGGAAGCGGCGGACGGGGCGGGTGCCGAGGGTGTGGTGGATGCAGCGGGCCCTGCGGCTCAGGGGGCTCGGGCGGTCCCGGCGGCTCCGGCGGCTCCGGCGGCTCCGGCGGCTCCGGCGGCTCCGGCGGCTCCGGCGGCTCCGGCGGCTCCGGCGGATTGGGCGGATTGGGCGGCTCGGGCGGCTCGGGCGGGTGCGACGGATTCGGCTGGCCCCATGCGGTCGGGTCCGGCGCTGACGGCGCGGAGTACGGGATGATCTCCGGGTTGTGGTGCTTGTACTGCTTCGGGCGGGTCTTGCCGCGCAGGTCTGTGGCCTTGGCCTGGTAGACGTCGGTGCCGGGACCGCCGGTGCCGTACTCCTTTCCGATCCGTTCGCTGCGCATCAGAGCCCGCTTCCACCAGGTGTTCTCGTCGGTGCCAGGTTGCGTGCTCTTCCTGGCTTCACCGTCGGCCGTGCGATTGATCGCCTCCCGGTTCATCCGCACCATTCGGTGGTCGTCGGCATGGCGCTGTGCCTGATCCGCGCGGCGCTGCAGGTTGTCGGCGTCGGCCTGATGGTGATCCGCCGTGCGTTGCGTGTGGCCTGCCTCCCGCTCGGCAGCGCTCAATCCGCGCAACGCCTGCTCGTGCGCCCGCTGCGAATCGACGAGACGCCCTTGCAGGTGCTCGACCCGCTGCGGGTCGGGCGTCTGGGCGGTCCGCGCCCCGGCCAACTGCCTTTCGGCATCGTGCACTTGACGTTGTGCTTGAACAAGATTCGCCCGCGCCTCACCGACCCGCCCCTCCCCCGCATCGGCCAGCGTCTGCTGCACGGTCGCTTTCCGCTGCGCGGTATCGGCGACGTCCTGAGCCTGGTCGGCCGCCTGCTGCGTCGACGCTGCCCGTTCCGCGAACTCCCGCGCACGGCCCGACATCCGCGCTGCCCATGGCGGCTGCCGCTCGGCTGACTCCAATCCCGCTGGGTCGCCGAGCGCCCTAGCCCGGGGGCTGCTCCCCTGCGACTCGACGGGTTGCGCCCGCAGCTGCGACTCGGCGGACTCCTGCCTCGCACCGGCTCTCGGGCGGCTCCCCGGCGACTCAGGTGATGGTGTCGCCGGGTCGTCTGCCGCTGACCGCGTTCGCTCGCCGAGCGCCCTGGCCCGCGATCTATTCCCCTGCGGCTCAGTAGGTTCGGCCTGCAATCGCGGTTGACGTTCACGCACCTCGGCGTGGTAGCGACGCAGGTTCGCGGCATCCTGCCGGTCGAGTTCCGCCAGCCTGCGTTGACGCGTGGCGCCCGAGCCTTCGACCGTGGATCGGTCCACCGGTGCGGGGCGTGCGACGGTGTCGTTGCCTGCGGTGCCGATAGCTTTGGCGACGCGGCTCGCGGGCGCGTAGACGTTGCCCTCGGCGTCGAAGTGGAAGTGTCGGAGAAAACCGGTGTTCGCCGGGCCGCGGGGCACCCGGTTGAGCTGGAACAGGCCGCGGGTCGCGCCGGGCACCGCGCCGCGGAAGGCACCACCGGCCATCGATGCGGCGAAGCCGGAGCCGCTGAAGCCGCTCTGCCAATCCCCGGTATTCAGCGCGGCGCCGACCGCGCCGCCGATGGTGCTCACCTCACCACCGAACGCACCAATTGCCATGCCGCGCACCGCTCCACCGGCCGGGCCGAGCCGATTGGTCAACCGGCCGATCGTGGTGTCGAAGGCGATGCCGCCCCAGTGCGCTCCGGCCCGGCCCACCATGCCGCCCAGGAAGGACGAACCGAACGACAGCACCAACTCGTTGCTGTCGAAGGACCTGCGCGTGTGCGCGGCCAGCTGGACTCCCTGGACGACCGCGTCCACGGCCACGGCCTGCGTGCCGGACACCACCCCTTTGACCGCATAGGTGGACAGATTCTTGACGACCAGCTTCGACCACGGCTTGCGGCCGACAGTTCCCAAGGCCCGCAACACCAACTGCTCGATCTTCTCTACCGTGAAATCCTCGGCCGCGCGCAACGTCGACCTGGTGCCTGCCACGGCGGCGGCCTCCAGCGCCGGAGCCGTCGGCGGAAACATCCACGCCCACATGATCTCCGCGGCAAGCAGCACATAGGAGACGATCATCATCAGCTTCGCCTCCTGCACCGCGGTGCCGAAATCGAAAGCGGCATTACCGAGTTCATCGAAATCGGTCGCCAGGGTCGCCAGCGAGGCGCCGCCGTGCAGCAGGCTGTCGAACAGTCCAGCGATTGCCTCCGCGCCGGACCCCGAGGTGTAGGCCCTTGTCGCGTCCCACTGTACCTCCGTCAACGGATCCAACTGAGCGGCAAGGCCTTTCGCGGCATCGTTCCAGGCGTTGCCGATCGCGAACAGTAGATCCTCGTTCCCCTCCGGCGGGTCGATACCGACCAGCCAGCCCAGCCATTTCAGCTCGGGCGGGATCTCGATCATCGCGTGCGCACCGTCGTCCGTTCCGGTGTCACTCGTCGTCCTCCGTGCGATCGGTGCGCCGCCGTTTGACGTGGCCTGGACCGAAGATATCGGTGGAGAGCGAACGGCCCTGGCGGCTACTCGTCCCCGGATCCGTTCCAGTGCCTGGCATCTCGGCGTCCGGGGCCGGGTTCTCGGAAACGTCACCGTCCGTGCCCGCGTTCCACCATTCGACGAACCCGCGCCGGTTGGCGAACTCTTCCTCGGCGGCCACCGTCTCGTCGTGCAACGCGTGGCGATACGCGCTCGCGAGCAACCACGGCCAGATCGGCTGATCGGGGCCGGGCATCGGGCCAGATCCGGGGTACATATCCCGGCCGACCACGTACCGGATCGGACCACCGGCCACCTCCAGCAGGATCGCGTAATGGCCCGCGGTAGTCGGATCCGCTTCCGCGATACCGTGTTCCGAGGTGAACAGGGCGTCGTCGCCCTCGTCGATCGCCTCGAGGATGTCGTTTCGCGCGGCGCCGATCGGCGTGAATATCCGCCGGAGCCCGTCCGGGTTCCTGGCGGCGAATTCGCGCAGGATCTGGGTCAGCTGGGGGTCACCCAGATCAATGGGAACGTCGCCGGGCCGCGGGCCGGTGACCGGATCCCAGAGCGGGCCGGGCAGCTCGCTCGGCAGGTGCAGTCCGACCGCCGCGGCCAGCTCGGCGCTGATCAGCCATTCATCGCGATCCGCGTCCCTGACCAGCACGCCGTCGTCACTCGACGTGACCTCATACGAATCGCCATGGATCAGATACAGCGGAGCGGCTTCGCCACCTAGCCCGATGCGCCGCGCGTGCACGAGCTCGTGACCGGGCCAGAGGATACCGAGTGCGTCGGGCCGGGCGAAGCTGCCGACGGCGGCCGTCACGAAACCCTCGGCGCGCAACTCCGCCAACGTCACCCGCCGGGTCTGCCCCGCCTGTTCGATCTCGACGAAGTCCACGACGCCGTCCGTGCGCTGGGCCACACCGGTCACCACCGCCACCGTGTCCTGTTCCCAGCCGGCCCCGTGGTTCTCGAAACGGAACCCGGCGCGCGCGAAGCGCACGAACTCGTCGCCGCGGCGCACGGCACGCGCCGCGTCGGCCGGTAGGAAACTGTCCTCGCCGGGCAGCACGAATCCGGCGGCCGCCAGCTCGGCCGGCGTGACCCAGGCGGTGGTTCGCGCTTCGCCCTCCACCCGGACCAGGGACGGGAACCCGTGCGGCCCAGCATATTCCACTTCGACCACGGTCAGTAGCCGGTTGCCGGCGGCCACGATCCGGGTGCCGTCCGAGGCCACGACGGCGGCCGTATCGCCGGTGTATCGCAGCCGCCGCTGTGCCCACTCCGTCTGCCTGGGCACCGTCGCGGCGGACGGCACGAAGAACGGACGGTCGGGCTCGCCGACCGAAACCAGCGACTCGGGCCCGAACGACCGCAGCGCGAACCGCTGGATGTTGCCTATGACTTCGACTCGATTTCGCTCGTTGTCGAGGATCGTTGTTCCCGCGTCCGACCACGAAGGTGCCGTGCCCGGCGTATCGGCCGGTACCGCCGCCGAAATCCCAGTACTCGCCTGGACGGCGCGGCTCGCCTCGAAGATCAGGTATGGCCAGATCGGCCGCCCGCTCACGTACGGCAGATCGGTGAAACAGTCCACCGACACCCATTGCTCACCGATGCGCACCTCGACATTACGGAATTGTCGGCGCTCGACGCCATGCTCATCGAGCAACTCGGCCGCGGTCACCGGCGCTTGCGCGTTATCGGCACCCTCGCCGCGGTGTGGCCGCAGCAGCTGACTGACCCTGGCCAAGTTGCCACCGATGACCGCTCGAATGTCGATGATGGCCGGTCTCGGCAGCTGCCTCAGGTCGTTGATCAAGTCGTGGCCGGTCCGAGTGAGTCCGCCCCACAGGGGGCCGTCGAGCACCCGGGGACGCCGCACTCCCAATTCCACGGCCGCGCGCGGGTCTACCCATACCGACGCACCGTTTTCGCGGGACACCAGGATGGCACCGCGGATATTGACGCGGGGCTCGACGGTAACTCGTTCACCGACGTCGAATGTCACGGGGCCACTGAGGCCCGGCACCGTCACGGAATCGATGCTGGAGAGCTGATACCCCGAGACGGTAGTCGTTCCCAGGGTCGCGGTGGCCGGTCGATAACCGACCCGACTCAGTGTCTCCTCAGCCACATATCCGACGGCACCAGCTGCCCCCTGGACCAATCGATAGAATTTCATTTTCCCGTTGGACTCGAATTGCCGCCGAGAATCGTGCATATTTACCGGGTTCATGAAGAAGTTGCCAGGGTGCGGCTGTATGAGTCGATTGTTGTGGGCGACAACAGCTCCGGACGGCCGGATCTGTCGCTCCCACCGGCGTGACATCACGTCGTTGTCTTGCCACGAAAAAGCCTGCTCGAGCACGTTCAGCGGTCGTATTCCACCTTGCGGCTCGACCTGCGCTGGGCCACTCGAACCCGGAGCGGGACGCAACCCCACCGCAGCGGCGGCCTCGGCGGTCACCGACCACGCCAGGTCACCCTGACGCAACCACACCCATGTCCCACTCGAATCACCGTAAACCGGTTCGACGACGAACCGCATGCCCTCCTGTAGCACCAACTCTTGGTAGGCACCGCCATCCCGAGCACGGACAATCAACGTCGTCGGCGCACCGCCGGGCAATCGAACAACGTCTTCGGGATCGAGCACTGCCCGCGGCTCGGGCGCCTCGTCATGGACGAGCGCATCCAGCCTGAAGAAGTCCGGCTCGGTGGGCGATGCCTCCGCTCCTGACAAATCAATCCTGTGCGGGTCGGCGGCGCCGGCCCCAGCCGGTTCGTGCGACTCTGCCGCCGGAGTGACAGTCGCAGACACCGTTTTCTCTTCGCCGTAAGCGAACTGCGTACCGGTACCGCCCAGTCCGAGCAGAAAGAACTTGTTCAAGTGCTCGAAACCGACCCGCACAAGACCGCCGGGACCATACTCGACACCGGCTTCCGGACTCAGTACGACCGGATTTCGTCCCCATGGATTCTCCAGCTTCAAGGCGAGACTGCCATCGGCCCGGTTGTCGACACCGAGCAGCGAATACACATGATTTCCCACCAGACCCGGATAGGTGTCCACATCCTCCGACTCGGCCCCGAAGCGACGGGTGGTGATGGACAAGGTGTCACCGCGATCGAGGAGGAACCTGATCAAGTCCGCCAGGTGTCGCTGCACAGTGGTATCGGCAAGCGGAGTCGCGATATCGAAAACCCCGAAATAATAACCCTGCACCGCAGCTATTTCATGAATCCACAGCCGCTGCTCGACATCGGTGAGATTCTTGCTGAGGAATTTTTGGAACATGACCGGACTGTCGGTCACCCCGCGCTGTAGTTCCTGCTGCCATTGCGATTCCAGACCGCCCAACCGTACGGCGAACCCTGGATCCGCGGCAACAGCACCGGCGAGTACCGGATCCGCCGCGATACGGGCGGCAACCAGCTCGTGCAATGTGTCGGCACCGAACGTCATCGGATGCAGAAACTCCGAGCTGATACTGCGCACCGGCTGGTGCAGACTATCGAATCCACCCGGCTCGAAAGGCGGCAGCAACTCCGCCAATGCCCGCCCGGCATTGCCACCGTCGATATCGGCAAAGTTGCCGCCCTTCCATACGGCGTACGCTTTCTCGATCAGAGCGGGCCATGCCGCATGCGTCGCATCGTGAGCCGCGTAGATCATCGTGCCGTTCGCATTGATGTACAACTCCCGGGTGATCCGCACCCAGCGCGGCCTGCCATTCTCGAAGAATCGCACCGAAACCGTGCCGTCCGGATTCTCGCGGATCATCTCTCGAATCCTCGCGGGATTACGCGCGGCAATACTCCGCAACGGCGCAAGCAGATAACAATCGCCGGCCCGGCCCTGGGCCACGTCCTTCTGGACAGGCCCCTTCGGGCCGAACAATGGACCGGCCGCCCGACCGACCGTCGCGGTGGACACGTTCGATGCCGGCATCGTCGACACCGCAATCGAACCCGGATCAACCGGCGGTCCGAACGGGCGCACCGACACCACCGACTCGCCTCCGAGGCCCTCGGTCAGAATCGAATACGCCTTATGCACCAGTGCGGGCCACAGCGCCTCGCCTGCCGCGTGGCCGATGTACAACGGCTCCCCCGACACCTGATCGTGAACCAAATCGCGATCGACCCGCACCCACCTCGGCGCACCATCCACAAAGAACCGCACCCCGACCGTTCCGTCGGAGTACTCGTGCATCATCGCCACCAGAGTCTGCGGATCCTCCGCGGCGATGCCGCGCAAGGCGGACACCAGCGCGCCGTGCACCCCAGCAGCCCCAATCCTCGGATCATCCACGCTCGGCGTCGGCCGATCGTCCGTTGTCGAGAACAACGGGCCCGCGTGCGTTCGCACCGGCAGGCTCATACCAAGCGCGCGGCCAGCGGCCGCGGGGACGACGATCGAGCCCGTCTCGTACTCGATCTCCCACCTGTCGACGGCGATCGGACGGATAAACACCCCGGTGCTCTCGAACAGCTGTTTCGCGTTTCCGCTCGCGTCGGCGAACAACAGCTGACTGAGCACCGGTTCGGATTCCTGATCTTCGGATTCCTGATCTTCGAGATCACGCGCCGGTGTGCCGACCCGCGAGCCATCCGGCTGAACTTCCCAATCGAAGAAGGCGACGAGACTCGCATTCACCCGGTGCACGGGGCCCGAACCCGAACTCAGTTGGAGCGAGTACCCCTGCGCACCATCGGAATCCGGGTTCAGCCACCGCACGGTGTGACCGGGCTCGATCACCAGGGCCGCACCGACCTCATCGATCACCACGATATTCTCGGTGGCACCGATCATGCTCGGACGTTGTTCCACTCTCGTGTACTGCACCACCAGGTCGGCGGGCACCGCCGAAGAGAACCTCATACGCCCGGCATAAGGATCTCCCGTGTGCACCGGCACTGTCGCATCGTCGAACAAAGAACGCAGTCCGCTCTCATGCCACGGTTCCCCGTTGCCATCGAGCTCGGCGAAATACCCAGGACCGGCGCCGTCGTCGTCCAGAGTATGCAGGTCACCGCCCTCGAAACTCTCGGCGAATACCTGCCCGGCCAAAGCCTCCATGGCGGCTCGCGAGTCATAGATGAACGTCGGGTCACCGGCTAGTTCGGCAAAGCGCGCCAAACCGGCGAAATCCACCACGACCGAATCCCGGCCCGGATCCGTGTCGGCCAGATCCGGATCGTGAACACGGAACATGCCACCCGGCAACACTATTGCGGCATATATGCGCGCCCTGCCCAATAGCCAAACCCGCATTCCGTGCGGATAGTCCGGTCCCTCGAGACCGAAAGCTGCCAGGTCATCGGCGACGTGCGCGGCGACCCCCAGCGAGCGCCGCATCAGCGCTACCTGTCTAGGCCGCAGTTGCCGCTCAGCGGCCAACCGCATTCCTTGCACCACCCGCTCGTCATCGGGTGCCATGGGGTACATCGAGGGAATCCCAGAACTCTGGTCACGCAACCAACGCCACGCTGCCGCGAACTGCCGAGCCGGGCCGGGCAGCAAGGACTGCGCTGTCTCCGCGCCGCCGGGCACCTGATGCTCCGAGCCCGGAGGAACCTGCGCCGACACCGGCCCGAGCTCGCGACCATCCGACGCACTCGCGCCATCGATCAGCTGCGGCCGATCAGCCCACGAACGTCCGGTAGTACGGGCCTGGTTCCCGCTGGAAGCACCGGTCGTCGGCTGCCCGCGGTCGAGCTGAACCGGGCGGTGCCCGCGTGCGGGTCGCAGGATCCGGCGTCCGAAGATTCTGTCGACGAGCCGCGACCCCGCGGCCCGTGCTGCGCGCGGCCTCGCCCAATGGCGGAATACCGTCAGCTCACGCGCTTGGAGCAGATCATGTAATGCCTGCTCCCCCACCGCGATTCGACCACCGCCGACTGTTTCGAGCAGTAGCCGATGCTCGAGCACTACGGAGAACAGGTGGCGGGCTGGGTCACCGAGCAGCACCGGCTGCCCGAGGTGCCCGGCCAGCCAGCGCAGCAGAGCGGGCACGCCGTCGATCTGGTCCGCGATATCGACCAGCACCGAATCCGGCCGGAGTCCGCGTGTGTCCGCCCAGCTCCGCCCTTCTGCCGCAGCGTAATTCGGTGGGTTGCCGACCTGATCTTCGTTGCCCGCAGGCTCGATGTGTGCGAGCTCGTCCGCGGGCTCGATGTGCGCGAACTCCTCGCCCGCAGGCTCGATGTGCGCCGACTGCTCGACGTCCGTCTCCGGCACCGGCGGTTCGTAGTGCGGCACCGCATCCTCGTCCGGCACGATCTCGGGCCGAGCGTCCATTCGACTGGCCCGATACTCGGTCAGCCGAAGCCGTCGGTACAGATCGACAATTCGGCCATTTTCTTGGTAGACAACGCGATTGTTCGAATCCACTACCCAAGTCCGGCCGTCCTCGCCCACGAACGCCGTGAGCCAGTGCTGACCGTCCGCTCCGAGCAGCAGCGCGCCGTCGACGGAATTCCACCTCAACCAGTCATCGAACCCGTCCGGATCGGTGGGACCGTCGAATTCCCGATGGAATCGCAACGACTGTTCCGCACGGTGCCACTCCACGCCCGCCACCGGGGGTTGGCCTGATTCGGCATCGGCCGATCGCGGCGCACCCACCACATACTCGGTCACGCCCTCGGTCCCGATCAGGTCGAGAAGGGTCCGACCCGTCATATCGACCGGTGCACCGGCGACATCGACGACTCGCAGGCTGCCATCCAATTCGTGTGCGGCCGTGTACAAATGGAGTTCTGTCGTCCCGAGCAACAACACTTCCGACCCGCGCAGATCCAACCAATCCGCCACCGGCGCGGTGTTGTACGCGACGGCGGAGGTGTCGGATATCGTCAGATCCCGGAAGTTCCCTTGCCGGTGCACCGTGCTCAGCAGCGACCAAGCGGATTCCCGCCACGACCGCCCGGTCGCCGGATAAGGCGTCAGGTCGAATTCCCCGAACGTGCTGTACGGGTCCGCCGCGTCGGCTCGCTCGGTATTGAAGTCGTCGCCGATCCGGAAGCCGCTGCCCGGGATCATGCCCCGGCCGAGCAGATGGGAAAGCACCACATCGGTCCGTGCGGCGCCGTTGAACGTGCCGGTATAACCATCGGCCCACACCCGCACCGCGCCCCGGCGGATCTCGGCGTAACCACTGGCCATGATCGGCCCGCCGCCGGCCAGCATGCCGAAGGTGACGGGGCCGGCCACGTCATCGACGATGCGCAGTTCGCCCGCACCGGTGAGCACCCAGAAACAACGGTCGAAATCGATGTGCCGGTTATCGACCGGTTCGAGCCATTCCGCGTCACGAAGCGGGTAGTACAACCCGCCGTTCGCGTGCACCCCGATGGCATATCGGCGCAGCCGGGCAACGTCGGGATGCGGCGCCGAGCCGCCCTCGAAGAGTATCGAGAACTGTTGCGGCACAAAATTTATCGGCTGGAAATCCGCCGAGCGGGGAACCGGCCAGAAGTCGTCGGAGATGTCCGCGCCGCCCTCGTCGAAAGGCCGGAACACGGTCGGGTTCGACGTCTCGATCAGCTCGCGCAGTCGCTGGCTGTCCACCTCGACCCGATGATCGATGATCCCCACGTCACCGGGTTCGATGTTCGCGACGAGGAGTCGGCCCCGGTGCCACGTCGCGGCGAACTGCCACCCGTCCTCGTCGCCGAGCAACAGCTCCCGGCTGGGCACGGCCAGCAGCCAAGCCTCGACAGCGGGGTGACCGTCGGCGTCCGGCGGGACGACGACCGGCCGTCCGACGGTGTCGCCCAGCATCGACCATTCGGATCTGGTCACCGTGGGACGCGCCAGCCCGGCACCCTCGGCAACGGACCGTGCCATTGCCCACGTCGTCACGCCGTCGGTGACGATCACGCCAGCCTCGTGGTCGGGATCCGTTCGGACGGTATAACTCTGTCCGGGAAGCAGATACCGCGTGCCGGTCGGCAGCTCGACCGCCATCGCACGCACCAAGCTGTCCGCCGCCCGATGTCCGGTGTGCTCGCCGATCGGTTCGAGGCTGCCGTCCGCCTGCCGCACGACGAATCCTTCTTCGCGCAGCACCTCGAAATCGAAACGCACCCAGCCGTACTCGCTGTCGCCGGTGGGTTCGTCGAGTCCGCTGACCAGAATGGAATCGTCGCTCCTGGAACCCTCGACGACACCCAGGCTCCGCCCGGCGTGCACCATCACCTCGCCGTCCCGGGTGGGCAGCCAACTTTCCGGCGCACTCAGCAATACCGAATACGGCGGGTCGAGGTCCGCCTGCACACCGTCGGTGGCGACTGCCTCGACAACGCCGACGGTTTCGGTGGTGGCGTCCGCCAACGGTACGGATTCGACCGTGGTCGCGACGGGCGGTGCGACCGGCGCCACGAGGTCGGGCCCCGGGGGGCGGAGGCGGGCGTCGCCGACCGGCAGCCGCTCGCCGCGCATGATCACCCGCGGCTGCCGGTTCGGAATCAGCTCCTGCCAATCCCTGGCATCGGCGGTCAGCCCGAGCTGGAAACGGCCGTCCGCCAGTTCGGTTGCCACCACCCAATCGCTGGGGCCGTAGAGGAATACGGCCATGTCCCCGGGCCGTATGTCCCGCGTGGCGAAGGCGTCGGGCGCGAAGGCTCGCGAGCGCTCGAACATCAACTGCAACCGATCGATCGACTGGCCGACCATCGATCGAATGCCTTCCGGCATCGGGATATTCGGATCCACCACATGCGATGGGCCGTCCGCCACCACGGTATTCGCGAGATTGTCGCCGGGTTGTGCCTGCGCGTCAGGGACGGTCTCGATCGGTGCGGCGTAGGTGCGGAAAACGGACAGGTTCGCACGCCGGATCAGGTCGCTCAGCTGCTGTCTGTCCACTTCGATCCAGCGATTGTCCAGCGCGGCGATCAGGGTTCGGTGCCCATCCCGCCGCACGACGAACATGCCGAGGGCAGTGTCGCCGAGGACCAGACGCTGTCCTGGATTGGTATTCAGCCAGCCCTCGATATTCGGACGGCGCAGCGGTCCATCGCCGATGGCCAGTTCCGACCCGAGGCCCAATTGACCTGCGGCGACCGGCCATTCGAGGCCCGGCGGAGTGGTGAGCCATTGTTCGACGACAGCGGCGGGATTCGACAAGCCCGCGGCCATGGCGGCGGATCGGTGCACTGTCCACCGCATGCCACCGTGCTCGACACGCACGAAGGACCGACTGCCCGGCTCCGGTGCGACGGTGTATTCCACGTCCGGCAGCAGGAACAGCGTCGGACCGTCCTCGGTCACCACCGGCACCGCGCGCACCAGGGTGTCGCCGACTCGGGGCCCGATCGTGGCGTTGAACTCCGCGAATCGCCCGTCCGGGTGCCGCACGACGAAACCACTCGATGCGAGTTCGTGCACGTCGACCCGGACCGGGCGGGCGGCGATTCCGGTGACCACGACGGAGCTGCCACGACGGGCGTCCTCGACGACCCGCAGCCGCCGGTCCGGCGCTAGGTGCACGGTCGAATCCCATGTCACGAGGGCGGTATCCGCCATGGCCACGGTCACCGAATACGGCTCGTCGACGACGTCCGGCGCGGCATCGTCCGGATGGTCGGAAACCACGCTGTACACAGATCCCCTCGGCGACGCCGGGATCATCGTCATCGGCTCGGCGAATTCGAGCATCTGCTCCGAGTCCGGATCCGAGTAGGGACCCGACTGAACATCCGGACTGTGCGAAAGTTCCTGGTACACCTCATTCCACGTGTGTGTCCTGGTCAGGCCCCTGGCGGTGACCAGCGCCGTCAACCGCTCGGCGTCCACCTCGTTCCATGGACCGTCGACGGTGCGCGCCAGCATTCGATCCGAGTGCGACACCACGGTGAACAACTGCTCTGTCTCGGTGCCGAGCAACAGCTCCCGGCCGGGGTTTTCGGCAAGCCAACGCAGGACGTTCGGGCGGCCATCCGGATGCGACCGGGAGATGCCGTCCAGTTGGTGGCCGACTCGTGGGGGCAGTTCGTCCCATGGCAGGCCAACCATCGGGCCGGCGCTGATCCAGCGGTGGTAGCCGGTCTCGGCGGGCACCAGTCCGAACCGCGCCGCCTCGGCCCGGTCAAGCGTCAATACTTGGCCCTGGTAGCCGATTTCGAGCAGTTCGGTGCTGTCGGCCACCGGTCGAACGGTGTACTCGAAGCCGCGCGGCAGATACCACCGGCCCTGGTTCACGGAGGTCACCGCCACGTCCAGGATCAGTCGATCACCGGCCGACGGTTCCTCTTGCCCGAAGGGCATCATGTGGCCGTCCGCACGTACCAGCGCGAAACCGTGCCGCAACAGCTCCGTTTCACCGATGACCGCGGCGCTGTCGCCGGCGAATCCGGAGATGGTGAACAGAGTCCCGTTCACCGCGTCGATCGTCAGGTCTGATTCCGTGGGCGCCGTGAATTGCCGACCGTCCACCGCGGTTACCCGTACCTCCGGTGCCAGCGGCACGACCGTGTACGACCCGTCTGCCTCCGACGGCACAGCACCGACCATGTCCTGCGGGGACACCGCGTCGGACTCCTGCGGACTCGCCTCGGTCGACAGCACCGCCGGTGCCGGAATCCCGTCCGCCAGTTGCACTTCCCGAGTTCGCACGACCGACAGGTTCCGGTCGATGATCAGCCGCCGCAGCTGGCTTTCGTCCAGCACGATCCAGCGGTCACCGGCCGAACGGGCCAGCATTCGATTCGCCTCGAGCACCACGCTGAACAGATACTCCGCCGAGTTGCCGAACAAGACCTCCTCGCCGCGGCTCAGCAATCCAAGCAGGCCGAAGCCGGTGAGGTCGTCGGTCACCGTGTCGTCGAACTCGACTGTCTGCCAGTCATTTCCGGCCATCGGCTGGGCACTGATCCAGTGCTGGTAGACGGCCTCGGGGGACAACAGCCCGGCCCGCGCGGCCTCGGCCGTGTCGAGCGTCCAGGACTGATCGCCGTGCTCGACCACCAGCAGGTCCGCGTTCGCCGCTGCCGGTCGAACGGCGTACCGCACGCCACGCACCGCGTAGAACACGCCACCGTCTTGCGTCCGCGCTGGCACCGCCTGCACCAAGGTGTCACCAGACCGGGCCGTTTCCTGGCCGAGGTCCGCGAAACCTCCGTCGGGCCGCCGCAGCACGAAACCGCTCTGCCGCAGCACATTCCGGTGCACGAACGCGCTCGCACCGCTGGCGAATCCGGCCACCAGGAGCGATTGGCCGCTCGCGGATACCGGGCCCACGCGCAGCGGCACGTTATCGAGCACCATGAAGTGCCGGTCGTCCAGCGCGGTGACCTCGATATCGAACGCGACCAACGCCACTCGGTATCGCGGCTCGTAGGTTCCCTCCCGTGCGACGCCGCCTCTGGCCTGCAACAGACCGTAGTCGCGAGCCAAACCCGGCAACCCGCGACCATCCATCTCGACCGGTCCGGACGCGGCGTCGACGACCTGGAGTCGATCGTCGCCATCGACAAACGCGGTGAACCAATGGTGGGTTGGGTTGCCGAGCAACAGGACTCGGCCGGAGTGGTCGGCCAGCCAGCTCGCGGCGGATCCGAGCGAGACCCGCTCCGTGCTCCGGTACGCCAATAGCGCGGTCTCGGCGTCCTGCCACAGCTCCCCTTGCGCGTGGGCCGGGGTGGTCTCGGCGAGATCGGGTTCGATCTCCGGCAGCACCTCGTCGTCGGCGGACAGCAGCGGCGACTCCACCATCGGCAGCACCGGCTCAGCACCGTGCGTGCTCTCCGATCGGAGCCTGCCGATCCGGAATTCGGTCAATTCGTTCCGGGCGATCAAGTGCTGTAGAAAACCGGAGTCCCAGTGCACCGGGAGACCGGTGTCGGAGCGAACGATCAGAATCGGCCCATAGGTCCCGAGAGACGCGGTATACCGATGGGTTCCGTCACTTCCGAGCAGCAACACCTCGTTGGGATCATTGATTTCCATCCACATGTTCCACGGGTGAACCTCGAACCTACCGTGCTGATCCAACGGGAAATGCCGCATGGCTCCTGGAACCAGCAACGTCCCCTCGGCTTCATCCCAGGTATGCCGATTTTCCGGAACCGCGACCCAGAAATGACCGTTGCCTGCCTCGTCCACCGAACGGAAGATTGTCCGCGCGGGCAGGTTCCCGCCGTAGCGCAGCTCGACCGACGTCCCGTTATGGAAATGAACGTTCACGTTCATATTCAGCATCCGCGCCGCCGCGGGCAACAGCCGATCCGCCGCTCGCTGGCTGTGCTGTCCGGGTTCCAGCAACTCAGCGAGTTCCAGCCGGAATTGCGCCTCTCGGTCCGATCCTGCGGCTTCCGGTTGATAGTCGCCCATATACGTCTGGATATCGGGCCCTTCCGGATCCGGATTCAAGATCCCGTTCACCACGCCACGCCGGAAGTCCAGGTGCGCTGCCTCATCCTCGACCGGCACATACAGCGCCCGCGCCAACGCGTACCACAGACAGTTGTTCCCGGTCCCGGGCTGTGACTCCCACACCGTGCCCGGCTGCAGCGCGGGCGCCCCCGGCAGCGTCGACTGGCGCTCACGACCATCCGACGGATGCACCCCGCCGCTCATCGGCAGTCGCGCGCCCTCGGAATCATCGGACTGATGCCCGGTGCCGGCGTGGAAGAATTCCCCTGCCCCCTCGAGATCATCGGCCACGGCTTGAATGAACTGCCCGTTGCCGTTCCCGACGTACCCTTCGCCAACCAATGCGTGCGATGAAACCCAGCCGGTCCCGAGTTCCCCTTCGACCTCGATATATAGCGGGCCGTTCGGAAGGAAGCGACGCGGGGTGGAGCCGAGGATCTGGCCCAGCGTGCCGCGCAGCGTCAAATCTTCCGGCTCAGCGGTGAGCAAGTTGTGATAGAGCATGTCGGTCAACGCATCAGCATTGAAGCCGTTTTCGATCTGATATTCCCCACCCTGGTCGAGGAGCCGCATCAACGCGCCCTGATGCACCACGATCTCGGCCGCCGCCGTCGCGCGACCACCGCCGAGCAACGACGCGTGCGTAATCGGCGCCTGAGTACTCGGCAGACGGTCCTCGTGAACAATCGCGAACATATTGCCGAACTCGTCCATCGCCAGCAGCGCAGGCCGGGTCGTCGAATTTCGACGCGAGTCGAAAAGGCCACCGTCATGAGCCCGATACAACAGCAGGTCCGGCCCCACGACTACGCGGAAAGCCGCACGATCCGCGTCGGACATGCGAGCAAAACGGTGCGCGCCACGCCACTCGGTAAATGGTGACCCGGAAAGGACATCCCTCGGCTCCGGCACCGCCACACCGGTACTTCCCATCATCGGCCGACCGCCGGGCACCGCGACCCCTGCGCCGGGCCGAAGGTGCCCCACCTCGTCAAAACGGCCGTTGTAGTCCTGGTGATCCACGGTGTGGTCGTATCCCTCGGCGGGAATACCGTCCTGCCACCGCTCGACCCGGCGCGCCAACTCGTCCTGCTGGGCCGCGGACCGGAACATCCGGTAGCTGCGCATGGTGATATTCGGGTCGTCGAAATCGGCGATGGCCAGCTGATCGGCGTTGGCCATATTCGGCGCCTGCGTCGCGGTGTACGCCTCGAGGACCAGGGCGGGCCAGATCGGATGGTCACCCCACCCCGAATCACCCAGCGGGCCAGGCAAATCGGTGTACCGCTCCACCCGTAGCCACTGCGGCCTGCCGTTCATCATGAGGTGCACATCGATGGCGCCGTCGGCGTTGCGACGCACCATATTCGTGATCGCACTCGCATCGTCGGCGACCAGGTTGCGCAGCTGTTCGACAGCGGGCGAATCAGGCAGATGAGCCAGGTCGGCGAGGACCGGGCCGGACGGTTCCGCCCACAACCGGTCACCGAGCGGGTTCGGGCGGCGCAGCCCCAACGCGGCGGCGGTCGCATCCTCGAATACCCGCACCTGATCCGTACCGCCGCGGCGATGCACCAGCACTGTCCCCGAACCTGCCCCGCCCCTGTCCACAACGACGCGTTCGTGTTCGAACAACTTCACGGTGCCGTCCGGACCTTGCACGGTCACCGACCGGACGAGCCGCCCGACATCCGACCTGACCTCGTACCCCGCGACAGCCAGTAGATCCTGGGAAACCCAGCCGACCCCGTTCGCGCCGGTCACCCGCAGGTAAGTAACACCGCCCACCTCGCGCTGAGTCGCGTTACTGCGCACGTAGTTCAAAACACCACCTGGCAGCGGTGTCAAAACCCAACCGCCGTCGGTGATCAGGTCCGGATCCGGCAAAGTTATCCGCGAACCCAAACGCCCCTGTACCCGAGCCGACCCCTTGTTCCGAGTGCCGGTCGGGACCACCGGAATCGGACCACCGACCGGCACCGGAGCAGCCGCACGCAGCGCAAGAAGGGTCGGCGCGACATCTTGCCTGTCCAGTAGCGCTGAAGTCCGATCGATATCCAGGTCGGGATTGGCTACAGCGGGCGTCACATGCCGGAAGTCGCGGTGTAGCGCCAGTCCGGCGGTCAGCAGATGGGCAAGAGCGCCGTCATTGAATCCTGGCCCGAGCCCATATTCCCCACCCCGGTCCGAGATGATCCGCAACGCGCCCTGATACACCTCGATCTCCGCCGCGGCGACCGCCGGGCCACCATGCAGGAGGGACGCATGCGTTATGCGCGAACCAGCTCGTTGGGCACTCTCCGGAATCGCGAACATGTTGCCGGACTGGTCCATAACCAGCAAGGCGCGCCGATTGCCCGGGTTTTGGTGCCACTGCCCCGCCGAATTCAGGTCCGGGTTGCCCGACCCCATCGGCGCGCCCCAGGTGGTGTCGAAAAGACCACCGTTTCGATACAACAGCCCGCCCGGCCCGACGACTATCCGGTAACGCTCGCGCCGGTCATCGGATAGTCGAACGAAAATCTGCTCGCCGGACAGGTGCGCGGTCGGCAGTGCCGAAAGGCCAGTTGTACCAATGGAACCCGACGCCTCGGACGGCTGCTCACGGGTGGACGGTGTGACCTCGACCTGAGCAACGCGCATCCGCCGAGTGCCGTGCCCATCCGCCGAGAAAACGACGAATTGGTTGAAATATCGCTGCGGCACTTCGACGGTGCGGCCGCGCGGATCGATCAGGTGCACGGCGGTCACCTCGCGGGTAGTCCCGTCGACCGTCACCTCCGACACTTCGTACCCGTAGTCGCCGAGCAATCCGGTATCCGATGGGCTCGTCACCCAGGTCGGGCGGGTTCCTACGATCAACCTTGCGCTGCGCTCCCACAGGTCCCCGATGTGCCTGCCAACCCATCGGGTGTGCGGGGAATCCTGCGCCGGTTGATCGGATTCCCACTGGGACATGGCATCGAACATCGGGCGCAACGAGTCCGCGAGTTCGTTGAATCGAGTCTCGCCCAACCGCTGCCGCAGGAACATCTTGAAGCCGTGGGCCGTGGCCACGTCGTGGCGCCGCAGCCATTCGGCGAAGTACGGCTGGGGATGGGGATCGGAGTTAGCCGCCTCAATGGCTTCGATGACCTCGGAAACGGTGCGCGACGCACCCCAATTCAACTCGATCAGGCGGACCCGCAGCCGCCGCAGCGGTTGGCTGAGATCGCGGTACCGTTCGCCGAACGCCTGCCACAGCATGGTGGCGAAACGCCCGTTGTCCTCGATGTTTCCGGCCTCGAGCCACCGCTGGAACTGCGCGACGGCCGCGCCGGGGTCGCGCGCACCGGCAAAGGCGGCGCGCGCGTCCTCCCAGAACCTGCGATCGTTCGACAGCCGCATCCGAACCTGCCAGGCGTTCGCGCAATTCGCCAACGCGTCCACGGCGGCCTGGTCAGCCAGCCAGCGATGCCAAACGTCGCGGCCCATCTTCATGGGGTGCGCGAAATTGCGGTCTCCGCCGCCACGGGTCGGCAGGAGTCGTCCCGATGGATTCCACAACCCCGCAGGCCGCAGCGCGGCGACAGCGCCGACGGGCTCGGGCTCACCCGCGTTGGTGCCGCGTTCACTGTCGGCACCGATATTCTCGCCGCGATATATCGCCCAAGCCTTTTCGATGACCGCGGGCCACAACGGCTGGCCCGGTATATGCGCTCCATACGCCATCGCACCGGCATAGGCATAGAACTGCCGGTCCACCGCGACCCGCACCACACCGCCATCCGGCTCGGTGAACCGCACCTCGAAATTGCCGTCCGAACGCTCGCGCACCAGCCGGCGGATCCACCCCGGCCGCTCGCCGGCCAAGGAGAGCAGATCGGCGTGCAGGTAATGGGTTCCGGCGCCGTCGACCGCATCGGCCCATGTCACATCCTCGACGCGGGGGATGCCATCGAGGCCGAACAAGTCGCCGTCGACCCGCTCGAGGGTCGGCAGCACCGCACCGAGACGCGCGGATCCCACTGCGTGCCAGCCCGTTTCGGTGTTCCGGTCGGCGAGATCGCGCACCCACACGTGGTCGGGCTTCGACTCGTGCGGGCGGATCGCGACGGTCACGCCGCGCGGCAGCGTTATCCGCTTGCCCTTGGATCTCGGCTCCTGGGAAGGGAACTCGATCCCGTCCTTGGTTATCAGCACCGAGGCGCGCGGCTGCGCCAGCTGCTGATTCAGCGGCTGGTCCAGGCGATGCCTACGCGGGCGGTCGAGCCTGTTGATCTCGGACTCCGTGTGCCACATAGCGTCGAACACCCCGACCCGGCGGACCCGCCCGCCGGCCGCGGCCCGATCGTGCGCGGCGTCGAACGCGCGCAACGCATCACGCAACCGGTGCGCGCCCGAGCGCCGTGGCGAGGGCAGCCAGCGGGTCGCCTTCGTCAGCGTCCCCGATTCGCTCGAGACGTCGTAGTCCAGCCACACCACGGCCGCCGTTGCCGCGTCCAGGTCCTCCTGCTTGGCCGCGGCATACAGATCCATGCCGCTGACCAGGCCGCTTCGCAGGGACGACGGCGACAGCTCGGCCGAGGGCACGTGCCAGGCCACCGAACCCGCGGTATCGGCATTCCCGAAACTCAGCACCGTCGAACCGCGCCCGTCGAACGCACCCGGCTCGAATTTCAACAGATAGACCGGTGGCACCGCGATCGCGGACAAATCCGCGACCAACCGGGCCTCGTCCGCGGCGGTGCGTAGCTCTCTGGTCAGCTGTCGCACGACGGAGAGCCGCTGCAGCTCACGGGAGTTCAGCGTTCGACCGCCCGCCTGGGCCGCCTCGAGCCTGGTCAGTTCGGCTCGGAGATAACTGCGATTCAACGTATCGCGAACCTCGGCGGGGATACCGTCGACCTTACGCAGCCGGTGGAATTTCGTCGTCAGCTGATATTGCGCTTCCGGTGCGAGACTCTCGAATCGGAGGTCGTGCCACCACTGCCGACCGGAGTCGCGCCACCACTGCGCCACCACACTGGCTCTTGCGGCGGAATCCACCGATGAGCCGGGTGTCGTCAATGTCTTCGGGAAATGTGGTGGAGTGAGCTGATCGGGCAATGCGAAAGTAGGGGCGATCGGCTCTCCGTGCCCGTTATCCGCGCCGCCGCGCAACGCCGGATGTCCCGAACCCACCACCTCGGAAACCCGCAACCGAGGCCGATAACCAGCGACCTCCCCATCCTTACCAACCGCAACCCAGTAGTGCCCATCATCATCACCAACACCCGCACGGAACACCGCGAACGCCTGCTGCCCCGGCCCACCGAAAGGAAAATGCTCAACAGATCCATTCTCGAAATAAACGTCCAGATTCAACGCCCAAGCCTCCGCCGCCACCGGCAACAACCGATCCGCAGCGGGAAGCAAATTATCAACCGCGGGGCGATCCGCCTCGCCGACAACCAACAATCTGTTCAACTGCCCGACAAACGCGGCAACACGCACATCCATCGACGGTTCCGCACCCATGAACCCGCCGATATATTTCTCCGGAGCCGCGAGCATCGCCCGCACCACACCATCACGGAAATCCCGATGCGCCCCACCATCATCGACACCGATATCAAGGACACGCGCCAACGCATGCCACAGACAATTGTTCCCCACCCCCGGCTGCGACTCCCACAGCGCACCCGCCACCGGCGGACGCATCCCCGCCAACAACTCCCGCACCTCACGACCATCCGACGCACCCGAACCAGCGTTCATCAACGGCCGATCAGCCGCCGAATCACTGGACGTCTCCTCGGATATCGCCGCTTCGAGCGATGGGCTGATTTCCCCGAAATCGACGGACCGACGCCAGGCTTCGATGCGGCCGAGCTGTGCCGCGGCCACGATTTCGTCGCCCCGCATAAAGGGATAGCGAGCGGTGTCGTAGGCGCGCTTGATCAGGAAGGGCCAAATCGGCTGATTCGCGCCGATCGTCGGGTGACCGTCCGGTCCCGGATAGCTCCGGCGGTCGACCTCGAACCAGGCGGGGCCTTCGTCGTCGACCAGCAATACGAAGTACTGTTCGGCGTCGTACCAGGGTCGTCCGTCGACGATGTTCCGGATCATGCCGGTCACCGCGGCCGGCTCCCGAATCACCAGGTTGCGCAGTGCCGCAACCAATTCGGGATCGCCGAGGTCGTCCGGAACGTCCTCCGGCTTCGGTGCGCCGGACCACGGCGGCCCCGCCATGCGCGACGGCAGGTGTAATCCCGCGGCAGCGGCGTGCTCCGGGCTCGCGAACCGAACGTCGTCACCGTGGTGAACGCGTACCTCCCCGGAGGCGTCCAGCACGACGTCGTAACGCTCGCCGTCGATCAGATCGAGCGGCTCCTGCGCGGCCATCGGCATCCGGCGAACCCGGATGAACTCGGCGGGGATGTCCGCGGCCGCGTCGATCGGCTGATAGCCGTTCATCGCTCGGTCCCAGTACCTGAACTCGGCCGCCGTCAACGCTGCCGCGCTCACCACGCCGGTGATGCCCTCCGCTCCCAGCACCTCGAAGAGCCCGGGTGCCGGGGAACGGAGCACCCGCAGCACCCGGTCGGCGAAGGCGCGGATCCGCTGCCCGGCCACGTCCGTGACTTCGGCTGGGCCCAACCGCAATCGGTGCGGAATCGGCCATGTTCGCTCCACCCTGGCGGCTCGTGTTCCGGCCGGGGCCAGGAAATCGAGCAGCGGATCCGACGCGACCATGTCGTCGTGCGCGGCCGAGGCGATCGCTGTCGGCGGCAACGACCTCGGCACCGTGACATCGTCGGCCCGGCCGGTTTCGACCGGCGCACCGTCGGCGCCGTACCACCGCCCGTCGGCGCCGATGATGATCTCGGCCGCCCGGAGGTCGATTTCGGGGCTCGACGGTACTGCCACGGTCGCCGCGCCGCGATCGTCTTCGACTCCGTGCTCGCCCTGGAACTTGAACGTGGACAAGCCATGTCGAGCAATCAGCTGCCCCCATTGCGCAATGTCCAGCCCGATCCAATGATCGGCCTCGGTCCGGACCAGGATCCGGTCCGCCTGCGCCACAGCGGTGAACCGGTGTTGCAACGCGTCTCCGAGCAACAACTCGCGCCCGGGATTGTCAATCAACCATCGCCATGCCTCGAGCGAACCGGTGGCCTCCCCCGGATCCGAACTGTCCACGGTGCCAACATCACTGAGCGCAGCCGCGGCTCCCGCCAGATGATGGGTCTCGCCCATCTCACCCCACTCGGGCCCGTCGATCCGCGACGACTCCATCCAGCGTGCGTAGAGCTCGCCCGGGTGCGCCAGACCAGCCCGCTCCGCGTCGGCGCGGGCCACCTGCCAGGACACCGAGTCGTACTCGACCTCGAGCAGACCCGGATTCTCGGGCACCGGACGGACCAAGTATTCGACGCCACGAACCACGTACCGCTGCGTGCCACCGGTGTCGAGCACCGGCACCGCCTGAACGACGTTGTCGCCCAAGGTGGCCCGTGTTTTCCGATCGATCCGCTGGTAGGTACCGTTCGACCGCCGCAGCACATAACCGCTGGCGACGAGCGCCTCCCGTCGCGCGAATACCGCTGCGGTGTCACGGAATCCGGTGACCTGGAGCGGGAGCCCGGCCGCCGAGGCCGACATGATGCGCAGGGCCCGGTCCGCCGGCGCGACAAACCTGTTCCCCGCCGAGCGGACCTCGACATCCGGCGCGGGCACCACGACCGAGTACGCGCTCTCGACGGGTTCGGTCAGCGCGGCGAAGAAGGCGGCGTGGTCGGCCGGAATCTCCGGGCTGGTCGCGTCGGCCCGGAACACCTTCCATGGAATGCCGACGTCACGCAGGGCGGACACCAGATCCGGTCCCGGGTTATCCGGGAACACCACATGGTCGATGTCGGCAAGTCCGACACCACCGTGAATCTGCACCTGAACTGTTCCGCCACGCCGGAATTCCGGTCCGGACAGATCGCGGTTGGTCCCCCGATACACGGCACGCTGCGCATCGTCCGGCGAGAACAGGCCGAACGACTCCGCGCGCGGCTGTTCCAGCGACGACGGGAAGGTGTTCGTCGGGTCTTCGATGCCATCGCCCACGCATGCGGTGGCCCGTGTCCGCGTCGCGGTTTTCAGAACTACCTGCACATTCTCGTCGAATTGCGCGAGATAGTCGTCGGCGGCGGGACGGTCACCGCCTACCCGCAGATAGCCGTAGATCGGCCGATCCTCGGGTCGCACGCCGGTCAGCGGGATATCGAACATCCGCGCTTCATCCTCGGCAAGATCTCGCAGATCGGAGTCGCCATCGATCGAACCGTGCTCGAACAGCGTCGTGAATCGGCCCGAATCCAGCACGTCCGCGAGGGCGGCCTCGGTGGTCCGCAGGGCGATATCCTGCCCGGCGAACGCGACCGCCAACTCGGACTCGAGTTGCTGACGCACCTCGTCCACCGGCCGGTTCAGCTCATCGGCAAGAGCCGCGATGCGCCGGTCGATCTGCTCGCGTCCGGTCGCCCGCGCGACCGCCGCCGCGCGCATGGATTCCGACAACTCGGCGCTTCCCGATACCTCGGTATCCCCCTGCCAAGTCCACGGCACGGCGTCCTCGGCCACCTCGGTATCGGAGTATGACGCGGCACCGAGCATCACGTCGGCTGACTCGTGCTGCGCCAGCACATTTCGCGGCGCCTCGACCGACATTCCAGCGCGCGCCCGGACCGCCCGGTGCGCCTCGATGATCATGTGGGGCCAGATCGGCAGTCCACTGCTGTAGGGCAACAGGGTGAGGCAATCCACCGACGCCCATTGGCCATCGACGAGGACCTCGACGCTACTGAATCCCCGACGTTCGACACCGTGCTCGTCGAATAGTTCGGCCGCGGTCGCCGACGCTTCCGCGTGACCAGCGGCCCGGTCGCCGCGGTTTATCCGCAGCATGCCGGTAACCCGGGTCAGGTCATCACCGATAATGGTTCGAAGCTCCGCCGCGGCCGCCGGTGGCACGTCGCCGATCGCCGGGCCGGATCGCCGCCACAGGGGTCCATCGAGCCGACGCGGGCTCAACACGCCCAATTCGGCGGCGGCGAATGGGTCGACCCACACCGACTTGTGGTGCTCCCGATGCACCAGCAACTCACCGATCAGGTGGACGCGCGGCTCGACGAAAACTCGTTCGCCTACGGCGAATTCGACGGGGCCCGCACGGCCGGGCACCGTCACGGATGCGCTGCCGGTGAACCTATAGCCCGTGTATTCGACTCCCCCGCGGGACTCTGTGACGAAAGAATAGCCGACCCGAGCCAATGCCTCCTCGGAAACATATCCTTCGACACCGCCCGCTCCCGACACCCAGCGATGCCGCTTCGCCTTCTCCGCGAATACGAATTCCTGCCGAGACCCGAAAATCCTCGGGTCGTGTGCTAGGAAGCCGTCCGGGTACGGCTTGATAAGCCTGCGGTCATTGGTATATAGACCGCCGTCCGGCTGAACTCGCTGTGCCCAATTCCGAGTTACCGGGATTACCTCTTCGTCTTGCCATGAAAATGGGGCCATCAACTGTTCGGGTGTGCGTATCTGATCCATCAGCGCGGGCTCGATGTACTCGGGGGTGCGCTGAACTCCCAGATAATGGTTGTTCGTGGTCGAGCGGCGATCGGCGGGCACGAACGCGACGTATATCGGCTCGGTATGGTCGAGTGAGCCGTCGGGCGGAAAGGTATGTTGCTGACCGTCGGCAAGTACGATGATGCGCCGCTGTTTTACCAGCGCGAGGGCATGCATAACCATGTCGTGGTAGTTGTCGGACCACGAATCCAACGTACGAATGGTGTCGGCTGCCGCGTGCGCGAGTACCGGGAGCCGCTCCCGATCCGCGCGCGAAAGGGGCTCGTCCACACCGAACCAGCGGAGAAATTCGGCCGGATGGTCGGCGATATAGTCGGCGGCGGCCGCCCGATCGCGGGCAGCCTCCGCATCCAAACCCAGCAGGCCGGGCACGTCGACTTCCCAGGGGCCCGGATATTCGGATCGCAGCACCGCGCGGAACGCACAGTTTCCGTCACCGGGGCCGTTGACCAGCCGGGTGCGCAGACCGGCGGCCAGATACCACCGTTGCGCGAGACGTTGCAAGAACTCGGGGTAGCCCGCGAGTCCGTCCCAGCCCGGAATCGATTGCTGCACACCGCTGTTCACCAGCCGACCGGCATGGGAAAGCGGTGCCAGATGAGCCAGCAACGCACCCCGGGTATCGGCGGCGACCACCGCGCCGTTCTTGTCCACGGTGATCACCCGTTCCGCACCATCGAGGCCGACGACGCGGTGTTGCGCACCTTCCGTCTCGATGATGAGATCGGCCTGCGACGCAAGGTCGGACGCACCGAGCGGCCGAACCCAGACGTGGGTGCCGTCGGCGTCTGTCGCGATCTGCTGGATCAGCTGCGGACCGCTGTGGCGCGTGGTCAGTAAGCCGTCGAGAACCGCGGTCCGGATCGTGCCACCGTGATTGGTGGTCACCGTGTTCCCGTGCATGTCGGTAGTGGTCACCGCTCGGCTCGACTCGGTCACCACGCGGCCATCGTCGAAGTAGCGGGTTTCGGTGTACTCACCGGACGGCAGCACCCGGCCCACCACATCGACCACACCGCGTTGGCCTTCGACGAAATAGTGGAACGACGTGCCATGTTCGTCCACCCGCATCGCCGGACCGTCCGGAATCGGCTGCTGGACATCGTCGTTCGATGGTTGTTGCTCGGATACCGGTTGTGGCGTACCCACCGGCTGCGACATCGGCTGCGGCACTGGGCTGTTCATCGGCCCGCTGGTGTCGGGCAGCACCACACCGTGCGCGGCCATGCGCTGTACGGCGTTGTGCGCCTGCAGAACCGGCGCCAACCGCAGCACCGCGTCGGCGGCGACCTGACGCTCCGCCGCCGCGGCGTCACGAATGTCCAGCGCGACATTACGCGCCGCCTCGGCGTCATTACGCGCGGACTCGGTCCGGTCGAGAGTGACCTGAGCGTCGGCGCGGGCGCTGGAATCGGCGGCCTGGAATGCGGTTTCGGCGGCGCGATGGTCGGCCTCGGCCGTCTGACGCGCGGTTTCGGCGAGTTGAAATTCCTGCGCCGCGGCCCGGTAGCGGGTCTCGGCCTCCTGGAAGAGGGTGATGGTCACGCCGTGCGACGACGGCGCGTGGGCATACAGTTCGTCGTCGATGGCCTCGTAATAGGTAACGCTACCCGGCTTACCATTACGCGCGGTCCGATTCTCGGCCTGGATATCGATATCGCGCAGCTGCGACTTACTGGTGATGGCTACCTGCAAGCCACCCATTTCGCTGTTGACCCTGTCCTCGACCGGGATGTCGACACCACGCGCACCCTGTCGGTTGATGACCAGCACCTTGCCCGTTCGACCGGCCTCGGCGAAAATATCGAGCAGCCGCGCCTCCGCGTGGATACCGTTGTCGTAGAACCAGTCCGCGTCGATGGCGATATGCTCGATATTCTGGCTTTTCAGCAAACCCGACAGCACCGCGACCTCGCTGTTGCGGTTCGCGATCACCAATTGCGGCGGACCGGCGCCGTCGTTATGGGTGTCGACGATGGCGGCAGCGATCTTCGCGTGCTTTTCCGACTGCGTCAGCGACATCTCGGCGTTATGCGTGAGCAATGCCAACTTCGCGAGCCGCGGCACCACCACGACCTCCGACATGCCCATCAGCTGTAGCTCCAGTGACACCCCCTTCGCCGTACCCGACGCACCGGACAGCTCGCCGACGTGCCCGTGCTTGGTGTTGAAGAATTCGTCCGCGGTTTTACTCGTCGAGCTCGTGGTGTCCTGCCGAATGTTCAGCCCGTGCAAGGCCTCGACGGCCTGCGCCAGACCGCTGTTCCACCGACTTTCGGTCGACGTGGCCGCGTTGTGCATCAGCTTGTGCGCGGTCTGCTCGAGAATAAGAGCCTTGCCGTCACGCACGATGTAGTGGTCGCCCTTGACGAACTCCCACCGTGCCGAGGCCGCCATGGTCACCCGCGCCACCGTGGCATCGAGTTCGGCGTCCGACAGCACCCGGCCCGCGTCGGCGGCGTGATCGGTCAGCAGCTCCCTGACCTTGAGCGCTCCCGCCTCGGTCAGCTTCGTGCCGCCGCCGGCCTGCCCGGCCTGCCGACCGAAATCGGCCTCGCTGAGCACCTTCGATTCCACCTGGGTCTTCAGGAAATTGTGCGCGTACTCGACCTGGACCTTCACCTCATCGGACGCCAGATCGGCCGCACCGTTCGAAATAGTCCAGTTCTGTTCACCATGGATGAGCATGTCGATCTCATCGACGACGACCTTGTGGACCGGCGCCTCGAAGCCGCGCAAATTCGCGAAGACCGCCTGGTCTACGGTCCCGAGATAGATCGTCGGCGCACCATCTTCCACCTTCGCGTAAGGCTTGTCCGGGTCCATCCGATGAACCTTGAAACCGTAGGGGCTCACCGATTCCGAAGATTCCGAAGACGTCACCTCCGGAAACTTCAGGACCTTCCGATACAGGTTTTCGGCGGTCTCCACCAAATGGTCCATGGTGGTCAACACCTGCACCGGCTCACCGGACGCCGCCCGCAACAACGCATCCGCCAGGAACACCAGTGTCTTACCCTCGCCGGCATCCATATTGATGGGACCGTGCCGCATGGCCAATGCGCCCTGCACCTGGGTATGCCGCAAGACCTTGCCGCCGGGGACCTCGTCGACGGTCCCCCGCCGCACCACCTCGATCGCGGCGAGCACCGAATCCCGATACTTGGCTACCGACTCGGGCCGGAACGGATCATCCGCGTACCGGGTATCGCCCGCGTCGAAATGGCGACTGCCCCGCAGGGTTTCGGCCAGCTGCCGCTCCGTCAGATTCTTCCAGTCTCCGGCCGCGTACAGCTCGAGCAGGTGCTTCGCCTCGGCCTCGTAGATCCCCTCCGGCTGATGCTCCCCTTGCCCCGTCCCCTCGGCCTCCGCAAGGTCGCCATGCTTCGCCCCGATCGACGAATCATCCTGCGCCCGCCAACTTTCCGGCTCGTTCGGCGGTGGTACGTCCTTCGATCCCGAATGACCCGCCCCGGCCGCCTCCGCATCACCCGGTGGGCGCGTGCCGTGCGCGGGCAACTCCACCTTCGCGTCGCCGGGCACCCGAATTCGAGTCATGCTCGGATCGGCGAAGATTTTCGCCACGTCACCGGACGACAGATCTGTTCCGTCGTCGGCCCGCCGCCAGCCGGTGGTCCGCTCGTCGCCGGAACCCGGCCGAACGTTCTCGCTCCGCCAAACGTAGTACGCGTGCTTCTCGTCGCCGAGTACGACCAGGGCGGCATCCTCTACCCTGGCTTTTCCGTAGTCGTCCTTGGCGAACAGTCTGGGGTCGTCGAGGCCTGGGATCGACTCCCATTCCTTAGGAGCCGCCGGTACTTTCTCGTCATCGTGCTGAATGGTGTCGGTATCGTCGCGGTCCTTGCCGGGCTTCTTGTCGGTCTCGTCGGTCTTCGTCGCGTCGTCGGTGTTCTTCCCGTCCTTCGGCGCCGGGTCGTTCCGGTCGGCCGCCGGCGGCCACCCTTCCCGCTGCTCCTCGGTGTATTTCCGCCCGTGCTGGTCATAGTGGTCGAGTCCGGCGTACAGGTCTTTCAATGCGTCCCGGACTCGCGCCGGGGCCGGCTGATAGGCGCCGGCGTCGTCGAAGATGGCCGTCATCCGCCCGTCCTCGAACGCGGCCTTGAACGCCACGTACACCCCGGCGTTGTGAAACGACTCGTGCGGCAAATCGCTGATGTACCAGTTGCCTTCGTGGTCACCGACGACCGTCCGCATGACCGGCGCGGTCTGATTCGCCCACCGCTTCAACAGCGGCCCCGTCCGCGGCAGCGGGATCTCCGGGGTTCCGCCCCCTTCCCCGACGACGGTCTTACCCGACGGAGCCTTACCGCTGCCTGCCTCGGACTTACTCGACTCCGGCTTACCCGCGTCCTTCGCCGCGTCGTCGGACTTATGCGACACCGACGTGGACTTGCTCGACACCGACGCGGCATCGTCGGACCCCGGCTTACTCGACACCGACGCGGTGTCGTCGGCTCGGCCCGAGACCTTGGACCAATTCCCCGCCGAGTCGACCTGGTACAGATGCTCGGGCCGCTCGTCCGCGGTCAGCCAATTCGTATTCCGCGAAAGCGGTTTGACCTTTCCGTTCTCCTGGCCGAAGTGGGGACGCAACGGTAGATCGCTGCCCTCGGGCGCCCGGTACGGCTCACGAGGCTCATGCGGAGTCTTGAATCCCTTGAGCAATGCCCACGTCTGCTGCAGTGGCAGCAGTTCCTTCAGGAACGCACCGGTCCCCGGCCACACCGGCCCCAACAGGCTCGCGTCGATCCGGCGCCACCGGGGTTCGGTCCACGACTTCGCGGTGTCGGCAGTCTTCCCATCATGGGAATCACCGCCCTTCACCTTCGTATCCGGTGTCGGCGGCTTCTCGCCGGCGCCATCGGTATGCGGTTTCGCGTTCGCCGAACTGTGCTGCGATGCGTTATCCGCGTCCTTCCGCGAGGACGCGTCGCTGCGTGCCGAACTCGCGGTCGATTTCTCCGCTACCGGGGACTCGGACACCACCACCGACTTGTTGTCCGCGCCCGGTGCCTTGTCCCGGGCGGTGGCCGCGGTCGACTGATTCTCCGCATGAACGTTGTCGGGGACGCGGCCGCCGCCGGTGCCCTTCGGATCCGTCCCGAGCGCACGCGACCCACCGGATGTGCTGGCGTCGGACGGCCGCGACACCGAGTCCGTGACGGGCCTCGACGTCGGCCCGGCCCCCGCCCCGGCCGCACGGGGATTCTGGCCCGCCGGTGGTGGTGCGCCGTCGCCGCGTCCGAGACCCGACTTAGGCGACTGTGTTGTCGTCGTCCCATCGGACTGGCCCGAATGTGGAGTCGCGCCATTGCGATTCGACTGTCCGAGGTCGCCCTCCGAAGCGGTGCGCGGTGATCCCGCACTATGGTTCGACGCTTCATTCCGGGTAGGTGACCCATCGGTGCGGACCGAATCGTCGCTATGGACCGATCCGTTGCCGCGGTTCGATTCGTTGGTATTGCTCGAGTCGTTCGCGCGACTCGACCCGTTCGTACTGCCCGAATCGTTCGCGCGACTCGACCCGTTCGTACTACCCGAATCGTTCGCGCGGCTCGACCCGCTGGTACTGCCCGAATCGTTGGCCCGGCTCGGATCACCGGCCTTGACCGAGGAGGCCGGGCTGTTCTGCGGCGATTTCGGATTCTGTTCTGGGTTCCCGAGGTCTTTACCCACCGCACCAACGGGCGGACCACCCGGCCGGTCTTTGAGGCTCGACATCGGCAGATTGTCGATATGAACCTTGACACTCGAATTACGCCAACCCCGGGCGCCACCGGTGAACGCGCCTGCGGCACCGGCGCCGAGCATTCTCGGGTCGAGCACGAAAGGGCCACCGTTGGCGATCTGGTTGGCGAGACCACCACCGATCATGCCGCCGACACCACCGGCCCCGCCCTGCACGAGGCCGGCCGCAATGTGCTCGAACTTCTGGCCGAACCCCATTTTGCCGCCGAGGAGACGGGTCAGATCCCCGCCCAATTTGCCGAACAGGTGACCGAATGCGCCACCCAACGCGCCGCCGAGCGCGAACTGTCCCAATTCCTTGACATCGAAACTCTCGCGGTGGTGCGCGGCCATCTGGCCCAATTGGATCAGGATATCCTGGATAGCTTGCAGCCCCGCGGCGCGCAAAGCGGCGACCACGATTTCGTACAGCATTTTTTTCAGCCACTGGAAAACCAGCTTGGTCCAGGCGATCTCCGCCGCGATCGTCGGCCCGGCCGTCGGCGGCCAAAACAACGCGTACAGAATCTCGGCCAGCAATTGAATCAAGCCGAGGATGATCATGATCTTGTTTTCCTGGATCGCGCAACCGACCTTGTCGCACGAACCCGCCAGCTGCTTCAACGATCCCGCGATCGACTGCAGAGAAGAGTTGTCCGACTCCTTGGTCAAATCCTTCAGCGTCTGCACCATCGCCGCGTTATCGGCATCCGCCGACGCATACGCGTGCAAGACGTCGGTGACCGCCTCTTTGATTTCGTCGACCAGCCCCGTCAAATCACCCGAAGCCTCCGACCACGCGTCGGCCAGCGCGAACATGCCGTTCTCGCTGCCCTCGGGCCACGCGCCACCGGCGACCCAACTCAACCAGTGCAAGTCGGACGGCAGTGTGATGTCGGACTGCGCGATCGCATCGGGAACAGACATCACCGACCACCGCCCGGCCAGCCGGACCGCTGCCACGGATCATCCGCCCCCGACTCATCCTCGACTTCGTCCGAGGTCGGCGGCTTGCGACGCTCACCGCGCCCCTTCTTCTTCCCCTCGGCAGCGCCGCCACCCGCGGCGCCGCTACCAGGCGTGCTCGGCATGCCGGGAGTCATTCCGCTGCCGGGCATGCCAGCTCGGGTCGGTATGCCCGCACCGACGTTCTTCGACGCCAATTTCTCACCATCGAACGCGGACCCCGGCAGCGGTGCCCGCGGGCTACCGGCGGCATTACCACCGGCCCCTTCGCCGCCACCGACCTTGCTGCTCGCGATCGGCGCACCCGTCTTGTCCACCGGCAAACCGGTGACCGGATCGATGGCAGGCCCGGATGCGTTCAGTCCGAGCGCACCGGGCGGGAGGGACATGCCGGTCAGGGGCGACCCCGAGGCGGTAGTCGAGTCGAGCGGGCCGTCGGAAGTGTCGATGCCGGAATCCGGCGTGCGGGACGACGGCGAACCGGACAGTGCGTAATTCGACGGCGGCGGGGCGCTCTGACCATCGGTGTCGTCGGTGTTCGGTCCCTTCGGATTCAATCCACCGGCATTCGGACCACCGGCATTCGGACCGCCCGCACTCGGGCCACCGGCATTCGGACCAGCCGAATTGGGACCGCCGGCGTTCGGGCCGCCCTGCGACGATCCGCCCGGACCCTGGCCACCGCCACCTGGACCCTGATATTGATTGCCGGGAGGCGGCGCCTGATTGTTCTTGTCGTCTTTCTTGCCGAAGTTCGGATCGGAACTGAGCGGTCCTCTGTACGGGCCCGGATTGCCCTTCGCGTTTTCGTTGACATAGTTGCCGAGCATCCACTGGGCGTAGAGATCCTCACCGAGGGAGAACGCTTTGCCCGCTTCCTCGATCGTCTTGCCGTAATTGACCAGTATCTGGCCGTAGACCGGAATCGCACCCTTTGCATCCGGACCGGGGGTGGCATTACCCACCAGCGAATCCACTGCCGCCAGATAACCCGACGCACCCTCCGAGAATTGCTTTCCGAGTTCGTCATCACCCCACGGGGTCCCCAACGACTGGATGCTGTTGTTCAATTTCTTGAGAATGTCGAACAGGCCATTCGCCGCACTAGGCAGATCCGCCAGCTTCTTGCCCTTGGCGATCAGTTCCGTCGGATTGACCTGCACGGCTTTCCCGCCGCCGCTCGAGTTGCCACCGCCGGTATTGCCGCCACCCGGGTTGCCACCGCTCGGCTTACCGCCACCCGGGTTACCACCACTCGGGTTGCCGCCGCCGTCACCGCTCGGCTTGCCGCCGCCAGAGTCGCCGCCATTCGGCTCGCCACCGCCGGAGTCGTCACCTTTCGGCTTGTCCCCACCCGAGTCGCCGGCATTCGGCTTACCGCCACCCGAGTCATCACCGGATCCGGTCGACCCATCCGCGCCCGTAGCACCATGACCCGGACCATGCGGCCCAGTCGCCCCCGAAGGACCATGATGACCAGGATCATGTGGTCCAGTCCCACCATGCGGCCCGGTCCCACCATGTGGCCCAGTCCCACCATGCGGATGACCCTTGTGCGGATGCGGATGACGCCCGTGCCCACCGTGTTCGGGATGACGAGGGTCGTGCGAATGACCGTTGGTGTCAGGCGTGGGTGTCGTCACGGTTCCTTCTCATCTCCCGCCGAGCGCACCGCCCGTCGGCCTCGTCAGCTGCCGCACTGCCGGTAGGCCCCGCTGCCACCGAGCCATCGTTGCGCCATCGGCACGGCTTGACGTGGCTGGAGATACAGAGTTCACCCGCCCGTAAGCAGTTCACCGGGCCGTAAGGTTGCGCGGATCAGCGAAGGCGGGCTGATTCTGCGGGGCCGGACGCGGCGGGAAAACTCACCGTCACCGCCAGACCGTGCGGCTCGACGGCCTCTACGAAGAACAAGCCGCCGTGCTGAGCGGCCAGGGTCGCGGCGATCGGCAGGCCGAGCCCGGAACCTCCCGCGGCGGCCCGCGCGCCGCGAAAGAATCGGGTGGTGATCAGGTCGATCTCGTCCGGCGCCACACCGATTCCGGTGTCCTGCACCGAGATCACCACCGACTCGCATTCATGGTTCACGATGACCGTCGCCGCCGCGCCGCGCCCGGCGTAGCGCGCCGCGTTGCTCAACGCGACGTCGAGGATCTGCGTCAGAACCTGGTGCGGCACTACCGATTCCGCGACGGCGACCAGTGGTCGCATGGTCAAGGTCAGACCGGCCTCGGTGACTGCGTCGTGCCACGCCTCGACCCGCTCGCCGGCCACCCGCACCGCGTCGCAGCCGGCCGCGGCGACCGTCTTCCCGGCGCGTCCTGGCTCGGCTTCGGCTACCGCCGAGGCGAGCAGCCCGTCCAGCAACCCGGTCAGCCGGTCCACCTCGCCGACGACACTGACGAAGGCCGAAGCCGCCCGGTCCGCGGCCATCATGGGCTGCAGCGCTTGGAGTCTGACCGCCAGCGCGGTGAGGGGATTGCGCATGGAATGCGCGGTGTCGGCCACGAGTCGCCGCTCGGCGGCGGCCAATTCGGCCACCGCCTGGGTCAAGGCCCGGACCCCGACCGCCAATTCCACGATCTCCGGCGGGCCCTCGTCCTTGGGCCCGTGCCCGCGCGGCTCGGCGCTGCGCACCGGCATTGTCGAGGTCAGCGCGTCGACATTGCGCAGCAGCTCGGACACCGGTCGCAGAATCCAGCCGGACATCACCAGCGCGAGGCCGCCGACCAAGAGCACTCCGGTCGCGGTGACGCAGCCGAGTTGGATCCAGGCGTCGCCGACTTCCGTGCGAGTCGCGAAGGTGGACACCACGATCACGACGACGCCTTGCGCCTGCGGCGGCGTTCCGATCGGTTCCGCGACGAGCAGCGGTTGGGTGCTCCACGGATACAGCCACGGCGGCGGCGCCTCGGGCACGAAATGCTGTGCCCGGCCGGCGATCTCGACGATCGCCGGATCGTGGCGGTCCACCCCGATATTGCACAGGGCGGTGCCGTCCGCCCCGATCACCAGGACATTGTTGCCGGTTCGGTCGTGATAGCGCTGCGCTTCGTCGCGAAGATTCGACGGCGTATCCGCCGACAGCGCCACGAACCGTTCGGCGTCATGGATCCGATCGATG
The DNA here is from genome assembly GCF_044459885.1 of Nocardia sp. NPDC050175. NCBI lineage: Bacteria > Bacillati > Actinomycetota > Actinomycetes > Mycobacteriales > Nocardiaceae > Nocardia > Nocardia sp. NPDC050175. The sequence goes on from NZ_JBITJI010000004.1 coordinate 484,155, forward strand.
AGCAGTCCCCGCGTACGGCTGCACGTGATCTGGAAGCCGATCCCGATGGCAAGACAGGTCATGCAGATCGCCGCGAGCAGGGTGAACGCCGTCAGCAAACGGACGCGCATCGAGCGATCTCACCGAGCCCAGCGGTAGCCGAAACCGTGGATCGTGCTGATCAGGCCCGGCCTGTTCAACTTGCCCCGCAGCGCGCCCATATGGACATCGAGTGAACGCGAGATGGCGGGGGTCTTCTCGCCCCAGATCTCGTCCATGATCTTTTCGCGACCGACCGCAATGCCCGCCTGCGTGACCAACATTCGCGCCACGGCGAATTCCTTCACGGTCAGCGACACCGGCTGGCCCGCCACCTCGACGGTGCGCGCCACCAGGTCGACGGTGACGTCACCGGTGACCACGACAGCCGGGCAGTAGTCGGTGGCCTGCCAGCGCCGCACGATCGCTTCGAGGCGGGCCGCCAGCTCGCCGACCCGCGGCGGTTTGACCATGTAGTCGTCCGCGCCGGCCCGCAGGCACGACACCACCGCGAGCTCGTCGCCCTCGGCGGTGAGCACCATCACCGGGACGGAGCTGACCTTACGTAACTGACGAAGAACCAAGTACCCGTTGACATCCGGCAGACCGAGATCCAGGATTACCGCGTCATAACCGGAGTGCGAGGTCAGTAGATCGAGTCCATAGGACAGATGATCGACGGACTGGAATCCGTGGGCGCGTAGTCCGTCGACAACGGCCGCGACCACACCTTGGTCATCCTCCACAAGCACCACACGCACGTCTGTCCGATCCGTCGACCTCAGGCAGCCTGAATGGTAGCGGACCGTGGAAGTGACCGTTGACCGGGCGCGATCTGCCGAGCGAGCACGCCGAGCCGATCGTCACGCGGTGGCGGAACCTCGGCGCGGACCGGCGGACTGCACCGACGACACGGCCACCGGAGGGTAGCCAACCGTTCGCGGGACCGGCGGCAGCGTCGGGAATCGGCGGCGCATGGTGCTCAGATGGCGATAGACCTCACGCAGCTCGGCGTGCAACTCCCGCAACTCATCCTGTAACTGCTCCGCCTCGGTGATGAGCATGGCCTGGAACACCCGCGCCTGTTCGCACTGCGCCCGTTCGGCGCGCGATCGCATCAGCGTCTCCTCGGCCGACGTCCGGGCAGGCATCGATCTGCTCCCGGTACCCGGACGTGCCGTGCGGCGGCTGACGCGTGTGCCGCCCTCGAAGTCCTGCATGCAACCTCAGCCTTTCAGTAGCACTGACACGCCGTGTCGAATGGCTGGATCAGCTCATTACGGGGTGCCTTACGTGATGATTATGCACATTTCAGGAGCCGTCAACTTTCAATTGAAATATTTGCATCAGCTTGACGTATGTTGATATTCCCAATAATTTCCCATTGATCTTTAGAAAAACTTTGCATATTGATATTTATTTAACAAACTACCAGGTACAGCGGTTTTCTGTTACCGTCCAGATTCGAAACACGACCCCTTGCAGCAGCTGCAACGTGCACGAAGAATTCAGGCCGGCTCCGGCAGGCTCGTGTCCACCGACTCGGACAACTTATTCATCGTGCACTATTATTCCGACGGGCAAGTAGATTCAAATATTTTCCGCATTTACCACACGAGCAATGGGCCCTTGTCCACGCCGCCGCTTCGAAGCGGTGGACTTCACGACGATCGTGACCATCGTGGCGACGATGACGCCGATGATGGCGAGCAACCCGTGCCGATAACCGGCCAGGAATGCGTGCTGCACGGCGGCGGCCAGCGGTGCGGCGGACTGGTCGACCGTCGAGGCGGCCACCGCCACCGCCTTACCCAGCGAGTCACGGCTGACGACGGTGCCGCCCTGCTGTATCGGCACCGCGGCCGGAACCCGCAGATGCTCGTGGTAACCGCTGTCCACCAGGCTGCTCACGATCGCGAGCCCCAGCAGTCCGCTGAGCTGTGCGAAGGTCATTCGCGCCGCGCAACTGATGCCGCGACTCGATGAGGGCGGCGCGCCGATCACCGTGTCCATTCCGACGCTGATGACGACGGCGAAACCCGCGCTCGCCAGCGTCACCATGGCCACGATCGGGGGCAGATCTCCGGTCGCGTCGGCGGTCAGGCCGATGGCGAGGCCGTCCAAGACGACCGCCAATCCGACGATCAGCGCGGCGGCCGGCCCGAGTTGGCGCCGCAGCATCGGCCCCAGCTTCGCGCCGATCACCATCGCGGCCACCGTCGGCAGGAACGACAGCCAACCCGCGACGATCGGCGAGTAGCCGCGTACCGCCTGGAGATATTGGATGACCAGGAACACGATCCCGAACACCGCCAGGAACACCGCGGCCATCGCGATCACCGCCCGGCGAATCCGCGGATCCGAGCGAAAAAGGTAGTCCTGCAACGGCTCGTTGCCGCGACGCCGGACTATCGCGAGGATCGCCGGTGGCAGGATGCCAGCGGCCAGCGGCACCGCGATCGAGGGGTTCGCCCATCCCCACTCCGGCCCTTGGATCAGGGCGAACGTCACCAGCCCGACGCCGAGCACGACCACCGTCGTCGCGGACCAGTCCACCGGGCGCGGCGGATCCGGTGGCATGGCGGGCACCACCGTCACGACGCCGAACAATGAGGTCACCGCGATGAGCCCGAGTACCGCGACGATCCGCGGCCACCAGAGATTATCGAGAACCAGGCCGCTGACGAGTTGCACGATCGTCACCCCCGCGGCGAAGCAACCGAGCCACACCGTGAACGCCTTCACCCGCCCGGCGTCGGTGTCACTGACCGCACCGACGATCGACATGGCGGCCGGGACCATCAGCGCGGAGCCGACGCCCATGACCGCGCGCAACCCGATCAGCGGCACCGATGTCATCGCCAGTGGGTAATTCGCCAAGGCACCGGCGAGGTAGGTCAGCAGGCCGACGATCAGCACACGCTTGGCGCCGAACCGGTCCGCGAGCACGCCGCCGACGATGAGCAGCGCGACCGCCACCACCACGAAAACCTTGGGAATCCACTGCGACGTCTGCAGCACCGGCCGATCCCCCAACTGCTGCAACAGGGTTGGCACCGCGATGGCGTGGATGGCGGTATCGAAGCTGAGCAGAAAGGCGAGGCCGCACATCACCAGCAGCACCGCCGCACGGTGCCGTCGGCCGAGCCGCGCGGGCAGCGTCTGTGTGCTCATCCGGCCCGCCGCAGCGGGGGCCGAGTGGGTTGTCCCATGGTCTTCTCTCACCTCTGCCGAGCCGTGAAACGAGTCCGCTGTCCAATCGCGGTCACCGCAGTGTCGTTTATTGGACACCCTCCCGCCAATCGGCGCGAGGCGGGGCAGTTCGGAAATTAACACTCGATCGGCGTCGGTCCGATCCACCGGCAGATACCGCCGTCCTGTGATAGATCCAGTGGGGATACCGAGTGCGGCATGTCGTTCGATCGAATGATGCTGCGGGACAGAGCCGGAGGCACCACCATGACGGAGAGCATCATCATCAACCCGAGTGATGTGCGGGCCGCCGGACAGGAACTGCTCGACCTGAGCTCCGGCTCCGGGGGCGGCCCCGTCTCGTTCCACACGATCATGCGGGAGCTCACCGACGCGGTCGGCGGCGCCGGAGCGGAGACCTGGGGCGACGATTCGTTCGGCAAGCAGTTCGCCGAGGGCACCAACGGCTACCGCGCCTCCAGGTCCAACCTGCTGCAAGGCGGCAACGACATGCTGAACACGCTGCGGGACTTCGGCACCGGATTGACCACCGCGGCGAACAGCACGTCGAACGGAGAGTCGGGCAACGTCGACAACTTCCGCTAGCCGCGCATGTCGCTACATTGGCCCTCGGACCTGGCCTGGCTGACCTATGTGGTCGGCTCGGAATGGCCGGAGGGCGACGAGGACAAGATGTTCGCCATGGCCCAGGCCTGGCTGAACGCCGCCGACGCGATGGAAAAACAGCTGATTCCCGCGCTCGGCGAGGTGCACAACCGCGCGCTGCTCGGCTATCAGGCCGGGCAGGGCCATGACGCCATCAGCCTGGAACTGCGGAAACTGATCTCCGGCGACAGCTCGATAGACCAGCTGGCCAAGGACTTTCAGCAGGTCGGCACCTCTACCCGGCACGCGGCGACCACGCTCGAAGAGACCAAGCTGATGATCATCGTGGCGATCAGCATGCTGGCCGCGCAGATCATCGGCGCTTGGTTGTGGCCACCGACCGCCCCTGCCGTCGAGGCCGCGGCGATCGGCGCCACTCGGGCCGCGGTCTATCGGGTAACCAACCGCGCCCTCGACCTCATCGCGGAAATCCCGGGTATCGGTGAATTCTTGGTCAAAGTCCTGCGGTATCTGCCGAAGGTGTCCGACGGTCCGGGAAAGATCGCCGGGCTGGTGGCCAAACCGGTGACGAGTTTCGCGGGGCGAGCCGCACCGGGATTGACCCGGGCGGCGCTCGATTGGGGGTTCACGGACGCCACCGCACTCGCGGTCGGCCGGATGCCCGCCGCGGTAACCAAATTCATGATCGAGAAGGCGGTCAACAACGTCATCTGGGCCGGCGGTGGCGACCTGCTGATTCAGGAGATCCAGATCGCCAAGGGGCATCGCGACGGCATCGACGGCAAGGAAGTCGCCCTGTCGATCACCGCGTCGATCGGCGCCTGGTACGCCGGGGCTTTGGTGGCCACCAATGTCGAGAAGTACGGCGGCAAGCTGCTGACCCGACTGGGCAAGGACCCCACCGCAGGCGTCTGGGGCGCCGGACTCGGGCTGCTGTCGGGTACCGTCCCGACCGTCGTCGCCACCCTCGTCGGCGCGGGCATCGGCGAGCTGTTCACCGGAACCTTCGACCCGAGAATGGCGCTGATCGGCGCGGTCTCCGCGAACTCGCTGATGGGCGCGCAGCGCGGCTACATCGGGATGCTCGGCGATGCGCCGCAACAGTTCCACGCGAGACCCGAAGCCGAGCACGGCCCGATCGGGCGCGCCGGATCCACCGAGCACATCCCGATGACGGAGTGGACCGAGCAGGCGCGACCGCCCTCGCTGCGTTCGGTGGGCAGCGGCAGCACCGGCGGGCGCGTCAAATCCTATGACGAACTGCTGCAAGAGATCCGGCAGCGCGATGTCCCCGGCTACCACGCTGCCCGCGTCGCGGACCGCGAAGCACGCTCCGGCGGCCGCGCCGATGCGCCGGAATTCGATCCGCGCCAGCACCGCAACGCCTTTCAGGCCGAGCAGCGCAAAGCTCTGAACGATCTCACTACCGCGCAGCGCGAGGTGAAGGCCCGCGAACTCGAACTCGTCCGTGCCCGCGGCGTGGCCCGAGCCGGGCGGGCCGATGCCTCGCCCGATCAGGCCGGCGACCCCATCGTCCATGCGACGCAGCGGCTGGGGGAAGCACAGCATCACGCGGTCGAGGAGCGCGCGCGGATCCAGCGAATGCTGGCGGGAGAGCCGGAACCCCAGGTCACCGGTGTCGGTCACCCGACGGTCGAGGCCGCCGGGCCGATCGACGCATCCATCGACCACACAACCCACCGGTCCACCGCCGCTGTGGACATCACCGAAACGGTGACGTACCACGACGATGCCTCCGCCACGCATTCAGTAGTCGGCGAACTCCCGCCCAACGCACCCCACACCAACAACCAGACACCCGACCGGTCACGACCGGTCCTGGAAATCATCGAAACCGAGAGCTACCACGACTACGCCTCCGCTACCCATTCGACGGATCGCGTCGACCACCCCGCCGACACCCCCGGACCCCAGCCACCGCGGCTCAGCACCCGGTCGGCCGACCGGACCATCACCGACCTCGACCGGAAGCTCAGCGCCCTCGAACAGCGAAGCCGCTCGCTGGCCGCCGCAGACGAACGGGTGCAGCGAACCCACGAGGAAGTGCATGACGCGAACTCTCGGCTGGCCGGCCTCAATGACCGGCGCAACACACTTCAGCGCGAGAAGGACACGGCCGAAGCTGATCTCAGCGCGGCACAAACTCGCCTCGACCACTGGCGCGCGCAACTCGACGAACCCACGGTGACCGGCCCGGCACGAGCGCGGGCCACCGAGGAGTTCACGCAGGCCGAAGCGGACGTGAACACGCAGCAGCACAACATCGTTCGCGCCACCACCCACCTCGAGCTGACCAAACAGGAGCAGAGCCGCGCGCACGGCAAGTTGGACGACCCGGTGCGCGATCAGGACAAGGCCGTCGCCGCCACGGACAAGGCCGACCGCGCCGCCGAGGACGCCTTGGACGCGGCGACCAGAGCCCACGAGACACATCGCGCCGAACTCGATCGACTCACCGCGCGCCGCGACGTCAACGAGGCCGAGCTCCAGCAGGCGCAGCGCGAGCACCGGACCGCCGAGGAGAACCTGGCCGCGCACAACCGGGAGTTGGCGCGGGCCGAGCAGGACTACCGTGACCTCGCCGCGCGTGAACGTGTGCACAAGCAAAGCGAAGCTCGTGCCGCACAGCATGATTCGTCCGCGGCGGCAGAGCGTCGAGCGGAGCATCGCGCCCTCGGCGCCAGGATCCGCGAGCTGGAGGGCCGGCAGGAACAGCTTGCCGAGCGGGCCGCCGCCACCCGAACCCGAGTCGAGACCGAACAACAACGGCTCGACGCCGTCGACGCGAATATCCGCCGGACGCAACGACAACTCGCCGGTTTCGGCAGGCTGCCCGAACTCCAGGACCAGTTCGCCGCACAACGCGGGAACATCGCCGAAATGCGGGCCGTGCGCGAAGAACAACTGCTGACCACCGGCATCACCCAGGCCAAACTCGAGGCCGAGCTGGCGCAGATCGCCAAGGACGGCCAGACCGATCGAACGCAGATCGAACGGACGCTGTCGGACGGCGGCTACTTCAGCGGCAAACCCAAGGGCCGTAAACTCCCGCTGAATCACGATATGCCGGACCCGTTCAGCGCGCTGCTGCCGCCGCCCGGCCCCGGATTCTGGCTGACAGGAGTGGCGTGAGCACCGACGAAAGCCCGGATTTCGCCCTCTCGTTGGCCACCGAGTACGGCGCGGCGGTCACCGAGGCGGCACCCGTCGCGCCGCCCGATCAACGCGGCGAGGTCCGCCGCTACGCCGACGAACTCGCCGCGGACATCACCGAGCTACTGGTACCGGCTGGCCCACCGCGATGGCGGCAGCTGTATCTGACCTGCTCGGCCACGGTCGCGGCGGTCCACGCCGACGCCGTATTCATCACCGAGACAGGCGATTCCGAAGCGGTGGCGGTACCTGCGACGGCCACCGAGCTGATCCAGCTGCTGCGGACGGTAACCGTCGCGCTGGAGGATCGGGCTTGGTGGCAGGTCGAGCTTCGCCGGGACCGCGGCGGCACGACGGTCACCGAATTCGGCTACGGCGACCTACCGTTCCCGCCGAGTCTGCTGCAACCGGCCGCCGCCTACCGCGCCGATCTGGAACGCTTTCCGCGCGAACGCCTTCCGGTGTGGCTTGCGGCCTACCTTGCTGTCGAGGACGGGCGGGTACGACTCGCCGAACTGCTGACCCGTGCCCACCTCGACAGCGAAACGGCCGCGATACCGGTCGAATTCCTCGAGCCACGCCTGGTCTGGGCGCGGTGGGCCACCGTGGCAGCTGCTGCGGTAGCGGCCGAAAGCGATTGGGGCCCGCGAATTATCGGCTCCGCGGCCGCGTTCGAATCCACCGACGGCAGTGGCTCGACGCTGCACCTGCTGCCAGGCGGGCGCGCCGTGCTCTCCGGCGGGTTATGGGACGCTCCGGAACTCGACGCCGCCTACAACGACGGTGCGCCGATGCCGGAATACTATGGCGGCCTGCCGGATTGGGTCGATGCCCCGGTGCTGAACCACCGGGCCGTCGCGGGCCTGCTTTCGTTCTGCTATTGGTGGGACGGCACCGGCTGGTATCGCGGGCAGTCCCCCGGACCGGCCGGGATCGGTGCGGCGATCCCGGGAATGTGGACACCGGAAACGGTGACCGGCATCGTCTGCGCGGTGCTCGGCGACGCGACGTCCCGATCGGCGGTCGCCGACCTGGTGGCGGCCGCCGAATCGGGTGCGGTCACCCGCGATTCGGCACGGGCGGCCTTCGGCGGCGCGGATAGCACCGCCGCGGCCGCCGGTTTCACCCAGCTTGCTCTGGCCGGTCTCACTCGTTGATCCGGTTCAGCTGAGTTGATCTTTCAAGGAATCGACGGCGGCGAGCATGTCGCCGACCTTCGGTGCCTCGCCGTAGTCGACCATGACCGGGGCCATCAGTTCCTTCCGGCGCCGGGCAACATCGACAACGGCCTTGCCGGACGCCTCGGTGATCGCCTCGGCGATCTCGTCGTACTCCAAATCGCCGATGCTGGAGGCGAATTTGATGTCGATGGCGATGCCGTCGGCGTTCACCACGACGGTCACCCGTCGACGCGCGGCCGTTCCGGTACCCATCAGCTCCGCGGCTTCGGCCTGCAGCCGACCGATTACGGCCACCTGCTCGGTGAAATCATCGACAGCCCTGGCGAATTCGTCGTCCATCCGTGCCTCACTCATCGCGATCCAGTATTCGGTGGCCGGTGGCGGGCCGCTCGTTCCGCTCACTCGGCGGGGTGAGTGGCGCGGGCACCGCCTTCGGCATCTTCTTGCGAAGTTCGGCCAGTTCGCTGAACATGTCCTCCAGCCGGGGCATCGCCGACTGCCGCTCGATGAGCGGAGCACGCAACTCCGCCTCCTTGCGCGTGATCTTCGCCGCCGCGCGCTGGGCCGCCTGCAATGTCGCGCGGGCGATCTGGCTGTAGCTGAGATCGTCGACGGCTCCGGCGAACTTCGTCGCGATGATCGAGCCGGAAGCGTTGACCGTCACGGTGATTCGGCCACGCTCCGCCGACGCCGATGCCGTGAGCTCGGCTCGGCTGCGCGCCAGTTCGGCCAGATGCCCGAAGGTTTGGCCGAAGGCGTCCAGTAATCCGCTGGCGTCCTCGGCCAGCCGTCGATTTTCCGGATTGATCATGACGCCGCCATTTCGGTCAGGGCCTCCCGCAGGCCTTCGGTCTCCACCCGCAAACCCGCGTATCGCGCCAGGTACGCGATCACCTCGGCGCTGTCGCGCTGGTCGGCGTGCGCGGGCAGCAGCAGCACGAACTGCGCCGGATCCGGTTCCTCGTCGCCGACCAGCGCCACCATCCGGCCATCGCGCAGCCGCAGCACCAGCATCGGCGGCTCGTCGGCGACAACGTCACCGAACGGCGCCTTCACCGCCCATTCCAGATCATCGATAGCGATGTCCACCCAGCCGATCGGCACGCTCGATCCCATCGAGGGCCACGTCGCCGGGTCCACGGAAACCAGCGCCGGCTCCGGCCACGGCCGCAGCCGGTCCAACTCGGTCACCAGCCGTGCGAAGAAGTCGAGGATCTGCGCCGTGTCGAAGCCCCCGGCCAGCTGAAGGACCTCGTCGGGCAGGGTTCCGGCGGCGACCGCCGCCACCAGCGCCGGATAGAACTCCGAAACCGTTGCCGCGTAACTGATTCGGTCGATCAAGTCCTGTGCCGCGTCCGCCACGATCTCGGCGCCGGACAGATCGTCGAGGTAGGCCATGGACGCACACAGCTGGGTCACCAGCGGTGGCTCGCCGAACTCGTCGTCGACCCCGCCCACCGCGCCGGCGCGTTGCGGCGTCGCGGCCTGCTCGATCCTCGGTCCGGCACGCAGCTCGAGGGCGAAGGCGACGTCCGCCGACCGTGCCACCGAATCGGGATAGGCGTCACCCGTGTCAGGGCGATAGCGCAGATACAGTTCGGCCTCATTGCCGCTGAGGCCCGGCCGCTCCGCATCGCCCTCGACGCCCTCGACGAAACCGACCTCCCACGCCAGGATCGCCGCGATCTGGTCGGCCGAGAGCAAGCCGTCCGGCATCGGCCCGTCGGCCGCGCGGAAACCGGGTTCGACCGCGGCGATATTCACCAGCGTCACCTCGAGCGCGGTCGCGGCGACCCCGTAGCGTCCGCTCGCGTCGACCGAGTCCGGTTCGACGATCACGCAGGCGCCGCCGACCGCGACGATCGCCGCCCCGTCGGTACGCCTGCTCACTATCCGCGGCATCAGTCCTCATCTCTCACTGGGGAATACATCAGACCGATCCGGCGTATCGGGCGGCCGACGGCGCTCGTTCGGGTTCTCGTCACGGTGAACATCTGGTGAACGCGGCAGCTTCGGCTCGCTGGGCACCCGTACGCGGTAGCGTCCAGCGGAATCGCGGTCGGGCATTATCGAGCGGGGCCGTCGCCGCGCACGGTGTCGCGGGCGATCAAGGCCGACTGCCGGTCGAGCATGGGCCCGGGCGGCAGCTGGCTGAGCAGCTGCCACGGCACGAGTTTCGGTTCGGACAGGCCGAGCATGGCGGCGGTGGCCGCGTCGGGGATGCCGAATCGGATCCCGGTGTCGGTCACATAGAACAGGCCGTCGCGTCGGGTGCTGTCCGGTTCGATCCCCGTCACCTGCACGAATTCGCCACTGGCAGGCGGGATGTAGCTGGCGTCGGCGTGGCCGTCGAGACCGCCGCCGACCAGCGTCAGTGCACGCGCGTCCACCGGCAGCGGCAGTTGTTTACCGGCGAGCAGCTGCAACCGCGCGGTCGGGTCGGCCTTGCCGCGTGACCAGGTCGCGCACGCGATCGGCTGGTCGTCGGCCGACACGATGGTGGGGCGTTCCGCGGGGAACTGGTCCACCGGCAACGTGTCGAGCACCGGCACGCCGCTGATCGCGTCCGGCGAGACGAGCGGAATCGCCGCCATGCCCATCGAATTCGCGGTACGCAACACCTCCGCGGTGAACGCGGACACCTTCTGTACACCGTCGGACAGCACCACGTAGAGCGTGGTGTCGTGCGAGTTGTCAACCCGAATCACCGATCCCACAACGAGTTTGTCCATCCTGGCCGGGCCGGGGGCACCCGCGTTCGCGATCCCCGGCACCGTGAGTTCGGGCGCGGCGACGGTGGCGTTCAGCAGTCCGGTCCCCATCGGGCGTGAACGCAGCCCACGCACCCGTAGTGCGGACACGATCGCGGGGTTGTTCATGTCGACGCGAGCATGTTTGCCGTTGTAGATCAGATAGGTCCCGTCACCCAGCGTCGCCAGCAGCGCCTGGTCGTCGGCGACCGCGCGCACCTGCGCACTCACCCGAGGCGTGCCGTCCAGCAGGGTGGTCTTGACGCCGGAGGTCGTGTCATCGCACAACGTCCATTCCGAACGGTCGGCCGCGTCCGGGCCGAGCAGCGCCGCCGGGGCGCCGGGGATACCGAGCAGCGGGCCACGCGACAGCGAGTTGAGCTTGGCATCCTTTATCTGCGTTGGTGCTTCGGCACTACCGGTGACCAGTCGCGCCGAGGCCAGATTGAGCACCGGGTGCAGCGTCGTCTTGTCCATCACCACGTACAGCGCACCGCTGACCGAGCCCATGACGATCTTGGACTCGCCGATCTTGGTGTCCGGCTTCAGGTACGACATGACCATGCAGCCGCCGGTGAACAGCACGGCGAGCACCAGCCCGGTGATCAAGGACCGGAATTGAATGCGCATCGGATCGTGCAACATGCGGACATCGCGGCGCACCAGCGCGTGTTCGAAACGCTGCAGCAGGAATCGATAACCATTGACCTGCGCTCGGGTAGTCAACTGTGCCGGCATTACATCTCCTCCACCATGCCCGCGAACACGCGAATTCGAAGGGCTCGTGAGATGCTACCGCAATGAGTGAAGTGTCCGGCCTGCCGATCAACAGAAATCCGTTATCCCCAGGTATTCCCGCGTTGCGTTCCGGGCCCCGCGGACTTTTCGATCTGCTACCGCTTTCGGTAGTGCTGCCCGCGGCCGCTGCCGGTGCCGCCGCCGGAACTGCCGCGGTCGCGTTGCACGCACAACTCTGGGTGTCACTTGCCATCGGTTTCGGAATTGCACTGCTCGGCACGATCAAAATTGAACAGACAAATATTTGGCAAATTCTGGGAATGCGAATCGCCCTCCGGTGGCGCAATCGGCGCGGCTCTGCTATTCAGCCGGCGGCGGCCGCCTTCGACGTGCCCGTCCCGGAGTCCGGTGGCGTCCACTGCGGAATGCGCTGGGACGGCCGTTACATGATCACCATGCTCGAGGTGGGCCAGGCCACCGTCGCACCGACGCTGCTCGGCCCGGCGCAGATCCGCACCGACGACGCGGTGCCGCTGACCGAGGCGGCCCGCTGCCTGTCCCAGTTCGATATCCGGCTCGCCGCCATCGACGTCGTCACCCAGGGCGTGCGCACCCAGGGCGATCAGGAGGTGGTGCGGATCTACGAGCAGCTGCTCGGGCCGCTGCCCGCCTCGGCGGCCCGCACCGTCCGGCTCGCGCTGCGCTTCGATCCGCTCGACAACACCGAGGCCATCGACAATCGCGGCGGCGGCGACGAGGGCACCATCCGCACAGCGCTGGTCGCGACCCGCCGGGTGGTCAGCCGCCTGGCTACCGACGGGGTCCGGGTGCGCATGCTGACCGCCGCCGAGCTGACCGCCGCGGACGCGGACGCGCTGTACGACACCGCGCCGCAGGACTGGACCGAGCAGTGGCACACGGTGCGCAACGACGCCGTCGAGATGTCGGGCTACACCGTCCGATCCGGGCGGCTGACCTCCGAACTGCTGGCCGGAATCTGGGCGGTACCCGGGCTGTCGACCCTGGTACGACTGCGATTGACACCGGTCGCCCGATCGGCCGGACCCGGCCGCGCCGCCGACGAGGTGGCGGTGACCGCGCTGGTGCGGCACGACACGAACGCGACGATGCCGGGCGATCGACCGGAGATGCCTGCCGAGCTGGGGCTACGGCGGCTGACCGGACGACAGCGGCGAATCCTGTTGGACGGCGGGCACATCGACCCGGCCACCGCGTCCAGCGGTCCGCCCGCGGCACTGGCTCGACTCGCCGTCCCGGCCGCCGGATCCGGCCAGGTGATCGGCGCGACCAGCGACGGATTCGGCGTCGCGGTGCCCTTGTTCGGACCCGCGGTGCGGCGCGTGGAGATCGTCGGGCAGCTGCGCCTGACCCAGCTGATGGTGCTGCGCGCGATCGCGGTGGGCGCCAAGGTGATCGTGCACAGCACCCGGCCGGACGCCTGGTCACACCTGGCGGCCGAAGTCGGCGAGCCGACGGCGTTGTCGGTGTCCTCGCCAGGTGGCGGCGCCCAGCATGCCGCGGCCGCCACGATGATCGTCTACGACGGGGTCGGCTCGGCCGGGCAGGTCGCGGAGGCGACCGTGTTGCATGTCCGAGCGCCGGGCGAGGTGTCCGCGGCCGTGCCGGGGGCCGATGTCGTGCTCGTCGAATCCGCGACCGATCCGCACGAGGTGACCATCCGCACCGCACGTGGCGTGCTCACGGTGCGGGCGGTGACGATTCCGGAGGAGTCGCGCTACCTCGATGCCGCGCCGGACTCGGTGCCACAACCGGCCTGACACCGAAACGCGGGCCCGGCACCCTCGGGGGTACCGGGCCCGCGTCGCGTATAGGCGGGCTACTCGAAGGTGGCGGCGACCTTGCCGTCGGTGGTGAAGGCATGGTCGGAGGCGGCCTGCACGCCGTCGATCGCGTGCTTCAGCACGGTCTCGGTGAGCTGGGTCAGGTCGTCCATCAGCGTCTTGTGCTTGGCGTCGAAGCTGACGTTGCCCTGGCCCTGCCAGTTCGCGTCCAGCACCTTGCGCTGCTCCTCGGCATCGTTGTGCTGGCCCTGCAGTTGCTGCTGGTAGGTGCGCAGATCGGCGACCAGTGCGGACATCGCACCGGCGTTGTACACCATGGGGGAATCGGTCATCAGAATGCCTTTCTTATCGAGTACGAACGGGGGCGCGGTGCATCAGGTGAATTTGGTGCCGAGGCTGGTGAAGCTTTCCGCGTTGTCGTATTCGGTGTTGGCGATGACCTTCTGCCCCTGATCCAGGGCATCCGACACCGCGTTCAGGTCACCGTTCAACTTGATGATCTGCGCGTGCAGATCGTCGGCGAATTTGCAGAAAGCCACGTACGCCTGCCCCTGCCAGCCGGACTTCGCGCCTTGCACGGTGCCGTCGAGATTCCCGGCGATCTTCCGGATCGCGGGAATCACCGCCGCGTAATTGCTCTGCGCTGTTTTGAACGCCTGGGGATCAATACTGGTTGTTGGTGCTCCGGACATAGAAAGCCTCCTGAGTGAATAAGGGGGTTGCAGATGAATAATTCTTGAACAGGCCGGGATCACATGTCGCCGACGGCCGTTCCGATCTATTGATTAGGGCATCCACCTGCCTTCCGGCAGCGACTCGATTTGCGCGGCGATCACGTGCGCCAACCGGCGATCGCTGCCAGGGGCGAAGGTGGTCCAGGCCTGTCCGTCCGCGGCGACACTGCCGCCGCCGATGACGCGCCCGTCCGCCGTGTCGTAGACCGCTGCGGTGGCGGCGGAACGGACGGCGCTGCCGTCCCGGTGGCTGTAGCAGACCAGCTCGGCAACCGAATGACAGTGCCGCAGCACCATTCCGAGGGTGATCGCCGCCGCCTCCGGCATGCCGAGGCCGTAGGCGACCGCCGCGTAATCCGAACCGGCGTCGTCGAACCGCCGGCGCAGTTCGGCGGTCGGGGCACTCAATGTCGCGATGTCGGCGGGCTGGCACCGGCCGAGCGTGGCGAGCAACGGGGCAGCCAGCGCGACGGGATCCTCGTCGCCCCACACCGTGCGCACCTCCAGCTCGTCGCCGGTACGGACCGCGACCGCGTGGTCGAGGCCGCGGCGCGCCAGGCAGAGCCGAATCAGCTTGCCGTCGCGACGGATTCGCATGATCAGCGCGCGATCCGGGCGTGCGAGGGTGCGCAGCGCGGCGGTCAGCTCATCGTCGAGCACGTCGCCGCCGGCGTCGAGCACACCACGATCGAGCAGCTCGGCGACCGTGCCCGCCCTGGCCGCTTCGAGCCGGTCGTGGTCGCGATGGCCCGGGCGCAGCGCGAGCACGGTCGGGAAGGTCTGCACGCCGAGTGCGTCGGCGACGGCCAGGAAGCCGTCGCTGGTCAGTGTCGTCATCCGTGCCTCGCCGTCGAATTCGCCACCGGACGGGAACAAGCGGTACTCATCAGTCCTCCGCAGTGACGGCCGGCACTGGACGGTGGTCGACCGTTCTGCCCAATACCGCTGGCGCAGTGGCGAATCCGGCCTCGACCAGGATCGAGTCACCGAGGTCGTCGGTCTCGGCGGCCACCGCACGGGACACCGGCGGCTTGGCCTGCGTTCGACTGTCCGCGACCGGCGGCAGGATCGGCGGCGCGGCCGCCATGGGCTGGGTGGCGAGCTGCACGGTCGCCGGGGTCGGCACCGATGCCATCGTCACGGCGGGCGACAGCACCGGGGTCAGCAGCATCGGCTCGGACCCGACCGGGACGGTCGGCACCTGAGTGAGGTCCAACGCGGACAGGTCCACCCCCTGCGGCAGCTGCAGCGCGGGCTGCGTCACCGACGACGCGCCGGCCGCCGGACCTTGCGACGGAGTACCAGTGGTGGGCGACTCTTCCTCGGCGAGCAGCGCGGCACCGTCGGAGACCGCGGGTGCCGGATCCGGCTGCCACGGCGTCGCCAGCTGCTCGCTCGCCGCCTCGTACGTGCGCATCACCTGGGCGGCTTGTTCGCGCAGCGCGTCGAGCTGCTGTTCGGCCGAGTCCAGCACCCCGGCCAGCGGTCCGCCGAGCAGGCTGCCCTTGATCAGATCCTCGGCCGTGTGCAGTGCCTGCGACACCTCGGCGACGTGCGGCATGGCGAGCTGCGCGATCTCGTAGGCGGCCGCCTGCTGCGCGCCCGTCGCCGCGTTGCTCCGAGCGGCCGCGGCGCTCGCGTCCAGCCAGGCACCGAGCTGAGCCAGCTGGGCCAGCGCGTCCTGGCTGGAGTGCGAGCCCCAGGCGTTGCCGACGACGGACAGAATGCCGTGGTATTCCATGGCCGCGTCGCTGAGCCGCGCGGACAGCGCGGTGTAGGCGAAGCCCGCCTCGGCCATCGGGACGACGCCCAGCCCCGTGGTCAGCTCGTGCGCGAGCTGCTCGGCCGGGACGGCGTCCCAGACCGTGCCGGTGAATCCGTGCTGTGCCGGTTCGGCCATCGCGTCCATCCTTGTCTCGGTGCGTGCGCGCACCCGTGGTGCGTCAGAGGTGGAACAACTGGGCGTTGCTGCTCTCGGCGCCCTCGGCCAGATCCGCGTGTGAGCGCAGGTTCGCGGCGATCTTGCGCAGTTCGCGCACCCCGCTCAGATACGACTCCCGGAACGATCCGCCGACCTCACCAAAGGTCTGTGCCGTCCGGATCGACACCGGATCCAGGCCGGCCGCGGCCGGGCGCAACGCGGCGTAGGAATCCTGCATGCCGCCCTCGAGGCCGTCGGCCAGGCTGTCGAGCCGACCGGCCGCCAGCCTGGCCAGTTCGTGATCTATCGCGACGTGACTCATGGTGTGCTCCTTAGGGGTTGAGCGGGGTGTCGGGGCCGCTGGTCATGTGGTCGCCGATGACCGGTGTGGTGGTGTCGGCGGGCTCCCCGCCCACCAGTTCGTCGCCGTGGCGGGCGGTGACCAGCGCCGAGTCGGTGCCGTTGGCGGCGCCCGCCCGGTTGGCGCCGAGCAGCGCTCCGGTCGCGGGCAGGATCGGTGGCATCGCCTCTTCGGTCATCGTCACCGCTGCTCCCGGCACCACCGATGCCGTGGTCACCGCGGGCACGGGCGTCGCGAACGCGGTCTGCGACTGCCATTGACCGAGCGGTGCGGACGCGAGACTGGTTGCGCCACCGACGATTCCGACGTCTTGGAGCGCGGCGCCCCGCGATTCGGTGCCGGCGGCCGACCCGGTCGGCGTGCGCGGCACCGACCCGCTCGGGACCGGGCTCGGTTCGTGACCGAGCTGGCGCGCGGTGGACAGCAACGGCTGCACCACCTGCTGTAGCTGCGAAATCAGTTGCGTCAGTTGCGATTCGATGGACTTGTTCGGCGCGGTCGTAGCCGCCGCGGTGCCCGGTTTCGCGGTCTTGACCTGCGTGCCCACCCTCGGCGCCGGCTTCGCCTGAACCCCTTTGGCCGACGAGGTCACAGAATTCAGGCTCGCGCGGCGCAGGTGGTGCGTCGGCACCTTCTGCCCGGTGGCGCTCATGTGCCCGGAGTGCGCGATCAGATGCGCCTTGGTAGTGGCGGTGATCGCGAGCGCCTCGGTGGCGGCCTCCAGCGCGGACGCCAGCAGCGCCACCTGCCCCGCCGGGGTGGCCAGCGTGAGACCGAGCGCAGCGGTGGTGAGCGCGAATCGCGCTGCCACCGCGCCCATCTGGGCGTATCCAACGGCCACGGTCCCAGCGGCCGCACCCATCGACATATGCATCTGTCCGGCCTGCTGGGTCAGCACGCCCGAGGTGAGCTGCGCGGTGGCCGCCGAGGTGGCGGCCGACCGCGGGCCCGCGCCCTCCAGCGATTGCAGCAGCTGGATACCCTGCGAGGCCCACTGCATCGCCGTCTGGACGGCCTGAATCACGTTGGTCAGCAACGTCTGCGGATTGACCGCCCCGGTGCCGCCGATATTGCCGTCGCCGAAACCACTGAACAGATCGGTGATCGGCTTGGCGAGGGCGGCCACGTCGAGCGGCGGCAACACCGGCAGGCCCGGCAACGGCGCGAGCGCGGGCAGTTGCGGAAACGCGGGCAGTCCGAGCCCGGCCAGCACCTGCTCGACCGGCTGGCCGAGCATCGGCCCCACCGGAGTGTTGCGCAGGGCGTCGAGGACCGTGGGATGCAAAGGGTCCGTTGCTGTTTCGGCGGTCGCCATCACTCGGTGACCGACGGGACGACGAAGGTGTCGGCGCTGTGCTGATCGGCCTGCTCGTAGGCCGCGGCCGCGGTGTGCGAGTTCGCGGCGGTGGTGCCGAAGATCTCGGCCAGTTCGGCCACCGAGCCGAGGTGGTTGGCCTGGGCGTAGGCGAAACTAGCGAGGAACTCCTGGCCGATCAGCCCGAACACGGGCACTACAGCCGCCACCCCGGCGGCCTGGTCGGCGGCACCTACCAGTGCGACCGTCGCTGCCATCGCCGCAGAAATGTCGCCGTAGTGTCGGAAGGTCTCCGGCTGCACATGGAGGACGTTCATCGCGGTAGCTCCTAGGGCTGTTATTACGAACTCGATACCTACACGGTTCACGGTGAAATCTATTGAGCCCCTGACGATCGGCAAGTTCTGCGCGGATGCCGCGCCTACTGTTCACCTGGCTGTCGATTGCCCTGATCAGCGGGCGGAGCGGGCTCGATTGTGCTGTCCTGCGCAGTTGTACCGGGGGGCAATTCAGGTGCCCACCGCCGAAACCGGCTGGGCCGCGCGAGCACCGATGCTATTCGTTCACCTGGCCGTTGAAATCTTCGATCAGCGTGGCGCGCAGGCCGAGCGCCCGCTGCGCGGCCGCCCCGGCGGTGGCCACCACGGCGCGCTCGAACTCGGCCGACGAGAGCTGCGAAACAGCCTCGGAGACACGGAGATCCAGCAGTCTCGCGGCTCCGTCGACAGTGATGGTGATCGCCCCGCTGTCGTGCGTGTGGGCGACCCGTACAGCAGCCAGCTCATCGGACAGTTGTTGCATCCGAGTCAGCCGCGCCCTAGCGGCGGCCTCGAGCGCAGCGAAGTCGGTCACCACTGGTCCCCATCCTGTTCTAGCCAGCTGCGTGGCTCGTAACTACGTTCGGCCTCGTCGACCAGTTCCGAGCGTTCCACCGCCGCCGGTGTCGGCAGGCCGAGCAAGTTCATCGTCCGTTCATCGAATCCGAGTTCGGCCAGATAGGTTCGGCGGCTCAGGCCCGCGCGATCGGCCGCCAGCCGGCACAGCCGCAGCACATCGTCGCCGAGATCGTTCGGATCGCGGCGCAACTGAGCCTGGGTGACCCGCACCGACAGCGGAATACCGGAATCGGTTGCGGTCACCACGATCTCGCCGCCGCGCAGCGAGGCCTCGCCGACCGAATAGGCGGCGAACTCCGAGTCTTTCTCGGCCACTTCAGGATCGAGGTCGCCGCTCGGTGATTCGGCCGGATGGTTCGCGGCACCGGCGTCTTCATCGAACCGGCCCGTGCCGTCGTCATCGGCACCTTCGAAAACACCGGTCTCGTGCACGATCCCGAACCGCTCAGACACAGCGCTCATCCTCCAAAGTTTGCGACACCTTCGTGATGTCGGCGGTAATCATCGCCGCCAGCCGCCGGGTATCCACCGCCGTGGCGACCGGAGCGCCGGACTCGGCGATGGCGTAGCGGCCGTCGCCGACCAGATCGCGCCAGGAAATGCGGTGCGCGATAACCCCTCTGGGGCCGAAGATCGAACTGCCCAGGCTGGTTTCGATCAGCCCGTCACGTTCGACCGGATGCTCCAGCCAGGCCGCACTGCGGCGTTCGGCATCCAGATCGCTGTCGTACACGAGAGACCGGCCGTAGTGGTGATCGGTGTCGTCGTCCGGTACGAACACCAGCGGAGTATCCGGCAGCCGCCCCGCGCCGCAGGCCGGAAGGGCGGCCGCCAGCAGCCGCGCCAGCCCTTCCGCCGCCAGCAGGGAGATCGCGAATCCAGAGCTGTGCCAGCGGGTTTCGCCGGGCAGCTGGCGGATCAGGGTGGCCATCGCGCCCTGCTGCGCGCCCAGCATCCGTATCGCGGCGCACGGGTCGTCCGGGTTCCGTGGATCGAAGGCATACACCCCCACCTGGATGTCGGCACGCGCCACCCGGTCGAGCGCACCGTGCAGCACCCCGTCTTCCTTGGCACGCAGGCTGTTACGAGCATCGGCGGCCAATTGCTCCCACTCGGCACCGTCGGCGCCGCGATACAGCGCGAACAACGGCAGCGGTAGCCGATCGGTGAACAGCCGGTGCCACAACACGATCAGCTCGACATCGGTGACATGCCAGGTGCGAATCACCGCTCCAACACCGGCCGGACACCGCGGCCAGGCGTGCCGAGCGCCTCGTCGAGATGTTCGGTGGAGTTCAGCAGCTCCGAACGCTTCTTCTGCTTCTCCTCGTCCCGGCGCGCGCCGGGAGCGCCGCCGATCGGGAAGCCGGGCTCGCGGCCACCGGCCGGCCCGGACCGGCCGAGCGGGACCTCCTTGGGCGCAACGCTCGCGCGCGGAAACAGTTTCGACTCCCTCGCGAGCAATTCCTCCGCGGTGAGCAGACCCTTGCCTGCGACGCTCTTGCCGCCGATACCGCCGAGCGGGCCACGGCCGCCCGGACCAGTCGACGAATTCAACCCCAGCGGCGGCCGCCCCGGCGAGGTGACCGACAGTGCGCCGGGCTTGTTGGTCGTCGATGGCAGCACACCAGTCGGCAGGTGCTCGGTCGGCGCCGGTTTACCGGGGTTGTTACCGCCCGGCTGACTGCCACCGGGGTTACTACCACCCGGATTGCTGCCCCCGGGTTCGTTGCCACCCGGCTCGCTACCGCCCGGCTCCGTGCCGCCCGGATGGCTACCGCCCGGTTTATTGCCACCGGGTTCATTGCCGCCCGGCTCGCTACCACCCGGGTCACCCTCACCCGGATTGTCACCGTCCGGTCCCGGTTCGCCGTTGGTGTCCGGGTCGTGTGCCGGTGGGCCCTGCTCCCCTTCGGGGTCGGGTGCGGGGCTGTCGAGCGGGGGCACCTCGGCCACCTGGTTGGGCTGCGGCAGCGCCACGATGGTGCTGGCGGTGGTCGGGAAATTGGTGGTGTAGTAGGTCTGGAAATTGGCCTGGTAGTGGAACAGCTGAATTTGGAGTCGATACTGTTCGGCCGCATTGGGCGACGACGGCAGGTCAGGGGTCGGCGGTGTGGCGTTCTGCTTGGTCTGCTGCAGCCAGCCCGAGGTGTTCAGCATGTTGTCACCGAGCAGGTTCATGTCGCCGGTCAATTGGAGCGAGGCGCCGACATATTGGGCGGTGGCCTCCGTCGCGGACTGTGCTCCCGCCCCCTGCCAATCGACCCCCGCCGAATAGATATTGGACCGAAGGGTGGTGAACCCGGTGTCCAGGGTCTTGGACAACCAGTACCAGACCCCGGCGGCGTCGGCGACGGCCTGCGGATTGATCGAGTTGCCAATCGTGTACAGCTGTGACCAGCTGAACTGGGATCCTGGCTCGGGAACGACGTCCAAGGGCTCGTACACGGTGGACTGAGAACTGTTCTTGCGCGGACGCTTCGGTATCGCCCCAGGCTTCGGCGATCCGCTCGGCGGGGTGCCCGGCTGATTGCACTGGAAGCTCACCGTGTTGTCGTGCTCGGTCGTTTGATAGTTCTTGGCCGCCGCAACGAATGTATTGCCCATGTCGGTGAGGATGGTGCGGTGCCGGTCCATTCGTTCGGTCAGTTCGGTCGCGATCTTCTCGTTGTACTTGTTGTACAACGCCGAACCCGAAGTGGTACTGGCGATAGGCGGACTCGCCCGCATGAAATTCTGAAAAATCCAGGTGTGCACGCCGACAATCACATTGAGCATTTCCTCGACGTGCTCGGCGCACTTCTCGGCTGTCCCCGGCCGCAGCGCCAGATGCCCATTGGCGGCCTCGCCTGGCAAACCCGCCCACTTCGTGTTGTCCGAGATATCCGGATCAAGTGCCATGTCCACCACTCCAAGGTGCTGATGTATGAATTACTTTGCGCGTCAGCGCAATTGGTCACGAAGCCGTTCGACACCGGTGAGTATCGCCGCCGGGCCGGGGAAGCCGGTGCGGTCGGCGGCGACCGGCGCGAACAGTGCCGTGGCCATCCGCGCCACCGCCAGCACGGCCTGCCGCGACGCCTCGGTGATCGCCTCCGCGATTTCGTCATAGTCGAGATCGCCTATGCCAGTGGAGAATTTGAGATCTATCAGGACGCAGTCGGCGTTCACCGCGACGCTGACGCGGCGCCCTTCGGCGGTGCCGGTCGCGATGAGCTTCGCGCGATGATCCTGCAACCGGACGATCTCGGCGGTCCGGTCCGCGACGGCCGAGATACCGGAAGCCGCAGCCGAATCGGCCGGGTCATCGGCAATGTGCGGCGCCGGTGCCGGACCGTCACGCTCGATATCGAACAGGTCTGTCGCGACCCGTTCACCCGGCGGTGTCAGCAGGGCGGGCGGCGGCGGTGGGATCCCGTCCTGCCGTGGCATCCAGTCCACCAGATCCGACAGCTGCGGCAGCCGCGCCTGCGCCGCGTGCAGGGGCGCCATGATCGCGTCGGAGCGACGCTTGACCCGCGCCGCCGCCTGCTGCGCCGCCGCGACGACAGCCCTGGCGAGCTGCTTGTAGTCCAGATCATCGACATCGTCGGCGAAGCTGACCTCGGCGACGGCACCGGAGGCGTCGACCACCACCAGGACCCGCCCGCGCTCCCCCTCCGCCGACGCCGTCAACGCCTGCAACCGCTGCCGCGCACCGGCCATTCCGGCGATCAGCTGCCCCACATCGTCGAGCACCTGCGCCACCTCGAACTTCAGCCGATCACTGGACCTGGTCACCGCTGCCCTCCATTTCCTCGCTGCCACCACGGCTTACGTCGTTCACCAGGCGTCGTCGTAGACACTTTCCCGCTCGACTCCACGCCGGGATTCGTCCTGGCCGACGAGCAGCAATTCGCCGCATTGCCGATCGATCAGCGCGCGCAGACCCGCGGTATCGGTCGCGACGGCGGCCGGTGTCGGATCCAGGTCGATGACATAGCCGCCGTCACCGACGTGCTCCTCCCAGAAGATCTGCTTGGTGACCTTGCCGCTCGGCCCGAACTTGGAATGGCCCTGCGTCATGACGACGCGGCCGACGGTGCCCTTCGGCGCCGCCTGCCACTGCCTGCAGTGGCTGTCGACCTTGTGGTCGTCGTCGTAGACGGAGCTGCGGCCGTGCCAGTGATCGACGGTCTCCTCCTGGTTGTGCCCGAGCAGCTCGACGCGTGGCAGCGAGCCCGCCGCCATGGGCGGCAGCTTGTCGACTATCAGGCGGGTCAGCGCGGCGGCATCGCACACCGTGATCTCGATGTCGTCGTGACTGTCCACGGTGTGCGTGTTACGCCCATGGATGAGCAGCGCTCTGTCACCGAAACGCTTGCCCGCCAGCACCATCCGCCCCGAGAGATCCGCCGGTGCGCCACGGTTGTACACGTGCACCGCCATCCGCACCTCCGCATCGAGCGACTGCACCAGTGCCGCGGCGAGTTCGGGTTCCCACCTACCTTGCAGTTCACCCCAGACCCGCGCCTTGCGGAACTGGAAGTCGTAGTAGCCGCGAATATCGGAGTAATAGTTCATCGGCCAGTTCTGCTGGCGACCGACGAGCCGCTCGCGCAGCACCAGATACTCCAGGCCGGTCAACCGCCAGGTGTGTGCCATTACCGCTGTCCTTCCACTTCGACACCGGCGGGCCTGTTCGCCTCGTCACCGGCGACAGGCTGCCCATCGGTGGTCGTGACCGTGAAGTCGGTGAGAACCGCAGGCTCCGGCGCGATGGCCCGGCCGGGCCCGGTGGGCAGCGGGTCCACCGCGAAGACGCCGGGGAGCAGCGAACGAGACTCGACGTGCGGGCCGGTGGGACCGGGTGGGAGGAACCGATCCCGCACGTCTTCCAGCCCGGACGCGATGCGGTCGGCGGCTTCTTTCGTGGCCTGCTGCACGGTCATCGCACCGTCCTGGACGGCCTTCGCCAATGCCTGCAGACCCGGCCCGAGCTGGGCGGCGAGCTGGGCACCCAGCTGTTGCAACATCGGGATGCCCGACGAGATGAGCTGCAGCACTTCGGAAAAGAGACTGAGTAGCTCCGCGCCGGACATGCCGGTGCCACCGCTGGCGCCGGTGCCGAAAGGGCCGGTCTGGCCGGGGCCGGTGGCTCCCGAGGGGCCGGTGCCCGGTGCCCCGGAGTGGCCGGAGCCGCCGTGCTGACCGCTGGCGCCGGAATGTCCACTGCCGCTGTTGGATCCGCCGCCGCTGCTACCACCGCTGCCACTGCCGGATCCGCTACCACTGCCACCACCGCTGCCGCTCCCACCACCGCTGCCGCCGCCTTTGCTGCTTCCACCGCCGCTGCCGCCGGTTGCGCCGCCGCCGGAGCCGCCGTTGTCGTTGCCGCCCCCTCCGGTTCCGCCGCCGCCCGTGCCGCCTCCGCCTGTGCCGCCTCCGGTTCCGCCGCCGCCGGAGCCGCCGTTGGCGCCGGCCAGGGTGTTGACGTCGGGGAACAGGGGGATCATTTTGGCGAGGATGGTCATGTCGTCTTTATAGGTTTTGCCGCCGGACCCGTCCCAAAAGGCTCGGGGGCCCGCCAGATCCTTGACGCTGCCGTTGAGTTTCCACTGCCATTGATTGTTGGTGGTGTTGAATTCGACGCTGCTGGATTGGTTGTCGTTCTTGCCGCTGCCCGCGTACCAGTAGCTGCCGCCGCCCGAGTGCGGAATGTTCGCCCAGACGTAGTAGTGGAGTTGGCGGGTGTGCGCGATGACATCGGCCATATCGACCATGGCGGTATGCAGGGTCGCGCACGCGGTGATGTAGGTAGTGATGAAACCCGATGCGGTATCGGCGCCCTCACCCTGCCAGTTCGAGAATTTGGGTCGGACGGCACTGACGAATTTTGTGTAGCAACCACTCCACTGGTCGGCCAGCCATTGCCAGTCAGTGGACAGGGTCTGCGCCGGAGTGCCGATGGCCTCGACGATGGCGGCGATGTTGGCGAAGTCGGGTTCGATGAGGCTCGCGCTGTTCTCGATCGCCCCGCCGATCAGACCTGGCGCGCTGGGATCGCCGGAAACCCCGGAACCGGCTCCGGTGGGAAACGAGGGGCCGGTCGCCCAGTTGCCGTAATTGACCGGTGCCGTGAACGCGGGCGGCGTGATCGCTATCGAGGTCGCCGTAGTAGGCGGGGTAAACATTTTCGCGCTGGTCAGCTCATTTTGCGCGTAGGCCTTGGCCGCGGCCGTGAACGTATAACCCATATCCGTGACGACCGCCTGATGATTCTGCAGCATGGGCACGATCGCGTTCGCCTTTTCGCCGAACGTGCTGAACAGCAGTTGCATGCTCCACCAGTTCGTCGACCTGGAGTGCGCGCCGTCCGAGGTTTTGAATTCTCTGGTGAACAGGGCCGGGTCCATCGTCTGGAAACTGCCGATGGCCTTGACCAGATTCATGATCGTCTGGATCATGTCCGCACAGGATTTGCTGATCGCGGTCAGCTCGGCGCTATTCACATTCAGGAGCTTGAGCCGACCGCCGTCGGCACTTTTCTTCAGGCCTGACCAGTCAGTCTTGTCATTTCCCGTCGCTCCCGACGTCATCGCACTCCTAGCCATCTACCCCAAATTGCGTCGCGCCATGTTTCTAGCACCCGGGGTCGTAACTCGACATTCGAGCAGATCCACCGACCGATCCGTACACCGACTGTTCACCGAGCCGGACGAACGAACGAGGACGGTCCAGCGGCATGCTCGGCCGAGTTCCTCCGCCGGTGCCGGCGATCGCAACCAGGGCAGATACACGCGAACGGCCGCGGGAAAGCCGCTGCGGGAGCGACGGTTCGGGTATCGCGGCGCCGCGGGGTCACGGTTAACGACGGATGTCCACTTGGTGCTTCGGATATTCCGAGGTCGAAAGCCACAACACACCATGGTTAAGTACCTTGGCAGCGGCGGGTGATGGCTAGGAGTGCGATGGCGTCGGGAGCGACGGGTAATGACAAGACCGGCTGGTCGGGCTTGCGTAACAGTGCCGCCGGTGGTCGACTCAAGCTCCTGAACGTGAATAGTGCCGCGCTGAGCGCGATCAGTAAATCCTGTGCCGACATGATCCAGACGATCATGGGTTTGGCCGATGCCGTCGGCACCTTTCCAACGATAGATCCGAACCTGTTCACCGCCACATACACCTCCGGTAATCAGGAGCGGTCGACGACCTGGTTGAGTATGCAACTGCTGTGCGACGCATTCGCGGGCAAGGCGAAAAACGAAATCGTGCCGATGCTGCAGAACCACCGAGCCGTCGTCACCGATATGGGTTACACGTTCACCGCCGCGGCCAAGGCCTACGCGCAGAACGAATTGACCAGTGCGCAAACCTTCACCCCACCCCTTACCGGGACCTCGATGACGGTCGCGCCGCCCCCGTTCACGGCACCGATCAATTACGGGAACTGGGCGACCGGCCCTTCCTTTCCCACCGGAGCCGGTTCCGGAGTTTCCGCCGATCCCGCGGCTAAAGGCCTGATCGGCGGGGCGATCGAAAACAGCGCCGGCCTCATCGAACCCGACTTCGCCAACATCGCCGCCATGGTGGTCACCAGCGCCGCTCCGATCCAGACCCTGTCCAGCGATTGGCAATGGCTGGCCGACCAATGGAGCCGTTGCTACACGAAATTCGTCAGCGCCGTCCAACCGAGCTTCGCCAACTGGCAGGGCGAAGGCGCCGACACCGCGTCCGGGTTCCTCACCACCTACATCACCGCCTGCTCGACCCTGCATACCGCCATGCTCGACATGGCCAACGTCATCGCCCACACCCGCCAACTCCACTACTACATCTGGGCCAACATCCCGCACGGTGAAGGCACCTTCTTCTACGGCGGAACCAACAACAAATCCAGCAGCGTCGGATACAACACCAGCACCGGCCAATGGGAATGGAAATTCGGCGGCACCGTCACCGACCTGACCGGCCCCCGCGCTTTCTGGGACGGAACCGGCGGCAAAACGTATAAGGACGACATCAACATCCTCACCGGCATGATCCCCCTCTTCCCCGACGTCAACACCCTCGCGGGCGGCACCGGCAGTGGAACCGGACCCGGCGGCGGAACCGGCGGAGGAGGCACCGGTGGCGGCGGGACAGGGGGCGGCGGGACAGGCGGCGGCAACAACAACGGCGGAACTGGTAACGGCGGCACCGGCACTGGCAGCGGCGGATCCAGCAGCGGCGGAGGCAAACCCAGCGGCAGCAGCAGCGGAAGCAGCAAACCCAGCGGCGGCGCCGGCAAATCCAGCGGCGGTAGCGCCGACCCGCTCGGCGGCATGCCGACCGGAAGTCCTCGATCTGCCACTCCCCCAGGCTCATCCGCCTTCAATCCGGCCGCCCTCGGTGCCAACCCGCTGAGCGCCGCCTCCGGCCCCCTGTCGAAGCTGTCGAACATGCTGCAGCAGTTAGCATCCGGCGTACCGTCCGGCGCGTCCGGCGCCTGGCTGCCGTCTGGCCCGTTGGACATGTTCGGCTCGGGCCCTTCCGGCCCTTACGGATTCACCATGCCCGCGAGTTCGGGCGGCGGCAGCTCGTCGCCCGGCGGGGCGCTCGGACCGAACCCGATGAGGAATCCCGCCGAGGACAAGCTGTTTCCCCGGGCCAGTAAAGGCGGCACCGGGGCGGTCACGACGGAAACCGTTGTCCCCCGGGCCGGTATCGCGGACGCGGCGGCGATGCCGATGGGCGGCATGCCGATGGGCGGTATGCCCATGGGCGGCATGGGCGGAGCGCAGGCCGGTCAGCAGAAGGAACGCAAACGCGCGTCCTATCTCGACGGCAAGGAACACCTCGAGGAGGCCGTCGGCGAGGATCCCCTGTCCGTGCGCCCCATTATCGACCGCTGAGGACCCGCCACCGAACGATCCTCTCCCCTGCCCCTGCGACTCGAACGCGAGCCTCTCCCATGCGTTTCCACATCGTCAACCTGCCCAACACCCAGACCACCAAGTACTACCAGCCGTGCGCCTACACCCAGAAGAACCGGCGCTTCGCCACCATGATGACGAGACTCGGCCACGAGGTGTTCCTGTACGGCGGCGAGGAGAACGACGCGGAGTGCACCGAATTCGTCACCATCGTGACCAAGGACGAGCAAGCCGAATGGTTCGGCGGCAACGATCCGTACGCCGAGCCGCTCAACCTCTCCTGGGACCAGCACGCGCCGCATTGGCTGACCTCCAACGAGCGCGCCATCACCGAGATCGCCAAGCGCAAGCAGGACCGGGATTTCATCGGCGTGCTCGGCGGCTGCTGCCAGAAGCCGATCGCGGACACCTTCCCCGAGCTCATGACCGTCGAGTTCGGTATCGGCTACAGCGGAGTCTTCGCCAACTACCGGGTCTTCGAGAGCTACGCCTGGATGCACTCCGTCTACGGCTCGCAAAGCACCGTACCCGGTGTGATGAGCGCGCGCGGCCGGTTCTACGACGCGGTGATCCCGAATTACTATGAGGTGGAAGACTTTCCGTTCTCCGCCGAGAAGGACGACTACTTCCTTTATGTCGGTAGGCTGGTCGAGGCGAAGGGCATTCAGATCGCCATCGACACCTGCCGACGGTTGGGTGTGAAACTCGTCGTCGCCGGTGCCGGGACGGTGCCGCGGCCGGAGGACGCCGAATACGTCGGCGTGGTGGACCATGTCCGGCGCGGTGAGCTGATGAGCCGTGCCCGTGGCGTTTTCGTGCCCTCGCTGTATCTGGAACCCTTCGGCGGCGTGCACGCCGAGGCGATGCTCTGCGGTACCCCGGTCATCACCACCGACTGGGGCGTGTTCACCGAAACGGTGCAGCAGGGCGTGCACGGTTTCCGCTGCCGCGATCTGCGCGAATTCTGCGACGCCGTCGACGCCGTCGACAAACTCGACTACCAGGGCATCCGCGACTACGCGATCGCGAAGTTCTCGACCGACGTCATCGGCCCACAGTACGAGGCCTACTTCGAACGCCTGGAGAGCCTGTGGGGCGAAGGCTGGTACGCCGCGTAGTGGCAGAGTCGAACCGCCGGAACCTGGTGATCCTGCGCGCGGGCGACGCCTCGCTGCACGAGCGCTGGCTGGCCGGACCGGAACCACGCAGCTGGGACCTGGTGGTCAGCTATTTCGGCGACGACCCGGACCGGTACCGCACCGGTGACGTCACCAGGCTGGACCGGAAAGGCCCGAAATGGCCTGCGCTGCACCGGGTGCTGACCGTGGACCTGGCCGACATGATCGACCACTACGACTACGTCTGGCTGCCCGACGACGACCTGGACACCGACACCGCCGGTATCAACGACCTGTTCACGCATTGCGCGCGCTACGGCGTCGCGCTGGCGCAGCCCGCCCTCACCGAGGACAGCTACTTCAGCCACGAGATCACCCTGGTCAACCGCAGATACACCGTGCGGTACACGAATTTCATCGAGATCATGGCGCCCTGTTTCACCCGCGAGTTCCTGGCTCGCTGCCTGCCGACCTTCGACGCCACCCAAACCGGCTGGGGCCTGGACTATCACTGGCCGCTGCTGGCCGGGGACACCCGCGCGCTCGCCATCATCGACGCGGTCACCGTCCGGCACACCAGGCCGGTGGGTGGCCCGAACCTTACCGCAGCGCACGCGACCGGGGTGAATCCCTTTCAGGAATACCGCGACTATCTGGTGCGACACCAGATCTACGACCTGTCGAAGCGAGTCCATCATGGGGTGCCCGCGACTGACCGGCCGCCGACCGCTCAACCGACCGCGATCTGTGTCACCCTCGACCGGCAGTGTCCGGAACTGGCGGCGTGGTTGCACTACCACTCGGTGCGCGCGGAGCTGATCATCGTCTACACCGACGATCCGGCCGTCCGGGCGACGGTCAACGAACTCACCGCAGGGCTGCCAGTTATGTTGTGCGACAACACCACAGCCGACAGCGACGACGCCGCGGCTCAGGAGACCGCCAATATCAGCGCCGCCGTAGCGACGGCGCGAGCCACCGGGATGGCATGGCTGCTTCCGTTGAGCGTCAACGAACTGTTCTACACCGACGGCCGCCGCGACTGGCAGCTGCGCGGCGCCGGGCAGGTGCGGTTCATCGGCCACGAGGCCGTGCCGGTGCGGGCTCCGGTGACCGATCCGTTCCAGGCGTGCACAGTCTTCCGGATCTGCGGCCGGTCTCCCTTCCTGGACGCCCCGGCCGTGCGCAGCGCGGTCCGGCTCGGCCCGGACGTCACGCCGGTGGACCGGCACACGTTCGACGGATTCGCCGGTGCCAGCACAACTCTCGTCGCGCCGATGATCCTGCACTATCCGTATCCCAGTTTCGAGAGCTGGGTGGCGCGCGCTGCGGACATAGCAGCCAACGGCGGTATGCGAGCCAGGCAGTTCGCGCACCACTCCCGCGAGCTGTTGCAGGTGGCCGTCGCCCACGGCCGCCTGGAGGGCGCACGTTACTGCTTCCAGGCCGGAATTCCCTCGGACGGCATGATCGACCGGATGGTGCGAGCGGGCGAGCTGCTGCGCGCAGACCCGATGTCCGGTCACGACGCACGGTTCGGACGTGCGGCGACGCCCGCGTTGTGGTCAGAGCCAGTCGCGGCGTTTGAACAGGACGTACAGGGTGGCGGAGATGACGATGATGATGAGGGTGGATGCCCAGAAACCCCAGGCATTCGCGAAGCCGGGATAGGGGACGTTCTGGCCGTAGAAGCCGGTGATCGCGGTGGGGACGGCGATGATCGCGGCCCAGCTGGTGACCTTCTTCATGATGGAGTTGAGGCGATTGCCCTGCAGGGTCAGCTGGGTTTCGCGGATGGTGGTGACCAGGTCGCGGAGGGATTCGGTCCATTCGGCGGCGCGCAGGATGTGGTCGTAGACATCCTGGTAGTAGGGCATCATCGTGTCGTCGACAATGTGCAGGTCGGGGCGCATCAGGGCGTTCGCGAGTTCCCGCATCGGTAGCACCACCCGGCGCAGCACGACCAGGCTCTTGCGCAAACGCAGTGAACGCCTTTGCAATTCGCGATAGTCACCGTGGTCGTCGAAGACGAGATCCTCGAGCGCTTCGATCTGCTCGTCCAACGACTGCACCGCGTCGAAGTGGCTGTCGACGACGTAGTCGAGCAACCCGTGCACCAAGAACCCCACCCCGCTCTCGGCGAGCTCGGACGCGGCGTCCCACCGCCGCACCACCTCATCGATATCGAAATTCTCGCTTTTGCGCACCGTGACCAGTGCCCGCTCGGTGATGAACGCGGCGACCTCCGATTTCTCCAGTACCGCGCTGGCAGCGTCGAGCCGCACCGTGTACGCCGTCAGAAAGGCATGGGTGTTATAGCGATCGAGCTTGGGCCGCTGGTGCTCATTCACCGCGTCCTCCACGGCAAGCCGATGCAAACTCAGCTCTTCAGCGATCTTCGCCAGGTCGTCCGCATCCGGGGAGCACATGTCCAGCCAGACCGTTGCGGTCGTATCGATCAGATAGTCCGAGATCTCCGTTAGCGGAAAGTTCTCCGCTTCGAGCACACCGTTGCGGTAGAGCCGAGTACGCGCCATACCGGCAAACGCTAGTCGGCGGCCTCGACCTCGCACGTGAGGCGCACATCGCTCAACCGCTGGCGACGAGCAGGTCCAAGCCCAGCGGGGTGCATTGGTGCCAGACGGCTTTGCCGTCGCGTTGGGAGGTGATCAGGCCCGCTTCGCGGAGCGCCTTGGCTTGCATGGAGGCGGCGGCGAGGCTGAGGCCGAGGTTGCGGGCCAGTTCGCTGGTGGTGTGCTGGCGGACTGCCAGTTGGAGGGTGCGCGCGCGGGTGGTGCCCAGCAGGGCGGTCAGTGGGTGCGTCGACTCTGCGCTGTCGATCAGTGGCAGCGGGGTCGCGGCCGGGTAGATCAGCAAGAGCCTGCCGTCGGGATAGGGCGCGGGGAGCAGGTGGTCGGTCCACAACAGGGTGGGGCACAGGATGATGCCCTGCCCGGTCAAGGGGATCGTGAGGTCCCGCGGGAAGTCGGCCTCGAGGGTGAGCCCCTGCAACCGGATGGACAGGCCCAAACTGGTTAGCGCGGCCTGTAATCCGTGTTGGGCGAGGATTCGGGCCCGCCATGCGGTTTCCGCGTAGAAGGCGGCTCGCAGCCGGGGCCACTGCTCGGCGAGGAGGGTGCCGTGCGCGGCCTGCAGGGCCCGCTGCAGGTCCAGCCAGGCGTCGCGATCCTGGTCGGCCAGCAGCCGGAGCCATGGGGTGGGCGGACGATCGATCCCGGACATCCGAATCAACTCGGCCCGGACCGTGGCGCGCGAACTCGACATCACCTGATCGAGGCCCTCGTCGATACCGGGGCTCGGCGGGTCGATGAAACACGGACCCGCGCCGAGTGGCGACACCAGTTGCAGCAACGGGCGCACCTGCGCGGGCAGCCTGCGCGCCATGTGCCGCCGCCACGGCGCGAAGACCGGATGAGAATCCTTGCGCTGCATCATCGACATCGCGATCGTCAACTCCGCCAGCGGCGCGGGCTGCTCGGCGATGGATACCCGAAGCAGATCGTCGGCAGAGCACAGTATCCGCAGCATTCCTACCCCGTCTCACTATTCAGGCTGAGCTGAAACCATTGCACGCGCTGCGGCCGGGCAATGAGAATTGTGTCAGCCGGAAGAAGAAAGTTCACACCACCTCGCTCAGACGGAATCGACTGTGCCACAACAGGGCTCGGTCGACATAGACGTCGATCCCCAGTTGGTCTCCAGTCGAGACGGCTGACCCGCCGCAATTCTCTGGCAACGGGCGGGACAAACGGTCTTCGCGTTTTCCGCAATCGCATAAAAAGTACGAGAAGGAGAGATCGATGAAGTTGCAGATCGCTTTAGCGGCGGGAGCAGTGGCACTGTTCTCAGTACTGGCCCCAGTTGCGCAGGCCGCGCCCGGTGAGGCCGAGCTGGCCGACTCGTCATGCCCGAAGGAGTATTTCTGTTTCTGGGCGTACAACAACTACCAAGGACCTCGCGGCATAGTGCGGGACGACAACCCCGACTTCAGAAAATTCCCGCAGTCGACGTGCTCCTCCGGAACCTGGGACAACTGCATCAACTCGATCAAGAACAATGGCAAATATTGCACGGTGTACATGTATGCCGGATACAACTACTCGGGCAAAAGGCATAGTTTGGGCTTGGGCGACGGCGTGCCCAACATCAGCGGGTGGGTAAGCGACGGCTTCGAGCACAACATCAGCTCCAACAAGTGGTGCAACCCGTAGCCGGACTCCGGTCCTTGGCAGCCGGCGGATCGATAGCTACCGCCGGCTGCTCGACCTACCGAGGTGAACTGATGTCATCGATACGTTCGATTTCCTTGCGCCCGTTGCTGTTCGCACTGTCGCTGACAGTTCTGTCAGCGTGCGCGGCCAACGCACCGGCAACTCTTTCGCCGCGCCAGTTGCCGCCGCCACCGCCGTTCTCCGGCACGCTCGGTCCGTCGGAGTTGGATCTGGTCACCTTCTCCGGCACCTGGCCCGCCACCCAGCGAATCCTGAATTCCGCTGTCACACAGCTGAACCGAACCTGTCTCGCCGACCAAGGGTTCGACTATCCGGTCGACCAGGCCCCGCCAGCACCCGTCGCCGACGACGACGCCGTCATCGACCTGCCCGGCCGGCGGGCCAACGGCTACGGCATCTCGGGCAGCAAACCCGCGCCACCGGTCACCCAGGCCGACCGCTACGTCGATAACCTGCCGCCGGAGCAGCAGCGCCGATTCCACACCGCATTGCTCGGACCGCCCGGTACCGGTCGCACGATCGACCTACCCGACGGCAGCCAAGTCACCGTGCCCGACCAAGGCTGCGAGGCGGCGAGCCGTATCCAACTCGCCGGTGACCTCGTGCGATGGGCCCACCTGACCTATATCCCCGAATTCCTTTACAACAGAATGGCCGCGCAGCTCGACACCAGACCCGTGTTTCGCGCGGCCCGCACCGAATGGCGGGCGTGCATGGCCGTCAGGGGCTACCGATATCAGGCGCCGGAAGAGGCCTGGCGCGCGCTCGAGTCCGAGACTGACACCGGCGCAAACGATTTCCGAGAGCGAGAAATCGCGACCGCGGTGGCCGATGGCGAATGCGCGTCCGGCGCCCACCTGCCTGCCGCAACGCTGGCCGCGCGGCGCGAACTCGCCACGACCATGCCCGAAGCCGACCGCAAGACGCTGCACGAACTCGCCTATTACCGGGACGCCATCATCGAACGGGCCACCTCGAACTGACCGAGCGCGGGGCGGCCGACTGCTCGGTCCCCCAAAGATTGCCGGGTTGGTCCTCGTTGGATCGCACGATATGGTTCGTCCGTACCACTAAAGGGGGATCCATGAGTAACTTTTCCATGCTGCGC
The DNA here is from genome assembly GCF_044459885.1 of Nocardia sp. NPDC050175. Taxonomy (NCBI): domain Bacteria; kingdom Bacillati; phylum Actinomycetota; class Actinomycetes; order Mycobacteriales; family Nocardiaceae; genus Nocardia; species Nocardia sp. NPDC050175. The sequence continues at coordinate 518,258 of NZ_JBITJI010000004.1, forward strand.
GGCGGGTATCGGTTCGCATAGGTGACGCTGACTATCTCGCCCGACCGGGTGTCGGACGACAAGCTTGCGGCCGCGCCGATACCGCGGCAACCATCCCGCACTACGCTCGTCAGCGGAATCGTTTTCACCGCCGCGCTTTTCGCGATCGGCGGCTGGACACGGCGCTGGATCGCCGACGACGGCTTGACCGTCTTGCGTACGGTGCGAAACCTGTTGGCGGGCAACGGCCCGGTCTTCAATGCGGGCGAACGCGTCGAGGTCAACACCAGTACGGCCTGGACCTACCTGATCTGGTTCTTCGGCTGGTTGACGCAAGCTCGGCTGGAGTACGTGGCGCTCGGCCTCGGGCTGGCGCTGTCGGTCGCGGCCATCGTCTTCGCGATGCTGGGCGCTGCCCGGTTGTGGGACGGCGGCGGTGCCCAATTGCTGCTTCCGGCAGGTGCTCTCGTCTATATCGCACTCCCCCCGGCCCGCGACTACGCCACCTCGGGACTGGAGTCCAGCCTGGTCATCTGCTGGCTGGCGGTGCTGTGGTGGTGGCTGATCCGCTGGAGCCACGCCGAAAAGGTCAGCCTCGCAAGCGTTTCCGGCCTGTCCGTCGTCGCGGGTCTGGCACCGCTGATCCGGCCGGAGCTGACGCTGGTCGGCGGGCTCGCACTGCTGATGATCTGCTGCGCGCCGCTGCCCGGGATCCGGTTGCGGCCGTGGCTGTTCCGCGCAGTGGTCGTGGCGACGGCGGCGCTGGTGCCGGTCGCCTATCAGGTCTGGCGCATGGGCTATTACGGCCTGCCGTACCCGAATACGGCCGTTGCCAAGGATGCGAGCGGCGCGAAATGGCGGCAGGGATCGTTCTACCTGTGGAATCTGGTCGGGCCGTACTGGCTGTGGGTGCCGCTGGTGCTGCTCGGCGTGGCAGCGGCGATGGCGGTGCGGTCCCGACGCGTCGGCAGTCACGCCGCCACCGAGGCGAACCCGACTCTGCGCGAAGGCATTCACCGATTCCACTGGTGGCTGCGGACACCGGCCGCGGTAGTCGCCCTCATGCTGAGCAGCGGTGCGCTGTTGACCCTCTACGAGATTCGGGTCGGCGGCGACTTCATGCACGGCCGCATGCTGCTGCCACCGCTGTTCTGCCTGCTGCTACCCGTCATGGTGCTGCCGCTGAAATCTTCGGCCGCACCGGCGGATCCGCGCCGCAACCTGATCGTGCCTGCGGCATTGGCCGCAACCCTGGGCTGGGCGCTGTTCGCGGCCGACGTCACCGCCATCGAGACCGGCAACAGGATCACCGCCGCAGGCATCGCGGACGAACGGCTCTACTATGTCCAGAGCACCGGCCACGAGCACCCGATCCGCGCCGAGGACTACCTGGACTACCCGCGCATACGCGCCATGATCGGCGATATCGCACGCAGCCCGAACGGCGGGCTGCTCATCAACACGCCGTCCTGGACCTGGCAGGTCGTCCCGCCGCCGACCCCGATCCCCGATGGCGGCGTCGGGCATACCGTGTTCTTCGTGAACCTCGGCATGATCGGCATGAACATGCCCCTCGATGTCCGCGTCATCGATCCGGTCGGCCTGTCGTATCCGCTTGCCGCCCACACCTTCCGGTTCCCGAACGCCAGGATCGGCCACGACAAGAACCTCGACTCGGACTGGGCGGTGGTGGACGCGGGCATGGCGAACGAGCATCCCCGGCTGCCCTGGTTCCTGGACGAAGGCTGGGTGACCCGGATCCGAACCGCCCTGCGCTGCCCGGAAACTCGGGATCTGCTGGCCGCCACCCGTGCCCCGCTCACCGTCGACCGGTTCCAGCGAAACGTCCGGTATTCCCTGGGATACGCCCGGTACCGCATCGACCGGGTGCCGGAGTACGAGATCGAGCGGTGCCGGGTGAATGACCGGAGCGACCTCGCCGCACCGAGGTAGCCGGGCACGAGGCGCAGGTTCGATCCGGCACCCAGGTTCTACCCGCGAGGTGCGGTTCGGACCCGCGGTGGTGGGTATCACCGGTGACGCGGCGGGACAACCGTAGGCTCAGGCGCGTCGACTCGGTGGTCGGCGATCGAGTGTTGTCGCGATGGGTAGTGACCTAATGGAAGGGCTGTTGGCAATGCTGCGGAAGTTCCTCGACAAGGGCGTCGTCTCGTTGATCGACCGGTCGGCGCGGGTGCAGGCGCCGCTGGTCGGCAAGTACACGGGCTTCGTCCGCGGTCGGCATCCGAGTGAATCGCCGGAGCAGCTCGTCGACCGGCTCGGGCGGCATTACTCGATCGTGGTCACCGCCAGCGGCGTGGTGGTCGGGTTGACCGCGGCGGTGCCCGGGGTGGGCACCTTGGTTGGCTTGGCGGCGGCCGGGGCGGACACGCTGTTCTTCCTGGAGGCGTCCACGGTGTATGCCGTTGGCGCGACCGAGGTTTCGGGGCGCAAGGCCGCTGCCCCGCCGCCGCCGCTGGTGTCGGCCGTCGTGCTCGGTCAGGCGGGAACCGAGTCGCTCGGCGCCGCGGGACGCTCGGCCAAGCAGTGGGATACCAAGTTGGCCAACAGGCTGCCGATCATCCGGCGAATGGGCGACTCCCCGATCAAACGGTTCCTCGTGCAGTTCATCGTCAAACGCGGCGCGCTCGCGTTCGGCAAGGTGATTCCGGCGGGGATCGGCGCGGTGGTCGGCGGCGTCGGTAATTACGCGCTGGCCAGGAGCGTCATCAAGAACCTGCACGATGCGCTCGAGGACGCGGAATCGGGCCGGGCGATTTCCACTGCGGACGTCTAGCCGGCGAGCAGTCGGGAGGAGACTGGACGCGTGACGGAGGCCGAGGTTCAGCTGATCGTGGTGGACGCCGCGAATGTCGTCGGGTCGCGGCCCAATGGCTGGTGGCGCGATCGGGCCGGCGCGGCGCGAAAACTGCTCGAGCAGTTGACGAGTCTGGAAGCGCGGCTGGCGCGGCCCGCCGAGGTGGTTGTCGTGCTCGAGGGAAAAGCGAAGGCGGCGGATCCGGCGGTCGACGGCGTGCGGGTGGTGTTGGCGGACGGGTCGGGCGATGACGCGATCGTCGACGTGGTGGCGGCGGCCGTCGAACACGACAGCGCGCGATCGATCACCGTGGTGACGGCGGATCGCGGATTGCGCGAACGCGTCGAAGCGCTCGGCGCCAACACCGTCGGCCCCGGCTGGCTGCTGGACCGGATCGAGTCGTAGCGGACCGACCAGTCCTGGACCCCGCCAGGAAGGTTTGCCAACTGCCCCATAACAATCGGCTGGCTGGGTAGTCCCCCGGTATGAGCGATGTCTTCGAGGAACGCGGCCAACCGTCCCTCGGGCGCGCCTCTCCCGATCTGATGGCGGCTCGTGCAGTGATCGAGCAGGCGAAGGGCGCGCTGATGCTGGTCTACGGCGTCGACGCCGAGCAGGCGTTCGGCATGTTGCGGCGGCGCTCGCAGGCCACCAACGTCAAGTTGCGCGCGCTGGCCGCGCAACTGATCGCCGAACTGCCCTCGCTGGACCTCGCCCCGCCGGAACTCCGCGCCAAAGTCGACTACCTGCTGCACATCGCGCACACCCACAAGCCCAACCCTGAACTCTGACCAGCGCTGATCCGATCCGGATCCACGCGAAACCTGTTGGGACGTATCGGACATTCGCGCGGCGGGCGGTGCGCTAACCGGGGCCCCGATGCGATCGGGAGCAACCTAGGGGCTACGGTGCGCGGGTGATCCTGCTCACCGTCGGCTTGGTTCTGTTAGGCGTCTTCGCACTGCGGTTCCATCTGGACCGGCGACGGCTGAGCAACGGAGTCTACCTGCTGCTAGGCGTGGCGGTGCTCGGCGTGTGGGCGGTCGGCTCGGGCGACAACGCGGACCTGACCCTCGCGCTGGTCGGGCTGCTGGTGGTGTTGTCGCCGCTGGTGGTGCTGGTGCTGGCCGGGCTGTTGATCGCCAACGGCATGCAGATGGTGCGCCGCGAGGGGCTGCGGATCGCGAATCTGCTCTCGATCGGGCCGGGGATCGTGCTGCTGGTGCCCTACGTGCTGCTCGGCGTCGCCATCGCGACCGGCAGCCTGCGCTCGGTGCTGTTGGCGTCGCTGGCGCTGGCGGTGAGCTACTTCGGGTTCGTGTTCACCAGTTTCGTGTTGTATTCGCTGCTCTACGGATGGTTGCCGTATCGGCCTGGCATGGATGCGATCGTCGTGCACGGCTCAGGTCTGGTCGGCGCGCGGGTGTCGCCGCTGCTCGCCAGCCGCTTGGATCGGGCGGCCCAGATCTACTGGGCGGAACTGGCTGAGGGTCGCCGTCCGGTGATCATCACCAGTGGCGGCAAAGGCTCCGACGAGGCGGTGTCGGAGGCCGCGGCGATGGCGGATTATCTCCAGGCCCGCGGCATTCCCGAGGAGAGCGTGGCTCGCGAGGAACGGTCGACCACGACACGAGAGAACCTGCTCTTCATCAAGCGGCTGCTCGGCGAACGCGGCACGAGCACCCGAATGGTGTTGGTCACCAGTAACTTTCACATCCTGCGCACGGCGATTCTGGCGCGCAGGCTGAAGCTGGACGCGGAGGTGACGGGCGCGCGGACCGCCTTCTACTATCTGCCGAGCGCGATTCTGCGGGAGTTCGTCGCGATCGTGGTCGCCTACAAATGGACCAATGCCGTTACGTGCCTGACGCTCGTCTCGTTGCCGCTGCTGCTCGCCCTGGCGACCGGCGGACTGCCCGCCTATCGGTGAGTCAGGAACCGTCGACGCGTTCGTGCACGGTCAGCAGCAGGTGATCGAACCGGGTGCGGAACCCGGCGGTCTCCTTGTTGAGCATCCTGAGCTCGTCGACGAACTGGGCGGCGAGGTCGCGCAGTTTGGTGTTGGTCTCCTGGGAGCGCCAGCGCAGTACCCGGAACGCCTGCTCCGCGTTCACCCCGTAGGCGAGGATCAACGCGCCCTTGGCCTGCTCGATCACGGCCCGCGCCTCGATCACCTCCGGCAGGATCTCCTCGAGCACCTCCTGCCGCTGCTCCTCGAGCCGTTCGCTCACGTCGACGTAGTAGCCGGAGGTCCCGATCACCGAGCCGTCGTCATCGGCGAACAGATCACCGACCACAACAACCTCGCGCGCCTCGCCCTTGGCGTCGACGATCCGGTGCCTGCCGCAGAACGGCTGCCCGGTCTCCGCCGCCGCGGCAATGCAGCTCGCGACATGCTCCCGGTCGTCGGGGTGCTTATGCGACAACAGCAGGTCAGTCGTCGGTTTCACCTCCCCCGGCGCGTAGCCGTACATCGCCGCGAGCTCGTCGGACCATTCCCACCGCTGGTCGGCAAACCAGAATCGAAACCATCCGGGCTCCGCGCACGCGTCGAACCCGATGGTCTCCTCCATCGCGCTCACCGCCTCCGGTGCAACCTCTTCGCCCAGCGTCACCGCCCCAGTATCCGCCGAAACAGTCCCGCTTCGGAACCCGACCCGATAATTTGCAAAGCCCAAGCCCGATTTGCGAGGAGTGAGATGAGTTCTGTTCTGCCGTTGCGGCATATCGGCTCGTTGCTGCTGGCCGGTGTGGTGGTTGTCGGTATCGCGGCCTGTGCGGATTCGCGGCCTGAGGTGCCGGTGACCAGTACGCCGGTGGCCGATGCGACGGCGTTCGTTTCCGTCACCGATCTCGATCCGACGATTCTGGTCGACGCTCGTTACTTCGGGGAGCACAACTTCCTCGGTACCCGTGTGGCCGGGTATGAGGCTCCACGCTGCCTGCTGACCAAGCAGGCAGCGAGCGCGCTGGCGCAGGTGCAGCAGGAATTGCGGCCGATGAACCTGACGCTCAAGACCTACGACTGTTATCGACCGCAGCGGGCTGTCGACCAATTCGTCACGTGGGCAAAGGATCTCGGCGACGTGAAAATGAAGAAGGAGTTCTATCCGACCGTCGACAAGGCGAACCTGTTCCGGGACGGCTACATCGCCGAGAAGTCCGGGCACAGTCGCGGCAGCACGCTGGATCTCGCGATCGTCGCGCTGCCCGCCACCGATCCGGAGCCCTATCGCGACGGCGATCCGCTGCGCGAATGCTTCCTCCCCGTCGACCAGCGGTTCCACGACAACATGCTCGATTTCGGCACCGGCTACGACTGCTTCGATCCCGCGGCGCACACCGCCAACCCGGCCGTCGGCGGCAATCAGCGAGCCGTCCGCACGCTGCTGACCGAGCTGATGGCGGAACACGGGTTCACCAACCTGGCGGAAGAGTGGTGGCACTTCACCCTGAAGGACGAACCGTTCCCGACGACCTTCTTCGACTTCCCCATCCGCTGAGCTGCGGTAAAACCGACCCGCTGCGTCTATACGCAGACCGGGCCCGGCTCCTACACTGAGTAACTGCGGCACGGTCGACCGTCGGAGCGCCACGGCAACTCAGCGATCGGCATATCTCGAAGTCCCGATCCGCCCAGGGCCGACGAGCTCGGCCCACTTCCTGGAGGAGGCCGGATGCCCGATCCATCGCACCGGAAGATCTGCCTGCTCGGCCACGGTTGCGCCTGCCCCACCGTCACCCTGTTCCTCGCCCCCGAACCGCTGATCCCCGGCGGCAGCATCCTGCATCTGCTCGAACAGGCGCCGGTCGCCGCCGCCGCGCCGACCCCCGACGCCGACCTGGTCGGGCTGGTGCAAACCGACTCGGCCGCCGCCGCGCCGGGCCCGCTGCTACACACCGAATTCCGCGCGTTCCTCGCCGGCCTACCCGACCCCCGCCGCACCCGCACCATCCTGCACGACCGCCACATCACCGACACCGCACCGGTCGGCCTCGACCTGGACGACCCCGCCGAAATGACCCGCCTCGCCCTGCTCCCCGAACGCCCCATCGGCTTCCGCCGCACCGAGGACTTCCAAGAGGCGGCGATGCGCCAAGCCATGCTCGCGATCTACCGCCATTTCGCGATAGACCAGCGAATCCGCCTGACCTACCACGGCTTCGCCGACCCAGCCACCGGCTGGTTCGCCCTGCGCACCGCAATCGCCTGAGCAACAGGCGAATTGGGGCTCAGTCCTTGCGGGCGACGCCGCCGTAGGCGCCTGAGCGTTCGGGGTTGTCGCCGACGTCGGAGGGGTTGTCGGGGCGCCACAGTGGGAGGTGGACGAGGCCGGGCTCGATGAGGGTCCAGCCCTGGAAGAATTCGGCGATCTCGGGCTTGGCGCGCAGCACGATCTCGGTGGAGGTGCGGCCCGAAAGTTTTTGTGCCTCCAGGACTTCGGCGGGTTGCCCGTCCGCGGTGGCGTGCGTGATGGCGAGGTAGCTGCCGGGGGCGATCGCGTCGCGCAGGCGGGCGACGCAGCCCGCGGGGTCGGCGTCGTCGGCCACGAAATGCAGGACGCCGAGCAGCAATACGGCCACCGGCTGGTCGAAGTCGAGCAGCTGGGCCACCTGCGGGTCGGCCAGGATGGTGTCGGGCCGGCCGATGTCGGCCTGCACCACGATCGCGGCGGGATTTCCGTCGAGGATGGCCTGGCTGTGCGCGACCGCGACCGGGTCGATGTCGACGTAAACCACCCGCGCCGCAGGGTTTACCGCCTGGGCCACCTCGTGCACATTGCCGACGGTCGGGATGCCGGAGCCGATATCGAGGAACTGGGTGATGCCCGCGTCGACCAGGAATCGCACGCATCGACGCAGCAAATCGCGGTTGGCGCGCATGGTCTCGCCGACACCCGGGGTGAACTCCTCGATCTGGCGCGCCAACATTCGATCGATCTCGAAGTTGTGCATGCCGCCGACGAAATAGTCGTAGACGCGGGAGGCGCTCGGGCGATCCAGATCGATACCCTCGGGAGCCCAACTCGGTCTGGTCATCTAAACGCCAACCCTTCTCGAAACATCGCACGCCAGCGACGAAAGCATCGTCATCGTAGCGGGGTTCACGGGCGCGTGCAGTTGGGCGGAAGCCCACAAAACGGACTACCATCAGAGCTTATGGCGTGGGATGCCGGGAGCGGTTCAGATCCTGGCGGGCCGCACGCGGAACTGGCCGGGCAGTGGGCGGCCGCACTCGGTGGCGGACCGCGCAATCACGTCGTGCCCATGAGCTCGGCCGAAACCCGCAATTTGCTGACCGTCCTGGCCAAGGAATTCGTCGCCGCCGCCGGTGACCAGTGCCCCGCCGAGCGAGTCGGCGAACTCGGTGGCGAGCTGGCCCGCTCGCATTTCGTCGGCGACGAAGTGCTCGGGCGCAGTCTCGCCGTGCTCAACACCTACCTGCTCGGCCCGGGCGCGGTGCCCGCCGAGCGAGCCACCGAGTTGCTGGGCGCCTTTGCCACCGGTTATCTGCGCGCCTTCCGCGCGTGGCTGCTCGCCGAACAGGAGAGCGTGCGGGCCGCCGATATCGCCGCCCGCCGGGTGGTCGAGCAGCAGCTGCGGGCCAGCGAGGCGCGGCTGCGTGCGGTGTTCTCCCAGGCCGGGATCGGCACCGGGCTTTCGGATATGACCGGGCGAATCATCGAGGTCAACAACGCCTTCGCGGCGATGCTCGGCTATCGGCCCGAGGAGATGTGCTCGCTGTCGGTCACCGATCTGACCCATCCCGACGACGGTCCGGACATGTGGCAGAAGTACGCCGGGGTGCTCGCGGGCAAATACGACAACGTGCAACTGGAGAAGGCCTACCGGCACCGCGGCGGCGGCACGGTGTGGACCCACATCAACGTCTCGCTCATCCGCGACGAGCAAGGCAGGCCGCAGTACACCTTGGTTCTGGTGGAGGACGTCTCCGAACGCCGCGCGCTGCGCGAACGGTTGCAGTACCGCGCGCACCACGACCAACTGACCGGGCTGCCGAACCGCTCCCGCTTCTTCGACGCGCTCAGCGCCGCCTTCGCCGACTGCGCCAGGGTCGGGATCTGCTACATCGATCTCGATCACTTCAAAACCGTCAACGACACTTTCGGTCACGCGGTCGGTGACGAATTACTCGCGCAGGTCGCCGCGCGGCTGAATGCCTGTGTCTCGCGGACGGATCAGTTGGTCGCGCGGATGGGCGGCGACGAATTCGTTGTGCTCATCCCGCATTCCACCGGCGTCGAGGAAATGGCCGATGTGGCACGGACCGTGCTGCACGCACTGGCCCAACCCTTTTACGTGCATGAACATCAGCTGACCGTCACCGCGAGCATCGGCGTGATGGAGGAACGCGCGGACCACCTGTCCACGGGTGAGTTCCTGCAGGCGGCCGACACCAGCATGTACTGGGCCAAGGCCGCGGGCCGCGGCCGATACGCGGTCTTCGACGCCGACCGCGGCCGCCGCGAGCACACCAGCGCCGAACTGTCGGCGGCCATGCCCTCGGCCCTGCGGCACGGCGAGTTCTTCCTCGACTACCAGCCGATCGTCTCCCTCACCGACGGACAGACGGTGGCGGTAGAAGCGTTGGTGCGCTGGCGCCATCCGGATCTCGGTGTGCTCAGCCCGGCCCGGTTCGTCGATATCGCCGAGGACAACGGCCACATCGGCGCGCTCGGCGCGGTCGTGCTGGAGACCGCCTGCCGCGCAGGCCGCGAGTGGCACGACCGCTATCCGCACACCCCGACCGTCAGCGTGAACGTCTCCGCCGCCGAGGTGGCCGATCCGGCCTGGCTCGGCCACGTCCAACAGGTCATCGCGGAGACCGGCATGGACGCGAGCCTGCTGCAACTGGAGCTCACCGAGCGGGCGTTCATGCAAACCACCGGACGGCCACTGCGCGCCCTGCACACCCTCGCCGACGCCGGTGTCCGCATCGCCATCGACGACTTCGGCACCGGCTACTCCAATCTCGCCTACCTCGGCCAACTTCCGCTGCACGTGGTCAAACTCGCGGGCCCCTTCATCCAGCGCATCCGCACCCCCGACACCGCGAGCCCCACCGACCTGCTGTTGCTCGAAACCATCATCGACCTCACCCACGCCCTCGGCTTCACCGTCACCGCCGAGTGCGTCGAAACCCGCCACCAGGCCGACCAACTCCGCGACCTCGGCTGTGACACCGCGCAGGGTTGGCACTTCCACTACCCGATGCCCGCCGATCAGGTGACACCGCTGCTCGGCGTCTCCGACCTCCGCCTGAGCTGATCGTTCCGCGAAAGCTATTGCCAGCTAAGAAGTTACGGGGCAGTGATCAGGCCGACTGCGGCTCGGCCTGATCTTCGGACGGCACCGCCAACAGATCCGGCTCGGCAACACGACGAGATGGGCCGGGAAAGAAACGATTGGTGGCGCGCTGGTAGTCGGCGTAGTCGGGCCGCGATTGCAGGCTGTAGTGCTCGGCGGGAACGGCACCGGTGTAATAGACCAGCGTGTAGTAGAAGGCTGCGGAGATGGTGAGCAGACCGATCAGGGTGAGCACCCACAGCGCGGCCGGGGTATCGGGGCGGCGGCTCAGCAGGGTCGGTAGGACCAGCACGATCAGCGCGTTCCACTGCATCCACTGCCCAAAGTAGTTGGGGTGTCGGCTATATCGCCACAGCCCGACATCGCAGCTGCGCCGGATTCCCTCTCGTCTGCCGCGTTCGGCGAAGCGTGCCTTCTGCCAGTCCGCCAAGGACTCGACACCGTAGAACACCACCCACACGACGAGTGCCACGATCTCGACGGCGCCGAGGGAACGCGAACCCGCGACGGCGAGTGCGGCCGGAATGGCCAGGATGCTCATGTTGGCCGCGCCCTGCAGCATGATCTCGACCTGAATCGACAGCCGCTCGCTGCGCAGGCCCGCGCGCTCCCAAACCAGCCGCTGATAGCGGTATCTCGGGAGATCGCCGGTCAGCTCACCATTGGCACCGGCCAGCGCCGCCCAGATACCCATCCGCAGACCCATGACCAGGTAGATCACCCCGACCGTCACGTTCAGCGACGAATCGCCGCCGCCGAACGCGAGGGTCAGCACGCCCAGGTCGACCAGACCCCACGGCCACGCCAGGTCGACGTAGCTCATGTGCCCGGTGCGATACGCGGGCACACACGCCAGCACCACGAAGAGTGCGGCCTGGATCGCCAAGTTCGTCATCATGAACGTGCGCAGATCCGACTGCCACGCCAGCGTGGCGAAAACGCCTGCCGCAACTAGATATTGCGCGATACGAGCCTGGGTCACCGACATAGATCAGCTCCTTCAGCCAAAGGCGAGCAATGGTTCGCTACCGTCGACGGCGGCATGCTGGGGCAGCGGCTTCTCGGCGCGGGCCGCCAGGATCTGGGCGTACTGCTCGGCGGGCCGGACCGTCCGGTAGTGGGCGCGGGCTTGTTCCGGCGACCAGACCACGGGGTCCTTCGGCGCTACCCCGCACATGATCGGGTCCAGCACCGGCGCCGTGAGCGGGCTGCTCACGCGGAGCAAAAATCGTTGTGCCTCAACGCTTTGCGCGGCAAGCCGGAAGATGGCCTGCATGGTCGCGGTGATGAGCAGGTCGGTTATCGGCGATTGCCGCACGCCGCCCATCTTCCGCATCCATCGCGGCAGCGTCGCGATGGTCGCCTTCCGGAACAACACCTGGGTGAGTTTGACGACGGGCCACAGCACCGCGGAGTCGGGCAGCGGAGCCGACGCGCTGTCCAGCAAATGCTCGACATGCTGCTGGGTCGCTTCGGTAGCCGCGAGGATCGGGCGCATGCGTTCGTAGTACGCCCGCATCTCCTTGCGGGAGCGGGGCACGTCGTCCAGGTTGATGGTCTGGAACTCTGCGGCGCGGGCACATTCTTCCCAGTACTGGCGTTCCTCTGCGGGACTGAGTTTGCCCGGGCCGAACTTCTCGTAGGTGTAGAGCAGTGAATGCCATGCGGTGAGGTGAATCCAGAGTTGCGCCTCGGGATCGTTGGCGTCATAGCGCAGTCCGCTGATCGGCTCGGTACCGGTGATCTTCGAATGGATCTTCACCAGAATCTCCGAAGCCTGCACCACCGACTTGCTGTCACCGAAGGTGATGGTGGCCATGTATTGCAGCGTGCGGTCGAAGCGAAGCGCGGGGCGTTTGGTCACCGCGCTGGTGTCGTTCACCGAGGCCAACAGGAATGGCTCGTACATCTCGGTGACAACGGTCCGCTGGAACGCGACCGTCGTCGCGGTCGGGTACCCGTGCACCTTCCACGCGATCGAGTCCGGGCCGAAGAAGCCGTAGTCCTCGTGTGGAACCACCGCGTTGTGGTTGCTCATGGTGTGCCTTCCTCTCACTCGGGCGTTGTGGAACTAGGCGCGAGGCCCGAAAACCATGGGTGCCAACGTGCGCTGCGCGTAGGCGCGCACGGACTCGTCGGTGCGCAGATCGATCCCCTGCGCGGTCGGCATCAGCACACACGCCGCGAACAGCATGGCGATGCTCTGCGCGGTCTCGTCCGGGTCCAAATGTGTTGCGTGCCCTTCGGTTTGGGCTATCCGAATCTGGTCGGCGATGACGGCGCTGCCCAGCCGCAGCAGGGCGGCATCGTCGGCCATGCCCATGGCGATGAGCTGGTCCGGCTCCAGCGCCGCGGTGCGCGCGATGACCGGATGTTCGCGGGCCATCCGCATGCAGGCGACGAAACTTTCCACCAACCGGCCCGCCGGATCCGCCACCCCGTCGACCGCACGGAGCACGGTCTCGGCCATCCGCCCGCCCTCCCGCATGGTGAGCGCCTCGATCAGGCCGTCCAGATCGCCGAAGCGGCGATACACGGTGGTCCGATTGACCCCGGCCCGCCGCGCGATCGCGTCGATCTTCAGTCGCGAGAACCCAACGGAGGCCGCCTCCACGAGGGCGGCATCGAGAATCCGTGCCACGGTCCGGTCGGTGTCCTCGTCCGTGCCGCGGAAGATTCCGGCGGCGAGGAGAGCCGCGATGCTCTGCTTCATGTGGCTTACCGTAAGCCTGCAGGTCCGCTAATGCAACACAACGTGACCCTTTTGTTGCAAATGTTGCTTTGAGATCGAGACGCGCGGTCAACGAAAGAGCGAGCACGATGAGCGCGGACGACTCCCCTCGTGCTGCGATTCCGCGATCTCACGGCCGTGAAAGTCCTGGCGATCACCATCACCCAGGAGCAGATTCGCCAGTACGAACAACGCGAGCAGCACAACGACGACAGTCACGACGCCACCTCGGTCCCACCGGAAAGAGCGGACGGCCGAATCGAATCGGGCTCCCCCACTACGCCGTACGCCGCGATGGCGACGAGAATGACTCCCTCGACGACATGAACCCAGTTGCCGAAGGTGTCCACCGCCATCATCCCGCACACGCTGGTCCCACCGGCCAGGCCGAGCGCGCCGACCACCAGATAGATCAGCGCGGTCACCGCCGCGTACCAGACCGCGGCCGTCTTCGTACGGACACAGAGCAGCCCTGCGACCCCGGTGACGAAGTGGAACAGGGCATGCCACCCGTTCACGGTGACCGGGATGAATCCGAGCACGTGGACGGTGTGCGAATGCATCGGATGCATCGAGAAGTCCGGATTCATCGCCAGCGCGACCGGGCCGTTGCTGGTGAACCAGACCGCCATCAGCAGGGCGAGGACCTGGGTCGCCGTGCCACGCGCGTCGCGAAAATAGCCGGTCACAAACGTTCGTACGGGTGTCATGCAAAGCTCCTGCCGCCACATTGAGACAACTGAGACATTGATCGCCTGTTTGTCTCGACGGTACTGTTGACTTGCCGGCAACGACAAGGAGCGCAGTGACGCGAGTGACCAGGGACACACTGCTGAACAAGTTGGCAGCTCCCGATCCCGAGGTGCTCAAACTGCTCGATGAGGCCGACGAGGTGACCGAGCGAATCCTCGCCGCGGCCTTCGAGCAGATGGCCGTGGTCGGCTGGCGCCGGTCGACCGTCGAGGACGTCGCCAAACGGGCCGGACTCGGCCGCGCGACGGTGTATCGAAAGTTCCCCAGCAAATCCGCGCTCACCGAGGCGGTCCTGGTCTCGGAGCTACGCAAATACCTGGCGGGCAGCACCGCGGCGACGAGCACGCAGACCACGGTGACCGACCGCATGGCCGAAAGTGCCGCCTACACAGTCGAATTCCTGCGCGACCACCCGCTGCTGCGCCGGCTGCTCGAAACAGAGCCGGAAACCATCCTGCCCGCCCTCACCATCGGCGCGGGCCCCATCGTCGACATCTTCCGCGACTTCTGCGTCACCCTCTGGCAGCACGAGTTCTACGCCGACACCGCCATTTCCGACGAGGACCTACGGCACCTGCGCACCGTGGCCGAGCTGCACATCCGAATCACCCTGTCGCTCATCCTCACCCAGAAAACCGCCATCGCACTCGACACCGCCGAGCAGGCCCGCGACTTCACCCGGCGCTACCTCGCGCCGATGCTCGACGCGAAGTGAACTTCCGGCATGTGACGCGTACACGGCGCGCGATTACCGCCCATAGAACCCGGGTATCCCGCACACTGATCGCGGCGTCTCCCGCGCGTCACACCCAGTGAGTTTCAAGGAGCGAATCCATGGGCATCATCTCGATGATCATCATCGGCCTCATCGCCGGAGCCATCGCGCGCCTGCTGGTCCCTGGCAAAGAGAACTTCGGCTGGATCGGCACGATCGTGCTCGGCATCATCGGCGGCTATGTCGGCGGCACGCTAGGCAGCTTGGTGTTCGCACCGCACAAGTTCACTCTCCAGCCGCCGGTCAACCACGCCTTCCTCGGCGCCATCGTCGGCGCGGTGATCCTGCTGGTCATCTACAAGTTCGTGCGCGCGCGAGTCTGAGCGTCCGCGATTTCCACGGTGCCCGCCGGATAGATCATTCGATCCGGCGGGTTACTCGTGCGCCGCGCCAGCGGGTAGTAGATCGCGGCCGTGAATATGATGCCGACGATCCAGGAAACGTCTGCGCCGCCTAGCTTTTCGGTGATCGGGCCGGTGTAGAGCTGCTGGGCGAGGAACGGGATCTGGGCGAGCACGCCGAGGGCGTAGCAGGCCAGCGCGGTGAGATTCCAGCGTCCGTACCGCCCGTCCGGGTCGTACAGCGCCGGGATGTCGATGCGTTCGCGCGAGATCAGGTAGTAGTCGATCAGGTTGATCGCGCTCCACGGCGTGAACACCATCAGCAGGGTGAGCACGAAATTCTTGAAGTTGCCGAGGAAGTCGGCGCTGGCCCCGATCGCGACGAGCATCGACACCGCGGTGAAGCCGACGATGTAGGCGGCGCGCGCGAACGGCGTGGTGCGTGACTGCCGGTTGAACGCGGTCACCGACGTCAGGATCGACATGAACCCGCCGTAGGCGTTGAGACAGTTCACCGTCAGCTTGCCGACCACGATCACCAGATAGATCAACAGCGCCAGCGCGGACGGGCCCGCGAGCTCGCCGATGAAACCAACCTGGTTGCCCAGGAACGCTTTACCCGCCACCGCCGCCACCAACGCGCCGAACGTCATCGACCACTGCGAGCCGAGCACGCTGCCCGCGAAGGTGGCCAGGAAGGTGGTCCGGTCACTGGTCGAGCGGGGCAGGTAGCGCGAATAGTCGGCGACATAGGGCCCGAAGGTCAGCTGCCAGCCCGCGCCGAGCGAGATGGCCAGCACGAAAGTCACCATGTCGAACGACTTCACGCCGACATAGGCGCTGACGTCGTACTGGGTGAAGAGCCGGACACCCAGATAGGTGAAGCCGATAACCCCGACCACCGTGGCGATCCGGCCGACGATATGGATCAGCCGATAGCCGGTCACCGCCACCACCGCGGTGAGCGCGCCGAAGACGAGAATGCCGACCGTCGCGTTGTCGATGTGCAGGATCTTGTTCACCGCCTGCCCCGCGAGCACCGTGCCCGTCGCGGCGAACCCCAGATACATCACCACCACGAGCAGCAGCGGCAGCACCGCCCCGAAAACGCCGAATTGTGCTCGGCTGGAGATCATCTGGGGCAACCCGAGCCGAGGTCCCTGCGCCGAATGCAGCGCCATCACGACGCCGCCGAGGATATTGCCGAGCAGCAGCCCGACGATCGCCCACAGCGCGTCGGCGCCGAACACCACCGCGAGCGCACCGTCGACGACCGCGGTGATCTGCATGTTCGCCCCGAACCAGAGGGTGAACTGACTGAACGGCGTGCCATGCCGTTCCGCATCGGGAATCACCTCGATGGTGCGGCGCTCGATAGAACCGCCCGCATCGATCAGCTCATCCGCCATGGGCCCGCCTTCCGTCATTGTGGAACAGCTATGGAAGTGCAGGTAATGCCCGTCGAGCTGTCACTGTGTCCGATCAGCAGTATGGCGCACGAAACACGCGGCGGCGCGTCACATTCGGTGCGGGGCGGACAGTTCCCTGGCGGGTTCCGCCGGGGGTTCGGACCGGACGCGCCGGGCCACGCGGTAGGCCGGTTCGGCGAGGAAGCTGGCGAGCCGGGTGTAGGGCCAGATCGCGATGAACAGCATCAGGACCAGGCCGCGGGTCTGGTAGATGAAGGGGGCGCGCTGCATCGCTTCCGGGTTCGGGTGCAGCGAGAACAGGGAGCGGAACCAGGCGAACAGGGTTTCGGCGATGCGATATCCGTTGTCGGTCGAGTTCGGGTCGAACTTGATGGCCACCCAGGTGAGTAGGCCGGCCACCAGAATCGGGAAGGTGACGCGGTCCAATGGACTGACCGCGCGGCGGGCCGGGCTGCCGATCATGTCCGGCACGAACAGCAGCACCGCACCGATCGTCGCGGTCGCCAAGGCGCCTATCTCGACGATAGTGAGGGTGAGATAGATCGAGCCGTCGGGGCGAGAATGCGGCCCTGCGGTAAGGAAGTCGGTGATCCGAGCGGCGATCACGCCGCTCAATCCGATGCGAAACGCGGTCGCCCCGATTCGCTGCGCCCGATCCAGCTCCGAACCGGAGCTGTACCAGCCGAACCGGTCGTGCCGGTAGCGCCACAGGTGGCCGACGATAAAGGACAGAAACGCGCTGTAAGGCAGGATGATCCACAGCACCGACATCATCTGTCGACCCGCCTTCTCCATCAAACTGATAGAAATCGAAACTATCTGAGCTGTCAACCAGCTTTGCAGACACTAGGCCTGCAAACAAGGGCCCAAACAAACCGGATGATTTCGACCTCCCGCAACAGCCGATCCAAGAACGATAACGCACGCGACGCCAGAACCCCCATTACGCGGAATTGTCAATCAATGCCATAAATAAATAGGTACGCCTGTACCACGGTATCGATGGCAACCCCGCCTACTGGTCCGGACAGCGGAAATCGCAAGCGGCCGGGCCGAACTGGGGGCTTGCCTCGGGCGCGGCCGACGGGTTTGATCGCTCGGATGGTCAACGAGGGGATAGCGACGCAGCCGGCGGTCACCGGTCTCGGCCAGGACTTCGAGCGACTCTGGCGCGGGTTCGCGGTCAGCACGTTGGGCACATACCTTGCGCTGGATGCGTTTTCGCTGGTCGCCATCCTGGTGTTGGATGTCGGGCCGCTGCAGGTGTCGTTGCTCGCGGCCGCCGGTGGCGCGGTGGGCGCGGTGCTCGCTGTTCCGCTGGGCGCCTGGATCGAGTTCCGGCCCAAGCGCAGGCTGATGGTCCGAGCCGACCTACTTCGGTTCCTGGTGCTGCTGACCGTGCCCGTCGCGTACTTCGCCGGCGCGCTGAGTTATCCGCAGTTGCTCATCGCCGCCATGGTGGTCGCGGTGGCCGACATCGTCTTCCTCGGTGCCAGCAGCGCACATCTGAAAGGCCTTGTCGCCCAGGACGATTTGCTGGCGGCCAACAGCCGCTTCGAGACCGCGACCTGGATCTCGGCTTCGGCGGGTCCGCCGCTGGGTGGCGTCCTGATCGGCGCGCTCGGCCCCGTCGTCACCGTGCTGCTCAACGCGGCCAGTTTCCTGTTGTCCGCCTTGTGCATTCGCTCGATCGAGATCCCCGAGCCCGCCCCGCCGGTTCGGCCGGCCGCGACGTCGCGCCTGGTCGAGCTCACCGAAGGTTGGCGCACCATCGCCGCGAATCCCGTGCTGCGCCTGCTGCTCTGCAATGTGGCGCTGGTGAACCCGCTGATCATGGCGACTTCGCCGCTGCTGGCGTATCTGATGCTGAGCGACCTCGGCTTCGCGCCATGGCAATACGGTCTCGGCTTCGGCGTGGCCTGCCTCGGCGGCATCCTCGGCGCCCGGCTGGCCCGCCCACTGGTGCGCCGCTACGGACAACGCAGGATCCTGCTCGTCTTCGGCGCCGCGCGGGTGCCGTGGCTGCTCGGCCTGCCCTTCGTGCAGGCGGGCGCGCCGGGACTGCTGCTGGTGATGGCCGTCGAGTTCGGAATGATCACCTGCATGGGCATTTTCAACCCGTCGCTGGCCACCTTCCGCCTGCTGCACACGCAGAACGACAAGGTCGCGCGCGTGCTCACCGCCTGGACCATCACCACCCGCCTGGTCACCGCCGCGGCCGTCGTCGGGTGGGGCGTGCTGGCCGGCCAGACCGGCACCCGCACGGCGCTCGCCATCGGGGCGGTCCTGATGCTGGCCACGCCAGCCGTGCTGCCCTGGCGCCGGACCCGCGAATAATGCCTCAGGCGGAGGCGATGGCGGTGATCAGAGTCTGCGATGCGAGGGTGCGGGTGGTGATGAGCTGGGTGAACGTCTTCGGCTGTTCGCCGGGGTACTGCTGGGTGAGCATGACCTGCCAGTGCGCGAGGCCGTCGTCGCCGTCGCGGGACGGGGTGATCTGCACGCAGTAGCGGGTGCCGACGGGGATCTGGTTGATGCCGCGCTGGATCTGCTCGGCGGGCGAGACGATGGCGTTGTCGGCGACCACCGCGCGGGCCCGATAGCCGGAACGTTCCACGTAGTAGGCGTATTCGAAGGCGAGGATGGCGTCCGGGCCGTTGGCGGTGCCGCCGGGATCGGTGCCGGAGACGGCCTCGGGGGTGCGCTTCTGTTCGCAGCCCTGGGTCGCGATGGCCGCGGGCGACGCGGGCATCGTAGTTGTTGTTGTCGCGGCGGCGGTTCCAGTGGGACGCTGCACGGACGCGGTCGCGGGCACGACACCGGTCACGGTGGCGGCGGTCGAGGGACTGCGCTTACCGAACCCGTGCACAGCGGCGAGCAGGATCGAGACGACCGCGATCCCGATGCCGAGCACGATCAGGACCGCGAGCACCTTGTTGCCGCGCTGCGGATCCCGCCGCTTGGTGGGGTGGCGCAGCGGGACGCCGGGGTGGATGCCGGACCGATTGATGATCGCGGGCGCCGGGTTGACGTCCTCCTCGTAACCGTCGGCGGCGTACTCGTCCGCGCGAATCCGCCGCCGGTCCTCCTCGATCGGCGGTTCCGCCTGCGGCTCGGCCGCGAGCGGCGGGTCGAGCCATTGTTCCCAGTCCCCGGTCCGCCGCGGCCGATCCGCGTGGTCCGGGGTTGGTTGCTCGGACACGGCGACCTCCGGATCTCGGCGACGCACCGGCGCGCGGCGACCGGACGGGCGCCGCCGCTTCTTGGCCTTGCCGGTGGGTGTGCGGAGCATGGGCAGACCCATATCGAATGGATTGTCCTGCCCCTCTTGCCGACCCGGAGAGTTCGGGTCAGAGGGTGTCATCGTCGTAGTCGCCGAGGACCGGGGTCACCGCGACCGCCGCTGTCGGCACGGTGACACCGAGCTGACCGTCCTTGGGCTTGTGCTCCGGATCGTCGGCCCGCGGCGGCGGTGGCATCGCCACGCCGCCACCGGTCCCGGGATGGCTCTGCTGGTCCGGGCTGGCGGACTTCGACGGGGTGTCCGACGGCTGTGCCGGCACGTCCGAGGCGGGCGCGGGCACCGACACCGGCGGTGCCGGCGTGTCCACCGGTGCCGTCGGCGCGGATCCGTGCTGCGACGGCGGAATCACCGTGCCGGGACCGGTCGGGGAGGACGGGGTGGACGGCCGGGTGCCCGCGCCACCACCGAAGTCGAACAGCTTCGGTGAGGTACTCGAGTTCGAGGTGCCGGTCGACTGATCGCCGGTGGTGCTGCCGGGCCGGATCGCCTCGGTCACCGCCTTGTCCGCGCCGGCCGCGACCGTGTCGATGGCGTGCGTGCCGACGTCGGCCACCTTGTCGATGATGTGCGTGCCGACACCGGCGATCTTGTCGATGATGTTGGTGCCGATATCGACACCCGCGTTGATGGCGGCGGTGCCGACCTGCACACCCGCGGAGATGAGCTGCTGCTGCAGCTGGAGTTGGGCGGCCAGCGCCGGGTCCACCGGCTGCCCGTTGCCGCCGATGCCGGGCACCGTGCTGCCGGGATAGCCCTGACCGGGGTAGTACTGGCCGGTGCCGTCCGTGGTGTATTGGCCTGTGCCGCCTGGCATGAACTGCCCTGTGGTGCCGGGCTGGGCGGCGGTGACGCCGGAGGGCTGGGTGACCGTCAGCGGTCCCATCTCGTCCAGTCGCCTGCTGTGGTCGTCCATCTCGGTCTGCGCGGTATCGACCGTGGTGAGCGCGTCACGCAGGGCCTGGGAGGCCCGCGCGATCACCGCGTCGGTGTCCGGGGCCGCGGTCGCGTTGCCGAGGATCTCGCGCGCGTCGCGCCGGAAGTCGGCGATGATCTGGTCCACCGTCTGCGCGGCGCGGGCGCTGGTGGCATGCGCGTCGCCGAGCACGCTGAGGTAAGCCGGTCCCCGGTCGGAGATTTCGCCGATCTCGGTTTGCGTGGTGCGCAGCGCGGGCACCGCGGCGTCGGCGCCGCGCGAGGTCCAGGTCGACTCCAGCGCGTGCAGGCCGTCGCGATGCGGGGCCTCCACGTCGGCGGCCTGGGTGGACGCGGACGACAGCGCGCTGGTCGCGGTCTGGTTCGGCACGCCGACGCCATTGCCGAGGGTGGATCGCAACTGCAGCAGCGGGCGGACCAGGGCGGCGACGATCGGCGGATCCACGTTCGGATCCAGATAAGTGGTGGCGGGCGCGGGGGTGTCGGTGCGGGCCGGGGCGGAGCGCCTGCGTAGTCCGGTAAGGCTTCTCATGTCAGCGTCTCCCCTGTCCGGGTGAGGGCGCCTGCGGTATCGGCGTCGACACCCTGCATGTTCGCGCTGTAGTCGCGCAGCACCTGGCCGTAGGTGCCGACGAGTTGTCCCGCCGTGGACAACGCTTGGGCGTGTTCGGCGACCGCCGTGGTGAATCGCGCCGCGAAATCCGCGCCGATCAGGCCGAGGTCGGCGGCCAACTGATCTTGATTCACCGCCCCGGAGGCGACCGCGGCCGCCGAGGCCAATTGTTGGGAGACCGCGTCCGCGATCGCGGTGTAAGCGGCCACCGCCGCCGGATCCAGCTTCAGCGTGTCCACCGTTCCCCTCCCGGGTTCCCAGTCTTTCGCTACCGCGACATGATTCGATGCCAAGCCTACTGCGCGACCTGGACACATCGTGTCCGATCCTCGCGACTCCCTGCCGCCCGAGTATGACAACCATCGCGCGCAATGTCATGCGCTGGCCGTCGCGGGGTCAGCAGCAGACGGCGGTGACCGCGGCGGCGAGCAGGTCGAGGCCGTGGCCGATTTCGGCGTCGGTGATCGTCAGTGGCGGCATCAGTTTCACCACCTCACCCGCCGCGCCGGAGGTCTCCACCAGCAGGCCGCGGTCGAAGGCGGACTGACAGACCTTGCCTGCCAGCGACGCGTCGTCGAAGGCCAGGCCCTGGACGAGACCGCGGCCACGGACGCGGGCGCCGGGGACCGCCGCGGCCAGGCCGGTCAGTTCCCGCTCGATCCGCGCGCCCTTGGCCAGCGTGGCGCACTCGAGCCGCGTGTCGGACCAGTAGTGCTGCAACGCGACCCGCGCGGTGACGAAGGCCGCGTTGTTGCCGCGGAAGGTGCCGTTGTGCTCGCCGGGCGCCCACTGGTCGAATTCGGGCTTGAAAAGCACCAGCGCCATGGGCAATCCGTAGCCGCCGATGGACTTCGACAGGGTGACGATGTCGGGTCGGATCCCCGCGGTCTCGAAGGAGAAGAACGGACCGGTGCGGCCACAGCCCATTTGTACGTCGTCGACGATCAAGAGGATGCCGCGCACCGCGCACAGTTCGGCCAACTGCCGCAGCCAATCCGCGCGCGCCACATTGACGCCGCCCTCCCCCTGCACCGTCTCCACGATGACCGCCGCGGGCTTGTCCAGACCGGAGGACGGATCGTCCAGCGCGCGCCGCATCCAGCCGAGCGGGTCGGGCGCGTCGAGGTATCCGTCATAGGGCATCGGCATGGCATGCGGCAGCGGCACTCCGGCACCCGCGCGCTTGGCTGCGTTGCCGGTGACCGACAGCGCACCGAGCGACATGCCGTGGAAGGCGTTGGTGAAGTTGAGAACCTGCGTTCGCCCGGTCACCTTCCGGGCCAGCTTGAGCGCTGCCTCCACGGCGTTGGCCCCGGTGGGCCCGGGGAACTGCACCTTGTAGTCCAGCCCGCGCGGACCGAACACCGTGTCACGCAGCGTTTCCAGCAGGCCGCGCTTGGCGACGGTCGACATGTCCAGCCCGTGCGTGATGCCGTCGCCCGCGATGTAGTCCAGCAGCGCCCGTTTCAGCACCGGGTTGTTGTGGCCGTAGTTCAGCGCGCCCGCGCCCGCGAAGAAGTCCAGGTACTCCTTGCCGTTCTCGTCGCGCAGCCAGGCGCCGCTCGCGGTGTCGAACACCGCGGGCCAGGACCGGCAGTAGCCGCGCACATTGGATTCGAGGGCCTCGAAAACGGTCATCCCGGCGGCGGTCATCGGCGATCCTTCTCACACAATCTGAAGTGACTGTGTTTCTAACATTGCCGCGAGCGCCGTGTAGCACTTTTCCAAAAACCGTCTTCAGGGGTTCCGCACACCATCCGGCCGGTATTAGGCTTGACTCTTTGTGCGCGACAGAGCAGGCGGGGACGGGCAGCTCGTCGCGACGAGGCAACCGCGGCGCGCCTTCGCGGTCTACGCGCAGCTCGCGCGCGCGGGTTTTCGACGGCAGTCCCAGTACAAGCTGGCCATGTTCGCGGGCCTGTTCACCAACTGCGTTTTCGGCTTCGTGCGCGCGTCGGTGATGCTCGCCGCGGTGCGGGCCACCGGCGACTTCGGCGGCTACAACGAGGGCTCTATCGGCGCGTATGTGTGGCTGTCGCAGGGCCTGCTCGGCGCGATGCAGTTCATGGGACCGCCGCTGGACCTGGCCGACCGGGTAAAGAACGGCGACATCGCGATCGACTTCCTGCGCCCGGTCGACGTCCAATTCGGTTACCTCGCCGGTGATCTCGGCCGCGCGGCGTGCACCATCCTGCCGCGCGGGGTGCCGAGCGTCTTGATCGGCGTGTTCACCTTCGGGCTCGTCATGCCGAGCACGCCACTCCCCTATCTGCTCGGCGCGGTGAGTGTGCTTCTCGCCGTTGCCATTTCGTTCCTCTGCCTGTTCGCCGTCGCGCTGATCGGCTTCTGGGTGGTCGAGACCCGCGGCCTCCGGGTGCTGTATCAGGTCACCGGCACCTTCCTCGCCGGACTGTTTGTGCCAGTGCACATGTTCCCCGGCTGGCTGCGCACCATCGCGCAGGCGACACCGTTTCCCTCGATCCTGCAATCGCCGATCGATGTGCTGTCCGGCCGGATCACCGGGACGGCGGCGGTGAGTGTGGTTGCCATCCAGGTGTTCTGGGTGCTCGTGGTCGGCGGCATCGGCCGGGTACTGCTGGCGGCCGGACGGCGCAAGCTGGAGGTGCAGGGTGGTTGAGCCGGGCACCGCGCGGGCCGGGACCTGGTTCAGCCCGTACGCGGCGGTGCTGCGCTCCCGGATCCGCGCCCAGCAGGCCTACCGATTGTCTTTTGTCAGCGAGGTTTTCAGCGCGTTCCTGATCGGCCTGGTGGAGTTCGCCGAGGTGTGGGTGATCTTCCACAACGTCCGGCTGCTCGGCGGCCTCGATCTCAATGCCGCCCTGCTGCTCTTCGGATTCGGCCAATCGACCTTCGCGCTGGCCCAGGTCCTGTTCGGCCACCTCGACACGCTGCCGACGCTGATCCGGATGGGCCAGCTCGACGCGTATCACCTACGCCCGCAGCCGCTGCTGCTCCAGCTCATCACCAGCGATATCTCGCTGCGCCGCTTCGCCCGCGCCGCCGTCGCCATCACGGTGCTCGGTGTCGGCTTCCTACGCAACGACATCGACTGGAGTCCGGCCGCCGTCGGGCTGGTACTGCTCACGCTGGTCAGCGGAATCGCCCTGTTCGGTGGGGTTTTCGTGTGCGCGGCCGGACTGCAGTTCTATCTGATCGACGGCGCCGAGCTCACCAACAGCTTCACCTACGGCGGCTCGTTCGCCGCAGTGCAACCCGCCACGGTGTTCCCGACACCGCTGAAACTGTTGTTCGGCTTCGCCATCCCGGTCTGCTTCACCGCGTATCTGCCGACCATCGCCTTGCTCGGGCTGCCGGGTCCGGCGCTGCTACCAGCGTGGCTGGCCTGGCTGGCTCCGCTCGCGGTGCTCTGGGTGTGGTTTCTCGCGCTGTGTTTCTGGCGATTCGGTACTCGGCACTATCAGGGAGGCGGCGGATAACGTGGCGAATTCCGGCTCATCGGACGCGATCATCGACATCGAGGACCTGACAAGGCAATTCATCCTGTCCCGCAAGGTCGGCCGCCGCTGGCGTCGGCGCCGCGAGACACTGACCGCGGTCGATCGGATGTCGTTCCGGATCGAACGCGGCACGGCGGTCGGCTATATCGGCGCCAACGGCGCGGGCAAGTCCACCACCATCAAGATGCTCACCGGCATTCTGGTGCCGACCTCGGGCAGCGTGCGCACCTGCGGGCTCGAACCGGTCCGGCAGCGGCGCGAACTGGCCGCGCGGATCGGCGTGGTGTTCGGGCAGCGCTCCCAACTCTGGTGGGATCTGCCACTGCGCGAATCGTTTTCGATCCTGGCGGCCATCCATCGGCTGGACCCGGACGCCGCGCGCAAGCGCAAGCACGAGCTGATCGAGCAACTGGAGATGACCGACACGCTGGACACCCCGGTGCGCCAGCTCTCGCTCGGCCAGCGCATGCGCGCGGAAGTGGCTGCGGCGCTGCTGCACTCCCCCGAATTGGTGATCCTCGACGAGCCGACCATCGGTCTCGACGTGCTGTCGAAGCAGCGGCTGCGCGAGTTCCTGCGCGCCGAACGCGCCGAACGCGGCACCACGCTCCTGCTCACCACGCACGACATGGGCGACATCGAAAGACTGTGTGGCCGGGTGCTGGTGGTGGATCACGGGCGGCTGGTCTACGACGGATCGCTGACCGGGCTGGCGGCCACCGTGGGCGCCAGGCGGGTGCTCGTCGTCGATCTGGCCGAGCCGACGCCCGACATCGACGACCTACCCTGCGCGAAGCTGCTGGCGTCCGAGGCAGGCGGGATGCGGCAGCGGCTGGCCTTCGATCCGGAAAGGACCACGGCCGCAAAGCTGCTCGCGCAGGTCTCCGATCGGGCCGAGGTGCGGGACCTGTCGATCGAGGAGCCGGAGATCGAGGACGTGGTCCGCCGAATATACGAATCCGCCCGCTGAGGCAGCGGGCGGATTCGGTGTTGTAGTGCGACTCAACGGGTTTCGGGTTCGCGCGCACCCTGGTCGAGCCGGAACGGCGGGTACTCGTCGCGCATCAGCGTGGCGTAGGCCTGCACGCGGATGGTCCACCGGCTGATGCCGAGGACGAAGTCGTACACGCCCTTGGGGTACCGCGCGGTGAACAACAGCCCGAGCAGCGCGACCAGCAGCAGGATGCTGATCAGCGGAATGCTGCCCGCGCCGGACCATTCGTCGTCGTCATACATATAGAACGTGGTGCCGCCGGTCATCATCGCGCCGAGGATGAGGTAGTGCGGGATGGCGAGCAGCCACCACTTCACCAGCACCAGGCCGCGATGCAGTCGCTCCGGATAGTCGATCTCGAGATCGGCCGGGTACTCGTCGCTCGATTGCAGACTGAACGGCGGGTACTTGTCGGTGCCGAGTACGCCCAGCGCGTAGAACTCCACCCGCCAGGTCCAGCGCATCACCCCGACATTGAAGTCGAACATCGCCCTCGGATATTTACCGGTGATCAGAATCGCGAAGAACGCGATCACGGTGAGCACGAAGTAGGCGATGTGCAAAAAGAAAAGCACGATGTAATGCGGAATGGCCAGAATCCACTTGACCAGCCACATCCATCGCGACAGTGCGGGATCCAGATCGCCTCGGACACGAATCGGATTGACCGAATCGACCAGCTGCGCGGTGTAGTCAGGGTTTACGGGTTCCATGATCGACGCTCCTTTCGGGTGCCTTTCGATCCACGCCACAAACCAGGTGCGGAATAACGTGATTCTCGCGCATTCGGCGTGCATCGACGCCACGATCGGGTACCGACACGCCAACGAGTAGGGACGTATCTACTTGGTGTGTCGCATACTCCGCCGTAATCGCCCGGTAGGCTCGAATCCAGCCTGGAAGGGGATGCCCTATGCAGACCGGGGAACCGAGCCGCACCGCGCTCGGCGCTGCCGTCTACCGCGCACATCACCAAGTCGCCGACGCGGGCCGGATCTTCCGTGATCCGCTCGCCGTGCCGATCGTCGGCACCATGCCGAAGCTCACCGACTCCTTCTTCGACCGGGACACGCACGGCCGGATCCGGCTATTGGTCGCCGCCCGATCACGATTCGCCGAGGACGCACTGGCCGAGGCGGTCGCCGCGGGCACCGGGCAGGCGGTGATCCTCGGCGCCGGGCTGGACACCTTCGCCTACCGGAATCCGCACCCACGACTGCGGGTCTTCGAGATCGACCACCCCGACACCCAGGAGTGGAAGCGGAAACGGTTGCGCGAGGCCGACATTGCGGTGCCGACCTCGATGACCTACGTGCCGGTCGACTTCGAACACCAGACCCTTGACGAGGCCATCGCCGCAACGGATTTCGATCCGGCCCGGCCCGCCTTCGTGATCTGGCTCGGCGTCACCGTCTATCTCACCAGGGCCGCCATCGGCTCGACCCTGCGCTACCTCGGCGGCCTGGCCGCGGGCAGCCAGCTCGTCCTCGACTACGCCGAACCCGTGATCCCCTCCACGCCTGAGGAACACGCCGCCGCGGAGTTCCGCAAGCAGCGCCTCTCGCAGATCAACGAACGCTGGCTCAGTTTCTTCACTCCGCCGGAGATGTCCACCGAACTGCATCGCCACGGGTTCGACGTAGTCGAGGATCTCGGCCCCTCGGCCACCGCGATCCGCTACGCGGGCGCTCCGGCGGACACTCCGGAGCGCCCCGGCCCGCACCTGCTCCGGGCCGTCGTGCGCGGTTAGCCCAGCGGCCTGCTCAACGGCACGTTCACGAAGCTGGGTGCCGACGGGTCGAGCACGAGATGTTGCGGGGCAACCGAATTCAGGATGCCGCCGTCGAAGAGCAGCGGCGGCGGCAGGAAGCCGCGCGGGAAGTTGCTCGCGAAGACGTTCACCCGCAACCGATGTCCCGGCTGTAGCACCGCGTCGACCGGGTTGACCGCGACGTCCAGGGTGGTCGGCTGGCCGGGCACCAGGGTCTGCCGATCGGCGAGGGTCAGCTTGTAGACGGTGTGCGTGTAGTCGCCGTCGGCGTCCTTCGTGCTCTTGTCCTCGTCCACCGCGCGCATCGAGGCGGCGAGCTGACCGCTGGCCAGCACCGTCGACTGTCCGTTCGGCGCAACATCATTCACGGTCACCGCCCAGTAGCCCTCGATGTTGTCGTACTTGGTGTTGAGGTGCACGTTGATCGGGCCGGACAGCACCGTCGGTTCACCGACCGGCGCACCGGTGAAGGTGAGGCCGCCGAGCTCGTGGATGCGGTCGTCCCGGCCGCAGAAATTGAGCAGGCTGATGACGCCGACGGATTCGACGGCCGAGTCCCGTGAGCACAGTGAAGTGAGGCCCTGTACCGGCGAGACCGTCAATTGTGCTGCGCCCTCGGGGGTTTGGGCGGTGAGCGAGCCGTCGTAGACGCTGGTCGCGGCGCCGCTGATGGTGGGCGAGAGATACATGCGCTGGTAATCCACGTCCGTGCGCGGGAACGACGAGGTGGTGGTCCAGCCGCCGCCCTGCTGCCAGAGCGCGACCGGCCCGTACTGGTCGATGCCGTTATCGATGCCCTTGAGCCACTTGTCGTACCAAGCCATTTGGAGCACATCCAGGCGCGGCGGCTTGCCCGGATCACCAAGGCCCGAGCCAGGATTGAAGTGATAGGTGTCGCCCATGATCAGCTTCTTGCGCTCCGGCGGCAGCGGAATATCGGAGAACGAGCGCGCACTGGACGAGGCGAAGATGTCCTGCCAGCCGCCATAGGCGAAGGTGGGCACCTGAATCCGCTCCGGATGCCCGTCGGTGAACGCCGACCGCAGCGAGCTGCCGGGCAGCAGCTGGTCCTTCAACGGCTGCGGCACCGAATCCACGTTGAGCGACAACGCCATCAGGATGTAATCGAAGAATTCCAGCGGCGTGGCCACCCGGTCCAGCAGCCATTGGTAGTCCAGATGGCCGAGCGCGACGCCGACCGGGTCCGGGAAATTCGAGATCAGGTCGACCGCCGCGATATACAGCGGGCCGAACAACCCCAACCCGGCGCCGGGGAAGGCGACATCGGTGAGTGTGTCGGTGCTGCCCTCGATCGGGAAAATCGCCTTCAGCGCGGGCGGATTCTGTTCGGCCGCCTTGAATTGGTTGATGCCGGAGTAGGAGATGCCGGACATGCCGATATTGCCGTCCGACCACGGCTGCTTACTCGCCCAGTCGATCATTTCCAGCGTGTCCTGGTTCTCCCTGCTCTGGAAGAACTGCCAGGAGCCCTGCGAATATCCGGTGCCGCGCACGTCGGCCACGATGTAGGTGTAGCCGTGCTGCACCAGCGTGCGGTCCGCGCCGAACGCCCGCGGCGCGCCGCCTGCCAGCGCCTTGGTCAGATCGGTGATCGAGTCGAACGGTGTGCCGCTGAAGTCGAACCGGTTGACCAGCTGGATCAACGCGTCCGACAGCACCGGGATGTTGAGGGCGATGTCCGCGACCAGCGACACGAATTTCGTGTAGGGCGTCAGGTTGATGATCGTGGGCAGCGGCTCGTCCACGATCCGGCCCGCGGCGTCGACCGGGCGATAGATGTTGGCCTTCAAGACCGTGCCATCGCTCATGGTGATCGGCACGTCGAAGTCGATGTGCACCGGCCCCGGGTACTTCGCCGGGCCGTCGTGCGCGGCGGTCCAGGCCCGGCCCAGGTCGCCGCCGTCCGGTGGCGACTCGGCGGTGGCCGTGCTCGGCACCACCCATAGCGCGGTCATGGCGGTGGCGATTGCCATGATCCCGACTCGGCTCAACGCGCGGCGAACAGTCCTCATCGACCTCGACCCCTTGCTACCTACTTAGAAACACTGGCGTACCTATGGTGAATGTGAGAGTAACGGGGACCACACTGGATGGGCAAGTATGACCCCGGTCACTCTTCGTGAGCGACTATTGTCAGGAGATGGGATTGGAAGCCGGCGTCGATCGCGGCCGTCTGCCACGCGGCACACACGGCATGACGCCGGAGGCGGTGGCGCACTCGCAGCGCATGCGGATGTACCTCGGCGTGCTGGAGGCCGTCGCCGAAAGAGGTTACGGCGAAACGACTGTCGGCGATATCGTGGCCCGCGCGAACGTCTCGCGGCGCACCTTCTACCAGTTGTTCCGCGGCCGGGACGACTGTTTCACCGAGGCCTTCGAGGCCGCGGTCGAGCTGGTACTCGGCGAACTCGACAAAAGCGTGCAGGCGTTGCCGCGTTCGGAATGGCGCGCGCTCATCCACACCACGCTGGAGACCTACCTGCAGGTCCTGGCCGACAACGGCATCTACGCCCGCGCGCTGCACATCGAATGCCTGGTCGCCGGGCCGATCGTCGCCGAGCAGCGCCGTCAGATGAAAACGCTGCTCGCGCACCGCATGCGCGCGGTCTTCCGAATCGGCCGCAGCGAGGGCGATATCCCGGTGGACATTCCGACCGATATTTTCGACGCCCTCATCGGCGCCGTCGACGATCGCATTCGCGATTGCCTGGAAGGCCCTGGCCCGCAGGCACTACCGACGCTCGGTGCACACCTGTACCAGATCACCATGGCGCTGTTCGGCGTTCCGGAATGGGACGCTTAACCCGGACCGGTCCCCTGCGCCGAATACAGGCTCACTTCGCCATCCTCACTAAGGAATGCGTTGACGAGCATGATGCCTTGCGCCTGGAGTTCATCGGGTTCCGGCGCCTCGGTGGTGATCGAAATCTGCGGTATGACGGCCCAGTTCACCACATAACGCTCCGGTGGTCCGTCGTCGTCGGACAGCCTGGCGAGGCGGAAGACCGATATGGTCTTGCGAACGATGAGCGTGCGCACGACCTCGCCGATTCGCTCGGGGTCTTCCAGCGCGAACATGAACCCGAATGTCAGCTCGGGCGATGACACGTAGGCAGGCACGAACGTCGAGGCTAGCCGATCGAACGACCTCGCGCAGCCGCCGCGCCGACCAGGTAGCCAGTGGTGCGCCCTCTCGACCTTGTCGGTAATAACGACGGTGCACGCACGTGACCTACCCGTAACGGATCATAACGATTTACCAGCTGCACACAGATTTGTACACCATACTATTGCGCCGATTCGGCAACCGCGCTTTCCTGAAAGGGTCCCGATTTCTCGGGACGTCTTCCTCATCGCATCGTCGCGGATTTCCCGGTTACTTTGCCGTGCTGGTGGACTGTGGGGGTGGCGTCCGAGCGCGGGGCTGCGCCGGAGCCGAGGGGTGCCCCTCCCCGAAATCCCCCTCGGCCCTGGCGCATCCAGAATGGGATCGTTACCGCAGGGGTGCACGCATATGCCGACCGAATACGCAGCTGTCCGTATCGGGACCGAAGAGTTACCACCGCCTGCCGAACTATTGCGCGCGTTCCGCGAACCAGACGACCCGAACCGCAACCGGCACAGCGTGCTCAGTGCCGCACGGCAACTCGTCGAATGTCACGAGCGAAGAAACAAGGCGATCGAAGCGGCGCACGCGCCGGATGCCGCCGAGGGGCGGGTCGCGGCATGCAGCCTGCTGGTCGAGGACATCGACGGGCATCGGGCCGAACTGGTCGGGCGCATCGACACCTGGGTGGCCGACAATGTCGAGCACCGCGGCGGCGCCTCGTTGCATACCGAGACGCTCGGCGCGGTGATCGATCGACTAGCGGCGAAATGGATTGCGGCACAACGAGCTTTGCGTCGGACACCGCAGCAGCGGACGCACCCGGTGCAGGTGGACGGGGAAGCCCACCTGCAGTGGTGCAGGCTCGCCGAACTGACCGACGGCTATCGGGATCTGATCACCGACGTCACCGAGCACCGGCGCAGGCTGCCGGTGTGGTGATCAGCGGGTCTCGTCGACTCCCGGCTCGACCACCTCGGCGTCGACGAACGGCGCCTCGGTGGTCACCGTCGGCTTCGGCGCCGGGGGTGCCAGATCGTCGTCACGATCGAGATCCAGGTCCTGCTGCGCCGCGGCGTCGCGCCGGGCGGCGTCGGCGGCTTCCTTCATCTCGATCGCGTCGGTGAACCACTCACCGATCTCCTTGGTGACCTCCGCGACGGTGCCCGCGATGATGCCGGCGATATTGCCGACATGCTTCGCACCCGAGGACGTCAATTCTTGAATGAGGTCCTTGTTACTTTCGAATTTCCCGATCATTCACACGCCCACTTCGCTTGCCTTTCGCTGACGCATCACGATAACACCGGGAGACGGTTCGCTCTTGACCAAGCTCGGCGGCAACGCGAGCTTGCAAATCTTCCACCAGACCGAACCGATCTGCTTGCTGAACGAACCGGTGTTGTACGGCAATCCGTACTTTTCACACAATGCGCGGACCTCCGGCGCAATCTCCGGATAGCGCGCGGCCGGGATGTCCGGGAACAGGTGGTGTTCGATCTGGTGCGACAAATTGCCGGACATGATGTGGAACAGCTTGCTGCCGGTGATGTTGGCCGAGCCGAGCATCTGCCGGATGTACCACTCGCCGCGGGTCTCCTCGGCGGTCTCCTCTTCGGTGAACGTCTGTACGCCGGCGGGGAAGTGGCCGCAGAAGATGATCGAGTAGGCCCACACGTTGCGGACCAGGTTCGCGGTCACGTTGCCCGCGAGCGTGCTGACGAACAGCGGGCCGGTCAGCGCCGGGAAGATCAGGTAGTCCTTGAGCGCCTGCTTGCTCGCCTTCTTCACCTGGCCGAGCACGGTGCGCTTGATGTCGGCCCAGGATCGCTTGCCGCGCACCACATTCTCGATCTCCAGGTCGTGCGCCATCACGCCCCACTCGAACAGCATCATCAGCGCGAACGCATACAGCGGCTGGCCGAGGCGCAGCGGGTTCCACGACTGGCTCTCGTCCATCCGCAGGATGGAGTAGCCGATATCGCGGTCCTTGTTGTGAATGTTGGTGAAGGTGTGGTGGATGTAGTTGTGCGAGTGCTTCCACTGGTCCGCCGGGCAGACCGTATCCCATTCGAAGACACGGGAATTCAGGCCGGGCTCACGCATCCAGTCGTACTGGCCGTGCATGACGTTGTGGCCGATCTCCATGTTGTCCAGGATCTTCGACACGCTCAGCGCGGCGACCGCGGCCAGCCAGACCGGCGGCAGGAAGCCGAGGTACATCAGGCCGCGCCCGGCGATCTCGAATCCGCGCTGCGCCTTGATGATCGAGTAAAGGTATTCGCGGTCGCGGTCGCCGAGGTCGGCGACGACCTTGGCGCGCAGCTCGTCGAGCGCTTTGCCGAGTTCTTCGATCTGGTCCGGGCTCAGTACCAGCGGGCCGTCTTCGGTTTCGGTCAGGATTGTCATGGCGATGAATCCTTTGTTAGTCAGATGACGATGTCGACGTCGCCCACGGGGGCGTTGATGCAGAGCTGGATGGGCTGATCCGGGTCACTGTCGGTTTCGCCGGTGCGCAGGTTGCGGGTGCAGCCGGTGCGGCGAACCGCGGTGCAGGAGAAGCAAATTCCCATCCGGCAGCCGTATGCCGGGGTGAGACCGGCGGATTCGGCCTGCTCCAGTAGGGGCGCGCCGTTGTTGTCCGCGGCGATGCCGCTGGCCGAGAAGTTCACGGTGCCGAAGACGTCGTCGGCATTGATCGGCGTGAGCGAGAGCGTGAATTCCTCGGTGTGCAGCCGATCTTCCAATTGCTCGGCCTCGAAAATCTTGCGCACCGCGTCCATCAGCGATGACGGGCCGCAGACGTAAGTGTGCGCGTCGGCGAACCACGGCGCCACCCGCTCCAACTCGTCGTAGTCGAAGTACCCGCTGGACTTCGCGGGTGCCACGTCGACCCACGGCGCCGTCGCGTCGGCCCTGGCGGTATCGGACCGCCACGGATGACGCAGTTCGATGCGGAAGTTCTTGTGGCGCTGCGCGATCGCGTCGAGTTCCGCGCGATGCGGAACCACCTCGGGCGATTTCGCGTAATGCAGGAAGACGACCTCACCCGGATAGCCTTCGTCGGCCAGGGTGCGCAGCATCGACAGCACCGGCGTGATGCCGCTGCCGCCGCTGATCAGCAGCACCCGGTCCGGGCGCAGGTCGGGCAGCCGGAAGACGCCGGCGGCCGGCTCCAGATCGACCACCATGCCCGGCGCGGCGTTGCGCGCGAGGAACTGCGATACCAGGCCGTCGGGATGCGCCTTGACGGTGAGCTGGATGTGCCTGCTCCGGCCGCTCGCCGGATTGACCGGCGAATAGCAGCGGGCGTGGCGGACACCGTTGATCACCACGCCGATCTGGACGTACTGCCCGGCGGCGTGGCCTTTCCATTGCCGGGTCGGGCGCAGGGTGAGCGTCACCGAGCCGGGGACCGAGCGGTCCACCTGGGTGATCTCAGCGCGCAGCTCCCGCGCGGTGAGCGTGGGGCGCACGAGTTCCAGGTACCGGTCCAGCGGATGTGGCGTGGTCAGGGTCTGCACCAGGTTGATGAGATCCACCATCTGTTCTCCGTGCCTCGTGTCGGGGTGCCTCAGGTCGGGGCTGTTCGACTGGGTGAGGACCCGCGACGTTGCGTTCCAATTTCAGTGCACGTATGTACACTCAACTAGTGTGACCGATGACCGGGGTCCGGTGTCAACCGGCAAAACATGTGACACGAACAACATTTTGGGATCGGTGAAATGGTGAACGGATGTATGCTCACCGTGATGAGCGAGCAGGCAGCAACTCGAGGCGAGCGCAAGGAGCGCACGCGACAGGCCCTACTGGACGGCACCCTGGCGCTGGCCGCCGACCGTGGCTTCGCCGCGCTGAGCCTGCGCGAGATCGCCCGCTCGGCGGGCATCGTGCCGACGGCCTTCTACCGGCACTTCGCGTCGCTGGACGACCTGGGCGCGCAGTTAGTTGATGACGGCATCACCGCATTACGACTCGCGCTGCGCGAGGTGCGCCGCAAACCCGACGCGAGCCTGTCCGACACCGTGCGCTTCGTCTTCACCCAGGTCGACCCGAAACGCGAACTGTTCGGCTTCCTGACCAGAGAGCGCCACGGCGGCTCGGCCGCACTGCGCAAATCCATCGCGCTGGAACTGCAATTGATCGTCCGCGAACTGGTCGCCGACCTCTCCCGCATCCCCGCCCTAGACTCGTGGGCGCCCGCAGACCTGGAGATCGCCGCCGACCTACTGGTCGCAACGGTCACCGACGGCATCGTCGCCTACATCTCGGCGCCACCGCGCGAACAAGACGCCATCATCGACCGCACCGTGCAACAGATGCGGTTGATCTCGCTCGGCATGGGCGCGTGGTGGCCGCCGAAAGAGCGGTAGCGCTCAGCGGGCCTCGGGATCGAGCGCCAGCACCGAACGTCCGCCGTCCACCGGCAGCACCGCACCGTTGACGAAGCTCGCGTCCGCCGAAAGCAGATGCTAGACAAGCGGTTTCGAGGTAGCGAGCGGACGATCCGAAGATCAGCCGGTGACCGCGGGCGGCGTCCATGTATTCGCGGACGCGGTGGATCAGGCCGCGGAAATCGGACGAGGTCACCTCGGTGGGTGCTGCCGGTTCTCGCCGGGCGGGCGACCGTGGTGGGCATTATGGTGTGGGGGTGCGGATTCGGCGGTGGCGGCGGGTGTATTTGACCGCGGAGTATGCGGCGCTGTTCTTCGGTGGCGCAACGGTTTACAACCGGTATCTGCGTGGTACCAGTCCGATCCCGGCGCTCGCGGCGGGGGCGGCGCTCGCGACGAGTTATCTGCGACGATCGCCCGATTTCGATCGGGCGACATTGTGGCGGCCGCAGGCGTTTCCCGCGCAAACACGATCGATGGCGACGATGGCGGGTTCGAGTGCGCTCGCACTCACCGCGGCGGTGGCGCTGCTGCGGCGCAAGAACCTCTTCGATCTGCCGCGCAGCAATCCGGCCCTGTGGCTGGCGGTGATGGTGCTGTACCCGGCGCTGAGCGTGTATCCGCAGGAGTTGATCTTCCGGTCGTTCCTGTTCCACCGGTACGCGCCCGCCTTCGGTGAAGGCACCGGGATAGTGGTCGCGAGTGCGGCCGCGTTCGCTTACGTGCACATCGTGTTCGGCAGTTGGATCTCGGTGTTGTTGAGCGGGCTCGGTGGTGCGATTTTCGCGGTCCGGTATCAGCAGACGCAGTCGTTGTTCACCGCGTCCGTCGAGCATTCGGTCTACGGAATCCTGGTCTTCACTGTGGGTTTGGGCACGTACTTCTATCACGGCGCGGCCGAGGTACGACCGAAGAACAACTGAATACCGAATCGAGCGTGGCGGCGCTGACAAGCCCGAATCGGTAGCGCTTCGAGTTCGCTAGGCGCCGATCGACTGCGCCAAGAACGGCCAGGACGTGCGCAGGTCGTCTTCCCAGTAACCCCACGAGTGGGTACCGACCGGCCGATCATCGAACGTCACCGGGATGTTCAGCTCGTGCAGCCGGTTCGTGAGATTCACCGTGCAGTAGTGGATAGCCGCCTCGATCGGCCCGCCGAAGGTGATCTGCACTGGCAGCGGAATCCGGCCCTCCTGCACCCGCCGATCGAACGGGGTGTCGTGCGGAGCGGCCGCGAAACCGCTGCCCGCACTCAAATAGATGGCGGTTCCGCGCAGCCGTTCCGCATTGACCAGCGGGTCATTGTCGCGCCAGAGCGGGCCGTTGGCCGGGCCCCACATGTTCTCGACGCTTTGCCCACCGCCCCAATTCTCGACCGTGAGCCGGACGAACTCGTGCCCGACCGGGTCCGAGGTCTGCGCGCAACCGCTGTAGGACGCCACGCTGTTCCAGAAACCGGGCTTGGCGATCGCCAGGTTCAGCACCGAGGTGCCGCTCATCGAGACACCCGCCAGCGCGCGACTTCCGTTGGCTCCCAAAAACCCCTCGATCACCGGCGGCAGCTCCTCGTTCAGGAACGTCTGCCACTTGTTGAAGCCGAGCACGGCATCCGGGCGAATCCAGTCGGTGTAGTACGAATTGGCACCACCGAACGGGGTCACCACGTTGATATCTTTGCCGCTCAAGAAGCTCACGGCGTCGGTCTGCACGTCCCAGCCACTCTCATTCGGACCGCCGCCGGAGCCGTTGAGCAGATACAGCGTCGGCCGCCCCTGGTTTGCGGCGCGAATGACCTGCACCGGGATCGCCCGGTTCATCGCGGGTGAGAAAACATTGACAACCTGCTGCCGGTCGTTCACGTCCTGCACCGAAACCACGCCCGGTGCCGCGGTGGCGGTGCCTGCCGCGCCGACCAGACCTGCCGCGGCCAGCGCACCGGCAAGCACCCAGTGCAGCGTTCTCCTTCGTGTCGATCGCCGTGTTCTCAAGTCGCAGCCCCTCTCGCTTGCTTACTGTCGGCCACGGTGGCCGATGGCGCACCGGGACGTCGCTGTCCTGGTACGGCATGGCGATGACGGGCCGGGACGCCGATGTCCCGGAACGGCATTGCAAGGGGGATTCGCGTGGCCACCGTCGGCGGTTTGGTCCCGCGACCGATTGTTTTCAGCGCGGTGGTTGGCTCATGTCCCGGTTCCGCTGCGGGAGCTCGATGCTGATCGGCAGTCGCAGTTCGGCCAGGTATATCAGCGCCGCCTGGCGCAGGAACTCGTCGAACAGCCAGTAGGCGTCCGGTGCCAGCGGGACCACCGGCAGCAGGCCCTCGCGCACCGCGATGAACGGCCCCCAGCTCACCCGGAGCAGCGGATCCCAGACCGGCTCCCTGGGGATGGCCAGCCCGTCTGCGATCTTGTCGCCGAGTAGGAACCGGGTGAACGCGCCGAGGACCGGCTTGCTGAGCACGGCGAGGTCGAGATTCGCGCCGAGCCGCAGCAGCCGGTCGGCCAGCGCGACGCCCTCGGGAGTCGGCTGCAGGATCGGGTCGAGCACCTGCGCGGCCTGGGCATCGGCGGCGGCCCACGAGTCGGGGATGTACTCGTCGCGGACGCCGAGCAGGTGCGCACACACCTGCCACGAGTGCAGGAAGGCCGTGGACTCGTTGCCGGGGATGGGTACCTGCCATGCGGTCAGCTGCTTCATCACGGTCGTCGGCAGGCTGTGCCAAGTGACCATGATGTCGTTCTGGCTGATCGGCACGTCCTCTTCAGCGGAGTGCACCCAGTAGGGCGACTGCGGCAGCAGGTGCCGCACCGCGGCGTGGACCAGCCGGGTCTTGACGCACGTCACGACCATTTCGCCCTCGGGCGCATAGGCATTCGCGGTCCCGATGTCGTAGCCGAGTTTCGCGGTCTTGGAGATGCGGTCCTTCAGATCCTGACCGCCCTTGGAGTAGTAGACCGCCCGCGCCTCCTTCGGAATGACGGTGCTCATCATGCCGCTGGCCAAGCCGTACAGGACGCCGAGATACAGGCCGCGCTTCTTGTTGAACTCGACCGCGGTGGTCAGTTTGGCCTGATCGGTCCACTGCGGGAGTTGGCGGGCGTACTCCATGAAATCCCTTAGCTCCGTGGGTAATCCGGTGGGCAGCGGTTGACCGTTCCTGGTCCACGTGCGCAGGAGGTCATTCACTTTTGGCACATCACCACGGTCGATGAGCGCGGCGACCAAGGGGTCTGCCTCGGCATCCCATACCGTCATCGGATCGGCTCCGGATCCGTTGCCCGCTACCGAGCCGCTGGGCGACCAGGTCCACGGCTCCGCCCTGGCCGGGGATACCGCTGCCAGTGCGCCGAACGCGCCCAGCGCGCCGCCTGCCTTCAATGCGTTGCGTCTGCTGAATCCATCCATGTCGCTGCTCCTCGCTGAGTCCAGACGCCATCGTGGTGACGCAGGGGCGGCGATTCGCGCCGAGTCGCGCCGTTCGATGGAAGAATAGTCATTAACTTAGCAAGTTCAGCCCGATGGCGGATCCACTTTGAGAAACTGACGCAGAATCTCTCTCACTGCGCGATCGTCGAGTGCGTATCGAGAGGTCAAAGTCGCTACCGAGCTGGATATTTCACCAGATTTCGAGTTGCGCTACGACTGGGCCATGACGGACCGGCCACTGTGCCAGTGCGCACACCGCACGCTCGCACCAGGTCATGAGTATCGATAACCATCAGTCACTTACTCGACGCGATCAGCACACCCCGCGATGCGCCGATCGCGCAACCCGGATGTCAGGGCGTGGCGAGCTGGTCCCATTGCATCCGCGCGTCTTCGTTCGGGAAGTCATTGCGGATCGTGACGTAGGAAGTGCCCGCCGCGACCGGGACACTGAGGCGGCGGGTGTCCAGCGCGGCCTTGTAGACCGTGCTGGCCTTGCCGTCCGGAAAGAAGACGTATTCGAGGGTGAAGTTCTGCCGGTAGTTCCCGCCGTCGCAGACCGTGAGGAAGGCCAAACCCCAACCGCCCGGCGCGTTTTCGATGCACTGATGTTTGCCCCGCGACGTCAGATCGTGGGTGCTGAACGCGATCGTGTCCGGTCCGGTCGTCGCGCGCAGCCACCACTGGCGGCGATCATTGGCGTTACACGGGGCGAATCGGGCGGTGCCGCCGATTCCGTTGTGCGGGTCGTTCTCGGTGGTCATGCACTGGCCGGTGCCCCGGTTGTACATGAGCCAGTACGCGAACTCGGCGTGCGCGGGACCGGCCGCGCCGACGGTGGTCGTGGCGACGGCCGCGGCGATCAAGGCCAGAGTGGCCGTGCGTGCCGCGGCGAAGGTGTTGATCAAGGATTTCATTGGTGCCCCCGGTATTTGGCCGATGGATGAGTGCCATCGAAGTCTCGGCGGCGGCAGTCTCACGCGAGTTTCACCGCGCTCTCACGGTCGATGCGGCATCGCGACGGCTCGACGCTGCGGGCCCGATAGGAGGCGCACGGCCGGTTCCGCAGCAGCCCACCATGATTCAACTGGACCGTCGGTCAATATTCACTTGCGACTGGATCGGCTCGCGAGCAAGGTGGGGTTATGACTGATTACGAACCCATTCGCCGCGTCGTCACCGGTCACGACAGCACCGGCAAAGCCATCGTGATCGACGACGAGCAGGTGCCCTCCGTGTCACCACCGGAATTCGGTGGGCGCTGGGCGATCTGGT
This sequence comes from Nocardia sp. NPDC050175, assembly GCF_044459885.1. Lineage (NCBI taxonomy): Bacteria > Bacillati > Actinomycetota > Actinomycetes > Mycobacteriales > Nocardiaceae > Nocardia > Nocardia sp. NPDC050175. The sequence continues at coordinate 557,730 of NZ_JBITJI010000004.1, forward strand.
CCGCCGACGCCCCCGTGACCCTCCCGAACGACGGCACCGCCCCGAAGGTCAGCGACGCACAGTTCCCGCCGTCCACCGGCGTCAAGATCATCAAAATGGCACTCCCCCCGAAGTACAACCCAGATGCGTTGTCGGACAAGACCGAACTGTTCGACCCGGACCTCCTGGCCGCCCTCGGCTTCCTGGTCGACCCGAACCCGCCGGGCAGCTACGGCACCCGCCCCGGCATCACCGGCATGCACGCCAGCGCAACCGTCGACTGCGTGCTGCAATTGTCCGGCGAAACGGTATTCATCCTGGAAGACAACGAGATCCACCTGAAGCCAGGCGACTGGCTGGTGATCAACGGCGTCGTACACGCCTGGCGCAACGACCGCGACGAACCGGCGGTCCTCATGGGTGTAATGGTCGGCGCCGAGCACAGCGGCATCCCGAAACGCTAACGCCTCCCCCTCAGTCGAGACAGAACTCGTTGGCCCGCATCAACTGACACGACTCGTTGACACGAGGTGACCTGAGCCGATACCTCGGCAGTCAATTGGTCCAGGTGGTCGAAGGCGTGAACGAGGCGGGCCGTAGCTGCGCGAAATCGTGTTGAGACGCCTGTGAAAGGTGCGGGGGCAACGCTCACCGGCATGAAGATTTCGAGACTTGCCGCCCTGGCCGGCACGATGATCGCCGCAGGGGCGATCGTTGGTAGTGGCGCTGCGAACGCTGTCCATCCGCCCACGACCATTACGCCGTATCTGTACAACCGGTTTGCCGACAAGTGTGTGACCGATCTCGGGAACGGTAGCGTCGAGCTGCAGGAATGTCAGTGGCAGTCGGACCTTTTCACCAGCATGATGCCCAGTCAGCGGTGGGGCGAGCTCAAGGTTCGGGATGATCCGCACGCATTCCGTGTTGTCCGCATACACAATGGCCGGAATGGGTGCCTGACCAGTAGTTATCACGGTATCGGTGCGCGGGTCAGCGTGACACCGTGCTCATCCAGCCCCAGGCAGGTCTGGGACGTCCAACCCGTGAGTGCGGGCGCACCATTCCAGAACGCGCTCATCTGCTCGGCCGACAACTACCTGGACAACCTTTGTGTAGGCACCGAAGACGGGCGCAGCCTGATCATCAAACAGAGCACCACGTGGGGCGACCCACGCAGGGGCAATTGGGATCTCGGCTGACCTAGGGCTCGGTGTCGTTGCCCGGCAACAGGTAACGACACCGAGCACCGTTTCAGAGGCGAGCGGCCAGGCGGGTGCCCTGATCGATGGCGCGCTTGGCATCCAACTCGGAGGCGAGTTCGGCGCCGCCGATGAGGTAGAGGTTGACGCCCGCGGCCCGCAGGTCGTCCTCCAGATCGCGGACGGATTCCTGGCCCGCGCAGATGATCACGTTGTCGACCGGGATCAGTTGCGGGCGTTGACGTTTCTCGCCGAAGCTGATGTGCAGGCCGTTGTCGTCGATGCGCTCGTAGTTCACGCCGCCGATGTGATCGACGCCCTTGGCCTTCAGCGCGGCGCGGTGCACCCAGCCGGTGGTCTTGCCGAGATCCTTGCCGAACGGGCTCGACTTGCGTTGCAGGAGCACGACTTCGCGGGCGGCGGGCGAGGGCTTCGGCTTGGTGAGCTGACCGCGCACCTGCTCGTCGTCGGCGGTGACGCCCCACTCCTCTTTCCACTCGTCCAGCTTCAGCGTGGGATGCCCCTCGACGGTGAGGAATTCGCTCACGTCATAGCCGATACCGCCCGCGCCGATCACCGCGACCCGCTTACCGACCGGGCGCTCCTCGCGGACCAGTTCGGCATAGGACAGCACCATCGGGTGATCGATGCCGGGGATGTTCGGAATGCGCGGCTTCACGCCGGTGGCGAGCACCACCTCGTCGTACCGCGCGGCGATGAGTTCGGCGGCGGTCACCCGCTTGTTCAAATGCACCGTCACGCCGGTGATTTCGAGCTTGCGGCGGTAGTAACGGATCGACTCGTTGAACTCTTCCTTGCCCGGAATGCGGCGGGCGATGTCGAACTGGCCGCCGATCTTGTCGTCGGCCTCGAACAGGTCGACGTGATGGCCGCGCTCGGCCAGGTTGACCGCGGCGGACAGCCCGGCCGGACCCGCGCCGACGACCGCGACGCGCTTGGTGCGGCGGGTGGGCAGCAGTTTCAGCTCGGTCTCGTGTCCGGCGCGCGGGTTCAGCAGGCAGGACACCGTCTTGTGCACGAAGGCGTGATCCAGGCAGGCCTGGTTGCAGGCGATGCAGGTGTTGATCTCGTCGACCCGGTCCTGCTTGGCCTTGTTGACCCACTCGGGGTCGGTGAGAAACGGACGGGCCAGCGAAACCAGCTGCGCGTCACCGCGAGTCAGGATCTCCTCGGCGATCTCCGGCATGTTGATCCGGTTGGACGCGCAGACCGGAATGTTCACCTGCTCGGTGATTTTCGCGGTGAACTCGACGAAAGCCGCACGCGGCACCGAGGTCACGATGGTGGGCACCCGGGCCTCGTGCCAGCCGATGTCGGTGTTCAGGATGTTCGCGCCCGCTGCCTCGAGTTCCTTTGCCAGCGCGACGATCTCGTCGAACGTCTGCCCCTTCTCGACCAGCTCGGCCATGGAGAGCCGGAACACGATGATGAAGTCGGGGCCGACCGCGGCGCGGGTGCGGCGCACGATCTCCACCGCGATGCGGCGCCGGTTCTCCGGCGAGCCACCCCACTTGTCGGTGCGCTTGTTGGTGCGCGGCGCGAGGAACTGGTTGATGAAATAGCCTTCACCACCCATGATTTCGCAGCCGTCGTACCCGGCGAACTGGGCCAGCTTGGCGCAGCGCGCGTAATCGTCGATGGTCTGCTCGACCCCCTTGGCCGAGAGCTTGCGCGGCCGGAACGGGTTGATCGGCGCCTTGATCGACGACGCCGAAACGCTGCCGGGCATATAGGAGTAGCGACCGGCGTGCAGGATCTGGATGGCGATCTTGCCGCCCTCGTTGTGCACCGCCTTGGTGATCGCGCGATGCCGGTAGGCCTCGGACTTGTTGGTCAGCTTGGCCCCGAACGGCAGCAACCAACCGGTGCGGTTGGGCGCGTAACCGCCGGTGATGATGAGACCGACACCGCCGCGGGCACGTTCGGCGAAGTAGGCGGCCAGCTTGTTGGTGTCCCAGGCGCGGTCCTCCAGACCGGTGTGCATCGACCCCATCACCACGCGATTGCGCAGGGTGGTGCAGCCGAGTTCAAGAGGCTCGAATAAATGAGGGTAGGAGCTCATCGGCGAGTCTCACCTTTCTCCGTTGGTCAATCCGCGCGCGGGGCTGTCGCGGGCGGATGCAGGGCGTGCAGAACTTCGTCGCACCATTCGACGAACCCCGCCTCGACGCGGACGCCCGCGCGCAGGACGAGGTACTGGTGCAGAGCCGTACCGGAGAGCTGATCCGGTGCCGGAAAGTCGCGTTTCTCGATGAGGCGATAGACCTCGAGGCGCTGGGCATGGTCGTCGCGATGGCGGGAGACCTCGGTGCGCAGCGCGCCGATATCGCCGTAGGCGGCGGCCCGGATCTTGACCGCGAGCTCGTTGCGCGGGGTACCGGTGTCGGACGGTTCGGCGATCCAGCGGGCCAGCTCGGCGCGACCGGCCGCGCTCACCGCATACACCTTCTTGTCCGGCCTGCCCTCCTGGGTCACCGACTCGCTGTTCAGCCAGCCGGATTCCTCCATGCGCTTGAGCACGCGATAGATCTGCTGATGCGTCGCGCTCCAGAAGTACCCGATGGACTTGTCGAAGCGGCGCGCCAGCTCATACCCCGAGCCGGCCCGCTCGGTCAGCGAAACCAGCAACGCGTGCTCGAGGGCCATGCGGCAAGAGTAACCGTGACACTCGGTACTATGCAACTGAGTGCATACCTTGAGTTCGGTGTCGGGCGTTGACCCCGTTGTGTGGGCGAAATCGCACTAGGCTGCGCGGCAATGAGTGAGCGAAGTGTGGTGCAGCGCGCATCGCCGAGCCCCTGCGAGGAGCGGTCGTGAGCGAGCGAACAGTGTTGCAGTGTGCATCGCGCATGGCGGAGGCAAGCGCTAGCGAGGTGGAGCCATGAGCGAGGTGGACGCGCGGGCGACGGTGGGGCAGGCCGCCGGGCGCGGGCACGTGGTGGCGTGGGGGTTCTGGGACTGGGGGTCGTCGGCGTTCAACGCGGTGATCCTGACGTTCGTGTTCTCGGTGTATCTGACCGACAAGGTCGGTGATGATCTGCCCGGCGGGATTTCGCCGAGCGCGTGGTTGGGCTGGGCGCTCGGGATCGCGGGGCTGGTGGTCGCGGTGACGGCGCCGGTGAGCGGGCAGTGGTTCGACGCGTCCGCGAAACGTAAACGCTCCCTTGCCGTTTTGACCGGGCTCTGCATCGGGTCGATGACGCTGATGTTCTTCGTGCACGACGACTACCACTATCTGTGGCTCGGGCTGGTGCTGCTCGGGTTCGGCTCGGCGTTCTTCGAACTGGCCGGCGTGCCCTACAACGCCATGCTCCGTCAGGTGTCGACACCGGCGACCGTCGGCCGGGTATCCGGATTCGGCTGGGCGATGGGCTATTTCGGCGGCATCTTCCTGCTGCTGATCTGCTACTTCGGTTTCATCTCCGGCAGCGGCGACAGTCGCGGACTGCTCGGCATACCCACCGACGACGGGCTCAACATCCGGCTCGTCGCCATCGTGGCGGCGGTCTGGTTCGCCGCGTTCGCGCTGCCGGTGCTGTTCGCGGTGCCCGAATTGCCGCGCACCGACGCCGATCCCGGCGCCGCCAACGCCGGGTTCTTCGGATCCTATCGAGTGCTGGTGCGCGACCTGCGCGAACTGTGGGCGGCCGACCGGCGCACCGCGGGCTTCCTGATCGCCAGCGCGATCTTCCGCGACGGACTCGCCGGCGTGTTCACTTTCGGTGCGGTGCTTGCCGTTCGGGTATACGACATCGCCGACTCCGACGTCCTCCTGTTCGGCATCGCCGCCAATGTCGTTGCCGCCCTTGGCGCCATCGTCGCGGGCCGCTTCGACGACCGCGGCGGCCCGAAGATCGTCATCGTCGTCTCCCTCGCCTCGATGATCATCTGCGGCCTCGCCCTACTCGTCGTCTCCGGCCCACTCATGTTCTGGATCTTCGGCCTCCTCCTCACCGTCTTCGTCGGCCCCGCCCAATCCTCCGCCCGCTCCTTCCTCGCCCGCCTAGCCCCACCCGGCCGCGAGGGCCAACTCTTCGGCCTCTACACCACCACCGGCCGAGCCGTCTCCTTCCTCGCCCCCACCTTCTTCGGCCTCTTCGTCTGGTTCTTCGACAACGACCGAGCAGGCATCATCGGCCTAACCCTCGTCCTAGCCCTAGGCCTAATCGCCCTACTCCCCGTCCGCTCCCCCGACCCCACGGCAATCGCCGCCTCTCCAGGTGCCAACGAGCAGCCCAACTGACCTAGCCAAGCTCTCCAGCCGACCGGGAACCCCGGGGCGGCTATCCTTGGTGTCAACTTCTCGAAGTCGAGACGATACGTGGTGAGGTCGCTGAGTTGATCACCGTTCGTGCATTGAAAGGGCGCGAGCCGGCGCTATCTAGCTCGCGCCAGCTCGTCTAGTTTTCCCAATTCATCGAGGGTCTCGTTTCCCCAGGATCGGATAATTTCCCTAGAGAGCAGCCCGTTCGAAAATGCGAGCGCCACGGATTGTGGCGCATTTCCCATTGCCAATTCGAAAGCTGTATCGTCATCGACACCAGCGGCGAGCATGGAAAGGCAACGAATAACTCGTCGATCGAAACGCTTGACAATTGCTGTCTTTTGGGTCCTCCACAGCCGAAGGTAATCAGACACCTCGACGGAGTCCCGAAGCCGTGCCAGCCCGACGAGAAAACCTTGGACGTCATTGAATCGTGATTGCTCGAACAACTTCTTGACCCTACGACGCGACAGAAATTCACGGACGAGCGCTGCACACAAGAGGACCGGGAGGACGAGGGTCAACGATATAGATAACCAGCTCGCAATCTCCTGGCCAATCCATCCGGCATATGTGCGCAACACATAGAATGTGCCGTAGAAAAGCGTTAGGTAGAACGCACCCGTTACGAATGACCTAATAAAGGTGACAATCAAAAATCTGGCGCCTATTTCTGTCAGCGTTCGCACAGACATCCACACGAATGACCACGGCGCGGTTGCATATCTGAGTATGGAGTAGAGGATCGGCCACGAGAACCTGAACCCATGAACACACGCCAGACCCCACGCCCATGCATAAGTGTATAATACACCCCCGAGGGCGAGCACCAGAATGTCGCGATATTCGCCCCTGATGATGTCGATAGTGATCATGACAGCATTGAATGCATATACAGATACGAAGATAAAGGACAGAATGTAAAGGCAGGCCTCACTGGAATCCGCATCGTCCATGTACGCCATTCCGTAGCGTGAAAATACTCGCGATAAAAACCGGCGCAATGCAGACGGCTCTGAACGAAAACTGATCGGCGTGCTGGCTACGAACATCCAAAAGAATGCGATCGGCATTGCAAAGTAGAAGATGAGGACCGCCCGCAGCGTATGGTACGCAAATGGCTCTCCCGAATCAACTGCAGCTAATAGCGCCATCGTGAGACAGATCGCGATCACCAATCGAGGCAACCGGAATACCGCTTTTCTGAGTCTGATCCAGTCCTCACCCTCATCAAGACCGACCAGACCGGCGTCGATAGCATCGACATCGCGTCGCCCACGCCCGTGTAGTAGTAGCGTAACAATGAGACGTCGAATCAGACTTTCCAGCTCGCCCGGAAGCGGCCGAATTGAGCCGCACTCCCTCAACGCCGCCGACCGAAGCCAGCCACTGTTTCCCGAGAATGCCGATTCGATATCGTCGAGCTGCATGTTTTCAGATTCGACAGGAAGACAATCCAGGGCGAATTTCTTATCGCCAAGAGTTCCGCACTGCCATGCCGTACGTGTCAGACGGTCAACACTCGTCTGCAACTCTCTCGATGGAACGATACGACCGCTGCCGAGCGCCGCCGTGGCAAGTTCGAGAAGGTGAACCGAATGGCCGGTCCATTCGAAATCGCCGAATGTCGAGGTGAGTCGTTCTTCTTCCTCGGCCAAGCCGGAGGCAATTTCTCGATCTAGCGCGTTGACCTGATCCTCCTCCCCGACCTGGAATAGCGTCACGGCCGTCTCGCGCCACTGTGGACTTGTCGCCAGTTCGTGTATATCAACCGATGAGGGATGCTTCAAAACATACTGTGTCGCAAAATACTCCTGGACACGGCGGTGACCGAACCGGAGCAGTTCGTTACCCGTCGCATTCCTGACCTCGAATAGCATGCGACTGCGCAGGGCGGCGGATAGCAAATTCGGCCACGCCAAGGGGTGGCTCGTGTCGTGTGAATGCACGGCCGCAGATGCGACAAATGTCGCAGGATCGACAGCAAGGCCCGGCTCGCGTGACATAGTCAGATTGAATGCCATGCGCTCGAGCGTTTCACGAAGTTGTTCGCCGCTGCCATCATCCCGCAGCGTACTGGAAATACTTTCCGAGATGTATGACTCATAAAGTACTCCGACGCGCGACGGCAACTCTGGCGACTTATGCATATGCCGGTAGAGAAGGGCGAGCGCCAATGGAAAGCGGAGCTCCTTCGCGAGATCCATCCGCTGATCTGTGAGCAGCGGCTTGAGTTCCGAGATCAACTGTGGCGATACTCCACGCCTTCGCAGGTAAGCCAGCTGCTGCGAGTGAGATAGACCTATGAGTTGGACTGACCGCCAACCCGGCACTCGCGGTCCCTTGTACTCACGGGATGCGACGATGCACGAAGACTGAGATCCCCCGATGAAAGATTCGATGGCCCTGACGTACGGATCGACAACAGAGTCGATGGTGGTGCTACCGACAATTTCCGGTATCTCGTCGAATCCGTCGAGCACAAATACAATCTTTCCGTTTGTGATGTCGGCCTGAAAGTCGGAACTCCTTAGATATTCTGCAAGCTCTGCAGCATTATATGAATTTGCCTCCGCTTTGATATATGACTCCAAAGTAGCGGCGCTGATTACTTTTGGATCGAAACGCCGCAGGTTCACATAGATGGCCAGCGGTCTACGTCGGGTGAATTTGACATGCTCATCGGACGCCGACAGGCATTCATTTAGTAGCTTTCGAGCATGCTGACGGAGCGCGATACTCTTACCTGATCCCGGTGGACCCTGAACCAGCAACAGCGTGCTGCGGGAATTGAGGGCACGCGAGACCGGCATTGTTCGAAGTATCGGTTCCAGTCTTCTCGTTCGACGCCGGAGTCGACTCAACATCGGATCAACGTCGACGATGGCCGTCAAGTCGACGACTTCTGAATCCAGCTCTATGTCTCCGCGACTCTCATAATCCAGGTTTGCCCGCAGCATACGCGCGATTCGACCGTACCTACCCTTTATATTGGCGACCGGGCCGCTGTCGCCCATACTAGAGACCGATGCGTTCGGCGAATTAATGCTGATACTGACATCGCCGGTCGAACCGGCTTTAACGAGATCCGCGATAGTGATCGAGCGGTAATTGTCGCCGGGACCGCTACCCGCTCCCGCTACAGTCCCGGCATCTAAGGGTGGACTTGAGGATGGGAAGTTATTGCGACGTCGCCCATTTGAACGGCGGCAGCCCCGCTACCCGTGTGAAAGTTAACATCCCCGCCGATGGCGGGGCCAGTTTTCGACGCAACCGACTGGACATTATTCTGATAATCGGATTGTTGAATATTTTCGACTAGTTCAGCGAGCTCCGAAGCGAGCTCGGGATTTTCGGCCAGAACACGGTCGAGGCACCCTGCGACCATTTCCTGAGCAGCACGTTCATCGGGGTGAGCCTCAAGGTTCCGCATCGCTGCGTCCGCGAAGGGCAGGTGACGCAGCTTGGACTTGACCCAATCATAGACCTTACTCAGGTTACTATCGACGAGGCCATCTGCTTCGTTGCCGGCACGGCTCGCGATACCAGCCGCCTTCGCCCCGAGATACGCAGACAGGTATTCAATCACCGTGTCAATCATCGATGTCGCTTCCTTTTGTGAAACCTCGGCCGTTGCAGGCAATGCGAGAACAAAGAGTCGTTATAGTGTCAATTCGCGGTGGGCGCACCGCGCGCTGATACGTCAGGTTGTCGGTAAGTGTCGGGGAACCATTGTGCCTCTCGGTCCCAGTGAGCTATCGTCGCCCGGCAAACGGGAGACACCTCAAGGTTACCGTTTCCTTTGCGCTTCGGCGGTCGATCGATTGACGGACAGTCTGGTCACAGCGCCATCCGGATAGGCTTGACTTCTTCCTGATTCGACAACACTGTTGCAATTTCAGGTCACTTCTTCGAACTCCGCGACGGCCCGATCCGCCCGCAGCGCGATGCTAGGGCACCCCGGCGCGGAGCGACTCCCCGAGCTCAATGCCGAAGTGAGTCTGCGCGGGCCCCGTTTCGACGGACCGCGGCCAGGCTGGGCGACGTTCTGGCAGATGGCCGGGCTCGGACGTGCGCTCAGCGACGATGCCGACCGCCTCGCATACGTGGTGAAGCTGACATTGCCCGCGGCCATCGGTGAACTGCTCGGCAAGAGCCACCTCGACTAGGGGGCGGCGGGGGTGGATCGCATAGGCTCCTGGCGTGAGCTTGCCCTCCCCTACTTCTGAGAATCGTGCGGTTGTTACCGGTGCCTCGTCTGGCATCGGGATGGCGCTGGCCGCTGAACTTGCCGCGCGCGGGTATTCGTTGATCCTGGTGGCGCGGCGGGGTGAGGTGCTCACCGAGTTGGCGCAGCGGTTGACGTTGGCGCATGGGATCGCGGCTGAGGTGCGGGCGGTGGATTTGGCCGATCGGGCGCAGCGGGGGGCGCTGGTGGAGGAGTTGTCGGCGCGGGATATCGCGATTTTGTGCAACAACGCGGGGATTGCCACGTTCGGGGCGGTCGCCGAATTGGATCCGAGTTATGAGCGCTCCCAGATGGAGCTGAATGCTGTTGCGGTGCATGATCTTACGCTTGCGGTGCTGCCGGGGATGATCGCTCGTGGGGGTGGCGGCATCTTGATCAGCGGGTCGGCGGCGGGGAACATGCCGATTCCGAACAATGCCACGTACGCGGCCAGTAAGGCGTTCGCCAATACCTTCTCCGAGTCGCTGCGCGGTGAACTCAAGGGCTCCGGCGTCAATGTCACGCTGCTCGCTCCAGGCCCGGTGCGCACCGATGTGCCGGATCCGGCCGACGCGTCGATCGTGGACCGGCTGGTGCCCGACTTCATGTGGGTGTCCTCGGAGTACACCGCGAAGGTGTCCATCGACGCGCTGGCCCGCAACAAGATGCGGATCGTTCCGGGCCTGATCAGCAAGGGAATGAGCGTGGCGGGCCAGTACGGTCCGCGCGCGGTCACCGCGCCGATCGCGGGCGCCTTCTACAAGAAGCTCGGCGGCTAGGTCGTGTTTCTTAATGCCTGCCGGTAGGGTCTCGTTGTTGTCGGTGGCTGGTGGGATGCTGCTGGGTGTGGTGCGGCACACATCATTCCGGTTCTGCTTGGACCCGCCGGTCGAGCAGCAGGTGGTGCTGTCACGGCATGCAGGGGCGGCACGGTTCGCATTCAATCAATGCTTGGGCGCGGTCAAGTTGGCGTTGACCGCCCGTCAAGCTGATCCGGCGGTGTCGGTGCCGTGGTCAGGGTTCGATCTGATCAATCATTTCAATCGGTGGAAGAAGACCGAGGACGCCGGACGGGTCTTTACCGTCAATGGGGCCGGTACAGTCGTCGTCGCGGTGACCGGGCTCGTCTGGCGGGGTCGGGTATGCCAGCAGGTGTTCGAGGAAGCAGCCCTCGATTGCGCGCGTGCGTTGGCAGCGTGGTCGGACTCACGTCGCGGCACCCGTAAGGGGCGTCGGGTCGGGTTTCCCCGATTCAAGCGGAAAGCCACGACAGGCCGCTCGTTCCGGGTGCGTAACAAGGGTTCTCAGGGCAGACGAGTCTCAATCCGGGTCGGCGACAACGACTGTGCGCGGTCGGTGACCTTGCCCGGCATCGGGCTGGTCAGAGTGCACGACGACACACGACGGTTACGGCGGATGCTGGGTTCGGGTCGGGCGAAGATCTTGTTCGCCACGATCAGTCAGCGGGCCGGGCGGTGGTGGGTCACGGTCAATGTGGAGGCGGCCGAGTTGCCTCCGCAGATGTGTCATCGGACCCACAAAGCCGCCGACCGCGGTGGCTGGGTCGGGGTGGACCGAGGGCTATCGGCGTTCGTGGTCACCGCGACCGTTGATGGTCGTGAGGTCGACCGGATCGTTGACCCGCCGAAAGCGTTGGTGGCCGGGCTTGGTAAGCAGCGCCGTCTCGCCAGGTCGGTGTCGCGGAAGGTGAAGGACTCCAACAACAGACGTGCGGCGACTGCTCGGTTGGGCCGTCATCACGCACGTGTCCGTAATATCCGACAGCATTTCCTACATCAGGTCTCCACCGAGTTGGTCAAAACCCACGACCGACTTGTTCTCGAAGACTTGAACGTCGCAGGGATGCTGCGCAACCGGTGTCTGGCGCGGGCGATCAGCGACGCGGGCTGGGCTGAATTCGCACGCATGGTCATCTATAAGCAGACCTGGCGCGGCGGGACAGTGGTTGTGGCTGATCGCTGGTATCCGTCTAGTCAGCTCTGTTCACGCTGCGGCACTCCCAACAGCACACTGACTCTCACCGACCGGGTTTTCCGGTGCGGATGTGGACACGAACTCGACCGCGACCGTAATGCCGCGGTCAACCTCGCCGCCTGGGGCGAGCAACATCATGTATCCCAGGTCCGGGAGCGCGAAGCACGAGCCCCGGTCACCAACGTCCGCCGACGGGAAGGCACTGGCCCACACATCTGTGTGGGTGAAACCGGCCCGGATGACGCGGAAACCAACGCTCGCGCTGTACTAGCGTGAGCCGAGGACGTCGGAGAACGACGGTGACTGCCAATCTCACAGATTGGGAGACACGCTGCAGGGAGACCCCCGTCACGACCGGGTCAGGGATCCGTCAAGATCGGGCCCCCGGTCGTCAAGCACTCGTAAGCTGGACGTTTGCCCAAGAGGAAAGCGGCGTAGTCCTGACAGCGGCCCCGCATACGGAATAGCGGGGGCGCACACAGGAGACACCGTGACGCTGCTGGAAATCTTCCCGTCGCTGAAGTCGGGGATGCCCTCACGCCTCGACTCGGCCGTATGGCCGCGCGACACGCATTACGACGACGCGGGCCGGATCACGATCGGCGGGGTAGCACTGGCCGACATCGCAGATCAGTACGGCACTCCGACCTATGTCCTGGACGAGCGCGAGGTAAGGGAGCGCTGCCGGGCCTACCGCAAGGCTTTCCCCGAGGCCGAGATCATCTACGCGGGTAAGGCGTTGATGATCCGCGCGGTCGCCAACTGGGTTTCCCAGGAGGGCCTGTCGGTGGACGTGTGCTCGTCCGGCGAACTGGCCATCGCGCTGGCCGCCGGCGTCGCCCCGCGCCGAATCATCATGCACGGCAACGGAAAATCCTTCGACGAACTGACCGCCGCGATCAAGGCCGGGGTCGGCCGGATCGTGGTCGACTCGCTGGCCGAGATCACGCTGCTCTCCGCGTTGGTCACCGACTCGCAGAATGTGCTGCTTCGCCTGTCCCCCGGCATCGACGTGCACGGGCATCCCGCGGTGCGCACCGGCGTCACCGATCAGAAGTTCGGCTTCCCGATCGGCGGCGACACCGCCGCGGAGGCGGTCGCGCGGATCATGCGGCAGCCGAAGCTGAACCTGATCGGCTTCCACTGCCACCTCGGCTCGCAGATCAGCGACCCGGACTACTACGGCGAGGCGGTGCGCCGAGTGATCGCCGAGATGGCGCGGGTCCGCCAGGACCACGGACACCTGCTCACCGAGCTCGACCTCGGCGGCGGCCACGCGGTCGCCTACCGCACCGGCGACGCCGAGATGAACCTCGGCGAACTCGCCGCCATCATCGAGGACGCCCTCGACGCGGCCTGCGCGCGCCAGCACTTCCCGCGCCCGAACATCTCGCTGGAGCCCGGTCGCGCCATCGTCGCGCACGCGGGCGTGACGCTGTACCGGGTGCTGTCGGTCAAGCACATCGAGGGCGGCCACACCTATGTCACCGTCGACGGCGGCATGAGCGACAACCCGCGGGTCGCGCTGTACGGCGCGCGCTACAGCGTCGTCGTGGCGAACCGGCACCCGACCTGCACGAGCATGACCGCGACCGTGGCGGGCCGCTTCTGCGAGTCCGGCGACATCCTGGCCACCGACGTGCAGCTGCCGGTCGACCTGCGGCCCGGCGAGGTGCTCGCGATGCCGTGCACCGGCGCGTACCACCACAGCCTGGCCTCGTCCTACAACAGCGTCGGCCGGCCGCCGATCGTCGCGGTGTACCACGGGCAGTGCCGGGAGCTGGTGCGCCGGGAGACCGTCGCGGACCTGATGTGCCGCGACATCGGCTGCTGAGCTGACCGACCCACCCCGGACCGCGCGGCATGCCCGCCGCGCGGCCGGCGTGTCAGCGATTCGTCAAGATCAGGTCGGGGGTGGTCAATGTTGCGCTAAGCGCCCTTTCCGCGCCCGGTTCCGGGGCGTAGTTCTTGGTAGGCCCCGCAGATGGAGAAAGCGGGGAGCGGATCAGGAGAGCACCCGTGACGCTTGTGGACTTCTTCGCGCCGACGCGGTCGGGCACGGCCGCGCACCTGGATTCCGCGGTATGGCCCTCCGATGCGCGCTATGACGCCGAGGGTCGGATCGTCGTCGGTGGCGTCGCGCTGACCGACATCGCCGAAACCTATGGCACCGCCGCGCGGGTGCTCGACGAGCGGGAGGTGCGACAGCGCTGCCGCGCGTATCGCAAGACCTTCCCCGAGGCCGAGATCGCCTACGCCGCAACGGCCTTGTTGATCGGCGCGGTGGCCGACTGGATCACCAACGAGGGGCTCTCGGTGGTCGTGTGCTCGCCCGGCGAGCTGGTCGCCGCGTTCGACGCGGGCGTCGATCCGCGGCGAATCATCCTGCACGCCAACGGCGTATCCCGGGAGACGCTGGAGATCGCGGTCGCCCGGCGGGTCGGCCGGATCGTGGTCGGCTCGCGCACCGAGCTCGACCTGCTCGCCGCCGTCGCCGACCGGCCGCAGCGGGTGCTGTTGCGGGTTTCGCCCGGCATCGAACGGGACTCGGCGCAGGACAACCCGGCGGGCTTCCCGCTCGGCGACGCCACCGCCACGGCCGTAGCGCAGGTGCTCGGCACGCCGATGCTCGATCTGATCGGCTTCCACTGCCACCTCGGCTCGCAGATCTACAACCCCGATCACTACGGCGAGGCGATCCGCCGGATGGTCGCGGAGATGGCGCTGGTCCGGCACGACCACGACCGCATCCTGACCGATCTCGATCTCGGCGGCGGGCACGCGATCGCCTACCGCAACGGCGACGCCGAAATGAATCTCACCGAGCTGTCCGCCATCATCGAGGACGCCCTCGACGCGGCGTGTGCGCGGCAGCACTTCCCGCGACCGAACGTCGCGCTCGAACCGGGGCGTGGGATCGTGGCGCGGGCCGGGGTCACCCTGTATCGGGTGCTGTCGGTCAAGTACAGCGACGGCGGGCACGTCTCCGTCGTCATCGACAGCGAGACCCGCACCAGGACAGGCGATTTCGCGGGCATGGTGGTGGCGAACCGGCGGGCGAGCGGCCCACTGGTGACCGCGACCGTCGCGGGCCGCGCGGGGGATGTCATCCTCGCCACCGACGCCCGGCTGCCCGCCGACCTGCGGATGGGCGAACTGCTCGCCGTGCCGTGCACCGGCGCCTATCAGCACGGGTCCCCGCGCACCCGCGTCATCGCGGTGCGCGAGGGCCACTACGCGCAACTCGTGCGCCGCGAGCCGGACCTGCTCGACCGCGACGCGAGCTGACCACCGCCGCACGCCTGCTGATTTCCCGCACCTCGAATTGCATGCGATTCCAGGTGCGGGAAATCGAGAAACGTGCGGCTGTCAGCGCTTCCGCGTGCCGAAAATGCTGCGGCTGATCTCACGGCCCGCGGCGGTCGCCGCGGAGCGCAGGAAGCTCTTGACGGCAGGGTTCTTCATGATGCGCTCGGCGGTGGAGTCCTCTTCCTTCGGCGAGCGACCCGGAGCCGGGGCGGACTGCGGGCTCTGGTCTGCCGCAGCGACTTTCGCGGCCAGGATCTCGTAGGCCGATTCGCGATCGATGGTCTGGCCGTACTTGCTGTGCAGTGAACTGGACAGTGCGCGCGACTTGATCGCGTCGTCGCCGATGGTGTCCATCAGTGAGCGCGGCGGCTGAATCCTGGTCCACGCCACCGGAGTCGGCGCGCCTTTCTCCGAAAGTACTGTCACGACAGCCTCACCGGTGCCGAGCGAAGTGAGCGCCTTCTCCAGGTCATAGGTGCTGGTCTTGGGATAGGTGCGCACCGTCTTGGACAACGCCTTCTGATCGTCCGGGGTGAAGGCGCGCAGCGCGTGCTGGATGCGCGCACCCAGTTGGGACAGCACCTGATTCGGGATGTCGGTGGGCAGCTGGGTGCAGAAGAACACGCCGACACCCTTGGAGCGGATCAGCTTGACGGTCTGCTCCACCTGATCCAGGAACGCCTTCGACGCATCCGCGAACAACAGGTGCGCCTCGTCGAAGATGAAAACCAGCTTGGGCTTGTCCACGTCACCCACCTCGGGCAGCGTCTGGAACAGGTCGGCGAGCACCCACATCAGGAAGGTGGAGAACATCACCGGGCGGGCCGCCTGCGCGCCGAGCTCGAACAGCGTGATGACGCCCTGGCCGCCCGCGACGCGCACCAGATCGCTCGGATCCAGTTCCGGCTCACCGAAGAACGTGTCGCCGCCGTCGGCCTCCAGGTTCACCAGCGACCGCAGGATGACACCCGCGGTGGCCGCGGAGACGCCGCCGATGCCCTTCAGGTCCTCCTTGCCCTCGGCGCTGGTGAGGTGCGTGATCACCGCGCGCAGGTCCTTGAGGTCGAGCAGCGCGAGGCCGTTCTTGTCCGCCCAGTGGAAGATCAGGCCGAGCGTGGATTCCTGAGTCTCGTTGAGGCCGAGCACCTTACTGAGCAGCACCGGGCCGAACGAGGTGATGGTGGCGCGGATCGGGACGCCGATGCCGTTGGTGCCGAGCGAGACGAATTCGGTCGGGAAGCCGGTCGGCTTCCAGTTCTCCGCGCCGGTTTCGGCGGCCCGCGCACTCAGCTTGTCGTTCTCCGCGCCCGGCTGCGACAGACCCGACAGGTCGCCCTTGATGTCGGCGAGCACCACGGGAACGCCTGCGGCCGAAAGCTGTTCGGCGATGCCCTGCAGCGTCTTCGTCTTGCCGGTGCCGGTCGCGCCTGCCACCAGGCCGTGCCGGTTCATGGTGCGCATCGGAATGCGCACGCGCGCAGCGGGATCCACCTCGCCGTCGACCACAACGGTGCCCAGCTCCAGTGCCACCCCGTCGAACGCGTACCCGGCGGCGATCTCCCGCGCGGCGGCCGACCCCCCGCTCGGCTGGTCCGCCGCGTCGGCGTCGGCCGTCTTCTGGTCGGCCTTGCTCGCGGCTTCGGCGGCCGCAGCGGCGGTCTGGTCGGCCTTGGCCGCCGCGCTCTCGGCCTTCGCTTTCGCCTTCGCCCCGCTCTCGCCCTCTTGCTCGGCAAGCTCGCGTTCCGCAGCTTCAGCGGCAGCCGCCGCCTCCGCCGCGACCTTTGCCGCCGCCTCCGCGGCCTTACGCGCCGCGGCCGCTTTCTCCTGGGGGCTAGTCATCGCACGTCCTCCGTCTGGTCTGACTCGAACTGCTAACGCAGTGTTTGCTGTCGTACCGAAAACGCCTGTGCCGATCTGCAGAAACTGTATCCCCGTCAGCGCCCGGTGTGGGCTTGCGACCCAGTAAGAGGGCCGCAAACACGCGGTGTCGCAGGCACCGCAAAAACAACAGAGCTAGTGTTGCTGCCGTGTCGGATAAATACGTGGTGTGGATGGATTGTGAAATGACGGGCCTGCGCCTGGACAGCGACAAGCTGATCGAGGTGGCGGTGCTCGTCACCGACAGCGATCTCAACATCATGGGTGAGGGCGTCGACGTGGTCATCCACGCCGACGACGCGGCGCTGGCCGCGATGCCGCAGGTGGTCGTCGACATGCACGCGCGCTCCGGGCTGACCGAAGAGGTGCGCCGCTCCACCGTCACCATGGCCGAGGCCGAGCAGCAGGTGCTCGACTACATCAAGCAGTACGTGCCGACCCCGGGCACCGTGCCGCTGGCCGGTAACTCGATCGCCACCGACCGCGGCTTCATCGCCCGCGACATGCCCGCGGTGGACGCCCATCTGCACTACCGGATGATCGACGTGAGCTCGATCAAGGAGCTGTGCCGCCGCTGGTACCCGCGCATCTACTTCGGCCAGCCGGAGAAGGGCCTGGCCCATCGCGCGCTGGCCGACATCAAGGAATCCATCCGCGAGCTGGAGTACTACCGCCGCACCGCGTTCGTCGCGCCCCCCGGACCGTCCACCACCGAGATCGCCGCGGTCGCCGCAGAGATCGGCAATGCCGCGACACCCGCCGAATCGGCCCAGGTCAACGCCGCGTCGGAAACCGATTAGGGACTCGACGGGGTGACACGCTAATATCGACGGCGCCGGTGTTCAAGCCGGTGATGGTGACCGTAGTTCAGTTGGTAGAGCACCAGGTTGTGATCCTGGCTGTCGCGGGTTCGAGTCCCGTCGGTCACCCTGAGAGGCCCAGGTTGTGGAGAAATCCCCAACCTGGGCCTTTTCATTTGCCCGTTCGACGCCAGGTCACAATGTGAAACACGCTTCTTCCGATTGCGGGACGGATCGGCTGACCCGTCCGTAGACTCCGGCGCGTGGGCGGTGTCGCTGGGACACCACCTCGGTTTGACCAGAGAGACAACAGGTCGTGATGCGTTCCGCGGTTATCGCAGCTTTCTTCGGCGCCAGCCTTTTCACCGCAGCTACCGGGACCGCGACCGCGGGTATCGGGCTGCCGGGGATGCCGGACTCCGGTTCGGCCTCGAGCGGGTCGGCGGGCGGGCTCGTCGGCACCGGGTCGGCGGGCAGTGGGTCCAGCGGCAAGCTGGCGTGTGTCGCTACCGGTAGCGCGATGGCCATCATCGGCGACGCGCATCTGGGCTGCAACATGCTCCCCTGAGCGAAGACGACGAACGGGCCACCAGTTTCGCACTGGTGGCCCGTTTCCGTTGTCGCTCAACGCGGGTCGGCGTTACCCGCCTTCCACTGCGGCCACGGGATGTTCCAGTCGCCCAAACCGTCTACGCCGGAAAGGGTTCCGCCGACGGTGTTCTTGACGATGGTGATGTCACCGCGCTTGGCGTTCTGATAGACCCACAGTGCGTTCGCGGGGCTCAGGTTCAGGCAACCGTGACTGGTGTTGCTGTATCCCTGCTGCCCGACCGACCACGGCGCGGAGTGAAAGAAGATGCCGCTGTAAGAGATTCGGGTGGCGTAGTCGACCGGCGTCTTGTATCCGGCCGGCGAGTTCACCGGCACGCCGTAGGTCGAGGAGTCCATGATGATCTTGTCGAACCGGTCGCTGACGATGTAGACGCCATTGTCGGTGGGCGTGCTGTCCTTGCCCATCGAGGTGGGCATGGTCCGCACCACCTGACCGTTCTGCTCGACGACCACCTCTTTGGTGTTGTCGTCGGCGGTGAAGACCATGGCGTCGCCGACGGTGAAGAACGACTGCAGATTGTCCTGACCGAACAGTCCGTTGCCGAGATCACGGCCATACACGTTCACGTTGATGGTGACCTTCGTCCCGGGCGCCCAGAAGTGCTCCGGGCGCCAGCGCACCTCACGGTTGTTCACCCAGTAGAACGCGCCTTCGACGGCAGGCTCCGTAGTGATCTTGATCGCATCCTGGGCGGCTTGGCGGTCGGGAATGGTCTCGTCGAACGAGATCGCGACCGGCTGGCCGACACCGACCACCTCGCCCTCGCCGGGCAACAGGTAGGGATGGGTCTGGCCCTTCGGCGAGCTGGTGGTGAAGTTCACGGTCGCGGAGCTCGCACCGCCGAGGCCGATCGCCTCCGCCTGCAGCCGATACGCCTTGCCGTACCCGAGCACCTCGGTGTTCTCCCACGACTGTCCGTCGGCGGCCAGCCTGCCGCCCACCGGCTGGTTCTGCGCGTTCACCAGCGTGACGTTCGTGAACTTGCCGTCCTCGACCCGGAACATCAACGGCAGGCCCGGCGAGACCCCCATCGCGCCATCCTTGATCGGGGACAACAACTTCGGCTTGATCAGCTCCAACAGCGGGTTACGGTCGATGACGACCGACGACGTATCCGGCGCTTTCGACGACGAGCACCCCGACAAGGCCAGCGCGGCCACCGCGAATACAACAACAGGTCCGGCGATATGTCGGACCCACCGACGCCGACCTCGACCAACGCTCATCTCAACCCCGTTTCAAGTCCCGGCGCACCAGAAGCACACCGATGGCTTCGGATCCCAACCGCTTACAGCTCAACGCGCCGTGCCCGCGGCGTGATCGAAACCACGTTCGGTCATTCTGCCAGCGCGAGGTCCTCGCACCAACGCGAATGCCGCGTCGACACAGACGTGTTACACGGGATAGATCCGAACTGCCGGGTTCGGCGTTAACACCCCGCCCGACCCGCTCATCAGCCCCGGTCAGGAGGCGATTTCACAACTGCCGCCTCGGCCTGTTAAGGTTTGTCCCGCACCGGAACACGGAGCAAGCGCCATTAGCTCAATTGGCAGAGCAGCTGACTCTTAATCAGCGGGTTCGGGGTTCGAGTCCCTGATGGCGCACCTTCTACCTGCGAAAGCAGGGAATCTTCACCACCGGAATTGCCCGGTTCGTGCCGTGAGCGACACGGAAACGACACGCTTTCAGCTAGCGAGTTTGTTGAGCGCGGCCGTGAAATCAGGAGCGACGTTCGGCTCATCGATATAGTGCCGCTTGGTTGTGGTGTCGTCTGAGTGACCCAACTGCTGTTGCGCGGCCCGCCGGTCGTGCCGGAGAATATGAGTCGCGGCGGGGTGGCATCCAATTCCACATCGCACCACCTGAGCGCCAGTGCCTCACCGGGACCCGGACCCGTACCGAGCTCGACGTCGGCCACATCCAGCACACGCTGGTTCCGCCGCGGGCCGTGGTATCCCCGGGTGCCGTCGCCGTCCTCCCCCGCCAGCCACTTCCTCAACTGCGCACGCAGCGCGGCCAGCGTCTCCAGGTCAGCTGCTCGCGGCTTCTCGGTCTTACGCGGAAGCCGCGCAACTTCTCGCACAGGGTTCTGGTCGATGGCGTCATGACGAACAGCCATGCCCATCATCTCCGACAGGATCACCCGCTGGCGGCGAGCTTTAGATCGATGCCCGTTCAGCAGGATCCGTTTGAGGTGAGCGTCGAGCCGCGAGGTTGTCGCTTCCCACACCCGCAGGCCACCCAGCGCCGACTTGATCTTGATGGCGTCCTTGCTGGCGCGGCAGTCGGCCGAGACCTCGATCTCGAACCGGTACAGGTCGAGCGACTGCTGTGTCACCCCCTCCTGTAGGGCCAGTGCTTCATCGAGGACACGCCCGACCAGCGCCGTGGTCAGACCGGTGGCTGAGGCGGGTCCTTCCATCGATAGCGCGATCAAGGTGTCTCTTGAATATGTTGCGCTCGCCGATGACAGTCGCCGAGATCGCCCGCCAGAACCACATGTCCGAGCGATCGCTGTACCGGCGCTGATCGAATCACTCCGAGCAATACGAGATTTCACCGCACAGCACGAACTCGACCGGCTCAGTACGGCGGTCACGACAAGCGAATGGACAACGTCACCGCAAACCGTCAACGCCTTCTACACCCCGACCTCGAACGAAGTCGTCTTTCCCGCAGCCTTCCTGCAGCCACCGTACTTCGACACAGATGCCGACCTGGCAACGAATTACGGCGCGATCGGTGCAATCATCGGTCACGAGATCGGCCATGCGGTCGACGACCAGGGTTCCAAGTACGATGGAGACGGCAATCTACACGACTGGTGGACACCCGATGATCGGGCGCCCTTCGAGACGAAGATCAGGCAACTGATCGACCAATACGAAGTGCTGGTCCCTGATGGCTTCGATGCCCCACGCCACGTCGATGGTCGGCTCACGGTCAGCGAGAACATGGCGGATCTGAGCGGCCTGCGGATTGCGATCGCCGCATACCGCGGCGCCGCGCAGCGGCGAGGAGAAGTTGCGGACCTCCGTACCCTATTTCTGTCGTGGGCACGCTGCTGGCGGATGCAACAGACACCGCAGTTCGCCGAGGCCGCACTCGCCGGCAACACGCACGCACCCAGCGAGTTCCGCACTAATCAGGTTGTGCGGAACATCGCTGAGTTCTGCTCGACGTTCGGCGTCACAGCGGACGACCGGCTGTTCCTCCCGGAGGAACAGCGGCTCGAACTGTGAAGGTTCGTGTTCCGTCTTTGGCTTCGGGGAGGACGGAGAGCTGATCGGCATCGAACTGCTCGATGCAAGCGTGCAGTTGAGTGCTGTGCTGAAAGCGATCGCCAGCGCCAGCGCCAACGCGGCGAACAATTGAGGCTGGCGGACGCGGTGAACCGCAACGCCTTCGGCCGCTACGTACCTGAACAGACCGACCGAATCGAGGAGAACCATGGCCACCACTGCAACGCACCGGGGAGCTGGCACCCGAACCCGGCGTGACCAGCCGACCCTATGGGACGTCACCGCAACCGAGCTGGCCAGGATGCGGCGTGGGTTCATCGGCTGGTTCGTCGTCCTGGTACCCGCCGTTCTCACCGTTCCGCTGTATCCGATGTCGCTGGCCTCCCCTGAGGGGAAGTCCGGGCAGACCTGGACTGTCTTCCGTGACGTCGTTCTCGAGGGATGGGGTGCGTTGATTCCGATGACGGCGGCACTGCTGGCCGCGCTGTCGGTGCGAGCCGATCACGATGCCTGGCGGCTGCTGTTGTCCTACGCCGTTCCTCGTCCGAGATATCTACTCGGAAAGTATCTGGCGCTGGCCACTCTGTCCGCAGTGTCGACTGTGCTGCTGGCCGCGTTGCTGTGTTTCGGCGCGCTGCTCAACGGTCGGCTCGGTGCCAGTGTCGCCACGATCCTCGGCGCCAGCTTCTTACCATGGCTGGCCGGATTGGGCTGCGCCGCTGTGGCTCTCGTCGTCTCGGCTATTTGGGGCCTCGGGCCGACGATTGCGATCGGCGTGGTCGGCATGATGAGCGGGATGCTAATCGCGGACAAGACCTGGTGGCTGGCGGTGCCGTTCGCCTGGCCGATGCGTGTCATTCTCCCACTCGCCGGGATCGGACCGAACGGTGTCCCGTTACCGACGGACAGCCCGATCCGCGATCACGGCGTCATTGTGCCCGCCATTGCGCTGTCGTTGGGGTTGGCCGTGCTGGCCCTCGTGCTGGGTTCGATTCATATGAAGCGCAAGGAGATATGAGCATGTTCGCACTGGAAGTGTCACGGCTGCACAAGCATTACAAGACCCACCGTGCCCTCGATGGAGTCGATCTGTCGGTTCGTGCCGGCGAGGTCTACGGGCTGCTCGGGCCGAACGGCGCCGGGAAGACCACCGTTATGAAGACGGTCCTCGGCCTGCAACGGCCGACAAGTGGCGGGATCCGCCTGTTCGGGCAGGACTACGATCGGGCACTGCTCGTCGATGTCGGCGCGTTGATCGAGACGCCCGGTCTGTGGCCCAAGCTGGATGCGTTGACGCACTTGCGCATTCACGCGAAGCTGCGCGGGGTTCCCGGAGCATGGATCGATGACGCTTTGGCTCTGGTGCAGCTGACCGATGTGCGAGAGCGCAAGGTGCAGGCCTTCTCTCTCGGAATGCGATGGCGCCTCGGCATCGCCATCGCATTGCTGGCGCGGCCGAAGCTGATTCTGCTCGACGAACCCACGAATGGTCTCGACCCGGTCGGTATTCGCGAGATGCGCGGCATCATCCGATCTCTCGCTGCCAACGGAACCACGGTTTTCATCTCCAGCCACCAACTCTCGGAAATCGCCCAGGTATGCGACCGGGTAGCGGTGCTGGTGGCGGGCAAGACCCGCTACGAGGGCGATCTTCAGGGCATCGCAGGTGACGGCGATCTGGAGGAGGGGTTCTTCCGCATCCTCGAATCCTCCGGCTCGCAGATACGCTGAAGCGCCGCAGCACAATTGCGGGTGAGGTAGATCCGGACTTCGACCTCGGATCTTTCCTCGCTTCTGCCGGCGAAACCGAACCCGCCATCGGTCTGCTGCTGTGCGACGAGGAACCCTACTGCACGAACATGTATCGGACGCGCCGACAACCCCAGTTCTGCACTTGCTTGCAGCAGGGTGGCCAGCGCGTCGAGATCGTAGCGGCGGACCGCCAGTACGAGCAATGAATCGAGCACGCCGCCCCATTCTGACGTGGCTTGGCCGGCCTCGACAGTGCTCAATCTGCGCCACAGCAACGGATCGGCAGCCAGAATGCTCATTGGCTCGAGTACCGGCGACTGCAGTTTCGCCGATTCGGATTCCCTGCTGCGGGTTGTGGTGGCGACCGACGGCGCGGCCGAGGCGAGCCAGGCAAGGGCGGCGGCCAGCGACTGGTGCACGAGCGTCCTGCCCGAATCGGTGAATTCAGCGAGCATGGTGGTGTTCTCGTTCCGCCGCAGCCATTGCCGCGACCATCGTGGTGTGGTGGCAGGTGCCGAACGCATACGCCTCGGCAAGCTCACCGTGCAATGTCGACCAACGAGCCGGGTCGTACAGTGGGCCGGGAACGGATCCATCTGCCCGTCGATGCCGTGCTAGCGCACGCCACCCGTGCGTCGTGATGGCGCAATCATCCGAACGTATCGTCAGCGTGCACAGCAGTAATTCACCCGCGAGGTCCATATTGCCGAGGGCGAGATACATCCCTAATAGCGTCCGTACCGTGTCGACCAAACCCGGCTCGTCCGACATCGGCCGAGCGGCGAAATCCGTTGCGTAGAAGACAACATGGGTGAGCGCGTATACCTCGTCGTCGCGCACGTAGAGCGGGTCCGGCGCGGCACCGACGATTGTCTGACCGACCAGGGCGTTGACCGGCGGCAGGGCGCTGACGAACCCGCCGAGTTCAAGTGCGTACTGGAGTTCCAATCGGGCGAGCGGCGTGTGCCACCCACCCATCCAGGCGCCACATCCGGTCGCGAGAACTGTGTGTACCCGGTCGGCAGCGCTCGGCACCGGATAGCCGAGGTCGGCCAACAGCGCCACCAAATATGTTCGGTAGGGGAACTTTTCGTCACCTCGGCCTATGTCGGCACGGAACGGCTCCGAGGCGACCAGCGTGAGCGCCAGTTCAATTGCACCGCTGATAAGTGGATGGTCGCGAAATCGTCCGCGGCGCAGAATCCGGCACAGCACCAGCAATTCCAGCACGGTACCCTCCGGAAACTGCCTGGCCGGCAGGAACCGATCCCATTGCTCGCGATCGAACCACCGAAGGTTGGCCGTGAGCCATTCAATCGCAGCGCCCAGAACAGGCGCGTCAAGATCGGCGTCGATCCGTGGGCCTTGCGGCCACTTCGGAAAGCCGCCGATCTGTCCACGTAACTCCTCGCCGGGGTGAAGACCGTGCACCGGCGCCTACCGTCCGACCTTCAACCGGATACCCACGGTGAAGAAGCCCGCGAGCACCAATAGCACCAACACGTCGACGCCGAGCGGGACCAGCCCGTGATCGCCACCCATCAATACCTGCCTCCCCAGATCCACCAGATAGGTCATCGGATTGATCCGGATCAGCACCGCCAGCCACGCAGGGACGTTCTCCGGCTGGAAAACCGATCCGGAAAGGAACAGCATGGGCAGCATCGTCAGCTGAACGCTCGCCTGCAGTGTCTGCATCTGCCGGAGCATGGTGGCAAGAAACAGCCCGAGCAGGCTGAAGACCACAGACCCGAACAGATAGGCCACGGTGGCGCCGGCAATCTGCCCGAGCGAAGGTGACAATCCGAATACCGGTGCACACAACAACAGCACCGAACTCTGGGCACCGACGATGACGCCGGTACCGACCACCTTCCCCGCGGGCAGGCACATTCGAGGCACCGGAGCGACGGCCATCTCTCGCAGCACCCCGAACTCGCGGTCCCAGGCGTAGGACAGCCCGGTGGCAACACCGACTGTCGCCACCGGTATGGCGATGATCCCGGGCAAAATGTAAGCGCTGAATGGAACTGAGCCGACGGTACCGACCATCGAATCGAAACCGACCGCATAGATCACGATGAAGAACAACAGCTGCGCTGCATTGCTGATCAGCATGCCTGGCCTGCGGATCTGACGCCGCAGATCCCTGCCAGCGACCACGCCGACCGCTCGGACGGCGCCGACAACCAGGCGCTCCTGCGTGGGCGCCGCACTGCCGGGCTCGCCCGCGAGTCTGTCCAGCATCGTCACGATCTTTCCTCCGCAATGAGAGTGGTCGCCGCGATGTAGACATCGTCCATCGACGGTTGGTGCACGGTAATGCTCAGTACGGGCACACCGACAGCACGAACGATGTCGGCGACTCGCCGATCCGGTTCGGCGCAGCGGATTTCGAGCTCCTCGAACCCCCTGACCACGTCGAACCCTTGGGTGAGTAAGTGCTCAGCGGCCGCAGTGTCGTCGGAAGTCCGCAGCCGCACGCAGGCGGCGTGGAGCTCGTCCTTGAGATCGACCGGCGAGCCTGATCGACCGATTCTGCCGTTGGCCATGATCACAATTTCGTCCGCGAATTCGGCTTCGTCCATGTAGTGCGTGGAGTAGAAAGTGGTGACGCCGAGTTCATCGCGCATGCGCAACAGATCACGCCAAACGACGCGACGCGAATGTGGATCGAGGCCCGTCGTCGGCTCGTCCAGAATCAAAAGTCCCGGACGATGCAGTAGGGCGCGCACAACTTCCACGCGCCTCGCGGTGCCACCCGACAGTCGCTCTACCGCCGTCCGTCGGTATTCGGTCAGCTCGAGCATCGCGAGTAGACGATCGATCTGCTCGGCCGCGTCAGCACGACGCATGCCGAAAAGTCGTGCGTGAAACCACAGGTTCTGCTCGACAGTTAGCTCTTTGTCCAGCGTCCGTTCCTGGAATACGAGGCCGAGCTGGGCGCGGGCGAGCGTCGGTGCGGTCCGAACATCGTTGCCGAAGATGTGCACGGTGCCCGATTCGGGCTTTGACGCGGTCGACAACACGCTGAGTAGACTCGATTTACCTGCACCATTCGGCCCGAGTAGCGCTGTCAAACGGCCAGGGGCCGAGCTCAGTGACACCGAGTCGACAGCCAACGTGCTGCCGTAGCGTACGACGATCTCGGCGAGTTCAAAAGCCTTGTGAGACATGAATCCTCCCTCAGCTCAATGCGAGCGTACGGTCCCAAGATCGTGACGGTGCCGACGCGTCGGGTTCGGGGCCGAGCAGCCCGGCGGGAATCACCGACATCAGCGCACACGCGACACCGGCGGATCCTTCGAGGATTCCCGCGACATCGAGCATCTTGAACTTCGAGGGACCTGGGTCCGCACGGGAGTATCGCATCGGATGACGAAAGACGAAGGGTGCGTTCGGATCTACCATCGCGAGGATCGCCTCGGTAAGCCGCGTCCGAGCATCGAGCAGCACCTCGTCCTGCTCGGCGGTGCCTATGCGATGGATCACCTGAAGCAGGCCGGCGTAGCCGTGGCATACGGTCGGCCCTGCGAGCGTCCATTTGGATTCATCCCGCGCCAGGGCGTCGTGCAGCGCACGGACCGCATGTGCACGCCATTCCGGAATATTGAGCGTGCAGCCGGCGTGATGCACGACGGCCGCGACGCCAGGCGCCCCGTAACACCATGCGGTCCTGGTGAATATCGACTCCGGTGGCGCCATTGCGATCTCGTCGTCGAAACCGACGCGACAGGGCCAGTACGTGCCTTGATCGTCAGTACGAATCCAGCGAACAAGCCACTCGACTATGCGCACCAGTGCCTCGCGTTGTCCGGTCACCTCGTACCCGCGGCGCAGCGCCAGCGAAAGAACCAATGCCGGGCCGGGAATCCCGTGCGCTAAACCGAGATTGAAGTCCCCGCGAGGGTATTCGACGCGATCCTGCTCGACAGACTGCAGATGCGCGGGGACCCACCAACCCGGCACGGTGTGACCGTCGACAGTGATCGGCTCGCTCACCGCCACCAGATGCCGCAGCGTCGCCAGCAGTGCCTGTTCAACCCGAGCGTCGTTCTCTACTGGGTCATCAACCGAATCAAGCAATAGCCGTGCCGTACCCGCCAGACCGTTGATGATGTCATAGGACTCCCAGCAAACGCCCTCTCCGTGCTGTACAGACAACCGGTCTAAGCGGGTCAGCTGGTCCTCTGCCACCCAGGCGGCCAGACGACGTCGCAGACCGGGATAGTGATCGCCACAGGTCTGTGTGGCGGCTAGCAGCGAGGCAGGCCCTGCGTGTAGTCCACGGCTCGGCTGGCTCGTCATCGCCGAGCCAGCTGCTTGCACGTGCCGATGTGTGGTGGGCGACCATGCCGGCGCTCTTCTCGCTAGCTCGGCATAGAACATCGCAGTGCCCGGCAGACCGTTGGACAACGTCATCGGCCCCCACATCATCGCGCCGTAGATGGGGTCACGGTTGTCCGGGCGACCCGCGGTATCCGCGACAACGGCGGGGTCGGCGAGCCGCTCGGCAACAAGAAGTACGATCTCCGCCGCACGGTCGACCACCGAAACCTGTTGGTGCTGCGTAACAGTGCTCATCGTGCGTGCTTTCTCTTGTTGAAGTTGTCCTGTACAGCGCCGCGGGCGATAGCGACGACTGCCCGCTCCCGGTCGGAGTCGCCGCCGAACAGCCGATTGCAGGTCATGTGCATGAGGCTGCCGATCAACCGTCGGTGTCTGGTACGGGAGCCAGCCAAGGCCGACCGCAACTCACGAACAGCCGTATCGCGGGAACGCAGTGCCTCGATGGCCGCCGCGCCGTGTTGGTCGGCGCGTAGCACGCTCCACCCGTCGTAGGGATCGATTCTGCTGCGCCATCGCTGCGCATCCACCCGGTACGCGTCCGGCAGATCGTCGCGGGATCCCGTCATCGAAAGCCACGCCATGGCCGCGTCGTCGCCCCACCGGTTATCGCCGCCAGTGTCGGAATCCGGAGGGCCGAAGGCATACGCAAGGGCCGCAACGGAAACCGCTGCGAAGGTATCAAGAGAATAGGCGCAAGACCGGTCCTCGATCAGATTCAAGAATCGGATCGCGGCGTGACTGTCCGCCTCGAAGACCCGCTCGGCCGCCGCCATCCCGGCGTCGCCACCGTAACGTTCGACTTCGGCGTCGTACTGACCGATCCGATGAGTCCTGATCAACCCTGCCTGCTGCCAGCTGTCGAGTCTCTCACCGAGTGCCCGCGCGCCGGCACCCCACAGGTCCTGGGCGGCTCCGTGGAACCGAACGCGCAAATGTGCTCCGTCTGGACCGGTATAGCGGATGAAGAACCAACAATCGCAACCGTGTTCGCGCGCCTTCTCGACCAACGCAGGTAGTTCGCTGCGAATAAAATCGCTCTGGCACGAGTAAGGCAGGTACAGCTCGAGGAAGAGCCAGTCGCTACCGAGTCCGGCGGGTGCCCGACTCGTTTCGGCATAGCCGCCGTGTGCGGACCGCAGCGGACGGGTATCGCGGCGCGACATCGGTACGACCACCTCCATCGCGTGTCCGTTGATGCCGTCGTAGCAAGTGTCTTCGCCTGGTACCTCGTGCGCAACGATCGCAGGATCCTTGCGCAGCTCGTCCCACAACAATTCGAGGTGTGCCGGATCGGTCAGGTCGAACAGCAACCGCTGATCCCTCTGTACGACAAGGATTCGATTAGGTACACGCCACTCGCGACGCCACGCACCGACCGCGGCGACAAAATCTCTCTCGGGCAAGCCGATCAGCACATCCATACGCCAGACCGCGGGCGCAAGCACGAAACGGCCGTAACGGATGCGTGGCACAAATGGCATGTCCGCGAGCCCCGCCCAAGACCACGGTTCCCACAGTCGTTGGCCCTCCAGTCCAATCTCCCACAGCAGTCGAGAAATGTTGGGCGCCTGCGTCATCGGGCTGATCATGTTGTTGAGCGCCGGAACGATTTCGCGGCCAGTCGGCAGGTGTATCGCGCACATTCGCTCGGTCGTCGCGCCTACAGCGACGTCGGCGAGCGCAATCTCCTCGATGTCAGCGGCTTCGGGCAAGCCGACGCTGATCCGCTTGCCGCTATGCACGGCGGTGTGCGTCAGGTTCGCGGCCTTGCCCGATCGCGGCATGAAGGACAAGTCGACCCGGAATGCGTCGGTGACGTGCAGAGGAGTCGCCGCGGCCTCCGCCGAGATAACCTCCTGGACGTCCGGCGACAGCAGGTCAGCGAAGCGCGCCAGCGTCGCACCTGCCTGGTGGGATCCCGGGCTCGGGGCCAGCACGACCCGGAAATCTCCCGCAGACAGGGAATCCAGCGACGGTGCAAGGACATGAAAGGCAATCTCGCACGAATTCGGCACATCGGTCGCCTCCGAATCGTCGGTGATCAGCTCACCGAGCATCACGTCGGTCAACTCTACTTCCCGGACACCGTCCCGCAGCGCGATCCCTATCAGCCTGTGCATCAACAGGATTCGAGAAGTATCGCGGGCGATCGACAAATCCAGCGTCGCTTCGTCGCTGATCGGCCAGCTGTATCCGGCCGGTGCGCCCAGTCCACGCGCGGGATCGAGTAGCTCATGGATGCCGACCAGCCGATCGGTACCGTAACGTTCCAGGAATTTCTTGTGGTACTCCCGCAATGCTCTCAGGCCTAGCTTGTTCGCTGACATCCGCCACATCAGCTCGGCCGCCCGCTCGATCTCGACGCGAACCTCGTTCGGGAGCTTGGCTTCGATATCCAGTGCGGTATCGATGTGCAGCGGGGTTTCATATTCGTATAGGTCGCGAGCGATCTTGATGGTCTCCGTCAGCCCAGCGGTACCGAGCCCGAACGGCATCAGATCGCTCGAACAGCGGCGATCATCGATCTCGCGCAGCGTGCGCAACGCCCGCGCGACCGGTTCAACCTGACAGTCGGCAGCGGTAAGAGTTCCGATCAGATGCCGGAGTGGATCCCCACCGTCCAACGGCGGCCGAAGGTCGCTCAACAAGAACTCCTGTTCGACCAACGTCCGTAGCAACTCGGCGACCCGATGTTCCGGGACGCCGAACTGCGCCGCCGTCGCCGCGATCAGTTCGGTCACCGGGACGGTCTGCACAGCCGCCCGCAGCACCACATCGACCACCGGAGAATTGCGCATCGTGACGACGGCTCTGGTCTCGCTGCCGAGAGGCGCGCCCAGCGGTGAGGGGCAATCGAGCACCACTCGTTCACCACGGCGCAGTAGTGCCGGGTGTGTCCGAACCCGCAGCTGAGACAACAGCTCTGGGATCACCTGCAGTTCTTGCGCGACACCGAGCAGCCACTGCATATCGACGTGCGTCCTGGTGCGGTGCTGCGATCCGAGATCAAGCTTGGCCGACGAGTCGAAGCGCCCGGCGGCTACTCCGGACAAAACCCCAAATGGGGTAGGCCGTGTGCGCATCCTGATGTCGTATCGCAGCACGGCCAAGGCGGCGCGGCGCAGCTGGGTGGCTTTGATCCCATTGGTCTCGCCACGCTCGACCCGGTCGAGCATCTTGCCCAAGCTAGGGGTGGCCAGCGTGATCGCAGCGCGCAACTTGGGGTCCGCCACCGCAGCACGCAGCACATCGAGATGATTCCGTTTCGGCGGCAGGCCGCTCGCTCCGACTGCTAGTGGAGCCCGGAGCAGGAAGACATCCCATGCCCGGAAGATCGAATCCGACACCAGCACAATCCTTTGCGTTTTCGACGACGTGGTGTCCGGGCTGGGCAACATTGCCCAGCCCGGACGTCCGACTCAACAGCAGTGGCTGCAACCGCTGCCGCCGCCGGCGCTTTCGCACCCTGGGGTGCAGTACGACCAGCTGGTTATGGCTGCATTGCCCTGGATGTTCCCAACGCCGACGCGGATGTCGAGATCGAACAGGTCGAGTGTTTCGACCGTGTCGGCCCGTTCCGCTGTCACAGTGCTCACGGGTGTTCTCCCTTCTGAGGATGTGCATGGCCGGTCGAACGACTCAGCCCGGGGAGTCCGGCGTCCGGCCGGACTCGCCGACCGGTGCTGTTCCCCCGTAATGAGGAAAACAGCGCGCATCCACGCAGACAACCGTCCGACCGAAATCTGGCAGCATCACGAAACTGCCAACAGCGCACCGATTACGAACCGGCGTATAGATTTCCCGCGATTCGGGTTGAACCGTTTGGGGCGCACCCGCTACACACAACTGTGTGGACTCAGACGAAGCGTTGCTGGCGGCGGTGGCCAGGGGGGACCAGGCATGCTTACGTCTGCTCTACGACCGGCATGCCACGGCAATGCTGCGGGTGGTGCGGCGGATGACGGCACAAAGCGGGGTGGCCGAAGAGATCCTGCAGGAGACCTGGCTGGCGGTATGGCGTTCGGCGGACAGCTTCCGCGGTGAATCGTCCGCGCGCGGCTGGCTGTTCGGCGTCACCAAACGTCAAGCACACAACTACCTGCGAAAACCAGTGCCGCGAGCGACCGATCTGGACGAAGCCGAGGAGATCGCCGACCCAACCGGCACTGTGGAGGACATCGTCCTTGCCAACGCTGCCCGCGGCGATCTTGCCTCGGCCGTCCGTGACTTGCCCGAGCACCTTCGCGACGTCCTGTTGCTCGTGCTGGTCGATGACCTGGCCTATTCGGACGTCGCGGCGATACTTGATATTCCGACCGGTACGGTGAAGAGCCGAATGTCCCATGCGCGCAAGCGGCTTGCCCTCGCTCTGGCCGGGACCACCGCCGACCTGTCTACCAGATACGGAGGCGCGAAATGACCACTCCGGCCCCTATCGGCCCCCACCTCACGGACCATCAATTGGCGCATCGCTGGGACGCCGCCGTCGAATCCCACTTGAACCGCTGCGCAGATTGTCAGGCTCGCGCCGCCGGGTGGAAGAGGATGGCAGTCGCGGCCGGGCAGGTTTCATCAGACCTGTCGGGCGAGTTCCGCACACCGTCCTTCGACAATCTGCTCGGCGATGCCGCAGGGATGCCGTGGGCCACCCCTGCCGAGGCGCCGCGGCCGACCCTACGCGCCGCTGGCGTTCTGGCCGGGGCGCTAGCGCGGGCGCAACTGCGGTTGCTGCCGAGGCCACTCGTTCCACTCACCGTGATCGGCTTCGTCGGCTGCGTCTTATTGGCCCTAATAACAACGCGAAGCGGTTCGCCGCCAGCGATTTTCGGGCTCGCGGTCACCCTGGTGTTCCAGCTCGGGACGCTGGCCGCCTGTATGCCGGAGACCGATCCGCGGCTGGAGCTGTTCAGCACCCTGCCTATTGCCCCGGCCGTGGTATTCGCGGGCCGACTGGCGGTGGTCTTCGCTGCCGATACCGCGCTCGCGGTCCTCACCTCGATCGTAGCCAGTGAGGTGGGAGGGGCAGCTGCCTTCCCCGCTATGGTCGCGGGATGGCTCGGCCCAGCGATGTTCGCATCCGCCGCAGGCATAGTGTGCGCTGTCTGGCGTTCCACTGCGGTCGGCGCGGTGGTGGGCGCAGCGATATGGCTGCTCGGCGTGGCGGAGTCCTCCTCGGCCGCAGGGCCGGTGCACCGCATCGGTGCACTCATCGAGCCCTTGTGGTCCACATCGACGGCCACCCTGGTGATCACTGCGCTACTCCTGATCGCCGCGGTGGCCGGGATGCGCAGGCCTCGGTACAACGTCGCCGCCGCATGAACCGATCATTGCCTACTGGCTACCAGACTGGTGTGAACTCGATGTGGCTGTACGAAATTCGTCGCTGCGGACCGAGCGTCCTGGCAACCCCGATCGCGGTCGCCGCAGCAGCGGGCCTAGTGTCGCCCGCACTCGGCGTAGACACGACCATCCAGGTCATCGCAGGTAACACAGTTGCACTCGTCGCCGGGCTGGCCGCAGCCGCGGCATTGGGCGGCGAGCAGATGGTCGAACTCCAGCTGACGGTGCGGACGCCATACTCGCTGACCGTAGCGCGCCGATTGGCGCTTGTCCTCGCCGCGACCAGTTGCGCCGTACTGCTTTTCAGTGCGCTGGCGTCGAGTGCGGCGAACGCCTGGACGGGCACACTGCTTGTTGGCAACACGGCCTTCGCGCTCGCGTTGATCGGTGTCGCCACTTACATGGCGGCCGGCCACGGTTCCACGGCAGGTGCATCCACGATGGTCGTTACGGTGTGGCTGGGGAAGCTGCTCGTGCTGGACAACTTTGTCCGAGCGGTGCCGACGCAAGCAGCGGTGCTCCTCACTGTCGCGGCACCCTGTGTCTGGCTGGCCGTCCAGCGCCTCATGGACAGCGAGACCCAGATGCACGGAGCGGGCGGATGAAGCGACTGCCGGTCGCGCTAGCCGCAACCATCCATTACGAGGCACTACTGACGACCAGGCAGCGTGTGCTGTGGTTGTCGCTACTTCCACTGTGTGCGCTGATCATGCTGCTCGTTGAATTTCCACACGGCCACAACAGGACCGACGACATCGCCGCCATCGGCGACACCGCACTACTGATCAATTTCCTGGGATCGATAGGAATCGCGATAGCGCTCGCGGATAGGCTTGCCGTGCAATGCCGACCCGGGGTGCGTGAGCTGTTCGGCGCGACCCCTGCAGGACGGCATATGCGGTCGGCTGGAATCCTGCTCGGCCCATGGCTGATCGTCTCGGCACCCACCAGTCTGGTCCTGATGGTGATGGGACTGTGGCTGTCTGTGACGGGAAGCTCCGTGCGGCCGCTGGCCGCGGCGGCGATCGGATTGACGACGATAGTGCTGCCCGGCTCGCTGTTGCTCACTGCACTTGCCAACCTGATGAGCCTGCTGCTGCCTGGTGCCGTCGCGCGCGTGCTGATCGTGCCGTTCTGGTATTGGGCAACCGCGCTGACACCACTGATTCCCGTCCCGACGGTCGCGCGAACAGTGCTGTCCCCGCTCGGGGACTACCAAGCGGCGCAGTGGCTGAATGTCGCCTTGCCACAGGCAACTGGCGGTTGGCCGCACCCCACAGCAGGCCCCACCGCCGCCCTAGTATCACTCTCGATCACCATCGGTACCACCGTGCTCGCCTTTCTGATCGGCCACCAACTGTTGGCCAAGAGCCGTTGAACCGGAACGGAGTCCGATGACCATTACGCTACGGAACTTGACCAAGGCCTTCCGCGGACGCACCGTCGCCCTGGACGGGATCGACTTGACCATGACCGAGGGCATGACCGGCCTGCTCGGCACGAACGGCGCGGGCAAGACCACGCTCATCCGAATCCTTACCGGAACGCTCCGCCCGACGTCAGGCACAGTATCCGTGTGCGGTCACGATATGGCCACGACCGCAGGCCGGACCGCGGTGCAACGGCTACTCGGCTACCTCCCACAGGAACTCACTCTCTATCCGGATCTCACCGGTCGAGAATTCCTCGACTACATCGCCCTACTCAAGGGGATCGATGACAAACGGGCCAGGAGAGCTCAAATCGAGAGCTTGCTCACCCGGATCGGACTGGATTCCGTTGCCAAGCAACGGGTCGGGAGCTATTCGGGCGGTATGAAACGCAGGCTCGGCATCGCCCAGACCTTGCTCGGCGATCCGAGGCTGATCATCGTTGATGAACCGACAGCCGGCCTTGATCCCGAAGAACGGATCCGCTTTCGCACTCTGCTCGGCCAACTCGGCGGCGATAGGGTCGTCGTCCTGTCGACACATATCCTCGATGATGTGGCACACAGCTGCCCAAAGGTCGCGGTCCTGACCGGGGGCGCCCTGGCGTACCACGGCACGACCACCGGATTGGTCGAAATGGCCGAAGGGCAGACGCATGTAGTTCGCGCCACATCCGAGCCGCACGGCGATTTCACCGTCGTCAACGTGACGAGCACGGCGGAGGGGACGGAGTACCGGGTGATCAGTCCGGTGCCGCCGCCCGAATCACAGCCGGTGGCACCAACATTGGACGACGGATATATCGCGCTGTTGAGATCCACTCGAGCATCGGCGCCCTGATCAGCCGGTCTGAGTTTGCCCGATCAGCTCGGCCAGATACGCGTACTGGCCGGGGAATCGGTCACGCAGGACACAGCCGATCGCGTGCGCGTGTTCACCGGTGGTGCACCACAGCGGGAGCAGCAATGCCCACCGCTCGCTTGTCCGTGCGAAACTCAATTCCTCCAGCAGACAAGGCTTCTCGTGCGTCGCGACGTACCGGCGCAGATCGGTCTCGACTAGGTCGGGGACAACCTCGGCAGCAGCACGAAAACGACTGGTATCGACCAAAGACGCATACCAGCTGAGGATTTCGACAAGGTAGGAGGCGCGGGCAGCGGTTCGATGCGCGTCCGAGGATATGGCGTGCAGGACAAGTTCCGCAGCTGCAGAACTGTCCACATAGCCCATCACCACCGCCTGTGCCGCGCGCAGCCCGTTGCGCCGGGTGTCGGAACCCATAGTGAGCACCGCAGTGTGGGCGGCGGAGATGTTGAAATCGTGGCCGTAGCGGGCTGAGCGAAACCACAGATCCCAGTCCTCGTATCCGGCGTGCGTGGTAGTCCAGCCGCCGACATCGGCCAAGAGGGTTCGCATATGGCCGACCCGAGAAGGCTCGAACATCGCGTTGATAGTCTGCACTTCGGGGTGCCAGATCAGATCAACGAATCCGCTCCGATCCAGCTCCTTGCCTGCCTCGTTGACCCGGACACAACCGGTTGCGGCGAGTGCAGAGCCGCCTTCGAGCAAGTCGAGCAACACAGCTAGGTGTGTTGGGAGCCAACGATCATCGTGGTCGATGTAGGCGACGAACGGTGCTGTCGCCGCAGCAACCCCCATATTGCGCGGACCCCCGGGATGCCCATACCGCCCTACCCGTAGTAGCCGGACCCGCGGATCGCGATATCCCCGGACGATGTCGTCGGTATCGTCGGTGGATCCGTCTGACACGACAAGCAGCGTCCAGTCCTCGACCGTTTGCGCCAGCACGCTGTCGATCGTAGATCGGATCGCCGACGATCGGTTGAACGTCGGGCAGACTATGTCGATTCGCGCTGACCGGTAAACGGGCACAACATCTCCAGTGGATATCGGGTGGATTCCTGATCGACACTATCGACCAGCACCGCCATTCGACCTGCCAGCAGCTCACGTGAACCGAAAGTTGGCAGTACGCCACATAACTGATGATAGGGAATGCCGATGTGGTTGGAGGAAAGATGATCCCGCAGATTCGTGGGCTACTGTTCGTCGGTGCCTCGGTCGCCGGTGCTATCGCGCTCAGCGCGTGCGGCGGTGGCTCAGCGCCGAAGAGCCCGGCGTATCCAAGTCCGGTGCCCCTGCCCGAACCGACATCGACCAGCCAGGCAGTAGCCAGCGAGAACCTCGGCTATCTGTGGCCGCTCACAATAGATCGGGGCACTATCGAGTGTCGGTCCGGCGAGCAGGCGGTGTTCGTAGCACCGGACGGCAAAACATACGCACTCAACGACAAAGCCGAACAGGCCGGCACGCCCAGCGTCGACCCACTGCGCGCCACAGGCTCCGGCGACGACAAGATCAGTCTCGGATCCCTGCGCAGCCGGGCATTGCAGTTGTGCAAGTTCAGGAGTTGACGAGCGGCATTGGTTCAGCTGCAAGGGAAGTCGGCGCTGCCATGTTCCGACCACACCGTTGACTCGTTCAGAGATCCGTGTCAGCGTCGCTGCATGACATCACGTCCGGCGGATGCTGATCGCGACCTCGAACGACTCGTGTATGCGGCAGGCGCGGGGGAAGGGGCCCTCTCAGAGTCCGTCGAGCTCGTTGGCGCAGAGTCGGTCGCCCAGATCGTCATGGCGGAAGTGGCCGACCGCACCGACTTGCGCGGCTGTCCACCCGTCGCCGTGTTGTTCCGGCTACGCGCTGGTCTGTCGGTCACAGAAACCATTGTGCGCATGTCCGACAACGGCACCATGACGCTCATGCCTTCCCTAGATGGATCGGCGATACGCTTTGAGGCCACTGTCGAACAATCGCTGACCGAAGTTGTTCGCGGTGTATTCGGGCCGCGGGGCGCGGTCTCCAATTCGACGAGAGTGCTCCGCTGGCGCGATATCGGAGCTCCGGGTTCCTTCGGAAAGCCTTTGCCCGCGTTCGAACCTGTTCGGCGACTGTTGGATTCGATCGATCGGACCTATCAGGCGAGTCTCACCGAGTGGTGTGTGCGATCAGGCTCGGACAAGTGGGGTGTTCATCAGTACCCGCAACACTACGAAAGGCATTTCGACCCGATTCGGGATCGCCCGTTGACCATCCTGGAGATCGGCGTCGGTGGCTACGACGATCTGCGGCGCGGTGGCGAGTCCCTGCGAATGTGGAAGCGTTATTTCCCGCGTGCCACGATCTATGGCCTGGACATCATCGACAAGACCACGCTCTCGGAGCCCCGCCTGACGGTCCTTCAGGGAGACCAGTCCTCGCCGGCCGATCTGGAACGGGTGATCCGAGCCACCGGGCCCCTCGACATCATCATCGATGACGGCAGTCATGTCAGCGCGCACGTGATCACCGCGTTCAACACCCTATTCCCCGTGCTCCGCGACGGCGGTGTCTATGTCGTGGAAGATCTGCAGACGTCCTACTGGCCGCACTTCGGCGGACAAACCAGCGCCTACGACGACACCTCGACCAGTATGGGTTTCCTCAAGAACATGGTCGACGGCCTGAACTTCGAGGAAATCGGCGGCAGGGACCCCGCGCGCACCGACGCGAGCATCAAAGGCATGCACTTCTACCACAACATGGCATTCATCGAGAAGGCTGAGAACCGCGACGGCGGTGCGCCTTCGTGGCTCAGCCGGATCTGAGCTAGCGGCTGTCGGGGTTGTACGGATAGTCCTGCACTCAATGAAAGCCGCGGCCCAACAGCGGCAGCGAATCCAGGTCGAGTTGTTGCAGCCAGATGTCCACACGGTGCCCATCCAGCGTTCCGGACAGCTTCACGCTGTCCACTGAAACCGTATCCAGCGCCAGCGTGGAGACGGCACCCAACTGGTCGTATCGGGTCAGTTCCAGCCGGTGGCTTGGGACGTCGACCGTCGCTCTGTAGAAGCCGATCGTATCGTCCATCCGCTGGTACTTGAATTCGCCGGGATATTCGAAGAACACGCGACGCCAACGATGCGCATCCGAGACGACTGGCGCCACCTCCTGGCCATCCGATACCAGTCGCTCGACGTTCCACATGCCATACAACGGCGGTTTCGGACGCCCTCCCCCATGCTCGTTCCAGGCGGTCGCGCAGTCCAAAATAATCGGAACCGCGATCCAGATGCCAAAGGCAACCTGGGCAACCAGCGCGAGCTTGTTCGCTCGGCGGGTGCTGAACAATTGGAGCTGCCGCGAGAGACCGACTTGCCGGCGCGACAGTATTACGTCCCGCAGGCGGCCAAGTTCGGGCGCAAGCAGGAAGACACTCAACAGCAACAGATGGAACGACATGATCTTGACTGGGACGTCGTAGGTGAGGTTCAGTACAAAGACCTGACTGAGGCCGATGGTGCCGAGTAGCGCCCCCAATGTCGCAGTCCGGGGAAGGATTAGGAGCAGCCCACCGGCGGCCTCGAACCCTCCGATCATGATCTCGTAGGCGGGTGCGGCTCCTATCGAAGACCAGAGCACGCCCATCGGTGTCAGCTCACCGAACGGCGTTACCAACGTGGTCAGCGGCGGCGACGGCATTTGGGTCAGCAGTATCTTGGCAACTCCATACAGGAGGAGCTGTCCGGTCAGATTGAATCTGAGGAATACTCTGAACCACGCCAGTAGCGTCGAATAGTTCGCCCGACGACGATCCAGGATGGACCACATCAGCGTGCCTGTGGCGCCGATAACCAGCAGACAGAACAGCAGTATCCAATCAGCGGTCCGGTCGCTGCTCGCGGTCTCTACGTGTATCAGCGGCTCGCTGATGCCGAAGACGTGAGCCGCAATCCAATCCACCAGAGGATTCATCAGCTTCGCAGCACTCACCCCGGAGGATGGTCTACTCAGCATCCCGAGCAGAGTGCCGACGATCTGCGTCACAAAGCAGTAGAGGCCGAGATATAGGAAGCAGAAGCGAAAGGCAATACGGGTCAGCAGATTCCAAGTGTCAAGCGTTGGCCCGTCGCGCTGCGCGCGGTCCGGCTTCGTCGGAGTTGCCACTGTCATTCGGCGTCATCAATCCTTGGTCAAGCCGACGACGCCGAATCTGGACATCATTTGGGTCACCGACGAATTAATTTGACAGGGCCGAGGATCCAGCCCAACGGTCTAGTTCAGCGCAAGGGCCCGGGACCAGCGCGAGAATCTGATGGCAGGTCGATCACTGCTTACTGCCTTCAGGACACCCAACGCTGGTCTCCGTTGCGGTCTCCGGCATGGAGCGCCGACGGTCCAGCGCCACCACCGCTCAGAACGCCGAGCCGCTGCGAGTACATCCTGCCCCGCTGTGCCGTCTATTTTCTTGGCCCACAGCATCTTTGGCACTCAAGTGGCAGAGCTGTGGCAGTCGGTTCGCGCACGGTTCCTGACCACTGGGCTCGGCTGCCTCGGGCGATGCCCAACATGCTCACGAGTTCAATCCGCTGGACGCAAATTGTCGTTTGAATGATCCCAGGTGCGGAGAATCATCTCGGCAGGGCGCTTTCGCGCCCGTTTGATTCTGCTGTTCCCAGCCCGAATATGGTCGGCACAGCCGCGAGCTGCTGAACGATGACCGCAAGAGGCGCCTCGGCGGATCTCGCAGCCTGGTGCGATGCTGTTATCGGGATCGTCGGTGGCGATCAGGTGCCGCAGATACGATTCGTCCTAGGCAAAGACTATCTCGACCAGGCCGTCTTGCCGCTATCGTTTCGCCCACCAGGAAGGGCAGCCCCGCCGTCAGCGATCGTTGCAGCTGTCGCTCTGCGGACAGGTCATTTGGGGACACGACACGATATGAGCCCAGGCTGAACCGGGTCCGACGTAGATTCAGCCCGCCTCACCGACGCCGCTCTGGCTCATCGCGGCAGAGCCCAGACACGGCACTGGCTCGCAATCGTCGGGTCGCCGTCGGCCGCAATGCGGCCGACATCGATCAGGTCGATCAGTCGCTGCTGCAGCACATAATCCATAACCGGATACGACTGAACTGCCATAGTCTCGGCGATGACCAAACCTATCGGCGTCGGATGAGCATGGATATGGTCCAGCAGATCGCGGTCGAAATAGTCGAGGGGCACTGATCGCAACCCGGCCGCGGACATAACCCGGAACGCAGCGTTGTCCGCCTGGAGCGCAGTCCACGATCGTGCCAGTTCGTCGCGCTCGTCACCCGCAACCGGGCGCTCGGTCCCCAGCAGTCCCGCAAGGCCGACCGCCGACAACTCCGCAACAGATCCGACAGGATGGGTCCCTGTCCCTGTTGCCATCGCAGACACCGGAATTCGGGCAGCAGCAGTTCCGCCACTCCCCGCGGAGCGAAGATCCGGTTCGGTCACATCGACAACGTAGAACGCGCGCTGACCCATCTGCGCGGCGAACCATAGAAGAAACGCAACCTCCCGCGCACTCCGCCGACCGACCCATACAACTGACCGAACGTCGCCCGCTACCCGCTGCCACCAGCCTTCGGCTACGACACCATCTTCTTCCTCACGCAGCATCCGTGCGTAGTCACCCACGTATGCGGTGGCCCACCACTCCGTACGCCGCAACAGAGCGGCCGTGTCAATCGGACCGCAACTGAGGTCATCGTGGTAGGCCAGCACCTCGGCATCGTCACCGGCTACACGCAGAGCGGCCCGGATCCCATCGGCTGCAATGGCGCTGGGCGCCACATGGACGGTGCTCATGAATGTCTCACTCTCAACGGTAGTCGCGTGCAGTGCAGGCACAACGAGGCAGGCACCACCGCAGCCCCCTTCGGGACTGCGCCCTTTCAACCTAGTACGCCGCGGTTCGGCTAACCGGCGGTTACATCCTCTGACACACTGCGACCACTGCCATACCGTCTCCGGATAAACTTCGGCAGTGGTCGCAATGTCAATGCCGTCGCTCCTGTATGGCTATGAACACCGACTATTGGAGCCGACACAAGTTACATCGCGAAGTGTTACTGGGGAGGGCTAGTAATCCTTGACCAGCACCCATGTTCCGTTATGCGCGTCCTCACAATGCGTGGGATAGTGAAGGGCTTGCTTCCCCCAGTCACATTCCTGATACGAGTTGAACACCCTCACCACCTTGTCCCAATCAATGTCCGCACGCATCCGGCCCGTAATGTCACTCAGCACAGGATCCTGATGCTGCACTGCATTCGACATCAACTGATCAGAGGCGAGCAGGGGCTGCGCAGATGCGGCACCTCCGCCTATCAGGACCGCGCCCCAGATGGCACATAAAGTAACAAGAATTCTCTTCAGCATAGCTTATTGGCCTTTCTTTGGCAGTATCTGTTTTTCTTTACGCCGCGACCTATAGAGTTGGATGTATAGGTCGCTGAAATAATCTCTCCCTCTTGCGCCCCCTCGAAATGAATCGGAATTCTGATGCAACTCCATCAAAATCGGACGACTGTAGTATCACATGACCAAATCGTTTCCCGTAGGTATGAAATGTCGAATTGGCAGTACATTGTCAGACACTCCGCCGGAGTGCCCAGTGCTGCCATCGGCAGCTCGAATATTGCCCCGCTGTCCAAACCCCGCGATCTGCCGTCGAAAGGTCTAGCCCTGCCCGTCGCAGGATGGCGAGGAAGGAGGCATCCGGTGGCGGCGGGCCAAAGCGGCGGTTTGCGCCGAAGTACAAGCTGACGATAGTGGCCGCGTACGATCCGGTTGACCGAGCCGGGTGCCGCACAAGCCCTCGGAAATGCCTTCCAAGAGCGGGGCTTCGAGATCAGCCGAGCGAAGCTATCGATGCAGCATTGGCCGAGCTGAAGGTTGGTGATCCGTATCGCTGCCTAGCGGATGCTTCCAGGCGTTCGCAACGGTTCGCTCGTCCCAGAGGCCGAATGCTCTGCCAGCACTCTTCTGCTACCAAACACGGCTTTCCGGTATCGGATTGCTCACTCCCACAACCGTTAACGACGGCACTGCCGGCATTCCTCCCGCGATCGGTTGGCAGTCAGGGCATTACCCGGGCGTTCGTTGCAACCGCCCGGGTAGGGATTGGTGCGGGCACCAGCAACAGGCCGAACGCGAGTTACCGGACAGTGCCGAAGGGCCCTCGCCGCAATATTTTTAGGCAATTAGCAAACCAGCCGGTTGCCACCGCATTGTTGCGGGACAGCGGTGAAGCAACCAACAGTCCGGTATTTGCTGGGCTTTTCGCGCCGTTCTGGCCGGTAGGGGTCGTTGGTCCCTAGCGGGGCATTCCCATTCCTGCCAGAGTGATTCGCGATCGAGGTAGCCGTGAGCGAAAGGTGTGTGGAAAGTGTCCGCGCTGATATGGATCATGTTGCCCTACAGCGCTTTCCTCTCCTTCGTCCTAGGCCACGTGTGGCGGCTACAGCACGACGGATTCCGTCGCTACACCAGCGGAACGGGGTTGGATCGGGCCGAACGCTTCGGGGCGACAGCATTCGGGCTCGCGGTCGGTCTGCTCGTGGTTGCGCGGCTCACTGATCTGGCGGCGTCGGGACCCCACACCTATCCAGCCGGCACCGTCCGTCTCGCCATCACCGTCATTGAGATTCTCGCTGTTGCTCCCGCGATCATCGGGGCCACGTTACTGCTGGTCCCGAATTTGATCACAGCCACCGCTGGATCACCGATCACACCGCTCGACCGCGTGACGTTCCCGCTGCTGACCGCAGGCCTGCTGTCCAGGGTCGCTATCCACGTGGACCCGAACTCCGACGACAGCCGATATCGCAGCGCCGAAACGCTGTTCACCTGGTTCCGTTCCTTGTTCACCGCCCACCCACA
This sequence comes from Nocardia sp. NPDC050175, assembly GCF_044459885.1. Taxonomy (NCBI): domain Bacteria; kingdom Bacillati; phylum Actinomycetota; class Actinomycetes; order Mycobacteriales; family Nocardiaceae; genus Nocardia; species Nocardia sp. NPDC050175. The sequence goes on from NZ_JBITJI010000004.1 coordinate 600,883, forward strand.
CGTCGAAATGATGCAGCACGCTCCGCTGCTCTACCAGACACGCGCACTGATCCTGTTACTACTCATAGCGATCTGGCCCTACACTCGCCTCGCCGGCACCTTCGCCCGACCGATCTGCCGCACGATCAAACACCTCGCCTCGCACCCGACCCACCCAGCACGGGCCGCTGCGGCACCGGGTGGTTACCGACTTACTCAAGCCAGCACACCGCAGCGCAGCGAATAAACACCATCGAGATCCCGACGGAAAGGTGCCAACGGATCGGGTGTGCGCCTTCAGATCCGCAAACCCCTGGCTTCTCTCACCGAAGCCGTTGCGCTGCAAGACCTTCCGCACAGCCACGCTCGAATCTCAGGTACGTCCAGGAAGAGCGGCGAGTCTGAACCGCAACAGGATTCGTGGCGGGTTTCACTTCACGCGGTGTCCGGCTGGGCAGGGACTTTTGCACTGCTGGCGCGACCGTCCAGCCACCGGCGGCGCGTGGCCTCTAGAGTGTTTGAGTCGGTTCGAACAGCCAGCACTGATTCACGCCGCTGTACTGCTTCCACAGCTGTATCGGTGTGCCTGGGGTGGGATTTCCCTGGTCCGAGAGCTCGGCGTTGTAGGTGGTGCCGGGAACGAAAAGGCGATAGGACCCCGGATCCCGTTCGTCACGTCGCAGGGCCCATCTGAACGGGGAAGACCCCACGACGATGCGGGATCCGTAATCTTGAACCACCCCAGGCCGGTCCTGTTCCGCCGATCAGACCGGTCACTGGACCGAATTCGAATGAGCCCTTCGGGCTCCGAGGTGGTCGGCTGGAGCCGATGCCATTGACCTCCGCTGGCCGAGTGCCCGTCGTCTACGGGTCGGTATTGCTCAATCCTGCCGGGCGCTTCGCCGAGCGCGCGCTGCTCTCGTCATTGGGTTGGGCAACTACCAGCAGATCTACGACTTCATCGACTCCGACCTGGATCCCGCACAGATTTGCCATGCGCTGGGCATATCCGAATAGCTCCGGATAGCGAACAGCCCCAGCGGATCTTGGCCGCTGGGGCTGTTCGCATCCGTGCGCCGAAACCTCGACGTGCGGCGTCCCGCGCATACGAACATCCGCTACGCCGCCGAGCGCGCGTTCCGAGCGGACAGTGGCGGCCTCCGACCGGTCGGCCACCAACGCTTCTGGAACGTCCGGATCACCGCATGCCGCGCGTTGGTCAGTCGCCCAGATCCGTTGGTCGACAAGACTTCCCAACGCGCTCTTATGCTGATGAGCGCGCCCGTACCATTGCGTCGTCGGCCTAGAGGAGGAAGCCGTTGGATCACACGGATCGGCTGGCGGCAGTCACGACGCTTTTCGAGGCCCACAACGAGGCGCCGTTCCCGAGCCGGTGGCGAGGTGCCGACGTGGCAGGCTGGTCGAGATGGTCGCTCAGGTCCAGCAGATCCGGGCTCTGCTCGAGTGCGTGTGGCCGGCCGCGCTCGAGGCCGCTGCGCAGCAGTTCAAGTCCCGGACCTGGATTGCGGCATTGCGGGTGATCTGCGGCCGTGATGGTGGCAATCTTGTGCGCAGCCGTTGCCGTCACTCAGATAGCCCGCGCCATCGAAGACTGACCGCCCCGGAAAACCGAACACCCGCATTCCGCCGTCGTCGGTGATGCCACCGGAGAGGGTAGCGTCCGCGCGGCCCAGGCCACTTGATCTCCACCCGCAGACTCCTGCGAGCTTCTTCTGCTAGAGATGCTTGCACTCTCCTGCCTAGAGTGCTAGAACAAATATGTGCCAGCGGGCACAGGTTATCTAATCTCACTGATGAAGAATGGAGTGTGTTGGAGGTGGCGACCATGCTGATGCGTACCGATCCATTCCGTGATCTGGACCGTCTCACGCAGCAGGTGTTCGGCACGGCAGCCCGTCCCACGGTGATGCCGATGGACGCCTGGCGCGAGGGCGATGAGTTCCTTGTCGAGCTCGATCTGCCCGGGATCGACCCGAAATCCCTCGACCTGGATATCGAACGCAATGTGGTGACCGTGAAAGCGACACGCCCTGAACTGGATTCAGGTCGGTCGATGATCGCGGCGGAACGCTCCCGCGGCGTGTTCAGCCGCCAGCTGTTCCTCGGCGAGGGCCTCGACACGGACCACATTCGCGCCGACTACACCGATGGTGTACTGCGTCTGGCGATTCCGGTCGCGGAGAGGGCCAAACCGCGCAAGATCGACATCGAACACGGCAACAGCAACCGACACCAGGCCATCAACGCCTGACCCCACTCGGCCCGGCGCTTCTCTCAGGAGGCAGCGTCATGACTACGAACACCATCCCCGCGGGATCATTCGACACCCTGCACACACAGCTGCTCGTGCTCGACCCCGACCTCGAGCCGTTGTTCGCCGAGGTCGAGGAGATCCTGCAGAAGCGAGGTGATGCTCTTATCCGAACAGTCGCACTGCACTCCGCTGATGGCGATGCCGTCACTCCTTGCCTCGGGCGCGGTCGAGAACAGCGATAACCAGTTGTACGCGCACCACTACACCGGTAGCCCACCGGGTTAGGACGTCATCGCCACCGCGGTATATCTCGAATGTCACGTCACTCTTCCTCAACCCTGGGGTGGGCCCGGACCGGCAACCGGGCCCACCCCACTCACAACGACGCCGACTACCTCGAACAACTCACCGTCGTCCACGACGCCGACCACGAGACCGGTTGGGATACCGAGATATCGGCCCCGCCGGCCGAGCGCTTTCGCGCCGCACTCGACGCCGTCGACACCACCGACCGATTCGAACAATCCCTGATCACTGCGATACCCGATGACGACTACTCCTTCGCTCACTGACACCGCCGCCACTCAGACGCTGTCATCGCAGTGTCACCAACGAGCCGGTAAGTCCGACTCGGAACCGCTACGAGTACGTACCCGCGCCCCTGGTCGGCAAAATGGGCTCCGGTGGCCATCACACCCCGACAACGATCGAGTGGGGAGACCAGACCGTGCGGCCGGTTGTGTCCACCACGTACGGCAAAATCATCCGGCGATGAAGTGTGGGTCCGACGGGCAATGCCATTGGGACCCTACGTAGTTCGTGCCGAAGATCAGCGAATGGCCGGTGCAAGGCAGCATCCGATACATCGGGGCGGGGCCGACCCGAGAGAAACGGCGCGCCGACCTTCCCCACTCGCGAATCTTGACCGGGCAAGCGGCCGAGCCGCAGATTTGGTTTCCGAGAAACGAAACACCGTTTCTCACAGTGAAACACCGGAGTTACGTTGAGCATCCAACGCCTGCTGGTCGCCCTCGGCTTGATCGCCGCCGCCACCGCATTCACCCTTCCCACCGCGACCGCCGATACCGCGATTACCAAGGTGGAGAACACCGTCGAGATCCGCTGTGCGTTCACCACATTGCGGCAGAGCAGCGACTGGTACTTCCCCGCGGAGACACCAAAAGCACTGCTGTGGCTGCAACACGGCTTCGCCAGCTCCAACGACTCGGTCGAGGACACCGCGAAAAAGTTTGCCGCACAGGGCTTTCTGGTATTCGCACCCACCCTTCCGACGGCGAACGCTCTCGGCTGCACCCTGGAGAACCTCGGCAACAACACCAACTTCCTGCACAACGTGGCCGATCTGTTCGGCAAGGCCGCCGACCCCGGCGACAAGCTCGGCCGCAGCTTCGCCGATGCGAAGAACAAGGCGAAACGCCCGGAGCTCACCCTCCCGAAAGCCATGGTCTTCGCCGGACATTCGGCCGGCGGTGAGGCCGTTCCCTACGTCACCCAGGCGCTGCGCGCCGATTACTCCGCGGCATTCGCCTCGGTGCGTGGCCTGATCCTGTTCGATCCGGTCAAAAGCTTCGTCGGCAACAACCTCGGCAGCGCACTCAACCACCTCAGCAACACCACACTGCCGATTCTGGCCATCTCCTCTCCGCCCTACACCTGCAACCGCAACGCCAGCGGCACCAACGAACTGATCGGACAAATCTCCCGGCCGTTCCTTGGGGTCCGGCTCACCAGCGGATCGCACATCGATGTCGAAGCATCGAGCGCACCGGCCCCGGACAAGGTCGCCTGCGGTACACCGCAGGCGAAGAATGTCTCGGCACTACAAACATTGTCGGTCACCTGGGCCGGTGATTTCGTCACCGGAACAACCAGCGCCGACTACTACCCTGGCGGCGCCTATTACGAAGCCCAACGGTCGGCCGGCACCGTGCAAACTCTGCCTTGATCACCCCGGATACGTGGCGGCCATCGGATCTCCGATGGCCGTTGCCATGTGCGGTCAGTGCGCGCCCAGCAGTCGCCCGGCTCCCTCGACTCGGTCATCGAACCCGTGCTCACGCAGCGCATGCCAGAGTGTGGCGGCGTTGATCGCGATGACGGGTTTGCCGAGTTCACTTTCCAGTTGGTCGGCCAGTCTGACGAACGACAGGTTGGTGCCGACCTGGACGATCGCTTCGACGTCCGGTCCGTCGATCGCGGCGACGATCTCCCGCAACCGGTCGTCGCCGACCCGGGCGATGTCCATGGCGGTCGGGCAGCGCAGTCCGGTGATCGCGGCGACGTCGAAGCCCGCCTCGGTGAAGAACCGGCCCACCTCGACGTCGGCGACCGGCTGATATGGCGAAAAGACCGCGATGCGACGGCAGCCGAGTTCGTGCAAGGCGGCGCGGCAGGAACTAGCGCCCGTGGTCACGGGCAATCCGGTGCGGTCCCGGAGTCGCTGCTCGAAGACCGCGTTGCCGGCGACCCCGCCCCAGAATGTCTCGGCGGACATGCCCATGACCATTCGATCGGGTTCGGCGGTGAGCACATCGCGCACCGCGGTGTCGATCGAGGCGCGGATCTGTCCCAGCAGAGCGCGGAAGTCGTCGTCGTTGCCCATCACCGGATCCTGGATGTACATCGAGCCAGCGCGATAGGCCACCCCGGACAATCCGGCCCGCCAATAGTCGTGTTCGACAACGGTATTCGTGCTCGGCACGATCACACCGAAGACAGCTCGGGGGCCGACCGCGTTGGTCATCGGATCGAGCTCACCAGCCGGGCCAGCACATCGTCGACCGCGCGGTGGGCTCGTTCCCGCCCGGCGGCTCGGTCGAGCAACAGCGTGTCGACGAGCAGCGGCGAAACGATGGCCATGGCCGCCTCATCGATGTCGTCTTCGCCGGTGAGGCCTACCGCGCGAACCGATCTGCGGATCGGTTCGAGGAGATCCAAGACATAGCGCTGACGCAACGGCACACATTCCGCATCGGTCGACGAGGCCGTCACCAGTGCACGCAGAAATGCGCCAACCGGCTTGTCCCGCAGTCGATCACACAGCAGATCCACTTCGGCGCGCAGGTCGGCGACCGGATCACCGCTCGGCTCCGCCGCCTGATGCGGAGCGACCGAGATGAGGGCCGCGAGAACGTCGCGCGGCGTCGGCCAGTGCCGGTAGATCGTCGTCCGGGCGACGCCGGTGACCGCATGCAATCGCTGTGGCGTCAACGCCGACCCCCCTTCGCTCAGTACGAGTTCCAAGGCAGCGGTCAACACGATCTCCTCGGTGTCGGCGGCGGGGCCGACGGGGCGTCCGGGCTTGCTCACCCAATAAACGATACATCTTGTTTTGGATATTAATAATCAGTACATTTTGTATCGGTATTACCGCTCGCCCAAGGAGGACCCATGCGTCCACATGTCGAACTCATCGACGAACGCGATCTGATCCAGCACACCGCCGAGTTCCAGCACGCCACCGGCAGCGCCGAACAGCGCAACCTCAGCTACGACGAGGAGGACGGATCCGCCTCACTCAAGGTTCGTTTCACCAGCGATTGGTCGCGGCCGGCCGGCGTGCACCACGCCGAGACCGAATGGTTCGTCCTGTCCGGGCAGGTCACCATCGGCGACACCGAACTCGGCCCCGAAGGCTTCTGGATGGCGCCGAAAGGTGTCTGGACACCGCCGATTTCGGTCACCGCCGACACCGAGATCCTGCTGTTCCGGGAAGGCGGAGCCTACGGGTTCGAGCCGGCCGACGGTGACCGTGACTTCGTCCGCGACGACCAGCAACTGGTCGTGCTCGACACCGCGACCATGCCGTGGATCGACGTCAAGGACGGCAGCCCGATGCGCTTCGATCTCGGCGGTACTCCGGTCCCCGGGCTCTATATCAAGCTCCTGCACCGCGACCAGCAGACCGGCTTCTACACCCGGCTCATCAAGGCCAAGCCAGGGTGGCGCGAAGAACCCTTGGCTCATCACCCGTGCAGCGAGGAGGCCTATTGCCTCGACGGCGGATTCGACTACAACTTCGGAAAGATGTGGCCCGGCACCTACTTCTGGCGGCCCGCGCGCATTCGCCACGGCGACTTCACCGCCCACGCGGAGCAGGGCTGCACCTGGATCGTTCGGTCCGATGCCGACCTGGTGGACTGGTATACCGACAACGCCAAGATCGAGGTCTCCGGCACCCCGACGAACTGGGGCCCGGACCTGCCGCACAGCCTCGCACCGCGCCCCGTCGAACCGGTCCGCTCCCGCTCGATCGGGCAGTGGGCCGACCCCACCTATCAGTAGTCGTTGCCCGCGCTCACGGCCGGCCGCGGCGCAGGTACCGGCCGTGCGCGCCATCTTGCACTTCGCCGTCCCGGAGAACGTGGTTGCCGCGCAGGAACACGTCGGTGACCGCGGCATTCATCTCGAAGCCTTCGAAAGGTGTGTATTCCTGCGCGGATTCGGAGTCCGCTGCCCGCACCGTCCATCGCGCGGCCGGGTCGACCAGCACGATATCGGCGTCGAACCCCACCGCGAGGGCTCCTTTGCGTGCCAGTCCATAGCGCCGGGCCGGGTTCGCCGCGGTCAGTTCGGCGATCCGGCCCAGCGGCAGGCCGCGTTTCATTCCCTCGCCGACCAATCCGGGCAGCAGATACTCCGCGCCGCCGAAACCGGATCTAGCCAGGAACACGTCGTCGCGGTCGGCGCCGAACTTCTGCTCGTCTCGGCAACACGCGTGATCGCTGACCACCCAGTCGATATCGCCGGCCAGCAGATGCCGCCACAGCGCCTCCACGTCGGCGCGCTCGCGCAAGGGTGGATTCACTTTGCCGCCGACGCCGTGCGCGGTGTCGACGTCGGCGAGCAGATGACCGATGGTGACCTCTCGGCGAAAGTTCACTCGCGGGAAGGCTTTTGCCATCGTCAACGCGGCTTCGACCGCCTTGGCCGAGGACAGGTGGAGCAGGTTGATGTCGGCCAGGCCGGTCTCGTGCGCGAGATAGGACGCGATGGTGATCGCGAGACCCTCGGAATGCGGCGGACGGGAGTCGCTGTAGGCGCGCAGCCCGCTCCTGGTGCCGTCCTGTTCTACCAGCGTCGTGTAGGCGGCCATGATCTCGGCGGTCTCGCAATGCAGCGACAACGAGAGGTGATCACCGAACCGCTCGCGGGCACGCTGGATGCCGCGCATCACGAACTCGAAATGGGCCAGGTCGTAGCGTTCGTCCGGCGGGATCATCAGGAACTCGGACTGGTTCGATGACCGGCCGTGCAGGCCGTGGCCGCCGTAGAACATGAAAATCTTGAACGACGTGACACCGAATTCCTCGACCAGGTACGGAATTTCGGCGATGTGCTCGGCCGTCATCGGCGCCAGATGCAGGCCGTAGTCCACCAGCGACCGTCCCGCCATCCGATCGAGGACCTCGGGCACGAAATCCCGATACGAACCACCACGATTGAGGTAGTAGCGGCCGGTCCGTAGATAACTCAGCGACGTCGTCACGCCCCCCTGCGCACAGGCGCGGCTTTCGCTCGCGGTGTCGGCGGCGAGGTCACCGTAGATGCCCCAATGCTGATGCGCGTCGACGACACCAGGAAAGGCGAGCAGACCGGCCGCGTCTACCACCTCCGTCCGTTCGCCGGCGGGCAGAGCGGGGCCGATCGCCTCGATCGCACCCGCCGAGACAGCGATGTCGAGTAGTTCGCGGCTGTTCGGCGAAGCGTCACTCGCACGGACGACACGGGCATTGCGAATCAGGAGTTCGGGCACGACACGCTCCAGTTTCTCTGTACGAAACACTGTTTCCAATTTTGCGATCTTCGCAGTACGATGCCCTGGTAGTCAACGCCGCGAGTCCACACCAACGTTTCGGTGCGGGAAACACATTGCGGCGCAAGGGAGGACCGATGACGCCACAGCCATTGGCCGGAATCCGCGTACTCGACATCGCGACACTGTTCGCCGGCCCATTGGCGGCCACACTGCTCGCCGACTTCGGCGCCGAGGTCGTCAAGATCGAGCATCCGGCGGGCGACCCGGTCCGCGGCCACGGCGCCCAGCGGGCCGGGGTCGGCCTATGGTGGAAGCTACTCGGCCGCGGCAAGAAGTCGGTGACGCTGTATCTCGGTGAACCACGCGGGCAGGAGATCTTCCGGCGCATGGTCGCCGACGCCGACGTCGTGATCGAGAACTTCCGTCCCGGCACCCTGGAACGGTGGGGCCTGGGCTATCCCGAACTGCGCGCGCTCAATCCGCGGCTGGTCCTGGCCAGGGTCACTGGATTCGGCCAGTTCGGACCGTATGCCCGGCGTCCCGGCTTCGGCACTCTGGCCGAGGCGATGAGCGGATTCGCGGCCGTGACCGGCGAACCGGACGGGCCGCCGACCCTGCCTCCGTTCGGCCTCGCCGACGGAATCGCCGCATTGACAACCGCTTTCGCGATCATGGCGGCCTTACGGGCACGCGAACGCGACGGCACCGGACAGCAGATCGATCTGGCCATCATCGAACCGATCCTCACCCTGCTCGGCCCGCAGATCATCGCCTATGACCAACTCGGCGAACTCCAGCCGCGCATGGGCAACCGATCCTCGAACAACGCCCCGCGCAACACCTACCGCACCGCCGACGGCGACTGGGTCGCGGTTTCGACCAGCGCGCAATCGGTGGCCGAGCGGGTGCTGTGGCTGGTCGGACGCCCCGACCTGATCGAGCAACCCTGGTTCGCCACCGGCGCCGAACGGGCAGCGCACGCCGACGAATTGGATGCCGCGGTCGGCGCCTGGATCGGCAGGCACAGCACCAAGGAGGTGCTGACCGCGTTCGACAAGGCCGAGGCCGCGGTAGCGCCGATATACACGGCCGCCGACGTATTCACCGACCCCCAGTTCCAGGCCCTCGGCTCGATCATCGCCCTGCCCGATGCCGAACTCGGCCAGGTGCGCATGCAGAATATCCTGTTCCGGCTATCGGACACTCCAGGCGAAATACGGTGGACCGGGCCCCCTTTGGGCGCCCATACCGACGAAGTACTCGAGCATTACGGTGTCGACGAGGCCGGGCTGGCCGAACTGCGGGCCGCCGGAGTGATTCGATGACCGGCACCGAACCCACGCAGGAGCAGAACACACCCGATCTCGACGCGGACGACCGTGATCCGTTGATCACCGCGGTCCGCGGCAACCTGCGGTTGATCGAATTGGGTCAGCCCTTCTTCACCGGCATGCCGTGCTCGCCGAATCATCCTGGCTTCCGAATGACGCTGGCGCGCAGGCACGGTGACACCGTGCGTCCGGACGGCGGTTCGGCGGCCAACGAGATCATCGTCACCGGCGGGCATGTCGGCACCCACATCGACGCCCTCAGCCATGTCAGCCAGAACGGTGCACTGTACGGCGGGGTTGACGCGCACGAGGCCCAGCGCGGCGGCGGGTTCAGCACGTACGGCGCTGAGCACCTGCCGGGCCTGCTGCGCCGCGGCGTGCTGCTCGATATCGCCCGGCTGCACGAGGTCGACACGCTTCCCGGCGGTTACGAGATCACCCCGCACGATCTGGAAGCGGCAGTCAGGCAGGCGGGCGTCCGGGTGGGAATCGGCGACGTCGTGCTCATCCGAACGGGCTGGTCGCGACTGTTCGACGATCCGAACGCGTACCTGGGCGCCGAAACGGGCGTGCCGGGGCTCGGTGTCCAAGCGGCGCACTGGCTGGCCGTTCGCGATGTGATCGCGACCGGGTCGGATACCACTGCCTACGAGTGCATTCCGCCTGGCGACGGTCACCGCGTTTTGCCGGTGCACCGGGTTCTGCTGGTCGAGTTCGGCATCTACATCATCGAACATCTCGCGCTCGAAGATCTCGCCGCGAGCGGCCTTTGCGAGTTCGCCTTTCTGCTCGCTCCATTGCGCATCGTCGGCGGCACCGGCTCCCCCGTGCGTCCGCTCGCGGCGGTGAGTCGATGAGCCAGGCCACGATCGTCCAGCGGCTGGCTGCCTTCGCCGCATCCGCCCGCGACAGCGGCCTCGACGACGAGCTACGTGCCGACGCCGCACGCCGAATCCTGGACGTGCTGGGCAACAGCGTGGCCGCGTTCGGCACACCGACCGCCGCCGCGGTGGCCGCTGTGGTCGAGGAGTGGGGCGGCAAACCACAGTCGACAGCACTCGGACTGACCGGGCGATGGCCTGCCGCCAGCGCCGCGCTACTCGGCGGAACCCTCGCGCATGCCCTGGATTTCGACGACACACACCTGCCGTCGGTATTGCACCCGTCGGCGACGGTGGTTCCGGCCGCGCTCGCCGTCGCCGAGTCGAGAAACGCCAGCGGCGCCGCCCTGCTCGACGCCGTCGCGGTAGGGGTCGAGATCGCGGTCCGAGTCGGTATGGCTGGTTATGACGCCACACTGGGCAATTCGATCTTCTTCGAACGTGGCCTGCACGCGACCGCGATCTGCGGCACGCTCGGCGGAGCCGCCGCGGCGGCGATGCTGGCCGGCGCCGATGCGGCGGTCATCGGGCACGCGCTCGGTATCGCGGCGAGCATGGGTTCGGGACTGCTGGAGGCGAACCGAACCGGCGGGACCGTGAAACGGGTGCATTGCGGGTGGGCCGCACACGCCGCGGTGGTCGCGGCCCAGCTCGCGTGCGCCGGACTGACCGGGCCGCCGACCGTGTTCGAGGGGAGATTCGGTCTACTCCAGGCGTTCTGCGGTGAGCGGAGCAATTCGGCCGCGATTGTCGATGGCCTCGGTGCGCGGTGGGAGTTGCCGACGGTGTTCTTCAAGCCCTATCCCTGCAACCATTTCACCCACGCGGGCATCGATGCGGCGCTGCGGATGCGGGCCGGTGGCATCGCCGCCGAGGACATCGAGCGGCTCGAACTCGGCGCCCCGACCGTCGTGCTGCGCACCATCGGCGAACCGCGTGCGGACAAGATCCATCCGGAATCCGGTTACCACGCGGCGTTTTCCGGTCCGTACACGGTGGCCGCCGCATTGCTCGGTGGCGGTGGTCTGGGCGTATTCCATCAGGACTTCACCGACCGGGCTGCCGCCGCCCCGGAGCGGCTGGCCTTGGCCGACCGCGTCACCTGTGTCGCGGACGCTCGATGCGACACGATATTCCCGCATCAGTTCCCCGCCGTGCTCACCGCGTGGCTGCGCGACGGGCGGGTGCGTACGGAACGAGTGGAGGTGAACCGCGGCGGTCCGGGAAATCCGCTGTCCGCCGACGAGCTCGCCACCAAATTCCGGCTGAACACCGAGCAGGCGCTGTCCGGGGGCCGAATCGATCGGATCACCGAGGTCATGCTGGATCTCGCCGGACAACCACACCTGGTCGAGCTGATGTCGCTGCTGCGGACCTGAACGATCAGCGAGGCGGGAACAGACCCGCCCGGCCGAGCAGCGCGGGCGCCGGCTTGCCGAGCAATTCGCCCAGCCACACACCTGTTTCGATCACCGGCTCGATCCGCACGCCGGTCTCGACGCCCATCCGGTTCAGGGTGTACAGGACGTCCTCGGTCGCGATATTGCCGGTCGCCAGCGGCGCGAAGGGGCAACCGCCGATACCCCCGGTGCTGGAGTCGAGCACCCGGACTCCGGACTCCAGCGCGGCTATCGCATTGGCGTAGCCAGTATTTCGCGTGTTGTGGAAGTGGCATCGCAGGGTCGCCTCCGGCGCGATCCGCGCCGCGCCGACAACGAGCGCCCGGACCTGATCCGGCGTGCCGACGCCGATCGTGTCGGCCAGCGCGATCTCGTCCGGTTCCGCCGCGGCGACGCGGCGGATCAGTTCCAGGACAGTAGCTTCAGGCACTTCCCCGGCGAACGGACATCCGAATGCCGCCGCGATCGTCACCGTGCGGAACAGCCCCGCCGCCCGCGCCCTGGCCGCCAACTTCGCCCACCGCTCGACTCCCTGCGCGGTCGAACACCCTTGATTGCGCAGGCTGAACGAATCCGTCGCCACCACAACGACATTGATCTCGTCGACGCCGGCCTCCAACGCCCGGTCCAGGCCGCGGTCGTTGAAGATCAGGCCCGCGTAGGACACACCATCGACACGTGGAACACCGGCCATGACCGCCTCCGCGTCCGCCATCTGTGGCACTCGCCGCGGATCGACGAAGCTGACCGCCTCGATCCGGCGCAAACCCGCGTCGACGCTGCGGTGTACCAGTCGAATCTTGTCGGTCGCGGACACGATCTCGGATTCGTTCTGTAAGCCGTCTCTTGGTGCGACCTCGACCAACGTGACCTTCACTGCCCCTCCATCGTTGGGCTCGTCTTGCGCCTTTGTTTCACTGAGGGATACATTGTATCCAATTTCGCTGATCGTGATCCGCCCATCGCGGAATCGACAAGGGCGTCCGGGTGCGCAACAGGATGGAGACTGCGAGATGGCAGCCGAAGCGACGAAATCGACAGGGCCGCTTACCGATCTGCGAGTGGTCGAAATGGGACAACTACTCGCCGGCCCGTTCTGCGGTCAGTTACTCGGCGATCTCGGCGCCGAGGTGATCAAGCTGGAATCCCCCGGCACCGGTGATCCGATGCGTCAGTGGGGCCGCGACCAGTCGCAGGGCAAGTCGCTGTGGTGGCCGGTCGTGGCCAGGAACAAGAAATCGGTGACCTGCAACCTGCGCGAAGCCGCCGGGCAGCGGCTGGCGCGACTGCTGATCGGGCACGCCGACATCGTCATCGAGAACTTCCGGCCCGGCACCATGGAACGCTGGGGTCTCGGATTCGATCAGCTGCGCGCGGACAATCCCGGACTGATCATGACCCGCGTCACCGGCTACGGCCAGACCGGACCATACGCACCGCGCGCCGGATACGGCTCGATCGGCGAGGCCATGGGCGGAATACGCTATGTCACCGGCGATCCCGATCACGCACCGGCCAGAGCCGGAATCTCCCTCGGCGATTCGCTCGCCGCGGTGTTCGCCACCATCGGCACCCTCGCGGCGGTGCACCATCGAACCAATACCGGACGCGGCCAGATGGTGGACTCGGCCATCTACGAGGCGGTACTGGCCATGATGGAATCACTGCTGCCCGAATGGGCCATCACCGGCTATCAGCGCGAACGCACCGGACCGGTGCTGCCGAATGTCGCCCCCAGCAACGTCTATCCCACGGCGGGCGGCGAGATGATCCTGGTCGCCGCCAACCAGGACACCGTCTTCGCCCGGTTGGCCGGGGTCATGGGCCGCCCCGAACTCGCAAGCGACGCACGATATTCCACCCATATCGCCCGCGGTGCGCGGATGGCCGAACTCGACGACCTGATCGGCGCGTGGACCGCGACCATCGAGACCGACCGGCTGCTCGATCAGTTGCACACCGCAGGCGTGCCCGCCGGACGGATCTTCACCGCACGAGACATGTTCGCCGACCCGCATTTCGCCGCACGCGAGGCCATCGTCCGGCTCGCCCACCCGGAGTTCGGTGAGCTGCCGATGCACAACGTGTTCCCGAAGCTGAGCGAAACCCCCGGAGCCATCCGGCATCCCGGCCCCGAGCTCGGCGAGCACAACCAGAACGTCTACGGCGGACTGCTCGGACTCGACGCCGACGCCATCGGGCAGCTCGCCGCCGACGGCATCCTCTGAGGAGACGATCACCGATGACCGAGCGCGCCGCCGACTACCGCCGTTCCGGCTACAGCGCCCGCCTCGGCGCGGGACGCTCCCCCGCCGTTCTGGTGGTAGACATCTGCGCGGCCTATCTCACCGATGGCTCGCCGCTGCGCGCGCCGGTCGATGCCGCCGTGCGGGCCGCCGCCGAAATCGTGGCACAGGCAAGGCATTCCGGCCTGCCGGTGATCTTCACCCGGGTGCGCTTCGAGCGCGGCGGCCCCGACGGCGGGCTGTTCCGCCGCAAGGTGCCCGCGCTGCGGGTGTTCGAGGCGGGTGATCCGCTCGGCGACTTCCTCGACGACCCCGCCCCGGCACCCGGCGACACCGTGATCACCAAGCAGTACGCCAGCGCCTTTCACGCCACCCCACTTGCCGCGATGCTGGCCGCCGACCGCATCGACACGCTCGTCATCGTCGGCCTCACTACCAGCGGATGCGTGCGCGCGTCCGCGACCGACGCGTTGCAGCACGGTTTCCGGCCCCTGGTCGTCGCCGACGCCTGCGGCGATCGGGCCGCCTCGCTGCACGAAGCCAGCCTGCTCGATCTGGACATCAAATACGCCGACGTGCTGAGCCTGGACGAGGGCCTCGCGGTCTTGCGTTCGGCCGCCACCGACAACAACACACCACTGACCGCCGAGACCGCCGCGAACGCGGAACTCGCTTAGCGACAAGAGGATTCCATGGGTCAACACCCGCACGGTTGGTGGATCGTGCTGCATCTGGTGCTGTTCGTGTTCTGGCTCGGCGGCGACCTCGGTGTGTTCTATTCCAGCCGGTTCGTGATCGATGCCGAGCTCAGCGCCTCGGCCCGAGCGACGGCGCTGGCGATCATGAGCGGCTTGGATCTCGGACCCAAAGTCTGCCTGGTCCTGTTCCTGCCCAGCGGCGTCACGCTGATGGCGTTAGCGCCGCACGGTGCGACGTTGTTCGGAATCGACTTGTTCCCTTGGTGGTTCGTCGTCCTGGTATGGATCTTCGGTGCCGGATGGCTGGCCCTGACCGTGCTCACGCACCGCACGCACGGTCGGCTCGCCGCGGTCCGGCGAGCCGATCTCTTCATTCGGGTCGCGGTCATCGCCGCGCTGGCCGGTACCGGCGGATACGCCCTGCTGGCCCACGACCCGTTCGGCGTGACGACCAACCCACGCTGGCTCGGTGCCAAGATCCTGCTATACACGGTCGCCATTGCGGCTGGACTCGGTATTCGAATGACGTTGCGCCCCTTCGGTCCCGCGTTCGGCACCTTGATGACCGAAGGCTCCAGCGAACCCGTCGAGCGCACCCTGCGGCGCAGCGTCGACGGCTGTCTGCCGTACGTGTGGCTGATCTGGGGCAGCGTGCTCGCTGCCGCGACACTGGGCGTGCTCAAACCCGGGGCTCAGCTATGAGTCCCGGTCGCGATTACGGCGTGTAACCCAACTGAGCCGATACCGCCCCGACCGCTTTCAGCAGCATCGGGACACACTCGTCCATCCGGGGCTGGAAACGCGACAGCGGCCCGCACACACTGATCGCGGCAACGACCCCGCCGTCGTGGTCGAGGATCGGCGCGGCGATGGAGGCCGCCCCGATCTGCCGCTCCCCCAGCGAAATCGCGTAACCACGTTTCTTGGTCGCGTTCAGCTCGGTGCGCAATTTCCGCACCGAGGTGATCGTCGCGTCGGTGAACGCGGTCAATTCGTGCCGGCCCAGGTACTCGTCGATCTCTTCCTTGCGCAGCAGCGCCAGGATCACCTTGGAGGAGCTGCCGGCGTACAGCGGATACGGCACGCCGAGGGCGACCTCCATCCGCAATTCCTGTTCCGGCACAACCTGATCCACGTACATCCGGGTGTCGCCGCGGCGGATCGACAGCGTCGCGGTCTCCCCCGTCACCGAGGCCAGCCTGCGCAGCTCCGGCGCGGCCATCACCCGAAGGTCGGTGCGCGCCAGGTACGCCCGGCCGAGCGCGATGGCCGCATGCCCGAGCGCGTAACGGCGCGTGGCGGGTTCGAACGCGATGAGGTCACGATTGCGCAGCGCGGTGAGGATGCGGTGCACCGCGGCCTTGGTGATGCCCAGCTCGGTGGCGATCTCGGTGACGCCGAGATCGGCTCGGCCGCTGCGGCCGAACAACAACAGCACGTCCATGGCCCGTTCGACCGCGGCGATCGACCGGCTCTGGTTGTCGGATTCGGTTTCGGACACGTCCCGAGTGTAAGCGGTGAATTTCCCCATGGGAAACACCATCGCCATCCGCGCTCCGCTTGCGTCACGCCGTCGCCGGGCGTTACGGTGTGCGTAACAGTGTTTCCACTATCGAAACGGATGTCACGGTGGAGCCCAACTATCTCCGCACGGTATTGGCGCAGTGGGCCAGCGGGGTCGTGGTCGTCACCACGGTCCGGGCGGACGGTGGCAGGCACGGCATGACGGCCAGCTCGTTCACCAGTGTGGCGCTGGATCCGCCGCTCATCTCGGTCTGCCTGGTTTCCACGAGCACGACGTGCCGAATGATCCGTGGGAGTGGCGTTTTCGCGGCGAACGTGCTCGGGCACGATCAGCAGAACATCGGCCGGCGTTTCGCGTCCCCCGTCTGGAACGCGGCGACCGATCGCTTCACCACCGGACAGTGGGACACCGCGAGCACCGGCGCCGCCGTCCTGACCGATGCCGTCGCCTGGCTCGACTGCGTGCTCACCGCCTGCCACCCCGCCGGTGACCACACCATCATCGTCGGCGCGGTGCAGGATGCCGCCACCCCGCGGCCCATCGCGCCGCTGATCTACCACGACCGCACGTACCACGAGGGGATAGTCCGATGATCGGTGAACGACTCGTCGAGGACATGACCGACGCCGAACGCGAACGCGCCCAACGGGTCGACGCGATACTGCCCGCGCTGCGCGCGGCAGCCGAGGAAGCCGACCGGCTCGGCGCCTTTCCACCAAGCCATGTCGAGCTGCTCCGCGACGCCGGCCTGCTGGGGCTGGTGGTGCCGGAGAAATTCGGCGGGCTGGGCGGCACGCTGCGCGATCTGGCCGCGGCCACCTTTGCCATGGGCACCGCATGCCCGTCCACCGCGCTGGCGTTCTTCTTCCACAACACCAGCGCCTCGCGCGGGCTGCTGCCGCTGGAGGCGATCGACGCCGGACTGTTCGCCGACGACGAGATTCCGGTCGTGCGCGCCTTCGCCGAAAAGGTGCTCACCCGGATGGCCGAGGGCAGCTGGCTGGCGAACTTCGCCTCCGAAGCGGTCAAGACCGCCGCCGCGAACATCACCATCGCCACCACCGCACGCAAGGTCGACGGTGGCTGGATCCTGCAGGGCGAGAAGTCATTCGGCTGCGCGACCGGCGTCGCCGACTTCTATCTCACCTCGGCCAAACTCGACGGATACGACACTGCGGAAGGACTCGCGACCTTCTTCGTCCCCCGGGAAGCGCCCGGCGTCAGCGTGCGCGCCCCGTGGGACGGACTCGGGATGCGCGCCACCGCCAACAACGGCATCCGCCTGGACGAGGTGTTCATCCAGGAGGACGAAGCGTTGGCCGTACCGGGCGCATTCACCAAGATGCTCACCATGAGCAGAGGCAGTTTCGTCGGCAACCAGCTCGCCATCGCGGCGGTCTACACCGGCTGCGCACAGCACGTCTACGACGAAACACTGGCCGCGACCACCACGAAAACCTTCGCCGACACCGGCGACCCGATCGCCTCCTCGCCGGTACACCAGGTGCTCATCGGCGAGATGACCAAACAGTTGCAGACCGCCTACCTGTGGTTGCGCTATCAGCTGATGATCGAGACCACCGAACCACCGATCAAACCCAAACCCGAGGTGTTCACCCAATGGCGCTTGGGCAAGGGCGCGGTCACCGAGGCCTGCTTCCAAGTAGCGCTCGGCGCGTTCAAAGCCGGCGGGACCTCCGCCGCGGCCATGAGCGGCGTGGCGGGGCGTGCGCTGCGTGATCTGGCGATGGGCCTGGTGATGACCTTCCCCGCCGAGCGGGGCATGCTAGAAGTGGCTCGTATCGTCACCGACGCCAAGGCGAACGAATTGTTCGCCACCGCACCGGCGAGCGCGGACCGATGAGCGCCGAACTGCCTGCGGTCACCGATCTGATCGATGACGCATGGGGCACGCCGCAGATCGATCTCGGTATCGCACTACAGGATCCGGCCACCGGCCGGCCCGTCGCCCGTGCCGTCGCCACGGCCGCCGAACGGGTCGAGCGTGCGCTCGCGGTCGCCGACGCCGCCACGGGCCGGATCGACGCGAACACGCTCGACGCGATCGCCGCCGATCTGGACGCACGCTTGCCCTGGATCGCCGAACTCGACGCCCGCGCGACCGGCGTACCGATCACCCAAACGGTTCCGCTCGCCGCGATCGTGTCCGGCTCGTTCCGGCTCGCGGCCGAACAACTGCGCACCGGAGCCCTGCGCCAGGACCAAGACGGCGTCGAGGTGCATCGGCTACCGCTCGGCCCGGCCCTGTGCCTGGTTCCGTGGAACGCGCCCGCGCCCATGGCCGCGCACAAAGTGGCCAACGCCCTCGCCGCAGGCTGCCCGGTGATCCTGAAAGTCAGCGAACTGGCGCCCTACAGCTCGGTGGTGCTGGCCGAGGCGATCGCCGAGCACGTGCCCGCCGGGATGTTCCAGCTGGTGCAGGGCGGTGCGCAGGTCGGCGCGCAACTGGTCGCCTCGCCCCTGATCAAAGCCGTCTCGTTCACCGGCGGACTCACCGGCGGGCGCTCGGTCGCGACCGCGTCGGCCGCGCTGTTGCGTCCGTGTCAACTCGAACTCGGCGGGAACAATCCGCTGGTAGTCCTGCCCGACGCCGATTTCGACACCGCTACCCGGATCGCCGCCGAATTGCTGACCACGTTGAACGGCCAATGGTGCCGTGCGCTGGGCAGATTGATCCTGCCGGCCGAGCGCGCGGGCGATCTGGTGGAGGGGATCGGAAAGCGACTCGCGGCCTTGCGGGTCGGGGCGCCGATGGATCCGCTGACCGAGTTCGGGCCGCTGCTGCACGCCAACCACCTACAGACCGTGCTGGCGTCGTTCGGGGGTCGCACCGCACGCACCTTCGGCGACCCGCCGGCGGTCGGAAACTATCTCGCCCCAACACTTCTGGACGGCGACCTGACCGAGGAGGTCTTCGGCCCGGTAGCCGGCGTCGTCACCTATCGCGACCTCGAGGAGGCGGTGGCATCGGCCAACGCGGTGCCTTACGGATTGGAGGGCTACGTGTGCGGCGCCGACGAACAACAAGCGCTCGGCGTCGCGCGCCGGATCCGCGCCGGGGAGGTGAAGGTGAACGGTTCTTCGATCATGAGCCTGCACCTGATGACCCCGCGACCGGCCTGGGGATTGTCCGGACTCGGCGAGGAGGGCACCGCGGAGACACTGCGCTTCTTCACCGGCGCCCGCGTTGTCGGCGTCGAAGGCCGCTTCGCCCTGCACACGTCATGACCACCCCGGCGATTGTGGTGGTCGGCGCCGGGCCGGTCGGACTCACCGCCGCACTGACCCTGTCCCGGCGCGGCATTCCGGTCACCGTGCTCGAGCAAGGCGACGAGCTCGCCACCGAATCGCGGGCCTCCACCTTCCATCCGCCGACCCTCGAGATGCTGCGCGACCTCGGCGTCCTGGATGCGCTGCTGCACAAGGGAATCGTCGCATCGACCTTCCAATACCGCGACCGTCGCGGCGGGGAGATCGCCACCCTCGATCTCGCCGTGCTGTCCGAGGACACCCCGTTTCCGTTCCGGGTGCAGTGCGAGCAGAGCAAGCTCACCCCGATCCTGCTCGACGCCCTCGATACCGCCGACGTGCGCTTCGGCTGCCGGGTGGACGGATTGCTCAGCACCGACAATTCAGTGGTGTTGCGCACCGTACAGGGCCCGATTCGCGCGGACTGGGTGATCGGCGCGGACGGTGCGCACTCCGCGGTCCGGCACGGCTCGGGCGTCGAATTCGAGGGCAGCACCTATCCGGAGCGGTTCCTGGTTGCCTCCGTCGAAGAGGATCTCGAGCGCGCGCTGCCCGGCATCGCGCCGATCAACTACCTCTTCGACCCGGACGAATGGCTGGTGCTGCTCCGCACCCCGCACCATTGGCGGGTGCTGCTGCCGACTCCCGCCGACACCGACGACGAGTACGAATTGCGCAGACTGCCGACACGTTTGGATGCAGTCGCCGACCTGGGCCGGCCGTGGAAGGTAGCGCACGCCTCGCTGTATCGGGTGCACCAGCGAGTCGCCGACCGATTCCGGCACGGCCGGGTCCTGTTGACGGGTGACGCCGCACACCTCAACAACCCGCTCGGCGGAATGGGGATGAACAGCGGCATCCACGACGCCGTCCAACTCGCCTCCACCCTTGCCGATGTCATCGGCGGCGCCCCGGACGAACGGCTCGACGAGGTTGCGGCCCAACGCCGTATCGTCGCTGTCGAACACGTGCAACGGACCAGCCATGACAACTGGAACCGGCTGCGGGAGTCCGGCGGCAATCACCGTCAACAGCTGAAGGCACTGGCCGCCGATCCCGTCGCCGCCCGGACATACCTGCGTCGCGCCTGCTTGCTCGACTCACTCGAGCCGCGACCATGAGAATCGAGCGGGAGAACCCCGCCCACCCACGCGAGATCGTCGGCGCGGTGACCCCGACGCCGCCGGAAGCAGTCGATGCTGTAGTCCGGAATGCGCACAACACCTTTCACGAGTGGTCGCACCAGCCGACGGCGACTCGGCTCGCTGCGCTCGGCCACGCAGCGGACGCACTCGATGCCCGCAAGGTCGAGCTGGCCGCGCTGCTCGCGCGCGAATCCGGTAAGCCGGTTTCGGACTGCCGCGGTGAAATCGGCTTCGCCGCAATCTATCTGCGCTGGGTTCGCGATCGCGCGACCGATGTCCTGCAGACTTGCGGTACGGACAACTCGCAAGGTCGAATCACGCTGGCCCGCAGACCTTTCGGCGTGGTCGCCGCGATCACGCCGTGGAACGCGCCCATCATTCTCTCGATGCTCAAGCTCGGGCCCGCACTCGCCGCAGGGAACGCGGTGATCCTGAAACCGTCGCCGCTTGCGCCGCTCACCGTGTCCGTGGCGGCCGGACTCCTGCCCGCGACCACAGTTGTGCACGGCGGCCCGGATACCGTGCGGGCGCTGGTCACCCACTCGCTGGTGCGCAAGGTCGCCTTCACCGGTGGCGAGCAGGCCGGGTGTGCGATCGCGGCAGCCGCGGGCGGCGCGCTCACGCCGGTACTGCTCGAACTCGGCGGCAACGACCCCGCCATATTTCTCGACGACTTCGCGCTGACGCCAGACGATTTCGAGCGACTCGTCCTCGCCTCCTTCGCCACCGCGGGTCAGGTATGTATGGCCGCGAAACGCCTATACGTACCCGAAACCAGGCTTGCCGAGTTCGTCGAGTCGTATATCGCCGCCGCCCAGCGAATCCTGACCGTCGGTGAACCGATAGACGAAAACACCACCATGGGCCCGGTGGTCACCCGGACCGCCGCCCAGCGCGTGACCGGACTCGTCACCGACGCCAGGAACCGGGGCGCGCGCATCATCCCGCTCGCCACGGCGCCGCCCAGCGATGGCTACTTCCTGGACCCGGTGCTCGCGCTCGACGCACCCGACGACGCCGACCTGGTCCGCTTGGAACAATTCGGCCCCGCCGTCCCGATCCTCACCTATCGCGACGAGACCGAAGTCCTCACTCGCGCAAACGCTTCCGAACTCGGCCTGGCCGCGTCGGTCTGGTCCGCCGACGAAGAGCGCGCCGTCGCCGTCGCCGCCCGCCTCGAAGCCGGCTTCACCTTCATCAACACCCACAACCGCACCGGCATGTCCCTGCACGCCCCCTTCGGCGGCACCAAGAACAGCGGTTTCGGCCGCGAATACGCCGAAGAAGGTCTGCTCGAATACGTCCAGACCACGGTCACTCATGCACCCGGTGCCTTTCGCGCGGGCGGTGCCGGCCTACCCGCGGGTGCCTATCCCGACGCAACCCAAGCCAACTCGGTGTCGCGCTGACTGTGGCTATCCTCGACAGGACAGCCCGGCACTCGTCGCCGAGGTCCGGCGACTGCGAGCCGCAAAGAGCTGACAACCCGCGACCGCGCCTTCACCGGAACCGACCGAAGGATGGCTGCACCCAGACCCCACCGTGCTCATCCCGCCGTCGTACCGAAATAGTCCACCACGGCTCGGGCCACGAGCCGGGGCACCAGCCACTGTGCCAGCTCTCGGTGGGCTGGATGCTGCTGGTAGGCGGTCAGTTCCGCTTCCGAAACGTGTGTGGTGATCATGCACAGGTCATAGGAGACGGGCGTGTCGAGTTCGTCGAGCGCGACGGTCAGCGAAAGAATCTGCGGCACTGCGCCATCGAGCGCGGCCAACAGTTCGCCGGCTTGTTTCGCGTCGGCCCGATTATGGAACTTCATCAGCACCACGTGGGTGAGCCGGGGGTTATCGGTGGGCATCGGGACATAGCTCCGTCCGTGGGGTCGGGTGAACGGTCCGGGGTGGCGGGCACCCCGGACCATCCGTGACCTCAGTTGTTCCGGCTGCGGCGCCGTGCCACGAAAAAGACGGCGGCCGCGATGATCACCACTGCGGCGACGCCGAGGCCAACCACCACGGCGGTATTGTCGTCCGAGTCATCGGCGTCCACCGCATTGTTCGGTGCCGCAGCGGGTTTCGACGGTTCCGCGGCCGGTCCGAAGGTCAGCGGAACCGAGGCGATGATCTCGGTGGCGTTGGTCAGACTGGTGACGCTGATCGTGCACGCGCCGGGTGCGGCGGTGCAGTCGGTGCCACCGACGTTGGCTACCAAAGCAATCGACCGCTTATCGCCGTTGGGTTGCCACTTGCCTTGCCCGTCGGCGGTCCCGAGCATCGAACCCGGCAGGTTGCAGTCACCCGGGCTGGTGATCTGCGGTTTGCATTGGCCGACCGCCACCGCGGCCATGTTCGCGGGCAGACCGTCCAGGGTCACCGTGATCGTCTGCCCTGCAGTGAGTCCGGTGGATTGGCTCACCTGTAATGCGGGCGCGGCCAGTGCTGCGGGGGTTCCCCCGATCACGGCGATCGTGGTGAATGTTGCTAGGGCCGCAGTGTGAATTCCGGTGAGTTTCATGGTTTCCTACCCGAATGTGAGTGGAGTGGCGAGCAGGATGTTCGTGGGATTGTTCAGGCTGGTGACCGCGATGATGCACGCACCAGCCGCGGCCGTGCAGTCGACGCCGCCGATCGAACCGACCAGGGTGATTGCGTTGCTTCCGCCGTTGGACTGCCAGCGGCCCTGCTCATCGGCCTTGCCGAGCAAGGAGCCCGCGAGGTTGCAGTCCGCAGGACCGGCGACCTGCGCCTTGCACTGCCCTACCGCTACCGAACCGAGGCCCGCGCCCAATCCGTCGACTGTCGCCGAGATCGTCTGTCCCACAGATACTCCTGTCGTTTGGCTGAGCTGCAAAACAGGCGTCGCCGCGGCGAGTCCCGCACCGAACACGGTGGCGACCGATAGGACGGCGAGGATCCCGAGCCGGGTACCGATGAGCTTCATATTTTCCTCCTGATGGATTTCACAGTCGCCGCCGATCGGCGAGCGCGGAGCCGGCGACGAGCACAAGTAGGCCCGCGGTGACCGCCCACAGCACCGTGGACGGCCCCTCGGTGTCGGCCTCGGATTGCACCGCCGCGGTCGAGATCGGCGCCGTGGTCGCCGTCGGTAGCCGTGAACCCGCGAAAACCACTGATACCGCAGCGGAATTGGCGGCGATGATCGCGGGCGGCTCGGTGCCGGGCAAGGGCGCGGCGGCGATCACGCACTGCCGCTCGGCGCAGTCGATGTCGTGGAATCGGTGGTGCGCGGTCAAGGTCAGTGGGCCGAAGGTACCGTCGCCGCCGATGTTGACGAAGGTCGCGCCGCCGTCCAGGTCGCAATCCTTCAGCCCGTTGCTGAAACCCTGTTTGCACATGCCGACCGCGACCGCAGCGAGGCCGGCCTGAAAGCCACGACCGCGCACGGTGATTTGCTGCCCCTCGGTCAGGTCGGTGGCCATGCTGACCTGGATTTCGGCCTGCTCGTCAGCGGTGGCGGTGCCCGGCGACATCACCAAATATCCGCTGAGCACTCCGATTACGGCCGCACGGAGCACACCGGCGAGAATTCTCATGACACGCCTCTTTCGATTGCCGCGGGCCTCCGCCGTCGTGCACTGCGCCGGACCGACAACCACACCGCGACGAGCACGCCGAGCGCCGAAACGGTCAGCGCGGAGCCGGTTCCGATCAGCCGGCCGAGTAGATCGACCGATCCGAGCCCGGTCAACCCTGAGATCACCGCGACCGCGGCGGTGGCGCCCGCGGCGGCACTTCGATCGGCGCTTGTCGTATTGCGGCGCACGCCTTCGTCGAGCGCTGCCACCGCCCGGGAACTCGCCGAAAGAGTCAGCGCGAGACCGATAGTCAGCGTCACCGGTCCCGGCGCGACTGCGACGAGCAACGTCCCGCCTGCCGCCAGGATCATCAACATGGGCACGGCTTCCGCTCGATGCCCAGGCGCGATGACCGCGCCGACTGCCGGTGCGGCGGCGAAGGACAACCACAGGCATTGCTCGGCGCCGAATTCGTTCCAGCGGAACAGCAACAGGTGCAGTGCGGGCAGCGTAGTGCCGCCGATCGCGAGTCCGGCTGCGAGATAGTGGGGTAAGGCCGACCGGACGCCGGCACCGAGGGCGGCGAGCCGTCCAGGCGGGAGGGTCGCGGGGCCGGGCAAGGCAAGCAATCCCGTCACCAGCCCGAGGAGGGCGGTGAGCGCACCGGCGATGATCAGTCCCCCGGCGGGGTCCTCGTAATAACGACTGGCCAGCCACGCGGCGGCGGCCATCCCCACCACGACCGCCGCGCACGTGCACACCAGACCCCTACGCCCCAGCTCGAACGCGAGCGCTCGACCTATGGCAAGCAACGGCCCAGCTGCCACACCGGCCACCAGGACCGCGATCGTGAACGACACGACGCCATCGACCGAACCCGCGACAATACTTGCGCTGC
Organism: Nocardia sp. NPDC050175; assembly: GCF_044459885.1. Lineage (NCBI taxonomy): Bacteria > Bacillati > Actinomycetota > Actinomycetes > Mycobacteriales > Nocardiaceae > Nocardia > Nocardia sp. NPDC050175. The sequence continues at coordinate 625,845 of NZ_JBITJI010000004.1, forward strand.
CCGCGAGAACCCCACACCCACTTGCCATTCCGGCAACCGCTCCCCACCGCCATAGCCATAGTCCCGCGATGAGCAGACCGAGAACGGCGGCGGTGACGACGATGTAGCCGACCACCGCGCCGGGCAGGCCGACCACGCCGCCCAGCGGTTTTCCGAGCAAGACGAGCTGTCCACCGGCCACTGGACCGGCTGCGATCGCACAGAGCGCGGCCGCTCCGGCACCAGCGGACTCTCGCATACCGTTTCGAGTCCCGTTGGCGTGGTGTTCGATTCGATCCGATGGAGTGCGTGACGAGCGACCGCTCTCGGTGTTTCCCAGGGATGCGCGATGTCTCGTCATCCTCAACCTCCACTCGCGTTTCACTGAGGGAAACGCAGTTTCACGATTGCCATATTGAACCCGCGGCGCCGACCAGTGTCAAGGCACGCGAAAAAGGCGACGTTTCCGGGAATTACGGCCGCGTGAAATGTCGGACCAGCCCTGGACAGATCCTTCGCCGGGGTACAGAATCGAGACACCGATGGAAACATCGTTTCGTTCTACGAAACACAGCTTCGAGTGGAAGGGTCCTGGTTGATGACCCGAGTCGCGGCCGCACAACTCGCCGCCGGAACCGACGTCGCGGTCAACCTCGACGCCTGTCTCCGGATGATCGACGAGGCCGCAGGCGCGGCGGCCGAACTGGTTGTTCTTCCCGAATTCTGTAACCATCTATCTTGGTACGCGGACCGCGCACACGCGCACCGAATGGCGTGCACCGCCGGCGACTCGTTCCTCACCGCGATCGCGCAGCGCGCACGCAGGCACCGGATGTACGTGAAGATCGGTGTGACGCTGGCCCGCGCCGGCGGCCGCACCACCGGCACCGGCCTGCTGTTCGGACCCGACGGCGATCTGCTCGGCGAGTCCGACAAACAGATCCTGATGGGTGCGGAGAACGACTATCTCGACGCCGGCCGAAGCGAATCACCGGTCATCGCAACACCACTGGGCCGCATCGGCATGTACGCCTGCATGGAAGGCGTGATCAACGAGGTCACCCGGTCGCTGGCGCTGCGCGGTGCGCAGCTGCTGCTCAACAGCCTCAACTCGTTCGCCATCGACGAAGCGAGCCTGCACATCCCGGTACGCGCCGCCGAGAACAAGGTGTGGGTGGTCGCGGCGAACAAGGTAGGTCCACTCCTTCCGGCCGAGCAGCTCCCCGCGATCGCCGCCCGGCTCGGCGTGCCGCAGGACCGGCTGCACGGCGCCGGCGAAAGCCAGATCGTCGGCCCGGACGGCATTCCGGTCGCCATGGCGCCGGTCACCGGCGAAGCGATCGTGGTCGCCGATATCGAGGTCGCGACCGCCGACGACAAGCACCGCCGTGACGGCACTGACATCCTGGCCGCACGCAGGCCGGAGCTCTACGCTCCGTTGTCCGGCGCATCGGGTGAACGCCACGCACCCGCCGGGGCCTCGACGCTGTCGACCGCTGTGTCGGTCGCCGACACCACAGTGCTGGCCGGCCTCGCCGCCGACGGCGTCGACCTCATCGTGCTGCCGGAACTCGCGAACCTGCCCATTCCGGAAGTCGTTCGCGCACTGCATGACACGACGGCGCACGCGGTGCTCAGCGTGCGGGACGCCGATGCGCATCGCGGTGTGCTGGTCAACGCGGACGGGGTGGTCGGCTACCAGTCGCAGCTGCACCCGACCGAACGCCATTCGTGGCTCACGGACCTGGGCGATGATCTGACTGTCTTCGAGTTGCCTTGGGGCCGAATGATCATCGTCGTCGGGGACGACGCACTGTTTCCGGAAACGTTCCGCCTGGCCGCGATTCAGGATGCGGACGTCGTCGCGGTCCCCTGCTCCCCCACCGAACTGTGGGAACTGCGGCTCGGACTGACGGAGCGAGCGGCGGAAAACAGGCTGAATGTGGTAGCGGCGGGCACTGCCGAATCCGGCGGACTCGTCGGCGCAATATACGCGCTCAGCCCGGATTTCACCCTGTGGACCGCGTGGAGCGGACCATTCACCGGTGTGATCAGCCACCCGATCGTGACCGGCGTGCCACCGGGCTCGACGAATGTACGTGGCGTCGTACGCCCCGCCGAAGCCGTGAATCGCAACGTATCCAAAGGCACCGACCTAGTGGCCGACCGCCCGTCGTGGCGGCTGGACACCATGACGAAAGAAGCTCAGTGACAACACAACCCGGAGCGACGATGAGTGAAACCGTGCAGCATGTCGAGCAGATGGTCGACACGACTGCCAGGACAGATGTCACCGAAACCTTCCAGGAATGGCGAGAGTTGTTGAGCGGGTTGCAATCCCGGATCGCCGAGCGCTTCGAACTCACCCGGGATCCGTCCACCGAAGACCTGGACAGCTACGGCGACCCGGCCGCGGGACCTTCGGGCAGCCTGGCCGCCTACACCGGCCCCGACATCGATTGGCTCGTGCATTCCTGGATCGGCGACCCCGCAACCGGTTTCGTCAACCTGCACCTCACCGCCTGGCTCGGACCGCGGATCAGCGTCCCGCATCTCGGCATCGCATTGCTGCTGTGGCCGCAGGGCTGGTTCTACGTCGACGCGATCCCGCGCGGCGACCTGGTCGGCGACGGAGCCTACTTCGACCGCTACTACGCCGAGAACGATCCGCCGTGGTTGGCGTTCAAGGAAGACCATCCCGATTTCACCTGGTTCACCAGCCGCACCGGGTTCATCCGGGCGAGCCTGTCCCCCACCGCGTACTGCTACTCCTTCCCGGCGAACCGGGACAACCGCGATACCGTTGCCGAGCTGCTCACCGCCCGGGTCGACCAGTGGCTCGGCTGGGTCGATGCCGCCGAACCCGTCCCGGCCGAGCAGCGGGCGGCACTCGCCGACCGAGATCTGGCGATCCGGCGCAACATCGCCGAACGCGATCCGGCCAACGTCATGGGCGAGCGGATGTTCGGGCCCGACGTGACCCAGCGTCTGGTACGTGCCCTGTGGGGCGGCGATCGTGTCCTGCCGAGGCCGGTCGCATGAGTATTGTTCGTTCGCTCTGGTGGTCGGCGCGTACGGCGGGCGACGCACCCTTCGACACCGCGCACCTGAAGGTCTACTACCCCGCGATCACCACCGGTTCCGACACCGAACGACTCTCCGGAGTTTTCACGCCCGATCCGGCGACCGCACCGTATCCGGTGGTGCTGTTCCTGTCCGGAGTCAACGTCGGCCAGGATTCCTATCGCCGATTCGCAACTGCGATCGCCGAAACTGGTTTCGTGGTGGTCACTTTCGACCGGGTCGCCGAATTGTTCGGCGGCCAGCGCGGATTGACCGTCGGCGTCGACCTCGACGCGGCCCGCCCCGATGCCTACGGCACCCGCCCGACCTGTCCGACCATCGGCGCGATCCTGGCCGCGGTCACGGAATTGAACGAACAGGGTCCGCTGGCCGGCGCGCTCGACCTGAACCGCGTCGGGCTGGGCGGGCACTCCGCGGGCGGCACCGTCGTGCTCCAGTCCGCACGTTTCTTCCCCTCGGTCCGTGCGGTTTTCGCCTGGGGTGCGCACACGATGGTGGCGACCATGCTCGGCTGGCCCGCCGGTACCGTGCTGCCCGCTCAGGTCGACTGCCCCGTGCTGCTCGGGGTCGGCACCAACGACGGCGTGATCAAGGGCAGTGCCGACCGGTACGGCGAAGACGGTGATCATCGCCGTGATCCGGTGGCCAGGACGTTCGACGAAGCCTTGCCACCGGGCGATCACCTGTTCGCGGTCGTGCCGGAGGCCAACCATTTCGGCATCGCCGACGTCGACCCGACCGCGGCCCGGGCCTTCCTCGACGGCCCGGACGATGCGGACGCGCTCGCGCCGTTCGCTCGACTGAGCTCAGTGTTCCTGCGAACCCACCTCGGTGGTTCGGCGGCGGCCCGCGCCGAACTCGCCGAATTCACCGATGCGGGTGTGCTGCGACCCCAACGATCGGAGCGCGAACAATGTTGAAAAACTTTTGGTATGCACTGGAATTCGCCGATCAGGTCGGTCGAACGCCGAAAAAGGTGACCTGCCTCGGTCAAGACTTCGTGCTGTACCGCACCACGACAGGCACGGCGGTGTGTCTATCGGATCTGTGCGTACATCGCGGCGGTGCGCTCTCGATGGGCACTCTGACCGGGGACTGTATCGCCTGTCCGTACCACGGCTGGCAGTACGACGCCGAGGGCGCCTGTGTGCGCATCCCGGCGAACTCCGAGGACCGGCTCATCCCGAAGAAGGCCAGGGTCGACGCCTACCCCACCCAGGAGCGTTACGGCATGGTCTGGGCTTTCCTCGGCGACCTGCCCGAACCGCAACGCCCACCGATACCGGATATCCCGGTGCACGACGATCCGGCGTTCCGGATGGTGCAGTTCGAGATGGAGGTCGAGGCCAACTACGAACGGACCTTCGAGAACGTGGTCGACGCCTCACACACGCCCTTTGTCCACGGCACCAGGTTCGGCAACCCGGACAAGCCCGAGATCCCGAATTTCACTATCCGCAAGGATGATTGGTCCGCCGAGGCCGACATCCAGCTCAGTCCACCGCCGCCGAGTGGACTGTGGGGACTGCTGTTCCGGAACAAGCCCCGGCCCGAATTCGTGACGGTCACCAATGGCTGGTATCTGCCCAACGTGGTCAAGCTGCATATCCGGCTGCCCATCGGCGATCTGCTGCTCTACGACTTCAACATCCCGCTCGCGCAGGACCGCACCCTGGTCAAGATCCTCGGCTACCGCAACTTCTTCACCGGCCGCTGGGCCGACGCCGACACCCGCAGGAGAATCAAAGACATTCTGCTGCAGGACAAACCGGTGGTCGAATCGCAGCGACCGGAGTTGCTCCCGTTCGACCTCGCCGACGAGCTGCACGTGCGCAGCGACGCACTCCAGATCGCCTACCGGCGCAGGCGAACCCAACTGATCAAAGACGGTTGGTGGCTCGGCGACGACGACATCATCACCGGCGATGCACCGCGCCGCACCGCCACCGTCATCGCCTCACCGGCCCGCCGGGAAAACCCCGAACTCGATCAGGCCTGGGTGCACAAGGCCCGCACTGGAGGAATACCGCAATGAGCCTGCCCACCGAGCTCAGCGAGCGCACCTTGCAGCGGCTGAGCACCGCTCTGGAACTTGTTCCGGCCGAAGACATCTCGTTGACCAGCGCGATGTCGCCGGAGCCGGTCGGCAGGCTGCGGGTGTTGCGCGGTGATCCGATCGACAAGCTGGTCACCGTCGATCTCGTGGTCCCCGCGATCGGCTTGGACAGCCATATGATCTTCGCCTTCGCGCCGGCCGATTCCGCGGTCCCGCACTTCACGCTGGACTCGGTGCGGTCGGCGGAATACCACGCCATGCATCTCGATCTCATCCCTCGCGCCGATCTCGCGGTGCATCTCGACTATCTCGATGCCGCGTTCCTGCCACTGACCCCGTTGCTGGACGCGGCCTGGCAGATCGACGGGGTGTCGGCGGCGGCGGTCGGTCCGCGGCAGCGGGCGATGATGTCGCCGTGGATGGTCGTCTGCCGTGCCACCGAGCCCGCCTTCCGCGCCCTCGGCGCCACGGTTGACGACTATCTCCAGCACTGGCTCACCTTGGTGGACAAGGGGGTTCCCGCAGTAGACAGCGATGTCGCCGTCCGCGACCGCGCCAACCGGGCGAATCTGTTCAGCCCGCAGGTGGATCCGGTGTGGGCGCAGGTGACTCGACTGCTCGGCGACGAACAAGCCGAGCGGGTACGAACGGAGCTGCTGCGATGACCGCCGCCGAAGCGCCGAGCCAATGGCAGCAGCGCATCGCCGGTGAATGGGTCGGCAGGCCATCACTGTTCGCCGCGGACGGGATCTGGCGTGGCTTCGAGGACATCCGCCGGTCCTCGGTTTTCGCCGACGGGACAACGACGTACTACATGGACGGCAGCCTCACCGGCGGTGGAGAACTCGCCGGACGGTTCACTCTCGGTGCGCCGTTCGCCTTCGGAGTGGTCGACTCCGACAACGATCGGCTCTACACCGGCCCCGACTTCTACGGCGCGGGCCAGCCCTACGGCGGATTCGTCGACGCCCACTACTACGGTCCCGGCTGGCAAGTCGGCTTGAACACCTGGAATCAGACACTCGGCGATACTCAGGTGTATTCCTCGGTGCTGTACCAAGGGCCGGCCATCGTCGGCGTGTTCAACGGCGTCTACACGCGCGACCACGATCTGGCCGACGAACTCGTCGAGCACGAAACACGCTGCGGTGCAGCACCATTTATCTTGCCAACCAAGGACGAGTGCTCCTATTTAGGCGACTGCGAGCTGTGGGGCGCCGATCAGCAACGCCGCGGCACTGTGCGGATCAGCCTCGAGATCACTCCGCTGAGCCTGTTGACCGCCGAGCATCGCGTGACCTGGAGCGGGGCGCTCGACCGCACCTACGAGGCCACCGTGCGCCGCGACGGCGTCCGCTCCTTCCACGAGGGACCCGGTGCCTGGGGCAACGCGACCGCTTACGGCCGTGCCAACTATCCGATACTGCACCTGCCCGACGGCGGCAAGATCAACGGGCGAGAATTCATGGTGGACGCCGCACCCGGGATGGGTGCGGGTACCGAGCTGGCCGTGGTCTATGAACTGTTCGAGCACAACAGCCTCAGCGCCGTGCTGCACGGCGTGCTGGTCCGCCGATGAGCCGGGCTCAGTCCACCAGCACCGTCGTCGTGACCGGCGGCACCCGCGGCATCGGACTCGGCATCACCCGCGCGCTACTCGACCGCGGTCATCGAGTCGCATTGTGCGGCACCGATATCGAGCGAATGGATCGGCTGCGCGACGATCTGCCCGACACCGCGTTGCTGATGTCCGCCGACGTCACCGATCGCGCTGAGCTGCAAGCGCTCTGGGATGCGGCCACGGCCCGCTTCGGCCGGATCGATGTGTGGATCAACAACGCGGGCATCTCCCACGTCCGCGCCCCGGTCTGGGAACTATCCGCCGACGAGGCTCGAAAAGTGGTCGCTACCAACCTGGTCGGCGCGATCAACGGCTCCGCCGTCGCCATCGCGGGCATGATGGGGGCCGGCGGCGGGCACATCTGGAACATGGAAGGCCTCGGCAGCGACGGCCGAGCCGTTCCCGGGCTGTCGGTGTACGGCGCCAGCAAGCGAGCACTCACCTACCTGACCAAGGCGCTGGTCAAAGAAGTCCCATCCGGCGTCTCGGTCGGTCTGCTCAGCCCGGGCATGGTGGTCACCGATCTGCTGACCCATGGCTACACCGATCCGGCGGAACTGGCCAAGGCGCGCAAGATATTCAACATTCTCGCCGACCGGGTCGACACCGTCGCACCCTGGCTGGCCGAACGCGCGATCGCACCCGCCCGCAACGGGGCCCATGTCCGCTGGCTGACCACACCGAAAGTGATCGGCCGCTTCGCCACTGCGCCGCTTCGGCGGCGCGACCTGTTCACCGAATGACCAGTGCGGCGCGGGCTCCGCCACCGACGCGGCAACCGACACTGCATCGAGAACCAGGAGAAGAAACCGTGCCTGACGTATTGGGCTGGAGAGCGAAGTTCGGGGTACTCGCCCCCTCGACTAATACCGTCGTGGAACCCGATTTCGCTCGAATGGGCGTGCCGGGAGTGACGACACACTTCGGCCGTATCCACATCCGCGACCAGAACATGAGCGACGACGCGGGCATGGACCGCCTGCTCGACCAGATCCGCGCCGAAATGGACGCGACTTGCGCCCGCGTGCTCACCTGCGAGCCCGACTACATGGTCATGGGCATGTCGGCCGAGACCTTCTGGGGCGGCGTCGAGGGCAACCAGAAGTTCGTGCGGCAAATCCACGACGCGACCGGGCTACAGGTAGCCACCGGGGCAGAGGCATGCCGACGAGCACTGACACTGAGTGGCGCCAAGCGGATCGGCGTCGTGACGCCGTATCAACCGATCGGCGACGAAAACGTGGTCCGATTCTTCGGCGAGCTAGGTTTCGAGGTCGCCACGATCAGAGGATTACGGTGCCCCACCGCGGTTTCCATCGCCCACGTCACCGAGACACAGCTGCGCGACGCGCTGCGCGAGATCGACAGCGACGGCATCGACGCGCTCGTGCAATGCGGCACCAACCTGTCCATGGTTGGTCTCGCCGACACGGCAGAGCGCTGGCTCGACAAGCCGGTCATCGCGATCAACGCGGCGACCTGGTGGATGGCACTGCGCGACAACGATATCCACGATCGCATCGACGGCGCGGGTTCGCTCCTGCGCGATCATTGATCCCTCCACAGCGGCGCGACACTCACGGCCGAGGTCACCAGGGAACGACGCCGTCGTCGTCGAATGCGGCGCTTGCTCCGATGTCCGCGTTCCGTTCAAGCCATTGACGTCGGTTCAGCTGGGAACCCGTGCTCGACCGACCGGGAACTGAATTGTGACCTCGTCGCCGAGGCGGTGACTCTCGATGCTGTCGAGGTGCTCCTGCATCCCGGCCGGCCCGGTGCGGCGCCCTTGCCCGTAGGGCGCGCCCGCGAGCAGCATCTCGACCGCACAGTCGGCGACGTGATCGGTCGGCAATGAGCGGTCCAAGGCCACCACGATCGTGGTGATCGGCTCGAACCCGCGGCCGAGATAGTCCTGACCGAGATCCGACGGTGGGAAATCCAGGTGAGTGCTTCCGGGCCCGAACACGTTCTAAGCTGAATTTGTCAACAAGCGTCGAGCCCGCCTGATCACTGCCAAATCCACCATGCGGCCCGCGTCGTCGAGCGCGACCCCGCCCGCGGCGTCGAACCGGGCCACTAATGCTCGCGCCTGTTCGACTTCTGCCGGGTCGGGGGTGAACACCTCGTTCACGATCGCGACCTGGGCGGGGTGGATGCAGGCGCGGCCGCGAAAACCCATGCGCGCCAAGGCCATCGTCGAGGCGCGCAGCGCATCGAGGTCACCGAAATCGGTACGGACCGGGCCGAGCGGGGGCGCGATACCGGCAGCGGCGCTGGCCAGCACCACCTGCGAGCGCACGGCCCACAGCTCTCGATCGTCGGGGCTGGGGTCGACGCCGATATCGGCACACAGGTCTGCCTCGCCGAGTTGCAATCGATCAACACGCGGCACGGCCGCGATCTCACGAGCAGCCAGCACAGCCGTCGCACTTTCCAGTATCGGGCAAATCCGGATGCCACCGGGACACGGCTCGAACTCGCGCAAGATCGAGCCTGCCGTGTGGACCTGAGCGGCGGACTCGGTCTTGGCGAGACACACCGCGGACACACCCGCGAGCGCCACCGCCGCCAGATCGGTCTCGCCGATCGCGCCAGGGTTCACTCGCACCCAGATCCGTGGTCCGCCCGCGCGAATCGCGCCCAACCAGGCGGCAACCGCTGCCCGAGCCCTGTCCTTGGCGACCGGGGGAACGGAGTCCTCGAGATCAATGAGCACCACATCGGCACAACTCGACATCGCCTTGTCGAAGAGTTCGGGGCGACTGCCCGGCACATACAACGCCGATCTCACCCGGCACACCTTCCGTCCGTTGGGCATACACGTCATCCGGTGGCTCCCCCGCCGGCACGGCGACTGCACCTCACGCTAGCCAGACGGTACCCATAGGATCAACATCTTGGCAACAGTGTTTCCCTGAAAGAAACATCGGACCGAGAAGACCTTGGACCACCCAGAGCCGACCCCTCTCGAAAAATCTCCGACAGAGCAGTTGACAGCCCCCGGCGCTCGAGCGCTAATTGACTCCAGGTAAGAAACGCTATTTCGCATCAGGAAACGGCGTGCTCGTCACTGGAGTCACGATGAACCTCCGAAGTCCGGCCACGGCCGCCATCGCCCTGTGTCTCGCTCTCGCCGCCGGCCCCACTGCCCGCGCCGAACCCGCGACGATGCATGAGACCGTCCCTATCCCCTGCGCTGGAACAACTTTGCCGGTTCCGGTGGACTGGCATCTGCCCATCGGCGCACCCAAAGGCCTGATCTGGCTGCAGCACGGATTTGCCCGCAGCAGTACCAATATCGCCGGTCTCGGAACCGCTTTCGCCGAAGCGGGCTATCTGGTGTTCACCCCGAGCCTGCCGTTCATCGACTTCGCGGGTTGCACCCTGCAGAACCTCACCGGCAACACGGGGTTCCTCGGCGCGATCGCCACGCTCTTCGCCACCGCCCAGCGCCCCAACAGCGCACTCGCCCAAAGCCTTTCCCGGGCAGCAGCGCACGCGGGCCGACCGGAGCTCAGGTTGCCCGAGCAGTACACCTTCGTCGGCCACTCGGCGGGGGGCGAGGCCGTCGAGTATGTCGCCCACCGGTTGCGTATGGATCATCCCGACAACTGGACCGGGTTACGAGGGCTGGTGCTACTCGACCCGGTCAAGTCGTTCGTTGGCGACAACACCGATCGCGCTCTCGCGGACCTGGACAACACGTCGCTGCCGATACTCACCATCTCCGGTCCGCCATCGCTGTGCAACGCTTTCGGCAGCGGCACCAGCGCACTGCAGTCCCTCCTGCATCGCTCGTACGTCGGTATCCGCATCAGCACTGGTGTACACACCGACGCCGAAGGAAGCAGCGTCGACACGCTCGGCAGCTTACTTTGCGGCACACCGGAATCCGTGAATATCACCACCTTGCGCACCCTTGCCCTCGGCTGGATCGGCGACTATTTCACCAGCAGCCGCTCCGCCGACTACTACCCACCCGACGCGCCGCTCACCGACGCACAGACCGCCCAAGCCGCTGTCGCCCAGGTCGCGGCAGCGCCCGATGCCCAGATCCTGTCGGGCTCTTCCTGATCGCGCGGACAACAATCACGCGGGTCAGCAGAGTTGGACTGTCGCGGTGGCCCGACCGAAGATCTTGGATCCGTCCTGCGACGCGTGGTTGCGGTCGGGCGCAGCGCATTTCGCCGATCGGAGTGTAGGTGCTCATCGGCCCGGCGGCGGAAACGACATCGCCGCGCACCAACGCGGTCAAGGCGCCGGCGATCGCGTGGTCACGTTCGGTGGGGGCCGAGCGGGCGATGAGGCCGGTGTCCGCGACCAGCACCTGCGCACCGTGCTGGTCGGTGACCGTGTTGCGCACGACCATGAGGTCGCCGCCGAAGGCTTGCCGGAAGGACCGTAGCGAGAGGTTGCTGGTCAGTCGATCACCGGCTGGGACTCGGTAGCGTTCTGCAGCGCGTAGGCGCTCGTGACAGCGATGTCGGCGTAGCGCAGGGTCCAGGCTATCGGGAAGGCTGCGAACGGTGGCTGGTAGGGAGGTTTGTCCACCTGCTGATACCAGGTGGATCGCGATCCGGCCGCGGCCGAACCGACCAATGCAGTGGCCGCGACGCCCGCTCCGGTGCGTAACAAATATCGTGCCGACGGCCATGGCCTATTCGAAACAGCGGTCGGAGAAGTATTGTTCGACAACATATTTGGTTCACTTCCGCCCGAGGGGCACGGCGGCGTGCCCCGGATGGGCGGCGCTCAGCACGTGTCCGCCGACTCGATCGCTGGCACCACTCAGCGGGGCGAAACGGGCGATCATGCGCCCCCAGTCCAGATCTTCGATCTCGTCGAAACCGAATCCGCTGAGTTTCCCGGCGATCTCGTCGGAGGTGAACAGCGACAGCCATGGCTCGCCGAGCCGATCCATGACGTCTGCGAGCGCTTCCACGATCGCCTTGTTTTGCGGCGGTAGGGCCGAGACCGGTTCGCTGTAGTCGAGGATCAGCCGCGCGGGCGCGGGCAGTTCGGCGATGAAACGCAGCGTGGTGTCGACCGCAGCTGCGGTGAGGTACTGCACCACACCCAGCCAGAGGAAGAATGTGGGCGCGGAGTCATCGAAACCTGCCGATGCCAGTTGTTCACCGAGACTGTCGGTTTCGAAGTCCACCGGTACGAACCGCAGCGACGCCGGCACCGGAATACCCGCATCGGCGATGCGTGCGCGCTTCCATGCTTGAGTGTCGGGATGGTCCACCTCGAAGACGGACATGCCGGGGAAAGGGTTGCGCGGGCCGAAGGTATCCAATCCGGCGCCGAGCACCACCACCTGGCGAACCGTGTCGACGTGGGCCGACAGTTCGTCCTCGGCGTACCGATGCCGAATAGCGAGGAAAAGCCTTGCCTCCATGGGTATTCCGTCGTCGGCCGGCCCTTCGTCGACCACTGCGTCGACGGCCTTGGCTATCAGGACGGCGAGGGGATCCTCGAAGATCCGCGGTTCGTCCGCGTCTTGATGGAACGCTCGCGCCCGCGCGGCGCCCAACGCGGTCCGGCTCGGCTGACCCAGCTGCATGAACATCCTTCCTGAGCGGCGTACGACAGAACCAACTCTCTCAGAAACTTAACCAATTGACAATGTGCCGGGAGCGCGAGATTGGCGTTCAGCGTCGAGGACACCTGGTCGACCTGGGCGGGGACAGAATCCGACACGCCCGATACAGGACTATCGGGGCGCGATCACCTGGTCGAAATGCTCGCGCAGCGAGGCGATCACCGCGGTGAGCACACGGTGGGCAGCTTGCAGATCCTGGTCCGGGAGTTCGGCCATTGCTGAGCGGGTGCTGGCCCCCACCGGGAGAAAGAAGTCGCGCGCGGCAGCCATGCCTTGCTCGTCGTGATAGAGGATGACCCGGCGGCGGTCCGTCGCGTCGATCTCGCGGCGCAGATGGCCGGACTGGATCATTCGCTCGACCAGGTAGGTCACCGCGGCAGAGGTCATGCCCATCAAGCGGCCCAGCTGGCCGGAGGTGAGGGGTCGCCCGGCGAACTCAGCCGTGGCAATGTGCAGCAGCGCCCGGAAGTCATTGGGGCGCAAATCGTTCGATCGAGCGAAGACATGGCCGAGCTGGTCAGAGATCGCGGTCAAGGCGCGGATGTCACTCGCGATCTCGGTCTCCAGCGACTCGCGCTGCTCGTCTCGCGCGGACGCGGAGCCATGCACCGTCCAGTCAGGTTCCGTCACACCGGTAAGACTAACCCTGCCGGTTACCTCCATTGCTTAACAATTAAGTTTCTGAGAGAGTTGGCAAGCGTACCGCGTGGATTCTCCCGACGCTACCCCCGTTGACCTCGAGCTCCGGCCGACTCCCGCGGCCCATACCAATCCAGCTTTTGCATCGATTTTGCATCGTTTGTTCGCTACGGTGATGGAGGTACCGCGCCGGGATGCGCCGCCGCGGTAATCCTCAACCGCACACTAGATTTCGGTGTGCCCGTCGGGCCGGACTCCCGTATCAGCCCAGTGAAACTCGGCGGCCACACCGCAGGAGAACGCCATGAACATCTCATTCACTCGCCGCAGCGCGGCAGCCCTCCTCGGAGCAGGCACAGCAGTGTGCGCGCTCTCGCTGGCCGCACCACAAGCCGTGGCAGCCGACACCGCGTGCCCGGCACCGGGAGCAAGCACAAGTTCGGTAACGGCTGCGGGCGCACAATGCTCCGCAACCAGTGCCGGTGGCGGAGCTGCCGCAGCTTATGGCCTCGGCGGCTCGGCGTCCGCAGACGCAGCGCCGACCAGCCTGTCGCTTGCCATCGCGCAGAACGGCGGATCCGCGACATCGAGCTCCGCGCAGCTTTCCGGCCCCGCCGCGATCGCAGTAGGACCGGGCGCAACCGTGACCACGATCGGAGTACGGCCCGGCTTGGCCATCGGTATCGCCGGACCAGGCGCCACTGTGACCGTCAACGGCGTCACCGGCCCCACCTGCACCGGCGGACTCGGCTTCGCGGGCGACTTCCAAACCTTCCAGGGTTGCCTGTCGCTCGGCTGACACGCGACAACAAGTTGCCGGTGGTCCTCGTTGCCACCGGCAACTTCGTCTCCACAGGTGTAACTTGCCGCCTCGTGCGCGGGCCGGCTCCGCTGCTTCGGCTGAAGCCTTACCGCTCAACCCGTTCCGCACGAGGATCTTCCGCCTTGGCCCCTGCGAGATTGCCGACCCGGGCCAAGGGGCTCGGCCACCAGATACGAGGGCCGACCAACCGAAACAGCGCAGGGATGATCACCGTCCGCACCACCACAGTATCGAGCAGGATGCCCAGACCGACCACTATGCCCAGTTGGGTCAGGGTGATCAGCGGCAGCACACCTAGCACACAGAACACCGCGGCAAGCACGAACCCGGCGCTGGTGATCACGGCGCCGGTCGACGACACCGCCCGGACGATGCCCCGCGTCACGCCGTACGCGGGAGTTTCCTCCCGTGCCCTGCTCACCAGGAAGATCGTGTAGTCGACACCGAGCGCAACCAAGAAGAGAAAGGCGAACAGCGGCACATTGGTGTCTATCGCGGGAAAGCCGAAGAGGTGCACGCTCATCCAGCTGCCCAGGCCGAGCGCGGCCAGCGCGCTCAGCACTGTTACTGCGACCAGCAGCAGCGCCGCCGGTATCGCGCGCAGCAACGCGAGCAGGATCGCGCACACGACAACAAGGATGAGCGGGATGATCACTGTCCGGTCTCGGCTTGCGGCGGTGCGAGTATCCAACGCCTGCGCGTCACTGCCACCGACGAGCGCGTCCGCTCCGGGGACCCGTCCGAGATCGGACCGGATCGCCTCGATCACAGCGAACGAGCGATCGGACCCTGGCGCGGCATCGAGCACCACCGACCACCGCGCCAGGCCCGACAGCGAGGTACCGGTCCTGGTCGCCCGTACCACGCCCGGTGTCGCGGTGAGGGACTCGTCGACGAGCGAGGCGAGCGCAGCGCGGGCGATCACCACTGTGGGGTCGGCCGTGCCGGGCGGGAAATGCGCTGCCAATGTGTCGAAGCCGACGACCGATTCGGCGCGGACCCGGAACTGCTCGGTCTGCGACAAACCGACATCGACCGTCCACAGCCCGGCCGCACAGATCGCGAGCAAACCGGACGCGACGATCGTCACCGTCGCAGGCCTGCTGACCACCCGGGTGGCGATCGCGTGCCAGATTCCTTGCTCGGCAAGGTCTCGCTCATCCAGGCGAGGCACGAAGGGCCAGAACACATTCCGCCCGCACAGCGCGAGTGCTGCGGGCAGAGCGACCAGCACGAATAACACCGCGACCAGTAGTCCGGCCGCGGCCAGGGCACCAAGGCTCCTGGTGCTCGGCACTGAACCCAGGAGGAGCACCAGGAGCGCCGTGACCACGGTCAGATTGCTTGCCAGGATTGCCGGGCCGGCTCGGCGCACCGCGCGGCGCAACGCTTGCCGATGGTCTGGCTCGCGATGTAGTTCGTCGCGATATCGTGAAACGAGCAGCAGTGCGTAGTTGGTTCCGGCGCCGAAGACCAGCACGCTGGTGATACCGGCGGTAGAGCCGTCGAAGGTCAATCCGGTCAGCCGGGCGACGGCGGTGCCAACGCCGGTGGCGGCCCGATCTGCCGATCCGATGATCAGCAGCGGAATCAGCCACAGCACCGGCGATCGATAGGTCAGGATCAACAGCACTGCGACGACGGCGGCCGTCACCGCCAGCAGTGTGGTATTCGCGCCGGAGAACGAGTCGGCGATGTCGGCCGCGAACGCGGGCCCGCCGGTCGCCTGCAGCACCAGACCTGGAGGGAGACCATCGTCAGCGGCCTGCCGCAGGCGGTCGATGTGGTCGGTGAGTTCGGCCCCGCTCAGGTCCGCGACCACCGGAACCTGGGCGATCACCGCGGCCTGGTCGGGGGCCGCCACGAGAGGCGCCGCCGAGTCCACTCCCCCCGCCGCGCGAGTCACCGCCGCGGCTGCCGCGGCCCGGTCCGGCTCGTCGAGGAGTGCGCCGTCAGCGCGGCTCACCACAATGATCGCTGCGGCTGTCCCAGAGTCCGGGAACTGCGACAACGCTTTGTCCGCAGCCGCCGACTCGGCGATATCCGGAAGGGACCTCGGCGCTTCGCCCGCCGTGTCGTTGCTACCCATGCCGCCGATCAACAGCCCAGCGGCGGCCATGAGCGTCACTAGGAGAACCCACGACAGACGCGCGGTAACGACAGCTGCATATCGATCCCAGAGTCTCACCCCGCCAACTATTTCATTTTCTTAACTATTAAACAACTGAAAGATCAAGGGATGTGCCCGGACCGGCCACACCGCGCGGGCGTGCACCACGAAGTACAAGGTATGCAGGCTTCATCGACCGGCTTCCCTCACCGGGATCGGCGCGCTGTTATCGATGCCGGGTTCGCAGCTGATACCGCCGTTCGGCGTAGGCGAGATCGTCGCGCCACAAACGGGTAGCGGCATGGTTCATCAGCGGGCGCAGCAGGGGAAGGGTGTGATGGGTGAATCGGAAGCCGGGACGATCCGAGTTCGCGATCACGGCCTCGATCACCGCTGTGCGGGCTTGCCCGTCCGGCCCGGGACCCAATGGGGTGGCATGGGTTTCGACAACGCTGCCCGCGCCCTCGCCCGAGACGATCCGCATGATGATGGTGCGCGGGTCCGGACAGCGGAACTCCGCTTCGACGGGGACTCCGAGACGGCGGGTCAACCGGAAGGTGACGGTGAGCAGGAAGCGGTGATTTTCCTCGGTGATGCCGTCGAGCGGTGGTGACTGGGTTACGTCGAGGTGTGCGAAAGAGTAGGGGTGGAACCACGATCCATGCCAGGGGTCGAGTCGATTGGCCATGATGTCACGGGGTTCGCAGGTACCGATCAGCCCGGTCACGGAGTGCACGGTAGTATCGGCGGGTCGGCGGCCGAGAATCGGTGCGTCCGTGGGTGTCTCACCACCGACAGGATCGAGCCGGACCCAGGCCAGCACACCGTCGTCGTGGCTGGGAAACGGGCACCAGCGCGCGGCGGTGTCGGCGTCACCGACGCGTAAACCGTGCCAGCGGCAGACCAGTGCGCCATCGTCGACCTGTGCGGTGTCGAGTGGTGCGCCCAGATGCGGACATGCTCCAGGACCTATCCGCAGCGCGCCTTGCCGATCTCGCCACGCGACGATCTCGACGCCACCTATTGTGGTGCCGAAGGGCCGGTCGCGGCGGATATCGCGGCTCGCGGCGAACGCATACCAGTTGCCGCTCGGCAGCTGTTGTGACCAGCGCAGCGCCGCCGCGATCACCCGGGGATCGGCGTCCTGGTATGTGGGCCGTTGCCGCGACCACTTTTCCGGTGAAAACCGTTGCAGCGGTGAAATATTACTCATCAAAATCGCCTCTCGCGGGTGGCGAAGGTGCGCAGTAGGGCCGATCGCCCTCGGCTGGGTACGGTCTGAAGTGCGTGTCCGGCACCGTTCCATTCGCGCGACAGCAGGTCGGCGGCGAGCCAGCCGGTGGTCGCGGCGCGCTCCATCAGCGCGACCGGTAGGTCCACTCGAATCCCGTCGCCGGCCAGCATCAGCCGTCGGTGCGGCGTCTCGACACCCGGGCGCCGAGCGAAGTCGCCGGGGGCAAAGCGCGGACAGTCCTGACGCCACAGCATGTGCTCACCGACGATCCGCGCTGCGGCGGTCTCGGGATAGATCTCATGCAGCCGCGCCAGTAGCTTTCCGCGCAACGCTCGCTGCTCGGCGGGTGCGGGCGTTTCCTCGGCCGCTGCGTAAGCGTGCAGTTCCACGACGCTGCCGCCGTGCTTGTTCGCCCAGACCGCGGCTGTGTGCTCGTACCGGTCGAGAATGCTGATGTTGTCCAGCGGATCCAGATTGCCGGTTCCCAGGAAGCTCGGCCGATCAGCGCGCAGTCGACGATCCAGCCACAGCCGAAGCACGGCGAAGGCGGGAGCGCTGCCTAATTCGCCTATGCGCGTTCGCCATTCGGAGTCTCCCAGGGTCGGTGACCGTCCGACGATCGTGCGCAACCCGGTCACGTCGACGGCCAGTACCACGGCGTCGGCCTCGAGTGTCGCCCCGGTGTCGTCCCTCAGTACGAAACCGTCTGCGCTGGAATCGATCTCGGCGATGGTCACCCCGGTGTGGAATTCGACGCCGCCGGGTCGGGTGGGCGTCGCGGGTGCGGTGAGGTGATCCGCGAGCGGTGTCCAGAGGCTGACATCGAAGTTGTCTTGCGCCACATCGAATACCAGGCCTTCACTGGAGCCGAGGAAGTAGATGTGGAACATGGCCGCAAGTTCGGCCGCGGACATCTGCTGAGGTTCGACGAAAAAGCTCCGGGAGAATACCTCGAACGCAAGGTGGCGCGCGGCCTCCGGAAAGTTGATGCGGCGCAGGAACGTCTCGGCGTCGAGGTGGTCGAGCTGGTGATAGATATCTGGGACGGACACCGCCGCCAGCGGGGCGGCAGCGCGCGCATCCATGCGGACCAGATCGCGCATCCGGAAGGTAGGACTGCGCATGGCGAAGGCGAGCGCGTTCCACGGTGGTGTGCGCGGCAGGTTGCGGAAGGTGTCGCGATGGCCTGCGGCGTCGATGAGCGGATAGTCGTCGAGCCTGCGCAGTCGCGACAACCCGGGATCGCTGCGGGACAACAACTTACGCAGGTTGTAGTACTGGGCGAAGAAGGCGTGGAAGCCGCGGTTCATGCCCACCGGGGTGCCGTCGGTGAGCTGCTCGGTCCAGCCGCCGACCCGGCCGCCCAGGTGGTGCTCGCGTTCGACCACCTCGACGCGGAAGCCGCGTTCGGCCAGTCCGGTGGCCGCGGCCAGCCCCGCGATTCCCGCGCCGACCACCACGGCCGTCGGCCGATACCCGTGCTGCCCGACGTCCATCCGGCCCGGACGCGCCGGATACCGTACGCGGCGCCGGTCCCGGCCCAGCGGTGCCGCTACCGCGCCCCTCATCGCCGCGCTCCGTCCTGGCGCTGCCTGGCGCGTTCCCAGCCGAGTAACACCGCGGTCACGAGCGCGAAGCCGAACAGGAAGTCCTCGATCGGGATATTCCATGGAAAGCGAAGTCCGAGAATGTGATCCGGGTTGTATCGGACGATCTGCGCCTCGGGTCTGGTCAACCATCCATCCACCGGGATCTGGAACCCGAGGACGATGATCATCGACAACCAGTACGCGGGCCGACGCAGCAAGCCGGTACGTAACACCGACAGCTCGAGCAGGCACACGCCCGCGACCGCCGCAACGGCGGGCACGGTGTATCCGATTCCATCGATACTCATCGACCACCCTCGTCGGTACGCGCAACAAGGCCGGCGCGGCGTTTACCGCCGAGCAGCGTCTCGACCGCGACGAAGGTCAACAGCCCGCAGAGGGGGACCACGAGGAAGAACAGAAACTCCTCCAGGGGCATCGCCCCGGGGAGCCGGACGCCGAGAATATACCGCTGATCGAAACTCCAGACGCCGCCGGCGATGGCGAGCAGATCCCACGCGATGAAGACGATGATGGCGGGCAGCAGTGCGGCCAGCAGCAGGCATGGCCTGCGATACACACCGGGCCCGAGGAATTCCAGGGGTGCGGTCAGCACCAGGCAGGCGATCAAGACGAGTAGATACTGCCAATGGGCCATTTCGACTCCTAGGTCCGCTCACGCGGTTGCGAAATATCCGATGCCCGTGCGGTTTCCGGTATCTGTGCCGGCCTGCGGCGGGCCGACCAGGCCCGTAGCAGACCTGCCGCACCGATGCGCATCCGACGGCCGGTGCCGACCCGGGCCCGCTGACCGAAGACTTCGAAGTCGTTGTCCTCGATGCGGTCGAGGATCTCCGAGTACAGGGTCAGCGCGGTCGCTACGCACGGCCGCGAGCGCGGCGCGAGTCGCTCGATCCCGCCGCCCGCGTAATCGTAGATTTCCCTGGTGATTTCATGTTGCGCCGCCAGTGCCCGGCGAACTCGGGGCTCCGTTTGCCTGCGTCGGCTGCACCACGCCAGCAGGTCCCGATCGACGCCGTAGGCGGCCAGTTCGTCGGCCGGTAGGTAGACGCGGTCGCGTGCCAGATCCTCATCGACGTCGCGCAGAAAGTTGGTCAGCTGGAACGCTTTACCCAAGGCTGCCGCGTAGGGAGCTGCGGCGGAGATGGTTTCGGTCGCGCCGAGGATGGGGAGCAGTTGCAGGCCGATCACCTCGGCTGAGCCGTAGACGTAGCGGTCCAGTGCGGCGCGGTCCGGATAGTCGGTGATGGTCAGATCCATTCGCATCGAGGTCAGGAACGCGTCGAACAGATGATCATCGATGTTGTAGCGGTCCGCCGTGTGCAGCACGGCGGCGAGCACCGGATCGCCACCACTGTCGCCGACGGCGAATTGCTGTGCCAGCCCATCCAATCGGGCCGCGCGTTCGTCCATGGTGAGTATCGGATCGAAGTCATCGAGAATGTCATCCGCCCGCCGGGCGAATCCGTAGAGCGCGTGCACGGCGGGGCGTTGATCGGGAGCGAGGAGTCTGGTTGCGAGGAAAAACGTCTTGCCGTGGCGGGCGTTGAGTTCGCGACAACACCGATACGATTCGCGCAGCAGCGGGTCAGTGATGCCTGCGGCGGCTAGTTCCGTGCGCGTCATCGTCCTCCGATCAGAATGAGGTGTGCGGGGCCGGGGCGGCAGCGGCGCCGCGCCGAACGTGCGTGTGGCCGGTGATCCGGTCGGCCGCGAGCCGGCCCGAGATCAGCACCGGCGGGATCCCGACCCCCGGCACGGTGGATCCGCCCGCGAGCACCACATTGTCGATGCCACGGATCATGTTGGCCGGGCGGAACGGGCCGGTCTGGGCGAACGTGTGCGCCAGTGCGAACGGACTGCCCGCGAGCATGTCCTTGCGCGCCCAGTCGTCCGGGGTGACGATCTGCAGCAGATCGAGGTTGTGCCAGCCACGAGAACCCATCCGGCGCTGCGCGATATCGAGGATCTGCTCCGCGTAGGTCGTCCGGAACGTCGGCCAATCGATATGCCCGCGTGCCAGATTCGGTGCCGGAGCCAGCAGATAGAGCAGGTCGCGCCCGGCCGGAGCGAGGCTCACATCACCCGCCGTCGCCCGGGTCAGCAGCAAGGATGGATCGGACATGACTCGGCCGCCGTCGATGATCTCCCGAAAGGAACTCTCCCACTCGGTACCGAACAACAGCGAATGGTGCGGCAAATCCGGCCGGCCGCGGTCACAACCGATGTGCAGGACAACCGCGGACGGCGCGGCCTTGATCCCGATCGGACGTCGCGTCCGGTGCCTGAGCAGCTCATAGGTGCGATGCAGTTCGGTCGTCAAAACCACTGCGTCGCAATCGATCTGCTCGTCCTTATCAGTGTGTACAGCCGTCACCCTGCCACCAGAGCGGACCAACTCCGTGACCGTGCTCTGATAACGGAACCGCACCCCGGCGGCGGTCGCCGCGGCGGCCAGCGCGTCCGGGACCGCGCGCATACCGCCGCGCGGAAAGTAGACCCCCGACATGGTGTCCATATGCGCGATGACCGCATAAGCGGCGAGGGCTCGGTCCGGCGCGACTCCGGCGTAGAGCGACTGGAAGGTGAACACCCGGCGCAGGTCGGGATCCGAGATGAATTGGGCGACTTTGTGATCCCAGTGGCGGAATCCGCCAAGCGCCGTCAGCCGCGCCAATGCCGGCGTCAGCATCGAGAGCGGCGATTCGAAGTTCGACGCGATGAATCCGTCGAATTCGGCTCGGTACAACCGGGCCAGCCAGTCCCGCAGCCGCCGATACCCCGCTGCCTGCTCGCTACCCGCGAACTCGGTGACCGCGTGCACCATCGCGTCCTCGTCGCTGTGCACCTCGAGGGTGCGCCCGTCGGCATAGAACGCGTGGTAGGCAGGCGTGACCGGATGCAGGTCCAGCCGATCCTGGGTCCGCTCCCCCACCGCGTCGAAAACGTCGTCGAGCAGCTCCGGCATCGTCAAGACCGTCGGACCGGTATCGAGTCGATAGCCGTCGAGGTCGAGTCGGCCCATCCGGCCGCCCGGCACATCCTCACGTTCGACCACCGTGACTTGGCGGCCCCGTCCCGCGAGGTGGATGGCTGTGGTCAGGCCGGCCAGTCCGGCGCCCACCACCACTACGTGGTCGCTACGTCCGGTCACCGTGCGCATTACTTCCTCCTCATCACAGCTGCCGTGCGGTGCACAGCAGCGCCATCTGATCCAGCGCAGCGCGTCGATCTCGGTCGAGCCCGGCGGCGTCGAGTGCGGCGCGCGCCTCAGCCACCCGGTCCGCGATCATTTCTTCGATACGTTCCGGCGCCCCGGATGCCGCGATCAACTCCCGGCACCGGTCGATCGCGGCGGCATCGAGCTCAGCGAGACTGAGCAATTCGGTCAGCTGCTGCCGGATCGCGGTGTCCCCGGTCGCCAACGCGGCCACTACGACGCTGGTTGCCTTGTGCTGTCCCAGGTCGCTGTCCTCGAGCTTGCCGGTGATGGCGGCCGAACCGAAGATCCCGAGCAGGTCGTCGCGTAGCTGAAAGGCTTCGCCGATCCGAGTTCCGTAGCGGGCCAACATCATCGACGTCTGTTCCGGGCATCCGGCCATGGCGGCCCCGAGCTCCAGCGGTCGCAACACGGTGTAGTTACCGGATTTCGCGCGCGCGATGTTCAGCACGGAGTCCATGGACGGCGCGGTGCGGACATCGTTGGCCAGGTCGTGGAATTGGCCGATCGCCAGCTCGATTCGCATCGAGTCGTAGCTCGTCCACACTCGCGCCAGTGCGGCGTCGGCTATTCCACTGTCGCGCAGCATCTGCTCGGCCCACACCAGGCACATATCACCGAGCAACGTCGCTGCCGACTTGCCGAAGCGCGACGCCGATCCAGGCAGGCCGCGCTCGCGGTGTCGGTCGGTGAGCTGCACGTGTGCGGCCGGCGAGCCTCGGCGCAACAGGCCGTCATCCATCACATCGTCTTGCAGCAAAGCGAACCCGTGCAGCAGCTCTAGCGAGGCGGCCGCGCGCAAGGCCGCCGGATCAGGTTCGGCACCGCACAACCAACCCAGATACATGAACGTCGATCGCACACATTTACCGCCGACGGCATACTGGCGCAGGATCGCTTCGACACCGGCGTCACGCAGCTCCGCTATCTCCACCTTCCGCAGGAAAGTGGAGAGCTCATGCAGCACCTGGGTACGAACACCCGTATGCCAGTCCCCGAACTCCACCCCGGGACCAAGACTGGTCGAGTTCGGCCATGAGGACGGTCGCGGATCGGAAAACACTGTACTCATGCCGAACCCCCTCGCTGTCCGATCGAGATGCCGTTGTCCGGCGAGACCTCACGCACGGACGCTGCGGGCGACCGGACGATGTCGTCGAGCACTTCGGCGATGGTCTCGAACGGCGATCGCTGTGCCATCTCGCGGGCAATTCGGCCTGCCGCTTCGCTAAAGCTGTTGTCGCGCAACACGCGATCCACTGCGGCGGCTACCGCTGCGGGTCGTGGTCGGGCACCGAGGTTTATACCCGCGCCGGTATAAGCCACCCGTGCGGCGACTTCCGGCTTGTCCGCGGTCTCGCCCGCCACGATCAAGGGAATCCCGTGACCCAGCGCCTGCTGCACCCCGCCGTAGCCACCATTGGTGATCATCACGTCGACGTACGGCAGCAATCTGGAGTACGGGACGAAGTCACAAATGCGGGCGTTGGCTGGTATCTGCCCGAGCGCCGCGGGTGAACCACCCGTACTGACTACGATCAGGACATCCGAGCGATCGCCCAACGCGGACAGAGCGGGCCGGAGCAACTGATCGAAATCGTCGTTGTCCCAGGTCCCTTGGGTAACGTGCACGATCCGTTGTGGGCCATGGAGACTGTTCCACCACGGCGGGAGTCCCCGATCGGCGCAGACCGGACCCGGTATCGGTCCGGTGAACACAAGCGACGGCGGCAGGTCGCGCCGGGGGTACTCGAAGGCGGGCACCGTGAGCTGCAACAGCCGGTCAGCCAACGCCGGCCAGTCGAGCAGGTAAACCGGCGCGGTCGGGAGGTCGTGCGCGCGCAAAAGGGCGTCCAGTCGGGACTGTTCGGTGCGGAACAGGACGTGCCGCACAAACCTGTTCATCGTTGTGTAGTCGCGCTCTCGGCGCGGCTGCCACCCGATGCCGAAGGGTGGGCAGTCGGTGCTGGACAGAGTCAACGGCCCCACTCCGAATACCAGAACCGGTGGCCGGTGGCGACCGGACAACAACAGTGGGATCGTGCCGGTGAACATCGAATCCACCAGCACCGCATCGAAATTCGTGCGGGTCAGCTCGGCTGCCAACGCCGCGTGCTGCGCAGCCAGCGGCGCCAAGAACACCGACCTCAGTTCGGCCCGACCAATTCGCCAGCGCCGCAGTAAACATGGGCCTCGCTGCGATGCAACCGGGGCGACCGCCGCACCGGCCGGCAGTGTCGACATCCGAAGACCGAGATCGACAACGTTCTTCCGATACCGCGCGCCGGTCAGCACATGGACCTGATGCCCACGTCGGCGCAGCTCACTTGCCACGCTGAGCATCGGTGCGACGTGCCCAGGTATCGGACTCGCGGCGACCAAATATCGAGCCATCCTCAGAGTCCTTCGCTGTTCTGCGGTCACAGGACCGGTATCGACAACTCGTACGCGACAGGCTCGACGTTGAGCGAGAGGGGCCGGCGCACACTAAGCCACCGTCGACCGACTGTGTCGCTTCGGCCGTTTGGCTGGATGCGCTGGTGACGTATCACCACTCGTTTGCACGCAGCGGACTCGATCGGGAACACCTCTGCGGGCTGAACCCACGTCGACTCCTTCCGACTGCGCTACCGACATGATACGCGAAACGATGCACTAACGGTGCAAACCGTTGAGTCAACTCTCTCAGAAACTTAACAAAACGACAAGTGTCAAACGCCCTGGACCGAGCATCGGATTGCACCTGGAGTTGATTCGCTAGTCGGCAGCGACCGCCCGCATCAGGTATTCGACGGCGTCCTCGAGCGAATTGACATGCCGTACCCCGACTGGCAGATCACCGCCGTACCAGCCCGGTCCGGCAAGCAATACCCCCGGCGAACCACCCCACACAGCGTGGATCGCCGCGACCGGCGCCGTCGCCGCAGACTGCGACCACAACACAACAAACGGCGGCCGATCATGTCTCGACAACGCATCCGTCAGCGCATCATCGGGCACCGATGGCCCCAGGAATACCGCAAGCACACCTTGCTCTGCCAAAGCAGCCCGCAGCACCTCGAGCGGCAGCGCGTGATTCTCCGCAGCAGTGCACGCCAGCACAATCGGCGTTTGCTCAGCACGCGAAGGCGGCAACGGCACCATCCGATGCAGACCGGTCGCGACCGCCCACGACAGCAGATGCTCGACGTCGATGAACCGGTCACCACGTTCTTGACGGCCGACGATCTCGGCAAAAGCCGGACGGCACAGTCGGTTCCATGTCGCGACGACCCCGAAACGAGCGAAATGAGCGGAAACTACGGAGAGCAACTCCGTCGCGTCGAGACGCTCGGCTGCCGACAGCACCGGTGAGACCTCGCCGAGTGCCGGAGCAACCGCCATCCGCGCTGCCCGCGCCGCGCTGGCTGGACTGGCGCCCGCACGGACCAGCTCGACCATTCGCCTGATCACCGCCAGGTCGGCCTGCGCGTAATGCCGATGTCGGCCACGCTGATGCCCCGACGGTCCCAGCCCGTAGCGTCGATTCCAGCTCCGCAGAGTCGCCAGCGGAATCCCGAGTTTGCGTGCCACCACACCGACGGTGAATTCGGTCTCCGCTTCGTCGAAATCGTCGAGGCCGCTCACGTAGTGCTCACGCGGTCATTCACCATGTGTGACAACTGCTCGCCAGCACGACCGCTATGCCGATGCGCCGCTGTTGCCCGACCGTCGAACGCCACTCGCTGTGGGTGGTCGGGACAGCCGACGATCACCGTCATCCAGCCATCCTCGATCGCGCCATATACTAAGAGTAGTAGCGATGCAAAATTGATGCGCCACCCCTCGGTTTGCATAGCCTGACGAAGCGCGGTTCACCCTCCCTGGCGACCCCAATCCACGCTCAATCTACCGACAGGATGCTCCGATGACAGTGCTCGTCGCGGGATCGACCGGCTTCGTCGGCAGGCGACTATGCCCCGAACTGACCGATGCGGGCCATGAGGTCCGCGCCATGACCAGACACCCCGAGTCCTACCAAGGCAGCGGCACCCCGATCGGCGCAGACGTCGCCGATATCGGCTCGCTGCGCATCGCTTTGGCTGACTGCACCGCCGCCTACTATCTGGTCCATTCACTGGCCGAAACAGATTTCGAGCGCCGGGACGCCGACGCGGCCCGTAACTTCGGCCGCGCCGCCGCCGACGCAGGCGTGCAACGGATCATCTACCTCGGAGGCCTCGGCGAAGACAACGACGACCTGTCCGCGCATCTGCGCAGCCGGCGCGAGGTCGAGGGCTTACTCGCCGCGGCAGGCGTGCCGGTGACCACGCTGCGCGCCGGAATCATCGTCGGCCACGGCGGTATCTCCTGGGAGATCACCCGCCAACTCGTGGAACACCTGCCCGCCATGATCACACCCCGGTGGGTGCGCACCCGTACCCAGCCGATCGCGGTCGACGACGTGGTCCGTTATCTGGTCGGCGTGCTGGACAACCCCGAAACCGCCGGGCGCACCTTCGAGATCGGCGGCCCCGACATCCTCGAGTACGTCGACATGCTGCGCCGGGTCGCCAAGATCGAAGGACGCCCGTTGGCCGTGGTGCCGGTACCGCTGCTCTCACCGCGGCTTTCCTCGCTGTGGCTGTCGCTGGTGACCGATGTCGACACCACGACCGGGCGTACGCTCGTCGACTCGATGTCCAACGAAGTTGTGGTCCGGGACAACAGCATTCGCGATCTGGTGCCCTTCGAACCGCTGAGTTACGAGGACGCAGTCCGGCGGGCCCTCGGCGAGCGCGCCGAAGCCAGCCGCATTTCATGACCCGCAAACCCGCCCCAGTTCGAGCCCTGTCTGCACGTCGAGGCCGGGTTGCCGCCGTCGCGGTCGCGGGCACCGGACTACTCGGGGCCTCCTTTGCCGCCGAACCGGATTCCGCCGAGTTCTACCGCCTCACCGTCGCCACCGCGGCGACCTGGGCCTTGGGCGGCGGTACACCAGACACCAGGGCCGACAAAACGGAACACCCCGTCCTCGCTCCCATCCTGATCGGCGCCGGAACGTTCGCCGTCTTCTACGGGTGCGCCCTGATTGCCCGTCGAATCCCCTTCCTGCGCAAAGCAATCACCAGCGTCCTGCGCTACGCCGAACAAGGACCGACCCCTCAGGTGCTGCTGGTCACCCTGGCCAACGGCGCCGCCGAAGAGATCTTCTTCCGCGGCGCCGTTTACTCGGTCGCCGGCCGACACCCCGTTCTCGTCTCGACCGGTGTCTACGCCTGCACCACCGTCGCGACCCGCAACCCGGCCCTGGTCCTGGCCTCGATACTCATGGGCACCCTGTTCGGTCTGCAACGCCGAACCACCGGCAGCATCCAAGCGCCCATACTGACCCACCTGACCTGGTCAACCCTGATGCTGCGGTACCTGCCACGCGCGTTCCGCTGAGCCATCGACAGTCAGGGCCTCGCCGACCAGACAATGCCACCACCGACGATCAAGTGGCGTTTATCGTGGACGACCGTCCCTCGATGCTGCGATCCGCCGGATGCGTTCGTGCGCAAGCAATTCAGTCATTTCTGACAGTGAGTCGGCCAAGTTCGGGTGTAGTTCGGCACGGGCCTGTACGACGGCGGCTTCGATCACGAACAGCGATACTGTCGGGAATTCTCGGCCCAGCCGTTGCGCGCTCACGCGACTCGGCGTCATCGCCTCGCCCATTGCCACACCAATGCCGGTGAATGTTTGATGCCTGACCCGTTGCCAGCACCCGGCGCCCTGACCGAAGGCCCGAATGCGGCCGTGAACGGCGAGCAGGTTCATCGTCACGGAATGACATTCCTCCTGTTCACAGCTATCACGAACCGAGCGACCCGTCATGTCCGAATCAGCTGGTCCAACCGAACTGGGCAGTTGCTAGGCGCCAGAGACGCCTCTCAGTAGCCGCCCGAATGCACGGACGATCCGGCGCGACGGGTCGCCACCTCTTCGAGCCAGGCCACCGGGCGATCGCGGAGTTGGCCTGGGCCAGCGCCGTTCCGAACCGGTTGGTGGACAACGTCTTCGACCAGCATGTGCTCGCAGCGGCCCGAACGATCACACCCCCGCCGAACTGGACCGCGCGAGTAGTCTGCAGATCACCGCGCCGATCTCAGCGAGTGGAACTACGAAGTCAACGGATCCAGTGTCCACCGCAGACTGGGGCATACCGGCGAACTCGGCAGTCTCCGGATCCTGAACGATCACCGTGCCGCCGCGCGACTTCACACCTCGAACCCGCCAGGTTCCGACGTCGGGACAACCAAGGAAATGGTCTGGGCATCACCGACCGGCGGGGCATCCCCCGCGGCACAGCCGGACCAGGTCACTCCACCAATGCCCGGCCAGAGCCATGGGACCTCCCTCGATTCCGCCAACCAAATATATGTTGTCCGATTTGGCAGTTCAATCTTCGTAGACCGACCTGGCGAAAGCCCTGCGCGGCACCGCCGATTCCCGCTCCGACGATGCCGTCAGCAGAATCGAGAACGGCCCAGGTGTGCCGTCGAGGCCGATCGACGGTTCCGGTAAGTCAGCCTTGGTAGGTCGAGAGGTTGTAGACGGTGGTGGATCCGATGGTTTCGGGTTTGAAGTTGGTTGTTACCCAGGTGGTTATGTCGGTGTGGCCGCGGCCGAAGCCGGGGGTGCTGCCTGGGGAGGGAGGGCCGGGGGCCGGAGTGGGGTTGTCGGATGCCGGAGTGCCGGGGGTGCGGGCGGGGGTGCCGTTGGGTCGCGTTGTGCCACTGGGGTTTTCGGGCGTGTTTGGGCGGGCGCCGTTGCCGCCGCGGTTGTTGTTCTGGACCAGATAGTAGGTGATCTGATGGTTCTTGACGTAGTCGATGAACTGGTTCAAGGTGGGTGCCGGGTCGCTGCCACTGAAGCCGCCGATCGCCATTACCGGTGTGTTGGTGGATAATTCGAGGCCGGCCGCGGTGGATGAGCCGTTGGTGGCTGCCGACCATTTGGTTGTCGTGTGTTCCAGCATGGTGTCCAGTTGGGGGTTGTCCTGGCTGGTGCCGAATCCGCCGCGGTTGCCGTGCGGGTCGGCGGGGCCGACGGTCGGGCCGCCACCGAGGTGTGGCGTGCCGACCGTTTCGACTGCGTAGGCGGCTGAGCCGCCGATGGCGCCGAGTAGGCCGGCGATGAGCGCCACGGTCGTTATTCGCTGCCGGAGGCGTGGTCTCCACGGGATCAGGAGTGCGGCGGCTGCCAGCACGGTGACGACGAGGATTGCCACGCGGAGTTCGGGCTGCCAGGCGGAGTTGCGTTCGAGCAGCCAGAAACTCCAGATGCCGGTGACCGCGATGAGGGCCGCCAGGCCGATGCGGCCGAACCAGGTCTGCCTGGTCTGCCACATCTCGAAGACGCCGATGGCGAACAGGCCGGCGATCGCGGGGGCGATGGACAGGCTGTAGTAGGGGTGGATGGTGCCCTGCATGTAGCTGAGGACGAGGCCGTCGATGATCGTCCAGCCGCCGAAAACGATTGCGCCCGCGCGTATTAGATCGGTGCGTGGCGCTTTGCGCCTGGCGATCAGGACCAGGACGAAGGCCAGCAACGCGGCAGGCAGCAGCCAGGCGATCTCGAAACCGAACTCGCCGCCGAACAATCGGCTCAAACCGTGGCTTTGGCCGCCGCCGAAACCGCCGAAACCGCGCTGGGCCCCAGGGTTTTGACCAGGTGTCGCACCAGGGACTTGGCCGGGATCGAGGGGGTTCTGTCCGGGGACAACCGAATTCGAACCAGGTGCCGCACCCGGACCTTGCCCGGGGACAACTGGATTCCGACCGGGCGTCGGGCCCGGCCCACCACGTCCCTGCCCGTGGTTCCGCCCGAGGACACGCGCGAATCCGTTGTACCCGAGCACCAGATTCATGAAGTTGTTGTCCGTCGAACCCGCGATGTAGGGCCGCGACGAGGCCGGCCACAGCAAGGTGACCAGCACGTACCAGCCGGACGAAACGATCAACGCCACCGCGGCGGCGACCAACTGCAGCAGGCGGGTCCGGATCGGGTTCGGCGCCGCGATCAGATAAGCCAGCCCGAGCGCGGGCAGCACCATCAAACCCTCGAGCATCTTCGCCAGGAACGCGAAGCCGAGGGCGACGCCGGCCAGCGTGATCCACAGCGTCGACCCGCGTTGCAGCGCGCGCACCGTGCAATACGCGCCCGCCATCATCAACAGCACCATCACCGCGTCGGGATTGTTGAATCGGAACATCAACGCCGCCACCGGTGTCAGCGCCAGGCACGCGCCTGCGAGCAGTCCGGCGGTGCGGCCGCTGATCCGGGTGACCGCGCCGTAGAGCAACGCGACGGCGGCGACCGCCATCAGCGCCTCCGGGATGAGCATGCTGGCACTGCTGAATCCGAAGATCTGCCCGGACAGCCCCATCACCCACTGCGAGACCGGCGGCTTGTCGACGGTGATGAAGTTCTCCGGGTCGACGGCGCCGAACAGCAGCGCCTCCCAGTTCTTCGAACCCGCTTGCGCCGCACCGGCATAGAACTGGTTGCCCATGCCGTTGCTGGTGATGTTCCACAGATACAGCACCGCGGTCCCCACGAGCAGCACCACCAGCGCGATCCGGTCCCGGACGGTGCGATCCCGGTCGATTCGCGGCGGTGTCGCACTCTCGGGCGTCGTCCCGATGGTTGTAGTCACCTGACCATTGACGCAACCGGGACGGCGAACGCCCTGGGAGCCCGCCGTGAAGTTGCTGGGAGCCACGGCGGACGCCCGGTCGAACGTTCCGCCGGATAGCTAGGCATCTTGTCAAACCACATCGTGGTTACGGCAGGCATTCTGCGCAGGTTGCGCGGGAGACGCTAGGCAGGTTGCGCGGAAATCGTCGGGAATTCACAGTTGCTGACAGAACGGGTGCCGTTCGGCTCGGCCCACTCTCGAGTTGGGTTGCCGCCCTGCCCCTTTGCTCGACGCCATGGTCCGAACGGTGAGGAATACGCACATGAAGAACCTGCTTGCCCAGTTCGAGGAGAAGGCCCCCGAGATCGTGTTCGAGTGGCAGGACTCCGAGACCACCGCGAAGGGCTGGGTGGTGATCAACTCGTTGCGCGGCGGCGCGGCGGGCGGCGGGACTCGGATGCGCTGCGGACTCGACCGCAATGAGGTCGAATCGCTGGCCAAGACCATGGAAATCAAGTTCACCGTGTCCGGGCCCGCGATCGGCGGCGCGAAATCGGGGATCGATTTCGACCCGCGCGATCCACGCAAACGCGAGGTGCTCAGCCGGTGGTATCGGGCGGTCGCGCCGCTGCTGAAGGCCTATTACGGCACCGGCGGCGATCTCAACGTCGACGAGATGGCCGAGGTGGTGCCGATCACCGAGAGTTACGGGCTGTGGCATCCGCAGCAAGGTGTGGTCAACGGGCACTACGGCACCGATGATCGCGAACTCGTCCAGCGGGTCGGTCAGCTTCGGCTCGGGGTGGCGAAGGTGGTCGAGGATCGGCGCTTCACGCCGAATCCGAATGGCAAATACACTGTCGCGGACTTGATTACCGGCTGGGGCGTCGCCGAATCGGTCCGCCATTTCTACCGGATCTACGGTGGCGATCTCGCCGGGAAACGCGTGATCGTCCAGGGCTGGGGCAATGTCGGCGCGGCCGCGGCCTACTACGCGGCGCAGGCGGGCGCGCGGATCGTCGGCATCATCGACCGCGACAGCGGTGTGCTCAACCCGGCAGGCTACACCCTCGAGGAAACCCGAGAGTTGTTCTCCACCAAGCAAGGTAACGCGCTGCACGCCGACGACGCGCTGCCGTTCGACGAGATCAACGACCGCATCTGGAATCTCGGCGCCGAGGTGTTCCTGCCGTGCGCGGCGTCGCGTCTGGTCACCCACGACCAGATCGATCGAATGACCGCGAACGGTTTGCAGGTGATCGCCAGCGGCGCCAACGTGCCGTTCGCCGACTCCGAGATCTTCTACGGGCCGATCTACGAACACGCCGACAAGAGCGTCGCGGTGGTGCCGGACTTCATCGCCAACTGCGGTATGGCACGCGCCTTCGCGCTGCTGATGCAAGGCGATGTCGAGGTGTCGGACGAGGCCATCTTCGGCGATATCTCGACCACCATCGCCACCGCCCTGGACCGCTGCTACGCCCGCTCGAACCTGACTACGAATGTGGCGAGCACGGCCTTCGAGATCGCTCTGGACCAACTCGTCTAGCGCAGCAAACGTTCTTGGAACACCTTGGCATCAGCCAACTTTCACCCTCAGTGGGAATCCCGCGCGACACAGACCAAGCGTTCGTCGTCGTACCAAGCTTCGTCGGCGCAGCGGAATTGGTAGGTGGCCATGCGGTGGGTACGGGACGTCAGGCAGCGGTAGAAGACGGCTCGGTCGTCGGGGTCGGCGTAGTAGCCCTCATCCTTGGTCTGGCAGAAGTCGGAGGGGGCGGCGATGGGGACGACGGCGTATTGGCGGGCGGCGATGTCCCGGCCGGTTCCGGCGGGCAGGTCCACTGCGGCGAGGGTGCCGAGTGTGAGGGCCGCGACACCTAAGGACGGCAGCACCGCGATCACGGTTCCGGCGGCGAGGGCGCCGGTGCGGCACACCAGGCTGTTCGAGTTCATGGACGGGAATTCCCTGTCTCCCCGGTAAAGGGGCGTCGACGGCTAGCTGCTCCCCTGTATTCGGTCCCGTGCACCCGCCGGATCGATTCCGGCGAAAACCATCTGGTCGAGCCGTGGCCGCGGCGGTCTCACGGGTCCCAATCCGGACCAACACCGCGCTCCGACAACAGAAGTGGGTTGCGTTACCCGAAAACTTCTGTGACGTGGCGCACATTGGGTTTAGCAGCAAACTCCCTGCTTAGGTAACGGTTCGGCAACTAGCCGGGGCGCATTCCAAGATCGGTTGCGCCTTGCATTCACCGTTCGTTCACCTCACGTTAACTTACTGTGACCATTCTGCGATCAGGTCATAAAGCGACCTGGAGTTTGGTAACACCGAGGAGTTTTTCACCCACATTCGGAAAACGACCGCAACGGTAGGCCCTATGCCCGCCGCGGTCGGCGGATCGGGATCCGGCAATGGACCCGCTAACCCTGACCTTCCGCCGAATGGGCGCGCCGAGAGGCCGCTTTCTCTCCGCATCGAGATGCGGAGTCCCGCGCGACATCGCGGCCGGGCTCGCAGTTGAGCGCCCCGGCACCGCACCACTGAACGTCGCGTTCCGGGGACCCAGAGCGTCCCCCACAACAAAACCCCACAACAGCACATCAGCCCGTACCTGCGAGCGCCCACCGCGCGCCCGCCCTGGATCCGTGCTGCCTGCGCGCGCCCGGATCGAAACCTGTCCCCGACAAAGGAACCGATTTCGTAATGCCTGACAGACGCTTTTCTTCTCTTCGCCGCTCGACGCTTCGCGAGGGCGTAACTTTCGCCATCGCCGCCGCGGGCGTCGTGGCCGTTGCCGCTTCTTCGGCGGTATCGGTGGCCGACGACAGCGTTCCGTCTCGCATCGCGATGGTGGCCGAGGTGCACAAGGCCGCCGCGCCCGCCGCCGAGGTGGCGGCCCCCGCGCCCATGCCCGCGCCGCTGCCGCTCCCGATTCCCGTGCCCGCGCCGATTCCGGCGCCGATGCCCGCGCCGGCCCCGAGCTACCCGGACAACCTCGACGGCTGGATCCGCCAGGCCCTCGACATCATGCAGTCCAACAACATCCCCGGCAGCTACGACGGCATCCACCGCAACGTGATGCGGGAGTCGACCGGTAACCCGCACGCGATCAATCTGTGGGACTCCAACGCCGCCGCGGGCATCCCGTCCAAGGGCCTGCTCCAGGTGATCGACCCGACCTTCCGCTCGTACCACGTCGAGGGCACCTCCTGGGACATCTACGACCCGGTCGCCAACATCGTCGCCGCCTGCAACTACGCCGCGCGGACCTACGGCTCGATGGACAACGTCAACAGCGCATACTGAGCCACGCATCGACGACGCCTCCCCGCCCGAGCGCGGGGAGGCGTCGTCGCATCCGGCCCGACCTCCGGCTAGGGTCGTTCACCACCGACCTTTGGACTCCCGCGATGACCGATTACGCGCACAGCGATACGGCGGCCAAGAGCCGCGCCGAGAAGGCCCGGCGCCTCGCGAGCTATGTCTGGCACCTCGGCATCACCGGGCCCGAGCTGCTGGCGATGCCCGCGGCGACGCGACGCAAGCTCGCCAGGGCGGCCGACACGAATCCGCCGAGCACCGAGGAGACCTGGGTGACGGTGGCGGAACTGCTCGCTGAGAAGGACGACTGGGCCGCCAGGCACCCTGATCATCCCGCGGCACGGCGCACGCACACCGACGAGAAGCTGATGTGGGTGAAGCCGCCGATCACGCCTTGGTCGTGACCCGTTGCCGGACAAGCGGGTTCGGCGCTTTCGGTATCATGGTGGTAATGCACCCGCCCCGTCAAAGGTGACGAGATGACCGAGCGCAAACCAGCGAACCTGGACTTCGAATCGTGGATCGACAAGCAGATCCGCGAGGCGACCGATCGCGGTGAATTCGAGAATCTGCCCGGTGCCGGCAAGCCCATTCCGCGCGGTAGCGACGACGAGAACTGGTGGCTGAACGGCTATCTCCGGAAAGAAGGCGTGAGCGGCGATGCGCTGCTGCCGCCGTCACTGCTGCTGCGCCGGGATATCGAGCGGGTGCCGGAGACGGTGCGCGAGCTGAACTCCGAGCGCGCGGTCCGCGAGACGGTGCGCGAACTCAACAAGCGGGTGGTCGAGTGGCTGCGCCTACCGCACGGCCCGTACGTCCGCATCGCGCCGGTCGACACCGAGGAGGTCGTCACGCAGTGGCGCGCGGAACGCCGGCCGGAACCCCCAGCCCCGCCGACAACCACCCCGCCGCAGCCGAACCGCCCTGCCAGCCGATGGCGCACCCTCTTCCGCAAACGCCGCGTCACCTGACCACACCCCGGTTACCGGCATCGAGCCGAGTCAAATGGTCGCTAGATGATCTCCACCAGCGACCATTTGACTCGACTCGATCAATCACCCCCCGCTCTGCGTGCCCGCGGACTGGCGAAGCCCGTTGCGGGGTTCACCGAGCGTGCACACCCTTCACAAGGGGTACAGGCGCTGTGGAGGGTACGGGCGGTCTGTGAGATCAACTCCTTCGGCGGTTCAGGCGCCGATTGCTGGTTGGGTTGATTCCTCCACTGCCACAACGACTTTGTCGGATAGTGTCTGCATCGCACGGGCTTCTGCCGGGGTGATGCAGTCGATGAATACCTCGCGTACCAGTCGCACGTGGTTCGGGGCGGCGCGTTCGAGTAGGCGGCGGCCCGCTGCGGTCAGTTGGACGAGCACTCCGCGTGCGTCCTCGGCCACCGGCTGGCGGTCGACCAGCCCGCGTGCGTCCATCCTGGCCAGATGTTTGGATAACCTGCTCTTCTCCCAGCACACCTCGGCCGCGAGGTCCTTGGCCCGCAGGCAGTCGCCGGGCGCGGCCGACAGGGCGACCATCAGCTCGTAGTCCGCCGCGGACAGGCCGTCCTTGGTCAACCCGGCGGCGATCACCGCGTCCAGTCGCTGCCGTAGGCGGATGTATGCGCCCCACGTCGCCTGTTCGTCGTCGCTCAGCCACTCCATGGGAATGAAGTCTACCCACCTTTGGTTGACATGGACACCAACTCCCCTCCCAGGAGGTTCCGATGCCAGCCATCACCGTCCCCGACCTCATGGTGCTGCCGCGCCTGCCCAAGCCCACCGAGACCATGCGCGAGCGCCCGGTACGCACCGTGGTCAGCGCGCCGAAACAGCGCGAGGGCGCGGGCTTCGAAGTGCGCAGGCCGTTCCCGAGCGTGGACCTGCGTACCGCAGACCCGTTCATCCTGCTCGACCAGATGGGCCCGGTCGCCTACGAGCCGCACGAGGCCAAGGGCGCGCCGTGGCATCCGCACCGCGGCTTCGAGACCGTCACCTACGTGATGGACGGCGCCATGGTGCACCACGACTCCAACGGCGGCGGTGGCGTGATCGGCGAGGGCGACACGCAGTGGATGACCGCGGGCTCCGGCATCCTGCACGACGAGCTGCCGACCGAGCACCTAGTAACGACCGGCGGCTGGTTCCACGGCATCCAGCTCTGGGTGAACCTGCCGCGCGCGCTCAAGTTCGCCGCGCCGCGCTACCAGGATCTGCGCGGAAGCGAACTGACCCTGGTCAGCTCGCACGACGGCGGCACACTGGTCCGCCTCATCGCGGGCACGGTCGGCGGCTTCGACGGCCCCGGCTCGACCTACACGCCGATCGCCTACGCACACGCCTCGATCAGCCCGGGCGGACAGCTGGAAACGCCATGGCCGCAACACTTCACGGCGATGGTGTACGTGCTGTCCGGCAGCGGGACGGTCGGCGCCGAGCGCAGGCCGCTGCGCGAGGGGCAACTGGCGGTTTTCGGCCCCGGCGACGCGATCACGGTGAGTGCCGATGTGCGCCAAGACAATCGGAGCGGCGACCTCGAGGTGCTGTTGCTCGGCGGACAACCGATTCAGGAACCCGTTGTCCAATACGGGCCGTTCGTTATGAATACTCGCGCCGAAATCATCCAGGCAATGGACGACTACCAGGCAGGACGCATGGGAAACATCCCCGCCGAGCACTTGGCGGGCCATCGTCTCGGCGAGTGAACGTCATCCCCTAATGCCCTAGTTCTCCGGCGATGCGGTTGACAAGCGGGCGAGGCGTCACGACAGTGGATGCGGCGTCCGGTCGGACGCCCTATCCACCGCAGCAACTATCTAGAGGAATACATGAACGTTCGTCGGCTTACCTTCAGCGCTGCCGTCGCGGGACTGACCCTCCTTGCAGCACCGACCGCGCTGGCCCAGCCCCCCACGGGTTCCTCAGGGACCGGCTCATCCGCCGTCGACAGCGGCTCGGCCGCGACCGGCTCAGCCAATTTGTCCCAGACCGGTTCCGCCGGTGGCGGCTATGCGAATTGCGACGAAGCGCACCGCCTCAACGGAAACCAGCCGCTCTTCCGTGGGCAACCAGGGTTCCAGCCGGGGCTCGATCCGGATGGCGACGGATTCGCCTGCCCTACAGTCTGATTCCTGTGAAAAAAGAACACCCGGTGTGCCAGGCACACCGGGTGTTCTGCTGCTCGGCGACGAGTCAGCGGAAGATCTTGAGCAGCACCAGCCCGACCACCAGGGCCGCCGCGCCGATCAGGCTGTACTTCACCTTGGGCTCGTTCAGCTTCCGCAGCACGATCTGCTTGCTGTCGCTCGCGATCCGCTGCGGATCCGCACGCACCGCGAGTTCGTCGAGCGTGCTCGCCAGCCGCGTGCGCGCGGCCTCGATCTCCTGCTCGATCCGCTCGGTATCCTTCGCCACGTTCAGGCCTCCTGTGTTTGATGTGCCGCGCCAGGGCTCGAATCGCGGTGCGTGTTCGGCCTTCGCGGGTCACCCTCAGCTCCCGGACGAGTCTATCGGTCCGCGCGGAGTTGCCCCGGGTCTGTCCTTCCGCACAGTGCTTCGGGCTGCTGCGCGGTGCCGGTCTTGTCGGTCCATACAGTGTCGTTCGGTCTATCCCCGTGATGTCCGAGCCGTCGGTTACGGTGCAGGACGTGACCGACAACCAACGACTCTCCCCCGGCGACACCGCCCCCGATTTCACGCTGCCCGACGCCGACGGCAAGGACGTGTCGCTCGCCGACTACCGCGGCCGCAAGGTGATCGTGTATTTCTATCCCGCCGCGAGCACGCCCGGCTGCACCAAAGAGGCCTGCGACTTCCGGGACAACCTCAGCGACCTCGACGGCGCGGGCATCGACGTCCTGGGCATCTCGCCGGACAAGCCCGCCAAGCTGGCCAAGTTCCGCGACGCCGAGCAGCTCACCTTCCCGCTGCTGTCGGATCCGGACCGGGCCGTGCTCACCGCGTGGGGCGCGTTCGGCGAGAAGATGATGTACGGCAAGACCGTCACCGGCGTCATCCGCTCCACCTTCCTGGTGGACGAGGCAGGCAAGATCGAGGTCGCCCAGTACAACGTGCGCGCCACCGGCCACGTCGCCAAGCTGCGCCGCGACCTGTCGGTCTAGGCCTGACACTCGTACGGGCGCATGAACTGCTCGTCTATGTCGAGTAGCGGGTCGAGGCCGAACCCCAGGTCAGCGTCGTCCCACTCCACGTCGGCCTGGGCATCCAGCTGGCTCACACAGGTGGCGCAGCGGCGAGTCAGGCCCCGGTTTACCGGGGCCTGACCGGCTTTCAGCGCGAGATCATTCGCTCTCACACCTGTTTCCGGACCACCTCCAGAGGGGTCCGCGATCCTCGCACTCCTTCTTCTTCCTCTCGTTGGACGCCTTTGGGTCGTTATGTTTCTTGCCGTAGCAGTCCTTGAAGATGTCGTATGTGGCCGACCCCTGAAGACAGGTTTCTACTTCTTGGGGACTGGCGTAGGCCGTTGGAGCGGCGGCTACCCATGCGCCTGCTGTCAGAACAGCAGCGGCGAGTAAACCGGCGGTTCGAGCACGATCAAGGCGCATGCGATCCCATCCGTCGAAGGTGGACCAGCTGATCCGGTTCACCGTATCCCCACGTATTCGAACCAGAGACAACTCCGGATGGGAGTGTCACGCTCGTCTCGAAAACCGTCTAGGACTTCTCCTCGTACGCGTGGAGGAACTGCTCGTAGCCGTCGAGCAGGCGGTCCAGGCCGAAGCGGAGGTCGGCGTCGTCCCAATCCACGTCGTCGTCATCGAAGGCCTGGGCGGACAAGGCGCGGGTGAGTGCGGGGAAACGCTGCGGGTCGAGTACCTGGCTCAACAGGGCCGGGTACTCGTCGGTCTCGCCGCCGTCGGCCATCTCCTTGGCGACGCGCATCCGGCCGATCACGTACAACGAAACATTCAGTACGAGTTGCAGTTTGACCGGCTCGGGCACGGCGGTCTCGGCGAACAGGGCCAGGCCCGCGTCCAGCCAGGCCATATTGCACGGCCCCATCGGGGGCGCGCCCAACGGCAGATCCAGGTACCAGGGATGCCGGCGCATCGACCCGGCCACGCCCCACGCCCACGCCTCGATCCCGGCCCGCCAGCCGACGTCGGCGGGCAGCTCCGGCGGTAGCCCGATCGCCCGATCCGACACCAGAGTGAGCAGGGTGTCCTTGCTGTCGACGTACCGGTAGAGCGACATCGCGGTGAAGCCGAGCTGCTTGGCCACCCGGCTCATCGACAGTGCCGTGACCCCTTCGGCATCGGCCACCTCGATCGCCGCGTCGATCACCTGATCCAGACTCAGCCCGCGCTTCGGCCCGCGAGTTCCCGGCTCGGCCAGGCCCCACATCAGCGCGAAGGACTTGGCTGTCGCCGATGTGCCGCTGTCCGCCGCCGGCGTGTCCACCACTTTCGACCCCTCTTCTCGATTGCCTCTTGCCGCGCGCCGAAAACTGTGTACCGTTTAAACAAAGTTTAGCTCATACACAGTTTCGATGCGAGGAACCCCATGACAGTCCCATCCATCCCAGCCGTCAGCATCAGCGGGTTGACGAAAACCTTCGGGGACCAGACGGTGCTGGCCGGAATCGACCTGGAAGTCGCAGCGGGAACGGTCTTTTCGCTACTCGGCCCGAACGGGGCGGGTAAGACGACCATGGTCCGCATTCTGGCCACCTTGGCCGACGCCGACCGCGGCGAGATCCGGGTGGGCGGCCACGATCTCGCGCACGAACCCGACGCGGTCCGCCGCATCATCGGCGTCACCGGGCAGTACTCGGCGGTGGACGACGTCCTGACCGGTGCGGAGAATCTGCGGCTGATGGGTCGGCTGCTGCACCTGGACAAGCCGGAAATCGCCCGCCGCACCGCGCGACTGCTCGGGCAATTCGAACTCACCGAGGCCGGCGATGCACGCGTCGCGACCTACTCCGGCGGCATGCGCCGACGGCTCGATCTGGCCATGAGCCTGATGGGTACACCGCGGATCATCTTCCTCGACGAACCGACCACCGGACTCGATCCGCGCAGCCGCCGCGAACTCTGGCAGGTGATCCGGAACCTGGTGGCCGACGGCGTGACGATCTTCCTCACCACGCAATACCTGGAGGAGGCCGATCAACTCGCCGATCGGATCGCGGTGCTGCACCACGGCAAGATCGTCGCCGAGGGCACGCCGGGCGATTTGAAGCAGCTCGCCCCCGGCGGGCACATCCAGCTGCGGTTCGCCGATCAGCAAGGGCTGGCCGCTGCGGCCCTGTCCATACCCGACGCCGAGATCGACGCCGAGCAGCTGATGCTGCTGGTCCCCTCGGACGGCAGCGTCGGCACCCTCAAGCAGCTGCTGGATCAGTTCGACGATCAGGCGATCACCATCGACCAGCTCGCCATCCACACCCCCGACCTCGATGACGTGTTCTTCGCGCTCACCGGGCACCCCACCACGCAGAAAGCAGCGGCGCTGTGACCATCGCGATCACCAACTCCCGCCTGGCCGTGCAGGATTCGGCCACCATGTTGAGCCGCAACCTGCGCCACACGCTCCGCAGTCCGGACACCATGCTCTCGTCCATCATGTTGCCGGTGCTGATCCTGTTGATGTTCGTGTACGTGTTCGGCGGCGCGATGAACGTCAACGG
Organism: Nocardia sp. NPDC050175; assembly: GCF_044459885.1. Classification (NCBI taxonomy): domain Bacteria; kingdom Bacillati; phylum Actinomycetota; class Actinomycetes; order Mycobacteriales; family Nocardiaceae; genus Nocardia; species Nocardia sp. NPDC050175. The sequence continues at coordinate 666,461 of NZ_JBITJI010000004.1, forward strand.
CGCGTACATCGACTACGTGGTGCCCGGCATCATCCTGCTGTGTGCCGGATTCGGTTCGGCGACAACGGCGGTGAGCCTGGCCACCGATCTGACCAACGGCATCATCGATCGCTTCCGCAGCATGGCCATCGCCCGGTCGTCGGTGCTGACCGGGCATGTGGCGGAGAGCCTGCTGCGCAACCTGATCACCACCACCGTGGTGATCCTGGTTGCCGTCGCGATCGGCTTCCGACCGACCGGCGACCCGCTGCGCTGGCTGGCCGCCTACGGCATCATCGCGATGTTCGTGCTCGCGATGTCCTGGCTCGCGGCCGCGTTCGGACTGCTGGTGCAGAATCCCGAAGCGGCGAATCTGTGCCTGTTCTTCTTCATGTTCCTGCCCTACGTGAGCAGTGCGTTCGTCCCGACCGAGTCGATGCCGAGCGCATTGCACTGGTTCGCCGAGAACCAGCCGGTCACACCGGTGATCGAGACCATGCGCGGCCTGCTGATGGGCACCCCGATCGGCAACAGCGCGCTGCTGGCGGTGCTGTGGTGCGGCGGGATCGCACTGGCGGGATATCTCGCCGCGGGCGTGCTGTTCCGGCGCAGGACACGAGACTGACCTGATCGAGCAAACAAGGTCAGGCCCGGCGCCAGAGGGGAGCGCCGGGCCTGACCCCGCAGGGGGTTCCCGCTCAGGCAGGCATGATCTGCTGGGCCGCCCACTGCAGCATCATGCGGAAGTGGTTGTCCCACCAGGTGTACGACGCGGTGGTGAAGGCCTCCGGCGGCGCCGTCTCGCCGGGGAACAGCAAAGCGCCGTTCGGTGCGCCGACCTTGTTGGTCGCCGCCGGGATACCCGAGCCGGACAGTAGCGAGGACGAGGCATTCGTCTCGGCCTCGTGCGCGGGTTCGGCGGGCACCAGCGACTCCGGCCGATCCTGCTGGCTGCCCCACCGCTGCACGGAGTACTCCGGCTTGGCGTCGGCAGGATCGATGGTGACGATCGATATCTCCGAGTCCGACACGGCGACCGGAGCGCGGCGGTCCACCACCGGGCCGTCGACACCGCGCGGATCGTTGCGCACTTGATCCGGCTTGACACTCGAGTCGCCCCGAACAACCTTCGACTCCGCGGTGACGTGCGCGTCTTTGAGAGCCGCACCCGGCAGCGTCCGCGCCGAACCGCCCGCCGCGTACACACCACCGACCACCAGCCCGCCCGCGAGCACGCTGGCCGCCGCGACCACCGCGGCACCGCCACGCACCCGGCGCACCCGCTCTTCGGTCTCGCCGACGCCGTCCACGTCGGCCATGGCGTACAGCGCGGCACCGGCCGCGGACGCGGCGGCCGAGGTCTTGCAGGGGATCACCGGCGCGCCGAAGGCGTCCACCGCCGCGACCACCGCGGGCTTGCCCGCGGCCGAGCCGATCAGCACCACCGCGTCCGGCCGGACCGCCGCCGCCTCGAACTGATCCCAGGCCGCCGTCACCGCCGCACCCATCGACTCCGCGGTCGAGCCGCCCGCCTGGCTGGTCGAGGCGAGAATCTTGCGACGGTCGCGATCGATCAGGGTGAACGCCTGATACCCGGGCACCACCTCGCAGATCAGCAGGTCGTCGAATTCGTCGAGCCAGGTCATCATTCCGGCCACGCTGAGATGGGCCGACTTGGACGACACCAGGGAGGCGGTGTGCCACCGGCCGGTCGCCAAGCGGGTGACGATGGCACGCCGCTCGGCGGCGTCCCGGTAGGCGACCGCGGCACCGGCGATCTCATGGTCCGGGCCGAGTTCGGTGGCGAGTTCGTCCATCGCCAGCTCGACCGCTTCGGCCAAGTCCGCCTTGGTGTCGCCTGGCGTCCGTTTCACCCGATGCAACAGCACGCGCTCGGGTAGCCGGGCGCCGATGTCGGCGAAAGCTACCGCGTGCACGGCGCCGCGTTCGGTGGAAACGCCGAGAGTTACCACTGATCGAGCTACCACTGGTCGCGCCTTCCTGGTCCGTTCGCGCGTCAGAAGCCACGCGCGCTCGGTATGTGTTCGGTGCCAGATTCGATCTGGATGGGTGGTGAATTCGGACAGAAGATGAACACGCAGTAGCCGTGCGCGTGTCGTGTGTGTGTCCGTACCGTTAGCCTGGATACGTGGAAGTACGCGCGGAGGCCAGGTCGAAGCAACGGCTGGACCCTGCGTTGGAGCTGCAGGACGACCCACAGGAGCTCATGCCGCGGCGACGGCCGACGCAGGAACGCAGCAAAAGGAAGTTCGACGCGCTGTTGCAGGCGTCAAGGGAACTACTCGTCGAGGTGGGGTTCGAGTCGTTCACCTGTGAGGAAGTGGCGGCACGCGCCGAGGTTCCGATCGGCACGCTCTACCAGTTCTTCGCCAACAAGTACGTCATCGTCTGTGAACTGAATCGGCAAGACCTCGTTGCCGTTTCGCGGGAACTCGCCGATTTCCACGGCGAGATCCCGTCGCTGGACTGGCTGCGGCACATGAACCAGTTCGTCGACCATATGGCGAACCTGTGGATGACCGACCCGTCCCGGCGCGAGGTGTGGCTCGCCATGCAGTCCACGCCGTCGACGCGGGCGACGGGCGCTATCCACGAGAAGGAGTTCGCCGAGGTCGTCGCGCAGATGCTACGCCCGCTCACGCCGCGCACCCCGCGGCCGCGGCGCACCATGATGGCCGAGGTGCTCGTGCATGTCGTCTATTCGATGCTGAACTTCTCCGTCCAGGACGAGCAGAGCAACGCCGAGGCGGTGTCCGAACTCAAGCGGCTAATGGTCGCGTATCTGCTGGTCGCGGAGAAGGAGTCGCGCTCGGCGAGTGGGCGCTAGGCGGTCTGCTCCCCCGACGATCGGGTAGCCGAGACGCCGTCCAGAATAGTGTTCGCGACCAGTTCCGGGTTGTCCCACATGGGCATGTGGCCGCAGTCGGGCAGCGTGACCCACTTGGTGTGCGCCGGCAGCTGATCGCGGACCTGAGAGGTACTCGGCGGCAGCATCCGGTCCAGCGTGCCGAACGCGATGGTGACCGGCACGGTGATGCCCTGCCCGCCCTCGAAACGCAGCTTCTTCGCGATCTTCAGCGCGCGGCGCAGCGTCGGTCCGGATCGGTCGAGATCGCGTGCGACGCCGATGGCCTCGGCGGCCGTCATCCGCTCGGGGTGACCGACGGCGGGCCACAGGACGACGGACCTGGCCCGGCCGATCACCGATGCCGCCGGTGTCCGCGTCAGCAGCGCGCCGGCGAGACCGACCTGGAACTGCGCCCGCAGCGCCAGCGGCATCTGCTTGTGCCACAACGCGACCGGAGCGAGGCCGACGAACGAACTGGCCAGGCCGCGCTTGGTCGCCTCGAGGCCGATCAGGCCGCCCATGGAGTTGCCGACCAGATCGACCGGTGCGTCGATCCCGAGCCGCTGCAGCTCGGCGGCCAGTCCGTCGACGATCCAGTCCATGCTGACGTGCACCTCGCGCCCCGGGGCCGGGGTGCGCCCGAAGCCGGGGAAATCCAGTGCGATTGCGCGCCGATCCACGCTCAGCCGGTCGAGCACGGGCAGCCAACACCGTGCCGACGCGCCGCCACCGTGCAGCAGCACCAGTGGCCGTCCTTCGCCACGTTCGATGCGATTCCATCCGGTCATCGACAACCCCTTCGTCGTCCGATCGAGCACAACCTCGATCCGCCTGCGCTGTTCGACAACGACCGCCGCGTTTGTCCGAAAATACAACCGCACCACGTGGCATCATTGCCGACTCTTCAGTATTACGCGATAAACACCAGCTGACTATGGTGCAACCGTCGAAGTTGCCCACCATCCTTTGTTGCTGAGTCCAATCGGGACTACCCTGCACAGTAATGGTCAGCCGTCCACCACCCGCGGATCGCCGTGCCCTATTGGCTCGGTTGTTCTCGCACGCCACCGAACTGACCGCGAAAACGATCGACAAGATGCGCGCCGAGATACCGACCTACGCGCGGATCGATCCGACCGTATTGCTACCGGACGCGGTGCGCACCGTCCAGCAGTTGTTACGGACCCTTGCCGCGGAGCGCGACCTGACCGACAGTGAGCTGGCCGTCTTCACCGCGCACGGCGAAACCCGTGGCCGCCAAGGGATTCCGGTGACCGAGATGTTGCGCGGCTGGCGGCTCGCGGTCCGGATCGCGGTGGATGAGGTGGTCACGACGGGCCGCCGCCTCGGTTTGTCGGATGGTCAGCTGCTGGAACTGACCAATGACATACTCGCGCTGACCGATACGGCGATTCTGGCGGTGGCCCGCGGCCACCTCGACGCCGAATTCCAGCAGACCCGCCACGACCAGCAGCACCGCACCGACCTGGTCCGCGGCATCCTGTTCGGCACGCTCGGCCCCGGCGAGATCCGGCTGCAGGTAGAACGCTACGGCTTGGATTCCTACCGGGAATTCCACGCGATCCGGGCCAGGCCGAGCGCCGACCTGGCCGCCGACCCGCTGGCCAAGCTGCTCGAGCCGGTCGGCGGCGACCGGCCGCACGGGCTGCTCGCGGTCATCGACGGCGACGTCGCAGGCATCGTCGATGCCGCCCCCTCGACCGATATCGAGACGGCGGTCGGCATCGGCCCGGCCGCCCGGCTGGACCGGATGGAGCCGTCCTTCCGCCGCGCCACCCGCGCGATGGCGACCGCCGATGCCTTCGACATGACCGGCGTGCACGAGCTCGCCGATCTCGGCCTGCTGCCCGCGGTATTGGCCGACACCGAAGTCGGCGAGGAACTGTTCCATCGCTACATCACGCCGCTCGGCGAAAGTGACGGCGCCACAGCGCTACTCGACACCGCCCAGCAGTATCTGAGCAACGGCATGCGGGTGGATCACGTCGCCGAGGAGATGCAGCTGCACACCAACACGGTGCGCTACCGGCTGCGCCGCTACCAGGAGCTGGTCGGGATCGATCTCGCCGATCCCGACCGCGCCCTGGAAGCCTGGTGGGCGCTGCAGCGCAGGCGGCTGCGGCGCGCCCACCGAGAGTGACTGTCCGCCTTACCCTTCGCGGCCCTCGATCAGGTCGACCAGCTCGCCCGGATCTTCCAGCACCACCATGGCGGCGGCCGTGTCACCGTCGTGCGTCAACGACAGGTGAACCCTTGCGCGCGGCAGGAATTCGGCGGCCAGGCCGTGCAGCTTGATGCTCGGCCTGCCCCATGCGTCGTTGACCACCTCGATCAGCGGGTAGGGATTGTCGCCGATCTGCGGGCGGCGAGCGAAACGTGATGCGGCCCAAGCCTTGATCACCGCTTCCTTCGCCGCCCAGCGCACCGCGTAGCTGCGCGCCGGATCGGTCCCCTTGCTCTGACAGTAGCGTCGCTCGCCCGCGGTGAAACTCTCTCGGAGCATGGTTGTTCCGGCGCGTTCGAGCTGTTCGGCGAACTCGGAGATGGTCACCAAGTCCAGGCCGATACCGAGGATCGTCATAGGCCGGGAGCCTACGACCTGGTCTGGCGGTCGGTGCGTGAACTGTCCGCAATGTGGCCTGCGCCGCAACCGAAGCCGTCGGCCCGGTAGGCGCCGTCGCCACCGAGGCGAGCCTCGGCCGACAGCAACACATCCGCTTCCAGCTGACGCGCCTGCTTGGCAGGCGTGCCGTCACCGCCCATCCGACGGTCCGCAGGCCGCTCGTACAGCGGCGCCCCGCCGCACATCGCCTCGGTGAACCGCTGCCGCCCGGCGAGCTGACGCTGCTGCGCCCGCTCCTGGTAGGCCGCGCGCCGCTCCGGGTCGATCGCCTGGATGAACGCCTCCGGATGCACCACCGCGAGCAGGCCGTTGACGTGCCCGAAGCCGAGCGAGGTCAGCAGGCCGGCCTTCAGCGCGAACTTCTCGCCGAAGCGCAGCGGCTCGCGCGCCCACACCAGGTGCGGGTAGGCCTGCATCTTCTCGTCGACACAGTCCAGGCTCCGGTTCGGCGGCACCACACCGTTTTCCAGCACCTGGCACAGGCCGATCAGCTGGAACGCGGCCGCGCCGCCCTTGGCGTGTCCGGTCAGGCTCTTCTGCGAGACGACGAACAGCGGCGCGCCGTCGGAGCGGCCGATGGCTGTGGCCAGCCGGGTGTGCAGCTCGGACTCGTTCGGATCGTTGGCCGCCGTTGACGTGTCGTGCTTCGAGACGACCGCGATGTCGTCCGGCCCGACCCCGAGCTTGCGCAGCTCGGCCGCGAACCGGGATTCGCGCCCGCCACGCCCCGCACCGAGCGCGCCGAGACCGGGCGCCGGGATGGAGGTGTGCACGCCGTCGGCGAAGGACTGGGCGAAGGCGACCACGCCGAGCACCGGCAGGCCCATCTCCACCGCCACATCACCGCGGGCCAGCAGCACGGTGCCGCCGCCCTGCGATTCCACGAACCCGCCGCGACGGCGGTCGTTGGCGCGGGAGAAGTACCGGTCGCTGATGCCCTTGGCGCTCATCGCCGCCGAGTCCGCGGTGGCCGACATGTCGCCGAAGCCGACGATGCCCTCGATGCCGAGATCGTCGAAGCCGCCGGCCACGACCAGCTCGGCCTTGCCGAGACGGATCTTGTCGACGCCCTCTTCCACCGACACCGCGGCGGTGGCGCAGGCCGCCACCGGATGCACCATCGCGCCGTAGCTGCCGACGTAGGACTGCACCACGTGCGCAAGCGCCACGTTCGGCAGCGCCTCCTGCAGGATGTCGTTGGCCCGCGACTCGCCGAGCAGGTTGTCGACGTAGAGCGAGCGCATCGAGGACATGCCGCCCATGCCGGTGCCCTGGGTGTTGGCGACCAGGCTCGGGTGCACCCAGCTCATCAGCTCGGCCGGACTGAAGCCGGAGCTGACGAACGCGTCCACCGTGCAGACCACGTTCCAGAGGGCAACGCGGTCAACCGAATTCGCCATCTCCGCGGAGATGCCCCAGATGGTCGGATCCCAGCCGGTCGGGATCTGGCCGCCGACGGTGCGCGACAGCTTGGCCCGGCGCGGCACCCGAATCTCGGTGCCCGCCTTGCGCGTCACCGTCCAGTCGGCCGAATCCGCCACCGGCACAATGACCGTGTGCTCGGGGTCGGCCGCGTGGAAGGCACGGGCCTCGGCCTCGCCGCCGACGGTGAACGTCAGGTCCTGATCGAGGAACACCGACGTCATCAGCGGTGCTGTGACATTCCCGTCTGCGCCGGCGACCATGGCGCCGTCGTCGCCGTAGCGGCGCACGCCGCAGCGGGCGACCACCGCGTCGTGGTACTTGTCGGCCAGCTCGGCTTCGGGGACGTAGTCACCGGATTCGGCGTCGTACCAGCCGGGCTTGGGATCGTTCTCCCAGGTGACCAGGCCGGTGGTCCAGGCGAGCTCGAGCACGCCCGCGGCCGAGAGCTGGTCTTCGACCTCCATCTCGAACCGGGTGCGCGCCGAGCCGTACGGGCCGAGCTCACCGGCGCCGACGATCACGATCATGTCGGCGAGATCGGTGGTGACGGTGCCCCATTCGGGCACCGGCAGCACGGAGGACAGGGTCGGCGGGGCGGGCAGCGCCGAAATCGTCACCGCCGCATCGTCTTCCAGGATCTCCTCGGCGGCAGCATCTTCCGCTGCCTGCTTGGCCAACGCGGGCAGATCGAGCTTGGCCCTGGCCAATCCGCCGGTCAGGTCGATCTGCTGCGGGCCGGTCGCGGTGACCTGGCGCGCACGCGAGGTGCACCACTTGAGCAGCTCGTCGGCCATCTCGGTGGTGGACCAGGTGGTCACGCCCGCCTTCTCGACCGCGGCGACCATCGGGTCGTTGTGGCCCATCAGCCCGGTGCCACGCACCCAGCCGATCATCGCGTGCACCAGGGTGACCCGGGTCGACCACGACTTCTCGGCCCGCCACTTGGCGACCACCGCGTCGAGCGCGGCCTTCGACTCGCCGTAGGCGCCGTCGCCGCCGAAGAGGCCGCGGTTGGGCGAACCCGGCAGCACCACATGCAGTTTCGCGTCGACGTCGTGATCGGCGCCGACGGTGGACAGGCCACCGATCAGCCGCTCCACCGACCAGAGCAGCACGCGCATTTCCATTTCCGCGCGGGCACCCGCGTCGGCGAGGTCACCGGCCACCCGCGGCGCCGCGAACGGCAGCAGCATGGTCGGCGTCATCGCGTCCTTGGTCTTGACCTTCGCGCCACCGGCGTTGTCGACCTGTTCGGTGCCGACCCACTCGATCAGCGCGTCGATGTCCTGGTACGACGCCATGTTCGCGGGGACCACCCAGAGGGCGGCACCGTGGCGGGCGTTGTCCCGGTACAGCTTCCGGTAGAAGCTCAGGCGATCGTCGTTGAGGCTCGACGTGGTGACCACCACGGTCGCGCCGCCGCCGAGCAGCCGCCCGGTGACCGCCGCCGCGATGGAACCCTTACTGGCACCGGTGATCACCGCGATATCCGCGGACCAGATGCCGCGGTCGTCGCTGCTCAGCGCGGCCTGGGCGATGCGCTCGTATACACCGGCCAGCACCGAACGCGCCTCGTGCTTGGCCCGCTCGCGCCACCAGTTGGCCTGCGCGGCAACGGCTTCGCCCGCACCGAGGTAGCCGGCCACCGGCAGTTCCGCGGTCTCGGCGTCGTCGCCGAGCCAGAGCCGGGCCAGATCCTCGCGGGCCGTGGCCCACCGGTCGTCGAGCAGTACGGCCTTGCGGGGGTCGAAGGCGGGCGCGACCAAACGCGGCCAGTCCGAACCCAATTCGGCCGAGACCAGGTCGACGAGGGAGTTATCGGTCGCCTCCGGTGCGGACACCTGCTCGGCCAGGCCGAGCTGTTCGAGCACGACCCTGGCCGCGGTGGCGAGCACGCCGTCGCGACCGGTGATCTGCTCGGTGAATTCACCGAGTGCGGCCGCGTCGACGGTGCCACCGCCGCCACCACCCGCGGAGGGCAGCGAGACCGCGACGCCGCGGCGGGCCGCGACGGCCTGCACAGCGGTGTCGATGGCCGCGTCGACCGAGGCGGCGTCGCCCAGCGCGCCGGAGACCAGCCCGCCGAGGTCGCCACCGCGGACGCTGGCGCCTTCGCGAGTGCCGAGGGAGACCTCGGCGGTGACGTGGTTGGCCCAGCCGTCGCCGAGCTCCCAGACCTTCTTCACCCGCTCGGCGATCGCGGCCGGGCGCTTGCCGGACGGACCGAAGACCTTGCGCAGGTGGTCACCGATGGAATCGGAGAGCACCGAGCCGAAGGGCTTGTAGGTGCGGGCGAGCCGCTCGACGGTGACCGAGAGCGCACCCATGTCCGCGTCGGCGGCACCGTCGATGGCGCCGAGGGAGAGCTCGGAGCCGAGGTCGACCAGCAGCTGGTTGCGGCGCGAGGAGACGCCGTCGCACAGGCCCTCGATGGTGTCGACCGGGCCGATCTGGTCCAGCCGCAGCTTGGTCCACAGCGCGATCAGCACGCGGGTGGCGTCGGCGGCGGTGAACGAGATGTCGTCCGGACGCGGTCCGCCCGAGCTGGCCACCGGTGCGGCGGCCGCCACGGGGGCCGCGGCGGGCGTTGCGGCCGAAGCGGTTTCGACGGTCTCGTCGGCGGGTTCGTCGACCGGTGCGGGATCGGTATCGGTCGAGTAGACGATCCCGGCCTCGCGCTCGATGTTGAGCACCTCCACCGTCGCGGCGCTGAACGCGGGCAGCTTCAGCGTCTGGGTGGCCAGGTTGGCCACGGTAGGTGTTGCGCCCAAACCGATTTCGACGAAACGCTCGACGCCGAGACCGCCGTGCGCGGTGTCGGTGAACAGCAGGTCCTGGGTCTCGATCCAGCGCACCGGGCTGGCGAACTGCCACGCCAGCAGTTCGACCAGCACGACGCGGCACAGCTCGACCGGTCGCGCCGACCAACCCTCGAAGTCGGCGAGCACCGCGGCGAGCGGCTCGGACGGCACCAGATCCGCGATCTCCTGGATGAATTCACGTTCCAGCGAGAACGGCTTGGGCACCAGGTTCGGCACGTAACGACCGATCAGGACTTCCGGATGCAGGTCCGCGGGCAGCAGCTGCTCGAGCTTCTGCCGGAACTCCGGCACCCCCTTGCGCAACACGGTGGAGTGGAACGGCACGTCGATACCGGGCACCACGATGAACGCCCGCTTGCCACCGAATTCCGCACGGCGCCGGTCGATCTCGGTCTCCAGCGCCTCGAGTCCGGCGACGGTGCCTGCGATCGCGTACTGCGAACCACGCAGGTTCAGGTTGACGACCTCGAGGAACTCCCCCGTCGCCGTGCCGATGCCGGTGACGAAGTCGATCACCTCGTCGTCGGGCAGCCCGATCTGCGAGGGGCGGATGGCCGCCAACCGGTAGTCGCTGCGGCCCTGGGCATCCCGCGGCACCAGCTCGTGCATCGCGGAGCCACGCTGGAACACCACCTCGAGCACCGCCTCCAGCGGCAGCACCCCGGCGGCCGCGGCGAGCGCGTTGTATTCACCGACCGAGTGGCCGGCCAGCATCGCGCCCTCGACGAACGCACCGGCCTCACGCAGCTCGGCGACCTGGGCGACACCGAGGACCGCCATGGCGACCTGGGTGAACTGGGTCAGGTGCAGCACGCCGTCCGGATGCCGGTGTTCGACACCGCGCGCCTTGAGGTAGGTCGGGTTGTCCCGCACCACAGCGAGAATCGAGAAGCCGAGCGCGTCGCGGGTGTGCTTGTCGGCGCGGTCCCAGATCGCCTTGGCGGCCTTCGAGCGGGTCCGCGCGTCCAGGCCCATGCCCTTGCGCTGGATGCCCTGGCCGGGGAACGCGTAGACGGTCTTCGGTGCGGCCGTGCGACCGGTCGCGGTCATCACCAGATCGCCTGCGGCGCGGCAAGATACCTCGACGATCTCGCTGCCCGCGTCCACCGCGATCCGCTCGACGCGCACGTCGATCTCCGCGCCGGGGCGAACCATGCCGAGGAAACGGGTGGTCCACGCCGTCACGGTGCGGGCCGGGACCGCGCTGTCCGGGTCGACCGCCGAGACCGCGTGCTGGGCGGCGGCCGAGAGCCACATGCCGTGCACGATCGGGCTGCCGAGACCGGCCAGCTTGGCGGCGGAATCGCTGGTGTGGATCGGGTTGTGGTCGCCGGAGACCGCGGCGAACGCGTGCATGGTGCGCGGCGCGACGACCGTGACATCGCGGCGACGCCGGCGCGGGGTGTCGGTGGCTTCCTCGGACACCGTGCCCGCCGCGCGCGGCGGATCGGTGAGCTCGCCCGCGCCGTTGCGGCCGCGGATGGCGAACCGCTCGGTGAGGGTGGCCACGGTCGGCATGGACAGCCCGGTTTCCGGCCGGTCCAGCAGGCCCGCGATGTGCACGCGCACCTCGACGACGCGGCCGAGGTCGGTGTCGAGCGTCTCGCCCGCCTCCGCCCGCACCGCGAGAACACTTGGGCTGCTGGGCAGTTCGCCCGCCAGCTCGATCTGATGGTCCAGGTGGACCAGGTCAAGCATGCCTTCGATAACGCTCGCACCATCTGCCGCACGCGAGGCGCCGAGCACGGCGAACACGGCGGGCCAGCAGGCGCCGACCAGCACGTCGGGGACCGTACGGCCGAGCGTGCTCAGTGCCGCGGGCAGACCCGAGCCGGTCACGCCGGCATGGTCGGCGACCAGGTCCGGCGACCACGCGATGTTGAGGTGGGCGATGTTGCCCTTCACCTCGGGCAGCTCCTGCCCGGCGGCGACGGCGAGCAGCGCGCCCATCGCCTCGTGCGCGTCGGCCTCGGTGACGACCGGAGCGCCGCCGTTGTAGGTGGCGGTCGGCACTGTGACGCGGATGCGAACCACCTTGCCGCCCAACAGCGGAACGGTCAGCTCGACGTAGGAGTTGTCGGCGTCCGGTCCGGTGGTCTCGGTAAGCGTGGCACCACTCGGTGGGTGCACCGCACCCTTGCCGTCGACGGTCCATTCGGCGAGATCGCCGAGCCGGTGTACCGGGTTGACGGTGGTGCGACCGGACCATTCGATGTCCGGCGCGGCGATCACCGTGTCGATCGGGCCGGTGGTGACACCGGCGACGCGACGCGCGTCGATGGCTACCGGCACCACACCGGCGCGCACCAGCGAGTACGCCGTGTCCTGCTCGAACCGGTCGAGCAGTTCGCCGACGGGCTCGTCGACGCGGGTGATGCCCGCGACGGCGACGGTGCCGGGGATGACACACACCTGGTCGGCCGAGTAGCGCGGATCATGGGCCTGCCACAGCGAATCCGAGCGCCACCAGCGACGCACGTCGCCGTCGACGACCGGCACGAAGTTGACCGGCTTGCCCGGGGTCTTGCACAGCGTGACGAAGAACGGGACGTCGGCCGGGTGCAGCAGCGTCTGCTCGGCGACCGGGTACCGCTCCTTCAGTGCGCACAGCGCGCCGACCGGGTTCTCGAACTCGGCATCGCTGGCGAACAGGGTCGGGATCTCGCCGCGATCGGCCGCGTGCAGCCGAGATTCGGTGCGCCGCATCATTTCCGCGAAACGGTCACGCCAGGTGATGTCGAGCCACACCGAGCGGGTCGCGTCGGTGATCGCGTCACCGATGTCGCTGCCGCAGTCGAAGTCCTTGCGGCGGTCCAGGCCGACCGCGAGCTCGACGTAACGCTCCAGCCAGTCCAGGTAGGTCATCGCGGCCACATCGCCGAAATACGGCTTGGCCGTGGCGTTCAGCGCCTCGATGATCTCCGCGCGGCGGGCCGCGACGGCGTCGGCGTCACCGGCGACCTCGTCGAGCAGGCGCCCGGTGCGCGAGGCGGCATTGTCGATCTCGTGGATGTCGGCGCCCAATTGGCTACGGCCCGAGGCCATTCCGCCGGACGCGGTACCCGCACCGACCCAGTCGGGGGTGCCGGGGGTATCGACGAGCAGCTGCTTCACCTCGGGCGCGGTGGTCGCCTCCAGCGTGGCCATCGCGGCCGTGCCGACCAGCACGCCGTCCAGCGGCATCACCGGGTAGCCGTGCGGGGTCGCCCACTCGCCGGTCAGGTATTCCGTTGCGCGCTCAGGGGTTCCGATACCGCCGCCGACGCAGACCACCACGTTGTCGTGGTTGCGCAGTTCGGCATAGGTCTCCAGCAGCAGGTCGTCCAGGTCTTCCCAGGAGTGGTGCCCGCCGGCCCGGCCGCCCTCGATGTGCATGATCACCGGGTAGTCCGGCACCTCGGCGGCGATCCGCAGCACCGCGCGGATCTGCGCGACGGTGCCCGGCTTGAACGCGACATGCGAGATGCCGACCTCGGTGAGTTCCTTGATGAGCGCGACGGATTCGTCGAGTTCCGGGATGCCCGCCGTGACGATGACGCCGTCGAACGGCGCGCCCGCGGTGCGGGCCTTCTGCACCAGTCGCTTGCCGCCCAGCTGGAGCTTCCACAGGTACGGGTCGAGGAACAGCGAGTTGAACTGGACCGCGCGGCCCGGCTGCAGCAGTGTCTTCAGCTCGGCGACGCGATCGGCGAAGATCTGCTCGGTCACCTGGCCGCCACCGGCCAGCTCCGCCCAGTGGCCCGCATTCGCCGCCGCCGCAACGATTTTCGCGTCGACGGTGGTAGGTGTCATGCCCGCCAGCAGAATCGGCGAACGTCCGGTCAGCTTGGTGAACGCGGTCTCCACCACGATCCGGCCGTTCGGCAGCCGAACCGGCCGCGGCGCGAACGCCGTCCACGGTGCGGCCGTCTCCGGCGCGGCACCCGGGGTGAGCAGGCTGCGCTGCCCCGCCCTGGTCGCGGCGGCGACCATGCCGACGCCGGTGCCCTTCAGCGAGCCGCCGGTCACCCGGGACAGCAGGTCGCCGGGGCCGAGATCCAGAATCCATTGCGCGCCAGCGGCAACCACGCCGTCGACGATCTCCACCCAGTCGATCGGATCGACCAGGATCTCCTGCGCCAGCGAACCGGCCAGCGCCGCGTCCAGCCCGCACTGGTTGGCCCACGAGGTCACCAGATCCACCGTGTCGGCCAGCGCCGGGTGGTGGAACGCGACATCGACGGCCACGTCCTCGAAGACCGGCGCGAAGATGGCGCCGCCACGGAGCTTGGCATCGCGTTCCCGCGACTGCTCGTCATGAATCTGACTGCAGCGCTGACGGACTCGCTCCAGCTGGGCGGGCGTGCCGGACAGCACCGCGCGCCTGCGTCCGTTGCGAATGGACACCACCGCGGCGGCCGCCGGGTCGACGCCCTCGGCCACCTCGGCAACCACGGCGCGCAGCTGCTCGGGATCGACGTTCGACACCGCGACCATCGGCGAGCGCTCGCCGACCGGCATCAGCCCACGCCGCCGCGCCACCAGACCGGCGGCCGCGCCGATCAACTGCGCGATCGCCAGGATCTCGGCGTCGCGCTGCCCGCCGGACTCCACCGCGGTCGCCGCCAGGCGGCCCTGCGAGTGGCCCACGATCGCCACCGGCGCGTGTTCGGTCGGATCCAGGCCCTGCAGTCGCAGCGCGCGCATCGCGGCCACCTGAGAGAGCAGCACACCCGGCATCGACACGGCGGCCGAACGCAACTCCAGCGCCGACGGCGCCTCGGACACCTCACCCTGGTCGGTGTCGACCAGTTCGTCCTCGAGCATCCACCCGATCGGGTCGAAGCCGACGGGACGGACCACAAGCAGTTGTGCCGCAACGGGTTCCAGCAGCGCTTCCGCCTCGTTGACCAAAGCGGTCAATTCGGGCTCCAGCGCGCTGTCGCGGCCGATCTCTTCCAGTTCGTCGAGCCACTGGGCGCCCTGTCCGCCGAAGGCGAGCGCGTACGGCGTCCCGCTCAGCAGGCGATCCAACAGTGGCGATCGGGTCCCAGCCCCCTGGGCCGCACCGACCTTCGCGCTCTGTCCAGTACCGGTCTCGGTGCTCTCGTTGATCGTCAAGACGATTCGACTTCCTTCTCCTGGCGACGCGCCCTGGCGAGACACGCCGCTCCCTCCGGTGCGCAGGTGGTCCTCAGCGTTGGGGCCTGATAACGGCGAGGATAGCCAAAATCATGAGGAAATCCTCACGTTTGTTCGGCCACCGGAGCACATACTCCCGAGTATTCATGTACGTGCGTACCAGAATCATGGCAAACATGACCCTTCCTCATGTTTGAACACGCTGGTCCGTCGGGTTACTAACACGTACGAAACATGAGCGCTCCTCATGTTGACAGTTATCTAATCGTTATAATCCCTGGTAGGGTTACTGACCAGTACGCCACGCCCGCCCGATGCTTCGCGAAGTCGGTCAAGCCCGGTAGAGTTTGCACGGTCGTACCATCACGCGCGAGTGGCGAAATTGGCAGACGCGCCAGATTTAGGTTCTGGTGTCCACGGACGTAGGGGTTCAAGTCCCCTCTCGCGCACAACTTGTGTCATCCGTGTCGCGTTCGGGGGTTCAAGAGCCCCCGACCGTGACACATATGCCCCCACCAGGGCTCTTTTAACACTTCCCCGCTATCGAAGCCAGCTACCGTGTTCAAGAGCCCTCGAACACGCGCCCTTTGCACACGCGAGAAGTTTGCCCGGACCGGTCCGGAATCTGTCGAGTACCCGACCGTCTGGCCTCTTCGAGATAACAGGGTGATCGCTGGTCCAACACCGACGAAGCCAGCACGTGTCGGCGTGTCTCATCGAGCACGTTTTCCCGAACGCATGCGAAGCCAGCAACCAAGGTGTAGTGGTCCGACAACCGCTTCTACCGCGAAGCAAAGCCGGTCAAACACCCCCGAACCGGACACCGCAACCCAGCAGCTAGCCCTCGCGCGGCATGAGGAGCGAAAGCCCGTCCCGAGACTCCGGATCCCGCAACGGAGTTAATGCCGGCGACATGATCGCCCAGATCACGCCCTTCTTGATTTTCGGGTTGCCCAGCGGCACTCTCGTACATCGGCTGGACTGGCGCCACAGGTTCGCGTGTACGGTCTGGCTGCAGACGCGCTGGTCACCGCAACCAGGACGCATGTCAAGGAGCAAGGCGGTGGACTGGCGACTGGCCATGTTGTTCGGCGCCGCGGGGGGGGTCGTCGAGATCATCAGCCTCTGGGGCAATCTTGCCGCGTGGCAACAGGCACGAAAAGTAGCGAGGCAACGGCGGCGGCGCCGCCTGCCGTCGTGGCGGTCGCACTTCGACCCGTGGCCTGACGCGCTGGTCGCGTGCACCCGACTGATGCTGGGGCGGTGGCCGGATTGGTCTTCCATGACCAGGTGACCAGGGTACGTACGGTGGCAAGCTCAGAACGCCCGGGTCGCGGCAGAATAGCGCGTTTCGTTCTGGATAGCGGTGGTGCTTAGCGGGAGTCCACACTCGTGGACTCCCTCTCGGACTCGGCCCAGCTTGAACGGGCTGCCGTCCTATCCGAGCTCATCGGCTGCGTTTGACGGCCTGGTCGATATCGAGGGTGAGTCGCAGGGCATCCAGGACACTGGCGGGGGCGATCTGGTTGTCGGCTCCCCCTCGTAGGACCGCCAGCACGTGGTCGATCATCGCGCTGTACTGGTCTGCTGAAGCAAGAGCGAGTTCGTGCACGCCGTCGGCGGTGTAGGCGGTGACGGTGCCGGTGGGTTTGCCGTCGAAGCTCATGGTCGAGGTCGCTTCGAGCACGCCGCCGGTGAAGGTGGCGGTGTAGCCGCCGCGCGCACCCCAGGGCATCGGCATGAGCGAGGACACCGTGTCGCGGACGAACGCGTCCGGGTAGGTGAGCGTGGCTTCTATGCAGGCGCTGTCGTCGTCGCGGGCGACGGTGGCCACCTCGATGCCTTGGGGCAGCCCCAGTGTGCGGGCAACGATATCCATGTCGCTGTGCATCGCCTCGAGCGGCAGCGCGGTCAGCCCCAGCGAGGCACCGGGCCACAGCGGAGCCATGCGATTCCAGAGTGTGAGTTGTTCGAGTCGGCCGTAGGCGCCCTCGCGCACGGCCTCGACGAGGGCTTGGTTGGCCGGGATGAAGCGTTCGAACATGTCCACGAAGACCTGTCGGTCGCTGCGGTCGGCGGCCTCGGCTACCCGCTGCGCATCGGCAAGGTTGTCGGCCAGCGGCAGTTCGACCAGGGCGTGCTTGCCCGCGTCCAGGGCCCGCAGTACGTAGTCGGCGTGCAACGGTACGGGCAAGCAGATGTCGACCAGATCGAACGAGGCATCCTCGAAAGCGGTGTCCATGCTGGTGGAGTAGTCGAACCCGAACTGGGCGGCTGCCTTGGCGGTCTTGTCCGGATCGCGTCCGAACATCACCACCTCGACGTCGTCACGCGCGGCATACACCGCGGCGTGGGCTTGCCCGAATCCGGTGCCGAGTAAAGCGATTTTCATTGTTGTCTCCTTCGAATAGACGGTTCGAGCCGCCGCAGCCCGTCCGGCGAGGGCGCCTGGCCGATCCGTCTCGTCAGCGGCCTGCGAGGGCGTCGATCTCGACGATGTCGGCGGCGCTCAGAGTCAGCTGCGCTGCGGCATAGTTCTCCGAGATGCGTTCGCGGTGGACCGATTTCGGGATCACCGCAACGTCGTGTGCGAGGTGCCAGGCCAGCACCACCTGTGCGGGGGTCGCGCCGTGGCGGTCCGCGAGAGCGGTCAGGCTCGGGTGGGACAGTGGTGGTCGCCGCAGCGGGCTGTGTGCTTGCAGAATCACGCCGCGTCGTCGGTGCGCGGCGAGCAGATCCGCGTCGTAGAGCGCCGGGTTGAATCGGATCTGATTGACCGCCGGGGCGCGTCCGGTCGCGGCGGTGAGCGCGTCGAGTTGGTCGAGGCTGTGGTTGCTGACCCCCGCCGCGGTGACGTTGCCTGCGTCGACGGCGGCGAGGAACCGCTGCCACACTGCCAGGTTGTCGGCCGGATCTTTGAGCGGGAAATGCAGGAGCCACAGGTCGATTCGCTCCACACCCAGATGCCGCAGGCTCTCGGTCAGTGCCTGTTCCTCGCCGCCGGGATGATGTTGGGCGTATTTGGTGGTGAGGAAAACCTCGTCGCGGTCGATGCCGCTGTCGGCGAGGGCGCGGCCGACCTGTTCCTCGTTGCCGTACAACCGCGCGGTATCGATGTGCCGATAGCCCACCTCCAGTGCGTAGCGCACTGCACGGTAGGTGTCATCACCCTTGATCTGCCAGGTCCCCAAGCCCATACACGGCAATGCCAGCGGCGCGGTGGACGCAGCGCCCGGGCTGGAAGCGTGGACACTGCGCTCCGTCGATGCGTCGCTGTTCCTCATCGGTTCCGTCACGACGACTTGCCTGCGTTGCCGGGTTGGCTCTGCAGGACGAACCGCAGGCCCTGCGGGTCGCGCACGCGCGCCGAGCTCGTGCCGTCCGCGCCGGTGTTCGGCACGGCTTCTACTGTGCCGCCGAGGGTTTCGGCTGCTGAGGTGACAGCGGCGGTGTCCTCGGTCAGGAAGGTGGGGATCATGTAGTTCAGGCCGTCGTCGCTGCGGTCGTAGAGGGTGCCCGAGGGCCAGTCGTTGCCGGTGAAGATGAGCTGCTGGCCCGACCCGGCGTCGACGAACCTCCAGCCGAAGGCCTGGGCGTAGAACTCGCGGGTGGTCTGCGGGCCGGTGGTGGCGAGTTCGAATCCTCCCATCCAGCCCGGCTTGGGCTGGAACATCGATTCGGTGATGGCCTGCTCGCCGTATTCCATCCGTTCGGAAAAGCGTTCGGACTCCGAGCGCGAGAACAGCGAGAACGGGTTGCCCAGCGGGTCGGCGAGCACCGCGAACCAGGTGACATCGGACACCTGGGTAACCGGAACCTGCACGGTCGCACCGAGTTTCGTCAGCCGGTCGGTGTCGGCGCGCACATCGCTGGACAGGATCGACAAGTTCGATCGGGTCGGGGTGCCGGGAGCTTCCTGGATCGCGCCCATCGGGAACGGTGCGCCGGGGGCGATGATGCGGATGTAGCGGCGGCCCTCGATCGAGGAGCCCGGGTCGAGCTCATAGGTCCAGCCCAGCAGCTCGGTATAGAACTTCTGCACGGGATCGGCGGCATCGGTGGCGATTTCGAACCAGACGACTTGTCCGGGATTCATGAAACCCATGGTTGTTCTCCTTTGGTGTCGGTGTATTCCATTGCTGCGCCGTAGGGGGCGCGAGACTCACGTACGGATTTCGTCGGCGAGCCAGGCGATCGGCTCGTGCTGATGCCGCGCGAACAGGTCTTCGAGCATGTAGGCCGAGGCCAGGGCACGGAAACGGCCGTAGCGGGCGGTCATGTCGGCGATGATGCGATCCGGGTCGGCGGCCTCGGTGTCGTAGAGCAGGCGGGCATAGAGCTTGACGTCCCACGGCGGGACCGTGTCGAGGGCGTCGTAGTGGTGGAAGGTTTGGTACAGCAGGTAGCCCACCGATGCCGGGCCGATGCCGTAGAGCCGCAACAGCGCCTTGCGGGCCTGGCCCCGGTCCATCGCGCGGATCGCGTCCTCGTCGTATCCGCCTTCGAGCATCGACTCCGCGATCCGGACCAGCGATTTCGCGCGGTAGCCGAGCTCGAGTGCCCGCAAGGGTTCCTCGCCGGCAGCGGCGATATCGCGCGTTTGCCAGAACGCGTGCAGCTCATGGCCGTCGAAGCCAACCCGGGTGCCGTAATTATCGAACACCGCGTGCACCATCTTGCTCAGCCGTCCCGCGGTCGCCATTTGCAGCAGGGCGAGAACGCTGACCCATTCGTAGAGGGC
The DNA here is from genome assembly GCF_044459885.1 of Nocardia sp. NPDC050175. Lineage (NCBI taxonomy): Bacteria > Bacillati > Actinomycetota > Actinomycetes > Mycobacteriales > Nocardiaceae > Nocardia > Nocardia sp. NPDC050175. The sequence continues at coordinate 686,062 of NZ_JBITJI010000004.1, forward strand.
GCCGTCGGCGCGCAGGCGCAGGCCCGGCAGCTGTCCGTCCCCGCGGATGGTCTGCCAGTGTGTGCCCGGCTCGTGCCGGGTTGTCGGGTCGGGCAGGGTCGAGGGCTTCGATGTGGTGGTGTCGAAGTCGAACGGTGCCGGCGGGCGCAGTGTGAGGTCGGCGCGCGGGCTGAGGGTGACCGGGCCGCGGGTGCTCGATGCCATTGCTTCTCGCCTTTCGCGTGGTCGTTGTGCGCTGATGTCACCACCGTAGGAAGCCAATAGGTCGGTGAATGTCCTATTACTGCTCGTGGTCGACAGTGCGGTCGAGATCACGCCGCAGGTACTCGGCGGTGGAGGTCTTCGCCTGCAGCAGTTGGGTAGGCGTGCCTTCGAAGACGATGCGGCCGCCATGGCGCCCGCCGTCGGGGCCGAGGTCGTGTTCGATGACCAGCACCGTGTTGGCCGCGTCGACGAGTCGGTCCAGCAGTGCGAGCAGGGTGTCGATATCGGACATGTGCAGGCCCGTGGTGGGTTCGTCGAGGATGTAGATGCCACCGGACTTGCCCAGTTCACCGGCCAGCTTCAGGCGTTGGCGCTCACCGCCGGACAATGTCGACAGTGGTTGTCCCAGCGTGAGATAGCCCAGGCCGACCTCGATCAACGTGCCGATCTTGCGGCGGATCGCGCGGTCGGTGAAGAATTGCGCGGCCTCCTCGGCGGTCAGGGCGAGCACGTTCACGATGGATTTGCCGTGCAGTGTGTAGCCGAGGACGTCAGGGGCGTAACGGTCACCGTGGCAGCGCTCGCAGACGGTGGTGACCGGGTCCATGAACGCCATGTCCGCGGTGACTTCGCCGCGCCCGCTGCACTGGCGGCACGCGCCCTTGCTGTTGAACGAGAACAGCCCGGCCTCAACGGTGTTGGCTTCGGCGAATGCCTTACGGACGGCGTCCATGACGCCGAGGTGGCTGACCGGTGTCGAGCGGGTCTAGGTAACCAAGCCGGTTTGATCCACCACGATCGCCTCGGGGTGCTTGGCGGCGAACACCTCGCTCGCCAACGTCGACTTACCGGATCCAGTACCGATCGTTCTCCCCCGCGAACCGGATTCCGATGTGCCGCGGGAACTACCTTCACCCGCTCAGACGGGCGGTGGCACAACGGGGTCCACGACTGCGTGCAGTGCGTATCGGAACGCGGCGGGCGGCCTACGGTTGAGATGCAGAGCTGTACGGAACACGCAGACCGGGAAACAGTTCGATCGCGCGCAACGCCGTCAGCAGCTCGCCACTGCTGGCAGGGTCTGAGACATCCGACGCGGTGAGCTCGCCGATCCGTAGTAGCCGATGCCGGGCGGTATTGCGGTGGCAGTGCAGCACTTCGGCCGCCCGCGGTGTCGAGCCCGCGCAGTCGAACCACACTCGCATCGTCTCGAGCAACACATCGCGTTCGGCTGCGGGCAGATCCAGGACAGGTCCGAGGCGAGCACGAACCAACTGACCGGCCTCGGCCGGCGCGGCCAGCAACAGCGTGGCCAGCGCATCGTCGCCGTAGTAGGCCACCCGGTGGATGGTGCCCACCAGACAGGCCAGCGCCAATCGAGCCCGGCGTAGTGCCTCCGGCGTTCCGGCAATATCGGTGTATTCAATGCTCACCCCGACACATGCATCGGGAAGCGAGTCCACGACGGCCTGTATCGGTTGACGGTCCGGGCCCGGCAGCGACAAGACCGCGATCTGCTCATCCTTAGAGACCCGCCAAACGCTGCGCACCGGATCGTTCGGGCGATGCCGCACCTCGAAAGTCACTGAATCCTGACCTGGTGGCGTCGATGCCACCAGTACCCGGAACGTGCCGCGGACCGGGAGTCCCAACGATTCGGCAACGGAGCTGTGCTCCGCGGGGTCGCGGCCGCGACCCGCCAACAGTGATTCGACCAGCGCGCCCCGCCGGTGGTGATCTCGTTGGGCCTGTTCGATAGCTGCCTGCTGGTAGCCCTCCAGCAGGTTGCGCGTCCCGACCCCGACCGCGTCGAACATTCGCGTGCTGAGCACGTCGTGCAGCCCGGGCTCGTCGTCCGGAATGAGTGCGGCCGCGGCATCGCGCATCACCCGCGTGCTCTCCACTACCAGTTTGAAGATCGCCGCGAACGGCACACCGGCTTCGGCCCGTTGACGGCCCGCCGCATACGCGTGGTCCACCGTCATCTCCGCACCGCCCAGATGTGCGCAGATCTGCTGCATCGCCTTTCCGACCGAACGCTCCATCCGCGCGAGCTCATCGGCGTTCAGCGCCGCGATCTCCGGGACGGTGTCCGTCATCAGTTCCATCACCGTGCGGGTCAGTTCAGGGACGCGCGCGGGCATGCTCGCGAAAACCTCCGCCGCTCGCTCCGACGTACCGAGCGATCGTTCGGATCGGACATGATTGTCGGTCATTGGGCCTCCGGGAAGTCCGGCGCCATGCGGGCTGCCACACAGGAGCCATCGAGTTCGCTGGTGCCGAGTCAGGCTGGCGGTTCGACGTCTCCGGTGACTTTGTCCAGCGACGCTCGATCGTTGATGCCGATGAGGTAGCCGTTGGGGTCGCGGAAGTAGAACTCCTTGACCCCGTTGTGGTCGACCACGGTGTCTTTGACGATGGTGGCGTTCGCGGCGACGCGCTCGTGCATGGCGTCGAAGTCGTCCACGGCCAGGTAGAACATGCCGAAGAATCCGACGGGACTGTCGGTGAGTTCGGGCAGCCACTGGGTGAGGTTGTTGCCGTCGTAGATGATCGCGCAGTCGTCGCCTTCGTGTTTTACGAGATGGATGTCCTGTCCGTCGCCGGATATGTCGATGACGACGAAGCCGAGGTCGCGGTAGAACGCGGTGGTCGCGGTGGTGTCGGCGACTCCCATGCACGGCATCAGCTTGCTCATGGCATTGCTCCCTTGGTCGGTCGTTCGGCCGCTGATCGCGACCGCCATTTGGTACATTAGTAACAATACATATGCACCTTTACTTTCGTACTATAGTGTGGCCGACGCCATTCACACGCTCGCGGATGGCACAGAAGGGCTGACCATGACATCCACCGACAAACCACGAACCCGCCGGCGTCGCGACCCCGAACAACGCCGCGACGAAGTGATCACCGCCGCCGAAGAGGTCATTACCGAGCGCGGGCTTGCCGCGCTCACCCACCGCGCCGTGGCCGAGAAGTCCGGCGTCACCCTGGGATCGACGACCTACTACTTCAAGACCCTCGACGACATCGTGGTGGCGGCATTGCAACGCGCGGTCGACCGATTCACCACCTACGTGACGGAGTTCCACGATCGCAGCGGCTTCGCAGACATCGAGGAGCTCATCCCCGCCCTGGCCGACGAGCTCGTCACCTCGTATACCGAACATCGCAACCGCACCGCCATGGAATTCGAGCTGTATACCGCCGCCATGCGGGACGCGGCGTTGCGCCCGATCGCCGAACAGCAGATGCAGGTCAGCACCGCTACCTTCGCCCGATACACCGACCAGCTCACCGCCGAAACCGCGGCCGCGTTCGTCAGCGGCCTGACCGTGCGCGCGATGACCGCCACCACACCGCCCAGTCGAGAGCAGGTCATCGCGATGCTCGAACGCGTCCTGCTTCCCACCCGCTCGTCGCACACCTGACGTCCCGATCCGGACCGGCGCGTTGGGCGAGTAAGCAGCGGGAACCGCCCCGCCGACGTGTCGCCGACCACACATCCACTCCTAGTTAAGATACATATGTATCATTACTTGCGTATCACTCACTCGGCCGATCGTCGCCGACTGGAGCACCTATCCGAAGGAGACCACATGAAGATCGCGATTCTCGGCACGGGAGCGGGAGCACGCTGTCATGCAGACAAGCTGACATCGCTCGGTCATGAGGTCACCGTGGGTACTCGCGACCCGCAAACCACCCTCGCGCGCACCGAAACCGATCCCATGGGCACTGCCCCATTCGCCGAATTCCTCTCCGGCCGAAAAGGACTGACGCTTCTCCCGTTCGCTGAGGCCACGGCGGGTGCAGAACTGATCATCAACGGCATAGACGGGGCGAACGCCGTTGCCGCGCTGACTGCCATCGGCAATGACGTCTTGGCGGGCAAAGTGCTGATCGACTATGCGGTGCCCTATCGCTACAACCCCGACATCCCCCGGCCGTGGCCCACACCCTGGGGTGTTATGCCCGCGCTGGATCCGGTCGACTCGGACAGTCTCAGCGAGCAGATCCAGCGTGCGTTGCCCGATGCGAAGGTAGTCAAAGCCTTCGTCACGCAGGAACAGGAAACGGTGGTGGACCCGGCCGAGTTCGGCGGCGACCACACGATCTTCGTTGCGGGCGACCACCCCGAGGCCAAGCAGGCAGCGACCGACCTGCTCCGGTCGTACGGGTGGACCGACATTCTCGATCTCGGCGCCCTCTATGCAGCTCGGGGAATGGAGATGTACGCGCACATGCACTGTGCGATCGGCCTGGCGCTGGGCGGACGTTTCGGTGTCAAGGTCATTCGCTGACCAATGAGCCACAAGACGCCGGTAGCAAGGGGTCGAGAGCCAGCCCTCGACCCCTTGCTCGTTGCGGACGGCTACGGCGACTACTGACGCGCTCACCGCCTGGGCGGCTGACTCGCGTAGCGGGTCAATGAGTACCTCACCCGCTGAACGCGGCGTGTCCGGTGAGGGCTTGGCCGATGGTGAGGGCGTGTATTTCGGCAGTGCCCTCGTAGGTGAGTACGGCTTCCAGGTTGATGGCGTGTCGCAGTGGCGGGTAGTCGGTGGTGATGCCGCTGCCGCCGAAGATGGTGCGGCATTGCCGGGCAATAGCCAAAGCTGCGCGGACGTTGTTGAGTTTCCCCATGCTGATGTGAACCGGTTTGATTTCTCCAGCGTCCTTCAACCGGGCCAGGTGCAGTGCGAGCAGCATGCTGTTGTTCAACTCGATCGCCATGTCGGCCAGCTTCTGCTGGGTCAATTGGAACGCGCTGATCGGCCTGTCGAACTGAATGCGGGAGCCGGCGTAGGCCAACGCGCTGTCCAAGCTGTCTCGTCCGGCTCCGACCGCGCCGAAAAGGATCCCGAAACGGGCTTCGTCCAAACAGGTCAGCGGAGCGCGCAGCCCGTGCGCCTCAGGTAGCCGGGCACTGTCCGGAAGCCGGACATTGTCGAAGCTCAGCTCCGAGGTGATCGAGGCCCGCAGCGCCAACTTGTTGCTGATGTCGCTGGCCGAAAACCCTGGGGTACCACGGGGAACGAGGAAGCCACGCACTCCTTCGTCGGTCATGGCCCACACAATCGCGACGTCAGCCAAGCTACCGTTGGTGATCCACATCTTCTCGCCGGTCAGAATCCAGTCGGCGCCGTCTCGTACCGCGTGGGTGCGCATGCCCGCGGGATTGCTGCCGAAGTCGGCTTCGGTGAGGCCGAAGCAGCCGACCGCGTCTCCTGCGGCGAGCCGGGGCAACCACTCCTGTTTCTGGTTTTCGGATCCAAAGCGCCAGATGGCGAACATCGCCAACGAACCCTGCACCGAAACGAAACTGCGCAGGCCGCTGTCGGCGGCCTCCAGCTCCAGACAGGCCAGCCCGTAGCTGACCGCGTCGACCCCGGCACAACCATAGCCGTCCAAATGCATGCCCAAGAGGCCGAGCTTGCCCAGCTCCGGGACAAGATCGCGCGGAAAGTGATGGTCTTCGGACCATTGCCCGATGTGCGGGCGGACCCGGTCAGCGAGGAACTCGGCCACCGCGCGCTGGATGTCGCGCTGATCCTCGGTCAAGAGCGAGGAGATGTTCAGCAATTCCAGCGCAGCGCCGACCGGCGCGTCATCGACGGTGCTCATCGCAGATCTCCTTTGTCGCGATATCGGATTCAAGCCGGGCGCGGATGTCTGCACTATCCGCCCCGAGAGCTGGCGGCGCAGTCCGGTAGCGCACGGGACTACCGGACAAACCGATCGGGTTGGCGACCGCAGCCGACCGCTCCGGACCGATCTCGAAGTCCGCACGTGGCTGCAGTCCGAGGCGATCCGCGAGCTCGAACGCACCGGCGATGTCGTTGACCGGCCCGCACGGCACACCCAGCGGAGTGAGCAGCTCATACCACTGCGCGGCGGGCCGGGTGGCGAAGATCGCGCCGAGTCGTCCGGCGAGTTCGTCGACATGGGCGACGCGGCCGGTGTTGTCGGCGAACCTTTCCTCGGCCGCCAGCTCATCGGCACCGATCCCCCGGCACAGCGCAACAAACTGATTGTTATTGCCGACAGCCAGCGCCAATGGCCGATCTGCGGTGGCGAATACCTCGTAGGGTGCAATGGACGGGTGACGATTCCCGAGGATGCCCGGCACCACCCCGGCCAGCGTGTAACCCCCGCTCTGATTCACCAGACCAGACAGCAGTGATGGCGGCAAGGTGGGGTGGACGGGTCGCGGCCACGCCGTACTGAACGAGCGCAAGATAGGACACCCCGCTCATGCCGACCTTGCCGTTGCTCCACGCCTGGGTACCCGCCCATTCGACCAAGTCGTATCCATCCAGCGCCTCTTGAAGCGAAAAATAGGTGGCGTTGCCCTCACAGCCCCAACTCCCCCGGGTGTCGGCGTAAACGACCGCGTAGCCGTGGGCGACCCAGTACGCGGCGGCCGGCGCTTCGAAGACGGTGCCCGCGGGCAGCGGTGGATCTATGTCGGCGCCTTCAGCCAAGTTTGGTTGAAAGTCGATGGTGTTGTGTTTGCCGTAGGGGGTGTAAGCCAGCAAGACCGGAACCCTGGCTTCGGTCTCGGGCCGCAAGATATCGACGTAGAGGATCGTGCCATCCCGCATGGACACAGCGACGTCACGTTCGATCCGCTTGCCGTCGCGCACCTCGCTACTGGGGCGCAGCCCGGGATATCCGTTCTGGTGTGGCGATTTGGCTTCGGTCATCAGCAAGGGGAATTCGAACATGGCAACGCCTTCACTCTCGTCGGGAAAACGCGTTCGCAGACTCCATCATCACCGGCATCAATACCAAAATCCCCTGTGCGGCGCCCCTGTGTTTCACTACTTCGACAGTGCCCCCGCACAGGCTGGGTGCCCATTGCAAACGCGATATAGCCGAGCCCTAGGTCATTCGATGACCTAATAGCAGGGCAGAATCAAGACATGCGTGATCCCTCCGGTCGGCTGCTGCGACTGCTGACGCTCCTGCAGTCACCACGCGAGTGGACCGGCGACGAACTGGCCCAACGCCTCGGCGTCACTGCGCGCACCATCCGCCGCGACGCCGACCGCCTCCGTGACCTCGGCTACCCGGTACAGGCCAGTCACGGCAATGTCGGTGGCTACCGGCTCACCACGATCGGTGCTACAGGCCGGTGCTGTGCTCGCCGCAGGCGGCATGGTCACCTTCGGCGTTCTCGCCACCGCGAACGGCCACGACATCACGCTGTGGCAGACGATACTGCCGCTGATCCCACCTCGGCTCCGGCGATCCAGCGACCCAGGCACCCGAGATGCCCGCCGCCTTCGCGGGCTCGCTCTGGTACGTCGCCGCCGCCTTCGCGGCCGCGGGCGTAGTCCTGTTCCTGCTCCCCCGGCGCAGCCGAGAGCCAGAGAACTACACCGCGGAGTCGGCACTGGTTCACTGACCCAGCAGTCGGGAACGCGGCGATCGCCGCGCGGTCATGGGCGCCGCGGCCAATTAGCCTGATGTATAGGCGAACTCGGGCAGTGCCGGGCCGTATCCGGCTTCGCCCCCTGCTGACAGACCGGCTGGATCGCTGGGGCTCGTGCGCGCGGGATCATCGGCAAGTGGTCCGGATGAACCACCACTCCCCGCGTGACCGGATGAACGGTGGCGCCGTGGCGGGGATGAAACTCCCACTGTGCGGCGATGGTGGCGACGTACACCATCAGCTCGGTCATGGCGAAGATGTCGCCGGGGCACTTGCGCGGCCCGAGGCCGAACGGTATCGCCGCGTCGTGTGGGCGCAGTTTTGCTCGTTCAGGTGCCCAGCGCATCGGATCGAAGAGGTCGGGGTTCTCGAAGACCCGCCGATCATGGTGCAGCATATACAAACTGACCGCCAGGGTGGCGTTGCCGGGCACCCGCACACCGGCAATGTCGGTGGGCGCGTCGGTTCGCATGGGGTTGATCCACGCCGCGTACTTGCGGATCGCCTCCTGCACCACCCATCGGGTGTAGTCCAGTGACCGCAGGTCTGCTGCGGTGACGACGCCCGATCCGAGGACGCTGTCGACTTCGGCGTGGAGCCGCCGCGCCACCTCGGGCTGCTCGGCCAGTTCATGAAAGATCCACCCCAGGGTAGCGGCCGGGGTGTCGACTCCCGCGACGAGCAATCCGCACAACTCGTCGACGACCTCTTCCTGGCTCAGCGTTGCTCCGTTCTCCCCGATCGGCTCGAACATCAAGTCCGACAACAAATCCCGCCGCTCTTTCGGGTTCGAACGCCGCGCGGCTATCATCGCCGCGCATACCGTCCGCAACCGTACCGTTGTCTCCTGAAAGCGCCGACCGATCGGCAGCGGTAGTCCGCGCGACCAGCCAGGCATCGTCTGCCGTGCCACCGCGGCGTGCACGGCGACCGGGAGATCGCGTTGAACTGTGTGCACGACCGCGGGTTCGGGTTCGACACCGAACAGCGTCGCCGACACACCGGACAGCGAGAGCGCGAACAACTCTCGGTCCAATGCGACCGGAACGTCTTCGCGCAGTGACCGGGCCCAGTGGCCGGCATGTTCGGCGAGCATCGGCACGTAATCCAGGACTCGCCGATTTCGTAGCGCAGGTGCGTAGAGCCTGCGCCGATCCCGGTGGATCCGGCCGCTCAGGGTGGCTACCGACGACCCGAACAGCTCGCGGCCACCGTCGGCGAGCCCGTCGCGGTTGACGCCGACTACCCTGCCGACCAGCACGTCACGTGTGAGTCCGGGATCGGTCACCAAGTACATGGGTTGCCTGCCGAGGTAGATCCGGACCACGTCGCCGTAGCTTCGGGTCGATTCGAGAAAGCCGAGGGGGTCGCGACTCAGGCGCAGAGCGTGCCCGAGAATCGGTAACCGTCCCGGTGCAACAGGGATTGTGTCCATCTTGGCCTCCGTTGAGAGCGGGTGAATCACGAGTACGCGGCGCCGAGCGCCACCGAAGTGAGACAACAGATTCCGACGAAACCGAGCGCTGTGCCCACGGGCCAGCGACGCTCGATCGGTGCGCCGTCACCGGCCCAGTAGCGCAGCGCACCCAGGAGGGGCAACCCACCGGCCACAATGGGCACCGTTGCCAGAACCGCAGCGCCACCGGAGAATTGCCACGGCCGGACCAGCACGACGTACACGGCGATCGCAGCGAGTGCGCTCAGCAGGGTCGCAGCACCGCTTCCGTTCGCTCCGAGAAAGTTGGTGTAGAGCCGCTTCTCTCGCCCGCCTGTTGCCGTTTTGCGCGCGAGTTCGACGTGCAGGAACAGCAGTGAGTAATAGCCCATCAGCCCCAGGTACGCGCCTGCGTGCTCAACCGCAGCGGTGCCGATCGACGACACGATCAGATACCCGTTGAGCGCAGCCTGAATCGGAAGGGCCACAGCGAGTTCTATGAGCATGTTGTCCCGCACCAGCGCGACGCGGTGCTCCAACCACCATAGGCCGAGGCCATAACTCAGGACCAGCGCGATGATGCCGCCCGAAGCCGCCGACACGAGACCGTTGACGATCAATATCGGCACGCCCAGCATCGCCATCGCGGCGCGCAGTTCGCCTGGGCTGACCGCCCCGGCCACCAGGGGCCGATCCGGATGGTGCACCCGGTCGTAGCCGAGGTCTTTCTGTTCATCGATCATGCGCATGAACAACAAGGTCGCGGCGACCGTTATCCCACGAAGTACGCTGCCCGGTAACGGTTTCCAATCGGAGCCGCCAACGATCACGGCGGTGAGGCTCTCCACCGACCATGCCCACAGGAAGGCGACCGGAAGGTGTATTCGCAGCGGAAACATCACCTCGACGAAGTCGGTGATATGCCGCAAATGCACTCGGCCGTCGTGGATTCGGAGCGTCGTCACGGCGCCGCAACCGTCCAGCGATTCCAGCACATGATGCTGTCGACGTCGATGCGTGCGGCCGGTCGCGGAATCGACCCGCGCAGGTACCCGACCGGCAGCAGCGCGATCTGCGCGACACGATCGAACGGGATGCCGAGCAAAGTCGCGACCTCTCGTTCATACGTCAAATGCACTGTCGTCAGCGAAGTTCCGAGCCCACGGCTGCGGGCAGCCAGCATGAAGCTCCACACGGCAGGAAAGACCGAGCCGTAGTACCCCGCGAGCCGAACCGGCCCCTCGGTGACCGGTGGCCGGCCCGTCGCGCAGGCCAGGACCAACACCGGAACCCGATGCAGGTGCTCGGCGAGAAACTGTGCGGAGCGGGCCGTCGAGGTCGATCGTGCGGCGCTGGGCGCGGCGGCGACGTACGCCTCGAATGCCTGGCGGTAATAACGTGCGACCGCGGTTCGGGTGCCTGCGTCGTCTATCGCGAGGAATCCCCAGCTCTGGCGATTTCCCCCTGACGGGGCGTATCTCGCCATGTCGAGACAGTCCCGGACGACGTCGCGGGAAACCGGCGTCTCGAGGTCGAGCTTGCGTCGGATCGCACGAGTCGTCATCAGTACGGTGTCGATAGCGCTCGCGCTATCCGCCGTCATCGACGGTGCCCGATCGTAGCGTCGATCAGGTCTGTGGTGAATTCGTTTGCGCTGCCGGGCGCCTCGAATTGCCAGGTCAGTTCGATCTCGGCGACCGCACGGCCGGCCTGGGTCAACGAGGCCAAGGTGCGCCTACCTTCTGCACAGATGCTGCTGAGCAGCGGCAGATCCAACTCGGCGATGTCCCGAAACTGGGCATCGATGGCCGTGATCCGCCCCTCGGGCATCGAGTCCTGCTTGGCGAACGCGAGCAGCGCATGCTGGCGGGCCGCTTCGAGTTCGAGCATGCCGGGCACATGGTCGACGTGGTGATCGAACAAGGTGGGGTTGCCGGTGTCGACTACTACGACAGCTTCGTCCGTGTGCCGTGCAGGTGACAGCACGACATTTCGCGGGTCCGCTCGACCCACCTGCGCCGGTGCGATGCGGTGCGCCTGCGCGGGCTTGCTGATTCCGTGCTGAGCGCGCTCGGCGCGTTGACGTTGCCGCAGCACCTTCCAGTGGTCCGTATCCACCCAGCTCGCCGAGATCTCGACGCGGGCCGCAGGGCGCCCGTCGCGGCAAAGAATGTTTTCGACGACGACTCCGGTCAACTGGTCCCCGCGCGCGTAGCGTCGCATGATCCGGCACCTGCCGACGACATCAGCGGGGACGGACCGAACAGCCAGCAGATCTTGCTCGACCTCCCGAAACTCGAGGGTTCGGATCACGAACTGGCTGCCGGTCGGCACACCCAGGTAGCGATGCACCACGGCCAGCGACCCTTGCCGCGCCGTTTCGATGATCAGCAGCGGGTCGTATTCCTGGCGGCCGAGGTCGGTGTCGGAGAAGAACGGATGCCAGCGGGGCAGTTGCGCGCCGAACCGATAGTTATCCTCGGCGACCTGGTCGGTGGAGGTCACGAAGACCTCGCTGTTTGCCCTGCGATGGACCAGATCACATTCGATGGTGTGACTGAAATTCAACATGAGATGTACCCGCTTTCATTGTCAGAGAAGGGTTTTGACCCCGGGTTCGCTCATCGGGAACACGGCGGCCCCGGCGACGACGACGTTCCATGGATCCAGCGACACTCGGTGGCGGTGGGCCAGTCGCAGGAAGCAAGCCAGTCGGGCTGTCCGGTCGCCCGCGCTGGTCGCCCAGCTCGTCCGCAGCTCGGCGGCCAGGCGCGGCGGGCCCTCCGCCAGAATCTCGCGAGCTTGGGCTTCTATTGCCCGCGCGGCGTCCTCGAAGCGCAGGCTGCGCCGCGGTGTGCCGAAGTACAGCTCGTCGATCAGCCGCTGTGCGGCGTCGGCGCGGTCCACACCGCGGGATGCGGATCGGAACAGCTCAGCTCGCTCGTCACGGTCGAAGTAGATGCCGAGTTCGCGGATCACATCGGCCGGCTCGTCGGTGCTGTGCACCAAGTTCAGCAGATAGCCGTAGCGTCCGAGCTCATAGCGCAGTTGTCCGGGTCGACGCCGCTCCGGGTCGGTCGGCCCCTTCCGCTCGGTCAGTTCCACCGACACCGGCCTTGCATCCCCAGCCCGGGTGACCACCAGCACCAACGCATCGGCGAGGGTACCGAGTAGATCCGCCAGGAGTCGCCGCTCGGGCGAAGCGGCGTTCCACTGGAAGTACCACACGGCGCGCACGATGTGCGGAGTCATTCGTATCCGGCGGGCTGCGACGATTCGAAAGCCGTTGTCCGTCAACCAACTAACAGTCTGATCGAGGACGTGACCCAGTACCGCGTCGGGCTTGCACAGCAGAATGGCGTGCCGGTATGCGAACCCGGTCGGGTCCTCGGTCTGGGCACAGAGCTGCTCGAAGCTTTCCCGGAAGTAAACGTCCTCGCTGTAGCGGCGCAGTTTCGCCGCGCTCCCCGAAAGGCGCGTGGACAATACTGCGGCCGAGCCGATTTCGGGTGTGGCGTCAGTCGTTGCGGTCATGGTTATCGGCTCCGCGCGGGTAGGTGGGGCTGGGATCCGGTGGTCAGGAGGTCGAGGGCCTCAGGGAACAGGACATCAAGGCCGAGAGCGGAGTTCAGGCCGACCCAAGCTCGGACGATGGCATTGAGCCGATGGAGTCGATCCGGACAGCTCAAGCTCCCCGCTGCCTGCCCGCTCCCGGCCTCGGCTCGGACGCGGCCGATCAGATCGTGCAAGGTCTGTGTCAGCTGCTCGGACGTGACCGGAAGTTGCAGTGCCGCTATACATTCAGCAGCGATGGTCCGATGTTCGCAGGCCAGACCTCCCAGGTAGCGCACGATCTCGGTATCTTGTGGGAGTGGCTCGACACCATGCGCGGACAGCAGGCTACGGCAGGCGAACATGACCATCCGGTGCGCAGCGGTGCGGGCAAGTGGCCAGTCCCGGCGTTGCAGCGCACCGGTCAGATCCTCACGAGTGATCTCGAGGAAAAGATCCGACCAGACCAGGCTCATGCCGGCGGCGGCGAATCGGGTCGCGGGCAGCGCCGATAAGCCGATCCGGGCGATGTCGACAACCCCGCCACGCATCGTGACCGCGATATCATTCTTGGACGGCGGCGGCGTTACCGGCCGCACCGGGGCACCGATCAATTGCCAAGGCCGCAACGGCGTGTCCTCGGCCCAGCCCACCGTAAGAAACCCCAGGCGCAGGAACTCGGCCACAACGCCGGTGGCCTGCCCATCCACTCCGTCGGAGGTCACTTCGGTAAGTAGTTGGGTGCGGGACAGCGACCGCCATCCCTCCGCGGCCGATCCCTGCAGGACGAAAACATCGAGCCTGTCCCGAAATACGTGCACCACATCGTCTGCTTCCCAGGTGAGCAGGTTGTCCGCGACGTCGAGCCGGACGTCATCACGGCCGGTGGTGATCCGGGACAGACCGGCCTGGCGGGCCAGATCCAGGACGTCTGTGAGAAATCCGGATCCGCTGGCGCCGGATTCGCTGTCAGCGGGCAGCCCTCCCGTCAGCGCGCGGTACTGCTGGATCAGATCCGTTTCAGCGCCGAGCCGATCGAGTTGGTGGTCAAGCCATTTCGGTTCCATGTAGCATTCGCCGCGTCGTGCCGCCCAGTACTTCATCGCCTGCATCGCACCGTTGCGGGCCCAACCGTCGGCGTCCTCGCGCGCACCCAGGGCGGCGAGCACCACCGCATACCGTAACGACAGCCGTGCCTGCCGAGCCCACCACCGAGCGGTGATCGCGTCGAACTGCGGCAATGGCAGTCGTTCGCGGATCCGATCGATCAGCTCGCCACACCACACCGGTACCGCATACAGGAATCGCTGGCAACGGTCCAGCAGATCTTCGGAGAGTTCGTCCGCGCTCGCCGCCACCACCTCGAGCAGCTGTGTGGTCAGTTGTGCCACCGACTGGGAACGGACCTCCACTCGATGTGTCGCCAGGTGCAATGTCGTCCGCAAGGTCGGCTGGATGGTCGAGTCCGGGTAGATGACCAGGAAGTCCACGTCGGAGCAATCGTTTCCGAATCCCTCGGCGTGCGATCCCTCCAGTGCCAGTGCGGTGCCCGGCGGCAGATTGAGCTCATCGGCCAGCAGGTCGGCGAGGTGGTCGATCTCGGCACGCGGCAGTGACGTATTCGAGCGTGGGACAACACGATCGGCACTACGCGTCATGGCTGTTCCCGTCGGCCAGTGCGAAATCCGCTGTGGCGTCGGCCGGTACGCCCAGCACCGTGACGGTCCCCCCTGTGCCGTCGACCCGCACCCGCGTGCCGGTAACCAGGCGTTTAGTCACGTCCGCGATCTGCACGACGGTCGGCACACCCAACTCCCGGGCCACGATGGCGACGTGGGTCAACGGGCTGCCGCGCTCGATGATCAACGCCGACGCAGAGGCCAGTGCCGTCACCCAACCGGGATCGGTGCGGTACGTGACCAGCACTCCACCGTCGACGTCGCTCGGCGTGCTCGTCACTACCGCGATACCCTCCGCGACTCCGCCGCCGGAGGCGACGCCACGCAATACCGTGCCCGCACCGGACGAGCCGCCTCGACTGCCCGCCGCGAATCCGGCGCGTGTCAGCTCGTCGCCTCGGTAGGGGAAACCCGTGGTGCGGAACCGCGGTGGCGCCTCCAGCACCTCGTCCTCGGCCCGCTGGCGCTTGCGCGCCGTCACAGTCGAGCGCAGATCAACATCGGAAGCGCTACCGTCGAAAAGCGCACGCACCTCATCGAGCCGCAGAAAGAACACGTCGGTGTCCGACTCGAGCACCGATTCCCCGGCAAGACCGCGTCCGAGCGCTCGGATCATGGCCTTTCGGAGGCCGAACGACCGGGTCCGAGTGAATCGCAGCCGCTCACGGTAGGCGAGGCCGCGCTGTGTCTTTCGGCGGAGCAGTTCGTAGATGCGGCGCCGGAACCCGTGCAGATGGTCGTTGAGGAAAGCATCGGCCGAGTCGGTGCTCGCCCGGTATGCGGTGGTGGGTGCCTGCCGCAGCATGGTGAAGAACTCGCGCGGGTCGTCGCGTAGGTCCGGGCTTTCCAGTTTGAGTTCATTCGGGCTCCGGTCGCCGAACGCTGCCAGGTAAGCATCGATTCGCTCGATCAACGTGTTCTTTCCGGCGTCACGGAGCGCCTGACGGAAGGCTTCCGGCGGGGTTTGGTCGAGGAGTTCAGCGGCAACGACATCCGCGCGCACCGCGGCGGCGAGTTCCACCAGCGCGGAGGCGGGGTTGATGGATTCGATGTCAGGTCCCGGACTGATCACCACCCAGTCGAACCAGGGTGGCGGTTGCGGTAGCCATCGTCGCCCGAGTGCGTATAACAGCCCCGCGGAGCTCAGCAGTGTCGCGTCCAGGATCAGCATGGGCCCGGCATGCTCGACCTCGTCGTTGTCGAACTCGCGCCACAGCTCGAACACCTGCGCAACGGGCATGGTGTCGTAGTCGATGGCTTGGTATCGGCTGTGGCGCTCGTAGAAGTCCTTCAGGAATCGCTCACAGGCCCGCGACACCGTCGCATACTTGGCCAGGTATATCGCTGAAGCCCTTGCCCGCCACAATAACTCGCGGAGGCGGGACTCGAACCCGAAGGCGCGCAAGGACTCTGCCTGCGCCGCCGGTAAGGTTTCGGATACACCCAGCGACAGTTCGAGCATTGCTCGACTACTGCGGTACCCCGGTGCGATCCACACCATCCGATACCAATGCAGGAGGTTGTAGTAGACGCGCCCGTGGAAGTAGCCGAGCATCGAGGGCAACCAGCGGTCCATCTGGCGCAGTTGCGGTTCCCGCACACCCAGGACACGCGCGTACTCCCGGTACATTCGACCGTAGAGGTCCGCCGCGACAGTGAAGGTCAATGGTGCGCAGACATCACCGTAGCTCTCGATGATGTTGGAGTTATCCCAGATGCGCTGGGCACCAACGCTTTCCTTGTGGACCGGTGTGGTGATCGCACGGCTCTGCAAGATCCACAGCCGGTCGTTCTCGAAGGCCCATTCGATGTCCTGATCGGCGCCGAACGCCTCGACGATCGCGGCTCCAGTGCTGCGCAGCCGCTCGATGTCATCGTCGGTGATCGATAGACGAGCGCGCGCCGCGGTTTCGACGGAGACCGTATCGACGCCACCGCCGGAATCAGCTACCCGAAAACGGCGCTCCTTCGCACCGATGAGCCGGTGGACTATCTTGCCGGTCGATCGGTGCACCAGTACGGTGTCGGCGTCGACGGCACCGGAGACCAGTCCCTCGCCCAATCCGTATACCGAGCTGATCACAAACTCTTCGCCGCGCCCGGCGCTGGGATCGCGGGTGAACAGCACACCACTAGCGGTGGCATCGACCATCCGCTGCACGATCACCGCCATCGCGGCGGTGCCCGCGCACTGGTGCTGCCCGCGGTACGCGAGAACGCGCTCGGAGTATGCCGAAGCCCAGCAGTCGATGATCGCCGTGACCACCGCCGAAACTCCCTCTACCCCCAGGAACGACTCGAACTGCCCGGCGAACGAGTATTGAGCCCCGTCCTCCTCGGCCGCCGAGGATCGCACCGCCACCCGGCCGCTGCCGACCGACGCATACGCGTCCGCGGCAACCTGGCGCAGTTCCAGGGACGAATGAAATGCTTCGGTGACCGTGCGCAGCCCCACAGCGATCTCGGCCGGTTCGAGGTGGGCGATCGAGGAACGCAAGGTCTCCACCTCGCTTCGCACGCCGGTTTGCTCGGCAATGCTGTCGAACGTCTCGCCACTGATAACCGTCCACTCCGGCACCGCGAAGCCATGACGGTCGAGCAACCACAGCGCGCGGGCCTTACCGCCGATCGACGACACCTGTGGTGCACGTTCTTGATCCTTGGAGAATCTCATTCCGCTCCTTCCACCAGGCCCCCCGCTTACAGGATCATCGGCATCGCGCGCAGCGCCGATGGTCCACAGCAACCCGTTTGCGGAGGCGAATTGGGCCGCGGCACACTGCATGCCTACCGTGGAGCGCCGATAGCGTCGCCGACTGCGGGTCGGTGGGATACAGCCGAGAAATCTGAGCCGCATACCGGCTGTCACCGGCGCGAAACCAACGGCGGGCACTACACAAACGCGCAGAGGCAGCGATGCACCCCTCGGAAACCTGGCGGGACCATCGGTTCACCGAGGCGGCGCTACTCGCGAGCGCATTGAAACAGCGCTCGAAACGTGATGCTGCAGCAAGGCCTGGTGCACTCGCGGGCCAGCCGATGGACGAGAAGAATTTCCAATCCAGGCGAAACGCTGCAGCCTCCAATATTGGGCAACTACCCGCAGTCAGAGACGCCAGGTCCATTCATCACCAAAGGCACCGACCACTTGTGCTCAGTTGAAAAAGAACGCGCTGAAATTCTCGATATCCGACACGAAGGTCTCGTCTGCCGCGATCCGGCCATTCTCTAAAGTGCAGACATGGACTACGTATTGGTCGAGAGTTCTGCCGTTGTGTTGCGCGGTATTGTGCTGGGTTGTAGCGACATTGCCCATGCTGACATGGCTGTGCAGGAACCGGACACTAATGCCGAACTCGTTGTTGAGCTTGTGCATCCGAGCGATCATCGCGTCGACTCCCACGGTTATCCCGGATATCGGGGCATCACCGGGCAAGGTCCATGCGACAAATCGACACGCCGAAGGTCTACGCAAGCGACCCATCACAAGACTAACGCCAGGGTTGTCGGTGGCCGCGATGGCTATCGGGCGGCTGTTGTGCGACGGCACAGCACGGTTGGCAGCAGTCGTGGCCGTCGACCATCGTTTCGGGAACGCCGCCGCATCAAGCTGGAACCGAGCGGGACTCGTCCGCCTACATCGAGGAGGAAACTGTGCACTCGTTGAGCGATCGTGGCCGGGTGGTGCGTCGTTTTGATGCCGAATACGCAGAACTGCATGCAGGCTGGAACGGCAGGTTCCGGACAGAACCCGTAGAGGTCGTGTTCCCGAGCAGCGCACGAGAAGTCGCGGCGGCTCTGCTGAATGCTCGTGATCGCGGGTTGCCGTTCCGAGTTCGCTCGGGAGGCCATTCGGTGGACGGGTTCTCCAGCGTCGAGGGCGGGATCGTCATCGATCTGGGCAAGCTCGACAGCATCGAGGTTTCCGACGATATGGCGTATGCCACCATCGGTGTCGGCACCCAGATCCACTGCGTCTACGAGAGATTGGCCGACGTCGGCCGCGCGGTTCCCGGCGGTATCGGCCACACGGTGGGGGTGGGCGGGTTCACCACTGGCGGTGGGATGGGGACGCTGGCGAGGTGGCTAGGTGCTATGGCGCACAACGTCGTGTCCCTCGAGGCCGTTGACGCCCAAGGGCGCATCGTGCATGCCGACCGCGAGCAGAACTCCGATCTGTTCTGGGCCTGCTTGGGAGCGGGCGGTGGGAACTTCGCGATCATTACCTCGCTGCGGTTCCGCATCACTCCCCTGGCTTTTGTGACCACCTATCGGCTGTCCTGGTCCTGGGAGGATTTTGAAGACGTTTACCGGGTTTGGGAGAGTTGGGCGCCCTATACCGACAATCGGCTCACCGCCTACATCGCCCTGTGGCCCACCACCTTGGCGAACCGTGTCGACGTCGGCGGCGTGTTCCCCGGCACCGAGACCGAGCTTCAATCCCTACTGCGGCCACTGCTGCGTGAGGTCCCGCGCCCTATCGACCGCCGCGCGCGACGATCCAGCTTTCCGGAAGCAATTCGCACGCTACTCGCCGGCATCGCCGAGGAGAGTTTCGATATCGGCGCTCGCGCTATCACTGCCTCGCCGACCTTCGACGCACCTCTCGACGACACGGCGGTACAAGCGCTGCGGGAGTGGCATACCAAGGCACCGTGTAATTCATTCACGTGGAGTTTCCCCGGCGGCGGGGCACTGACGACCGAAACCGAGACCGGGGCAACCTCGTTCGCGCACGGCGTTTCGGCTCAGAACATGCTGTTCCGCTCCGATTGGACTGAACCCGCTGACGATGCCGCGTGTGTCGCATGGGCGCAGGGGATTTACAACGATGTCCGGCATCGAGTCACCGGCGCTTACCTGAACTGGACCAACGTTGAGATCGAGGCCCGCCCACACATGTTGTATGGGGATGGGTTTCCGCGATTGATGCAGATCAAGCACCGGTACGACCCACAAGGAGTTTTCGGTTTTTCCCACTCGATTCCGGCGACGTTGTCCCGCACGGAATGCGTCAATCTGGAGCTCCCCGGAACGATGGTCGCCGAGATCGAACGACGTGGCCTGCTACGCGGCTGACGATGTCAACTAGGGAGAACTCGATAGTGCTGAGGAAACGCTTGCCCGCCGCGATAGCCCTCGCGGCAGCACTAGTCTTTGGTATTACGAAGAGCCATGCCTTGGCTGCGCCGATGACGTAATCCGAACAACTCAAACGGGCGACAACGATCCTCAATTTTGTCTGCAAGGACGGCGGCACAAAAGAGTACAGCGAGTCCTGGTACCAGGAGTACTCGGAGATTAAACGCGTTTTCCATACGACTTGAAAAGTGATGAGCAGCCCTTTTATAAGGCACTGAATCTCCTCTACGGTTCCGTCGGGTTCAATCCGTATAGCAGGCAGGCGATGTGCGGGGACCTGGAGAACTGGGCCGTAAAATTCAAAGAGGTAGTGACGGCGTCCAAGGGTAAGCTCAAGACGTGCTGTACGACCGCCCAAGGAATATCGGACTTCCTCGAGGAGAATTTCGACGACCTCGACGACCTCAACTCTCGGGAATACAGAGGTGAGGGAAAGTACGAGAAGAAATGGCCCTGTCGCGAAAAAGACGGAATCTGCCAGGAGGGGAAGCTGGCCGGTTAGCTCTGGGCGAGGCCCGTGCACACGCTGCGATAGCCCACTGCGCGCCATCCCGGTAGCAGCCCCTGAAAGAATTCGCCAGGGATAGGAAGTTAACCAATAGATCTCGCAGGATGCCGTGTACAGCGGAACCTGAGAGGGCCCAGTAGTCGAGGCCTTCGCCGACCTCGCCAGGTGGCTTGAACAAGAGGCGTCGGTCGAGGAGTGTTGGACGTTTCGGAACGGGTGAGCCGCTAACAGCTGGGCGTACGTTGGTCATGTGTCCAAATCAGTTGGCTGGCAGCACTTCTCAACGCACTATATTACCGAAGTGCGTGCACTGGCCGCCGGCGAGAAGTCCGAATCGGAGGCTGGCCCCCGGAACACTGATGGGCTGGGGGTACCGGTGGCGTGTGCATAGGTTACGGGGGTTCCTGGCGGCACCGGTGCATCCAGAGCATTCATGACCTGGCGCTGTTAATCGCTCAGATCAGCTACCGGAAACTCACGTAGCAGGTACCTGCAACTCCCGGGCGCGACGCCGAAGCGCGGGAGTGGGCCCATGCTTCGGCGACGCTCGTATCCGAACGCGGCGCATCGGTGTGACTCGTGCGAAAATGATGCACCACCCAGAGATTCGGAGCCGCAGGCTAATTGGATGGGCCCGATCTCATCGGGGGCCGAGATATTTCTTCAGCCGGTTCAACCTGTCCCGGATGCGGGCATTGCCGTGGGCAAACCGACAGAGGGACTGGATCAGGGGTGAAATGGGTTTGTATGCACACCCGACTCCTACAGGCATCCTCTGGTCGGCAGTCACCGCTTTGCGGCGGGACCCGACTAGGAATTCCGGCACCAACTCGACGCCACCGAAACCAACGCCGTCTTCGAGCCGACCATCGAACACCACCCCCTGGATCGTGACCCACGTCGGCTTATCCGCGTCATGCCCGAAAAGCCGCCGCCATCGCGCGCAACGCGGATCACGGTGCGGCGCGCCCGCGGATCGCCTCACGAAAGGCTATCGGCGTCTGTCCGGTGCGCTGATGGAAGTACTTGCTGAAGTGGGTCGCGCTGGCGAAGCCGAGCCGGTCGGCGATGCGGGCTGAGCTCTGATCGCTGTGCGCCAGCAAGCGTTTTGCTTCGAGTACGACGCGGCGGTCGATCAATTCCTTGGCCCCGATTCCGGCGGCGGTGAGGGTGGCGCGGGAGAGGGTGCGGGTCGAGTAGCCGAGGGTCCGCGCGTAGTCCTGCACCCGTCGGGTGCGGGTGAAGTCCTGCTCGACGGCGTCGCGGAATCGCAGGTAGGTGGGGTCGGGTTCGGTGGTGGGTGCGTCGGCGGGCGCGGTGAGGTGGGCCAGGCGAAGTACTAAGACGGACAGCAGATGACGCAGGGCCGTGGCGTGGACGTCGAGGGGCAGGTGCCCGAACGCGTGGAACTCGGCGGTGAGGTGCTCGGTGGCCAGGTGCAAGGCGGCGGCGTCGCTGGGGGGTGCGTGGTGCAGGACGGAGGCATGGGGGTCGTCTATGCGCGCAGTGGTGACGGTGGCCGGGGTGAGAAAGCTCTGCTGGAACAGGATCAGGGTGCCCTCGGCGCGGGTGAGGTCACCCCACTGGTTGACCTGGCCCGGGCGTATCCACAGCCAGGAGCCGGGTTCGAGGGTGTAACTGGCGAAATCCACCGTGTGTCGCAGAGTGCCGCCGGTGAGGGTGAGCAGGTGGTGAAATTCTGGTCGCTGAGGGATCGCTAGCTGTTCGCCCGACACGCGACTTCGCAGTTCATCGAGGGACAGCACCTCGACCCCGGCGGGGGTTCCGACGGGTGCGACGAACGAGATCGGACGGATCTTCACGGCGAGGGTATGTCGGTTTTTGACCATCAATAGTCGTCAGCGTATCTCGTCTCAGCAGCAATTTCCTCGTAAATTGAAGTTGTTGAACCCCTCCGGCACCGTATTGGTGTCGGAAAATAGCAAGACACAGCCAGGATGTCGACTCCAGCTAGCAGATCCCTTTCGGCCTGAATCTACGACGTGTGCCGCATTGTTTCCACAAATTTGCTATGTGCCGGAGTTGCGGCTGTCTGTCTCGTTGATCCAGAAGTGGAGCCGACCAATGCAGATCAGCAAACGCGGCAGTGCGACGGCCGCCGTCGCCCTGAGCGTGATGCTCAGCCTGACCGTCACCGCGTGCGGTGACGACACGACAACCTCTGTCCCCCGCACTTCCCCTTCATCTGTGAGGAGTACTGACATGAGCGCCAAGAACATTGTGCTGACCGCCACCACCGAGCTGTTCGCCAAGAAGGACCCGAGCGCGGTGGACCACTGGGTCGCCCCCAACTACATCCAGCACAGCTCCCTGGCCGCTGACGGTCCTGAGGCCTTGCGCCAGCTGGTCGCGGGTCTCGGCCCCGACTTCCGGTACGAGGGCGCGCGGGTCATCGCCGACGGCAACCTGGTCGCGTTGCACGGTACCTACTACGGTTTCGGTCCTGACCCGCTGGTCGGCTTCGACATCTTCCGTGTCGATGCCAACGGCAAGCTCGCCGAACACTGGGACGCCCTGACCCCCGTCGTGCGGAACACTGCTTCCGGGCGCACTCAGACCGACGGTCCCACCGAGGTCATCGACACCGGCAAGACCGAGGCCAATCGCGCGCTGGTCACCGAGTTCGCGCAGCAGGTCTTCGTCGACGCGGACTATTCGGTGCTGACCGACTACATCTCCACCGAGACCTTCAGCCAGCACAACCCGGAAGCCGCCGACGGCCTGGCCGGATTCGGCGCGGCCGTGGCGAAGTGGGGCGAACAGGGCAAGAAACTGGTCTACCAGAAGGTCCACAAGGTCATCGCCGAGGGCGATTTCGTCCTGCTGCAGTCCGAGGGCGAATTCGGTGTCCCGGCGGCCTATTACGACCTGTTCCGCGTCCAGGACGGCAAGCTCGTCGAGCACTGGGACGTCATCGCTCCCGTCCCGGCGCAGCTGCCACACCACAACGGCCTGTTCTGATGAGCATCCTCACCTACGCCGGCCGGACCCTGATCTTGCGAGTCGACAACGGAGTCGTCTTCCGCAATACCTACGCGGCCGATGGCGCCACCCTGCATTACGAAACCCTCGAGGGGTCGGCCAAGGGTGCACAGGAGACCGTCGTACTGCACGCCGCCGAGGTCGGCCCCGGCCTGTTCATGCTCGGCTGGGTCGAGACCTCCGGCATGACGATCACGCACGTCATGAATCTCACCGCCCGCACCGTGCACGCCTTCTGGACTTACGAAGCTGGTGGCAACCGCGTCGCTGAGCTGCACACGGGAACCCTCGAACCCGCGTGAACACCCCTGGGGCTGTGATGACGCACGCGGTCGCGGCGGTGATCGAACAGGCCGGTGCGCCGTTCGTCCGGGTTGATATCGATCTCGACGAACCGCGCGCCCACGAGGTTCTGGTACGGATCGAGGCGGTGGGCATGTGCCACACGGATCTTTCGGTGCGCACGGGCAGCATCCCGTTTCCGTTGCCCGCGGTGCTCGGCCACGAAGGTGCCGGGGTGGTGGAAGCGGTCGGGGCCGGGGTCACCAAGGTCGCTGCCGGTGATCGCGTGCTGATGAGCTTCACCTCGTGTGGGCAGTGCG
The DNA here is from genome assembly GCF_044459885.1 of Nocardia sp. NPDC050175. NCBI lineage: Bacteria > Bacillati > Actinomycetota > Actinomycetes > Mycobacteriales > Nocardiaceae > Nocardia > Nocardia sp. NPDC050175. The sequence goes on from NZ_JBITJI010000004.1 coordinate 709,631, forward strand.
TGCCGTGTCTGACCGGACGTCCGGTGCAATGTGTGCATTGGCCCGCGCTCAACCTGCTGGGCGGGAGCAGGCTGGATGGCTCGGCGACGGTTCGCCGCCGCACTGGTGAGGCACCGCTGCACGGGCATTTCTTCGGGCAATCGTCGTTCGCGAGTCATGCGCTGGCGAGCGAGCGCAACGTGATCAGAGTCGACGCGGACGCGCCGCTGGATCTGCACGCGCCGCTCGGTTGCGGAGTGCAAACCGGTGCGGGCGCGGTCTTCAATGTACTTGCACCGCAAGCTGGTTCGACCTTAGTGGTGTTCGGGGCAGGCGCGGTCGGCCTTTCCGCGCTGCTCGCGGCGGTGAACACCCCGGCGACGCGGGTCATCCTGGTCGACCTCAACGAATCCCGGCTGGCGCTGGCCAGGAAGCTGGGCGCCACCGAGGTGATCAACGGCAAGGACACCGCCGTGGTGGCGGCGATTCGAGACCTCACCGGCGACGGCGCCGACTACACGTTGGAGACGACAGGTAATACGCGAGTCCTGCGTCAGGCGGTGGACGCGCTGGCCGTCGGAGGTGTCTGCGGGGTGGTCGGCGCACCACCGTTCGGCAGCGAAGTGCACTTGGACGCCGCGCAGATGCCGGTGCGCCACCCCCGGATTGTCGGCATCAGCATGGGCAACGCGGTGCCCGAGGCGTTTCTGCCCGCCCTGATCGAACTGCGCAGACAAGGCAGATTCCCGGTGGACGAGCTGATCACCCATTTCGCGTTCGACGAGATCGAATCCGCGGCCGCGGCGATGCACGGCGGCGAGGTCATCAAACCGGTACTCCGGCTCTCTTGAACAGGAGATCTCATGTCCGAAATTTCCCGAGGCCTGATCATTGGTGGTCGCGAACGCCCGGCCGAAAACGGAAACACGGTAGCCGATATTTCGCCGTGGACAGGTGAGACGTACGCGACAATTGCCGCCTGCACCCAGGATGATGTGACCGCCGCGGTCGATGCCGCGGCCGAAGCATTCACCGCCTGGTCGAAGACGCCACCAGTCGAGCGAAGTGCGATCCTGCACCGCGCGGCCGACATCTTGACCGCCCGGACCGACGAGGCGATCGAGATCATGGTGAGTGAGGTCGGTGCGACGCGACGATGGGCGCGGTTCCAAGTCGGTCTCGGCATCGACCATCTCCATGGGGCCGCCGCCCTGCCGAGCGCCCCCCTCGGCCGCGTGGTGGCCACCAACGCGGCGACGACGACATACTCCATGGAGATTCGGGAGCCACTGGGTGTAGTGGTGTCGCTGTCACCGTGGAACGCCCCGTACGCCTTGGGAATTCGAGCGATCGCCATTCCTTTGGCGGTCGGTAACACGGTCGTGCTGAAGCCCAGTGAAGACTCGCCGATCGCCGGTGGACTGTTTCTCGCCGACGTGCTGACCGAAGCCGGGCTGCCCACGGGTGCGCTCAACGTACTCACCAACGATCCACACAGCGCGGCCGATATTGTGGCAGCTCTTGTTTCGGATTTTCGCGTTCGGATGGTCAACTTCACCGGATCCACGAAGGTGGGGCGCATCATCGGCGCGCTGGCCGGGGAACGGCTCACACCGGCGACGCTCGAACTCGGCGGCAAGAACTCGCTCATCGTACTGGAAGACGCCGACATCGAATTCGCCGTTCGCGCAGCGACCTTCGGCTCCTATATGAACTCCGGTCAGATCTGTATGTCGTCGGACCGCATCGTCGTGCACAAGAACCTAGCTGCTGAATTCCTCGAGAAGTTGGTCGCCCGAGTGGACTCGCTACCGTACGGCGATCCGACCGATCCGGCCACGGCCATCGGCCCGGTGGTCAACACCAAGGCCGCACAGAACTTCAGCGAACTTATCGCGGATGCCATCGCCAAAGGCGCTGTGCCCCTTGTCGGTTCCGGCAAAGCCGAAGGCGCGAGGGGTGTGTTGTTCAAGCCGGTGCTGCTGACCGGGGTGACCAAGGATATGAGAATCTATTACGACGAGATCTTCGGTCCGGCAGCGGTCGTGCACATCGTCGATTCCGTCGACGCGGCAATAGAACTCGCCAACGACACCAGCTATGGCCTGTCTTGCGGGGTGATCACGGAAAACCTCACCGAGGCATTCGCGGTGGCAACCCGCATCCAGACCGGCGTCGTGCACATCAATGATCAGAGTGTCGGTGACGAGCCGACGGCCGCGTTCGGCGGCATCAAGGATTCCGGCTACGGCAAATTCGGGGGGCAGCCAGGTGCCGACGACTTCACCACGGCCCGTTGGGTGACCGTCCACGCCGAAGCGAACCATCCCACCTATCCCCTCTGAAAAACCTTGCACCGCAAGCATTTCCGCACGAACGAGAGGTGCGTCATGAGAATCGTCGTTGGTATGACCGGCGCGAGCGGTGCGCCGCTGGGTGTCGCGGTGCTGAAAGCGCTGCACCGGATGCCAGACATCGAGACGCATCTGGTGATCTCGAAATGGGCACGCGCGACCATCGGACTCGAAACGAACCTCACGATGCAGGAAGTGGCCGCGCTGGCCGACGTGGTCTACCAGCCCGGTGACCAGGCCGCGCCGATCAGCTCGGGCTCGTTTCACACCGATGGCATGATCGTCGTTCCTTGCAGTATGAAGACGCTGGCCGGCATCCGTACCGGCTACGCCGACGGGCTACTCGCCCGGGCCGCCGACGTCATACTCAAGGAAGGCCGCCGCCTGGTACTGGTGCCCCGTGAATCTCCGCTGAGCGAAATCCATCTCGACAACATGCTCACCCTCTCTCGCATGGGTGTGCGAATCGTGCCGCCGATGCCCGCGTTCTACAACGACCCGCACACCATCGACGACATCATCGACCACATCGTGTCCCGGGTACTCGATCAGTTCGGCCTGCGATCCGACAAGGCGAAACCGTGGACCGGACTCCCGGCTGCGCGCCGCAACACTGTGGACGCAGCCCCCGTATGCCACGACGAGTTCCTGCCTGACGGGTTTGTACCCGCTCCCTGATCGTCTTTCGACTCCAGGAGGAATAGTGTTGTCCGACAACGACGCTCGTCCCGGCGTGCACGACCTGCGCTCAGCGCTGCAACGGCTGCAAGCCCGTCCGGACCAGCTCATCGAGACCGATCATCCGGTCGACCCGCACGCCGAGCTCGCCGGTGTCTACAAACGTGTGGGCGCGGGCGGCACGGTGGCCCGGCCGACCCAGATCGGTCCAGCGATGATCTTCAACAACGTCACCGGCTACCCCGGCTCACGGGTGCTGGTCGGACTGATGGCCAGTCGCGAACGAGTCGGGCTGCTGCTGGACACCTCGCCGCGCGAGCTCACCCAACGCATGGCCGAGGCGGTCAAGGACGCGATCGAACCGATCACCATCGACCGGGACAAGGCGCGCTGCCAGGAGATCGTATACCGGGCCGACGACCCGGATTTCGACCTGCGCACCCTGCTGCCCGCACCGACCAACACCGATCAAGACGCCGGACCGTACTTCTGCCTCGGCCTGGTGCTGAGCAGCGATCCCGACGACGGCACCGACGTCACCATCCACCGGCTGTGCGTCCAGGGCCGCGATGAGATGACCATCTTTTTCGCGCCCGGCCGCCACATCGATGAGTTCCGGAAAAAGGCGGAGGCCCAGGGCAATCCGCTGCCGGTATCGATCAATATGGGTCTGGACCCGGCTATCCCCATCGGTGCCACCTTCGAGGCGCCGACTACCCCTTACGGCTATAACGAACTCGCCATCGCCGGTGGTCTGCGGGGCAGGCCGGTGGAACTGGTCGACTGCGTGTCCGTGCCGCAGCGCAGCATCGCGAACGCCGAGGTCGTGATCGAGGGGGTGATCCTGCCCGGACGGCGCGACGCCGAAGACCAGAACACCCACACCGGGCATGCGATGCCCGAATTCCCCGGCTACAACGGTGCCGCCCATCCCGCGTTGCCGGTGCTGAAGGTCACCGCCATCACGACCCGGCGCGACCCTATCCTGCAGACTCTGGTCGGGCCGGGTGAGGAGCACACGACCCTGGCGGGCATCCCCACCGAGGCGAGCATCTATAACGCCTGCGAGGCGGCGCTGCCCGGCTTCGTCAGCGAGATCTACGCGCATACCGCCGGCGGTGGAAAATTCCTGGCCGTCATGAAATGCGTGAAACGCAATGCCACCGACGATGGGCGGGTACGGCAGGCGGCATTGGTGGCATTGGGCACCTACCGGGAGTTGAAGAACCTGATCATGGTCGATGAGGACGTCGACATCTTCGACAGCGACGACGTGCTGTGGGCGATGACCACCCGCATGCAGGGAGATATCGACATCATCGTCATCCCCGGCGTCAGCGGCCACGTCCTGGATCCGTCGCAGTCCCCGGCCTACAACCCCAGGCTCGCGGCGCGCGGGGTCACCGCCAAAACCATCTACGACGCCACCGTGCCGTTCCACTTGCGTGCGGAATTCGCGCGCGCGCAATTCCGTGACGTCGATCCGCGGCCGTTCGCTCCCGACCTCGATCTCGAATACCCGGTCACGTCGTAACTCACCCCGAAACGAAACTCACCCCGCCACGAAAGCAGGACGATATTTCATGATCACCCCCAAATCGTGCACCGTCGCCAACCGAATCGGCGGCCATCGCGTGCCTGCCTCACCGCGACCGGGGCCACCCAACGATAGCCTTCAGTCATGACCGGACTCACAGCGATATCCGGAGCGAGCGGGCACATCGGCGGCCAAGTCGCGCGCATGCTGTCGGGCACGGGCCTATCGACACGGTTACTGAGTCGAGATCCCGATCGGATACCACCGCTGCCCGCAGCGGTCCCGGTCCGTGCCGACTTCGCCGATCCCGCCTCCGTGCGCGCAGCACTCACCGGGGTGCAAACCTTCCTGTTCGTCTCCGCTACAGAATCAGCGGACCGCGCCGCACAGCAGATCGCCGTAGTCGAGACCGCACGCCGCGCCGGGGTCGAGCGCATCGTCTACCTCTCGTTCGTGGGCGCGGCACCGGAGTGCACCTTCACCTTCGGGCGCGACCACTGGCACACCGAACAGGCGATCCGCGCCTCCGGCATGGACTTCACGTTCCTGCGCGACAACCAATATCAGGACCTCATCCCGCTCCTCGCCGACGAGAACGGCGTCATCCGCGGTCCCGCCGCGGACGGCGCCGTAGCAGCGGTCACCCGCAGCGACGTCGCTGCCGCGGCGGCTGCGGTACTCACCGGCTACGGGCACTGCACAATGACCTACGACCTCACCGGCCCACGGGCTTTCACGCTGACCGAGGCCGCCGAGATGATGACCGCAGCCCACGGTCGGCAGTACACCTACGTGCGCGAGTCCATCTCCGAGGCCTACGCTTCTCGATCGAAATACGCTGCACCGCAATGGGAACTCGACGGATGGGTCAGCTCCTACACCGCGATCGCGACCGGCGAACTAGAGACCGTCACCGACTCGATCGAACAAATCACCGGACACCCCGCGACAGACTTCCGTGATTTCCTCACGGAGCCGCCTCCGCACGAAACTAGGCGACATTCGGCAAAAGTCATCTGACCGCGACATCAGCCTGGTCTAATGCTCCTCAACCGGCGGCTCGGAGTCCTGCTGTTCTTTCAGGGCTGCCTGCATACAGTCCTTGAATTTGGCGTAGGTGGCAGACTTTTCGAAGCAGTTCTGCAGTGTGGTCTCGATGGGGTCCGGGTGTATCGGCAACGGTTTAGCCGCAGTTGTCGGGACGGCCAGAGCCACGCCGATGAATGCAGCCAGCGTTGCACCTGCTACACCGAAAACTTTACGGTTCTGGTTGCGCACGGTCGCTCTCCAATTCGCTCGGTGGAACCTCAACGGGCGATGCACAGAACTTCGATGGAGCCCGACGAAGTGTAGCCGTGCACCACCGCGGCCCAGGTTCGGCCGCCGTGGCGGTTACGGACGCCACGCCGCCTACCGAAACGGGTGCTGCGTTGCGCAGCGGTCAGAACATGCCGTTGTCATGGGCGAAGGTGGTCGGGATTTCGTTGACGATGTCCCAGTGCTCGACGATCTTGCCGTCTGCGATACGGAACAGGTCGTAGAAGGCGGTCGGTGTGCCGCCGAGACCGCCTTCGGACTGGCTCAGCACGAACTCGCCGTCAGCGACCACGTGGTGCAGCGTGGTGTAGGCCATTGTGATGCCCTGTTCGGCGAACGTGGTGAGCAGTGCGGCGAAGCCGTCGAGACCGTCGCCGGCCTGGGGGTTGTGCTGGTGGTATTGCTCGGTGCTGATGTAGTCGGTGATCTGATCGGTGTGTCCACCGATGAGTACTGTTTCGACGAAACCGGCGGCGATCTTGTGGCGTTGGTCGGTTTGTTCAGGGTGCGCGATGCGGGTGGGGCCGTCGACCTGGCTGCGTCCGCTCACGGTGTGCTCGACGAGAGGAGCCAGCACGTCCCAGTGCTCGGCGAGTTTGCCGTCGCGCCATCTCACCGGCAAGCGATCCCCTCACCACGCGTCGCCGAGATCTGCCACGTCACCTCCATCACCGGCGACGACCGCGAACTCGACACCCTACTGCTGCGTTTACACACCGAAACCGCCTGCCGACGCAGCGGCGCCCTGAACCTCCGCCCCCGCGACCTCAACCCACACCAATGCCTGATCCTGCTCCGCGAGAAAAACAACCTCGACCGCTGGCAACCGATCTCCCCCACCCTCATGGCCCACCTACTCCACCACGCCGCACAACGCCACAGTCCAGCCGACGGTCAGCTCCTGCGCTACCGCAGCGGTAAACCCATCACCCGCCGACGCTACGACCACCTCTGGAACCGCCTCGGCCACCATCTCCCCTGGGTCGCTACTCAACACATCACCACCCACTGGCTACGACACACCACCCTCACCTGGGTCGAACGAGCCTTCGGCTACGCCACCGCCCGCGCCTACGCAGGCCACCACACCCGAACCCACGGCACCACCGCCACCTACGTCAAAGCCAACCTCTACGAAATCACCACAGCCCTAGCAACACTCACCCAAGAACCCCACCCACTGCTCACCGACGCCCCTCTCGCGGCGCCAAACAGCTACTGAGTACGGCCCGGTCGCTGCCATGCAGCGACCGGGCCTGCAACTACCACATATCGAGAGACGTTGAGACGGCACCGATTACGCACCCAACACAGGGGTCGCAGCCGACGTACCGGACGTGTTACCGAGCCGATCGCACTGCGGCGACCAGCACCACCAAACACAGCACCCAGCAACCGATTCCGCTCTACCGCGAATGCCGACTGGACCACCTCGTAAACAAGTGACCGTCAGATACTTTAAGCACGCGGCAAGCCAGCTACCTCAGAAAGGAGACCGAAACCCACTACAGCTCAACACAATACCAAGCATGGAGAACTCCACAACATCTCCGTGCTACGCTTCAGCGACGTATCTGAACAGTGCTTAAACACACCCATGTGTCATCGGTGTCGCAACGACGGGGTTAAGTCCCCTCTCGCGCACAACTTTGACACGTATACGTGTCACGAATGTCGGATTCAGGGGTTCAAGGGCTCTTGAGCACGTCGCAGATGCGCCATTCAGGCCTCTTCCAGCGCACCTTCAGGTCACCGATGACGCTTCGGCGTGTTCGAGTGGACCCTTGCACGCTCTTGAACACACGCCACGACGCACTTGAGCCACGCGAGATGTTTGCTGAAGCAAACGAGCAACCCGCTCCATACCCGACCGACTGGCCTCTACCGGATAACGGGTTGATCGCTGATCCAACACCGACGAAGGCCGACGAGCCCGGCGTGTCTCACCGAGTCGATTTCCGCGAATCCATGCGAAGCCAGCAACCATCGGTGTAGTAGGGCCACAACCATCCCTACCCCGGCACTCAGCCCACCGAGAACTCCCCAAAACGGGCACCGCAACGCAACAGCTAGCTCCTAGCCGTTGCGCCCGCCGAGCACGGGAATCACCCTCTGGTTCTGCGGATCCCGTAACGGCGCCAGCAGCGACGACAACGCCTGCTCCACCAGCCACGAGCCCATCACCCCGACCAGATCGACATCGGGCATCGCGACCAGCAGCACCGGATCCCCCGGCTCGATCTCGGCCTGACGTCGCCTCTCGACCGGCAAACGGACATGCCCCCGACGATCGATCAGCGACCGACTCCGCTCTACTGAACCGATCGTGATCACCGAGCCGACCAACCCGAACCCCACCGCTGTCCCCGGCGGCCACCCCATCGCCTCGAACACACGCTGCCCACACACCCGCGACCGATCATTGATGATCGATACTGCCAACTCCGGCAACCGCAACGGATCCGAGGAAGGCGAAACCGCCGACTCGAGCAGGGACTCCGACTCATCCAGGTAGCGGTCCAGTAGGACATGGAACTGCAGACGATCGAATCTGGGCATAGGTCATCACTCCTCAGACCTGCCGCTGATCGCCTCGTCTCCCAACACCATCAAAGCCGAACCCGACCACGCGCGCCACCCTGAAACCGACCGCGAACGGACTGAAGTGTCGACCCTTGCGGTGAAAACCTGCCGGGCTGCTCCCAGCGCTGCGCTTGGCCGCCGTACTGCCGCCCGGTGTCGTCCGCGTGTGACGTCGCGCAACCGAATTCGAGGATTCCAGCTCCCACGAAGCAAGAGTCCACGCCCATAGCACTACTGACCCGACCATCCGGATCCCCTGGACTTCCTACCTATTCGGCTACCATGACCACCCGACCCCCGCCGCCCAAGAGTCCTGGAGATACCTTCTATGGCACGCCAAGTTGTCGTCACCCTGATCGATGACTATGACGGCAAGTCCTCCGCCGAAGAGACCGTCACCTTCGGACTCGACGGGGCGAGCTACGAAATCGATCTGTCCGTGCTCAACGCCAGCACACTGCGCGGCATCTTCGAACACTGGACTCCCCACGCCCGCAAGGTCGGACGCGCACCGCGCGGCAAAACCACCAAGGCCCGCCCAGCGGCCTCCCGTGAGGACTCCGCCGCCATCCGCGACTGGGCAACCAAGAACGGACACAACGTGTCGGCACGAGGGCGGATCTCGGCCAAGGTCACCGAGGCATACAACAAGGCGAACGCATAGTCCGCACCCCGGCGCGCTGACGATCAGTGATCCATTTCCCGTCGCAGCGTCGACGCCGCCTGTTCACCCGACGCTGATCCGGCACAGTGGATTCGGGCGAACCGTGCTGAAACCCGGAGTACTCAGTGGTGCCTGCGCGACTGGGACTCGGTCATATGCCATCTCGGCGTCGCGGCGAAGTCAATCCGTCCATCCTTGCCGGTTTCGCTGTTCGAAACAGGCGTCGTCGGCCGCCTGGATCTCCGCATCAGTCATAGGTCCGGGAACGGCGCATGCGGGTCGGCCTGGCCCGAATACTGCTCGGACAGTTCGTATTCCGGCCTCGACGCGGTGATCGCTGGTGAGGGGCCGCATCGCGGCCTCGGCTTTCGCGGCTGCGTCCTTTTCCGCGAGCGCGGTGGCGTGAACGATCATGCTGGCGAGTCGGCTGCCGTGCTGGAGGGCTTGCTGGGCAAGTTTCAGGTCTCGCAGGTGCCCGGCCGAGTCGACGACGGCGACGATCGTGCCGTTGCCGTCGGTGCAGCCGCCGCGGATGTCGAGGACCGCAAGGTCACCCTACGAACCCCTGAGCGGACAGCGCAGACGATTCCGAGCAGCTTGCTCGGGCCCCGTCGAACCAAGTCGAGACGCTGCGCGCGGTCCTGGCGCAGTTGAAGCAGAGCCGGGCGGCCTCAGAGACAGGTGCCCGAACGGCTCGATTCCCTTGGGGCACTGGCTGATTTGGTGCCGCGAACGATGTCGTTGGTGTCGGCGGCGCGACCGTCACGAGCAGCGTGCGAGCGCCTGCGCCAGCGCAACCGGGGTCCGGCGGGCTTTCAACCACCGCCACATGGTCGGCTCGCTAACCCCGACCGCCTCGGCAGTCAGCGCGACATGCTCGCTGCTCACCTCTAGGTCGTCCGCAATTCACGCTCGCCGTTGACGAAGCTTGCCGATCGACGGTCATCGCTGATCGAGTTCCTCGGCGGCGTACCGCTCGAGTTCGCGGTGGCGGAACATGTAGACGGCGCCGGATTGGCGGAGGACGCCGCGGTCGTGGGCGTCGTCGAGGAAGGACAGCAGCCGCCAGGGGAGTTTGCCTTGGATCGCCAGGATGCCGCGGGTCAGGACAGCCCATCGTGCCCATGCGTTGTTGCCGATGCCTGTCGCCAGTCCGAATACGGTGCCGTAGACGATGCCACCGGCCGGCCCGATCAGGGCGCCGAAGATGACACCGCAGGCGGTGCCGATCGTGAGCCAGAAATACAGAAAGTGCCTGCGGCTCAGGACGACCATGCTTTTCGGCGTGACCACTTCGTCGACCGCGATGGGCGCGTGCGGCCCGAAGGCGAGCAGCAGGAAGAACGCATAGCAGCCAGCGGCCTCGATCCAATGCCCAATCGACCCGGCCGGCACGCGCGCGACGAAACCTACGATCGCCGTCGTACCGCCGAGCAACGTCCCGCCGCCCGCAGCGATGGCGATTTCGTGCCAGAACGGCTTTCGGTCGGGCTGGTCGAAAATCTTCTGCACGATGCACGGGGGGAAGGCGGCGACTATGCCGATGAAGAGCAGTAGAAACCATGACCCGTAGCCCAGCAGAGGCCATCCGACCAACGCAACGAGTATCCAGCCGGTAATGGCTCCTGTGCCGCTGTAAAGGGGTGCCTTGAGCATCTCGATTAGAAAATTTTTACCGCTGGAGCGGGTGAGAAGGCGCACCGCGATCGGTGGCTCACCGAGATATACCCAACCGTAGAGCCCGCCCATCAGAGCGCCGGCGATAGCTCCCAGCGAGATGGCCCGCAGATCGAAACTGAAGTGGGCCGCTGCCGCACCGCAAGCCCCGCCCGCAATGGCTGCCAACAGTCCGAAGACCAACGCGCTCAACGGTTTCGGGACGCCGTATGCCAGCTGCCACCACCTGAGTTCATGGCCGCCCAGATTCCGGGCGAGATAGTTGAGCCAGAGCAGAGCCTTGCGGTTCGGATAGTGGGTGCGCCTGCGTGTCGTGACCGTCCCGTCGGTCGCGTAGGAAATATCGACATCGCGTTCGTGGGGCACCGGGAAAACGGTATTGAGAAATCTGGAGAAGAGTTTCTTCTCGAGTTCTTCCTGGCTGTCCCATTTTTGGTCGATGAGGGCGTGCGGATCGCCGTCGTCGACGCCGGACGCATAGATCGTGCGCGCGAGGAAGATCATGAGCGGCACCTTCAGCACCTCGCGCAGCACTCTTGTCGACGGCTCACCTTTCTCCATTTCCGCCAGCACTTCGAGCCATTGCTCACCCGCCTCCTCCGTATTTCCTGTGAAGGGGAGATATGCTTTCAGGTCGGCAATGGTCAATTCCTCCAATTCAATGGTCCATGCGCCCGTCAGCGCACCGGCCTTCCGGGCGCTCGTCGCGTATTCGTCGACCCGTCCGGTGAGTATGAGAGGGTCGTCCTCATGATTCGTGTTCAGTTGAACCAGAGCCGATTCACGATGCGTGGGAACGCCCGTTCCCAGCATTTCGTCCAGTCCCTCGAGAAGGGGCAGAATCCGATCCTCTTCGACCATCCGGCGCGCGATGCCATGACTCAGGCCAGGGTGATCACGCACGAGGATCGAGGACAGCCACTCGTTGAATGACAACTTGCTGTTGGAATCCCAGGAGGCGAGGTTGAAGATCACCGGCACGCGCCCTTTGAAGTTGCCGTTGCCCAGTACCTGATTCGCGAACTGCCGCGCGTAGATCGTCTTGCCCGATCCTGGCTTCCCGAGGATCGCAAGCCGGTTCAATCCGATCTCGTTGAACAATGGAAAGAGGTCTTTCAACTCGCCCCGAGTCATCGATTTCCCGGCCGGGCTGATTCGCACATTCTCGGCATTTACCCGCAACGACTTTCCCGCGACATGCCAGCGCACTGGCATGGGCACGGGACGATCCACCTGCCAACGCCGGGCCTCGTTCTCCAATTCCTTCCGGATGGCATGCGCGAGTTGACGGACTTTACTGTCCAGAACCGGATCGCCCGGCGGATGACCGAGGCGGTTCGCCTCGGATCGTGTTTCCGCATGGGTTTGTCTCGGTGTCGCCGCGAGTTCGGCGAAGATCTCGTATGCCTGTGCCCTCGGATCAGCCGCGACCACCTCGATCAAGCGGCGCAGCAGCCCGCTGTTCGCAGCTCGCTCGCATACCTCGAGCCAGACGCTCGATGCGCTGCCTTGCCAGGCGATCTGGTGACGTGGAATTCCGGCTTTGGCCACCGGTTCGCGGATTTCGGGCAACGTCGAATAGCTGTGCGCGAGAGCCTCGAGCATCTCCTGGCTCGTCGGATCATCGGCCTGGAAAGGGGACCGGTCGAGAATGGACATCGCTATCGGACTTCGCTCTCTCTGAGTCCCGACGACCGCGCTGTTTTCGGTCGGTGCGGAGCGCCTCTCCGAGCTGGTGGTCGGCACAGCATAGCCAGCGGCGCATCGTCCTGTATGGCGATTACCGCGATGCGCGAGCAGGATTCGCCTTGACACCGCACCGGCAGCACGAGCAAGCTGGTCGCGAATACGATACGGCACATCAGGATCTCTCCGCGAAGGCGGCCGCGTTGTCACATATGCATGATTCGCGCGGATCCGCCGATTGCAAACTGGGCGGTCGAATAGATAGTGCGGCATCGGTTTTCGACACCGGCGGGGTCAACTGAAATGGATCTCCGGTCGCTGTGGCGCCAGGGACATCTCGCCGAGACGCCCCGCTTGGCCGACGCCATGCCCGTCCCGGGTGCCTTGTCGCTGCGCTGCCGGTACGAAGCATTGCGAGAGGGTGGGACGGTCGGTCGCGCGGCATCGGAATTCGATGTCTCGGAACAGCTGTGGGAGCGGCAGATCGAATTGTTCGACGCGGGCGACCTGGCGCTCAAACGCAATGACACCGTCACCGCGGCGCAAGCGTTCGAAGACCTCGCCCGGATGCACCACGAGGCACATCATCCGATCGATCGGATCGACGCGTGGATCGGATCAGGGGACGCGCACCGTCAGGCCGAGCGCATCGATGCGGCGATCACCGAGTACTCCCGCGCCTTGACTCAGGCGCGAGCCTGCAAGTATGGATACGGTCAGGTGCGAGCGGGGATTCCGCTGGGCTATCTACATCTTCGCAGTGGGAGCGCCGCTCGCGCGGCGCAGGAATTCGAAATCGCCTCGCGGATAGCGAGAGACAACGATTGGCGTCTCGATATCGCGAATGCGCTGACCGGGCTCGGCGAGGCCTTCGGGCGACTGAGAAATCCGCTGGCGGCCATGAAGTCCTTGCTGGCGGCACTGACGATATTCGAGACACTGCAGTCCGGTGAGGGCGTCACGAATGCCACGGTGCAGCTGGGCGAGCTGTGCCGCCGCCATAGCTGGCTCGCCGAAGCCGCCGGATGGTACGACCAAGCCGTCAGCGGCGCCCGCGCCGGTGGTCTGTCGATCGGTCTCACCAATGCACTCGACGGCCTGGCGGAAGTTCAGCTCGCGCAGGGTGATCGCGCGGCCGCGGTCGCCAACCATCGCGCCGCGCACGAAGCCGCCGGCCCGGCCAATGCGCGCGGCCGCGCACACGCGATCAACGGACTGGCGCGCTGCGCGGTCGACGCCGGTCAGTGGCCGACCGCGATCGAACTGTTCGGCCGAGCCCGCCAGCTGTATCTGTCTGTCGACGATCTCACCGCCGCCGCGACGTCCGAGACCGGCATCGCACGTTGCCAGGAGGCGCTCGGCGATATGGAAGCAGCTGTGCGCCACCGTGTTTCGGCCGTCACCCTGGTGGAGACCATGCGGGCGGCACAGTTCGAGCACGCCCACCAGTCGGAGTACTTCGATCGCTTCGGCACCGCGCACGCGATGGCGCTGCGCACCGCCGTTCGCGCCGGTGACCCCGCGGCGTTCGTGGCGGTGTTCGAATCGATAGCCGGCCGCCGCCTGGCCGGACTGATGACCGCCGCAACCAAGGACACCGCAGATGCGCGCCTGCTGGCCCAACTGCTGCTGGAAGCGAACGCACGGGCTGGGGAACGACGCGAGCGCACCCGGGCACTGGGCGGCCTCGCACTGTCCGGTGCGCTGCCCGAACGGGCAAGGCGATCCTTCGACGACACCGTTGCCGGGCTTTATTCCCCGTTCGATCCGAACGAGACCGAAAACCTCTGGGCACAGACCGATACCGGCGCGGCGCATTTGCTGCTGGTGGTCATGTTGCGCGATCCCGACGAACTGGCCTGGCTCCTGCGCCCGGCGGAGGGGCCGCTGCACATCGGGCTGCACGATCTGCCGCGTTCGACGCGGGAGACGGTCGACACTCTGCACACCGACGGACTGCCGCTGAACGCCCGGCCGGACTTCGTCGCCCCGCTGAACGCGCTGATCTACGAGGAGCTGCTCACACTGCTGCCACGCGATGTACCCATCGTCATCGTCCCGGCCGGACGGCTCTGGGCCGTGCCGTGGACGGCCGTACCACTGCCCGGCGGGGAATTCTTCGGCGAGCGAAATCCATTGTGTCTCAGCCCTTCGCTGACTTCGGTCGCACACACCAGCGGAGGAGGGCGACAACCGGTGGGCCCCGGATCGCCCACTGGACCAGCCCAGTCGTCGACCACCATCGCGTGGCCGCCTACGACGGCCGCGCCGACTTGTCGGTAATGCCGATTGCCGACGCGATCGGCTGTCGCAACGTCATCCTCGCGGCCGAGGGGATCGATTTGGCGGTGGTGGTCGCCCACGGTCGGCCGGTTCGTGAACTGGTGCACTACCTCGAACTCGACGAACACACCGCGCTCACGCCCGCCGACATGCTGCGCGCCGCGCCGCCGCCCGCGTTGATCCTCATTTCCTGTTGGGGCGCACACGCCCCCGCCCGCGGATCCGGGGATCCTATGACCATCGCCACCCTGGCATTGACGCGGGGCGTGCGATCGGTTGCGGCCACGACGTCCGAAATGCTCGACGATCCCGCGAGTGCTGCCTTCGTGAACCAATTCCTCAGCGCCGCAACCGCTCACCCGATACCCCAGGCTCTGCACATCGCGACACGCCGGTGGACGGCACGCCCGGACCTTCGGGGCGGATTCTTGTCGCGCTGGGCACCTCTTGCCGCACTGTGCTCTTGGTGAAAGGAACCCCTTGTCCGGACCCACCGCCGACCTGCCCTACGAGTTCGCCCGCCCCACCGCCTATGAGTGGACGGAGAAGGCGTATGACCTGATGGTCACCGATAATCTGACGGTCACCCTCATCGTTCGCGATGCGATGCGGACCGCGATCGCGAGCGGCGAGTGCCCTCGGTGCACACACGACGTCGGCTTCGTCATGGAACTCGTGGCGCCCATTCCCGCCGATGTCTCCGGACTGGGCGACGAGTCCGGGCCGATCGATCCAGAGTATGTCCCGATCGATGTCCAATGTCGTTGTACGGGAGAGCATCCCGGTCGCCCGTCGAACGAGAGCAAAGGCTGCGGGATACTGTTCCGGGCCGAAGTGCTGCGGGCCGCTCGGTGACCGCCACCCCGCCGCCCTTCCGCAGGCCCGCGCACGGCCCCGCACTCTCGGCGGCGCGTGATATCGCCGAATGGGATGCCCTGGTGGCCGGGAGCCTCGACCGCGCCACCGCCACCGCCGAGAAATGGCGAGCCGGTCTCGCCGGGTTCGTCACCATCATCACCTCCGTGCTGCTGCTCAAGGGACCGGACGCCCAGAAGATCGAACGCCCGTGGAATTTGCTGGTCATCGCCTTGCTGATCATCGGCGTGGCGCTGCTGGTCGCGGGCCTGTGGAAGGCGCTCGCGGCCAGTGCGCCACAGAGCCGTTCGCAGACCTACGCTGCGGTGATCGACCACCACGGAACCGTGCGCGGCTACTTGATCGCCGTCGCGAACACCATCTATCGCTCACTCGACCACGCGAAACTGTTCGTGCTGGCGGCACTGGTGGTGTTCGGGCTCGGCATCACGGCCTGGTGGCTGGTTCCGCAGACGCCGGAGAAGCCCAAGGCCGCACTCGTTTCCGTCACTATGCCCACTGGTGTCAGCAGCTGTGGCACGCTGGTCGACTCCAGCAACGGCACGATCACCGTCCAGCCCGTCGGCGCCGCGGCCGTGTCGATTCTGTTGCGGGACACGGCATCCGTGACCATCGTCGACCGCTGTGCAGCCAACAACGGAGTGGGGTAGACCTATGACCGATCTGCTCGACACGCTGCCGTTCGACTGGGCGCGCCCGGAGGCCGGCGAATTGCTCGACATCCTCGCCCGCACGTATTATCGCGCGAACCCGGTCATCCGGTTCACCACGAAGGCGGGCATATCCCCGGCGGACATCGACTGGGAGCAGCCGATGGCGCAGGTGTGGCACGAATTGCTGACCACGGCGCGCAATCAGAATCGCATCCGGGAACTGCTCGACGCGGCGTCGCGAGACACCGCCATCGCACAACGCGTGCGCGAACTCATCGGGCCCGCACCGATCATCGAAGCACCGGTGGACGCAGCCGCCGAACCGCAGTGGCACGGATTCGACGATTCGGGCGAGCTCGAGGCTCAGCTCTTCGATGAGCCCTCATTGCTGGATGTCGCCTTCCTGGCACGTGGATTCGCGCTCACACCGGCGGTGTGTCGAATGCTGGTGACGAATCGGACGGGGGGCCGGCGCGTCGGGACAGCTTTCCGGATCGGCCCCGATCTGCTGCTGACCAACCACCACGTCCTGTTCGACCACAAGCCGCCCGGCATGCCTGCGGTCATCGCGGCCGAAGCCTGGTTTCATTACGAACTCGGACTCGACGGGCTGCCGCGCACCCACGACAGGGTCGCGTGTGCACCGGAGACAATAGTCGGTGACCCCCGGCATGATTGGGCGGTCATTCGGGTCGGCCAACCGCTGCCTGAGGACATTCCGATGATCGAACTGGACGCGGCCGCGACGGTCGGCATCAACGACCGAGTCAACATCATCCAGCACCCGAGCGGTGAAAGGAAAAAGATCGGCGTGCACCACAACCTGGTTCGGCACGTCGACGACGACGTCATCCAGTACTGGACCGATACCGAATCCGGGTCCTCGGGATCGCCGGTATTCGACAACGAATGGCGGCTCGTCGCACTGCACCATCGCCACGTGAAGGAACGCGGTCGCAACCAGGGCATTCGCATCTCTCGAGTGATCGCGGGCCTCGAAGCCGCAGGCCTCCGATAATCCGTCGCCGACATGAACGACATATCGGTGTCATTCCTCGATCGGTGCCCTTTCGACGCCGCGGATCCCGCCGCGCGAAAATTGCTCCGGACCCTGGGCGAGGCCTACCCCATGTCCCGGGACGCACAACGACTCCTCGCGAGCGTCGGAATTCCACCGCAGAATATCGATTTCGGCCATCCCATGACCGACGTGTGGTTGTCCATCTGCCAGCAGGCTGCTGACCGGAACCTCCTTCGTAAGCTCGTTGTCTGCGCGGCCGACGATCCGAGGGCGTCCGCCTACACGGTATTTCAGAGTTTGGCGGAGATTCCCTACGTTCCGCCGACATACACGAGCCCTGAGGAATCCTCCTCCTCTGGATACCAGAGCGCAACTCTTGGGACCGCAGTGGTCACCGCGATCATATTAGCGATTGGTGGCGCCGCAACCTGGTCCAGAATTCCGTACGCGGCCGGTTTCTGGCTTTATCTCGTCAGCTTCCTACTCTTCTTCGGATGCGCTCTCTATGTGATAGCGACAGTGCGGGGCCGGGCCGCCTCGTTGGGCGAGGAAGACCTGTTCGAACGCCTGCTGGAACTACGGCGCGCCGTCACCGATCAGTGGGTCGGTGAAGAAAAGATCAGAAAAGTGCAGGAGCCGCGACCGCTCAACGTTTCGTGGCGAGGTGTGCCTGAACTCATGGAATGGAGCGACCAGCCTGATATCGCAGGAGATCTCCGACTCGACGGCGAGCTGGCGACCATCGCTGATTCCTACGATGCTGTTCCTGGTGGCCGATTGATATTGTTGGGAGCTCCGGGATCCGGTAAAACTATTCTAGCCATGCGGCTGTTACTCGATCTGATAGACGAGGATCGATGGCAGCGTGGCAAGCCGATTCCCGTATTGTTTTCGGCCGCATCCTGGGACATCGAGAATATGCCGAATTTCGATGATTGGCTCGAACATCAACTGGAGCGCAATTATCCAGGATTGAATCAGGCGGCCGGTAGAAAATTGGGCATCGCGCGGGCGTTCCTCGACCGGAGAGATATCCTTCCTGTCATAGACGGCTTCGATGAAATGCCCGCCACGGCTCGGCAGAAATTCGTTGCAATACTCAACGATGACGTGCGACGGCCGTTCGTGCTGACGAGCAGAATCGATGAATTTCGCGAATATTTCGGCGACGAATACCTCAGATGCGCCGGTGTCGTCCAGCTCGAGCCGCTGGAGTTCGATGATGTGACTGACTACCTACCAACCATTTCCACCGCAGACAGCACCGCGTGGAATGAGTTCGCGAGCAGGGTCGATGACGACGCGAGCGTTGCATCTTCGATACGACAGGCCTTCGCCACTCCGCTGATGGTGTACTTGGCTCGAACACTCTATACGGACGCAGGCGAGCGCGTGCCCATGGAATTGCTCGAACATGATCGATTCCCGTCCAGTAATTCTATCTGCGGTTACCTCTTCGACGGATTTCTCGATACGACCTATCGGAATTCCCCGTATCGTGTCGACGATGCGAGGAAGTGGCTGACGTTCCTCGCACGAAACCTCGATAATGGTCTGGACATAGCTTGGTGGAAGTTGGCAGATGTCGTTCCCCGGCATTGGCGCGCCGGTGTTCTCGGAGCTCTCGGCGGAGTCCTCGGGATGGTCTTCAGCCTGGCACTGATCTTGGCCGGATTCGGCAGTCCGACCTTTCTTGCCGTAAGCGTGATCGTCGGCGTGGTCGTCGGCACCGCAATCGGACTGTTCCCGGGCATGCCGCCGCTTCGAGTGAGCTGGAAGGTGCCGGTGACCTGGAAGGAATCGATCACCAGCCCGATGTGGGTGACGATTTGCGTATCGTTCAGCTGGCCATTCGTACAGCATTATCACAACTGGTGGCCATTGCTGCCGGGTGCGGCACTCGGCGGTATCGCACCCGGCCTCGTTGTGAGTTACCTCCGCCGTGATTCGCCGAAACCGGAACCGAAGTCGGTGTGGGCGGAGGTTCGCGACTCAAGCGCGGCATGCACCGCGGGCGGGCTGGTCGTGGTCGCCGTCGGCACACTCACCACTTCTCCCCGAGGTTCGTTGACATCCTGGATCCTCATCGCCCTGGCTTTCGCATTCTTCATGAGCATATCGTATATTCCAGCAGCACCCACCTCGATCGAAAAAGCGAATTCCATGGTGCCGATGATCCGCGATAATCGCGTATACAACCTGTTTTTCATAGTATCCGTCAGCATCGCCTACAGTGTCATGTTAAGCTTTGTGATCGGCAATATGGCCGGCATCGTCGGCGGCGTGGCGGTCGGCCTCATATTCGGCACCGCGACGAACATGTGGGGTCGTTGGTTCATATTCTGCCGATGCTTCCTCCCTATCACAGGTAGCCTCCCATGGCGCATTGTCGGGTTTCTCACCGACGCACACCAGCGTGGCGTCCTACGTCAAGTTGGTCCGGCTTATCAATTCAGACACGACCTATTGCGCAAGAGAATTGTTGGTGAAATTAGCGGCGGCCACGAGTAATAGGAGAAGCGCTGAGCGCCGTACGCCGAGTGTGTGCGGCGGTACTTGAAACTCACCCCGGCTGTCGTCGTCGGGGCGCTTTTCGCTACGCCTGTTGACTACTGCTGTAAGATCCCGGCCGACCACCTCGTTCCCGCCGCTGAGCGTGGTCCGTTACCCGGCGTCCTCGCCCGCAGCCAGATTCTCGCGAGCGACTTGTCTTCGTCCACGGCACCAACCTGCACCGTCCACCTATTGTCAGGTCACTCGGTAGACATCGCACCAGCTTGGGCGCAGATCGCGGGCTGGAAGCCATAGCCCCGCGAACGCGGAGCCCTATTCCCGCACATCGCGGCGTCGATCTCCAGTCGAGTAATCACGCCGCGGTCCAACAGATAATGAAACCCCGAGAGTTCCTCCATCACAGCGGCCACAGCCCGACGCTGCTCTGGATCCGAAATGCCAGTCATCTCGAAGCAATGCGTCGTCGACAACGGGAACAGCGCTGTTCCGGCGTGACGGCTGCGCTGACACGCATCCAACAGTTCGGGGTATCCCGAGGGACCCGTCCCCTGGGACGCCCGAGCCAGGTTGATGAAGTGATTGAGATCGAGGTAAACCAGTGCAGGAGGTCGTTTGGGTAACGCAAGGTGGGGCGAGAAGATTACGCTGGCACTGCTCGTAGACGCAGTGCCTGGCTCAAACGGCGGGGAGTCAGTCTCCATATTGAGAGCCTATGGGACCGCCAGACCATTCCATTGGTTAATGCGATAGCCGGTACCACGGCCGAGGCGTCGCCCAAGCAAGCTCAGAAACGGCCGATTTGCTAAAGCGAACTTGTGCAGTCGGAGGTTCACTTGTTCGGCGCGGCGAGGTCGAGTGCGGGATTCCTGTCGAAGAAGCCCGATGGCTTCAGCGTGAAACCGATGTAATCGCAAGGCATCACCGGGAAATCCTCGGGCCGAGCGAAGTGTGTACTACCAGCGGTGTGCCAGAGCACAATGTCTGTGTCGACCAGTTCGCGGTCAGCCACTACCCATCGAGGCAGGCCGTCGCCACCCGCGTGCTGGTTGGGAAAGTCGCCTGCCGGCCGCCGCTCGTTTCGGTCGAACGCAGTCACCCAGAGGTGGCGCGTGGCGAATCCTGCTCGTCGACTAACCGGCGACTCAGGTTGAGCGAGCAATGCAGCTGCATGGGTGGGTATCAGTCGGTATCCCACCGGCTCGCCACAAACATTGCGACTGCTCTGATTCGTCACAAGCCAGCTACGGGCGCGCTCCGGCGCGGCGAATCGCGCGGCACCCGATTCCCGGTCCAGCCGCGTTCGTCGCTCGACAAAAGCAGTGCCATAGGGGTTTCCTTCGCTGAAAGGTTCAGCGACGGCGTCGACTTCGTACACCGTGTTGTTCGGACCGTCGAGGAAGAAGTCCATACGAAAGCCGAACAGGTGTTGATGATGTGGGCCAGCAAGCCCCGGCGCCACCGGGTTGGCGTAGCGCGGCCGAGCATCGGGCGCGCTCGCCTGAGTGAGGATGACACCGGTCAGCTTGACCTCGGCTTGAATCGTCCCGTCGAGGTAGAAATACCAGAAGAATCCGTAGTCGTAATTGCCGACTGTCGAGAAGGCGGACAACACCAAACGCCGGGAACGACGTACCTCGGTTACCCCTGTCACAACATCTTTGTGCCGCCACAAGACACCGTAGTCCTCTTCGTGCAGACAGATCGCCCGCGCCATTGTGTAGATGCTTCCGTCCTCGTCGAGCATGTCGACATCGACGTAGGTGATCTCACCCAGACAATCGCACCCGAGCTCCAGACTGGCAGCGGCCTTACCGAGCCCGCACTCCCCTATGTCGAAGGCGTTCTTCCACCAGTGATTGATACTCGTCGAGCTGTATGGGACAACCATTTCTGCCACGCTCGCGCGATAGATTATCGGACGTTTCCTGCCCGCATCATCGTATCGAATGTCGTGCAGCACTAGCCCTTCCAGCGGATGCATAGAGACCCGGAGCCGCCAAGGACCCCATCGGACGTGCCCGTCGGACACATCGAAACCGACCCCGGACGGCTGGGTAATCCTGAGCGGGGCCAGGTGGCGGACGGAACCGGTACCGTCATATCGGCCGGGATCGGCTGGCAGCGGTATCGCCTCTCCATCAAGGAGTTCCACGATCTCGCCCGTGTCTCGATCGATGACCGCCACCAGGTTCTCTATGGGCCGGGTATACGGATTATCGCCCGGGCGCTCGACAACGTAGGCCACACCACGACCCAGTCGGCGCCCGGTTCGGTCGAGATCAGTACCAAAGTTGCCGGCCGGCCACGGTTCGACGCGCACCGTGTCGAGATCCGTCACGCCGCGGCGGAGCAGGGCTTCTTGAAAATTGGGATCTCGCTTGATTGCGGCAGCATCGTTGAACCATTCCGCATTGAGGATCTGCGCTTCCCCCCTACTGACTAGTTCGACGTGTACGACCTTCTGGTCGGTCAGCGAGACAGTAACCAGTTTCGTCTGGCGCTCTTTTCGGTCATAGATGGCGCACAGTGCCCTGCGCTCGAGCGGCGTTGCTATCGTGTCGAGTTCGAGCACTTGCTGCTTAGTCGGCTCATCGAGCGCGCACCACACGAACAGTCCGTCCATGGCCACCGCCTCAGCACGACGCACAATAGCTACCGTGTCCCGCAGTTCTGTGGCTGTCAGCGGCGCCAACGGATGGCGATCGTGCGCAGTCATGACACCCGAACAAGGGTGCAACCGCGGGCCCCACCGAAGCCTTGGCTGACCAAAGCCGCGACGTCGCCGGAGCTCAGTCGGCCGTCGTCGATCGCTGCGATCATATGCACGACAACATCATTGGAGTTCAGATGACCCGTCTCGCTGATCCCCTGGTCGAGAATTCGGTCGCGGGGAAACTGGCAGAGTTGCGCGATCATGTCCCAGATTGTCCGGTAAGGGGTGTGTGGCACGATCGCGCTCAGATCGCTCCACGTCAGGTCAGCCTTTGCCAGCGCGTCGGTGATTGTCTGCCGGATCGCGGTCGGGTTCTCCGCACGGAAGCGCGCGATGTCATCAGCGGACGATGCGGCCCCGTCGGCCGCAACCACGTGCCACGACGAAGACGTCGCCAAGATATCACCGAGCACCGACACGCCACCAAACATCATCCCCACCACCGCATCCCCCATCGCCGATCCGAAAAAGAAACGGGCGTCATGATTCTCGGCCACATCGCCACCGAGTAGCAGGACCGTTCCGTCGGGTTTGCGACGCCAAAGTCTAGCGGCCAACTCCACTCCGAGATGGATTACGCTGCACGGCCGCCCCGAGAGCAACAATGGCGCTTGCTCGAGAGATGGAATCGCGTCCTTCAGCAAATCGACCAAGTGTCCGCAGACCGTATCGTCGAGCTCAAGAGAATGCGCGAATACCACAGCCCGGCAGTCGGTTTGCGCTAAACGCTCAACTACTTCGCGAATGAGACTGGCTAAATCCGACTTCGCAATCGGCACCGCGCGCAGACCGCCGTCTCGCAGCTTGCGGCGTTCGGCCTCGGGCAAGCCGACATCGAACGCGAGAGCTTGGACATCACACATCGAGGTGGCAGCCGCGGCCGCCGCCGCTTGGAGTGGTACAGCGCCGGT
The DNA here is from genome assembly GCF_044459885.1 of Nocardia sp. NPDC050175. Taxonomy (NCBI): domain Bacteria; kingdom Bacillati; phylum Actinomycetota; class Actinomycetes; order Mycobacteriales; family Nocardiaceae; genus Nocardia; species Nocardia sp. NPDC050175. The sequence goes on from NZ_JBITJI010000004.1 coordinate 733,077, forward strand.
CATGTGAGGTTCGCCTTCTGCTTGACGGCAAGTTCGGTGAGGTGGTCTTCGATGTCGGCGGCGATCCGTAGTTGGTTGGTCATCGACTCACCGGTCAGCAGGCGTCCGTGCGCAAGCGCGAGGGCCTCGACCTGCCGATTCCACAATTCCGATAGTCCTCGCCACCGATTCGAGTCCGGGAGCAAAGTCGATGCCAGCCCAGCGAACCGGCCCGCCAAACGGGCACGGACTGCGGCTGCGGGCAGCAGCAAACTCAGGGCCCTCTGACCACTGGGGGCAAGATCGAGCGCAGCCAAAGTACGATAGGCCGCTGCGCCACCGTCCACCGCGCGGGACGCACTTTCCAGATTGCTGATGGCGGCGTCGGCAATGCGAGCAACGATGCTCATCGGTTCCAGCGCGGCGCGGCCAGGGTGGACTCGCCTCAGCATGAAGCTGCCGCGACCTTCTGGAACGTGCTCGGCTGACCAAGCACGCACCAATTCATCCCGATCGATCTCGACCTGTGTGTAGCCCTCGGGGTCGATCAATACAATTGCGCCGCGGACAGTGCAACCAACGGCGACAACGTAATGATCGCAGCCACACAATGTCTCGGCCAGGCCGTGATAAGTGAGCCATCCCAGATCCAGCGGACCGAGTAAGACAGGCCCCGTACCGAGCCACTCGACCAGTTCCGTGGTTGCTGGATCCCCGTCTTCGTGCCAATGGACCTCGGTATGAAATCCGTATGTCTCGCCAGCCCGATCCAGGCCGATATCTGGGTCGAGCCATGGCGTCAGAAGCCGGTTCATATCTGCCGGTCGGCTCCTGGTGCCGAACGGAACCGTCGTGGCCAGCTCGAACAACGCCGGGTCCGCCAGCCGCTCAGGCAAGCGATAAGCGCTCAAGAACGCCTGGGTGTGACAGTTGATCAGGTTACTCGAGCGTGGGAACGTGGACGCGGCAACCAGTATCCCGACTGAAGGCTCGGCCGCATCGATCTGATCGGAGCTGCACTGCCCGTTCGATGCTTGCAGTGACACGCGATCGATCTTGCCGTGCAGCGTGCGAGGTAGCTCCACCGAACTGATCTCGATTTCAGGAATCGCCCAGGCCGGTAACAAGGCACGCAGAGCGCGAACGAGTGTGTCGTGTCCGGTCGCTGACTGGATACCCGCGCACAGCCGCACTCGAAGCATCGGCGTCTGGCCACGTGTTCGGTCTGGCCTGCCGTAGGCACCGGACTCGATGACGACGCCGGAAAGAGCTGCTGCACTCTCGATTTCAGCAGGATCGACCCGATAGCCAGAAGTCTTGATTAGGTCGTGGCTACGACCCGCCCAGTGCAGCCAACCCTGCCGATCCATTCGCAGCCGATCCTCGGTGCGGAGCACTCGGTGCCCGTTGCGGCGATCAACAACGAAGCGCCGCGCCGTGGCGGATTCATCTGCCAGGTAGCCGAGAGTGAGATGCGGGCCGCTCACGACAAGCTCGCCGGCTTCGCCAAAAGCTGTGTGGACGCCGCCAGTGTCGAGGATCGCGACGTCGGTACCCGGGAGCGGGCGCCCTACCGCGCCAGCTGGACGCACAGCATGCAGCGGTGTGATAGCCACGCGTTTGCATTCCGACAAGCCGTACATCGGCGTGATGACCGCGTTGGGAAACGCGGCCGCCGCAGCCTGAGCATCCGCCTCGGTGAGAACGTCGCCCGTCGTAGTGACGAGCCGTATGGACGAACGGTCCACCCTGTCGATGAATGGTGAATTGACGATGGCTCGCAGCATGGTAGGCACCAAGGGCAGGATGGTCGCGCCCGCGCGGGCAACCGCCGCCAATACATTCGCCACTGTGCCGAGTTGGGGATCGACGATCACCGTGCAGCCGCTACGGAACGCCAGGAACAGCTGGTACAGGCCGTAGTCGAAGCACAATGGCGAGATCACCGGAACGACATCGTCATTTCGATATCCCAGATTGCACTGGATCAGCCCGGCCGCCATTGCTACTTGTAGATGCGGGGCCGCGATCACCCGTGGTCGCCCAGTTGTGCCGGAAGTCGGCACGCACAAGGCGATCGCAAGGTTTGGCCGAGACGACGGCGGCGCCCAGAGTTGACCCGCCGGCCCGCACGGCTCGGGATCAACCCGGAGTCCGCTGTCATGAACCTTGATCTGCGCGATCGGTCGAGGCCAGCCAATTCCGGTGTCAGCGGCTTGGATCGGCATCTCCGGATGAACCACTAGCAAAGCGTGCCGACTACGCAGCACACCGACAACGGCAACGATCGCAGCCAGGCAATTGGGTTCCTGAAGCAGGACCAATCCACGTCCTGACAGCTCGTCGAGTTCGGCCGCGAGACTATCGGCGCTGCGGTCCAATTCGCCGGCCATCAGCACTCCGCCGTGAAGATCGACACCGACAACGCTATCCGGATCGACCTGCGCTCGGCCCCGGAGTGGCTCGGTGACTCTCACATTTCCCAGATCAATATTGCCGGACGCCTCGTCAAATTCTCGGGGCACTATCGCTACTCGGGCGCGACAGCGTGACCCCTGTCGGACGGCCTTTGAACCGCGCGCTTCGCTTTACCACCAGCTCGACCTTTGCGATCAGGTCGGGCGGCAACGATGCCTCGCCGACATTGCCTCCCACACTCAGAATCAGTAGCAACTCGTCGAGGGCGGTCTCGTCCAACTTGCGGCTGAATTCGTCGGCCTGCGCCACCTCGCCGTCACTGAATTCACGCTCCCGTTGGATCGGCCCCTCATTGACCAACCAGAAACCGAGGTCCTCGCGATCGGTCTGATCTACCCAGAAGCCAGCCGAGGGCGGCTGACCCAACACCGACTCTGAGGTTCCTACCGCAGCCGCGATCAACCGCACCTCGGTCTTGTACAGATGAGCTATAGGACCGATATGCCAGATGCCGTCGCCGAACGGCAGGAAGAACCCCAGCTCGGATTCTGTGCGGTTGCCGGTACCGATCACAACGTAACCGCGGTCCTGGTAGGTGGATGTCAAGACGGTCCGCAACGAACACTTCATCCGCGCCGGGTCGAGCAGACCGAGCGGATCGAACACCTCTTGCTGATCCGCGACCGCCAGCCGATAGAGCACCTCGAGCGGCAAACCACGCAAATCGATTTCAACCAGCTCGACACCCAACTGTGTGGCGAGGCAGCGCGCCTGCTCAAGATGAATCGGGCTCATATCGTCTTGGATAACTGTCAACATCTTCACCCGCGACACCCCGAGTGCGCGGACCGTAAGGCGCGCGACGACATCTGAGTCGAGACCGCCGGAGACAAACACAAGTCCGCGGTCGTCGCCGACACCAGACCGGATGAGATCGATCAAGCGGGCGACTTCCTCATCGATGTCGCTGACCTGCAGCATTTTCCACAATTTCTTACTCCATCACGCGTAAAGCTTGCGGTGATCATCGGAGGCGGCCTGTGCCACCAGATCAAGGAATCCGTTGCCGAGCGGCCCCGGTGGTGCCGCGTCCGGGCGCGGGAGACATCGCCGTCTTGGACCGGCGCCCCGCCACAGAACGGCGCTCCCCACGTTCACCGAGCCCGTCGCGCCAACCGCGATCAGCAATGCGCATCGGTCGAGCGGCAGTTCCGAGGTGAGGAGATCGAGTGCGTCCCATGCATTCTCAGCATCTCGGGTCCAGCACGCCACTGGCTCGGCACGAACCAGCCCTAAGGCGCGCAATAGCCGATAGGTACTGGTCGAGCTCGGGCGAGCGACGCCGGCTCTGCCATCGATCACCATGACCGGCTCAGGCTCATCAGCCAACCGAGTGTGAAGCAGCTCAGCGATCCGGGATTCTCCGGGTAACTCATCGATACGATGCACCCCAACGCTACTGGCCCACATCGACAGTCACCCCCTTGGCTGGATACGACGCAAATGCACGATGTATCGCCGGCTCCAGCCGCGGTCGCCGGGCCCGCCATACAGATTCCAGACCGAGAGATCTCGCAAGATGGTCATAGTGGTCGACGATGCAGGCTGCAATCTGTGGTCCGCTGGTGGGCGGTTGCGCCAATGCAGGCGGCGGAGCGCACGCGCACCGAGCGTCGTTCAGGTCAGCGACTATGCCGAAATCCATTGTCGCCCGGTAACGATCAAGTTCGCCGATCAGCCGATCGTGGCATGTCGGACAGCCGCTGGGCGACACCGATATCTTCTTCGAAGTGTCGTAATAGCTCTTGTACCAGGCGATTTCGGTGCGTCGCCCGAGCTCGGGACCAAGCCCAAACAACGCCTCAACCAAGTCCCATAGGGAGACCGGTTGGTAGCGGCCGTGATCACTGAGCAGCGCCAGTAGCGTGTACGGCTTGATGTGCAGCGGGAACAGCACGGCGGTGTCCGCACCGTGATCAAGCGCCCAACGCACCGTGTTCACTGCGTCATGAACTGCGGTGGCCCGATCGAGAAACGCGGTACCAAGACTGACGTTCGCATACATGTCAGCCCCGCAAGCGTGCACAGCGCGTGCGGCAGTGGTGAACGCAGCTACATCACTGCCCTTGTTCACGCAATAGGCAAGCACGGAGTCGAACGCGGACTCCAGCCCAACCTCCACCCCCAGCTGGATACCAGGAAGTGCTGCCCGCATCTGGTTCAGGCGTTCGGACCCGACCGTCTCTGCGCGAGTCTCGACGAGGAACCGACCCGGCGTAGCCGTTGCAGCCAAGGCATACACCGGAGCCAGTGCCGTAGTGGGGACCTCACCTGGATCCCACATCCCCCCGGACGGCGATATCATCAACTCGTCGGGAGGCTGCTCCAGCTCATCGAGCGCAGCCCGAACAGCATCGGTGATGTCGGCCGAAGTCACGGCGCTGCCGAAGCCGTAGTTGCACATCGTGCAGCCGCCGGCGTGGTCCCAGGTGCATCCACCTGTACGGAACCAAATTTCAACGTAATTCCCAGCGGGGACGTGCTCGAGGCGCGTGTAGAACGGCTGGTCCGCGGGAAGGATTGGCCGACCGACCCGGATCGCCCTCATGACCGCTCCCAGGAAGGGATTCGTATCGCTCAACATCAGTTGTCCTTGGCTGCGAGATAGTCGATATAGGCCGCGAGATGGGCCGTGGTCTGAAATGCCTCGACCAACTGCTCGTCGAACGGATCGAATACGACGTGAAAGTGCTCCTCCACGGCAACCTGCAGCTCGACCAAGTGGACGGAATCGAGCCCGAGATCGCTACGGAGGTCTGCGGTCTGGGTGGGGTGACGGTTCCAATCGAAACGGTCCTGGACGATCGAAAGGACCCGCTGTTCGGTCGCGGATACCGGCGTCGACGTCATCAGCGTGCGCTCCTAACGTACTGGTTACTGGGACATTCCGAACGGCGCAATCTGGATCTGGGAGGTATCGCCGACCTGAAATCCACTGGTAGCCAACGCTCGCAACGCAGGATGAAAGGAGCGTCCGCGGTCAGGCGCGATCACGACAACTTGCTCGTCGTACTCTGCGGCCAGCATCGCTGCGACCGAAACCGCCGCACCGGTCGTCGCGCCTACCTCGAGCCCGAATCGGTGCAGTAGATGTTGGGTCCAGGCCGCCGCGATCCCATCAGGGACTTTGGCAAACAGGTCCACCAGATCACGGTGCCGCGCAACAATTTCCCCCATTCCGCGCATGCCGGACCCAGCCGGGAGGTAGTCGCCCTCCTCGCCGCCGGAGATGGTGGAACCCACTGGTTCGACACCCACGATCAGCGGAGCGCGGCTGTAGCCGCGCAACGCCGCACTGATCCCGCACAGTGTGCCGCCCGTACCGACCGAGGCGACTACGGCATCGACGGCACCGTTCATCACCTTCCAGATCTCCGGCCCAGTGGTCTGTTCATGGGCGTACATGCCCTGCTCGTTGTCGTATTGGTTCAACCACAACCAATCTGTTTGACTGCCTAGTTCTTTGGCGAGCGCGATGCGGCTTTCCCGAAAAGTCATGCCAGGCAGACACCGCTCGACCACGCGCACCGCCGCACCGGTTCGGCGAACATCCGCTATGCGTCGACTCGGCAGCGAAGCATCCATGACCAGCGTCACCGGCACCTTCAGCTGCCGGCCCAGACGAGCAAGAGCGATACCGAGATTGCCTGATGTGCTCTCTACGACTCGCACACAGTCTCCGACTTCGGCACCGGCCCAAGCCAGCAAGTAGGCCGCGGTCCGGTCTTTCACGCTACCGAAAGGATTGGTGTACTCGGCCTTGAGCCACACCGCTCCACGAGCAGCGATGTCCGGCAGCCTGATCAATGGCGTGTTTCCGATGTTGAACGCGCTCATCAAATTACGTCCAGCCGGAGCGACATCCACGTTCATCGATCACACCGCAGCTGGACGCGACTGATGCAGTCTCCGTCGTCGCTGAGACCACCGCTGACCGCAGACGCTTCCAGCTGGTCGAAGAAGTCCGGCGCTGTCGTGTGGGTGAAGATGTCAGGCGCGCCGTGCGCCGTAACTTTCCATGGACTGATGCCAACCGTACCGTCGTAGTTGACTGTGCAGTTCGCCACCGCCGGAAGCCAGCGCACCTTGATCCCCGCCTCCGCAAGCGCTCCCTCCCGACCCTGCACCGCGGCCATACGGCGCCGAGCAAGATTGAGAGTCACCACCTTCAGGCCTGCCGGGCGCGGAAGCGCGGTGAAATCGTCGAGCAAGCAATCAACGTCCTCCGCGGATGCGCTGAACAACGCATCCTGACCTATTCCTCGACCAGACGCTTGGTACTCGAACAGCGACAATCGCGCAACTTCATTCGCCTCCGCCCAGACAAATATCTCGCCGAGTCGCCGAATATTGCGGCGATACAGCGTCATACGCACCGTATGTGGGATCCCCTGCGAACGCAGCTTCGTGCAGGTATCGAGAACTGGAGCAACGTTGACGCCCCGCAACTCCTGCTGCAAGTCGTCGGTGTGGCCGTCTATCGATACTCGAAGGTCACCGAGTGCGGCCAACACCGTAGTAGATGCCAGCATACGCACCGTACCGTTGGTGGTAACCGTAATTCGACTCAGTACAGCGGCATCGAGCGTCGAAAGCATCTTGCCTAAGCCGGCACGCATAAACGGTTCACCGCCTTCGAGGGAAATGTCCGCGTCGAAGCGTTCACAAAGTCCGTTCAGCACCCTCGAAACCTCGGCCAGCGACAACACATTATCTGGCTGGCGGCCGCGTTCCAACGCGTCATAGTAACAGTGCGGACACGATAGGTTACATCGCGGTGTCACATAGAGGTGAACATCGAGTGGGATGGCCATATTGCCCCCAGATCAGAAAATTGCAGACCTGAATAGTAACGCAGATCTTGCCGACTGGTCTGTACGTCGGTCGAATGACACTGCGGCCACACGAAACAGGGCAAGCTAGTGCCTCGTCAAGCAACCTTCGGTAGGTAATCAGGTAACCGGATCTTGGAGTTGACGGCGAACTCGCGTTTGGGCTGGGCGTGCTGGTTGTG